>NZ_JACOQD010000009.1 GCF_014297365.1 Winogradskyella echinorum | reverse complement strand
AATAAATCATATTTTTTTAGTTTATTAATTAACTCAATTAAAGGTATTTAAGAAGGATTAAAAAAAAGAATAGAAATAAATATTAAAAAGGTGTTGTGGGATTAAAAAAGGGTTTTATATTTGCACCCCGAAACAAAAACGACGAGTTAAGTTTTGGCAGTTCATTTCCAAGAAATTTAGAGTTTGAAAAAAAAATAAAATATTTTTGAATTTAAGTTTGTGGGTAAAGAAAAAGGGTTTTATATTTGCACCCGCTTAGCGAGGAAACGAGTTAAGAGAGTAAAGAAAAGTTCATTAACATATTGAATTGACAGCGTAAGAATTTTACTGGAAACGGTAGAATTCAAACAAGAGAATAAATCATTTAGAGTACAGATATTAAAAATTCCTATTAGTTGTTAAAGAGATAGTCGTAAGACTTAAAATTTAACGATGAAGAGTTTGATCCTGGCTCAGGATGAACGCTAGCGGCAGGCCTAACACATGCAAGTCGAACGGTAACAGGAAAGAGCTTGCTCTTTTGCTGACGAGTGGCGCACGGGTGCGTAACGCGTATACAATCTACCTTTTACAGGGGGATAGCCTTTAGAAATGAAGAATAATACCCCATAGTAAGTGATTTTCGCATGGAAGACACTTTAAAGTTTCGGCGGTAAAAGATGAGTATGCGTTCTATTAGCTAGATGGTGTGGTAACGGCACACCATGGCGACGATAGATAGGGGCCCTGAGAGGGGGATCCCCCACACTGGTACTGAGACACGGACCAGACTCCTACGGGAGGCAGCAGTGAGGAATATTGGACAATGGGCGAGAGCCTGATCCAGCCATGCCGCGTGCAGGAAGACTGCCCTATGGGTTGTAAACTGCTTTTATACAGGAAGAAACCCACCTACGTGTAGGTGGCTGACGGTACTGTAAGAATAAGGATCGGCTAACTCCGTGCCAGCAGCCGCGGTAATACGGAGGATCCAAGCGTTATCCGGAATCATTGGGTTTAAAGGGTCCGTAGGTGGATAATTAAGTCAGAGGTGAAATCCTGCAGCTCAACTGTAGAATTGCCTTTGATACTGGTTATCTTGAATTATTGTGAAGTGGTTAGAATATGTAGTGTAGCGGTGAAATGCATAGATATTACATAGAATACCAATTGCGAAGGCAGATCACTAACAATATATTGACACTGATGGACGAAAGCGTGGGGAGCGAACAGGATTAGATACCCTGGTAGTCCACGCCGTAAACGATGGTCACTAGCTGTTCGAACTTCGGTTTGAGTGGCTAAGCGAAAGTGATAAGTGACCCACCTGGGGAGTACGTTCGCAAGAATGAAACTCAAAGGAATTGACGGGGGCCCGCACAAGCGGTGGAGCATGTGGTTTAATTCGATGATACGCGAGGAACCTTACCAGGGCTTAAATGTAGATTGCATTAGCTAGAGATAGCTATTTCTTCGGACTATCTACAAGGTGCTGCATGGTTGTCGTCAGCTCGTGCCGTGAGGTGTCAGGTTAAGTCCTATAACGAGCGCAACCCCTGTTGTTAGTTGCCAGCATGTAAAGATGGGAACTCTAACAAGACTGCCAGTGCAAACTGTGAGGAAGGTGGGGATGACGTCAAATCATCACGGCCCTTACGTCCTGGGCTACACACGTGCTACAATGGTAGGGACAGAGAGCAGCCACTTCGCGAGAAGGAGCGAATCTATAAACCCTATCACAGTTCGGATCGGAGTCTGCAACTCGACTCCGTGAAGCTGGAATCGCTAGTAATCGCATATCAGCCATGATGCGGTGAATACGTTCCCGGGCCTTGTACACACCGCCCGTCAAGCCATGGAAGCTGGGAGTGCCTGAAGTCCGTCACCGCAAGGAGCGGCCTAGGGTAAAATCGGTAACTAGGGCTAAGTCGTAACAAGGTAGCCGTACCGGAAGGTGCGGCTGGAACACCTCCTTTCTAGAGAAAGACGACTAATAAGGAAAGTTCATTAAAAGGAAATATTTAGTTTATTCTCTTGCTGTTAATTTAATTTTATAATAATTAAGTAGAGTCTCATAGCTCAGCTGGTTAGAGCGCTACACTGATAATGTAGAGGTCGGCAGTTCGAGTCTGCCTGAGACTACTAATTAAAGGAAATTCTAGAAGTTGGGAAACCAGTTTTGCAGTACGCAGTTAGCAGTACACAGTACATCAACAACTGATTACTGAATGCTAATGACTGACTACTAAGAAATGGGGGATTAGCTCAGCTGGCTAGAGCGCCTGCCTTGCACGCAGGAGGTCATCGGTTCGACTCCGATATTCTCCACTACGGCTTAACGTTGTTACTGATTTAGTTATCAGTTACGATTCGCCACAAGTTCATTGACATATTGAAAAAGATACATGAAAGATATATAAAGAGATCGTTCTCTTTATATGTTTAAATAATTTAATTGCTAATAGTAAGTCACGAGCTAACTATTAGTAATGTAACTCATTAAAAAGACAAAAGTACAATAAGCTAAATAAGAGCGTATGGGGAATGCCTAGGCTCTCAGAGGCGATGAAGGACGTGATAAGCTGCGAAAAGCTACGGGGATTGGCACATACAAATTGATCCGTAGATATCCGAATGGGGCAACCCAGCATGTTGAAGACATGTTATCCGCAAGGAGGCGAACCCGGAGAACTGAAACATCTAAGTACCCGGAGGAGAAGAAAACAAAAGTGATTCCGATAGTAGCGGCGAGCGAAATTGGATTAGCCCAAACCAGTATTGTTACGGCAATACTGGGGTTGTAGGACCACGATATTCGATGCATAATGAATTAGAACAGTTTGGAAAGACTGACCAAAGAGGGTGATAGTCCCGTATAAGTAAAGATTGTTAAGATAGTGGTATCCTGAGTAGTGCGGGGCACGTGTAACCCTGTGTGAATCAGTCGGGACCATCCGATAAGGCTAAATACTCCTGAGAGACCGATAGTGAACTAGTACCGTGAGGGAAAGGTGAAAAGAACCCTGAATAAGGGAGTGAAATAGAACCTGAAACCATACGCTTACAAGCGGTCGGAGCAGACTTGATCTGTGACGGCGTGCCTTTTGCATAATGAGCCTACGAGTTACCGTTGCTAGCAAGGTTAAGGACTTCAGGTCCGGATCCGTAGCGAAAGCGAGTCTGAATAGGGCGCTTTAGTTAGTAGTGGTAGACGCGAAACCGTGTGATCTACCCATGGGCAGGGTGAAGCTGTGGTAACACACAGTGGAGGCCCGAACCGGTTGACGTTGAAAAGTCTTCGGATGACCTGTGGGTAGGGGTGAAAGGCCAATCAAACTCGGAAATAGCTCGTACTCCCCGAAATGCATTTAGGTGCAGCGTTGATTTATAGTTTTATAGAGGTAGAGCTACTGATTGGATGCGGGGGCTTCACCGCCTACCAATTCCTGACAAACTCCGAATGCTATAAAATGTTCATCAGCAGTGAGGGCATGGGTGCTAAGGTCCATGTCCGAGAGGGAAAGAACCCAGACCATCAGCTAAGGTCCCCAAATGTATGTTAAGTTGAATAAACGAGGTTGGATTGCATAGACAGCTAGGATGTTGGCTTGGAAGCAGCCATTCATTTAAAGAGTGCGTAACAGCTCACTAGTCGAGCGATCCGGCATGGATAATAATCGGGCATAAACATACTACCGAAGCTATGGACTTGTAAAAGTGGTAGGGGAGCATTGTAGTGTCGTCGAAGGTGTACTGCGAGGTATGCTGGAGAAGCTACAAAAGAAAATGTAGGCATAAGTAACGATAATGCGGGCGAGAAACCCGCACTCCGAAAGACTAAGGTTTCCTCAGCTATGCTAATCAGCTGAGGGTTAGTCGGGACCTAACGCGAACCCGAAAGGGGTAGTGGATGGACAACAGGTTAATATTCCTGTACCTGCTCACACTAAAAGTGACGGAGGCGAATAGTTAGTGCGCACTGACGGAATAGTGCGTTGAAGCCAGTGGTAACACGGCGATAGTACACTGAGACTACGGTCAAGGTGATAATCTAGCGAATCGACTTCCAAGAAAAGCGAGTGAAGCAGCCCGTACCCTAAACCGACACAGGTAGTTGGGATGAGAATTCTAAGGAGCTCGAGAGATTCATGGCTAAGGAACTAGGCAAAATCGACGCGTAACTTCGGGAGAAGCGTCGCCTCCCTTCGGGGAGGCCGCAGTGAAAAGGTCCAGGCGACTGTTTATCAAAAACACAGGGCTCTGCTAAATCGAAAGATGATGTATAGGGCCTGACACCTGCCCGGTGCTGGAAGGTTAAGTGGAGGGTTTAGAAGTTTACTTCGAAGATCTCAAATGAAGCCCCAGTAAACGGCGGCCGTAACTATAACGGTCCTAAGGTAGCGAAATTCCTTGTCGGGTAAGTTCCGACCTGCACGAATGGTGTAACGATCTGGACACTGTCTCAGCCATGAGCTCGGTGAAATTGTAGTATCGGTGAAGATGCCGATTACCCGCAGTGGGACGAAAAGACCCCGTGAACCTTTACTATAGCTTAGTATTGGCTTTGGATAAGTAATGTGTAGGATAGGTGGGAGACTTTGAAGTGGCGTCGCTAGGCGTTGTGGAGTCATTGTTGAAATACCACCCTTTGCTTATCTAGAGTCTAACCTCTAATCAGGGACAGTGCTTGGTGGGTAGTTTGACTGGGGTGGTCGCCTCCAAAAGAGTAACGGAGGCTTCTAAAGGTTCCCTCAGCACGCTTGGTAACCGTGCGTAGAGTGCAATGGCATAAGGGAGCTTGACTGAGAGACATACAGGTCGATCAGGTACGAAAGTAGAGCATAGTGATCCGGTGGTTCCGTATGGAAGGGCCATCGCTCAAAGGATAAAAGGTACTCCGGGGATAACAGGCTGATCTCCCCCAAGAGCTCACATCGACGGGGGGGTTTGGCACCTCGATGTCGGCTCGTCACATCCTGGGGCTGGAGAAGGTCCCAAGGGTTGGGCTGTTCGCCCATTAAAGTGGCACGCGAGCTGGGTTCAGAACGTCGTGAGACAGTTCGGTCTCTATCTACTGTGGGCGTTAGAAATTTGAGTGGATCTGACTCTAGTACGAGAGGACCGAGTTGGACGAACCTCTGGTGTACCTGTTGTTCCGCCAGGAGCATTGCAGGGTAGCTACGTTCGGAAGGGATAAGCGCTGAAAGCATATAAGCGCGAAACCCACCACAAGATGAGATTTCTTTAAAGGGTCGTGGAAGATGACCACGTTGATAGGCTATAGGTGTAAAGGCAGTAATGTCATAGCCAAGTAGTACTAATAACCCATAGGCTTATTGTCACTTCGACTTCGCTCAGTGACTCAGTTACTGAGCGAGTCTGTTTTTTTAGAGTACAACAATTATTCATGTAATTTTTTCAATATGTTAAGATATTAGTGTTTTTAACTACACATCATAAAGTTCTGAGTCAAATCAGAATAAAGATTTAAGGTGGTTATAGCGACGGGGCTCACCTCTTACCATTCCGAACAGAGTAGTTAAGCCCGTTTGCGCCGATGGTACTGCTTTCTGTGGGAGAGTAGGTCGCCGCCTTTTTT
>NZ_JACOQD010000008.1 GCF_014297365.1 Winogradskyella echinorum | reverse complement strand
TATAAACCCTTACTAGATAACTAGTAAGGGTTTTTTTTGTTATATATAGTAAAATTATTTTTTCCTTTTGAAGATACTATTAAGAATTGTGTTGATTCCAATGAATAAAAAAGCAATAGCAGCAATACATAATAGGATAGAAATAATAAGTAACGGAATATAAAGCGGTTTATCGTCATTATCTAGTGTTAAATGTAATAGAGTAGGACCTGCAAACATTAATAAAAGACAAATCCCCATTTGTTTTAAACCCTTTACTAAAACATCTTTATCGGTTCTATTGTTTTCTTCCATTTAGAATGCTTTTTCTTACACTTTTATACTTATTCAATAATTCTGCTGCTGTTGACTCAGGTACTTTTAATTCGTTCATAATCATTTTTATTCCTCTATCAACTAGTTTATCATTACTAAGTTGCATGTCTACCATTTTATTACCTTTTACTTTTCCTAATTGAATCATAGAAGTAGTAGTAATCATATTTAGGACAAGTTTTTGGGCTGTACCAGCTTTCATTCTAGAACTACCAGTTAAAAATTCTGGACCTACAATAACTTCTATTGGGAATTGAGATACTTGCGATAACGGACTCTTATTATTACAAGTAATACATCCAGTAATAATATTATGGTTATTACATTCTTTTAAAGCGTGTATAACATATGGTGTAGTTCCTGAAGCTGCAATACCAACGACAACATCTTTATCAGAGACATTTTTTAACTGTAAATCTTTCCAACCTTGAGTAATTGAATCTTCGGCATTTTCTACAGCTTTACGTATAGCATTATCACCTCCAGCAATTAGGCCTATTACTAAGCTATGTGAAACTCCAAAAGTTGGTGGACATTCTGATGCATCAAGTATTCCTAATCGACCACTAGTTCCTGCACCTATATAAAATAAACGACCTCCATTTTTTAATTTATAAACTATTTGTTCGATTAATAATTCTATTTGTGGAAGTGCTTTTTCAACAGCTAGTGGCACTGTTTTATCTTCATTATTAATATTAGTGATAATCTCATTGATAGACATTTCTTCGAGATTATTATATAAAGAATCTTGCTCTGTAGTTTTAATAAATGCCATGCTTAAAGATAATAAATATTAGTATATACTATTCAACGGTGTAAATGACTTCATCTACTTCAGATAATCTAAAATAGCCAAAAGGATAATTATTGGGATTAGTTTCATTTATGCAATTGCCTCTAACTGTTGCAGGCTGCGTTTCAAAAGGTCCACCACTTTCATCACTTCCTTGTTGTAAAAGAATGAACATAAATTCGTAAAAACGCTCAGACACACCATAATTTCTAATAGTTACTACATCTCCAGATTCTAAATCTTCTTCAGTGTAAAACCCAAAAATTTGATTTCCATCAGTAAATTCATCATCATACACTTCTAGAGTTGGGATAACCGGAATATCGCTTATAAATTCAAAAAAATAGTAATTTTCTGTTAAAACTGGATCTGTATAGTACGCTTTCAATTCGATATCTTCACCAGTAAAACCACCTTCATTATTTTGCTCTATATAGTCAATAGGGACCACTGATTTTAATGTTTCTGCAGCGGAATATTGTTCACCATTATAATTGATAGTCAACGTATAAGTCTCGTCAACTACTGGAATAAAATTATTATTTCTGTAAACACCAGTAGTTCCTTCTTCAATAAAGTTAAATTCATTACTATTTGAATCTGTAATTTGGATTATTGCTCCATTTGCTGGTGGAATTAGATCATTAAAGAATGGTGCAGATAAAGACAGTTTTATGCTTTGTTCATTACCAGGAGTATTCTTAAACCAGTTAATTGAAGCTTCAATAACCAATCTTGGTTCAGCTTCATTTAAATCTACATCTATAACATCTTCACAATTATAAAATAATGAAAAAATAACTGTTATTAATATAAGTTTTTTCATGATTTAAAATTTAAAATTATATGATACGGAAGGTACAATACCAAAAATTGCCAATCTAACAGCTTCATTATTTCCAGAATTTCTATTTTCTCTAAAAGTTAAACTTGCAGCATTTCTTCTGTTGTATAAATTATAAATACCAAAAACCCATTCGCCTTTTAACTTTTTATCACTGTTTGGTTTTGGGTTATAGTTTACGGCTAAATCTAACCGATGATAAGAAGATAATCTACTCGAGTTGCGTGCTTCAAAACTAGGTATTACAATGCCATTATACTGATATTGTCCATTTGGTAACGTTGCAGGTTGTCCTGTTTGAAAAATAAAATTGGAACTAAATGACCACTTTTTATTTAATTCATAACTTCCTGTTAGAGAAATATCGTGTGTTTTATCAAATGCAGTATTATACCAATTTCCATCGTTAATTCCTGTTTCAGCAGTTGTTCTACCTGGTGTTCTTTGTTCAGATTTTGACAACGTGTATGCTAACCAGCCTTTAAGTTTTCCTTCATTTTTTCTGAAAAGAACTTCTAATCCATAAGCTCTTGCTTCTCCATTTAATATTACTTGTTCAATAGCATTATTTGCAATTAAATCGGCACCGTCTATATAATCTATTCGATTTTTAATTTTTTTGTAGAAACTTTCAATCTCTAACGAAAATATATCATCATTAAAGTTTTTAAAATAGCCTAACGCAATCTGATCTAATAATTGAGGTTTTACATATTTTCCACTCGGAGTCCAAACATCTAGCGGAGTAGGTGAGCTTGTGTTTGATAATAAATGTAAATACTGACTCATTCTATTATAACTTGCTTTTATTGAAGATTTATCATTAAGTTGATATGCTATTGCAAGTCTTGGCTCAATATTAGCAAAGGATTCTATAACATCACTACGACTAAAATTATCTGTACCAATTGGATCTGCTTTTTCATAAATACCAAGATCTTCATTAAAAAGTACAGGGTTATCATTCTCATATACGTTTAATTCATCTTGTCCTAAACGATGAAAAGTACTAAACCGAGCACCATAACTCACTGAAAGTTTATTGCTAAGTTTATGCTCCGCATCAATATAGATTGCATTTTCAAAAGCATATTTATCAATAAGTTTAAATGGGTTAATCCCAGAATCTTCAGTTGTTGGATTAATTTCTCCAGGGTTAAATTTGTAATAAATACTATTTAGGCCGTATTCTAATTTAAAATTATTGTTTATGTAGTGTTTAAAATCGTACTTAAGATTAAAATTTCTAATTCCAGATTCCCAATCAAACTCTACAAAGTCTAATTTTAACCCATAGTAATAATCTGAATATATCAAAGATAAGTTTGAGAAGAGCTTATCAGAAAATAAATGATTCCATCTAAAATTAACAACAGTATTTCCATATGTGTTTTCAAAGCTATCTGCTAATTCAAAGACGTCCCTTCCAAAATAACCAGATAAGAAAATGCTATTTTTTTCATTTAATCTATAACTAAGTTTTGTATTAAGATCGTAGAAATAGGCAATATTATCAATATCAAAAAGTGGTAAAAATAAATGTGCGTAACTACTTCGTCCGCCTAATAAAAATGATCCTTTATCTTTTTTTATAGGACCTTCGGCTAAAAGTCTGCTAGATATTAATCCAATACCACCATTCATATGAAATTCACTGCTGTTGCCTTCTTTTTGATAAATGTCTAACACCGATGAAACTCTACCACCGTATTTAGCAGGAATTCCTCCTTTATATAATTTTATATCTTTAATAGCATCTGGATTAAATACAGAAAAGAAACCAAATAAATGTGACGAGTTAAAAATTGTCGCCTCATCTAATAAAATTAAATTTTGATCTGCAGCACCACCTCTAACATTAAAACCAGAAGATCCTTCACCAGCATTTGTAACACCAGGAAGAAGTGTTATTGATTTTATAACGTCTACCTCTCCTAAAATTACTGGCATATTCTTTATCGTTTTTATAGATAAAGAATTAACGCTCATTTGCGGTTTTTTAATGTTTAGTTTTTCAACATCTTCGGTAATTACAACTTCATCAAGGCTTTCGGCTGCTTCAATAAGTTTAAAATTTTTAGATAAATCCGAATTTAAAACTATGGTTTCAGAAATTGTTTTAAAACCTAAATAACTAATTTGAACGCTATAAGTGCCAGATGGTAAAGTGATTGAGTAAAAACCATACTCATTCGTCATAGTTCCAGATTGTATGTCTGGAAATATTATGTTAACACCAATAAGTGTTTCGTTACTTTGATTATCAGTAATTGTTCCGCTGAATGTAAATTTTTCTTGGGATAAAAGAAATAAAGGAAAAAGCAAAAAAAGGAATAAAATTCTTCTAAGAGATAATACCATATACGCGTAAAAAAAGGTTGGTCTGATTAAGTATTTATATCTAGACGAATTACTTAAGACATTGTTACTGTAAAATTAAGTTAAAAGAAAAAAAAAGCTTCTATAAAAGAAGCTTTTAACATTACCTTAAACTATTTACAGCTATTTATTTAAAATAGAATTTAGCGCATTACTTGGTCGCATCGCTTTTGTAACTAAATCTTCATTAGGATAATAATAGCCATCAATGTTTACCGATTCACCTTGGCAATCAATAAGTTCTTTTATAATAGCATCTTCGTTAGAAGATAGAGCATTATAGATACTTATAAATTCAGATTTTAACTCTGCATCTTTATCTTGATTTGCTAATGCTTCAGCCCAGTATAAAGCCAAATAAAAATGACTTCCTCTGTTGTCTAGTTCGTTAACTTTTCTAGAAGGTCCTTTTCTGTTTTCTAGCAATTTATCTGAAGCATCATCTAATGCTTCACCTAAAACTCTTGCCTTTTCGTTATTATTTACTTCGGCATAATGCTCAAGAGATACTGCTAACGCTAAAAATTCACCTAGAGAATCCCAACGTAAATGATTTTCTTCTACAAATTGTTGAACGTGCTTAGGAGCAGATCCACCAGCACCAGTTTCAAATAAACCTCCACCATTCATTAATGGAACAATAGATAACATTTTCGCACTTGTACCAACTTCTAAAATTGGAAATAAATCCGTTAAATAATCACGTAATACATTTCCTGTTACTGAAATTGTATCCTCACCATTCTTAATACGCTCTAATGTAAAATTAGTCGCTTTAATAGGAGATAAAATTCTAATATCTAAACCAGAAGTATCATGATTTGGAAGATATTGTTCTACCTTCTTTATCAATTCTGCATCATGAGCTCTATTTTTATCTAACCAAAATACAGCAGGCGTTTGAGACGCTCTTGCTCTTGTAACAGCTAATTTTACCCAGTCTTGAATTGGTGCATCTTTAACCTGACACATTCTCCAGATATCTCCAGTTTCAACTTTATGATTCGTTAAAACTTCGCCAGAAGTATCAATAACTTCAACTTTTCCTTTAGAAGGAATTTCAAAAGTTTTATCATGCGAACCATATTCCTCAGCCTTTTGAGCCATAAGACCAACGTTAGGAACTGTTCCCATAGTTGTTGGATCGAACGCTCCATGTTTTTTACAAAAATCTATAGTCGCAATATATACTCCTGCATAGCTGCTATCTGGAATAACTGCTTTGGTGTCTTGTTGTTTACCTTCTGCATTCCACATTTGCCCAGATGTTCTAATCATTGCTGGCATTGATGCATCAATAATAACATCACTTGGTACATGTAAATTAGTAATACCTCTATCAGAGTTTACCATAGCTAAATCTGCGCTATGATCTAAAGCAAATCTAATATCCTCTCTAATTTCATCGCGTTTATCTTCTGGTAATTCACCTAATTTCTCTAGTAAATTTCCAAATCCATTATTAACATCAACACCAATTTTATCGAAAGTTTTTCCATGCTTTTCAAACAAATCTTTAAAGAAAACACGAACTGCATGACCAAATATAATTGGGTCACTGACTTTCATCATAGTTGCTTTCATGTGTAATGAAAACAAAACGCCTTTATCTAAAGCGTCTTCTACATGATGCTCTAAAAATTCAATTAAAGCTTTCTTGCTCATTACGGTGGCATCAATAATTTCACCTTTAAGTAAATCTAAATTATCTTTTAAAACTGTTTTATTACCGTCTGTATCAGTATGAACTATTTTTACGCTTGTTGCATCAGCAACTGTTACCGATTTTTCGTTATGAGCAAAATCTCCTTTAGACATTGTTGCTACATGTGTTTTAGAATCTGGTGACCATGCTCCCATACGATGTGGGTTTTTCTTAGCATAATTTTTAACAGCTTTTGGTGCACGTCTGTCTGAGTTTCCTTCTCTAAGTACTGGGTTTACGGCACTACCTTTTATTTTATCGTAACGCGATTTTATGTCTTTCTCAACATCATTTTTTGGCTCGTCTGGATAGTTAGGTATTTTGTATCCTTTAGCCTGTAGCTCTTCTATAGCATCCGTAAGCTGAGGAATAGAAGCACTAATATTTGGTAATTTTATGATGTTTGCTTCAGGTTTTTTAGCTAATTCACCTAATTCTGCTAAAGCATCATTTACTTTTTGGTCTTCAGTTAAAAAGTCTGGAAATACAGCTAATATTCTAGCTGCTAATGATATATCTTTAGTTTCAATGGTAATACCAGAAGATTTGGTAAACGATTGAACAATTGGTAAAAATGAACGTGTTGCTAAAGCCGGAGCTTCATCTGTTTTTGTATAAACAATCTTTGCTGTTTTGGTCATAATTAGTTAAAATATTTTGATTGTGTAATAGCTAGTTTTTTAGCTTGGCAAATATACGAAAACGATAACGTTTTCTTAGTGTTAGATTAATAGTAAACAGCTTAATATTTTGTAGAAATGACAATAAAAATTCAATTATATTAAAAATTTACTTTATTCTAATATTAAAGGCAATGAGAAGTCCTAAACAATTTTCTTTTGAAAACACCGCGTTTTTAATTTGATTATCGGAAGGGTCTATAACAAAATTATAAGCCGTTAAGAAATCGGCATTTTCTAGGTTGGTATTTCTGAATGTAGATCCTTTTAAGTCGCAGTCTAAAAACGATGTGTTTTTTGCTACACTTTCCGAGAATTCTACATTGTGCATTTTACAATTTAAAAATTTTGTGGCGCTAATTTTTAATTTGTAAAATGAACTTAAGTTAAGCATACAATCCTTAAAGTTGAAGCCTAGTAAAAAATCATTACAGTTTTGAAACAATACTCCAACTAGTTTGCAATTATAAAATTCTACTTCATTGAACGTAGTATTTGTAACATTTACATTACTAAAATTACATTCTACAAATTCACATTCTAGAAAAATATTATTTGAAATATCAGAATTTTCAAAATTGCAGTTAGCAAACGAACAATCTAAGTATTCTGCTTTTGGTAGAATGTTTTTAGTGAAATTTTCGTTTTTAAAATGTTTGTTTTCTACGGAGTGTTGATTCATTATGTAAGAATACAAAAGATTAGATTAAAATTAAGGTGAATTTCTAACGAGGATAAAATTGTAAAACGGAATAAGTTTATAAAATCAAAAAGCCATATCAATACAGATAAATCTGCGCTAACATGGCTTTCATTGAAACAGTACGTACGTGACTTATTTAGTATTCACTAAATCGGCTGTATGGCTTACACCATCATCCTTTTCGGTTCAAGCGTTGCTGTTTCGGAGAAACTTTTCATACCTTTCAAAATGTATTGATCTGATAATACTAAGCTTCGCAAGATTTGTTTCTTTTGATGTTTTTTCCTTTATTGTTCGCTTGCGCGTTCAATACGTCCAAAAAACATTGCTCATCCTTTTCATGTTCACTTTCGATTCCATTACTTCTTCAAAGCTTTCAGCTTAATAAATATAATCTGCAAAACATACTATACATATTTTAAGCATCATGGTTCTTTCACTTCACTTATCTACACAAGCAGCTCCACAACCTCAAAAAACAATCTCAATAAATAAAGAACGTCTCTTTATCTGCAACTAACATTAATTTAAAATATATTTTAAAACCAAACTAGGTTTGTTGTTAATTGTTTAGCTAATTTACATTACAATTGCGAATAGACAAATTTTTTAACAGTTTAGATATAAACATCTTATAAACCACACTTATTAACAAAAGTTAATAAACTAAAAAAGCCTTCTTAATTGAAGGCTTTTTTAATGTGTTATGTAAGATTGAATTATCTTCTAACTTCTTTAATTCTTGCTTTTTTACCAGTAAGACCTCTAAAGTAGAAAATTCTAGCTCTACGTACTTTACCACGCTTGTTAACTTCAATTTTTTGTAAAGCAGGTAAGTTAACTGGGAAGATACGTTCTACACCAATTGTTCCTGACATTTTACGGATTGTAAAAGTTTCTGAAGTTCCGGTGCCTTTGCGTTGTAATACTACACCTCTAAAGAACTGCGTACGTACTTTTTCACCTTCTCTAATTTCATAGTAAACTGTAATGGTATCACCAGCACTAAATTCTGGAAAGTCTTTACGTGTTACAAATTCGTCTTGTACAAATTTTACTAAAGAATTCATTTTGTTTTATTTATAATGGTTGTTTCAAATCAACATTCACGATTCTCGCCAGAGGTTAATTCAAAATTGGGTGCAAATATAGTTAAAAAGTATAAAGTAAGAAGTGTAAAGTGAAAAGTTTTTAAGTTACTTTTACTATTATTCGTTATGCCGTTAATCAAGTTTTGGAATTTAGTTTTTGAAGTTTGAAATTTCTTTTGGAACTATTCGTCCAAAAGGTCTGGTCGTCTTTCTTGTGTTCTTTTAAAGGCTTGCTCTTCGCGCCATTTTTCTATTTTAGGAAAATTACCGCTAAATAAGACTTCTGGTACCTTCATGCCTTTGTATTCTCTTGGTCTTGTATATATTGGTGGTGCCAACAAACCATCTTGAAACGAGTCGGTTAGCGCAGAGGTTTCATTTCCTAAAACTCCTGGTATTAATCTAATAACAGCATCACATAAAACCGCAGCACCTAATTCTCCACCCGATAAGACGTAATCTCCTATTGATATTTCTTTGGTGATAAATTTATCACGTACACGCTGATCGACCCCTTTATAATGACCACATAGAATAATAATATTTTCTTTTAATGAAAGATGATTGGCAATACCTTGGTTGAGCTGCTCACCATCTGGCGTCATATATATAATGTCATCGTAGTTGCGCTCTGCTTGTAATTTGGAAATACATTTGTCTATAGGTTCTATAAGCATAACCATGCCAGCTCCACCACCAAATTGTGTATCGTCTATAGCTTTGTAGCCACCCGTTGCAAAATCTCTTAAATTATGAAAGTAAACTTCTACCAAACCTGCTTCTATAGCACGTTTAAGAATTGAAGCATCAAATGGACTTTTTAAAAGTTCTGGTAATACGGTTATAATATCTATGCGCATGGTAATTTTTAATAGACTGCAAAGATATGTTTAATTAAGAGAATTTTTTGGATGATATTATTGAAGTTCGTTTTACGGTTTTGTGTAAGATTAGTTGCAAGGTTCAACAACTAATTTAGTAAACAAAAACGAACGCGATAAAATTCGGAAGGAATTTAATAAATAAGCAATTATCAAAGCAATTAATTGTTTACGGTGTTGGCAACTAGATTTTATAATAATTTTAATCAGTCAATTCAATTTCATAAGTTGTTAAACCATACCCTGAACTTCCTAAATCTTGATTGATGACTGTCCAATCTTCATTCTCAACTGGTGATAAGATTAAAAAAGGATTAATCAAATCTTGCGATTCATAAAATTTAATTTCACCAAATGAATCTTTAGGGACTGGATTTACACCTATTATTCCATCTTCAAAAATTTTGTACGAAGTGTTTTTTTCTATAACGTCAGTTGTATCTATTTCATATCCTAATTCTTCCGATTTCTGATAAATTATTATAATATCTTTATTTGTTTCATTGTTTATAAAATACTCTGCTGAACCTGCTGGTTCAATGATAATATTATCATCGCTATTTTTGCTACAACCACTTACTACAATAATAATGAATAATATATATGCCTTAATTAAATTGAAAAATTTCATAATGTTTTTTATTTTAAGATGAAATATATACCAAAAGGTTGCTTATGGTTATTAAATTTATCTTTGTGTTTAGCTTATAGCCAACTTAAGTGATATGAGTCTGTTTCAATACTTTAACTACGCTCAGTACTAGTTTTATATAACAGACGTTAAACGAAGTTAGACGAAAATTTTGACAAAGTCAAGTTGTAGTAAAGCATTAGTTTTTAAGTTGTTGTCCAAAAAAAATGCATGTCAGGATCTTTTACAAAATCTAATCGTTGATACAAATGTTGCGCAGGATTATCAAATGCGGTTTGTATAGCCAAGCCTTTATTGTTTTCTTTTATACAAAGTTGTTTGGCCTTTATTATTAAGGCTTCTCCGATGCCTTGCTCTCTATAATTAGAGTCTATAAACAGATCGTTTAATAAATACATAGGTTGCATAGAAACAGAAGAGAGTAGTGGATAAAGTTGTGTAAAACCAACAGCCTTATCCTCTATATAAGCCATATAGATTACAGCATCTTTATTTTTAAAGCGCTCTATTAAAAATTGACGTGCTCCATCCTTGTTTGTTGGTTGTTTGTAGAATTGTCTATAACCATCAAATAATAGGACTAAATCTTCTAAGTGGTCTATATGTGCTTTTATAATGGTCATAAAAAAATCCGTAATTAAAATTACGGATTTCATTGAGATTCTTTACTATGTTAAGAATAACATTTATTAACTTTTTTGCTTATTTAGCTCATCTTGCAATTGACGTCTTACTTTTTGCTCGCGCTCTAAAGCTGTACGTCTGTGTTCTTCAAACTCTGTTTCTACTTCATCTAACTTATGTTTAGCTTCTCTGGTGGCAGAGTTACTACCTTTAAATTTATAGATAAAGAATAAGAGAAATGCCATTAATCCTGCAATGATACTCCACATTAACACCTTATAACTAGCTTTACTCATTTGAGCGCCAAATAAGGAAATATTATCTTTTTCTTCGTTTGTAGCATTAAGGGTAGATTCTGTATTAGATAAACTAGATTTTAGGCTAGCTATTTCTTCTTCTTGCTTAGTAACTACAGCTCTAGTATCTGCTAAATCTTTATGAAATGCTTTTAAGGTATCTATAGTATGAGCTTTTAATGCATATAACCATGTTCTTTTTACCACTTTATATTCTTGGTAACGTCCAGATTTTTGAATAACATATTCAAACTGATTATCTATGGTTCCACTATTGAGGGATAATTTTTCTTCTTCTTTATCTTCAGCTTGGGCATTTACAGTTTGTAAACTAAGTGTAACTAAAAGAATTACAGATACTTTGGTTAAGAATTTCATCTTAGAAGTAATTTTTGGTATTGTTAGATTAATTAGGTCGTAAAAATAATAATTTTATGAGGATATGCTACATAAATTACTAAACAAATAGCCTCACAATTTTGAGAGGCTAATTTATATACGGTATATCTATTATTTTGGATGTTAGAAATTTATAAAATTGAGAATTTTAAAATTCTTAGGTTATTAAACTGTTTTAAAAACAAAAAAATCTTGCCGTAAGACAAGATTTTTTCTTTTTCTTTTTCAAAGAATTCTAATAGTAAGCATAGCGTCTTACTTTAGAAATATACTTTGCTAAACGAATTACTTGGTGGCTGTAACCATATTCGTTATCGTACCATATATATAGTATTGCATTTTTTCCGTCTTTTCTAACTATAGTAGCTTTACTATCGTAAATTGAAGGTGCAGAGCTACCAACGATATCGCTAGATACTAATTCATCGCTCATTTCGTATTTAATTTGCTCTACTAAATCACCTTCTAATGCATACTTTTTCATGATGGTATTCATGCTCTCAACAGAAGTTTCATTTTCTAATTCTAGGCTAAGAATAGCTAAAGAACCATTTGGTACTGGTACTCTAATAGCATTAGAAGTTAGTTTACCTTCTAAAGATGGTAATGCTTTGCTTACTGCCTTACCTGCACCAGTTTCCGTAATTACCATGTTTAAACCAGCAGCACGTCCACGTCTGTATTTTTTGTGGAAATTATCTACTAAGTTTTGGTCGTTAGTATAAGCATGAATGGTTTCTAGATGTCCAGATTTTACACCAAAAGAATCTTCGATTGCTTTTAAGATAGGTGTAATGGCATTAGTAGTGCAAGACGCAGCAGAAAAGATATCTACCTTGTCTGGATTATGTTCTAGGTGATTAACACCATGTACAATATTTGGCACACCTTTACCTGGTGCGGTTAATAATACTTTAGCAACGCCATTAGACTTTAAGTGTCTTCCTAAAGCTTCATCATCTCTAAATGCACCTGTATTATCTATAACTAAAGCATTGTTAATACCATATTTAGTATAGTCAATATCTTCTGGAGCATTTGCTGAAATAATTTTTACAGTGGTACCATTAATTATTAAAGCACTATTTTTTACATCTGTGCTTACCATACCAGAAAAATCTCCATGTACGGAATCATTTCTAAGTAGTGATGCACGTTTTTCTAAAACGGTCTCATTAATTTCACCACGAGTAACAATAGCTCGTAATCTTAACTGATTACCTTTACCAGTACGCGTCATTAACTCACGCGCTACTAATCTACCGATTCTACCGAAACCATAGAGTACAACATCTTTTGGCTCAATACCTTTGTTTTCTTTAGCATCACCTAGTTTAGATGCTACAAAAGCTGTAGCATTACTGTACTTCTGATCTTCTAGATGAAACTCATACGTAAGTTTACCAATGTCTAACTTTGCTGGTGGTAAATCTAAAGCATTAATGGCTTGAGCAATTTCAACTGAATCGAAGATAGAAATTGGCTTTTGAACAAATTCACCTGCATACTCGTGCAAGTTTAAAATTTCGCTCACATTTCTATCAATTAATTGATTTCTAAATAGAACAAGCTCAATAGACTTATCGTACCATAAGTCGCTTACAATTTTAATAAATTCGACCGTTGCTCTGCGACGATCTGCTTGAAACGCTAACTCTTTTTCGTAAGTGTCGTTAAAACCCATTTGTTTTGGTTTAGTGGTTTAAAATTTGCGCAAAAATACATATTTCAAACGTTTTCGTAGCACTTTTTAACGAAAATAAAAACCCTTCAAAGAATAATACTTTGAAGGGTGATTTTGTTTATTTTTTCTAATGTTTTATCTAAAGTTGTAGACGACTTTTTCTCCTTCTTTATTAAGTATTTCTATTTGTAAGGGTTCATCATAACTTTTATTTTTTATTGCGTTTTTTGCATCATCTACAGAATATAGTTTTTTACCATTTAAACGAGTAATAATGCTACCTTCTTCAACACCATTATTTCTCCAATAAGATTCCAGCTTTGGGTGATTTGTTAGGCTAGATATTTTTAACCCGTAATCTAATTTAAAATTCTTTAATTCTTTTACTGAAGTATTTTTAACTATTCCGATAGTTGGGATTTCATATGACGAATTTTTTAATAATGTTACTGGTAATATCTTTTCATCACCATCTCTTAATAATGTTACATTAACAACATCATCTGGACTTTTCGTTTTTAAATAACCAGATAGGTCTGAAAATTTATTAATTTCTACATTATCAATTTTCTTAATAATGTCACCAGATTTAATGCCAGCTTTCTCAGCTCCAGTATCTTCTTGTATATCGCTAACGTAAAAACCTTCAGCGATGTCTAAACCTTTTTCTTCAGCGAACTTACTATTTAAAGCTCCACCAACAACACCAAGAATACCATTTTGCACATTGCCATATTCCATAATATCATTCACAATTTTGCGCGCAATGTTACTCGGTACAGCAAATGAATACCCAATATAGGATCCTGTACGGGATGAGATGGCGGTATTAATACCAATTAAATCTCCATTAGTATTTACCAAAGCTCCACCCGAATTACCTGGATTAACAGCAGCATCTGTTTGTATAAACGATTGTGTATTTTGGCCAGATAAATCTCTAGATTTAGCACTAATAATTCCTGCTGTAACTGTAGAGTTTAAGTTAAAAGGATTACCAACGGCTAAAACCCACTCACCAATTTTAGCATTGTCTGAGTCTCCAAAGGCCATAAATGGTAAGTCTTCATCTTCAGTTTCTATTTTTAATAAGGCAATATCAGTGGATTCGTCAGAGCCAATCAATTCTGCCATATATTCTTTATTGTTGTTTAAGGTAATGCTAATCTCGTTAGCGTTTTTAATAACATGGTTGTTAGTTACAATATAGCCAGTTGGCGAAATAATTACTCCACTTCCTGTACCTACTTGTGCTCGCTGTGATTGTTGTCCATAAAATAGATCGCGCATAGACATAGGTGCACTAACGATAGATGTATTTTTTACATGAACAACAGCATCTAATGATTTTTCTACAGCAGTAACAAAATTTGGTGCTATTATAGAGTTATCATTAATAGCATTAACAGTATTATTTGTAGGAACAAAAACAGGGAAGTCTGAGGATTGTTCTACAGCCAACTGTTCATTGTTTTTTTCGACAAAAAGTTTATAACCACCTAAAGTTAATAGACCACCTAATGCCGAAACGCATACTAATGTTAGAATCTTCTTCATAAATTTTCAGAATTTAAGTTTAACTATTTTTTTTAACTAACGATTAAAATTAGAAATTTATTGATTTTAAATTTCAATTTAACTACTTTTTAACGCCAAATTTAACGACGCTTTAACAAGCCATTTTGCAACTGAATATGCTTATATTTGCCTAGCGTATGAATATCACTTTTTACAAATATCAAGGTACAGGAAACGACTTTATTATAATAGATAACCGTTTACAAACTATAGACAAGAATAATACCAAACGTATTGCTGAATTATGCGACCGACGTTTTGGCATTGGAGCAGACGGGTTTATACTGTTAGAAAATGACAATTCTTCAGATTTTAGAATGGTTTATTATAACTCTGATGGTAATGAAAGTAGTATGTGTGGTAATGGTGGACGATGTATTGTAGCGTTTGCTAAATTTTTAGGTGTTATTGAAAACACAACAGAGTTTATAGCTATTGATGGATTACATAAAGCTAAAATTGAAGACCAAATTGTGCAATTACAAATGCAAAAGGTTTCAAAAATTGAAGCGTTTAAAAAGCATTTGTTTTTAGATACAGGTTCGCCTCATCATGTAGAACTCGTTACGGGTTTAAAAGATTTTGAAGTAAAAGCGAATGGTGCTAAAATTAGATACGGACAACCTTATAACGAAGATGGTAGTAATGTAAATTTTGTTGAGCAAGTTTCTAAGGATACTTTTTCAGTAAGAACTTATGAACGCGGAGTAGAGGACGAAACCTTATCTTGCGGTACAGGTGTTACTGCTGTGGCTTTGGCTATGCACAAAATTGGCAAAACCGAAAGTAATACTGTTAAACTTAATACACCAGGCGGCACTCTTAAAATTACTTTTAATGCTATAGGTGATGGTTATGAAGACATTTGGTTAATTGGTCCTGCAATACAGGTATTTAAAGGAGAAATAGAATGGTAACACTTAAAGGTGAACATATTTATTTACGTGCTCTAGAGCCCGAAGATTTAGATTTTGTTTATGCCATTGAAAATGACACCTCTTTATGGCACTTAAGTGATACGCAAACTCCTTATTCTCGTTTTTTAATAAAGCAATATTTAGAAAATGCTCAGCAAGATATTTTCGAAGCCAAACAATTACGATTAGCTATTTGTAATTTAGAAAATAAAACTATAGGTTTAATAGATGTTTTCGATTTTGATATTAAAAATAAACGTGCTGGTATTGGTATTTTAATTCAGAATGAAAACAATAGAAATAAAGGCTATGGGAAAGAAGCTTTACAACTCTTAACAAACTATTGTTTTAGTACATTGCATTTGCATCAGGTTTACGCAAATATTTCTGAATCTAATTTAGCGAGTTTAAAATTGTTTGAAGCTAACGGTTTTAAGAAAATAGGATTAAAAAAGGACTGGAGTTTTGATGGCGACCAGTTTGCAAACGAATATATTTTACAACGGATTAACGATTAACTATGTATATTAAAAAAATTCTTTGGGCAATTGCTCTAATTGGTTTGGTCATCTTTGGTGTTATTGCCTATTATATTTATGGTGCTATGTTTCAGCCCAATACAAAATTTAATACAAAAACAGAATATATATATGTGCCAAGTAATGCAACTTATAATGATGTGCGAGCGCAACTAATTCCGCTTTTAGAAGATATTGATAAGTTTGATGCTTTAGCTAATCAAAAAAAATATACGACAAATATTAAAGCAGGTCGTTTTGCAATTACTAAAGGGATGAATAATAATGATATTATAAATTCTATTAGAAGTAAAAACTTGCCTATTAAAATTGCATTTAATAATCAGAATAATTTAACTGATCTAGCCGGAAGAATAAGCACTCAAATAGAAGCAGATAGTATAGAATTGTATAATGCAATGATAGATGAAGCGTTTTTGAGCAAAAATGGGTTTTCAAAAGCTACAGCTTTGGGTATGTATCTACCAAATAGTTATGAATTTTTCTGGAATACATCTGCCGAAACTTTTAGAGATAGAATGTTGAAAGAATATAATCGTTTTTGGACAGACTCCAGAAAAGCTAAAGCCAAGCAACTAAATCTTTCGCCAAATGAGGTGATTACACTAGCTTCAATTGTACATGAAGAATCTAAACAAGCAGATGAACAGCCAAGAGTAGCAGGTGTATATTTAAACAGGCTTAAAATAGGAATGCCATTACAAGCAGATCCTACCTTAAAATTTGCAGCATACCAATTGCCAAAGTATAAGAATACAATTATTAGACGTGTATTAAATGTTCATAAAGAAATAAATTCTCCTTACAATACATATAAAAATTCTGGTTTACCACCAGGACTTATCGCTATGCCAGATTTATCTGCTATTAAAGCAGTTTTAAATCCGGAAAAGCATAATTACCTTTATTTCGCAGCAGATGCTAAACGTATTGGGTATCATAAGTTTGCTAAGACCTTAGGACAGCATAATAATAATGCACGTGAGTATCAAAGCTATTTATCATCACAAGGTATAAACAAGTAAATTTTGAAATTATTTGTCTACTGCATAGCCTTTTTTTTGGTAGTAAGCCATTCTCTTTATTCGCAATCTAAACTCAACCAGTTTCTAAAATCGAGTGATACCTTAAATAAGCCGAGAAGAAATATAGTTGTTCTTACAGAAGCTTCATTAGCAACATTAACTCTAGTTGGTCTTAATCAGTTGTGGTATGCCGATTACCCTCGTTCTAAATTTAAAACCATTAATGATAGTGGTGAGTGGTTACAAATGGATAAAATGGGGCACGTATTTTCTTCTTATCAATTGGGTAGGATAGGAGCAAATACCTTAAGCTGGTCTGGTGTAAGTAAAAAAGACCAATTACTTTATGGATCTACATTAGGCTTAGGGTTTTTAACTGCAGTCGAGGTGATGGATGGTTTTTCTGAAGAATGGGGGTTTTCATGGACAGATATGGCAGCTAATGTTGCTGGAACTGGATTACATGTTGGCCAAGAATTGTTATGGCAAGAGCAACGAATTCTTTTAAAATATTCGTTTCATCGTACTAAATATGCTCAGCAGCGACCAAATAAGCTTGGAAATGGTTTGTCAGAAGAATTTTTAAAAGATTATAATGGTCAAACCTATTGGTTAAGTGCTAATTTTAATTCGTTTCTAAAAACAAATGGAATACCTAATTGGTTAAATCTTGCTTTTGGTTATGGAGCAGAAGGAATGCTTACTGGCGACCCAAATGATGTTCTATTTTTAAACCAGAATAGAACCCGTCAATACTACTTAAGCTTAGATATTGATTTAAGCCGAATAAAGACAAATTCTAACCTTCTAAAAACCATATTCGACGTTTTTAACGTTATTAAAGTGCCTTTTCCTGCTATAGAATTGAATAGCAATGGTCGGATAAAATGGCATTATATCTACTTTTAAGTTAAAATTTTAACACTTAAACGGCTGTTTTTCAGTAATTAAAAATATGTCGTATATTTGCACGCGAATTTAGTAAGATCATTTTGGGGAAAATATTTTACTATAAAAAGGTTAGCTGTAATGATAAAAAATAGAACAAAAAATGTGGTTTTGCCATTTGTATTTTGCTTTTTAATTGCATTGGCTTTATACCCAAATTCTACATTAGATCCTGAAACATATTCTACAGAAGGACTAGAACTAAATTATAACATATCTAAAGACATGGCCATGGTTGCTGAGGAGCATACCACGAAGCAAAATATGTTTACACCTCATTTAGGAAAATCTTTTGAAGGTTTTAAAGAGGCTTTAGCTTTTAAAGAATCTAGAGGTAATTATTTTACTGTTAATACTTTAGGGTATTTAGGGAAGTATCAGTTTGGTTCTGAGACATTGAAATTAATCGGAATTTATAAACCAAATCAGTTTTTATATAATCCTGAGTTACAAGAAAAAGCATTTATAGCGAATGCAGAACGTAATAAATGGGTGCTAAGAAAAGATATAAAGCGCTTTGAGGGTAAACAAATCAGTGGAATTAAAGTCACAGAATCTGGCATTTTAGCAGCTGCTCATTTGGCTGGTCCAGGTAGTGTTAAGAAATTTTTACGTAGTTATGGAAATAATAATTCATCTGATGCTTACGGTTCTACTGTAAAACATTATATGAAAAAGTTTTCGGGCTACGATACATCTGTTATAGTAGCAGATAAGAAAGCAAGAGTTACACCTTAATCCTTCTGAATAATAAATATTGAAGGTCTTTTATGAAAATCTTCTTTATTATGTTTCCAATCTTTAGCAGACTTTGTTTTTATATATTCTGTTGGTAAGGTTAGGTCGCATGCCACACAGACTTTTGTGTTAGGTTGTAATGTGTTAGCTAAATCTTCTAACATTTTCATATTTCTATAGGGTGTTTCAATAAAAATTTGAGCCTGATTATGCTCAGAAGATAAGCGTTCTAAAACTTTTAATTTAGATTTACGTTCGCTTTTATCAATAGGTAAATACCCATTAAAAGTAAAGCTTTGTCCATTCATACCAGAACCCATTAATGCTAACAGTATTGAAGATGGACCGACAAGTGGTACTACTTTTATATCCATTTCATGCGCTAAACTTACAATATCTGCACCTGGATCGGCTATAGCTGGGCAACCAGCTTCAGACAATAAGCCTACAGAAATACCGTCTAAACATGAGTTTAAATAAGTATTACGCTCGCTTTCAGTTGTATATTTATTTAATACTTGAAGTTTTAATGAAGGTTGAGATTTTCCGGGTGAAATCCTTTTTATAAAACGACGCGCCGTTTTTTCGTTTTCAACAATATAGTAATCTATATCTTCTATAATTTTTTTAATTGAAATAGGTAAAACTTCTAAAGGTGGATTATCACCTAATCGGGTTGGTATAAGGTATAGTTTTCCTTTGGAACTACTCATTAATTTATAACGATTTTATGGATACTTTGTTTATGGTTTTCTGTACTAATCTTTAAAATATATATTCCTGCAGAGAGATCTGATGTATTAACTTTTTGAATTGTCTCTGCAGTTCTATTTATGGTTTTTATGACTTCGCCATGTATATTATAGATAATTAGTTTTGTAGAATTTACAGACGTATTAGTATTTTCAAAGTTAATGTTTAATTCATTTTTTGTTGGATTTGGATAAATTGAAATAGAGTTTAAGAGATTGTCTTGTGTGCTTAGTGCATTGTCTACTAGCTTAAATATATTGCCACTTAAAGTAGAAACATATAGTTCTCCATTTATATCTTCACCAAAAGCAACAAAGCTTCCAGAAAAACTTTCAAAAGTAGAATTCCAGTTTTCGTTTTCAAATTTAAGATAGCCAATTTCTTGTGTACAGACATCTGCAAAAAAGTATAAACCATCAAAATTGGGATACATAGAACCTCTGTAAACATATCCACCAGTTATAGAACAACGGCCACCAACATGGGCATACTCTGAAACGGGAAATGTTAATGTGCTACTATTTGGACATCCAATTGTGTTAAATGCATTATTTCCTTCATAACATCTCCAGCCATAATTTAGTCCAGATGCTGAAGAGGTGGCTTGGTTTATTTCTTCTTTAGCACTCTGACCTACATCTGCAATCCACATATCATTATTACTACTATCAAAAGAAAATTTCCACGGGTTTCGTAATCCATACGCCCAAATTTCATCTCTTGCCACAGAATTGCTTACAAAAGGATTATCTGTTGGTATGTCGTAAGGATTTGCAATTGTAGAATTATTAACATCAATTCGTAGTATTGTACCTAATAAATTTGTGAGGTTTTGAGAATTGTTTTGTGGGTCACCACCATCTCCACCATCTCCGCTGGAGATATACAAAAAACCATCAGAACCAAATTGTAATTCACCTCCATTATGATTGACATAAGGTTGAGCGAAAGTAAGAATTTCTAATTCAGAGGAAGGGTCAGCTATTGAAGGATTAGATTCATTTCTAGTAAATCTAGAAATAACAGTATCTTCTAAGTTGTTAATGTAATTTACAAAAAAGTAACCATTAGTAGCATAATCTGGATGAAAGGCTAAACCCAATAAACCTTGCTCACTTCCTGTGTCATATACAAGATTGGTAATATCTAGAAAAGGTGTGCTTTCTATAGAACCATCAGAATTAATAATTTTTATGATGCCTTGTTGTTCTGCAACAAATAGTCTAGTATCACCAGCATGTTTAATATTTACAGGACGATTTAAGCCAGAAGCAAATAAATTTAATTCTAGATCTTGAGCAAAAGAAAATATAAAACTTAGTGTTAGCACTAACGTAATTGAAGTTTTCATGGCACATTTTTTTAGACTAGAGCTACTAAAATACAAAAAAACAAACTAGAGATAAGCTAATATGTGGCCTACATTAATTTATTAGCTATCAACTGAGAAGTGGTTTCTATTAGTTGATAAACATTTTCAAAACCATCTTCGTTACCATAATATGGATCAGGAACATTTTTATTTACAACGGAATCGTTTTCTTCAAGAAATAATTTCACTTTGGCTATATCTTCATTATTTCTGGCTAAACTTATAATGTTAGAATAGTTAGATTGATCCATGGCATAGATATAATCAAATGTGTCAAAATCCACAACTTTAAATTGTCTGGCCTTTTGTTTGCTAATATCTAAACCGTATTTTTTAGCAACCTCAATTGAACGGTAATCTGGTTTTTCGCCAACATGGTATGCCGCTGTACCAGCAGAATCTATATGAAAATGTTCTTTAGAAAGTTTAGATTGTAAAATACCATGAGCTAATGGTGAACGGCATATATTACCTAAACACACCATTAAAATACGAGTCATGATTTAAGATTTAAAGTGCTAATTTTTTAGATAAATCTTCAACATATTTTCTGAATTGTTTATCAGTTGAAGACAAATTATCTACCGTTTTACATGCGTGTAATACTGTTGCATGGTCACGTTGCCCTATTTGAGAGCCAATACTAGCCAAAGAAGCTTTCGTGTATTTTTTGGCAAAAAACATTGCTAATTGACGTGCTTGTACAATGTGACGTTTACGAGTCTTAGATTGAAGTGTGTTAACATCCATCTGAAAGTAATCTGAAACTACTTTTTGAATGTAGTCAATAGAAACTTCACGCTTTGTGTTTTTAACAAACTTCTCTACAATATCTTTAGCTAAGTTTATTGTAATTTCTTTTTTATTGAAAGATGATTGCGCAATTAAAGAAATAATAGCTCCTTCTAATTCTCTAACATTTGTTTTTATATGTTTGGCAACATATTCTACAATTTCTTCTGGCATTTCTACACCATCTCTGTAGAGTTTATTCTTTAAGATTGAAACTCTAGTTTCAAAATCTGGTGTTTGCAATTCCGCAGAAAGTCCCCATTTAAAACGTGATAATAAACGTTGCTCAATGTCTTGCATATCAACAGGTGCTTTATCACTTGTTAAAATAACTTGCTTGCCGTTTTGGTGCAAATGATTGAAAATATGAAAGAATACATCTTGCGTACCTGTTTTACCAGATAAGAATTGTACATCGTCAATAATGAGTACGTCTATGATTTGATAGAAGTGAATAAAATCATTTCTGTTGTTCTTTTTTACAGAATCAATATACTGTTGAGTAAATTTCTCTGCAGAAATGTATAAAACAGTTTTCTCAGGGTATTTATCTTTAATATCTACACCTATTGCATGTGCCAAATGTGTTTTTCCTAAACCAACACCACCGAATATTAAAAGCGGATTAAATGATGTGCCTCCAGGTTTATTTGCAACTGCAATACCAGCATTTCTTGCTAATCTGTTAGAATCACCTTCTAAGAAATTTTCAAAACTATAGCTAGGATTAAGTTGAGACTCAATCTTTACATTTCTTATTCCCGGAATTACAAAAGGATTTTTTAATTCAGGGCTTTTATTATTAAAAGGAACATCTACATCTTGAGACTTTACTGCAGATCTATTAGAACTTGGAATTTTCTCTGTAAAAGGTTGTTTATTGCCATAGGTGTTTTCCATTTTAATAACGTAAACCAACTTAGCATCTTCACCTAACTCTTTATTTAGTGCAACTTTTAAAATTTTAACGTAATGTTCTTCTAACCATTCGTAGAAAAATTTACTTGGAACTTGAATACTTAAAGCATTACCGGAAAGTTTAACAGCATCTATAGGTTCAAACCAGGTTTTGTAGGCTTGGGGTTGTATATTATCTTTAATAAAAGCGAGACAATTACTCCATACAGATTGCGCTGTGATCTCCATTCGTTAAGTTAAATTTTATGTTGTTAGTTAGATTAGCAAAAAAAAAGAGAATTAGGATTCTCTTGTTGTTTTGAACATGACAAATATGTGAACAAAATTCTTAATAAAAAAATCAATTTTTGTTGAATTTTCAGATTTTTTTTCTCATGTTTAAAACTTGTTGAAATTACAAATTTTTTCTCAAACAAATCCATTAAAATGAAAATTAACGAAACAAAAATTAGGGTAAGATATGGTGAGACAGATCAAATGGGTGTTGTGTATCACGCTAATTATGCAGTGTATTTTGAGGTTGGTAGAACCGAATGGTTACGTCAATATGGGCTGAGTTACAGTGGTATGGAAGAAGGTGGGATAATGTTACCTGTAGTTTCATTGTCTATAAATTACAAAAATTCAGCACGTTACGATGACGTGCTTAAAGTAAAAACTACACTAAAAAAAATGCCAACAGCATCTATTGAGTTTCACTACGAAATACATAATCAATTAGATGTCTTGCTAGCTACAGGTCATACAATTCTTGCTTTTATTGATATGGAAAAAAATAGGCCAACGAGATGCCCGAAATATCTTTTAGATAAACTGCAAAATTATTCGTTATAATTCATCTATTGTAACACCAAAAAAAGCGTCAAAAAGCTCAAAAATTTTAGAACTGTCTCTTTTTCTGACAGATATTTCTAACAAACAATTTAGTTCTAACCTCTGATTTGTGATTTCAATCTGATTTTCTTTGAGTATTCTCATCACTTTACTCATATTTTTATACTCAAAATTTAGCTGAAATTCTTTATTAATTGTTTTTTCAACAATATCTACAGCTTCTAATGCTAATTGCGCTCCGGTTCTATAGGCATTTATTAAACCACCAACTCCAAGTTTTACACCTCCATAATATCTTATAACAATTATTAGAATGTTTGTGACTTCAAAAGATTGAATTTGGCCATAAATAGGCATACCTGCAGAGTTGTTAGGTTCTCCATCATCATTAGTTCTATATTGTATGTTTTCTGTACCTAACTGGTAAGCATAGCACCAATGTCTTGCGGAATAATGCTCTTTTTTTAAATTCTCGATATGAGATTTAACTTGTTCTTCGTTTGATACAGGAAAGGCAAAGCCATAGAATTTGCTATTCTTGTCTTTAAACAGTTCACCTTTAGCGGGTTTAACAATAGTCTTATATATGTCGCTTTCTATCATATTTTATTTGACGAATATAATAGAAACTAAAAAGATGCAAATCAGAATAAATTATTTAATTGAAATATGTTCACTGCTTGCAATTCTATTTGTGTTAATTATTAAGGTTTGTATTATTGCTAGACTTGATTTTACTTATATTTGAAATAAAAAAAGAAAAATTTAGAACAAATGAAAAAAACTACATTTTTAATTTTATTATTCATATTCAACCTTTCAATTGCACAAGAGACTATTGGTTTGGTTTATGAAGACACTAATGCTGAAAAATCGGAAGGATACACATTGTTTAATGCTTTGTCCGATGATAGAGTTTACCTCATAAACAATTGTGGAGAAGCTGTTAATCAATGGGATTTTTCAGGTCAGCAAAGTAGACAGGCTTATTTATTAGAAAACGGAAATTTGCTACAGGGTAGTCCAAACAACGTTGATATAAGAGATTGGAATAACAATATACTTTGGAGTATTAATTACATGGATGTTCTAGGTTTTAGAATTCACCATGATATTGAACCTTTACCTAATGGCAATTTTTTAGTTTTAATAAGAGATCCTTATACGGATGTTGAAATGTTTGCAGAAGGTAAGGATACGTCTTTTCCAGCAGATACCTTTGTATTAGAGAGAATTGTAGAAGTTCAGCCAGTAGGAACAAATTCAGCTAATATTGTCTGGGAATGGAAATTGTTTGATCATATGGTTCAAGATTTTGATGGCTCTAAACCAAATTTTGGGGTCGTGGCAAGTAACCCTCAATTATATAATATGAATTTTGATAATGGTAACGGTTCTAATCCTATACATGCTAACGCTATAGATTATAACCCAGAGCTAGATCAAATTGCGATTTCATCAAGACATTTAAGCGAAGTATTTATTATAGATCATAGTACAACCACTGCACAAGCAGCTTCGCACTCTGGTGGAAATTATGGAAAAGGTGGAGATTTTCTTTGGAGATGGGGAAATCCTCAAGTGTATGACCAAGGAACTGAAGCTGATCATAAACTTGGAAGACAACATGATATTAAATGGATAACAGATGGACCTCATGAAGGTAAATTGTCCGTTTTTAGTAATGATGGTTATGGATCTGATTTAACAGCTTCATCTATTCATATAATTGATCCAAATGACACTAATGGCGTTTATAGCCTAGATTCTGGTAAATTTTTACCTGAAGATTATTTTTGGTCTTATGATGGAACTGTATTAGGGGAAATTGTAATGGAGCCATCAAGAAGTGGTGTGCAAATAATGTCTAATGGAAATGCACTAATTAATGAAACTGGTAAAGGAAGACTTACTGAAGTAGATAACTTAGGAAATGTGGTTTGGGTATATGAAATTCCGATTGGTAACAATTCTAATTTTGCTCAATTTGATGAACCAGATGGTAATGGGTCTTTTAGAGCACATCGTTACCCAGAAAGTTATCCAGGTTTTGATAATGTTACTTTTAATAATACAGGAATTATTGAAGATGTAAATGCTATTTCAGTGAATTGTGTGAATAGCTTATCTGTTGATGGTGTATATTTTTCCAATTTGCAGGTATATCCTAATCCTACAACAGGTATACTGAATTTTAATTTAGATAATATAGATAGAATTCAAGTCTATGATTTGGCGGGTAAAGTTTTACTAAGCAAAACAAATTCTGAATCTATTAATATAGAAAGCTTAGCAAATGGATTATATCTTGTTGAGTTAACATCTGGTGAAAATTTACAAACAGTAAAAATCGTTAAAAATTAAAGTAATATTACGGTTAATGTTTCCATTATGTTAGTGTAACCAACATAATGGAAACAATAGCTATGATAATGCCAATCCAATTGGTTTTAGAAATATGCTCTTTAAATAGTAATAATCCTATTAGTGTGGATACAGCAACAATAGTAACATTATTAATGGTAAATACCGAAGAGCTTTCAAATCCATCTACTCGTAAGGCTTTTAGCAAAAAATACATAGAACAATAATTTGCAATACCCAGCATTATACCAAAAGGCACACTTTTTATTTTAAATTGTTCTTTTAAAACAATGGATTTATAACTCAAAATAATAAGACCAATACAACCAGCCATTCCAAAAATGACTGCTAAGAAAAGTTGCATGTTACCTTTTGGTGCAAAATGATTGACGGAAGTATCAATAACTCCAGAACCAAAGAACAAAATTATAGGTAAATACAAGGCCTTTGATAAAACGGCTTCATCTTTTTGTTTCACAGAAGTTAAATAAACAGCAATTAAGGCTAAGACAATACCTGTTATTTTTTGAAATCCGGCACTTTCGTTATAAACATAGATTCCAAATACTATTGGAATGATTACACTCATTTTACTAGCTACAGAAACTACGGTAAGTCCATTTTTTTGTGCGGTTAGTGCCATAACATTAAATATGGCAATAAATAGAAAGCCTAAACCAATCGCAATTTTAAACCAATTGGTATGAATAATTTCTGAAGGTATAATCTGTTCTTCAAAAAGAAGTAAACCGCAAATAAAGGCTGTAGCGTAATTGACAACGATAGCTTGTAAAGTATTAATTTTGTACTTATCAAATAATTTAAAAAGCACAAAAATTGCAGTAGAAGATAAGATGCTAAGAAGTAAATAAATCAAAAGCGCTCTTTTTTAATTTTGAATAAATCAATAACATCTTCACTAGTCTCATCGATATTCCACGTATGCAAACCTAATCTATCAGCTGTATCAGTATTCTCTTTGGTGTCATCAATAAAAAGACAATCATTGGCTATAAGATTGTTTTCTTTTAAAACAAACTCAAAAATATCTGCATTAGGTTTTCTTAGATGTATTTCTTGGGATAAGTAAAAGACATCAAAGCAGTTTTTGAAATCATCATAAAACGGTACGTTATGTTTTATGAAGTCAATGTGAAGGTCATTGGTATTGCTCAGTAGAATTAGTTTAAATTCTTTTTCTTGAGCTAGATTTTTAATAAAGTCTAAGCGATATTCGGGAAAATCTTTAATTATATAATTCCAAGCATTAACAATATCGGTTTCATTCAAATTTTGAAACATGGATTTATAAAAGGCAATAAATTCTGAAGTTGATATCCTTCCAATTTCATATTGCATGTTAGTTTCAACCATATCTGCTTCAAAAAATTCTAGATTAAACAAGTTTAAAGCATTTTGCATAGCACCTTGTTTGTCTAGATTAATGAAAACATCACCAAAATCGAAAATTAAAGTTTTAATCATATGTTGTAGTCCTTAGCTTGTTTCAGGCTTTCATTATTTATTGTAGATTGTTTTGAGTCTATCATTTAAAATTACATCCTCTTTAATTAACTTACCTTGTAATTTTGGTGCTTTTATACCATCTTTAAACTCAATAGCACCAGTAAAAATTCTAGCTTCGTCCCAAAGGTTTTCATCTATAAACGTTTGAAGTGTTTTTGCACCTCCTTCAACTATAATTGAATTTATATTATTTCTATATAGAGTATCACACACTTGTTGAGCAATGATTTTACTTTCACTCCAATTTATTGGTGCTAAAAAAGTTGATTCATTTATGAGGATTTGTGCGTTTTCCGGAGGATATATAGCCCAATTATCTTTTGGAGTTTTATGATTAGTATTCTCAGAACCAATTACAATTGTGTTAGCTTCAGCATTAAAAACATTATAAGCAAGATTCAATTTTGAAGTTCTATCAAGTACAACGCGAGTAGGATTGTTCCCTTCCCAATCTCTTACCGTTAAACTCGGGTTGTCTTCTAAAACAGTATTGGTGCCAACTAATATGGCTTGTTCTTCTGCTCTCCATTTATGAACTAACTGGCGAGAATAGGTGTTAGTAATCCAAACCGGTTTCTGCTCATTTTTAGTTTTTGGTGCAATAAAACCATCTTTTGTTTCTGCCCACTTTAATATAATATAAGGACGTTTTTTGTTATGAAAAGTAAAGAATCGTTTGTGATGTATTCTACATGCATCTTCTAAAACACCAACAATTACTTTACAGCCTGCAGCTTTTAGTTTAGCAATACCTTTACCAGCTACTGCAGGATTATCATCTATACAACCAATTACAACTTCTGGTATTTTGTGCTTAATAATGAGATCGCTACAAGGTGGTGTTTTACCAAAATGGCTACAAGGTTCTAACGTAACATACAGTGTGCTTTTTATTAATAATGATTTATCTTTTACTGAATTTATAGCATTGACTTCGGCATGGTTGCCTCCATAAGCACTTGTAAAACCTTCACCAATAATTTTGTTTTCAAAAACCACAACAGCTCCAACCATTGGGTTTGGTCGTGTAGAACCCAAACCATTTTTGGCAATTTGTAAACAGCGTTTAATGTATAATTCGTGATTTTTCAATCTATAGTTTAACTTTTAGTTCTTGAGTTTCATCTACTGAATACGTAGAAGAGTAACCTAAAACTTTATATTTAATATCTCCTTTATATTGTACTTTTAATTTTTGAGAAATTAAACTACCCAATAAGCCACCAAGACTTTTCTTGTCTATAATACTATCTGTTGCTACAGAAACGATAAGCGGAATTGTAAAATTCTTTTTAGAAGGCACATCAAACTCGTCAGAAACAACAGTAGCAACTTCAGTTTCATTTATATAAACCTTTAAATCATCAGTTTTTAACGAACCACCAACGTCGTTAGGGTTAATAAATAAGGCGTCAGCTTTTAGTGTAATAGACTGAATATTAGAATTAACCACTTTAATGTTTTCAAGACCTATAAATTCTGGTTGTTCTGTTACAGTACAGTTGAAAAGTAGTGTAAAAAATATGGAAATGAATAAAAATCTTTTAAACATAAAATGGTAATTATGGTTATCTTTCATACCTAAATAAATTCAGTATAAAAATCAAAAAATTAGTGCGTAAAGATACTATTGTTATTCGAGAAATAGAACTTAAAGACAATCCCAAAATTGCACAAGCGATTCGTTCTGTTTTAATTGAATATGGTGTGCCAAAAGTTGGTACAGCATACGAGGATAAGGCATTAGATTGTATGACGGAAACGTATGACCAAGACAAGATGACATATTTTGTAGTTGCAAAAGGCGATGATATACTTGGAGGTGCAGGTATTTCTCCTTTAGATAATTATGAAGGTAATGTCTGCGAATTACAGAAAATGTATTTTATGTCTGAAGCAAGAGGTAAAGGTTTAGGCAGCCAAATGATGGCTAAATGTTTAGAATTTGCAAAGCAATCTGGTTTTGAGCAGTGTTATTTAGAAACACTACCTTATATGGTGGAAGCTAGAAAACTTTATAGAAAAGTAGGGTTTGAGAGTTTAGATAAGCCTTTAGGAAATACAGGACATTACTCTTGTACCGAATGGATGATTAAAGACTTGTAATTGTGCTGTTAAAAGATCTTCAACATATATTTCACAAGGAATTAGATGCGGTCTACGGAAAAGAAGAAGTTGATAGTTTCTTTTTTATCTGCACTGAGCATTATTTAGATTTACCACGTTTTCAATTAACATTGCAACCAGAATTCACGTTGAATAAATCCGAAACAAACACTTTTTTTAAAGTCCTAGAAGATTTAACGCAACAAAAACCAATTCAATATATATTAGGTGAAACAGAATTTTATGGCTTGCCATTTAAAGTGAACGAAAGCGTGCTTATCCCTCGACCCGAAACAGAAGAATTGGTTGATTTAATTATCAGAAGTCATTCAGAACTAAGCGAAGAATCTCAACCAAAAATCCTGGACATTGGCACAGGTTCTGGATGTGTAGCTATTTCATTGGCTAAATATATTCCAGATGCAAAAGTTTATGCTTTAGATGTAAGCGATAAAGCTTTAGAGGTAGCCAAACAAAATGCCAAACTCAACAAGGTAGAAGTTACATTTATTGAGGCAGACATATTAAATAAAACTTCTCTGGATTTAGTTTTTGAATATTTAGAATTTAACACGATAGTTTCCAATCCACCATATGTAAGAAATCTAGAAAAAGCAGAAATAAAACCAAACGTTTTAGACAATGAACCGCATTTAGCGTTATTTGTAGAAGACGATAATCCATTACAATTTTATAAAGCGATAACAAATTTTGCTGTTAATAATTTGAAACTAAAAGGAGAACTTTTTTTTGAAATTAACCAGTATCTTGGAAACGACACCAAACAATTATTAGTTGATGCTAATTTTGAAGCTATAGAATTACTGAAAGACTTAAATGGTAATGATAGAATGCTTAAAGGAAGAAAAAAATAATATGAAAAGTATAGCAGTATTTTGCGGTAGTAGTGAAGGTAACGATAAGGAAATTATTGATGCATCTTATACATTAGGAAAGACTTTAGCCCAAAAAGAAATTACCTTAGTGTATGGTGCTGCTAAGATTGGTATTATGGGCAAAGTAGCTCAAGGTGCCATTGATAACCAAGGTAAAACCATTGGGATAATTCCAATATTTTTAAAAACTAAAGAAATTGTACATACAGAACTAACAGAGTTAATTATCACAGACAATATGCACGATCGTAAAGTTATTATGTACGAGAAAAGTGATGGTTTTATTATTATTCCTGGTGGATTTGGTACAATGGATGAGTTTTTCGAAATCACCACTTGGGGACAATTAGGATTACACACAAAGCCAATAGGAATTTTAAACACCAATGGCTATTACGATGCTTTAATTGCACAATGTAAAATGATGGTAAGTCGTGGGTTTTTGAAACAAGAAAATTTAGATGCTGTGGTTGTAGATGTTACAATTGATGGCTTACTAGAAAAAATGAATAATTACAAACCATTGCCTGCTCCTAAATGGTTGAATAAAGAAGGTTTATAGAAGAATGAATACTAAAGATCAAATAGAAGCTCTACGAGACGAACTTCGTCAACACAACTACAATTACTATGTTTTAGATAATGCAACAATTAGTGATTACGAGTTTGATATAAAATTAAAGGAGCTGCAAGCCCTAGAAGAAGCGCATCCAGAGTTTTTTGATGCTAATTCACCAACACAACGTGTTGGCGGAGCAGTGACTAAAAATTTTGCTACTACAGTGCATGATTTTAGGATGTATTCTTTAGATAATTCATATTCAAAAGAAGATTTGCTCGATTGGGAAACTAGAATTAAGAAAATGGTGGATGGAGATGTGCAATATACATGTGAGCTAAAGTACGATGGTGCTTCTATGAACCTTACTTACGAAAACGGAAAGCTATTGCGTGCTGTAACCAGAGGAGATGGTGTGCAAGGTGATGAAGTTACAGCTAATGTAAAAACGATAAATACAGTTCCGCTTCAATTAAAAGGTGATTATCCCGACCGTTTTGATATTAGAGGAGAAATTATTCTGCCGATAGAAGGCTTCTTAAAAATGAACGAAGAACGTATTGCTAATGAAGAAGAACCTTATAGAAATCCAAGAAACACTGCATCGGGAAGTTTAAAATTACAAGACAGTGCAGAGGTAGCAAAACGACCATTAGAATTCTTACTTTATAGTATAAAAGGGAATGATTTAAACATACAGACACAATATGAAGGTTTAGATAAAGCCAGAGAATGGGGTTTTAAAGTGCCTAATGAAGCTAAATTAGTTAATTCTATTGATGCTGTTTTAGACTATGTAGAATATTGGGATAAGCATCGTCATGAACTGCCTTATGAGATTGATGGAGTAGTAGTAAAGGTAAATAATCTGCATCAACAAGATGAATTAGGTTTTACGGCAAAAGCGCCACGTTGGGCAATGGCATACAAGTTTAAAGCTGAGCAAGTTTCAACACGACTTAATGAAATTACTTACCAAGTTGGTAGAACCGGCGCAATAACACCAGTTGCAAATCTTGAACCAGTGCAGTTAGCTGGTACTATTGTAAAACGTGCGTCTCTTCATAATGCTGATCAGATTGAAAAACTAGATATTAGAGAAGGCGACGAGGTGTTTGTAGAAAAAGGAGGTGAAATCATTCCTAAGATTATTGCTGTAGATTTAAGTAAACGACCAGTAGATTTAAGGCCTACTAAATATATAACTACATGTCCAGAATGTGATACCGAATTACATCGTATCGAAGGTGAAGCTAAACATTATTGTCCTAATTATAATGGTTGTCCACCACAGGTTATAGGTAGGATTCAACACTATATATCTAGAAAAGCCATGGATATTGAAGGTTTGGGAGGTGAGACAGTTGCATTATTAGTTAAAGAAGGCTTAATAAATGATTATTCTGATTTGTATGACTTAACGGTTGACCAAGTTATACCATTAGAGCGGATGGCAGAAAAAAGTGCAGAAAACCTAATTAGTGGAGTAGAAGCTTCTAAGAAAATTCCTTTTGAGCGTGTACTATTTGCGTTAGGAATTCGTTATGTAGGTGAAACTGTAGCAAAGAAGTTAGCAAAACACTATAAATCTATTGACGCCTTAATGAATGCTTCAATTGAAGATTTGGTTTCTGTAGATGAAATAGGTGAGCGAATTGCAGAAAGTGTGGTTGAGTTTTTTGGTTCTGAAGAAAATAGAAGAATTGTAGAACGATTGAAGACTTTTGGCGTGCAACTTGAAATTTCTGCTGAGAAATTAGCTAATCAGACCGAAAAGTTAAAAGGATTGTCAATTGTGGTATCTGGAGTTTTTGAAAAAATATCTAGAAATGAACTCAAAAAGCTTATTGAAGACAATGGAGGTAAAGTGTCTTCATCTATTTCATCTAAAACGAGTTATCTTGTAGCGGGTGATAAAATGGGACCAAGTAAGCGAACAAAAGCTGAAAATCTTAATATTTCAATCATCACTGAACAAGCGTTTTTAGACATTTTGAAGTAAATTCTTACAAAAAAACAACTGTTTATTCGATGAAATGCATAATTTTAACGTTAAAGTGTTAAAAAAATGATTATATTTGCTACCTAATTATGGGATTAATTAATGTTAGTAAATAAAATCTTAAAAGTTGTATTATTGCTTTTGGGAGGTACCTTTATTACACTTCAAAGTTTTGCTTATGAAGTTGAAGGTTCTACCGTAAGCTCATTAATGCTAATTTTACTCACGGTTCTGTATTGCAGATGGACAAAAAATAAATCGAATTTATTTTTTTGGTTTCTGGTTGTGTTCACTGTGGCTGAAGTAATAGGTGGTATTTCTTACCATGTTTCAGAAATACCAGAAGGAGAGGTAAATTATTATTACTATGGCTCAAATATTCTTTATATGTTAGCTTATGCCATGCTCATAGTTAAAATAATTAAAGGTTTAGATTTAAGAAAAGTATTTAAAGAGCATTCTGTTCCTGTCTTAATATTAGTTGTATTAGGTGTATTTTGTGTTTCTGTGGTATCTGCAACAACAGAAAATGTACTTTCAGTTTATGAGAACTATTTAGAATTTACATATAATACAGTAATAATGGTATTGTTGTCTGTAGCGTTAATTAACTATATGTATAGAAATGATAATAAGTCTATGCTTTTTTTAATAGGGTCTATATTTATTTTCTTTTCAGAAACCATTCAATTGGCTTACTATTATATTTTATTAGAAGATAACAATCTAGGTTTTATATATTCTTTTTTCTTGGTCGTAGCCTTTCTATTCTTTTATTTACAATCTCAATTACAGTTTACTGGACCAGAGCCAGAGTTTAATGATGAAACTTTAGAAGTTTAGTTTCTTTCCTATTATTGGTAGTCTTTTTCTCTGAGAGAATAGTATAATTCCGCTAAGAATAAACGTAATAATTGCGGTATAAAACAGGATACCTCCATCATCATTAACTACTATTCCTAAATGGGTTAAGTGCATTATAATTGCTCCACCAATTAACCCAAGCGTTAAAACAGCACCAGCCCAAACAGTTTTTGGTATTATTAAGAGAATACCAGCTATAAGTTCTAATATTCCAATGCCTATTCTGCCATATGGTTCTAAATCTAAAGCTTCAAAAATAAAAACACTATCAGGATGTGCTGTAAATTTAAATCGAAGTGTTTGTATTAAAATAATGGCGACAGTAATACGAAGCACCAAAATAATTTTGTTAGATTTCATATTTCAGAGGTTGAGATGAAATCTTAGACGATTTATATACAGTAACTTACAAAAACGCTACACTATAATGGAAGCACCATCAGCTTTTACATCCTTACCTGGCTCAAAATAAAAGTCAATTTTGCCAAGATATAATCCGTAGGCACCAACCTGGTTTACAAGAACATTTTTACCTGCACTATTTTTTTCAATAGTTGGTTTTGGTAAAAACGTGTGTGTATGTCCACCTATGATGAGGTCAATATCTTTTGTAGCTCTTGCCAAATTTAGATCACTTACTCTATCTGGATATTTTTTATAATTATAACCAATATGAGATAAACATATTACTAAATCACAAGATTGCTCTTCTTTTAGGATGCGAGACATATCTTGAGCTATTTCAATAGGACTATTATAAACAGTTTCTTTATACATGTTTTTATCTACCAAGCCTTCAAGCTGAATACCTAAACCAAAAATCCCGATTTTAATTCCGTCTTTTACAAATATTTTATAGGGTTTTACATGTGTGTCCATTACAGTATTTGAAAAGTCATAATTAGCAGAGACAAATTCAAAATCTGCGTGCGGTAATTGGGCATAAAGTCCATCAATACCATTATCAAAATCATGATTACCAATAGTTGCTAAATCGTATTTAAGCATACTCATTAGTTTAAACTCCAACTCACCACCATAATAGTTAAAATATGGTGTTCCTTGAAAAATATCTCCGGCATCTAACAACAAGGTATTAGGATTTTCTTTTCTAATAGAGTCAACTAAAGTGGCACGTCTTGCAACACCTCCTTTATTAGCATTTCTGCCGTCGTCTGGTCCAAAAGGATCTATATGGCTATGAACATCATTAGTATGTAAAATAGTTATTTTTTTTGCAGTAGCACTGAATGATTGTAAACCTAATCCGCCTAAACCAACTAATGCTGTCGCAGCTGTAGATTGCTGTATAAATTGTCTTCTTTTCATAGCTTAATTATTAAGTTGAATAAAGCGGTTATCGCGTTTTGGGTTTAAAGTGTCTTTCTTTTTAAAATAATCAATTAAGACATTTCTAATTTTATAATCTAAAACGTATAAACTGTCGTTTGGATGAAAAAATGTCATTCTATCACCACCATTATAGAGGTAATCATTAGAGGCAACATAATAAGCCTTTTCCTTATTTATTGGTTCGCCATTAACAGTTGCAGAACTAACATCACCATTTTTGTTAAGCGTAAGTTGTAATTGCCTAGATACAGGATGCGCGCGCTTTGCTTTAGATAAATATGTCATCATTTGCAAAACTTGTTCACCTTTTAGAGCAACAACTACTACTGAGTTTTCAAATGGCATCACTTCGTACGCGGTTCTTGGAGTTATATTTCCTTTAGAAATTATAGCCCTAATACCGCCATGATTTAGCAATACAAAATCAATGTTTTTACCTGTACGTTTATTAAATACAATATTACCTTCATCGTAAACGGCATCTGCCATGAGGTTTCCTATGGCTGTATTAAGTTCACCATCAGATTTTGAATATGTATCTGGCGCATATGAAATAACACTGTCCAGGTTTTTATTAACACTTTCTCGATAAGGTTTTATAAAATCTTCTATAGTTTGATTAGTCGCTATATTTTCGTCTATATCCAAGCGTTTTCCCTCAATTTTAGTAAGATGAGAATCATTATTGCAAGAAAAAATAAGCAGAAGTAGACAAAGTTTTAAAATATGTTTAATAGTCATTGAATAACTTATATATAGTTTATAATAAAATGTGAGTGCTTTTATTAAATTTGCACAAAGGCTAAAGATAAATGATTTTAAAAGCATTTAAAGAAAAATCAATTCAAAAATATGTTAACAAATTGTTGGCTACACAAAATGCGGCTGTTAACAATAATAAGGTTAAGACTGTAGCAGTTTTATTAAATGCTAATGAGTTTCATGAGTTTGAAGTGTTTAGAGTATATTATAAAGAATTGGGATTAATATCACCTAAGAATAATATTATAGCATTTACAGTTGATGATAAATTAGAACATAATAAATGGAATACCCATTATAGTCCAAAAGATTTTGGCTGGAATGGAAAAATAAAAAATATAGAATTAGAGTCTTTTATTAATGAGCCGTACGATTTGCTTATTTGCTATTACAAAAAAGAAGTACTACAATTAGACCTTATTGCTGCGGCTTCAAAAGCTAACCTAAAAGTAGGCATATCTAAAAACGATGAGCGGTTATATGATTTAATAATCGATGTGGATCTAAAAGACATCAACATTTTTAAACAAGAATTAAAAAAATATTTAACGATTTTAAATAAATTATAATGACCAAATTTATTGGCACAGGTGTGGCTTTAATAACACCTTTTAATGCAGATTTAAGCATCGATTTTAATGCTTTAGAGCAATTAGTTGAATATAACATTGCCAACGGTACAGATTACTTAGTAATTAGTGGCACAACCGGAGAAAGTGTTACGGTAACTGCAGAAGAGAAGAAGCAGTTAATTAAATTTATTTGTAATATAAATAAAGGCAGATTACCAATAGTTGTTGGTATTGGAGGTAACAATACGGCAAATATTATAGCTGAGATTAAGGCAACAGATTTTTCAGAAATAGATGGAATTTTATCTGTGTCACCATATTATAGTAAACCAACGCAAGAAGGAATTTATCAGCATTTTAAGGCTATTGCAAAAGTGGCTCCAAAGCCAATAATTTTGTACAATGTACCAGGAAGAACTTCTTCTAATATGTCTCCTGAAACCACTTTTAGATTAGCTAAAGATTTTGATAATATCGTAGCGGTTAAAGAAGCTGGTAATAATGTGCATCAGTATTTAGAATTATTAAGAACTAAACCTAAAGATTTCCTAGTATTATCTGGTGATGACGATTTAGCACTTGGTGTAGCATTGGCTGGTGGATCTGGTGTTATTTCGGTAATCGGGCAGGCTTTACCAAAAGAATTTTCTGAAATGATACGTTTAGGTATTGCCGGAAAAGCCAAAGAAGCTTACGACATACACTATAAATTAATGCCAATAACAGGCATGATTTTTTCTGAGAATAATCCTTCTGGGATAAAAGCAGTTTTAGAAGGATTAAATATTTCTAAATCACATGTGCGTTTACCCCTTGTAGAAGCAACAGATAAGCTTAAAAATATTATTAAGAATGAGTTAAATTTATTGGGTAAAAGTTAAACTTAATCTAAATTAGTTTTTGCCTACAAAACAACCTTTATTTTAGCGTATAATATTTGTTTTTAAAATCCGTTAATAATGCGTACTTTTGCATCCTGTTTAAAATTTATGAAGCGAGGACTTTACATACTACTTATCAGTATTCTATTTATTTCTTGTAGTGATTTTCAGAAAACTTTAAAATCTGAAGATATTTCTGCTAAGTATACAATGGCTACTGAACTTTTTGAAGCTGAAAAATGGAGTAAATCATATAGACTTTTAGAACAAATACTTCCAAAGTATAGAGGGAAGCCACAGGCAGAAAAGTTAACTTTTTTACATGCGATGTGTTCTTATAAAATGAAGGACTATTATATTTCTAGTTATCATTTTGATAAGTTTGTTGGTTTATATCCACAGAGTGAAAAGATGGAAGAAGCCGCTTTTTTAGCTGCAAAGGGTTACTATTACAATTCTCCTGTGTATTCTAAAGAACAGAAAGAAACTGTCGATGCTATAGAGAAAATGCAATTATTTGTAAATGCACATCCAGAATCTCAATATTTAGAAGAGGCAAATGCTATTATAAAAGAATTAGATTTTAAACTAGAGAAAAAAGCTTTTGAAATAGCTAAACAATACGATATAATTAGAGATTATAAAGCTTCTATTAAATCATTTAATAACTTTTTATTTGATTTCCCTGGAGCTACACTAAGAAAAGAAGCCATGTTCTATAGATTTGATGCTGCTTATAACCTTGCAATCAATAGTGTAAATTATTTAAAAAAGGAACGTATAGAACAGGCCTTAGGTTATTTTGAGGCATTTAAAAAGGCATATCCAAATTCAGAATTATTAGGAGACGCTACAGTTTTAAAAGAAAAATTAGAAGAAGAACAAAAAAATATAGTTAACACAAAAAGTTAATCATTATAACAATGGATTTAAAAAAGACAGACGCACCAGTAAGTTCAATAACTTATAATAGAAACGAAATCGATGCTCCAACCGATAATATCTATGAAGCAATTTCTGTAATTGCTAAGCGTGCAGAACAAATTAATACAGATATTAGACGTGAGTTAATTGACAAACTTGAAGAGTTTGCTACTTACAATGATAGTTTAGAAGAAATTTTTGAAAACAAAGAACAAATTGAAGTGTCTAAGTTTTACGAAAAATTACCAAAGCCACATGCTTTAGCAGTGAAAGAGTGGTTAGATGATAAGATTTATCACAGAAATACTGAGGATACTCAGGAATAATTCCAAAACCTTAGATGTCTATTCTAAAGGACAAAAACATTTTATTGGGCATTACTGCAGGTATTGCCGCATATAAATCGGCTAGTTTGGTCCGATTATTCATTAAAGCAGGCGCTAACGTAAAAGTTGTTATGACGCCTGCTTCTAAAGATTTTATTACTCCACTTACACTTTCTACCTTATCTAAAAACCCAGTATATTCTTCTTTTGTTGATGAAGAAATTGAAGGGGAAGTTTGGAATAATCATGTAGATTTAGGCCTATGGGCAGATTATTTTATAATTGCGCCAGCCACAGCAAATACCATGGCAAAAATGGCAAATGGTGTATGTGATAATATTCTTTTAGCAACATATCTTTCAGCAAAATGTCCTGTGTATTTCGCACCTGCAATGGACTTAGACATGTATAAGCATCAATCCACAAAAGCCTCGTTCGAAAAATTAACGTCATTTGGTAATAAGCTCATTCCTGCCGGAACAGGTGAATTAGCTAGCGGATTAGTAGGTGAAGGTCGTATGGCAGAGCCAGAAGAAATTATCGATTTTGTTGAAAAAGATATTTTAATTCAGTTGCCATTAAATGGCAAAAAAATATTAATTACAGCAGGTCCTACTTATGAAGCTTTAGATCCTGTACGTTTTATAGGAAATCATTCTAGTGGTAAAATGGGATTTGAAATTGCAAATGCTGCTGCAAATCTTGGTGCTGAGGTGGTTTTAGTTACGGGGCCTACTCATCAAAAGATTAACCATAATTTGGTAGTAGTAAAGCCTGTAATTAGTGCAGAAGATATGTATAATGAAGTGCATAAACACTTTAAGGCCTCAAACATTGCTATACTTTCTGCAGCTGTTGCAGATTATAGACCAAAAACAGTTGCCAATCAGAAAATAAAAAAGAAAGATACAACGTTTAGTATAGAGTTAGAAAAAACAAAAGATATTTTAAAATCTTTAGGACAGATTAAAACCAAACAGTTTTTAGTGGGCTTTGCCCTCGAAACAAATAACGAGTTAGAACACGCTAAGGGTAAGTTAGTATCTAAAAATTTAGATCTAATAGTTCTTAACTCTTTACAAGATAAGGGTGCAGGTTTTGGTGTATCCACAAATAAAGTTACATTTATAACATCTTCTAACGAAGTCATAGAAAACAAGCTAAAATCTAAAGCAGAAGTTGCTAAAGATTTAATGCAACAAATTTTAAAACAATTAGATGCGTAACGTATTAGTCTTAATCACTTTTTTATTTACCTCATTTGCTTTTTCTCAAGAGTTAAACTGCACTGTTAATGTTGTAGCACAACAAACTGGTAACGAAAATAATGTTGTTTTTAAAACACTAGAGAAACAATTAAGCGAGTTTATAAACAATACAAAATGGACAGATAAAAGCTTTGGGCAACAAGAGCGTATAAATTGTAGCATGGTAATCAATGTAAGTGGTTATGACAATGATAGGTTTTCTGCATCAATACAAGTGTCGTCAACACGTCCAGTTTTTAATTCAACATACAGTTCTCCTATATATAATTTTAACGATAAGAAGTTTAATTTTCAATATTTAGAATTTCAAAATTTAGTCTATAACCCTCAGCAGTTTGAGTCTAATTTAATCTCAGTGCTAACATTTCATGTCTACATGATTTTGGCTATGGATGCAGATTCTTTTAAACTAAATGGAGGTGATGATTATTTTAAGCAAGCGCAAACTATAGCTAATTATTCTCAGCAACTTAATGGACAAGGCTGGAAATTAGAAGATGGTTTGCAGTCGCGGTTTGCACTAATAGATAATTATATGTCTCCAACCTTTAAGGAGATGAGAACAGCTATGTATAAATATCATATGGAAGGCTTAGATCTTATGCACGAAAGTCCTAAGAACGGTAAAGCTAAAATTATTTCAGCATTAGATGAGTTACAAAAAGTACATAGAAAGCGTCCAAACTCATTTTTAATGCGAATCTTTTTTGATGCTAAGGCAAATGAAGTTTTAGATATATTATCTGGTGGACCAAGTGTAAATATTACTAATGCCGTTGATATTCTCAATAGAATTGCACCACTTCATTCTCAAAAGTGGCGAAAAATTAAGTTTTAAGATTTAATCGGTAATTTATTTATTTTCATTCTGAACTTGCTTGTGCTGAACTTGTTTCAGTAATCCTGAATCTTTACTTTTGTATAAACTAATCACAGATTTTTGCTTACATCTTTACACATAAAAAATTACGCGCTAATAGATGAGTTAGACGTTACGTTTAATAATGGTCTTACTATTATTACTGGAGAAACTGGTGCTGGTAAATCTATCTTATTAGGCGGCTTAGCTCTCGTTTTAGGAAAGCGTGCAGATTTAAGTCAAGTAAAGCACACCAACGAAAAATGTATTATTGAAGCTGTTTTCGATATTGCAAATTATGATTTAAAAGCATTATTTAAATCATTAGATATAGATTACGATGTACATACTATTATAAGGCGCGAAATCTTACCATCAGGTAAATCTAGAGCTTTCATTAATGATACACCTGTTAACTTAGAAAGTTTAACAGCTCTTAGCCAATATCTTATTGATATCCATTCACAACACCAGACACAGCAGCTCACACAAGATAATTATCAGTTTATGGTGATTGATGCTTTGGCAGAGAATAGAACATACTTAGATAAGTTTTCAAAAGAGTTGAATGTCTTTAAGTCCCTTCAAAAATCTTTAGAAAAATTAAACACTTCTAAAGCAGAAATGATTAAAGAGTACGATTATAATCTGTTTTTACACAAAGAGTTAAGTGACATAAATTTAGAAACAATTAATCTTGAAGATTTAGAAACTCAATACGAAGAGCTAAATAATGTTGAAGTAATAGGAGAGAAGCTAGGTAATGCAAAGGCAATTTTAAATGCAGAAGACTTAGGCGCCATAAATCAACTTAATACTGTAAAACAAGAACTGTCTAAAATTTCTAGTTTTGGCAAAGTTTATGAAACTTTAAGAGAGCGTATTGCTAGTGTAGAAATTGAGTTAGATGATATCTTAATAGAATTAGATAATTTAGAAGATAATCTATCAACAGACCCACAAGAATTAGAACGTGTAAATGGTCAGCTTCAGGCTATAAATAACTTATTTCAAAAACATTCCGTTTTAACAATTGAAGAATTAATTGAAATTAAAAATCAACTACAATCTAAGATTGATAATACAGAAAGCCTAGATAATACCATCGCTAATAAAGAAAAGGAGATTGCAAAGCTAAAGGATAGTTTAAACCAAATAGCCTTAAAAATTCACAAAAACAGAACAAAAGTTATTCCTTTATTTGTTTCAAAATTAGAAAGTATACTTACAGATTTAGGAATGCCAAATGCCAAATTTAAGATTGAACTTAATCAACTAGATTATTTTGTTTTAAACGGAAAAGACAGTTTACAGTTTTTGTTTATGGCCAATAAAGGCTCAAGCTTTAATGAACTTAAGAAGTCTGCTTCAGGCGGTGAATTATCTCGTATTATGTTAGCTATTAAATCTATTTTGGCAGAGTATATTCAATTACCATCGATAATGTTTGATGAAATTGACACTGGTGTTTCTGGTGAAATTTCTAATAAAATGGGTGAAATTATGAAGCAAATGAGTAGTAAAATGCAAGTTTTTACCATTACACATTTACCACAAATTGCAGCTAAAGGGAATACACATTTTAAAGTGTTTAAAACCGATATAGAAGATGTAACACATACACAGCTTAAAAAATTAAATGAAGATGAGCGTATTGTTGAAATTGCTCAAATGCTCGGAGGTGTAAATGTTACTGATTCTGCTTTAGCTCATGCTAAACAGCTGCTTAATTAAAATTTTAGAACTTAAACTAAATTTGAAATTCAACAATATAATTAACTTAACAACCAAAATATGTCATACAATTTACTAAAAGGAAAGAAGGGTATTATTTTTGGAGCCTTAGATGAAAATTCTATCGCCTGGAAAACTGCAGAACGTGTTCATGAAGAAGGTGGAACATTTGTTTTAACTAATGCACCTGTAGCTATGAGAATGGGACAGATAAATGAACTAGCTGAAAAAACAGGTTCTCAAATTATCCCTGCTGATGCCACTTCCGAAGAAGATTTACAAAACCTAGTTGAGAAATCAATGGAAATCTTAGGTGGTAAAATAGATTTTGTTTTACACTCAATCGGTATGTCTATAAATGTTAGAAAAGGAAAGCATTATACAGACCAAAATTATGCATGGACACAAAAAGGAACAGACGTTTCTGCTATGTCATTTCATAAAACAATGCAAACTTTGTATAAAGCAGACGCAATGAACGAATGGGGAAGTATCGTAGCTTTAACTTATATGGCTGCACAACGTGTTTTTCCAGATTATAACGACATGGCTGATAATAAAGCTTACTTAGAAAGTATTGCGCGTAGTTTCGGATATTTCTTCGGAAGAGATAAAAAAGTAAGAGTAAATACAATTTCTCAGTCACCAACACCAACTACAGCTGGTAGTGGAGTAAAGGGTTTCGATGGTTTTATTGCATATGCAGATAAAATGTCGCCATTAGGTAATGCAACAGCTATGGATTGTGCTAACTATATAGTATCATTATTTAGTGATTTAACAAAACGTGTTACCTTGCAAAATCTTTATAACGATGGTGGCTTTAGTAATATGGGAGTTAGTGATGCCGTAATGGATGCTTTTGTAGAAAACCAATAATATAATCGATTAAAAAATGATTTAAAAGTCGTTATACAAGTTGTATAACGGCTTTTTTTTATATTGCAAACAACACTTGTATAGAATCACTCAGTTTTGCTCAAAAACCAGAATATGAATAAAATTTTAAAGTCAGAGTATAAATATTTTACGCTGTTATGTTTTGTTTTGCATGCTTATATTTCCGAAGGGCAAAATTTTGAAAGGGTTGAAGATATTATTGGTTTAGAGATTTTAGAAGAAAATAACGGGGTTGCCGTCGCAGATTATGACGGAGATAATGATCTTGATATTTTTGTGGTGGCTAAAGGAAAAGATAATCCAAATAGTGCCAAATCTCTCAGTCGTTTATTTAGAAACAATAACAATGGTACTTTCACCGATGTAACAGAATTAGCTGGTTTTACTGATTTATATTCCGAAGAAGATGAACCAGAAGATTTTACAGGTTTAGCAGGCTATAAGTATGGAGCGTTTTGGGGAGATTATAATAATGATGGTTACCCAGATTTATTTATGACTTTTCTAGACAGCGTACAGTTATGGAGAAATCTAGGTAATGGGGCATTTGCCAACGTCACTGAAGCATCTGGAATAACTGGAACTAATGGGTGTGGTAATACTGGAGCAACCTGGTTTGATTATAATAACGATGGACTATTAGATCTTTTTATTGCTGATTGGAGAAGATGTAATAATAACTCATTATATATTAATAATGGAGATGAAACCTTTTCAGATGTTAGTCAAGCAACAGGAATATCAAATGCGCACATATTTGCTAGCTTTGTTGGATTTCCTTTTGATTTTAATGCAGATGGCTTATTTGATTTATATGTTACTAATGATTTAAATAATTCAAATGAATTATTTGTAAATCAAAATAACTCCAATTTTGTTGAAAACGCATCTAATTATAATCTTAACTCTCAAGGAGACGATAAGGCTTTAATTTTAACAGATTTTAATTTAGATGGGGAGTTCGACATATTTATAACCGCAACTGACAATAATTTTTTGTTTTCTAATAATGGTGATAATACATTTTCAGATATAGCTGATGCTATGGGATTAGGTAATACATTATGGTCTTGGGGAACACGTTTTTCTGATTTTGATTTAGATGGAGACGAAGATGTATTCATTGCAAATGGTTTTGTTTTTAATAATAGAGGCGAAGAAACTAATTTTTATTTTAAGAATACAGCTGTAGAAAGTGGAACAGGTTTTATAGATGAATCCAGTCAATTAGGTCTTAATGAGTTAGGTGTAAGTGTAGAGGCAAATGATTTTGATTATGATAATGATGGTGATATGGATTTGTTAGTTACCAATAGTAACAGAGAATGTTTTTTTTACGAGAATAAACTATTAAATTTTGATGATGAAGTAACAACCTCAAATTGGTTGAAAGTTCATTTAGAAGGTACCGTCTCTAATCGTGATGCAATTGGTACTACGCTAACTGTTGTGACTAATACAGAAACCTATAAACGTTATTATTCTGGTGTAGGCTTTTTAAGTCAAAATTTACAATCAGTACATTTTGGATTAGGAAATTCAACCACAATAGAATCAATAGAAATTAAATGGCCTTCTGGTATAATAGAAACTTTTAACAATCTAAGTTCTAATATAACGATTAAGGCAATAGAAGGTGATGGTTACGAAATCTTAAATATTCAGCCAAGTCAAAAAGTGAATGGTTGTACAGACCCACTGTCTTGTAATTATGATTCAGATGCTGTATTAAATGATGGATCATGTAATTATTTACCTTCACATCAAATAATTGGTAGTACAAGTTCTTCTTTTTTAAATACAGAAACCTATACTTATGCTATCGCACCTAGTTCTACTATAGTTTGGCAGGTAAGTGGTGGTGAAATTTTAAATGGTCAAGGAACAGACACCATAATGGTTAGGTGGCATTTAGAAGCTAATGGTCGCGTATCTGTTAGAGAGTCAGATAATCTCTGTTCTAGCATGGAAGAATCTATTGATGTGGTGTTAGGTGTTGATAATCTACCAGAAAATATTTCTATTGCAAGGTTATGGAACGAAGCATTATTAGAGGCAATAAGAGATGATTTTGCCAGACCAACAGTTCATGCACGAAATTTATTTCATTCTAGTATTGCTATGTACGATATTTGGGCGATTTATGATGCTATTGCATCGCCTTATTTAGTAGGTAATACAGTTCATGGATTCTCGAGCTCACTTTCAACCTTTACTCCAACCGAAGATATAGAAACTTCTTTAAGTAAATCTATTAGCTACGCTATGTATCGATTGTTGTCTCATCGTTTTCAGAATTCTCCTGGTTTAGATGAGACTCAAGCCAGATTTGATATGCTAATGGAAAAACTAGGATACGATATAAATAATTCCTCTTTGATGTATGAAGATGGTGATGCTGCTGCATTTGGAAATTTTGTAGCTCAGACCATTATAAATTATGGATTGCAGGATGGCTCAAGAGAAGTAACAGGTTACGATAACGCCTATTATGAACCAGTTAATGATCCTTATGTATTAGATGCTAATGAAGGTGTTAATCCGCCAATTAACGATCCTAATCGTTGGCAGCCATTAGCTTTAGAGATTTTTATAGACCAAAGCGGTCAAATTATTGATGAAAATACACCAGCTTTTTTAAGTCCAGAATGGGGAAATGTATTACCATTTGCTTTGGATGAGGCTGATAAAGTCACTTTTGAAAGAGAAGGAAATGAATTTAATGTTTTTCACAACCCGTCTAATCCACCTTATATTAGTTTAACAGAAGACAATGCTAGTAGTGATGCTTATAAATGGGGATTTTCGATGGTTTCTGTTTGGCAATCGCATCTAGACCAAACCGATGGAGTAATGTGGGATATATCTCCAAACTCTATAGGTAATGTAGATATTAGTACATTTCCGACGGATTACTCAGAGTACTCAAATTTTTATGATTTTTTTAATGGAGGTGCTAACAGTAATGGACATTCTGTTAATCCAATAACTGGAAACTCTTACGAGATAAATATAGTACCAAGAGGTGATTATAGTCGAGTATTGGCAGAGTTTTGGGCTGATGGACCAGATTCCGAAACTCCACCAGGACATTGGTTTACAATTTTAAATTACGTAAACGACCATCCTCAATTTGAAAAGCGTTTTGAAGGAGAAGGTGATATCTTAGATCCGCTAGAATGGGATGTTAAAGCATATTTTATTCTGGGAGGAGGTATGCACGATTCAGCAATTTCAGCATGGAGCGTTAAAGGTTGGTATGATTATATAAGACCTGTATCAGCAATTCGTTCAATGGCAGAACGTGGGCAGAGTACAGATAATACCTTAGCAAATTATCATGTTGGAGGTATACCATTAATTAGTAACTATATAGAAGTGGTTGAGGAGGGTGATCCTTTGGCAGGCATTAATAATGAGCATGTTGGTAAAATAAAATTATTTACTTGGAGAGGTCATGATTATATTAGTGATACACAAACAGATCAAGCAGGAGTTGGTTGGATTTTAGCAAAAGATTGGTATCCTTATCAACGACCTACATTTGTAACACCACCATTTGCAGGTTATGTGTCTGGGCATTCAACTTACTCAAGGGCAGCGGCAGAATTAATTACTATGATGACAGGTAGTGAATTTTTTCCTGGGGGACTAGGTGAATTTACGGCTAAAGCCAATGAGTTTTTGGTTTTTGAGGAAGGACCTTCAGTTGATGTGGTCTTGCAGTGGGCGACGTATAGAGATGCGTCGGACCAAACGAGTCTAAGTAGAATTTGGGGAGGTATACATCCACCAGCAGATGATATACCGGGTCGATTTATAGGACAAACCATAGCAGAGGATACTTTTGATTTTGCAGTACCGTATTTTCATGGTGCTTTAGGTATTGAAGACTACCAAATACCTATTAGTGTCTATCCAAACCCTGCTACAAATAGTGAAATCTTTGTTAGTAATACAGATGGCACAGAATCTATAGAGATATATGATGTAAAAGGAAGAATTATGGATTATGCAAGTAAATCATACAATGTCCAAAATAATACTACTAAAATAAATCTAAATAATACTGCCTCAGGACTTTATATTTTAAAAGTAAATGCTGCTTCTAAAATGATCGTAGTTACACGATAATCTCTTTAAGAACAGTAGTTAGGTCTTATTCTTTAATCCTTTATTGCCTTTACCTCAAATAACTTTTAATCGTTCTTTTTTGTGCTTAGTCGATTTGCATTAATTCTGTCCTTTTATTATGAATAATTAACATATTTTTAAGGATTACTAACTTATTAATCCATTTTTATGAAAAAAAAATTACTCTTAACTATTTTAATGTTTTGTTGTATTTCGTTTGGGTTTTCTCAAGCGGATTGTGCAACAGCATTAGCGTTAACACCAGGTACACCTCAAGCAGGTGACACTACTGGTCAAGCAGGAAGTTTCTCAGATTCTAATACTTTACCAGAGGTCAACCCTTGTAGTACTAATTATAATGACCTTGAATATTGGTTTCAATATACGGCTACAGCAGATGGTGAGACATTAGATATTACTGTTTCAGATCTTACCAGTAATTGGTATGGTGTTTTTGTAATTGATAATTGCCCAGATTCAACTCCAACTTGTGTGGCTCAAGATACAAACGGCACTAGTATGGCCGATTTAACATTAACTACACCAGAATTGACAGCTGGTACGGTTTACTATATTATTTTGACTGATTTTATTGAAGGACCGACTACATTTACTATGAATAGTGTTGTTAATGCACCACCTTCATGTTTTGATCCTTCAGATTTAGCGGCAACTAATATAATGACTGATTCTGCAGATTTTAGTTGGACAGAAAACGGAACTGCTACCTTATGGAACATTGAATTAGTTGATGTTACTGCTGGAGGTACTGCAACTGGTACTGCGACAGCAACAGGTGTTGCAAATCCATATATGGCTTCTGGTTTAATGGCAAATAATGATTATGAATTTTATGTTCAAGCAGATTGTGGAATGACGGATGGTGTTTCTCAATGGGTTGGGCCTTTTTCATTTACTACTTTATGTGATGCAATAACACCTGATTATGCAGCTGATATGTCAATAAATGTTCCAGATTCTTGTTGGGATGAAGCAGGCTCAGGTGATACAACATCAGGTCCAGCTGATTTAGGAGCATCTGATTGGAGACAAGGTACATCTTATGCTTATGGACCAAGTAATGCTATAAACCTTTATTTTAACAATGATCAAGAATGGTTATTATCACCGACTTTCGATTTATCTACTGGTGGACCATATCAGTTAGATTTAAATGTAGCTGTAACCAATTGGAATAATGGTACTGTAGATGACACTATGGGAAGTGATGACGAAGTACAGTTGTTAATGAGTACAGATGGAGGTACATCTTGGACAAATCTTGCAACTTGGAACGCTGCTAATGAACCACCTGTAGAAGGTTTAGCTTATGTAGAAGACCTTACAGCAATAACAGGAAGCGTTCAGTTTGCTATATATGCAACTGATGGGGCAGTGGATGACACTGAAGATTATGATTTTCATGTAGGTAGATTTGAAGTGCGTGCAATTCCTTCTTGTGCAGAACCAACAGCTGAAATGATCAGCAATATTACGGACGTGAGTGCAGATTTTTCTTGGACAGAAAATGGAACGGCTACAGCATGGGATATCGAATTGGTTGATATCACAGCAGCTGGTTCAGCAACAGGTACACCAACTACAGTTGGTACAACTGATAATCCTTTTGCTTTAACAGGTTTAACAGCAAATAATGATTATGAAGTGTATGTAAGAGCTAATTGTGGTGGTAGTGAAAGTATTTGGGTTGGTCCAGTGGCATTTTCTACAAATTGCGCAACTTTAACGGCACCATTTACAGAAGACTTTGAAAACGGAGGAGCTATACCAGATTGTTGGTCGAGTTCTTCTTCTACATCAAGAGAATGGGCTTTTGATACATCACCTACATTCGGAAATACTTATGTAGATAATACTACTGGTTCTGGATATTTTGCATATGTAGATGCATCTACTGGTGTGACTACTACGGATGCTACTCTTACTTCACCAAGTATTGATGTTAGTGGACTTGCGGCTCCTGCTTTAAATTTTTATGTTTATCATTATGTTTCTAGTGGAACAGCCTCTAATACTATAACTGTTGAGGTATGGGATGGTGCAGCATGGAATTCAGTTTATACAGATAGTAATGGTGATTTAGATGTATGGGAGAACATAATAATTGATTTATCAGCTCTAACCATTACAGGAGATGTTCAAGCTAGGTTTATTGTAGATACTGCAACCAATTCAAATTTCTATAATGATATTGCAATTGACGATGTGTCTTTTGTAGAAGGACCTTCTTGTTTTGACCCTTCTGGTTTATCAGCAACTAATATAATGACTGATTCTGCAGATTTAAGTTGGACTGAAAACGGTTCAGCTACTTTATGGAATATTGAAATAGTAGATATTACCGCTGGAGGAACGGTGACTGGTACTGCGACAGCAACAGGTGTTGCAAATCCATATATGGCTTCTGGTTTAATGTCAAATAATGATTATGAATTTTATGTTCAAGCGGACTGTGGTGGTGATTTAAGCGCTTGGGTTGGACCTTTTACGTTTACTACCTTATGTGATGCAATAACACCAGATTATGCAGCTGATATGTCTGTGAACGTTCCAGATTCTTGTTGGGATGAAGCAGGCTCAGGTGATACAACATCAGGTCCAGCTGATTTAGGAGCATCTGATTGGAGACAAGGTACATCTTATGCTTATGGACCAAGTAATGCTATAAACCTTTATTTTAACAATGATCAAGAATGGTTATTATCACCGACTTTCGATTTATCTACTGGTGGACCATATCAGTTAGATTTAAATGTAGCTGTAACCAATTGGAATAATGGTACTGTAGATGACACTATGGGAAGTGATGACGAAGTACAGTTGTTAATGAGTACAGATGGAGGTACATCTTGGACAAATCTTGCAACTTGGAACGCTGCTAATGAACCACCTGTAGAAGGTTTAGCTTATGTAGAAGACCTTACAGCAATAACAGGAAGCGTTCAGTTTGCAATATATGCAACTGATGGAGCAGTGGATGATAGTGAAGATTATGATTTTCATGTTGGAAGATTTGAAGTACGCGCAATTCCTTCTTGTCCAGATCCTGCTTCTGTAATGAATACGGTATTATCAGATACGACTTCAGAGTTTACTTGGGCAGCCGGAGGAACTGAAACAACTTGGGAGTATGCTAATTTACCTTCTCCTTCAACAGAGCCTGCATCTGGTACTTCGACCATGATAACAGCAGCATCTTTTACTGGTTTAACGCCAGAAACGGATTATGATTTTTACGTACGTTCTGATTGTGGTGGTACATTTGGTAGTTGGATATTAATAAGTTACACAACTCCTGCAACTCCACCAATGAATGATGATTGTATTAATGCATCAGTTTTAACTCCAGGCGGAGTATATACAGATAACTCAGTTGATGGTACTGTATATGGAGCAACTATGGATGCAGAAACTGCATCTTGTGGTAGTAATGGTCCAGGAGTTTGGTATTCTATTGTTGTACCAGCTAGTGGAGATATTACTATACAAACTGGTGATGATTCTTTAGGAGGAACAGGATTTGATTCTGTAATTGAAGCTTTTAGTGGTACTTGTGGAGCTTTAGTTTCTCTTGGTTGTGATGATGATGGTGTTCCTGGATTTGACGATAACTATTCTCAATTAGAACTTACGGGATTAACTGGTGGAGAAACAATCTATGTTAGAGTTTGGGAATATGGTGGTAACGAGGTTGAACCTTTTTCAATCTCTGCATTCAGTGCTTCTTTAGGTATTGACGATTTAGATAGCCCATCAGCATTTACATACTATCCTAACCCAGTTAAAAATACATTAAACCTTAATGCTCAAAATACAATAGAGCAAGTTGCAATGTATAATATGTTAGGTCAAGAAGTATTAAGAGCTACTCCTAATGCTATTGATAGTGAGTTAGACATGTCTAGCTTACAAACAGGGACTTACTTTGTTAAAGTTACTATTGCAAATGTTACTAAAACAATAAGAGTTATTAAACAATAAGATTAATACTCAATAATAAATTCAAAAGCCACCAATTTGGTGGCTTTTGCTTTTTGTTTATTTACCTTTGTATCTTATGAAGGATATTTTATTTTCATTTATTATTCCTGTATATAATAGACCAGATGAGGTGAGAGAACTTTTAGAAAGTTTCTCAAAACTCGATGGTCAATTTCCTTATGAAATTGTTATTATTGAAGATGGCTCTAGTATAACTTCAGAAATAGTAGTAAAAACTTTCATAGATTGCCTAGATATTTCTTATTACTTTAAACCTAATTCTGGTCCTGGAGATTCTAGAAATTTTGGTATGCAACAGGCGAAGGGTAATTATTTTATCATTTTAGATTCTGATGTTATTCTTCCGACTAATTATTTAACAGCAGTAAAAAAGTTTTTGAGTACATCATATTACGATTGTTTTGGAGGTCCAGATGCAGCGCACCCTTCGTTTACGAGCCTTCAAAAAGCAATTAATTTTGCTATGACTTCCTTTATAACAACTGGCGGAATTAGAGGTGGTGAAAAACAAGTAGAGGAGTTTCAACCTAGAAGTTTTAATATGGGTTTATCTAAAAAAGCATTTGAAGCTTCTGGTGGCTTTGGAAAAATTCATCCTGGTGAAGATCCAGATTTATCTTTACGATTACATCAATTAGGTTTTAAAACGACACTTATAAAAGATGCTTTTGTATATCATAAGCGTCGTATTTCTTGGTCTAAATTCTACAAGCAGGTTAATAAGTTTGGAATGGTAAGACCAATTTTAAATCAATGGCATCCAGATTCAAAAAGTATTGTGTACTGGTTTCCAACATTATTTAGTCTTGGTTTAATAGTATCAGTTGTATTGATGATATTTAATATAACGTTGCCTATATATTTTTATCTATCCTATTTAATAATAGCCTTTATATTAGCACTAATTTCTTGTAAAAGCCTTTTAGTTGCCTTTCAGGCTTTAATTGCTATTTTAGTCCAGTTTTTTGGATATGGCTATGGGTTTTTAAAATCAGTAGTTAACATTGCAGTATTGAGAAGAAATCCTAAGGAAGTATTCCCTAATTTATTTTTTTAGTTAAGTATGAATTCTAAAAAGAAAATAAGTCTATCGGATTATTTAAAAAAGAAAAACGTAAAACGTTTTAGCTTATTCTTTGCTATAGCATTTATATTTCTTATTTTCTCTAAACTTTCAAATGACTACAAGCAAGCTATAAAGCTAAAGGTAAATCTTAGAAATACTGAAGATGAGATTGTAATACAAAACGATTCTGCAAATTTTGTAAGTGCGTACATTGAAGCTAAAGGGTTTACATTATTACCATATTTATTTAATAAATCAACGGAAATAGTATTAGATGCCAAAACTAACGTCACACCAAAACCTAATTTATATATTTTCGATGTGCAAAAGCACAAGTATCTTATTGAGGAACAATTAGGAAAATCTTATAAGGTTCTATCACTTCTGCCAGATACACTTAATATTGCCTATTCTAAAAGGGCTTCCAAATTAGTGCCAGTAACTTTTACTGGGACTATAAATTATGCTATTGGATATGATGTTAAAGGGAATTTTGGTTTTAACGTAGATAGTGTGAAAATTGTAGGTGCAGCCTCTGAAGTTGATAAGATAAATACATTAACAACAAACGAATTAATCCTCAAAGATGTTAAAAGTAATATATCTGAAAACATCGATATAGATATTTCAGAATATCAAAACATTGAAGTGTTTCCTAAATCAGTAGATGTAAGAGCTGAGGTAACTCGGTTTACAGAAGGCACAATTGAAGTGCCCATTACAATTACCAACAAACCAAGTGACGTTGTAATTAATTATTTTCCTAAGTCAGTAACATTATCTTATTATGTAGATTTAGAAAATTATAAATCTATTAAAGCTTCAGACTTTATAATAGAATGTAATTATGGCGATATAAAAAATGATCAATCTTATTTTGTGCCTAAAGTTGTTGAAAAACCTAAATTTATAAAGCGCGTAAGTATAAAACAAAAACGGATAGATTTTATTAAGCTATAAGATGAAAGTAGTAGGACTTACAGGTGGAATAGGTAGTGGCAAAACAACAATTTTAAAATGTTTTAAAGCTTTTGATATACCTGTATACATAGCAGATGATGAAGCTAAAGCTTTAATGAACCGTTCTAAGGTGATTAAACGTAAACTTATTCAGTTATTTGGTGAATCTGCTTATAAACACGATAAGTTAAATAGACCTTATTTGGCATCTAAAATATTTAATGATAAGTCTTTGCTATCTAAAATGAATGCGATTGTGCACCCTAAAGTGGCATCTCACTTTAAGCGTTGGCTTAAAAAACAAGATGCTCCATATATTATTAAGGAAGCTGCAATTATTTTTGAAAACAACCTTGAAAACCAATACGATTACATTATAACCGTTATTGCAGATAAAGATTTAAGAATTAAACGTGTTATGCAACGCGACAATGCGTCTAAAGAAAAAATTCAATCTATTATTAATAATCAATTATCTGATGATGAAAAGGTTAAAAGATCTGATTTTGTTATCGTTAATAACGATTTAGAAACAGCCAAAGCGCAAGCCAAAGACATTCATCAGCAATTACTTCGTCTATTAAATTGCTAAGATTAACAATTCTTTTGTTAATGTATGGTTAAACCTAATTTATACTAAATGTTAAAATGTTAAATTTGACTGATGGGTAAAAAGCTATTCGTCTTATTGGTGGTGTTAATGAGTTTATCTCTCATTGGTATTATTTTTGTGCAATCATTTTTTATAAATGATAGTTTAGAAAATGAAGATCAAAATTTTACATTAAATGTAAAACATGCATTAACTTATGTGTCGCGAGACATAGCAGAGATGGAGCTGAGAAATTATGCAATTAAAATTCAGCCCTATTTAGTTGAAGGTGCAGTAGCTGATTCTTCTGGAATTAGACAACTTTTTATAACCTCAGAAGACGATATAAATGATAAAACCATAATACATCGTAATACGGTTTTAGAAGAGCGCTTTAAAGTACCTTCTTTGTTCTTTGAAATTGATGCAGACAGTTTTAATATTAGTAAGTTGTCTAATGAACGTGTCACAGAAATATATAATAAAACGAATATAGATGGTAAAAAAAGTATTACGCCAGATAAAAGGCTGATACAGTATTCTTCAATGCCAGCTTTAGATAAGCAAATGTTGGAGGATACATTTAAGGATTTACTAAAGGATATTCCAATTTATAAACGTATTACTGCCGTACAAGTAGAAACTTTATTAAGAAGACAATTAAGAGGTGAAGGAATCGATTTAGACTTTGAGTTTTCTATTTACGACGATGATTTAGCAACTAAAGTGCAAACAGAAAACTTTGAAAAAGAAAATGCTTTTCATGGTGTTCCTATTTTTTTAGATAATAACAATGAAAGTAGTTACACGCTTTGGGTAGATTTTCCGGATAGGGAAAAATATTTAGTATCCTCAATTTTATGGATGATAGTTTTATCAATAATATTTACAGGGATTATAATCATTGCCTATGCTAGTGCTATATATCAATTAATAAAGCAACGTCAAATATCACAGATAAAGACTGATTTTATTAATAATATGACGCACGAGTTTAAAACACCAATAGCAACTATAAATTTAGCTTTAGACTCAATAAAGAATCCTAAAATAATTGGCGACCAAGATAAGGTAAAGCGATACTTAGGAATGATAAAGGAAGAGAATAAGCGTATGCATGCACAAGTAGAAAATGTATTACGAATCTCTAAACTAGAGAAAAATGAACTAAATATTAGTAAGGAACGTTTAAAGTTACACGACCTAGTTGAAGATGCGATAACTCATGTAGAGCTAATAGTAGAAGATAGAAAAGGGTATGTTAAAACGCATTTAAACGCTGTTAAGTCATCAATTTTAGCTAACGAAACTCATTTTACAAATGTGATCGTTAATATATTAGATAATGCTATAAAATATTCAGATAATGCACCAAAAATAGACGTGTTTACTGAAAATGTTGGTAACAATGTTATATTAAAAATAACTGACCAAGGTAACGGTATGTCTAAACAAGTTGCTAAGCGTGTGTTTGAGAAGTTTTATAGAGAACATACAGGTAATGTACATAATGTAAAAGGTCATGGGTTAGGTTTAGCTTATGTAAAAAGAATAGTAGATGACCATCAAGGTCATATATCAGTAGAAAGTGAAAAAGGAAAAGGCAGTACTTTTATTATAAAGATGCCATTAATATCATAAAAACAAATTATGGAAGAACAAAACAAGAAAATTCTTTTGGTTGAAGACGATCCAAATTTTGGAACTGTTTTAAAAGATTATTTAATGATGAACGATTACGAAGTAGTCCATGCCAAAAATGGAATGGAAGGTTTTGAAAAGTTTAAAAAGGATGATTACGATCTTTGTATTTTGGATGTAATGATGCCATATAAAGACGGGTTTACTTTAGCTAAGGAGATTCGCGAAAAAAATACAGATGTACCTATTATTTTCTTAACAGCTAAAGCTATGAAGGAAGATGTATTAAAAGGTTACAAAGTAGGTGCAGACGATTACCTCAACAAACCTTTTGATAGTGAGGTGTTATTAATGAAAATAAAAGCCATTATGCAACGTAAAGCTACGGATACGGTTGCAGATAGTAAGCAGTTTGAGTTTAAAATTGGTCGTTTTGATCTTAACTCAAAACTTCGCTTTTTAAAATTTGATGGTGGTGAACCTTCTAAGCTATCACCAAAAGAAAATGAATTGTTACGTTTGTTAGCTCTGCATGAAAATGATTTAATGCCAAGAGAATTAGCGTTAACAAAAATCTGGAGAGATGATAATTATTTTACATCTCGTAGTATGGATGTTTATATTGCAAAACTGCGTAAATATTTAAAACCAGATCCTAACGTTGAAATATTAAACATTCATGGCGAAGGGTTTAGATTGGTAGTAAACAATCAGTAAGCAAATAAATACAGATATATAGTAGACCTTTCAGGATTTTTAAAACCTGAAAGGTCTTATTTTTTATCAAAAGTTTTCTATAAATTCAATTATGGTTTTAACTTCAGTTTTATAATCGAACCACTTTATTGAGTCATCTTTTCTAAACCAAGTGAGTTGACGTTTTGCAAATCGTCTGGTATTTTTTTTAATTTCAGAAATTGCAAAATCTAAAGTTGAATTTCCTTCAAAATATTCAAATAATTCTTTGTAGCCAACTGTATTTAAAGCATTTAAGTCTTTGTGAGGTATTAAAGCTTCAACTTCATTTAGTAATCCATTTTTAACCATAATATCTACACGTTGGTTAATTCTATCATAAATGATAGAGCGTTCTGCATTTAGGCCAATGGAAATAGTTTTAAAATTTCGACTTTTTTCAGGGTTTGTTAAAAACGATGTATACGGTTTGCCGGTACCAATACATATTTCTAAAGCTCTTATCACGCGCTGTGGATTTGCTATTGCAATGGTTTTATAGGCTTTATGATCTAAAGTTTTTAATTGTTCTTGTAGTGGATTTAAGCCTTTCGCTTCAAGTTGTGCATTAAGTTTTGTTCTTATTGTTGTATCGACTTCTGGAAAATAATCTAAACCTTTACTCACAGCTTTAACGTATAAACCAGAGCCACCGACCATAATAACTATTGGTTTTTTTTGATGTAATATTTTTAATTTAGAAATGGCATCACGTTCAAAATCGCCAACATTATAATTTTCTTTTATGGACTTATGCTGAATAAAATGATGTTGAGCAGCATTAAGCTCTTCTGCAGATGGAACAGCTGTACCGATATTCATTTCTTTATAAAACTGTCGGGAATCAGCTGAAATGATTTCAGTATTAAAATATTGAGCTAACTTTATACTTAAAGCCGTTTTACCAATAGCTGTAGGTCCAACTATAGAGATAAGAGTATTGTTATTTGTCATAATGCAATTTACAACCACATTTATGACAAAACTCAGCATCATCTTGATGCTTCTGCGCTAAACAGTTAGAACAACATTGAGTGTTTATTTGAGGTTTTTCGTCTCGGGTTTTAGTCATTTCTGCAGTAACTATTCCTGTAGGTACTGCAATAATACCATAACCTAAAATCATAACTATAGTTGCTATAAATTGACCTAAAGCTGTGTGTGGAGTAATATCACCATAACCTACGGTTGTTAATGTTACAATACACCAGTACACACTTTTTGGAATATTGGTAAACCCATTTTCTTCTCCTTCAACCAAATACATTATAGTACCTAAGATTATTGATATTATAACAACGGCAAATAAGAAAACAGATATTTTAATTCTACTTGCTTTAAGTGCTACAATTAGTTTGTTCGATGCTCCTGAATATCTAGCTAATTTTAAAATTCTAAATACTCGTAACAAACGCAATGCTCTTAAGGCGACTAGTGCATGAGTACCAACAAATATCAATGATAAGTATTTTGGTATTGTAGATAATAAATCTATGATTCCGTAAAAACTTGTAATATATTTTAAAGGTTTTTTTACCGTTATAATTCTTAAAATATACTCAACGGTAAATAAAATAGTAATTAGCCATTCAGAAATATTTAAAAAGTTATGATACTTAGCATCAAAACTAGCAATGCTCTCTAACATTACTAAAATAATACTAGCTATAATTGTAATTAGTAGAATTACGTCGAATAATTTTCCGCTAGGAGTATCTGCCTCATAAATTATTTCATGAAGCTTGGTTTTCCAATTGTGTTTATTCTCTGGTTCCATGTTTTAAAAGTACGAAAATTAAGGCTTCAGATTTAAATCAATAATTTTTAAACGTTTATTTCTACGCATATAACTTTGTATAATATGCTGCGTATCTCTATTATTTTGCATTGGGGTTATTAGTGATTCTAGAATCTCTTTATTGTTTATCTGATGGTTTAAATCAAAAAAACCAAAGCCTTTAAATATGCCATTCTCAATTAAAAACACACTTTTTTCATCAATATCACGTCCTCTATCAATTAAGAGCATATTTTTATTAGAGTAGCTATATTTTTCAATTAAAAGATTAACACGTTTATTATAACTGTCCGCAGGTTCTTCATTAATGCAAGCACCATTACACTCTTTAACATCGTATTTAAAACAACTAGATTTAGTATCGTATAAACCTGTTAGTTTTTGGCAAAGATTATAATCATCCACATTTTTAAACATAAAATGTTTTCCACTAGCTCTGGTACTAAATGTTGTTATTGGTGATTGACTACCATCAGCTTTGTCAATTTTTAAATTTATATAGCCATTTTCGTCAATAAAACTATAAAGAGCGTGGGTAAATATTGTTCTTCGTAATGCTCTATTAAAAATAGGTTTGTTTTTTTTAATTTCTGCACTTTCTTTTAATAATGCAGCTAACTCGCTACCGGTCTTTTCATAAGTAACGGCACTAACTAATTTTTGAATTTTTTTAGACTTAGATCCACTATTTGTAAAGTGTTGAGTAATTCGTTTTTTAATATTATTGCTTTTACCTATATAAATAATATCTCCTTTATCATTATGAATATAATAAACACCAGTTTCACTTGGCAACTTATCTATAATCTCCCTAAGGTTTGGAGCTATTTTAGATTTTTGTTCAATTTTAACGGCATTTTTAATAATGACCTTATCTAAATCCTTATTCAAAAGCATTTTAAACAGCTTTACAGTAGCTACAGCATCTCCATTAGCTCTATGTCTATCACTTACAGGGATTCCTAATGCACGTGTAAGCTTGCCTAAACTATAAGATTCCATATTAGGAATTAATTGTTTAGAAAGTTCTACTGTGCAAAGCGTTTTGCGTTTGTAAGGAAAGCCTAACCGTTTAAACTCAGTTTTAAGAATTCTATAATCAAAAGATGAATTATGGGCTACTATGATACAATCTTCTGTAATTTCTACAATACGCTTTGCAACCTCATAAAACTTAGGTGCATTTTTAAGCATATTAGAGTTTATGCCTGTAAGATTAACAACAAATGGTTGAATTTCGCGCTCTGGGTTTACTAAAGAAATGAACTTATCTGTAACTTTATGACCGTCAAATTTATGAATAGCAATTTCGGTTATACCTTCTTCATTGTATTTTCCACCTGTAGTTTCTATGTCTAATATCGCGTATATAATTCTATAATTTGAAGTTTAATTTCAATGTACTAAGTTAAAAAAGTATAAGCTTTAATGTAAGAAATCTATTGATAATTTCGAGCGCCAAAAATACTGCTTCCAACTCTCACCATAGTACTGCCACATTCTATAGCTAACTGGTAGTCACCACTCATTCCCATAGAAATAGTTTGAAGTCTACAATTTGTTGTCTGTACTGGTTTTAATGCGTTAAAAGTTGATTTTAACAGTTTAAATTCGTTTTCAACTTGTTTTAAATCATCAGTAAACGTAGCCATTCCCATAACACCAACAATTTTTATATGTTGTAATTCTGAAAATTCATCGGATTGTAGTAGAGTAGAAGCATCCTCTGCAGACATACCAAATTTACTATCTTCATCAGCTATTTTAATTTGAAGTAAACAATCAATCACTCTATCGTGTTTTTGAGCTTGTTTATTAATTTCTTTTAATAATTTAAAACTATCTACTCCATGTATTAAACTCACAAACTCAGCCATATATTTCACTTTGTTGCTTTGTACATGCCCAATCATGTGCCATTCTATATCTTTTGGCATCTGCTCATACTTTTCAGTCATTTCTTGGATTTTGTTTTCTCCAAAAATGCGCTGACCAGCATTGTAGGCCTCCATTAAATCACTTACAGGTTTTGTTTTAGAAACTGCTACTAACGTGACGTTTTCTGGTAAGGTTAACTTTATTTGTTTAAGATTATCTTTAATACTCATTAATTAATTTCTTTTTATTCGATGAAATTCTGAATCAACATTTGAACTCACTTCGACTTCGCTTAGTGACCATCGCTCAGTGTGACAGATTAGAATGACACCAACTATTAATACTCATAAATAGTAATGCCGCTTCTTAATTTTGGTAAAATATAAGTGCTCTTTGGTGGCATTTTTAAACCTTCGTCTGCAATTTGTTTCATTTGCTCTACATTAGAAGGGCACATGCCAAATCCAACTTTAAATTTACCACAATCTACGCTACTTTTAATAGTAATCATTTCGTGTCTTCCATTAACATATTCAATTCTATTATCATTTCGTAAATCCTCTATTCCCAAAATAGGTTGTAATATGGTTTTGTATAATAATTGTGCATCTAATTTATCTAATGCAGTCTTAAACTCATAGTTAGTTTTACGCAAGTATAAAGAATAAAACTCACCATCTAAATACATACTAAAATGGTGAGGTTTAGATGGGTTATATGGTATTGCACCTCTGTTTTCAATCCTATAAGATTCATCGAGTTTAATTAAAAATTCTTCTTTCGTTAAACCGTTTAAATCTTTTATGAGTCTATTAAACTCGTGTATTACTAAATCCGATTCTGGTATTAAATAAGACATGAAGAAATTGTAAGATTCACTACCATTATGGTTTGGGTTATTCTCTTTTGCATCTTTATATAACAAATACGATGAAGCCGATCTATGATGACCATCAGCTATATAAATGGTTTTCATTTGTTTAAACTCATCTTGAATTGCTGTTATTGTCTCTTCATTATCTATTTTCCATAAATAATGCGTGTCTCTATAAGTCATGGTAAACTCAAACTCGGCATGTTCTTTTTGAGTTTCTTTTATTATTTTTGAAATAATGGGATTATCAGGATAGGTGAGGAGTACTGGCTCTGCATTAAAGCCTACTGTTTGTAAATAACTTTTAAACGTTTGCTCACGTTTTGCAATAGTATCCTCATGCTTTTTTATAACATCGCGTTCATAATCTTCTGCACTTGTTGCAGCGATAATACCACTAAATTCTTGTCCATAGCGATTCACTATTTTGTAAACATAAAAAGACGGTTTTTCATCCTGAACAAAAACTCCATCTTCTTTAAATTCTAAATAGCGGTTTTTTACGAGTCTAAAGCGTTCTTCTCCAGTAACCTCTTGTGCATATTTATATCCAGGATTTACAATATGTAAAAAACTATAAGGATTATAATCCATGCGAGATTCGCGCTCATCTACAGTATAACTTTGATAAGGGCGTGCTGCAACCAAGCCTACAATAGCTCTTGTGGGTTTAACGGCTTTAAAGGGTATTATTTTGGCCATAATTTAGTGTAAAGTCCGGAGTATAAAGTGTAAAGTACAATGTATTGATTCATATTAGCTCGAACCGAATTTTTTAGGGTTTAATATCATGTAATTTAAAAGTTTGGCAACTTCTTCAGACGCTTCTCTTAGTTCTTTAAAATGTTCGGTTGAAATATACTCACATGCCAATGCAAATTCTAACCAAGTTTGGGTTTCACCATTTTCAGCATCACAATCAGTTAATTTGCTAATAAAGTGCTTAGGATAGCGTCTTTTGCGATAAGCTTCAGATAAATTGGCACATACACTTCGAGAAGACCTTCTTACTTGATCTGTTAATGAATAGGTTTCTTCTTTTGGAAAAGATTTAGAGATATTATAAATATCCATTGCTAATTTGAATCCCTTTTTATATGCTAATAAATCTTGAACTTTCATATTTGAAATATAATACTTTTCACTAGATACTAGATACTAGATACTAGACACTAAACACTAGACACTATATCACTTCATAAACTGTTTCGAAACATACTCTGCTTTGCGACTTTCAGAATAATCATAAAAACCTTCACCAGATTTTACTCCTAGTTTACCAGCTCTAACCATATTTACTAACAAAGGGCAAGGTGCATATTTAGGATTTTTAAAGCCATCATACATTACATTGAGAATGGATAAACATACATCTAAACCAATAAAATCAGCTAATTGTAAAGGTCCCATAGGATGTGCCATTCCTAATTTCATTACGGTATCTATTTCTTCTACACCAGCAACTCCATTATATAAAGTTTCAATAGATTCGTTAAGCATTGGCATTAAAATTCGGTTGGCTACAAAACCAGGATAATCATTAACTTCCGTAGGCACTTTACCTAAAGTTTTAGATAAATCCATAATCGTTTTAGTTACTTCATCACTGGTATTATATCCGCGAATAATTTCTACCAATTTCATGATTGGCACAGGGTTCATAAAGTGCATACCAATTACTTTTTCTGGTCGAGAGGTAACAGCTGCAATCTGTGTGATAGAAATTGAAGACGTATTAGTAGCTAAAATGGTATCGTTATTACAAACATCGTCTAGTTGCTTAAAGATTTTTAGTTTTAAATCTATATTTTCAGTAGCCGCTTCTACTACCAAGTCAACGTTTTTTACTCCTTCTTCAGTATTTGTATATGTTTTAATATTACCTAAAGTTTCAGCCTTATCTGCTTCGCTAATTTTTTCTTTAGCTACCATTCTGTCTAAATTCTTAGCAATAGTATCCATGCCTCGTTTTAGAGAAGCTTCATTAATATCTATAAGTTGAACGTTAAATCCAGATTGTGCAAACGTGTGTGCAATTCCGTTACCCATGGTACCTGCACCAATTACTGCTATATTTTTCATTGAAATTTTATTTTTATTCCTGTGCAAACAGGAATCTTGTTATTATATAATTTAAAATATAAACTCCCCAATATCATTTATTTTTGGATTGGAAATTTTTGAATCAAAACCAAAAGCATTAAAAACAGCTCTACATGAAGAATAACTTACACAAGATAGAGTTGTATCAATAGTTATCCATTTAAATTTAGTAACAGAGATATGATAATTTTTTTTAATTCCTTTTAAAAGAAGGTTTTCAAAAGCTAAATGAATACCATATTCAATAGCAATTTTAAAATCCTCAATATCATTAATGTTATAATTTACGGAAATACCTTTATTTTTAGATTTTAGAATTTCTAATTCAATAATGCAAAAAAGACCTATACTATTTAATTGTTTTTTTAACTCAAAAGTACCTGTCATTGACTAACACCTAAAACTGATTAATAATCATAGTAGCTACGCGTAATGCTTCAGTGCCATCATGTAAAGTAACAATTGGCTTTGTATTATTGTTAATAGCATCTGCAAAGGTTTCAAGCTCGTCTAAAATAGCATTGTTGTTTTCTATTTCAGGATTATCAAAATAGATTTGCTTTTTAACGCCTTCAGCATTTTGCAATATCATATCAAAATCGCCAGGATTTTCTGGTGCATCTTTCATTTTAACAACTTCACATTTCTTTTCTAAGAAATCTACAGAGATGTATGCATCTTTTTGAAAGAAACGTGTTTTACGCATATTTTTTAAAGAAATACGACTTGCAGTTAAGTTAGCAACGCATCCGTTTTTAAATTCTATTCGTGCGTTTGCAATGTCTGGTGTATCGCTAACTACAGAAACGCCACTTGCAGACACATGTTTTACAGGAGAATTTACAACACTAAGAATAATGTCTATATCATGAATCATTAAATCTAAAACCACAGGCACATCTGTACCACGTGGATTAAACTCTGCTAAACGATGCGTTTCAATAAACATTGGGTTTACAATCTGATCTTTAACACCAATAAAAGCAGGATTAAAACGCTCTACATGCCCAACCTGACCTTTTACTCCATGTTCTGCAACTAAAGTTCTAATAGTTTCAGCTTCTTCAACAGTATTTGTAATTGGTTTTTCTATAAAAATATGTTTTCCTTTTTTTATAGCTTGTTTGGCACAATCGTAATGAGAAAGGGTAGGTGTTACAATATCTACAACATCTACAGCATCTATTAATGCTTCAATGGTGTCAAAATACGTATAGCCAAATTCTTCAACAACACGTTTTGCGTTTTCAGAATCAGCATCATAGAAACCTACGAGCTCATATTTATTAGATTGATTAAGAAGTCTTAGATGAATTTTACCAAGGTGACCAGCACCTAGAACACCAGCTTTAAGCATATTTTTCTGTTTTTAACAAAAATAGTCGTTTTGATTTAGAAATTTGAAAAAGAAAATATAAAATACTGAGAATTCAGAAATCTAAAAATCGAGAAATAAGAACATCTGATTTTTGAAGTTGAAAATTGGTGTTTAGTTATTGGATTTTACTTCTCTTTAAATTAATTTAGCATAAACTAAACTACGCTTTGAAAGATACATTTAAGCATCAAGGGATGCGTCAGCAACTTGTTGAAACACTTATTAATAAAGGAATAAAAAATACTGATGTTTTAAAAGCCATAGGGAAAATTCCGAGGCATTTATTTATGGATTCTGGTTTTATAGATCATGCGTATCAAGACAAAGCATTTCCGATTGGTGCAGATCAAACCATTTCTCAACCTTATACTGTAGCTTTTCAATCTGAATTAATGCAAATAAAATCTGGTGATAAAGTTTTAGAAATCGGAACAGGTAGCGGTTATCAAACTGCCGTTTTATTAGAACTTGGTGCTAAAGTTTACAGTATAGAACGTCAACAAGAATTGTTTAAAAAAACATCTAAGTTTTTACCAAAAATAGGGTATAGAGCTAAAAAGCTCATTTTCGGTGATGGTTATAAAGGCCTGCCAGATGAAGCTCCTTTTAATAGTATTATTGTTACTGCTGGCGCACCATTTGTACCTAACCCATTATTAAGTCAATTGGCTATAGGAGGACGGTTGGTAATACCTGTTGGTGATGAAGTACAAATTATGACTCTTTTTATTAGAAAAGGACCAAAAGAATTTGAAAAACATGAGTTTGGTGAATTTCGTTTTGTGCCTTTACTAGAGGATAAGAATTAGTATTATTTTTATAATTGTGAAGAAGTTTCAATTAATTGTTATTGTTTTAATTTTTGCAATAATTGCAAAATTTTGGATTGGAATTTATGAACATGACGAATTTGGTAGCAAGCACTTTTTTATTAAACATCGAGCAATTTGGAAATCATACTTTTACTCTCCGATTGGAATGAGTGATTCTTTACTATCTCAATTTCCATCTGAAGAACAAAAGGAACAAATGCTATTTGAAGAGTTTGTAAGTTCTAAAGGACATTCAAAATAAAACTAATCTGTCGCTTTCTTAAATGCATCCTTTCCTCCAACAACTGGTAAAGTAAGTGTAGTTTTATCTAATTTCACCGTTAATTCAGTGCCTGCTTTTGGATGTAGTGTAAATTCTTGGTCGCTAGAAAAAATCATAAACCCAATTTGTTGCCCTTTCTTAATAATTTGATCGTCTGGTTGTAAATCGAAATTAACCGTATAGAATTTACCTGGCACTAAATCTTCTTCATCAGTTAATGATTTATAATTTTTAGGATCTGCCCAACCGCGAGTTATAATATTATCGGTAATTTTTTTAGCGCCAACTTCCCAAGGTAATGATACCAACCAAACAGACAAATTAGCAGCTTTTGCACTACTAGATAAAGTAATACTCACTTTTGCTACACCAGATATATGAAGATCTTCAGTTAAGATAGGAGACACATAAAGTAAACGATTATTAGAGTCTTTAGATTTTGCTAAATCGGCACCAGTAAATTCTACATTATCGACAAATGTTTCTGATGCTAAACGTTTGTTAGGATTAACCCCTAATGTACCAGAAGTAAAAGGATATAAAGTTACATCTTTAGCATCAGGATTAGGGTAATCTTTATAAGCTGTTGGTAATTGTCTATCATCGTATTCTCTCACGATGTAGGCTTTGTTTTCTTCTTTTTCCACACCATTATCTATACCATGTAAATATTTGGTAAACCATTTGTTCATCATAGATGTTGGTGGTGGACCTCCATGCCCATTTTGATGATAATAAATCATTGTTGGTAGCCCTTTCTCTTTTGCAGCTTTGTAAATACGATAGCTATGTTCTGGCATTACGTTCCAGTCGTTAAAACCATGCGACATTAACAAAGCAGCTTTCATGTTATCCATTTGATTAAGATAATCTCTACCAGCCCAAAACTCATTATAATCGCCAGTTTGTCTATCCATACCATTCTTCATTTCTGTATCACGCACTGTTTTGTTATTGTAGGCGCGTTTATCTTCATCACCACTATGTACAAAATCGTAAAGAACGTCGATATCTTCACCTAAATAACCACCTGGAGAACGTACTAATCCGTTAGAACGGTAATAATGATAATAAGAGGTGTTTGGTGCAATAGGAATTATAGCTTCTAAACCTTTAACTCCAGTTGTTGCCGCAGCTAAAGGTAAAGTTCCATTATAAGAAGTACCAGTCATACCTACTTTGCCTGTTGACCAATAGGCTTTTACTTCTTCATTTCCATTTCGTTCTGTATATCCTTTAGCTCGTCCGCATAACCAATCAATAACGGCTTTGGGAGCTAATGATTCGTTTGGTCCACCAATAGTTGGTGCTCCATCAGATAAACCAGTTCCAGGTGACGAAGAATGTACTACGATATAACCTCTTGGTACCCATTTTCTAAGATGTGAGTTTGAGATGATTGGTCGTTCACCACGACGTTTCACTTCTGGATGAAATCGTTCTTCTCCAATATCTCCTAATTCGTGCTTTACATTCCACATGGTTCCTGGAGCATCACCTGCAACACCAGCAAAATATGGACTTGTAACGTATATTACTGGTAATTTTAAGCCTTCGCTTTCTGTTTGTTCTGGTCGTGTAACAGACACGTGCATACGATCTGGTTCTCCATCTCCATCTGTATCAAATTCGGTTTCTACCCAAAGGTCGTGACGAATCCATTTGCTTTGGTCTTTAAACCCTTCAACAATTTGTGCTTCACCATCTTTAAAAATGGGTTTAACTTTTTCAGTTTGAGCGCAACTTAGTATTGAAAACACTAGCGCAACAGTTAGTATTGATTTTGATTTTAATGAGAAAGTCATATCAGAATGGTTTAGAAAAATGTTTGATAAAAGTAAGGAGTTAAAGTTAGAACTCAAATTCTTTGTGATAAGTTTGAATGTGTTTTAGTATTTGCTCTGTCAGTTCGAGTGATTTCGACGTGTCGAAATTGTATCGAGCAACTATTAAAGTATAATAAGGTTCTCGATACAAAATTCCTGAAAAAGGAATTTCACTCGAACTGACTAAAACAATATTATCTAATCTCTTGCTATTATTGTGTAGACAGGAATCTATCTTAAATAATTGCATTCTGCAACAAGTGCGGAATGACAATACCCAAGTTAATTTTTAGATAAATATTCCTCAGGAATTGGGTTTTCCTCAGATTCTTGCATCCAATAGATATTAATAATCCACCAACGTTCTCCATCATGCATTAATTGAATACTATTGATGCCTCTCATAAAAGGTTCAGTATCGTCTTTAGTTTTAAAAGATTCATAAGTACTAAATACTTGGGTGATATTACCAAACGTTTGTGTTTGTCTGCTTATTTCTACTTCATGAAAACCGTTTTCAAGTAACCACTTTCCAGATGAGTTTATATAATCATCTGGTGACATATAGCGCGCTACTGTTTTGCCTTCTTTGGTTTTACCTGTTGGGATGAGTTTAGCGTCTTTATAGAATAAATGTTTAAACAAATCCCAATCGCGCTTAACGCCTTTATCACCAGAAATTACAGAATAGAGTGTTGTAATTGTACTATCTATAGTGGCTACGTTTTTTGAGTAGTCTTTTTTATCTTCTTGGGCTGAGAGGTTTAATGCTAAAAAGCATACAAATAATAGTATTGTCTTTTTCATATTATATTTTTTAATCGCCTAATTGCTCCCATTTTGTTAAATACCATTTTCCATTTTTACCAGTGAAATAATATTTTGAGTCACCTCCAGTTTCAACTCCATACCAGTGTAATAGACGTTCGTTAGTAGTTCGTAAATTTAATTCGAAATTATCATAAATTTGAGTCCTTTCGCTAGCAGTATTAAGGTAGAATGAATTATATTTCCATTCAGGTTTAATTAATTTAATAGTGTCTATTTCTCCACCCAATTCATCTTCCCATGTGATATATTTTAATGGAAACTTAATTCTTTCAAGTTGAAAAGTAGAATCAGTCATAAAACTCCAGAAAAACGCATCAAAATTTTCATTATTATATCTTAATTCAATTTTACTGTCATTATTTGCTTTTAGAGATTTGAGCTCATCATTTGAAATTGTAAGTTCTCTTCTAAGACTATCAATGGTTTTATTAAAACTAGAATTGTTAGTTTCAATATTCTTATTACAGCTAATGATTAAGCACATAAAAGTAATTAATACTAGAGATACTTTCATTGATCTTATTTTTCTATAAAGTTAAAAGAATTTCAACCCAAACAAAATGGCATCACTCTGAAATCCGCTTTGGTAAGATCTTACATAATCCACTCTTAAGAATCTCCATTTTCCCCAACCAATATTGTCAATACCTACAGAATACTCTTGGTAAGGCTTAAAATCTGGTGTAGCCAACAAATGCGCGCCAATTACCAAGTTAAAGTTGAGTTTATTAAGTAATGGCACTTTACCTAAAAGAAAGCCATTAAAATCGTGCTCAACATGTGCTTCTAAATAAGAATCATTTGTACTTGCAGCGTAATAAGGTAAATTATTAAATACATTCGTGTAATTACCTTCTGTGCTTACGTGTGTTTGGTTACCATTAAAATGTTGGTAATCCATAAAGGCAATATCATCTGCATTAAAAAACTTACCAGCTCTTATGTTGTATCTAAAACGGCCTTTGTCTGCAATATTAAAAGATTGATAGAGTCTTGCTTTAATTTGGTCAAAGTTATAATCATCGATTGTGGCTCCAAACCCTTTTTCGTAACTCAATACAAGTGTAGGATAGGCATCATTTCCAATATTAAATTTACTATCAGGATAACTCAGATATTCTTGTCCAAAATTAAATTGTGCTGTTACATTTGCTTTTAGGATGTTATGCGTTTCAAAAGGTGCTATTCCGTTGGCAGTTTCGTCTAAAGGATTATTACTTGTGTAAATATCATTGTCCTCATTAATATATACTTGGTCTGTGGTATTAAAAAGAGCCTTTCGTCTTTCGTATGCGAGTTGCGTATATAATCTAAAGCCATTAAAAAGTTCTTCAGAATAATTAAGTTGAAGAAAACTTTTATCGTAAAGCTTCATATAATTATCTTCAAAAAACAACGTACTTACGGTGTTGATGAATGGTAATATAGGTTGTGAAGGATTGTACTGTTCAGCAATAACTCCGCCATAAAGAGTTAAAAATGCACGCGATGTGTTATTAAACTTATAACTTAGAGATCCTGTGGCTCTTAATCGCTCATCAGAAAAACCATATTGTAAATTGGCATTAGCACTAAAGTAACGTTTAAAATCATCGTAATCTTTTGTGAAGAATAAATTCGCTTTTGCTGTATATCCTTGAACCGTATTAAACTGTACACCACCAATAGGAATATCATATCCCATGCGAATATCTTTATGAGAGTTTTGATAGGTATATCCTAAAATACTTCCTAGTTTAAATTTATTATTTACACGGTCTATAGAGTCTAAATAAGGTTTAGATTCTCTAACAATTTGTATACTATCTTTTTTAACGTAATCGGTACGCTCTTCTAAGGTTAATGGTACGGGTCTAATATTGTTCCAGTATAACGAATCTTTTTTGTTGGCATTTTCTTCAAAAGCAACAAGTTCTTTATTAAAATCTTTTCGAGTTAAACCAGTATTAAATTGATAATTGCTATAAACAGCTGTAAATCGACCATCTCCTTTAATACCTAAGAATTTGTATTTAAAATCAATACTTTGAGAAATTATAGCCCAAATTTTATCGGCTTCAGAATATGAAAAACTTTGTTTTAACGAAATAATATCTACTGCAGGTATGCGTGCTTGTACACCAGTAATATCTAGCTCTATACCATAAATTGTCCATTGGTCTTCTACGATATAAATGATACCTGCAAATACAGGATCATTTTCGCGTTTTGGAATTACTTTAATTTTATTTACAAGATTCCCTCTCTCATCATAAAACACGCCATCAAGTTTATATTTATAATATCCAAATGCATTATTGGCAATAGGCGAGACGATTTGGTTACCAAACTCAACTGTATTATTGTAAAAATTATAATCAACATCTATAGCATTGTTAAAACTAAAGCCATTGTCGTTACCACTAACTTTTGAAGCAGTAATTTTTTCTTTGAGTTTGCTAGGTCTTAAAAACTGAATTTTAGAAATTGTCTCCGATAAGTATATAATACCAGTACGTGTAGAATCTAGTCCACCACCTAAATCACCAACTTCTTGGCCTAATATCTTTTCAGGTGCATCTTTAATTCTTATCAACCCTCGAGAATAAAAATCTGCTTTGTAAGAGTTTATTTTTTCAAGATTCTCTTTACGTTTTGCTATGGCTTGTCGCATAATGGTATTTGCAGGATTATCTTCTGCATTTACTACAACCTCTCCAAGAGAAACCGATTCTTCTTCTAAGATTACATCTATTTTAAATGGAAATTTATCTATAGTTACATTCTTTTTTATGGTTTTATAGCCTAAATAAGTGTAAACTATTGTGTAAGTTTTTGGTGTTGTAATATTAAGCTCATAGTAACCGTCGTCATTACTAGTGGTACCTTTATAAGTGTTTTCTATTAGGATATTTACAAAGGGAAGCGGTTCGTTTTTAGTGTTTGTTACTGTTCCGACGATTTGTGCCGAAGCGAAATATCCTAATGTAATACATAAAACGAAGAGTAATTTTTTAGTCATAAAATTTGATTGATGATTATACTTAGACAAGAATTTATCAAATTATTACAAATTCTATGCCTTTAATTTAATAGACGTAAATAAAACAAAATTGGTTGCCTACAATGTTTCAAACATAGATTAAAAATGCTCAAGCAGAAGTTATAGTAATCTTAAACTTATCGAAAATTTTTCTTAATACGATCTAAATCACGCTTGTTATCACGATCTTTTATTACTTCTCGTTTATCGTAAAGCTTTTTACCTTTACCTAAGCCTATAATAAGTTTCGCATAGCCTTTTTCATTAATGAAAAGTTTAAGAGGAATAATAGCATTACCCTTTACATCCATTTCTTTTTTGAGTTTTTTAAGCTCTTTTCTATTGAGTAATAATTTGCGTTCAGCTTTTGGTTTATGGTTGTAGTAATTGCCAAAGGCGTACTCTTCTACGGTCATGTTAATTACAAATAACTCTTCGCGATCATTAAACTCGCAGAAACTTTCGGCAATAGAAGCCTTCCCAGATCTTATAGATTTAATCTCAGTTCCGGTAAGTACAATTCCAGCCGTATATTTATCTAATATCTCGTACTGAAATTTTGCTTTCTTATTGAGTATGTTAACTGTTTTTTGCATGTAGGGCAAAGGTAGTTTTTAAAGTTAAAAGTTAAAAGTTTATTGACTTAAAGTAAACTGCGTAATGTTATTCATAATTTTGCGACTTTAAAGCTTAAATTATCTTTTCATATGAAAAATATTTCTATCACTCTATTAGCTTTTTTAGTATTTAGTTGCAAATCTGAAACGCCTGCAAAGTTATTGTCTGCAAATGATATTGTCAATAAATCCATTGAAGTTTCTGGTGGTGCTATTTTTGATGCTAATGTTGTAATTATAAAGTTTGATTTTAGAGATATACATTACAAATCTACACATACTTCCAATGCTAAAGTTTTATCAAGGTTCATAAAAAAAGAAAATGACTCTATTTTAGATATTTTGAAAGGCGAAAAATTTCAACGTTATATAAATGAGAGACCTATTAAACTTGAAGATTCAATGGTTAAAAAATATTCTTCCTCTGTAAACTCAGTTCATTATTTTTCAACCTTGCCTTATGGTCTCAACGATAAAGCAGTTAATAAAGAAATAGTAGGTGAGGAGAAGATAAAAGAAAAAGACTATTATAAAATTAAAGTCACTTTTGATAAAGAAGGTGGAGGAGAGGATTATGAAGATGTGTTTTTGTATTGGGTTGATAAAGAGTATTTTAAGGTAGCTTATTTAGCGTATTCATATAACGAAGATGATGGTATAGGAATGCGTTTTAGAGAGGCTTATAACGAACGTTATATAAACGGTTTACGGTTAGTAGATTATAATAATTACAAAGCTGAAGACACTTCAATAAAACTTTTTGATTTAGGAAAAGCTTTTGAAAATAAGCAGCTAAAATTATTGTCTAAAATAGAACTTCAAAACGTGGAGGTAGAATTACTCGACCTTTGATACTTTAGATGTTTTTGAGTCTTTAGTAACAGTTACGATATATAAGTTGGCATTATTATCGTCAGCAATCATATCGTATTTCTTTTCACCTAATAAACCATTTGCAAACATTGGCGTTGTATTACTATGACCAACAATTAACACTGTTTGTCCATTGGTTTTAGCTATAAACTCTTTTGGATTGATATTTCTTGGGTCGTAAAATATGACGTCAACATTATTAGCCTTAGCAGTAGGAGCAGCTGTTTCTTTTGTACGATTATAATCTGTTGAATAAACAGCATCAAACTTTACATCTTTAAAAACTTTTGCCCAATTCTGTGCTCGTTTTTGTCCAGCTTCAGTAAGGTGAGGATCTCTGTTTGTTTTGTCAGAACGATCTTTTTCTGCATGTCTAATTAAATAATAGGTGGTTGTTTTTTGTTCTACTTCTTTTTCAAAAGGCCCTTCCCAAATCACTTGTTCTATCATCCATTTACCTTCATCTTTAGATAATAAAACATAGTCAACACCCCAATTTGCAGTTACTTTTGCAGAAGCAATATGATTGCTAATGTCTAAAACTTTTACACTTCTAATTTTATTTTCATCTCTTGGTGCACCTTCGTCTTTCATCTTCTGTACAAAGGCCATTGCCTTATCATAACTCATGTGATCATAATACTCATATATATTAGTTTCTTTGTTTTTCCAATACCCAAATTTATTAAGACGAGGTTTTATCGCAGCTTTTAATTTTGTGGTGTCACCTTTGTAAAATGCATCAATATAGTTGTTTAATGTTGTTTCAATCTGAGCTTTGTCAGTATCATTTTGAGCAGCAATAAAAAATGAAAATGATAAAAAAGCGGCAAGAATAAAAGATTTCATAATAGAAGGATTAGTTAATATTCTCAAATATAAAACAGAAGTATAGAAAGTCCACTAAAAGATTGTTAAATAACTTACTTTAAGCAGTCTATAATAAAACAATAAAAATGTAACTAAACTAATATGTAGAATCTGAAGTTTGACTAGTCATCATTGCAACACCAGAGGAAGAACCTATTCTGTGTACACCAACTTCAATGTATTTTAAGGCTGTTTCGGCATCACTAATACCACCAGAAGCCTTAATTTTTAAATGATCTCTAACTGTTTTTTTCATAATTTTCACTGCAGTTAGTGTAGCACCACTTTTTGAAAAACCCGTCGAGGTTTTAATAAAATCGGCCTTGGCATCCACGCAAATTTCGCAAGCTTTTACAATTTCGTTTTTAGAAAGTTCGCTTATTTCTAGGATTACTTTAAGTGGAATTAAGCCGATAGATCTTTTTACATCACTAATGTCTTTTAGTACTGCAACATGATTTTTACTTTTTAAACGACCAATATTCATCACCATATCAATTTCCGAAGCACCTTGTTCTATGGCCTTTTTTGCTTCAAAAATTTTCGCTTCTGTTGACATGGCTCCTAGCGGAAAACCAACAACGGTACATATCTTTACATTTGAGCGACCAAGGGCCTCTTTAGCAATAGCGACATAACTGCTATTAACACAAACTGAATAAAAATTATATTTAATAGCTTCGTCACAGAGTTGTAGTATTTGGGCCTCTGTAGCAGATGCCTTTAGTAAAGTATGATCTATGTATCTATTTAATTCCATTTTATTATATAAGTAGGTTTACACAAAAAATTAGTCATAGCAATTCTCTCTAAATAGAGGAAACGCAAGACAAGTTTTAATTATGTTTTAAGTTATGTGGAGTTAAATAGCTCGACAAAATTAATGATTTATCCGTTAAAAGGAGGATTTATTTTTAAATTTTATCATGCATTTCATCGAATATTTGTTAATAACTTTGAAATGTTTTTTAATATGAGAGAAATAGAAACCTAAGATTTAGGTCTTTTTATACTCTTTATGCGTTCTTCAAATGTAGTTATTGTTATTGGGTTGTAAATAGCACTAAATAGTGTCATCATATCTTCAGAATGTTGTTCACGCTTTTGAGACATTAAATTATAATGAACAAAACCACACCATACGATTGCCTTTAACTGGCTTTTATCCTCGTTGTACATGCGCATTTCGACCTTTAGGTTACTATTGTCATAATGGATTAATTGCGATTCTATAGTTACAATTTCCATTAATAATGCAGGTTTTAAATATACTATTTGGTTACTACTAGAGACCCAACTCTTACCTTCAGTTTTAGCCATTTTATAAATGTCGATATTGTAATTTTTAATCAATTCATCTTCACGATGGTTCATAAAGTAATCTAAATATTTTCCATTATTTAGATGGTTAAATGGATCACAGTCCTGAAATCTAATTTTTGCTTTACTTTCTACTATTTTAGGTAACTTCATTTCTATTTTAAATTTAAAATATACCAATCGGTATATTGTGGGTTAAAAAAATATTATGCTTTTAGTTCGTTGATTATCATATTGTTGATTTGATTCATGGTGTCTTTCATGTAAAAATCATCATCCATAGTATAGGTCATAAATATGGCTCCTTGTATCATAGTGTCTATACGTTTGGCGTATTGCATTGCATTTATTTCTGTCGAAATTTCACCAATTTCAATACCATCTTCAATAATAGTAGCAACTTGGTCTTGTATGCGTTCTATTACAACTCTTACCTTTTCTAATAATTCAGAATTTTGATTATTTGCATCTACACCAATATTTAAAACAGGGCAACCTCCAAAGGCTTTGCTAATTTTATAGTAATCTGTATAGAATTCTGAAATTGAGAGTAATTTTTGAAGTGGTGAATCACTTTGATTTATGTGATTGGCAATTAATGCCATTAAGTGCTTAACATTAAACTTAAATGCTGCAATTGCTAGTTCTTCCTTATTCTTAAAATTGCCATAGATAGCACCTTTGGTTAATCCGGTTGCAGAAGTAATATCACTCATACTAGTGGCAGCATAGCCATTTTTGTTGAATATAGGTGCAACAGTTTCTAAGATAAACTGTTTTGTATGTTCAGACTTTGTAAGCATATGTACAAAAATATAAAAAATATACCAATTGGTATATTTTTCAGGGTTTTATTAATTTTTAGGTGGTCTTTGCGTTTTATTAAAAAGGAAAGCAACACCTTGTTCATTCAGGAGCTACCTGAAAATAAACTTAGTGTTGCTTTAACCAACCAATCATTATAAAGACTCTTCCTAACCTATTTTGTTACGGTCTATATTAAAATTTATTAAAATTCTTCTACGACTAAATCACCTTGGTTTCTAAAAACTAATTGACCATCGAACTCATCGAGTAAAATAATACTATCAGTAAAGACCTTTCCGGCCAGTATTTCTTTACTCAACTGATTTAGCACTTCTTTTTGTATAACACGCTTTACGGGTCTTGCACCATATTCTGGATTGTAACCTTTGTCTGCTAAATAAGAAATGGCTTCTTCTGTAGCATCGAAGGTTATGCCTTGTTGCGCTATCATTTTAGTTATACTCTTAAGCTGTAAACCAACAATATCTATAATGTTTTCTTTTGATAAAGGTGTAAACATAATAGTATCATCAATACGGTTTAAAAACTCAGGTCTTACACTTTGTTTTAATAAACCTAACACATCAACTTTGGCAGCTTCCATAGCAGATTGAATATCCTTTGTGGCTTCAAAACGTTCTTGTATGATATGACTTCCCATATTGGAGGTCATGATTATAATGGTGTTTTTAAAGTCTGCAATTCTTCCTTTATTATCTGTTAATCGTCCTTCATCTAATACTTGTAATAAAATATTAAAGGTATCTGGATGTGCTTTTTCAATTTCATCTAATAAAACCACAGAATACGGTTTGCGTCTTACGGCTTCTGTTAATTGTCCTCCTTCATCGTACCCAACGTATCCTGGAGGCGCACCAACTAAACGGCTTACGGCATGTCGTTCTTGGTATTCGCTCATATCTATGCGTGTCATGGCATTTTCATCATCAAATAGATATTCTGCTAAAGCTTTTGCTAACTCTGTTTTACCAACACCTGTTGTACCAAGAAACAAGAAAGTTCCAATTGGTTTTTGTGGATTTTGTAAACCAGCTCTTGAGCGACGCACAGCATCACTTACTGCTTCAATAGCCTCTTCTTGACCTACAACACGTTTATGTAGCTCATCCTCGAGTTTTAAAAGTTTTTCACGCTCACTCTGAATCATTTTAGTTACCGGAATGCCTGTCCACTTAGCAACAACATCGGCAATATCCTCATAAGTTACTTCCTCTTTTATTAAAGATGTTTCTTGTTGTTCTGATAATTGTTTCTGATATGTTTCTAGTTTTTCATTGGCTTCTTTAATCTTTCCGTATCTAATTTCGGCAACCTTACCATAATCACCTTCGCGCTCAGCACGTTCAGCTTCTAGTTTAAAGTTTTCAATCTCTAGTTTTATATTCTGTACATTTTCTACAACTTCTTTTTCAGATTTCCATTTTGCATTCAGCTCGTTTCGTTCTTCTTTAAGATTTGCTAAATCTGCTTTTAAGCTTTTTAATTTAGCTTCATCTTTTTCACGTTTAATGGCTTCGTGCTCAATTTCTAACTGCATAATTTTACGATCGAGTACATCTAATTCTTCTGGTTTAGAGTTAATCTCCATTCGCAATTTAGAAGCTGCTTCGTCCATTAAGTCAATAGCTTTATCTGGCAGAAAACGGTTGGTGATGTAGCGTTCCGATAATTCTACTGCACCAATAATAGCTTCATCTTTAATCCTAACTTTGTGATGTGTTTCGTACTTTTCTTTTATACCACGGAGTATTGAAATTGCACTTTCAGTATCTGGCTCATCAACGATAACTTTCTGAAAACGACGTTCTAAAGCCTTATCTTGTTCAAAGTACTTTTGATACTCATCTAGGGTAGTTGCTCCAATAGCTCTTAGCTCACCACGAGCTAAAGCAGGTTTTAATATGTTTGCAGCATCCATAGCACCTTGTCCACCACCAGCACCAACTAATGTATGAATTTCGTCAATAAATAAGACGATATCTCCATTGCTGGTCGTCACTTCTTTAATAACGGCTTTTAAACGTTCTTCAAATTCTCCTTTAAATTTTGCACCTGCAATAAGTGCACCCATATCTAAAGCAAAAATTTGTTTGTCTTTAAGGTTTTCTGGTATATCTCCATCAATAATTCTGTGTGCTAAACCTTCTGCAATTGCCGTTTTACCAGTACCAGGTTCACCCACTAAAATTGGGTTGTTTTTGGTTCTACGCGATAAAATCTGAAGAATTCTACGAATCTCTTCATCTCTACCAATCACTGGATCTAACTTACCATCACTAGCTAATTGATTTAAGTTTTTAGCGTATTTATTAAGCGAATTATAGGTTTCTTCTTGACTTTGAGAAGTTACTCTATCACCTTTACGTAATTCTTCAATTGCAGATTGTAAGCCCTTCTCAGTAACACCTTGATCTTTTAATATTTGAGCTATTTTACTTTTAGATTTAAAAATGGCTAATACTAAATGTTCAATTGATACAAAGTCGTCATTCATCTTTTTAGCGATGATAGAAGCTTCATTTAAAGCTTTGCTTGCTTCACGAGAAAGCATTATGTCTCCTCCAGAAACTTTTGTAAAACTCTCTAGTTCTTTGTCTAATATTTGTTGTAACATAGACACATTAACATTCAACTTTTTTAAAAGGAATGGTAAAACATTTTCATCAACATTAAAGAGCGCTTTAAAAATGTGCTCATTTTCTATTTGCTGATGACCAAAGCCTTGTGCAAGTTGTTGTGCTTGCTGTATGGCTTCTTGCGATTTAATTGTATAATTATTAAAGTTCATATTTTTATTTTTTCTGTCTTTGTGAGGAACAGACATGAATTAATCTATAAATTAGATTTTTCATTGTTACTCAGAATGACAATATCATTTTAGTTTTCTTACCTTTATTCAATAATCTTACCAATACAATTTGAAAGACAAAATGACCGATTTTGTTATTGATTGCGTGACGTTTCGTCAGTTTGTAAGATAATAAAGCTTTAACGACTTACTTGATATAATCGTATAAATTATGGGAATTTTTAATAAACTATTTAACGGTTCTTCAGAACCAAAAGAGGAGAAGGTTTTACCATGGATTCCTCTAAACACCATTGAACAATTAGATGTTATAACTGAAAAATCTAAAACTAAAACACAGCTTATTTTTAAGCACTCTACACGTTGTGGTATTAGTAGAATGGTAATGAACCAATTTGTGTCTGCCTTTGATGTAGATAACAATGTAGATTTATACTATTTAGATTTAATAAGTTATCGAGATGTATCTAATGAAGTGGGTTATAAATTTCAGGTAATGCATCAATCTCCTCAGCTTTTAGTAATAAAAAATGGAGTAGTGGTTGCACATGCTTCTCATGGTGCAATAAATGAGATGGATATTAATAGATTTGTTTAAAATGACGTTTTTGAAATAATTCAACGTTTGTTGAAGTTATAGAAATTCTAGTATTGAGCGTTGTTGAATTAGTGAAACGACGCAACATTGTATTAAGTTTAACTTCGGCTTGTGTAAAAATGACATTGTTAAGAATTATTTTTAGAACAATACCTAGTCACTTTTACTCTTAACTCAATCTTATTAAGTTATTTCATAAATTTGTTGTACTTCCATGAAATACAAAATCACAAAGCAAGATCTTTATAAGCGTAATTATGGTATCACTATAAATGGTGTAGCCGAAACTTTTCTAGAGTTTATTGCGAAAGAAGAGAAAGCTAATAATCCTATACTAAGTAAGGCTAATATTTCTAAACTAGAACATAAAACAAAACGCAGCATCACTATTAATATTATTGTTTTGTTGGTTTTGGGTTTATTTTGTCTGGTACTTGGGTTATACCAATTTATATATCTAAAGCCTTTAATTGGTGTTAATTTGTACACCCAATTTCCTTTAATTTCTAATGGCTCTATAGAAATAGTTGGCAGTATTGCATTGCTAATAGGTTGTGTTTATAGTTATATAAAACGTAATGAGGTTTTAGAACGTCTGGTTAAATCTAAGCTCATTGAAGATTTAAAAGACTTGCAAAGGGAAAGAGCAATGATGGTAAAACCGACTAAAAAGCGAAAACGCTTTAGACAATCTTTTAAAGTGGGTAAGAAGAAATAATTACTAATTACTATATCCTTTTCTTTTAAAATCTTATTGCATATTAACATCATACGATTTGGATAAGTTATCCATAGATTTGGAAAAGTATACTTCTGTAAATGGACTCAACTTTGTATTGTAATTAAAAAAACAATAGTAAAATGAGACAAAAAACAGCAATTATTACTGGCGCAAGTAGAGGTTTAGGCAGAGACATGGCACTTAACCTTGCTAAAGATGGTGTAGATATTATATTTACTTACCTCAAAAACGAAGACAAAGCAAAAGACGTTATTTCAGAGATTGAAGCCCTTGGGCAAAAGGCAATAGCCTTTCCGTTTGATGCCAGCAACCACAAAAGTGGTCAAGACTTTATTGTTAAAGCTACAGTATATTTACAACAAGAACACGGGAATTCTAACTTTGATTTTTTAGTGAATAATGCAGGTACAGGAGTTTATAATCTTATCGTTGACACTACAGAAGAGCAGTTTAATGAAATGATGAACGTACACCTTAAGAGTATTTATTTTTTAACACAAGCGGCATTGCCATTTCTAAATAATGGAGGTCGAATTATTAATATCTCTAGTGGTTTAGCACGTTTTAGTTTACCAGGCATGTCTGCTTATGCAATGATGAAAGGTGGTTTAGAAGTCTTTACACGCTATTTGGCTAAAGAACTTGGAAATCGAAAAATAACTGCCAATGTTATTGCTCCAGGAGCCATAGCAACTGATTTTGCAGGTGGAAGTAATAAAGACAAAGATAAAGCGGCTTTAATTGCAAGTATCACAGCATTAGGTAGAGTAGGTGAAGCTGAGGATATTGGCGGTACCGTTGCCTTTTTATGTTCAGAAAAAGCAGGTTGGATAAATGGTCAACGTATAGAAGTTTCTGGTGGCATGCTTGTTTAAATTTTAGAGTTTGCAATACAATTCTTTTCATTAAATTTATAAAGATGAAAGCACCACAACATTTTAAAAAAATAAATGAATACCATAAATTGGCAAACATAGCTGCACCAGAGCATCCTTTGATTAGTTTGATAGATTATAGTGCTATTCAGTATCCTGATAATATCGCAGATATAAAATGGATTCAGGATTATTACACTATTGGCCTTAAGCGAAATGTAGCACATAAGTTATTTTACGGCCAGCAGGAGTATGATTTTGATGAAGGTGTTATGACGTTTATAGCCCCAAATCAGCTAATGAGTTTGGGAAATAATCCTAATACTAAGTTGCGTAAACCTTCTGGTTGGTTACTCTTAGTGCATCCAGATTTTTTATGGAATTCGGCTTTAGCAAAGCAAATAAATAACTATGATCTTTTTGGTTATAACATAAATGAAGCTCTTTTTCTTTCAGAAAAAGAGGAACAAATGATGGTCGATCTTCTAAAGACGATTCAGTGTGAATACCAATCTAACATTGATAAGTTCAGTCAGAAAATTGTGATTTCACAGTTAGAATTATTGTTCAATTATGCCGAACGTTTTTACGAACGCCAGTTTATTACACGTCAAATTTCTAATCATCAAATTATAAGTCAGTTAGAACAGGTTTTAGAGGACTATTTTAAAGATGATAATTTGATAGAAAAAGGCTTACCCAAAGTACAATGGATTGCAGACCGCTTAAATTTGTCAACAAATTATTTGAGTAGTTTGCTTAAATCCCTAACAGGACAAAGTACACAGCATCATATTCATAATAAATTGATAGAAAAAGCTAAGGCGCAGTTGTCAATGACAGCACTCTCAATAAGTGAGATCGCTTATGGTTTAGGATTCGAACGACCAGCATCATTTACTAAGCTATTCAAAAGTAAAACCGAGATGTCACCAATGGAATTTCGAAAAACTTTTAATTAATTCAAAGTATAGGAGCTCATAATCTGTTTTAACTGATTTTTTAGATCCTCACCAGAATCGTAAATCATTTGTTCTTCAGTAGGGAAAGGTACAGCACGTCTTTCTAAAAAAGGCAATAAATCATTTGCTAAGGCTCTACGATCACCAGTAGCATTAGCATAGATATGTTCAAAGACAAATTGACTATTTACAGGGAAAGCATCAGCCAATTGTTTAGTATTTAAATTGTAGTATTCTACATTACCAACAACTTGTACAGTTTTATATTGTTTGAATTCGTAAAACTCACAACGTACAGTTTTAAACTTATCCACTTCTATAGCATTACCCAAGCTATCTTTAACTTGATTGCCATTCTCATCTCTTAATATTTGTTTGCCATCAACAATCTCTTTTTCTTTTATAAGTTGACGTTCTTTTACTTGTTCGGGTGATACATTAATTTGCCTTAAGTTAACACGCATACTGTAATCGTATTTTGTGTTGTTATCATTTGTATTATGGTAAACTGTCCATAAGTTATTAATACCATAAGTACTAAAGTTTAATAAATCATTTTCTAATCGCTCTGGAATAACTTTCTCCGTATCATTAACCATTTCTACTAATACAAAATCAGTTCCCTTTGTGTGTGCTTCTTCTAGTAATTGGCGAACATCTCTATAGTTAGGATTGATATCTTCTATATCTCTAAACTGATTATAGGCAAATCTATAATTTTGTTTAGTATTATTTTGTTGATTTAGAGTTGCTACAGCATTGGCATAAAGATGTGCTGATGCTTTTTCTTTTGAAGTGATAAGTCCATTAGAATAATCGTTAATCGGTATTGCCGCTTCTCGTCCATCTACATACAAGGGTAAAATTGGCTTAACACGTTCTTGTCTATTATCTAAAGTCACATAAAGATCATACACTTTTAGGTGATTTTCCGGATTATTATCCTTCTTTAAATACTCAATATTTTCAATATCTCGCTGATTAGCCTTTTTATATGCATCTTCAAGCATTACAATATATTCAGCTTTTCTCTTTTTATTCTTATTAGTACGGAGTTTGCTTAAAGCAGTATTAATAGCTTGGTCATAATTACCAACACTTACAGATCTTTCAATTTGTTTGCTCGTGCTGCAAGAAATGATTAGTACTAAGACTAATGCCGAAAGTAGTAGATTTTTCATAAGTTAATAGTTTTGTTAGATTTAGGTTTCAAAACAATTAAGCGGTAAACTTAGGTAAAAATTAGACTAAATGCTAATAAATACGATTAAATGCATAATATTTGATTCACAAATAGGAATTACCTTACGTGTGTTGATTAATATTATTGGTGAACAACCGAGGATTTTCATAATACTAAAAAAACCTCTCAATTTTGAGAGGTTTTTAATGACTAACTATTTAATCGATAGGATTTTATAATCCCTTTCAATTTTAGTTTAAGATCTTCACTTGTATCATAAACCATTTGTTCATCTGATGGAAACAGAATTTGCTGCTGTCTTAAAAGATTTCTGTCATCTCTATTTAAAGCGCGTCGGTCTCCTCTTACACGTCCAAATACGTTTTCAAATACAAAACCACTTTCTATTGTAAAGTTATCTATTACTTGATTTTGTTTTAGGTCTGTATAAACCACATCTGCAATAACTTGAGCAGATTTAGTTTGTATAACTTCAACAAATCTTGCTCTAACATTAATTATCTTATCTATTTTAATATCATTACCGAGACTGTCTTTCATTACATTACCATTAGTATCTAATTGATACTCCCAACCATCTACAATTTGCTTTTCTCTTAGTAATTGACGTTCATTAATTCGCTCTGGCGAAATAGTAATTCGCATTAATTGTAATTGCATTGCAAAATCATAAGCTATTGTTTCATTGGTAACAGCATGGTATTCTGTCCAGAATTGATCTAAACCATAAGTATTAAAATCTAATAACTCAGTTTCTAAACGTTGCGGAATAACTTGATTTGTATTATTCATAATAGATACATGTACAAAGTCAGTTCCTTTTTGATGTGCTTCCGTCATTAGACTTCTGGTTTCTTCAAAATTTGGATTTATACGTTCTATGTATCTAAAAATGTCATATGCTTTTCTCGCATTATATTTGTCTTCAGAATCTAATAGTGTAATTCCTTGGTCTATTAAATATTCAGATGTTTTATATCTGTAATCTACAATTTCAGAACTGTAATCATTGAACTGTAAATTCAATGTTTTACCGTTTATTTTTAGAGGCATAACACGCTTTATAGCATTTTGTCTTGCTTCTAAATCTAAATAGATATTATAAATTGTTTTGTACTGTTCTGGATTACCATCTTTTTTAAGATGTGCTACATGTTTTAAATCTTCCTCTAAAACTTTGTAATACGCATCCTCAAGCATAACAATATAATCTTGCTTACGCTTTTTGTCTTTGTTGTTTTCAAGTTTTCTTAAGGCATCATTAATTGCTTGGTCATAATTTCCATTGCTAATGGCGCTTTCCATTTGTTTTTTGGCACTACAAGATACGAGTACCGAAACTAGGACTGATAATAGTAAAAATCGTTTCATAATCTTGTTTTTTAGAGGTTATATATTTGGTAAAACCAATTATGATGCCAAATTAAAAATTGAGTTTTTTTAGAGGGATATTGATTGACTGTAATAGTAGTAAAAACAATAGGTTAAAGTAATTCTTAGTTTTTTCAAAAAAATAATTTTCAAAAAAAATGATGTCGCTACAACCTTAAATATTTTTGTTTCTTTGCGTATTAAAAAACTATAATGTTTAAAACGGATAATTTTCTTTTTCATCCAATTAGCTCTAATTCTGTTTTGGATTTGCCAAAGCAATTTACCTATCCGTTTTATTACCAACCACATCCACTTTGCATTAAAGCTGCCGAAGAGGTAAAAACGTATTTAAGCACTCAAACCAATTTTGAACATAACTTTGGGTTAAACCAAAACAAGAAAGGTTTAAAAATCGGGAAAATGTTTGGTGTTATGATTGTGCAATCTATGGATGGTGATGTGGGTTACATTGTTGCTTTTTCAGGAAAATTGGCAGAAAGTAATTACCTAAAAGGTTTTGTACCTCCAATTTTTGACACTTTAAATAAGGATGGTTTTTACAAGCAAAGTGAGGAGCATGTTAATAACTTAACGGCTATAATTGAGGCTTTAGAACAAAATCCTGAAATTGAGATTGCAAAATTAAACCTAGAAAACGTTAAGTTGAAAAGTATAAATGAGCTTGAAGTTTTTAAACAAAAAGCCAAAGTAGAAAAAGAAAAGCGAAAACAACTTAGAAAAGAAGCAGAGTCTAAACTTTCAGTATTAGAAAAAGCATCTTTATTTGAAGAATTGAAGCAGCAAAGTATTCAAAGTAATATTGATTTAAAATATTTAAAGCTGAATTGTGAAGCAGAGATAAATAAGGCTGAATTGGTTTTAGAGAAACTAATGCAACCTATTAAAGCTTTAAAACTAGAACGAAAAACATTATCTGCAAGCTTGCAAAAACGAATCCACGAGCAGTATCAGTTTTTAAATGCAGTGGGTGAAATCAAAAATCTAATTGATATTTTTAAGATCACAGAATTGGGCCAGCCACCTGTAGCTGCTGGTGAATGTGCAGCACCAAAGTTATTTCAATTTGCCTATCTAAATAATCTAAAACCTATTGCTATGGCCGAATTTTATTGGGGAATTTCACCAACAGCAGAAGTTAGAAAGCATGGACAATTTTATCCCTCTTGTCGCGGACGTTGCGAGCCTATTTTAGGCCATATGATGAAAGGTCTAGATGTAGAACCCAATCCTATAGAATCAGCAGGTAAATTTAGCGGCAACATTGACATTATATATGAAGATGAATTTCTTCTTGTGCTTAATAAACCGCACGAGTTTTTGTCTGTGCCTGGTAAAACAATTAAAGATTCTGTTTTAACAAGAATGCAAGATTATTTGCCGGATGCTACAGGACCATTGTTGTTGCATCGTTTAGATATGTCAACTTCTGGTTTAATGTTGGTTGCTAAGAATGAGAAAACGCATAAAAACCTTCAAAAGCAGTTTATAAATCGAACTATTAAAAAACGTTATGTCGCTTTGCTTGATGGTGTTATAAATACTAAAGAAGGAACAATTGATTTACCACTTCGTGTAGATTTAAATAATAGACCAAGACAATTAGTTTGCGCTGAACATGGCAAATCAGCCAAAACAAAATATGAAGTTATTAATACTGAAAATAATAAAACCAGAATCCATTTTTATCCAATAACTGGAAGAACACACCAATTAAGAGTGCATGCTGCACATCACTTAGGTTTAAATAGTCCTATTCTTGGTGACGATTTGTATGGCATTCAATCAAATCGACTGCATCTTCACGCAGAAACTTTGTGTTTTGAGCATCCAGTAAAACGAGAGTGGGTGAGTTTTAGTTGTAAAGTACCATTCTAAAAACATAAAAAGCTCATGATATACTTTCATGAGCTTTATTAGTTATATAAAGTATGTTAGGTTTACTTCTTTTTCTTCGGATTAAAAACAGGTAATAATTGCGTTTTTACTTGACCAAAACCAATACGTACATCATCATTTTCGCAATAAGCTCTCATTACAACAGTATCGTAATCATTGATAAATTTACGTTCTGTACCATCTTTTAATTTTAATGGTTTACTGCCTTTCCATGTCAATTCTAACATAGATCCAAAAGAATCTTCAGTAGGGCCGGAAATAGTGCCACTTCCCATCATATCACCAGAATTTACAGGACAGCCATTAACCGTATGATGTGCTAATTGTTGTGCCATATTCCAGTACATATATTTAAAGTTAGATTTACATACTGTAGTTTCTTTACCTCCTTTTGGGATAATGCCTGCTTCCAGATGTATATCAAAACTCTTTTTGCCTTTGGTTTGCAAATACTCTAATGGTTTAGGGTTTTGCTTAGGACTTTCTACTCTAAATGGTTCTAAGGCATCAAGTGTTACAATCCAAGGTGATATTGAGGATGCAAAATTCTTTCCTAAGAAAGGACCTAATGGTACATATTCCCATTTTTGAATATCGCGAGCAGACCAATCATTAAAAACAACTAAGCCAAAGATATATTCTTCAGCCTCTTCAATAGGAATTGGTTCTCCTAAATCATTAGCATCGGTTGTTATAAACGCCATTTCTAATTCAAAATCCACCAATTTACTTGGTCCAAAGACAGGTTTATCAGCGCCTTCTGGCATGGTTTGTCCTTGTGGTCTATGAATTGGGATATGCGTTGTAATTATTGAAGAACTGCGACCATGATAACCTACAGGTAAGTGTAACCAGTTTGGCATAAGGGCATTGTCTTCACCACGAAACATAGTACCTACGTTTGTAGCGTGCTCTTTACTTGAATAAAAGTCAGTATAATCACCAACTTGTACAGGCATTTGCATTTCTATTTCATCTAATCTAAAACAGATGATTTCTTTATGTTTAGTGTTATTTTTAAGTGTTTCGTTATTAGCATCAAAAATTTCAGCAACACGATTACGTACAGCGCGCCACGTTTTTCTACCATCAGCAATAAAGTCGTTTAATGTATCTTGAATAAAGATATCATCCGTTAAAGGAATACCATCAAAATAGCCTAATTGATGAAGAGCACCAAGGTCAATTGCTGTATCTCCAATTCGTGTTCCAATGGTTATAATATCTTCTCGAGTTAAGAAAACACCAAAAGGAATATTCTGAATTGGAAAATCGGAATATTTATTTACGTATAACCAAGATGTTCTATTAGGATTATTGGCTGATAATGGCATATTGTTATTGTTGATTAAATGTTCATTAATTTCTACTCAAACCTACATAATTTTTGATATTTAAACTAATGTATTCACTATTTTTGTTTCGATTTAACAAACACTTTAAATATGCAACGCGACGAACAAATTTTTGAACTCATACAAGCCGAAAGAGAACGCCAAGTAGATGGCATAGAATTAATAGCTTCAGAGAATTTTGTAAGTGACCAAGTTATGGAAGCTGCAGGTTCTGTATTAACCAATAAATATGCTGAAGGTTATCCTGGCAAACGTTATTATGGAGGTTGTGAAGTTGTCGATGAAGTAGAAAATATTGCTATTGAGCGTGCTAAGACCTTATTTGGTGCGGCTTATGCTAACGTGCAGCCACATTCCGGAAGTCAGGCTAATACAGCGGTTTTTCATGCATGTTTAAAGCCAGGTGATACTATTTTAGGATTCGATTTATCTCATGGTGGGCATTTAACACATGGTTCTCCTGTTAATTTTTCAGGAAAATTGTATCGTCCTACTTTTTATGGTGTAAAGAAAGATACAGGTTATATAGATTATGATATGTTAGCTGACCAAGCTAAAAAAGAACAACCAAAATTAATAATTGCTGGTGCTTCTGCATATTCTAGAGATATTGATTTTGCTAAGTTTAGAGAGGTAGCAGATAGCGTTGGCGCTATTTTATTGGCAGATATTTCGCATCCTGCAGGTTTAATAGCAAAAGGTATTTTAAATGATCCAATGCCACACTGCCATGTGGTAACTACTACAACACATAAGACTCTACGTGGACCAAGAGGCGGAATGATTATGATGGGTGAAAATATTGATAACCCATTTGGTATTACATTAAAGAGTGGAAAGCTTCGTAAAATGTCAGGATTGTTAGATTCTGGTGTTTTTCCAGGTAATCAAGGTGGACCGTTAGAGCATATAATTGCTGCTAAAGCGATTGCTTTTGGTGAAGCATTAACTGATGAGTTTATGCATTATATGCTACAAGTAAAGCATAATGCAGATGCTATGGCTAAAGCTTTTGTAGCTAAAGACTACAACCTAATTTCTGGTGGAACAGATAATCACATGATGTTGATTGACCTTAGAAATAAAAACATTACAGGTAAAGATGCTGAGAATGCATTGGTAAAAGCAGATATTACTGTGAATAAAAACATGGTACCTTTTGATACTGAGTCTCCATTTGTAACTTCTGGTATTAGAGTTGGTACACCAGCCATTACTACTAGAGGACTTAAGGAAAATGATATGGCTTATGTTGTAGATTTAATTGATGAAGTGCTTATGAATCATGAAAATGAAACTGTTTTAGAAGGTGTTGCTGAAAAAGTGAATGCTTTAATGGGAGGAAGACCTTTATTTAATGCTTAGGTTTTTATGTGAGTTTAAACTAAATGCAAAGGACTTTATTTATTCTAATTTTGTTATTATGTTATTCATGTCGTTGTGATGAAGAAACTTATTATTTGAGTGATGATACGATAGCATTATTCCCATATGAAAATGCAAGTTCACTTACATTTATAGATAGTAATCAAAACTTTATACTTTTCGAAAGTATTACTTATGAACATGATATTTATGAGGAAAGTAGTCCAACTTCATCTTTTTATACTGGTTCAAACTGTGATGATAGTTTTGAGGAAATTAATGTATCTATGAGCAGTAGTAGTAATTATGAGTTATATGTTGGAACTAGTTCTGGGTTTAGAACGACCATTGTAGATAATAATGTAGGTAGTTTTGGGATTTATTATGGATTAGAAGAAAACAACTACATTAATAATTATAGTTATAATGGCGTCATCTACGATGATGTATTAAGAATTTATAGCAATTTTAATAATTCTGAAATTATTTTAATTCAAAATATAGGTGTTGTTTCAATACGATTTGGAAACCAAGAGATGATGCTCGAAAATTAATAAAAGGCCTTTCATATTATATTGAAAGGCTTTTTTTTGAAATGTATTGATCGTCTAAAAATTTTAAAACTCTATTAAAATAAGTTTCTCCTCCAACCTTCCATACATTAGAATGATTGGCAGAATCAATTTGTATGAATTCTTTATGTTTACTGGGAATAGCTGAAAAATTAGCTTTTCCATATTTAATATTAATTCGTTTATCCTCATTGCCATGAACGACTAAAATCGGTTGATTTATAGATTTGCAATATTTTATTGGCATTGCATCATTTGGGTCGAATTCGGCGATTTCCCCAGCTCTGTTAACTAAATAATTTGAAAAAGGTGAAAAGCTAAAACCAGCGTGTAAATCGAAATAATCATTTACAATGGTTTTAAAATCTGAAAAAGTACTTTCAATGACACCAAATTTTATTCGTTTATCATAACCCATTGCTTGTAAACCAATGGCTCCACCAAGAGATTGTCCCCAAACTCCAAAATGATTTAAGTTTTCATTTTTAGATAAATAATCAATTAATGCAGTGATATCTTTTTTTTCATTAACTCCAAAAGAACAAAATTGACCTTCACTTTTGCCATGAGCTCGAGAATCTAAGGCTATTGCATTATATCCATGCGCAGATAAAAAATCAGTAAGTTGTGTAAATTGTAGTTTGCTAGATCGTATTCCATGAAGTAGAATAATATTTCCTTTGGTAGAGTCGAGAGAAGAATAGGTTATCTCAGCAGACAGTTTTGTATTATCAAAAGAATTGAAATAGAATTCTTTTTCCTTGCTAGATGTGGTTTTATTTGTTGCTAAATCGTGTTTTATATTTCGATTTCTCTTAATTAGTCCAACTACAGGGTTTCTAATTTCGGTAATAAGTCTAGGAACAAAAAAATGTATTAATAAAAGACCAATAAGTAAAATAACTATTGAAAGACGCTTTATAAATTTCAGCCTTTTTTTATTGCTCATATTATGTTAATCCTCAAAAACAACACTCTCATAAGCGCCACAGTCTGGTTCAGTAGAATTTCTAGCTGAATTTAATAAATCAGAACCTGTTGGATTGAGCGATAATGCAATTCCATTTGCACCAGAATCTTCACCAATACGCATTAAGTTTTCAAAAGGATCTTCAAAATTTGGGTCATCATTAAAGCTATTACCAGTATAAAAATTGGTGTCATCAAACATATAATTACCAGTATTTTCTAGATTACTGTTGCTAAAACGCAATAAGCAATTCGTAAATTTATAATTGAAAACATCACCTTCATTTTCTAATAAAAATTCTGGGTTATCATTGCCATATACAATACAGTTAGTGAAGTTAGCTTCATCTAAATCATTAACAATGGCTGTTCCGTTTTCGTCGAGCACAAAATCATTAAGAAGTAGGGCAGGGAATTGTCTAAAACTATTATTCCAGTAGTTGGCAATAGTACAATGTGTAAAATTGTATTTACCACCCAAAGTCCCAGCAAAAGAGGATTGTCCACTATTATTAATGACTACATTTTCAGCTGAAATTGAGGTTGCTCTTCCCAATAACCCAAAACTACTTGAATTGTAAATTTGAGAATTAGTAATAGTTAATTTATCGTTTGTGGCATCTTGATTACCTTCTGACAAAATACCAATAGTTGCATTTTTAATCGTGGTATATGTAATAGTGTTATTCTCACTGCCATTAAAGAGCCAAATAGTTCCCCATTGACCTGGGACATCTTCAAATAATGGTTCTAGTCTATCACTTTCCAGTATAACTTCATTTTCTAAAGCATCTAGGTCTGTGCTTAATTCTCCATTAATATTTAATGTACCACCATCGGTTACAATGATGCCAGAATCTGCGTGAAAATGAACACGAGCTCCAGCTTCCATCGTTAGTGTTTTACCGTTATCAACACCTGCATAACCATAGATAACATAAGGTTTTTCGTTGGTGAAAGTGAGTTCGTTGTCTTCGAGAAAACGACCTTGTAATGTAGTCTCATCATCATTTCCATCACCATCTACATCAAAGCTTAGAGTTTCAACAATTCCAGTGGTGGCATCTCTGTTTGGATATATAAAAACAGCATCCTTAACTAGAGTCACTAAATCGACATCTTGTTGGTTACTACCAGAATCGAAAAGAATTTTATCTGTGTATAAAAACTGAGTGTCAGAATTTGATAGCGTTTCAATATCAATAGTTGTTTCAATAAAAATGAACAAACTATCATTTGCTAAAAGTTCTACATCTTCAAAGAATTTACCTTCTTGTGCTCCTACTAAACCTGTACCACCATCTACATTCATTCTATAAAATGAATTGACGCCGTTTTCTAGCTGAATGGTTGGTATTACAATATCATCGTTACTTCGATTATACACTTTAAGATTGTACGTGCTAGAACCAATATTTGTAAAAACAGTATCTAAATACACAGTATCTTTTGCAAACTTTAAGTTTCCTTTACTTGGTGAAAACTCAAAATCATCACGACAAGAACTCCAAAATAATAGGATTCCAAAACAAATAAAGAATGATAGCAATCGCTTCATATAAGATAAATATAATTAAGGTTTAAAAATATAACTTTTGAAGTTAGGAATTATTATGAAGTTGTATGTTTTTCCTAAATGATTGTTATAATTTACTTGATATGGAATCAATTATTATTGCTTTCGTACTAATGATAATTTTGTAACAGAAAAATTTAATCTTTTATAATACTATCCTCGTCATATTCTTCTAAAAGAATTAAAAAGAGTTGGCTGCTTAAAACCAATTCCTCTAATAATTGCATTTTTTTTTCTTTTTGAAGTAATACAGGATTGATTTGCTTAGCAGAGCAAAATTCGAGAAATAAATACACACGATCATTAGGAATTTTAAGGTCTTTAGTTAATAAATCACTATTAAAAAAGGTATCGTTATCTATTAGCTTTTTAAGTTGGTCGTAAGTAATTGCTATTTCTTCTGGTTTTTTCTTTTTCTTTTTTATTATACTAAAGAGCTTTCTAAATAGATAAACAAAATCTACACCATAGTTTGAAGTAGAAGGTGCATATAGCTGAGGATTATTTTTTATATCTTCTTTTATTAAATTCTGAAGTTCACTATTATAAGTTTCTATTTCAAAAACTGGCTGCTCTGGTTCAGCTACAATTTCTACTTCATCCAAGGTATTGACTACTTTTTTTAATTCGAAAACGGCAATATCTTCAAAATGATAGGGTTTAAGAATTACCACTTTTGGATGGTAAAAAACTGACTCAAACAGAATAGTATCGTTAACCTTTGCTACTATAGTAAACTCACCTTTATCATTAGTTGCTGTAATTCTATTTTGAGTATCGTTAAAAACTTTAACGCTTTTTGCCGTTGATGTGGAGTCGTAAACTTTACCTCTTAAGGTTTGAGCACTTATAAGCATAGGCACGCTTATAAAGGCGATAAAGATTAGTAATTGTCGCATAGTGAGTTGATTGATGCAATAAAGAAAATACTTTCTCTTTAAAGTATTTAGCTAATTAAATAAACTTTAACCTAATAAAATGTTAATTGAAAAGTTTAGCTAGTTCTGGTATTATTCTTGTTGGTCGTTGTGTTTTAGAATCAATTAAGCACCATTTTGCTTTAGAAGTTACAATGAGTTGATTTGTTTCGGCATTTATAATATCTACATGTCTAATTGTGCTAACTCCTTCAACTTTAGGGACGTAAGTTTTTAGCAATAATTTCTCACCAAGTAACGCCTGATTTTTATATTCTATAAAATGATTCACTAAAAACCATGAGTATGAATTAAGAAGGTCTTTTGTTGCATAAGTAAGCCAATGTTCTTTAGCAATATCTTGTACCCATTGTACATATCTTACATTGTTAACGTGGTTGAGATCGTCAATATCTTCCTTAGAAACGGTTATGGTTTTTTCGAATACTTGCATCTATTGTATTTTGATGCATAAAGGTATTACTTCTTTGAGAATAGACTTTTAATTCCGTAAAAGAATTTACCTAAAGAGGTCCGATCTTGTTCTCCATTTCTAATGGCTTTTCGTTTATTTATTCGTTCTTTTTTCCATTTTATTCTTCTGGCTTTGTTTCTTTTTTTCCAGTTTTCATAATGTTCTCTATTCTTTTTTACTTTATCTCTTTCTGTTTTAGTTGCAAATACAGAAGTTTCGTAATCTTCACTATCTCTGCAATATTCATAGTGCGGATAAGAGACCCAACCACCAACAATGATAATATCATCAAGAGAACTATCATCTTCCAATACGATATCTATAATATTACTTGTGCCAACAGTAATTTCAGTAGATTGCATTCCTACATAACTCACGACCAATACATCTCCAATATTTACTTTAATTTTATATAATCCATCAAAATCTGTTTGAACTCCTTTGTCAGTTCCTTTAATAATAACAGAAGTACCTGGTAATGGTAAACCATCTGATGCTGTTGTTATTGTTCCACTAATAATTTTCTCATTTATTACTGAAGTAGCAATTTTACCTTTTACCTGGGGAACTTTATTTGAATCTACTTTTACAGTTTTGGGCTTTCCTTGGGCATGACCTTCCAGATTGCCTAACGCCATAAAAGCAAACAAACCAGAAGCTGCCCAAGACAAATAATTGTTTTTATCTTTTCTGGCTAAAACAAGTTCTCTATTGAGTTGTTGGGTTTTAAATCTTCCGCAGAGCTTTCCTTTGGCTTCTAAGGTCTTAATGATTTGCTCATCGGTCTTCTTGGTAAAGTCAATAACAGTTTTATTGCAGGCATCGCAATGACGACCTTGTTCTTTTGGAGTCATTTTATTCCAATCCTCATGGCAAGGTTCTGGAATATTAATAGTAATGGCTTTTCTCATGGTTGTTTGATTTATATATCAAAGGACCAAAAGCTAATGCTAAATTAAAATGAAGAATGAGTGAACTGACCTTTTTGGTGAGTGAAGTTTATTATTTAGTTATTTTAACTTCAAACAGTTTGTCCCAGTTTTTCCCTGTTACAAAAATAGTTTGACGTTCTGGGTGATAGGCAATACCATTTAAAACATCTAACTCGTCATGCTGCTTTACTAGTTTTCTTAAAGGTTTAAAATCTATTACGCCTTCAACACCACCAGTTTTAGGATTAATGATAACCACACCATTACGTTGGTAAATGTTGGCGTAAATCTTTCCATCTATCCATTCCAATTCATTAAGGCTTGGTATTTTACCTTTTTCAGTATAGACTTGAATAAATTTTTCTTCAGTTAAATTATCAGGATTTAACGTCCAAATTTTATCTGTACCATCAGATTTGTAAAGTTGTTTGCCATCATTACAAAGTCCCCAACCTTCTTTGCTTTTTCCGTAATTGAAAGTGCTTAGTTTTTCAAAAGTATTGACATTATAAACAAAACCTCTTTCAGCTTGCCATGTTAATTGATAGATTTTGTCGTTTAAAATGGTGAGTCCTTCACCAAAATACTTGTCTTCTAAATTGATGTTTTTTAGTACTTCACCAGTTTCAAAATTTACTTTTCTAAGTTTAGATTCACCTTTTTGTCCAGTGCTTTCATATAATTCACCATTAAAAAATTCTAGGCCTTGTGTATAAGATGTAATATCGTGAGGATACGTGTTTACCACTTCATATTTATAATAGGTAGGGATTACATTATTAAAGACTTTAAGAGTTTTTGTAAGTGTTTGCGTTTCATCACCATATTTTACAATAGCTGTTATCGTTTTTTCACCAAGCGTTATATCATTTAATATTTTATTTTCAGAAATGGGTTGCCCATCGAGTTGAAAGCTAACATTGTCTATATCTATTTTTTTAGGGTTATTTATAGATAGGTTAATTGTGTCACCTAACATAGCAGATTTTACACCAGTATTTATAGATAAACCATTTTGTTTTGTTGAGTTTGTATCTCCACAATTAGTTAAAATGAAGCTTAAACACAAGAGAATGATATATTTAGATAATCGCATAAGTACTAAAAGATTTTTCAGCAAGTTATTAAATAAAATTCAGTTTAAAAATCATTACTAAATGATTGTAAAAGTATTAAAAGATTGTATCTTTGCGCCTGGCAAGTCCTACACAACCAGCTCCTGTTGAATCCTCCAGGGCGGGAACGCAGCAAAGGTAGATGGTCGTAGCGGTGTGATGTAGGTAGCTTGCCTTTTTTTGTACCCTAAAGTCTCCTATAAATTTGTATTTTGTGCTTATAATTTCTCAGCATTATGTCTAAAGTAGTTTTAATAACAGGTGGATCTTCTGGAATTGGAAAATCTGTTGGCGAATATCTTCAAGTTAAAGGCTATAAGGTTTATGGCACTAGCCGTAATCCAGATAATTATCCAGATAGTAAATTTCCTATTGTTGCTTTAGATGTTACAAAACCTGAAACTATTGCTACTTGTGTCAATGCAGTGTTAAATAAAGAATCTAAGATTGATGTACTCATCAATAATGCTGGTGCTGGCATTACGGGTCCTATCGAAGAAATTCCAGATTCAGAAATTAAACGCAATTTTGAAACCAATCTCTTTGGACCAATTAATGTTATAAAGGCTGTTTTGCCAACCATGCGTTCTCAAAACTCTGGTTTAATAATTAATATAACCTCAATTGCCGGTTATATGGGTTTACCATATAGAGGCATTTATAGTGCTAGTAAAGGCGCTTTAGAATTAATTACTGAAGCCTTTAGAATGGAGCTAAAGGAATTTAATATAGAGATGACAAATGTTGCACCTGGCGATTTTGCAACTAATATAGCAGCTGGTCGCTACCATGCGCCAATACTAGATGACTCGCCATACCAAGAGAAATATGGCAACACACTAAGAACTATGGATGAGCATGTGGATGAAGGGAATGATCCTCAACAAATGGCTAATGCCATTTTTAGAATCATTGAGACGAATAAGCCTAAGATCCATTATAAAGTTGGTGCATTTATGCAGAAATTTTCAATTGTTTTGAAGCGCATTTTACCAGATACAGTTTATGAGAAACTGTTAATGAATCATTATAAGTTGTAGAACGCTTTTATTATAGATATTGTTAATATATTTTAAAAACAATTCCTTTTACAGGATGCTTAAAGTCGTAAATTTGCGACAACAAAAAACACAACAAATCAAAATTAAATTACATGAAATTTTTTATCGATACTGCTAATTTAGAGCAGATTAAAGAAGCTCAAGATATGGGTATTTTAGATGGAGTTACTACAAACCCATCGTTAATGGCCAAAGAAGGTATTACTGGTACTAATAATATCTTAAAGCATTATGTAGACATCTGTAATATTGTAGAAGGTGACGTTTCAGCTGAAGTTATTGCAACTGATTTTGAAGGTATGGTTAGAGAAGGTGAAGCCTTGGCAGAATTACACGAGCAAATCGTTGTAAAGTTACCAATGATTAAAGATGGTGTAAAAGCTTGTAAATATTTTTCGGATAGAGGTATTAAAACTAACGTAACTTTAGTGTTTTCTCCAGGTCAAGCATTATTAGCGGCAAAAGCAGGTGCAACTTATGTATCTCCATTTATTGGTCGTTTAGATGATATTTCTACAGATGGCTTAAACCTTATTGCAGAGATTAGACATATCTACGATAATTACGCTTTTGAAACTGAAATATTAGCAGCTTCTGTTCGTCATACCATGCACGTTATAGATTGTGCAAAATTAGGTGCAGATGTAATGACAGGACCTTTAAGTTCTATCACAGGATTACTTAAACATCCTTTAACAGATATTGGTTTAGAAAAATTCTTAGCGGATTACAAAAAAGGGAATTAAAAAATAATTTACTAAAATAATTTAAAGAGCATCTTGTTTTACAATAAGATGCTTTTTTATTAAAAGCTCTTCAAGAATTTCTTCAAAATCCGAACTAAAAATGTTAGCATTTGGATGAAGAATAATTCCATTCTCATCAACAATAATAGACTTGTTCAAATAGTTTACCGCTAATGTTTTTCTAGCTTTTCGTGAATTTTTAAACTTAAACTCATTAGTGTTTGGGAAATCATAATTATTGATAATTTTTTTCCAAAATTTATCATCATTATCATTAACATTAATAGAAACAAAATCCATTTGAGGAAATTTAGATTTTAGCTTATTCACCATAAAATGGCTATTTCTATATTGCATTTTAGAGTTAGAAGACCAAAAATATATTATTGTTGGTTTACTAATTATTGAGTTTAAAAAATGCTCTGAGTCGTTATAATTAACTATAGACAGATTTGGTAAAGGGTTACCTTGTCTCAATGACTTTAAGTTAGATACCAAATCTTTCATGTAAGCTTCATCTTCTTCATTTGTGCTTTTAGTTAGATAATAATCTAGTAATGAATTAGCTTCTGCTTCAGTATGGTTATAGCTTATATAATCAATTGCTGTATATTTTAAAAGCTTATTTTTTATAGTTTCATCATGGATTATACTATCTATTAAATCGAGCTTAGATTTGTTGTAACCAATATCATGCCTATCAAACTTACTATGATGTGCGTTGTGTTTATAATAATTGTGAGTGGCTAAATTATCTATATGAAAAGAAAGAAAACGATTATAAGAATAAAAGTGACTTAAGTGACTTGCATTATAATCGATGCTTTTTCTGTGATTAAAAAAATCATCTGGTAAATCTTTTATATGAATTAGTTTATTATTACCAAAATATGCAAAAGGGTAAATTTCTTTATCCGCATACGAGTTATAATTAATATTTGCCTCTATAATAGATTTAAAAAACTCAGACTCTTCATTATGAGTTAAAAACTCATGAAATTCTCCAAGTCTACGTAGGCGTCGCTCTTCAACAAATGTATTAAAAGCCTCTGGCTCCATTTTAGAATACTTAACGAGCTTTTTTGCTTCCTTTTCGTTAGATAAATAGGTTTTTATAAGATAATTGTTCTTTTTAGCACCATTACCTGTAAATACCAAGGACTCATCAAAATCGTATGTATTTAATCGAAACATAATGCTATCATTAGGTTCTAACAATACCATTTGATATTCACCACCATGTCTAATAGAATACAATCCAGGTTGTAGTTTTGTTATTTTATGTATAAATCTATTATTGGCGTCTAATTGAAAAGTATCTGCTACTTTACCCTCAGTATTATATAGGATAATACTCTTGTTTTTTGGATTAATAATCTCGCCTCCAATGTAAGCAAAATCAGAATTCTCACCATTAGAATTGCAACCTAAGGTGATAGAGGCAATCATCGAGCAACAAAGTAAATATTTATAAAACAAAGGGTTATTTCTAATAATTAATAAACAAAAATATAGCTTGGAATGCTCAACTCTTGTTAATACCTCGTTAAAACTTGTTGTAGTGCTTATTATTCCGTCTAAATAACATAAATCATTCTCAAAATTCATAATAAATAATACTTTTTCAAATTTTTAGTATTCATAACACTGTTATATCATAGAGTTTGAGTTTAATTTTCTACTTTTGCACTCTCAAAAAATATATAATATGTTAACAGTTTCTAATCTGTCAGTTCAATTCGGAAAACGCGTACTCTTTGACGAAGTAAATACCACTTTTAATAATGGTAATTGCTACGGAATCATTGGTGCTAATGGCGCAGGTAAATCGACATTTTTAAAGATTATTGCCGGAAAAATGGATCCTACATCTGGACACGTACATTTAGAACCAGGAAAACGTATGTCTGTTTTGGAGCAAAATCATAATTTATATGATGAGTATACGGTTTTAGAGACTATTATAATGGGTAATAAACCATTGTATAAGTTAAAGACCGAAATCGATGCACTTTATGCAGATTATACAGATGAAAATGCTGAAAAAATTGGAGAACTACAGGTTCAGTTTGAAGAAATGAATGGATGGAATGCAGACAGTGATGCTGCTGCAATGTTATCTAATTTAGGTATTAAGGAAGATTTGCATTATATGCTAATGAAAGATTTAGATGGAAAGCAAAAGGTACGTGTATTATTGGCGCAAGCTTTATTTGGTAATCCAGATTTGTTAATTATGGATGAGCCAACCAATGACTTAGATTACGAAACCATTTCTTGGTTAGAAAACTTTTTAGCTAATTATGATAACTGTGTTATTGTTGTATCTCACGATAGACACTTTTTAGATGCGGTTTGTACACATATTTCTGATATTGATTTCGGAAAAATTAATCACTTCTCTGGTAACTACACGTTTTGGTATGAGTCATCTCAATTAGCAGCAAAACAGCATGCGCAACAAAACAAAAAAGCAGAAGAGAAGAAAAAAGAATTAGAAGAGTTTATTCGCCGTTTCTCTGCAAACGTTGCAAAATCTAAACAAGCAACGAGTAGAAAAAAGATGATAGAAAAATTAAATATCGCTGATATAAAACGTTCTAGTCGTCGTTATCCTGCAATTATTTTTGAGCGCGAACGCGAAGCTGGAGATCAAATCTTAAATATAGAAGGTTTATCTGCAAGTCTAGATGGAGAGATTTTGTTTAAAGGTGTAGACATTAATTTGGCTAAAGGAGATAAAGTGGTTGTGTACTCAAAAGATTCTAGAGCTACAACGGCATTTTACCAAATTATTAATGGAAACGAAAAAGCAGACTCAGGTAAATTTGCTTGGGGTGTAACAACTACGCAATCTTATTTACCATTAGATAATAGTGAGTTTTTTAATAATAAATTGACCTTAGTAGATTGGTTACGTCAGTGGGCAACAACCGAAGAAGAACGTGAAGAAGTTTATATTAGAGGTTTCTTAGGTAAGATGATTTTTAGTGGAGAAGAAGCATTAAAAACTTCTAATGTTTTATCAGGAGGTGAAAAAGTTCGTTGTATGTTAAGCCGTATGATGATGATGAGAGCCAATGTGTTAATGTTAGATGAGCCAACGAATCATTTGGATTTAGAAAGTATTACCGCGTTTAATAACTCTTTAAAGAATTTCAAAGGAACAGTACTTTTAACGACCCACGATCATGAGTTTGCACAAACCGTTGGTAACAGGATTATTGAATTAACACCAAACGGTGTAATAGATCGTTACATGACGTTTGATGAGTATATGAGTGATAAGAAAATTAAAGAGCAGCGTGAGAAGATGTATTCGGTTACGGTATAGAAGAAAATTATATTAAAATAAAAATGCTGATATTTTAAAGTATCAGCATTTTTTTTTTAATAATATTATTCTGTGGCTTCCATCTCACTCTTAACTTGCTCAATAATAGCAGTAGCCTTATCTAGCTCATCATTATGAACAAATACCTCTTGGTAGCCTTGATTCATAGATGCGTAACCAGCCAAACGCTGCGATTCTCCTTCGTCTTTTATTATAGGAATGATTCCAAAACGTTCTAACTCATCTTTAACACGAGTTACTAAAATAAAATTGCCGTAATAAACTTTTGTATATTCTGAAGTGCTCATATTATTAGTATTAAATTACCTTAATATACAAAATTTTGATAAGATTTACTATACCGAAAGTTTACTATTATTAAATAATACTATTCAAAAAAAATATAGTATAAATTTTAGCTATTAAAATATAAGTTAAAAAGATGTTGAACTTTTATTACTAAGTCAATATTTTTTAACTTTAAAGAATAAAATTAATAACTAAACAAAACTAATGTAACATGGAGAATAAGAACACAGATTCTTTTGAAATCAACAATAGTGATGCAAGCAAGTGCCCATTTCTTAGTGGTAAGCAAAAAACTGTTGGAGGTGGAGGTGTAAGAAATAGAGACTGGTGGCCAAATGAACTAAAATTAAATATCTTAAGACAGCACGCTGCAAAAAACGATCCTTTAGGGGAAGAATTTAATTATGCAGAGGCATTTAAGAGCGTTAATTTTTCGGAGTTAAAACAAGACGTTCTTAATCTTATGACAGAATCACAAGATTGGTGGCCTGCTGATTATGGTCATTATGGTGGTTTCATGATTCGTATGGCATGGCACAGTGCAGGTACTTATAGAGTGGGAGATGGACGTGGTGGTGCAGGTACAGGTAACCAGCGTTTTGCACCTATTAATAGTTGGCCAGATAATGGAAACTTAGATAAAGCAAGATTATTGCTATGGCCAATTAAAAAGAAATACGGTAGAAAAGTGTCTTGGGCAGATTTAATGATTTTAGCAGGTAATTGTGCTTTAGAATCTATGGGATTTCCAACATTTGGATTTGCTGGAGGTCGAGAAGATATTTGGGAACCAGAGCAAGATGTTTATTGGGGAAGTGAGACAGAATGGGGAGCAAATGAAGAACGATACGACGCCAACAGAGATTTAGAAGATCCTTTAGCTGCGGTAATGATGGGTTGGATATATGTAAACCCTGAAGGACCAAACGGAAATCCAGATCCAATGGGTTCAGCAAAAGATGTAAGAGAAACTTTTGGTCGTATGGCTATGAATGATGAAGAAACAGTAGCATTAGTTGCTGGTGGACATACTTTTGGAAAAGCACATGGAGCAGCAGACCCAAATAAATATGTAGGAGTTGAGCCACATGGAGCACCAATTGAAGATATGAGTATGGGATGGAAAAACTCATACAAAAGTGGCGTGTTAGATGACGTTATTACTAGTGGTATTGAAGGTGCTTGGACACCAAACCCAACACAATGGGATGCAGATTATTTTGATGTTTTATTAAATTATGATTGGGAATTAACAAAAAGTCCGGCTGGAGCACATCAATGGACGCCAACTGCAGATTCTAATGCAAGAATGGCTCCTAAAGCAGGAGATGCTAATGGCAAACAAGCCTTGATGATGACAACTGCAGATATTGCTTTAAAAACTGATCCTGCATATTTAGAAATCTCTAAACGTTTTCATAAAGACCATAAAGCATTTGAAGATGCATTTGCTAGAGCTTGGTATAAGTTAACACATAGAGATATGGGACCAATAGATCGCTATTTAGGACCAGAAGTGCCAAAAGAAGAGTTAATTTGGCAAGATCCAATTCCGAAAGTAGATTATAAATTGAGTGATGCAGATATTGTTTCATTAAAGAAAATGATTTTAGCTTCTGGTCTATCAATTTCTGAAATGGTAAGGACAGCTTGGGCTTCTGCATCTACATACAGAGATTCCGATAAAAGAGGTGGGGCAAATGGTTCTCGTATTCGTTTAGAACCACAACGAAGCTGGAAAGTGAATAATCCAGAAGAATTAAATAAAGTGCTGAAAGTCTTAGAAGATATTCAAAATGAATTTAGTGGCACTGTTTCTATAGCTGATTTAATCGTCTTAGCTGGTTCAGTAGCTATTGAAGAGGCAGCAGACAAGGCTGGTTATAAGATAGAAGTACCTTTTAGTCAAGGTAGAGGAGATGCAACTCAAGAGCAAACCGATATTGAGCAATTCAACTATTTAAAGCCAGTTGGCGATGGGTTTAGAAATTATCAGAATCCAAATTTAGATATCGCTGCAGAAGATTTATTAGTAGATAAAGCAAATTTAATGGCCTTATCTATTCCAGAAATGACAGTTCTTGTAGGCGGAATGCGTGTGTTAGGAGCAAACTATGACGGTTCTAAACACGGAGTATTTACTGATAGAGTAGGTAGTTTATCAAATGATTTCTTTACTAATCTATTAGACTTATCTATTACGTGGAAAGCGGTAAACTCTGAAGACAAAGAGTTTATTGGTCGTGATCGTCATACAGGAGCTATGAAGTTTTCGGCTACTAGAGCAGATTTAATTTTTGGTTCTAATACTGAATTACGAGCTGTATGTGAAGTTTATGGAGCTAATGATGGAGAAGAACGTTTTGTACACGATTTTGTGAAAGCTTGGACTAAAGTGATGAATTTAGATCGTTTTGATTTAAAATAAGCCAAAGCTTAAAAATAAAATTTGTAAAATTGTGACCTAGTAATAGGTCACTTTTTTGTTATTTACATTTTTTAAATAAAAAAAACCTCTTCTTTTGAAGAGGTTTTAGATGTCAAGTACTTGCAGGATCGTATTTTATGTTTTCATAAAATCTATAACCCTAACCTTATAGTTAATCCTGCAGTTGTACTTGATTTTCTGTTAATTCATTTATTGGTACTATTAGTTTACCATCATTGCTTTTTAATACTACAGAGATACTTTTTACTTCCTCTATGGTATAGTTAACATTATTAAATTTTATACTTTGTCCAACTTCAAAGGTCTTGCGAGCGTAAAACGTATTTAACAGTTTACCTACAACTTCTCTAGCGCCAAATCCAAAAGCAATAGCAAATGCTAAAAGAAATGCTGCAATAATCATGTTTATGTTATTGGTAATAATCTCGGTATCTATACCAGCCTGATTTAATGCAGTAATAGATATAAAAGTGAGCATTAAGAAAAAGACCACTTGGCTAATCATTTTACCACCAGATAAATCCATAGATTCAAACAGAGATTTTAAGCCATTCTTTACAAAGTTTGCAAATAAAAGGCCAACTATAAATACAACTAAAGCTGCAAATAACTTTGGTAAATAAGATATTAAGTCACTAATCTGTTTTGTAATAATATCTAATCCCATTATATCTGAAGCTGTAACTAGCAGTATGATGTACATCAAATATTTTACAACTTTAGAAACAACTTTTATCGTATCGAAATTAAGTTTCTTTCCTTCTACTATTTCTATTTCATTAATCTTATCATCGAGTTTGTTTGCTTTAGCTAATTTTAAAACTTTCTTTATTATTTTAACAACTAGTTTAGTAATTAACCATCCAATAATTAGTACTATAAGAGCACCAATTATGTTGGGGAATATCTTAGTAATCTCTAACCAAATATTGGTTAAGGATTTCATTGCTACATCAGAAAATTCACTCACTTTTTCCATACTTATTAATTTTTATGTTAGGGGTTATTAAGTATTCTATTATTTTCTTTTACTGGTTACACTATCTATAATATGACCAATATTATACGAAAACAGTTCAGCTAACTCCATAAATAGCTTGGCCATTGCAATGTCGTGCATGACTTTTCCTTTAAGTTCTGCCGGAACTTCTTTTAAAGGCTGGTTTATTTGCTTAAATGGATTTTCCATCTTTCGTATAATTATCGTACTTCTGTACAAGTTTTTCTTTTGCTCTTTTCAAGCGCATTTTTACTGCGCTTTCACCTAGATCTAAAGCTTCAGATAATTCTTTAATTGATAAATTATCTTGATACTTCAATAGTAATAACATTTTTTCATCTGGTGAAATAAGTTCCATAACTTTCTTTAACTTTTCTACGCGCATATTATCAAAATCACGAGTAGAATCCACTTCTTCACCTATATTTTCAATATCAACATTTTCAGAACTTACAGATTTTTTTTCGAACTTCTTTGCGGTGTTTCTAGTTACATAATTTACACAATGATTATAAGTAAACGCATATAACCATGTTGAAAATTTTGATTTACCTTTAAAACTAGCAAGTTTAACAAAGACTCTCAAAAAAACATCTTGAGTTAAATCTTTTGCTTCATCAACACCATTAGCAAAGCCATAACATTTGTTATATACCATACTCGCATACCTATCATATAACACCTCAAATAAAAGAGTGTCATTGGTCTTAACGATAGCTTCTACGAGCGCTTCATCGGTTAGGGTATGAACAGCGTCAGTTGTCAATTGTATTGTTAGTTCGTTTTAAATTTGTTAGTTGTTATTAAGACACTAAACTTTTATAATGGTCACAATTAATTTAAAAAAATTCCTACTTTTTTAAATATTCTTCTATATCACCCAAATGATGCTTTAGTGCTTGTGCTGAAATTTGAATTTCTTTTATTAATAATGCTAATGATATTATTAGTAAGATTAAAGCTATTCCAAATATCCAAACTGCTAAAATATGTTGATGTATATATATTAAAAACATTGTTAGTACACATAATAGAAGACTTGATATTCCAAAGATCTGCATCCAGCGTGTTAAGTTTAATCTAAATTTTAGATTATTTATTTGACGTATTAAAGCATCTTCTTTTTTTTCAAGATATTTATCACTCAGGTTTCTTATTACAGCTGCATAAGCTAAAAACCGATTGGTATAAGCTAGCATTATTAGGGATATTGCTGAGAATAATAGTGCTGGAGTAGTGAGGGTTAGTGATTCCATAATGTATTTCTACAAAAATAAAGAATAAAAATGTTATTCATAAAAAAAAGCGAACCGTAAAAGTTCGCTTAGTTAAAATTACTATTTTCATTAAATTAATTCCCTGCAGTGATTCAATAATTAATCATTTGGTCTTTCAGGAATATAAATAACATCGACTTTGATGTCGTTACCATATTTTATAACAGCTGAACATAATACCGAAACACTTTTACCCTGATGATTAGCAGGTTTCATAATAGGTATTTTACGAAGCACTCTTAAGATTTCAGCTTGAATAGTTACTTCAGAATCTCTAACTTTCAAACCAGTAATGTTCCCTTTTTTGTCAATAATAAAGAAAGCATCTACTTGTTTTGATTCCGAAAGGTTTAAGCTTTTAGATATACTCAAGTTAAATTCGCGTTTTATAAATGCAGAAATTTTATTTTTAAAGCATTCCCTAGTTTCTTCGATCGTTAGGTTCTCACAGCCATCATAGATAGGTACTATGTCTACATCTTTTAGAATCATCCTATTTTCAGGACTAAAATTTGCTAAACCGTCATTATGCGAAATAATATTACACAAACTTAATATCGCCTGTTCCTCTATATCAGTCATATTTCCTTGTGCCATAATTTGTTCTTGAACCGCATTGATTTTCATTATCAATTCACTTTCGGATGTATTTGATGATGATTTTTCACCACATGAAAGAACTAGTGATAATATAAATAATAAGACTGTACGTGCTATTGTAGTTTTCATTGTGTTGTTCTTTTTTAACTTTTTAGTTTTTTTAGTTGTTCTTTAGCTTCTTGGTTGCCATCTATTTCAACAGCTTTATTATAATATTCAATAGCTTTTGACTTGTCTTTTTGAGATACATAATAATTACCTATAGCCACATAAGTTCTAGATTCATTTGGATAATAATGAACATTCAACTCTAAATACGCCAAAGCTTTATTTGGAAGATTATGACCATCTAACATATAGAAACCGACATCATTTAGTAATTGCCATTCTGGTTTTATTTCGCGCTTCAATCTCTGACTTAGTTTAGCGTAATGAGAAAGATATGGTTCTGTTAATTGTTTAGCAGAATATGCTTTCGGAGTATTAAATCTCCACATTTCAGGAAATGGAAACCATGAAAAAACAGAACGTAATCCATTGTATTGGGCTGGCACTACAATACTGCCATGGTCTTCATTTTTAAAATATTCCCAAGAGAAATTAAGCTTATCATTGTTATTTACTAACAAATCATGAAACTTTAGATTGGCTCTAATCTGTTCTGTTGGCTCAGTTTTATCTTTTCTAACTTTTACAGTATCCATAGCTTTGCCAATGCTGTTTGCTACTGCTATATATAATGATTTCTCTTTAAGACTTCTTTTATTAATTTTTTCTTTAGCTTCTTTTACAAGATGTTCTTTATCCCACCAAAGGCTAGGATCTATTGCTAAATAATTGTCAAAAACATTATCATGGTTTAAAAAAGTGTAGAGTACAAATAAACCACCAGTTGAGTGACCAATGATTGTGTTATTGTTCTCTGCTGGATATTTATTATTTATAAAAGGTTTTAATTCTTGTTCAAGAAATTGTACAAAATTATTAGCACCTCCAGAGGTTTCTGATTTATGACCACGCTGAAATGGGACATTGGTTGGTGTAAAATCTCTGGTTCTATCTGTATTGGTAATACCTACAATAATAGAATTAGGAATTGTCCAAGGTGTTAGTTGTTTTAGCATCGCTGTGATAGAATAGAAATTTTTAGAGGCATCTAAAACATAAATTACAGGATACTTGTTTGTATTAGTAATATCTATATCATTTGGCACATGTACCCAAATTTCTCTATACTCTTTTAAGATTTCAGAATATAGGCTATCAACTTTACCAATTACAATTTCTTTTATATCATTTTGTATGTATTGCGCATAACTTTTGGCAGAAAAGCAAGAAACTATTAAAACGATTATTAGTCTATATTTTTTCATTTTAATAGTTATTAAGCTTCTATTTCAGTTTTTAGCGACCATTTATAGGCTAATATTCCAATTCTTGCTATTACAAATGCAAACAGACCAAAAGTTATAGTTAACAATGACACTTTAATACCAGCGGCAAACAAATCTGGTCTTGCTTCACCAATCGCTTCTAGCATATCAAATAATTCAATAATTCCCATAACGGAAGCCAAGCATCCCATAACTAGAGCTAATAAACTAGATTCTGCAGCTAACCCAATCATCTTATTAGATGTTTTAAGGTTCTCTTTCTTTTTTACAAAGGCCATTACAACGAATACTAATGACATTAAGAAAGCTACTAAAATAAAATACATACCTGGTCCACCATCTTGTAATCGACCTACTAATACTAATTTTGAAAACATAATTTGCGTTTTTTGATTAAACTTACAGCAAACTTAAGCGGAAGTTAGACTAAAAAATAGACAATGCGACCAATGACCATTTTCTTTAGGGATTTAACAAATATGTCAAAACCATCATAAAACTTGTCATTCGTCTACAAAATAATCTCAGTTTATAAAAATGAGCTATTATTGTGATTAGGATATACTATTGTGAAAAAAATAAAAATAATACCCAAAATATTACGACAAGTACTTTTGCATGTCCTCTTTTGGATGGCTATACTTTTCATTTTTACGCTCACATTTAGTGCAGATAATACTATTGACAGTAATATCTTTAATTTTTCTCTATTTTTAATGCCAATAACCATTGGTACTACTTACGTTTCCATTTATAAACTCATTCCAAATTACCTAATTACAAAACGCTACATTTTATTTGGGCTTTATAGTTTATACACTATTATAATTTCCATTTTTAGTATTATGTTTTCGGTCTTTTTTGCGATTGCTTTTTTGACCAATTTTATGTTTACGAGAGTAGAATCATTATCTCGTAATACTTTATTTATTATTACATGTGTATATCTAGTAGTAATTATTGTAAGCGCTTTTAAATTATTAAAACTGAACTTAAAACAATCTAAATATAGTGCAGAATTAGAGGCTAAAATATTAGAAACGCAACTAAAACTTAAAGAGCAAGAATTGAATTATTTAAAGATGCAGATTCATCCTCATTTTTTGTTTAATACGCTAAATACTTTGTATGGTTTTGCTTTAAAAAAAGCAGAGGAAACTCCAGAAATGATATTAAAACTATCTAATTTATTAGATTATTTACTATATCAGGTTGATAAACCTTTTGTTGGTTTAAATGATGAAATGAATCATATCGAAGATTATATAAGTCTAGAGAAAATGCGGTTTAATGAGACTTTAAATGTTACTTTTAATAAAGAGATAGCATCTGAAACCATAGAAATTGCACCTATGTTGTTTATTCCTTTTATAGAAAACAGCTTTAAACATGGTGCAATTAGAGATGGTGTTTTGGATATTGCAATATCTATAAAAGCTGATTCAGAAGAGATTTTATTCAATATTAAAAATACATGTTCAAAAGATTTAAATTATAATGATGGCCTAGGATTAGAGAATATAAAAAAACGATTAGAATTGCTGTATCCAAATCGTTATAATCTTGAAATTAATAAGAGTAAAAGTGAATTTATGGTTTCACTTAAGTTAAGCACAAAATCTAAATTATAGTATGACTAAGCATGTAACTTGTATTATTGTTGATGATGAAGCCGTAGCTAGAGATATTATTGCGTCTCATATTTCAAAAATTGATAATATAGAAATTGCTATGCAATGTAAAAATGCCATTGAAGCTTTTAATTTTATTAGTAATAATAAAGTTGATTTAGTGTTTCTAGATATTAATATGCCAGAAATTTCAGGGATTGCTTTTGCAAAATCAATAAACAAGGACATAAAAATTATTTTCACAACTGCTTACAGAGATTATGCAGTAGAAGGATTCGATTTACAAGCTGTAGATTATTTATTAAAGCCAATTTCTTTTGAACGTTTATTACAAGCTGTAAATCGTTATTTTGAAGTTACATCTTCTATAAATGAATATGCTTTAGAACCGTCAGAATCTAACGATTTTATTTTTGTACGTTCAGACCGTAGAATGATTAAAATAGATTTTGATTCAATTTTATATATTGAAAGTTATAGTGATTATATTAAAATTCATCTTGAAGGTGAAACCATAGTAACTAGAGAGACCATTAGTGCTATGGAAGCCAAATTACCAAAGCAAAATTTTATACGTATTCATAGATCTTACATTATCGCTTTATCGAAGATTCAATCGTTTAACAGCGAGGGTGTTACACTTAACCGACGCACTTTGCCATTTAGTCGAAGTTATAGGAAAGAAGTGCTGAAACTATTAGAAAATTATTAGCTTTATTCAATATTAACCCCAAATTTAGCGTTATTAATGCAATAGATGTGGATTAAACTTCCGTTATGATACAGGACCTACATAAGACTATTCCAAACTTAAAACCTTTTGATTATTCAATTCATCACGATTCTAATTTTTTAGATCAGCAGTGGGTATTAGTAAATGGCATTGCGGAAAAGAAATCGACATATGTATTTAAAAAAGATAATGTTTTAGAGATTTATAGAAAAGATAACATTATTGAAACCTCTTGGAATATACATTTTCAAAACATATTTACTATACAGACAGAAGATGGAAGAGCTACTGTAAAAGCTTATCTTAAAGATGATGATATTTTAGTCCTCAATGACCAATCTAAGGATGAGTTTGCACTTTTTATTAATACAAGTAATTACGCTGATGAATTAAATTCGTTAGACGATGTACAGGCCTATTTAAAGTTTAAATATAAACAAAAGGCTAGTAGTCTAATATGCGAGCATCAATTCTATTATATTTCAGAGTCTGAAGAATTTGGACCCTTTACTGCTGAAGAACTTACAGAAAAAGTAAAGCGAGAAGAAATTAGTGCCTATTGTTTTGTGAGAGATATTAATGAAGATGACTATAGTAAGCGGCTGCGTATTAATGACTTGATACAAGAATTGTAATTATTTACTTTTTTCTTGAATTCTATTCCAGAGTAACAAATCATCTGCGTCAAGTTTATCTATATTTTTGATAATAAAATCTGAATACTTCTGTGCCTTTTTATTTTCTTTTAAAAGGTTCATTCCATAATATAAATATATGGCTGCGCTTAGAGTTTGATTGTTTGGAAAATTAAAATCTACTAATGGCTTAAGCATTTTTATTCCAACCTCAATCTTTCCAAGTTCTATTAAAACAGATCCTCTAGTACCAATAAAGTATGAAAAATCAGATTTTATTGAATATGCTGTTTTAGAAAGTATATCTATATCATCTTTATCACCTTTTACTAACTTAAACCAAGCTAACCCATTATTAATATGAGCATACATCATTTTGTTTTTTTCTTTATCTACTATATCTAAACAGGGTTTTGTCCAATTTAATGCCTCATCTATTTTACCCTTTTTCGTAAGCATTAAACCAATGTTATATCTGGCTAATAATTCTGTTTCTTTTATATCAATGTATCTACTATAAAGTTCTATCGCTTCATCAAATTCTTTTATTTCAAATTTTTCATGTGCTTCAAAAAAATCATTAAAATCGATATTAGTTTCATTTTTTTTTCTAAACGGTATTTTTAAAAGTGTTAGCCCATCATTAGGTATTTTTACACCTAAATAATCTACTCTAAAAGGTATTAAGTTTGTTAAAGCTAAAAGAATATTAGCTGAAATAAACGCAGACGCTAAATCTAGTCCATCTCTTCCAGACATAAAGGAAATACTAAACCCAAAGATTAAATAAAAAATATAAGCAAAAATAAAATTGGTAATAACACCTCCAGCTGTTAGTATAAATTGACTAAATTTTGAATTCTTGCCTTGTGGAAAATTAACAAAGGCAAAACCTCCATTAAAATCTTTATTTAATATTATTTTTATATTACAGAAATCAAACCTTGTAATCTCATGACTTTTTCCTAAAACAATACGTTTTGGGTTCCCACCTGCTAATTTTCCAAATAATAGATGACCTATTTCATGTAAAACAACACCTAATTTTATAAAAAATAGTGTTGCAACTAAATTTAAAAGAATATATCCAAATACTCTAGTATTAATGCCAAATAAGCATACAAAACCAATAGTTAAAAAAAACCAAAAATAAATTGGAAAGATTGATTTAATAATTTTCAAAAAATTTCTTAATTAGATTGATTAATCATTTAGAAACATAAAAAAAGCGAACCATTTGATTCGCTTTAAAACAATAAATTATCCCTGTAACCCAGGAATATCTACCATTTCATTAACATCTTTATCATAATCAACTCCTTCAACATTAAAACCAAAAAGATTAAAGAAGTCAGTTTTATAACCATCTAAATCGCCTATACTTGGTAAGGTTTCTGTTGTTGCTTCTTTCCAAAGTTCAAGCACTTTTGCTTGTACATCGTCTCGCATTTCCCAATCGTCAATACGTATTCTTCCTTCTGTATCTAAAGGAACTTCATTGGCATACAAACGTTCACTAAATAGGCGTTCAATTTGTTCTATGCAGCCTTCATGAATCCCTTCTTCTTTCATTACTTTATACAATAATGAAATGTATAATGGAATTACAGGAATAGCAGAACTTGCCTGCGTTACTAAAGCCTTGTTCACCGAAACATATGCTTTTCCATCGATATCTTTTAGCGTATCTGTTATTTTAAATGCTGTTGCTTCTAAATGATCTTTGGCTCTTCCAATAGTTCCTTTTCTATACACTGCTTCTGTAAGAGAAGGACCAATGTAAGAGTAGGCAACCGTTTTAAAATCTTTAGTTAAAACATTTGCAGATTTAAGCAAGTCAATCCACATCTGCCAATCTTCGCCACCCATCACAGTTACTGTATTTTTTATATCGTCACCTGAACTAGGCTCTATTGATATTTCTTTAACCTCACCTGTATGAAAATCTACAGTATTGTCTTTAAAAGTACCTCCAATAGGTTTTAAAACAGATTTAAAACGTTCTCCAGTATTAGGATGTGTTCTAACTGGTGAAGCCAAACTGTAAATCAGTAAATCTATTTCACCTAAATCTTCTTTAATTAGCTTTAGGGTTTGCTCCTTAATTTCGTTTGAAAATGCATCTCCATTTATACTCTTAGCATACAAACCGTCTTTATGAGCTTGTTTTTCGAATGCTGCGGTATTGTACCATCCTGGAGAGGCTGGACGACCTTCTGATGGTGGTTTTTCAAAATACACTCCAATTGTAGATGCATTAGAACCATATGCACTAGTTATTCTAGATGCTAAGCCAAAACCTGTTGAGGCTCCAATAACCAATACCTTTTTGGGTTGTTCTGTTGTTGGTTTAGACTTAATATATTCAATTTGACTTAATACGTTTTGCTCGCAACCAGTTGGGTGTGCGGTTAAACATATAAATCCTCTAGTTTTAGGTTCTATTATCATATTTTTTGTTTTCTAAACGTGTAGTGCTCTATCATCTGTTGCAGCTAAAGCTGCTTCTTTAATAGCTTCTGTAAATGTTGGGTGTGCATGAGACATACGAGATACATCTTCAGCAGATGCTCTATATTCCATAGCGACTACAGCTTCTGCAATCATATCTGCAGCACGTGCACCAACCATGTGTACTCCTAAAATTTCGTCAGTTGTTTTATCTGCAAGAATTTTTACAAATCCATCTAAATCCATACTCGCACGACTTCTTCCTAAAGCACGCATTGGAAATTGACCAACCTTATAATCTATGCCAGCTTCTTTAAGTTGTTCTTCAGTTTTGCCGACTGCAGCAACTTCAGGCCATGTATAAACAACACCTGGAATAAGTTTGTAATCTATATGTGGTTTTTGTCCTGCTATAGTTTCGGCAACAAAAACACCTTCTTCTTCAGCTTTGTGTGCTAACATTGCTCCTTTAATTACGTCACCAATAGCATAGATGTTAGACGCGCTTGTTTGTAAATGTTCATTTACTTCTACCTGACCTCTTTCGTTAAGTTTTACTCCGGCAGCCTCAGCATTTAAACCATCTGTATACGGACGACGACCAACAGATACTAAACAGTAATCACCAGTAAAGGTTACTTCTTCCCCTTTTTTATTGTCAGCTTTAACAATAACTTCATCTCCTTTTCGCTCCACAGATTTTACCTTGTGAGATGTATTCATTTTAAATTTCTGTTTCTTTAAAACTTTGTTTAGTTCTTTAGAAACACCAGCATCCATCGTAGGTACAATTCTATCCATGTATTCTACAACAGAAACTTCTGCACCAAGTCTTTTATATACTTGTCCAAGCTCTAGTCCAATAACACCACCACCAATAACAATTAAATGTTTTGGGATTTCTGTTAATTTTAAGGCTTCAGTAGAAGTTATAATTCTTTCTTTATCAATTTCAATAAAAGGTAGAGTAGAAGGCTTACTTCCTGTTGCAATAATGGTGTTTTTTGCTTCAATCTCTGTAGTTTCTTCTCCTACAATTGTAATATGAGTTGCATCTTTAAAGCTACCAGTACCAACATAAACATCTATTTTATTTTTCTTCATTAAGAAATCAATACCACCTGTGGTTTGATCAACAACAGATTGCTTACGTGCTATCATTTGTTTTAAATTCACCTTTATTTCTCCAGGTATATCAATGCCATGCTCTTCAAAATGCTTAATGGCATCTTCGTAATGGTGAGACGAATCTAAAAGTGCTTTACTTGGAATACAACCTACATTTAAACATGTACCTCCTAGTGTTGAATATTTTTCAATAATTGCAGTTTTCATGCCTAATTGTGCGCAACGAATGGCTGCTACATATCCGCCAGGACCTGATCCTATTACTGCTACATCGTATGAATTCATAAATTTAATTTTGTCTGATTATAAAACGTAAACAAAAATACAATTTAGAATGCGGATTTACGAATGCTTTAAACTGATATTTTTGATTTCTAATATCAAATTTAAAAAGCCTAATTATTGACAAAAAAAATATTATCGCTTCAAACTGAAATGTCCTTTTAGAATTTTACCATTCTTATAGAGTATAGAATACCAGTAATCACTACTTGGTAGTGCGATTCCGTTATATGTGCCATCCCAACTCCATCCTGTTGATGAATTTGAAATTTTATTTAGAATTTTACCGTAGCGATTAAAAATAATAATTTCTGAAATGACATTTAACTCGTTTGGGACGACCCAATTATCATTTACATCGTCATTATTTGGTGTGAAAAACTTGGGTATACGATCAGAAGAAGATTGTGTAGCAAAACTTTCTTCGTTACAACCTGTTGCTTCACCATCTTCATTATATGGAATTAGAGTAACATAAATAAGTGTGTCTTCTGGTAAGTTATTAGCTAAATCATAAGATAAATTACTGCCAACATCTAAACCGTTTAATATATCAGTACCTCCTGATGTTGTTCCTACTGTTAAAACATAACCTGTGGCTTCAGGTACAAATTCCCATATTAAATCTGTGTCTATCAAAACATCGGTTGATCCAGAGGTTGGTGAGAAAAGCGACGTACAATTTGGAGGAAATAAAAGGTCTTCAGTAGAAAAGCTTTCTTCGGTACAACTTGTTGCCTCTCCATCTAAATTATAAGGTATTACAGAAACATAAATTACTGTATTGTCTGGTAAGTCAGTGTCTAAATTATATGTTGTTACATTACCTACATCAAATGTGTTTAAGATATCTGAACCTCCCGATGTTGTTCCAATTGTTAGGATATAACCTGTAGCATCAGCAATTGAATTCCACGTTAAATCTGTGCCAACTAGTACATTTATAGATCCTGAAATCGGAGCATTTAATGTTGTACAGTCTGGTGGAAACAAAATATCTTCAGTCGTAAAAATTTCTTCGGTACAGCCTATTGCATTTCCATCGGCATTATATGGAATTATGGATACATAAATCAATGTGTTTTCTGGTAAATCTGATGTTAAATTAAAAGAAAAAACGTTACCAACATCAAATGCATTTAAAATTTCTGAACCGCCAGAAGTTGTACCTACATTTAGTAAATAACCTGTTGCTTCTGTAATGGTATTCCATGTTAAATCCGTACTCACTGATACATTTGTTGCTCCTGAAATGGGTGAGCTTAATGTGGTACAAGGAGGTAGCACTAAATCATCTCCAGTTGTAAAAATTTCATAGGTACAGCCTCCTAATGCATCTCCATCAATATTATATGGAATAATTCTAACATAAATTTCCGTGTTTTCTGGTAAATCAAAAGCCAGATCGTAAGTTAAAGCATTACCAACATCAAACTCACCGAAAAATATTGAATTAGTCCCTATATTTATTCTATATCCAGTTGCATTCGGAACAGCATTCCAATTAAAATCTGTATCAATAGGTACATTAATTGCACCAGCTAAGGGATTACTTAATGTGGTACACTCTGGTGGATGCAACATATTTTCAGTGGT
>NZ_JACOQD010000007.1 GCF_014297365.1 Winogradskyella echinorum | reverse complement strand
ATCCTGGGTTAGGAGTGTAAGTGTAAGATCCATCAGGATTTACCACTACAGTTCCGTTAGCAGGTTGTGTATTAGCTGTAACGGTTTGGTTATCACCTTCAAAATCTTCGTCGTTGGTTAAAACATTGCCAGAAACAGGTTGATCGACGTATGTGTTGTTGATGTCTGCAATAGCATCAGTACAATTAGATAAAATATCTGTTGCAACGCTAATTTTACATCCATTAGAATCTAATACAATTACAGTATAATTTCCGGCTGTAAGATCTATAAAAGTTCCATTAGGTATATAATTAGTGCCATTATCTATTGAATAGGTATATGGAGGCGTGCCACCAGATCCTTCAATTGAAAATTGTCCTAAACCAGAACAAACAATATTAGTTTGCGAAGTAATTATACCAGAGATGCTTTCAGTAGGTTCATTAACAGTAGTTTGACTTGTTATTTTACAACCATTAGCATCGGTAATAGTTACTGAATATATTCCTTCAGTAATACCGGTTAAATCTTCAGTTGTTTCGCCATTATTCCACAAGAAAGTGTAAGGAGGTGTTCCTCCAGATACTGTTAAATCTGCAGAACCAGTATTATCACCTTTACACAGAATATTAGTCACATTAATTCCAGTGCTTAATGCATTTGGTTGGTTTACTGTTATTGAAGTACTCTGCTTACATCCTGTAGTTTGGTCAGTTACTGTCACTTCATAATCACCTGCAGGTAATCCTGAAACACTAGGAGTTGTATCAGTTAAGGTATCCCATTCATAAGTAAATGGACCAGTACCGTTAGAAACCACAGCAGTTACACTTCCATTACTTTCTCCATTACAAGTTACTGGAGTTGAGCTTCCCGAGATTGATAAATTATTACAAGTACCAGAATTAACAGTCGCTCTAGACATTGCAGTACATCCATTAGCATCTGTTACTGTTACAGAGTAACTTCCAACGGATAATCCAATAATACTTGCAGATGTTTGTCCATTTGGACTCCATAAATATGAATATGGTGGTGTACCACCAGTTGCAGTTGCTAAAATAATTCCATCGTTAGTTAATGGACCCAATAAATCTGAGACTAAAGTGCTAACATTTAACGCGCTATTTGGTTGTGTGATTTCAACCGATTTTTGTGTAGGTGTGCAAACTGCACCATCCATAGTAACATCGACATCATAAGTTCCTGCAGAAAGATTATTTATTGTACTCGTAGTTACACCAGAATCAACTTGACCATTACTCCATGTAAAAGTAAATGTAGCAGTAGGATATTCATCAGAACTAGCCGATACTGTAGCTGAACCAGCAGCTTCACCAAAACAAGAAACATTATTTGTGTTTTCTGTCGTAACTTCAACATCACAAGTATCATTACATAATATTTCAATACTTTCTGTTATTTCACAACCATTAGCATCAGTTACTGTTACAGAGTGATTAGTAGAGTTTAAGTTATTAGCTGTTACCGATGTTTGGTTATTGGCTGATGCACTCCATAAATAGGTATAAGGTGCAGTCCCTCCAGAAACACTTACAGTTGCTTCTCCATTAGAACATCCTTGAGCTGTAGTTGCATCAACTTTGGTTAAAGAAATACTTAATGGAGTTGAAGGTTCTGTTATTGTAGCATCAATAGAAGTTGTACATCCTTTAGTGTCAGTTATAGTAACAGAATAAAAACCAGCTCTAACATTTGTTATGTTTTGGCTTGTTGAAGAGTTACTCCATAAATAAGAATAAGGTGCCTCACCACCTGAAATGTTTATTGAGATTCCGCCAGTTGATTCACCAAAACAATTTACATTGTTTATGGTATTAATACTTGCAGTTATAACAGGATGGTTAACAGTAATAATCTGAGTGTGTTCAATATTATTACCACATTCATCTTCTGCAAACCAATTTCTTTCTATAGTATGAGATGCATCACAGTAAGTACCGTTTTCTGTTTCTGTAAATACTACATTAACGTTATTATCACAATCATCAGAAGCAGTTAATATGGCAGCTGTTGGTATAGTAGCTGATGTTACCGTAATATCTCCTGGTAAACTTTCGTTAAATGAAGGCGCCGTAGTATCTATAATAGTTATTATCTGATCCTGAGAAATAGAATTGTTACACTCATCAACAGATGTCCAAGTTCTGGTTATCGTAGCAGAATCACCACAACCTGTTACTGATGAATCAGTATAAGATAAAGTGATATTGCCACAAGTATCTTTTGAAGTCGCTGTACCAGTATTTGATGGATCAATACTTTCTGAACATTCAATAGTAACATCAGCAGGAATAGTAATTGTAGGAGCTGTTTTGTCATCTACATAAATAGTTTGATTTCCGGAAGATACATTACCACAAGCATCAGTTGCAGTCCATGTTCTTACTATAGTTTTTGTATTACCACAAGACCCCAAAGTTACCGCATCAGATTGTGTAATAGTTACAGAACTACAAGTATCTGAAGCAGTTGCTTCTCCAGTGTTAGCGCTAGATTCATCTTCTGAACATTCAATGGTTAAATCATCTGGAATTGTAATTGAAGGTGGTGTTGTATCTTGAACAGTAATAGTTTGAACAAATTCTTTAGTTTCACCACATTCATCTGTAAACGACCATGAATTAGTATAGGTACCATTTGCAGGGCAACTACTATCAGCCACAAAAGCATTAGATGTTTTTGTTATTGTAAAATTACACTTATCAGTTACTGGTTCTAAATTTTGTGCGGCATCTAATGCGGCAGTATCAGAACATTCTACAGTTCTATCTAGTTCATTGATAGCAGTTGCCCAATTAACAATAGGTTGATTAATATTAATTGTTAAAGGCTGTTTGTTACCGATATTGCAATCATTTAAACTACTAGAACTAATACTTGTGTGTAAATCTGGATTTTCAGTACCATTATAAGTAGCAGTAAATTGTAAATCGAATGACAAATCACAATTTTCTTCTAGGAAATAACATTCATCAGCAATTTCGAGATCAAAATATATAAAGAACGGTGGATTATTAGAACTCACTAAATTATCAGCAATGTTATATACTAATTCCCCTGTAGTTGAATTAAAAGAATAAGTTACTCCAGTTGGTAAGCCATTTGGAATAACGTTTGTAATTTGTGGAGGAAGGGTAGTTGCAATTGATAAATTTACGGCATCATCATTTCCTTTATTTCTTACCTCAAAACTAAAACCAAGTAAATCACCAGCATTTGCAGGATTAGAACCTGAGTCCATAACTATTTCTATAGGGTCTAAATCTGGAGACCATACATCTACTGAAAGTCCCAGTAAATATAGTCCATAGGTTTCTTGATCTGACGTTAATCGTAACGTAGCAGAAGTTTGATTGTTATCAATTATACTATTAGCTGGATTTTTAAGTTCAAAAACAGCGGCATCAAAGCCTAAGGTGTTTAAACTGGCGGGAGCTCTATCTGTAAAATTTGAATTGCCAACGGTAATTCGGCTATTAAAAAAATTATCACTAGATCTTTGAGGTGCAGAAATTGATTCAAAAACATTTGATGTATTTCTTATTTGTAATTGATCACCATCTAAATCTTGATCACCTTCTAAACTACCCAAAATAATATTGGCCTTTACTTTACCAACAGGTACTGTTTTAAAACCATTAAAATTAATGTCAAAATTATTTACATGCTTAGTTACATGAGCATAACCATCAAATAACGTAATATTTCTTGTAGAAAGTTTAGGGCTTTCATAAATAAAAACAATTTGCCATCCACCGGATGTACCAATTGTATTTCCGTCGTGTCCAATTACGGAACCTATTTTAGCTTCGACATTTGCAACTTGATATTTTCCAAATGGATCAGCTAAGTTCGTTACTTGATTTGTAATATCTTTTACACATACATATGGATCATTATTAATATGTGAAGCTTCATTTCGTCCTCTATAAATTACCTGATCTGCAGTTAAAGTTGTATAGTTACTTTCTCCTGGAAGCATTAACTTTACATCGTTAAAATTCCAATTTGGTTGGTTTTCAGAGTTAATATTACTTGTTGGCTCTTTATCTGCAGCTACCCAATACAAATAAGCTCTAACAATTGAAAGACAAGACACATTAGACTGTGGATTGCTTAAATTAGCACTACTGGAGTTAAAGGTATCATCAATGTTATCATTGTTTTGATCAAAAAGACCATCTATATCTACATATACATTATTAGTAAAATTATGGTTACCATCACTACCGTTATAATTGGTAGTTGCAGTCCTGGATAGCATGTTATTTGCAATCATAGTAACATCACCATTTATAGTTCCGTTATATCTAGGAGCAAAAGTTTCCAAAACCTGTGCAGAAGCAAAGATTCCAGAAAGTAACATAAACAAGCAAATTATGTTTTTTATTTTATTATGATTAATAGACTTATTCATAAGAATCAAATTTGTTTATCAATTAGCTTCACACTAATTAAATTTTTCTGGATCTGGAATTAATGATTTTATTATAACAGAATTACTTAATGACTCTCCTGTTAGTGATTTGGCTTTTATTTCTGAACAATTCCAAGTATTGCGTTTAATATCTTTAGGTCTAGAAATTTTTACATAAAATTCTATAGATTCACCAGACTTGATACTAAATTGATTATTAACTTGACTTTTATTTTTGCTAAGTACAGATTGAATTAAATCAACTTGCTTATTATTTTCAATATATTGACATGCAGTATTGTCTATATTAATATTGAATTTTGCTGTAGAATTACCGTTATTAATTATTTCCATTAGATAAAAATGTTCAGTTTCATTTACTGTTTTATCAGTATCTATTTTTAAGTTTAATTTAAGGTATTCTTGACCAAAGAATAATTGCATGCTTAGGCATACAAATAAAATTGCAAATACAGTTTTTTTCATTTTTAGATAAATTATTAGTACAAATAATTCTACTCAAAAATTGATTTAGAAAATTTCTAAATCAATTAATTTAATGTTTGTAATAAAAATAGAGGGAAGTAAAAATTACAATAAATGATTAATAGTATGGATTAATATATTTTTGATTTGGGGTCATTTACATTAATTTTACACAAACAAAAGAACTCATAACTAAAATTTTAAACAAACATTAAAGTTTAAGCGGCAATATACTCGTTAAAACGGAGATATGAAACATTTTATCGGAAAAAATTGCATTTAATCGATTTTTTATGAAGACCATAATACTCGTAAGACACGGAAAATCATCATGGGAATATGATGTTATTGATAGGGAAAGACCATTAAAATCTAGAGGTGAAAATGATGCCGAATTGGTTGCAAATCAGTTTGTTAAAATCAATGATTTTATACCGAAAAATATATTTTCTAGTCCAGCAAATAGAGCCTTAAGTACTTGCAAAATTTTTGTAAGATTATTCGGTATATCGCAAAATTCAATAAATGTCGATGAATGTTTATATGATTTTGTAGGTGAAAATGTGATTGATTTTATTAAAAAATTACCAAATGATTATGATGATGTTATGATTTTTGGACATAATCATGCTTTCACATCTATTTCTAATATATTTGGAAGTACTTATATAGATAACCTTCCAACTAGTGGATTGGTGAAAATTAATTTTGAAATTGATAACTGGAGAGATTTAGAAAAAGGTACTACTGAATTCATAATTACCCCAAAGGAATTAAAATAATGACAAAAGACAAAAATATATATATAAACAGGGAGTTAAGTTGGTTGCAATTTAATGCTCGAGTTCTACAAGAAGCTGCTGATAAAGATGTACCTCTTATTGAGCGCTTACGCTTTTTAGGAATTTTTTCGAACAATTTAGATGAATTCTTTAAAGTAAGATATGCCACAGTAAAACGAATTTACGAAGCTGGAAAAGGCGGCAAAAGTGAATTAGGTGGTATAAAGGCTGGTGATCTTTTAGAGGAAATAACAAAAATAGTAATAGATCAACAAACAGAAAGTTTAAAAATTCTTGAAGAAATAGATAAAGAACTTGAAAATGAGAACATTTATATAATTGATGAAACAGAAATAGACGAAGATCAGCATGAATTCATCAAGAATTACTTTTATCAAGAAATAAGTCCAGCTTTAGTTGTTATAATGTTAAATGAAGATGTTGCATTACCAGAATTAATGGATATCTCAGCTTATTTAACAGTAAAAATGACCAGTGCTGAAGAGAAATCACAGGTAGCTCTAATTGAAATATCATCAACCATGGATCGCTTTGTGGTTTTACCAAGCAAAGACGACAAAAGTTCTATTATTATGATTGATGATATCCTAAGATATTGCTTAGATGATATCTTTAACATTTTTAATTATGATAGCATTAGTGCTCATATGATTAAAATTACTAGAGACGGTGAATTAGATTTTGATAGTGACTTAAGTAAAAGTTTTATAGATAAATTATCCGAAAGTGTTAAGGATAGACAAAGTGGAGATCCTGTACGATTTGTATATGATAAAAATATTGATCAAGACACCTTAGCTTTTCTTTTAGAACGCATGTCTATACATAAAAAAGAGAGTATAATTCCTGGTGGTCGTTATCATAACCGTAGAGATTACATGAACTTTCCAAGTTTAGGTAGAACAGATTTACTTTACGACAAAATTCAACCATTATCAGTAAAAGGGCTAAGTTTAGAAAATAGTATTTTTAAAACAATTGCTAAGAAGGATTATTTGGTATATACACCATATCACACATTTTCATACATAGTTAAATTTCTTAGAGAAGCAGCCTTAGATCCAAAAGTAAGAACGATTAAGATTACTATTTATAGGTTAGCTCAAATATCTCATGTTGCTAGTTCGCTAATTAATGCAGCCAAGAATGGTAAAAAAGTTATTGTTTCCATAGAGCTAAGAGCTCGTTTTGATGAAGAAGCTAATATTAATTACGCAGAGCAGATGCAAGATGAAGGTATTACTATGTTATTTGGCGTAACAGGTTTAAAAGTGCATAGTAAAATGTGCGTTATTGAACGTGAAGAAAACCAAAAACTAGTAAGATATGGCTTTATAAGTACAGGGAATTTTAATGAATCTACCGCAAAAATTTATACAGATTTTACGTTACTGACGGCCAATTCTAAAATTCTCAAAGACATTAATAAAGTGTTTAACTTCTTTGAGGTTAATTATAAAATCTATAGATACAAACATATTATTACATCACCGCATTATACAAAATCGAAACTGTTTGCATTAATAGATAATGAAATTGAAAGTGCGCAAAAAGGAAAACCAGCCTATATAAAATTGAAATTGAATAGCATTAGTAGCTATAAAATGATAGATAAATTATATGAAGCGAGTAGAGCAGGTGTAAAAATTCAAATGATTGTAAGAGGCCTTTGTTGTTTAGTGCCAGGAGTAAAGGGTATGAGCGAAAATATTGAAGTTATAAGTATTATAGATAAATTTCTAGAACATACACGTTTGTATATCTTTGCCAATAATAATGACCCAAAAATTTATATTTCATCAGCAGATTGGATGACTAGAAATATTGATAATAGAGTAGAAGTGAGTTGTCCTATTTACGATGAAGATATTAAATTAGAATTACAACATTTATATAATATATGTTGGAATGATAATGTAAAAGCACGCATTATTAATGAAACTCAGAATAATGTCTATAGAAGAAATGACAAACCTAAAGTAAGAGCTCAGTTTGATACTTATAATTATTACTTAAACAATTTAGAAGAATAACATGCTGAAGATACAGAAATATGCAGCTATAGATATTGGATCTAATGCTGTGAGGTTATTAATTTCAAACATTATAGAACAAGATGATGAGCCAGTAGTGTTTAAAAAAAACTCCTTGGTTCGTGTACCAATTAGATTAGGTGCAGATGTATTTATTAATGGTGAAATATCAGAATATAACCAAGAGCGAATGATAGATACTATGAAGGCATTTAGCCTACTCATAAAATCACATAATGTTGTTCGTTATAAAGCTTGTGCAACTTCAGCAATGCGCGAAGCAAATAATAGTGCACCTCTTTCTAAAAAAATTCTTGAAACTTGTGGAATCAATATAGATATTATTGATGGAGAAGAAGAGGCAACAATAATTGCTGCAACAGATTTAAATAATTTTATAGATCCAAATAAAACATATCTTTATGTTGATGTTGGTGGAGGAAGTACCGAATTTTCGATAATACATAATGGAGAAAAAATTCAATCTAAGTCCTTTAAAATAGGAACTGTAAGGTTGTTAAATGATATTGTTAAAAATGCAACTTGGTTAGAATTGGAGCATTGGATAAAAGAAAATACTAAAAAGTATTATAAAGTCGACCTTATTGGTTCTGGTGGTAACATTAATAAAATATTTAAGATTTCTGGAAAAGATATCGGTAAGCCTTTGACATATTTTTATTTAACAAGTTACTATAAAATGCTTCAAAATTATTCTTATGAAGAGCGTATAACTAAATTAAATCTTAATCAAGATAGAGCGGATGTTATTATTCCTGCGACACGTATATATCTTTCTGCTATGAAATGGAGTGGTGCAAAAGATATTTATGTTCCAAAAATAGGACTCTCAGATGGTATTATAAAAAGTATGTATTATGAAACTATACCAAGTGTTGTTTTATAATTGTAATATTAAAAACACCCATTTATCTAATTTTTCTCTATAAAAATCTATATATTCATTTGAATTTTAGAATTTCAATTATCTTCGCTAACTCAAATTGAAAATTATGAAAAGATATTTATTTGTTTTGTTTTTAGTTGCTTTTACAACGGTTTCTCTTTCACAAGAGGTTAGGTATGGAGTAAGAGGAGCACTTAATGTGTCTAACCTAGATTTTGACCCGAGTCCAACAATAGACAATCAGCATCGAAATGGTTTTGCTTTTGGTGGTTTTGTAGAATATGGTTTTTCTGAAGAGGTTTCTTTGTTAACCGAACTACAATGGTCTGCAGAAGGTGGAAAAGAAGAGGCAATTAGAGCAGATTATTTAAAACTGCCTGTTCAGTTAAGATTCTCAGTTTCTGAACGTTTTACTTTAGGCGCAGGACCTCAATTAGCTTTAAAAACATGGAAAGATAGTGACGGCTTTGCCACGTTTGTATTTTCTGGTGTTGCTGGTGCAGAATATATGATTACTGACGAATTGTTTGTAGATGCCAGAGTTCATTATGGTTTTAGTAACATCTTAGATGAGGATATAACTGATATTAAGGTGAAAAATCATGTTATCCAATTCGGATTTGGAATAAAAATCTAAGCTAAAAAATTATAAAACTAAAGCCTCAACTAATGTTGAGGCTTTTTTTATCCGTGTATGGTCTCTTTATTGCCAAGATCTTTCATTATCTCAGCTTCATAATCTAGTAGTTGTTGCCATTTCTCATCTACTTCTTTTCGTTCACCATATTGCCTTGCAAAGTTTAAGAACATAGTGTAATGTCCTGCTTCGCTAATCATTAATTTACGGTAAAATTTAGCTAATTTTTTGTCTTCCAATTCCTCAGAAAGTAGTCTAAAACGTTCACAGCTTCTGGCTTCAATAAGCGCTGCGTATAAAAGGCGATGCACCAATTGTGTAGTTCTGCTTCCACCTTTTGGAAAAAACTTTATAAGTGCAATAACATAGTCGTCTTTACGATCTCTACCTAACGTCCATCCATGTTCTAAAATCTTATCGTGTACCATTTTAAAATGGCTCATTTCCTCATTAGCGAGTTCTATCATTTCTTGTACAAGTTCAGTGTACTCAGGAAAACTCACAATTAGAGAAATAGCAGTACTTGCAGCTTTTTGCTCACAATAAGCGTGGTCTGTTAGTATATCTTCAATATTCTTTTCAACAATATTTACCCATCTTGGGTCCGTAGGTAGTTTTAGTCCTAGCATCATATTTTAATTATATTGAGGTAAAAATTGCTTTCCCGCTTTTATCAATCTTTAGTTTTTGCCAATCTATATAATCTTGGTTAGGAATTGCATAAGCGATATCAATAAACACAGCATCTTCAGTGCTTAATTCCTCATCTATTTGTATAGATTTTAAAACGGCATGCTTATAAAAATTATAAATTGGTGAACCTGAATTTAGGTTTGGTAAGTAACCTAGTTCTGTATTCATCTTAGATTTACTAAACTCTTGCTTATAAATTACTTTTCCTTCTTTCTCTACAAGCACATTAATTTTAAACTGTCTGTAATAAGTTTGATAGTTAATAGTGTCTTTAATTTTTGTGAATAAAACACTATTAGTCATGTCTGTATAGGCTTTAATTTTTATATGGAAGCCATTACTAAAAAGTGTATCAACCTCTTGTTCTACATATGTTTCTGGTTCGTATACATCAACTTGCAATGTTACTTTTTTATTAAACTCTTCAATACTTTCAGATAAAGCCTGGTTTTGAGTTTTTCTACCCTCACAACTTGTAAAAGCAATAACAAGAATTAATAAAAGTCCTAATATATTCCTCATAATATTAAATATCTAATCCAAATGTTTTTCGGAGAAGCTCAATATTTGGGTTTTTCTCCTTTAATTTTTCATACTTCTCTTGTGGAGTAAAAGCGTATTTCTTTGCAATTTCTTCGTTAACTGTAATGTTTAATTTTAAATCGTAGTTAAGTAGTGTTTTCTTTAAAAAGGCCATTAGAGGAAACTCTGCGCGTTCTAACTCAATTTTATTGGTGTTATTAGAATAGGTTAAATGGATGGTTGTACCTTCTAATTTTGGCTGGTCCATTTGTAAAATTGAAGCCATAATTTTCTCACCTTTTTTATCCATTTTAGCTGTATATGCTTTCCAAGCTTTGGTTAAAGCTTCTTGTGTTACAGGCTCTTTCGGTAAGTCGTCCTCATCAATAATAACATCCATTTGTCTGATAAGGTGCTCTTTTTTCTCTCTTATACTTTTTAAGGATAAACCAGAAGTAACTTTACTCGGTTTATTAATTGATATTTTAGGAATTACGGGCTCAGCAACAACTGTATTTTTTTCGGCAGTAAGGACTTCTTTTTGCTTAGTTATCTTGGTAACAGTAGCTTTTTCAGCAGTATTTGTAATGTCTACTGGTTTATTTACAGGAATTGGAGTAATGCCTTTTGCCTTAAAATAAGATGGTGGAATTATGAAGTGCTTACTATTTTTTTTTTCTCCATCAAAAGTGATAGAGGCAAGTTGCATAAGTGTAAGTTCTACAAGTAATCGTTGGTTTTTACTTGTTTTGTATTTTAAATCACAATCGTTAGCCATTTGTATGCCTTGCATTAAAAATGAATGCGATGTTTTAAGGCATTGCTCTATATATTTTTGTTTCGTGTCTTCACCAACTTCTAACAACTCAATAGTTGCCTGGTTTTTACAAACCATTAAATCTCTAAAATGTGATGCTAAACCTGCAATGTAATGATGACCATCAAAACCTTTGGATAATATAGAGTTGAATTGCACCAACAAATCCGGAATCTTGTTTTCTAAAATTAGATCGGTACTCGTAAAATAAGTTTCGTAATCTAATACATTTAAATTTTCAGTAACCGCTTGTCTGGTTAAATTTTTACCAGAAAAACTTACTACACGATCAAATATAGATAGTGCATCTCTCATAGCTCCATCTGCTTTTTGAGCTATAATATGAAGGGCATCATCTTCTGCGGTAATATCTTGTTCTTTTGCTATATATTTTAAATATTCTTTAGCATCAGTAACGGTTATACGTTTAAAATCAAAAATCTGACAACGCGATAAAATCGTTGGAATGATTTTATGCTTCTCAGTAGTTGCTAAAATAAATATACAGTGTTTAGGTGGCTCTTCTAGCGTTTTAAGAAATGCATTAAATGCTGCCTGAGATAACATATGGACCTCATCAATAATATATACTTTGTACTTACCAACTTGAGGTGGAATCCTAACCTGATCGGTTAAACTCCTAATATCATCTACGGAGTTATTAGATGCCGCATCGAGTTCAAAAATATTAAAGGCAAAATCTTCGTCTTCACTTGTGTTGCTATCACTATTTATCATTTTAGCTAAAATACGCGCACAAGTAGTTTTACCTACACCACGAGGACCTGTAAACAATAAGGCTTGAGCTAAGTGATTATTTTCAATGGCATTTAATAAAGTGTTAGTAATAGCCTGCTGCCCTACAACATCTTTAAAGGTTTGTGGTCTGTATTTACGAGCCGATACTACGAAGTGTTCCATTGAAAATTTACTGAATTACAAATTTAAAAAAAGAAGCCCAATTTAGAGTTTAAATTGAGCTTAGTTTATTTGAGTTATTAACAGAATTAATTATAACAACAATATTGTTTTAGTTCATTATTTCTACTAATTTTTTTAAATCCTTTAATTTCAGCTTTGTTTTGACTTTACGATAGTTGATACTTCTATGGGACATATCTACTTCTCCAAACCAAATCATGTCTTTACCTGAACTCGATTCTACAACTCTACCATTTTCAAGAAATGCTACATCTTTTACTTTGTCAACTATAACTATTTCAATTTCAGATTTGGTTACCAACTTATACTTATATTTATATAAATTGCCAAGGTTATTTTTAAACTTATCGTCAACAGCTTCTTCGTCAATATATAAGGTCATTTTTTTTAATTCATCCGCCATTTCACTTTGGTCTAAACCATTTTTTGTTGCTTCCTTAGAATCGTTCCAAGCTGTTTTGGGATCTAAGTCCTTCATTCCGTTTAGATGAATTTTTATCATCTGTATTTGCCTTATAAGTTCAGCAAGTGATACTTCTTTATCAAATTCAAAACCATGTTGATGTACTGGCATTTTGCTATTACAATTTCCCATATTGAAAACTTCTTTTAATTCATTTCCCAAACCAGTTGGTGATTTGTAAGTGCGATTGCCATGTGTAAAATAGGAGTAGGAGTTATCTTTTCTGAGTTTTTTAAATTCTTTTGGAGTAACATACATAATTTTATCATTTAGATCCCATTCACTTTCAAATGCTCTTTTAATGAACTCATTATACTTAGTATTCTCTTCTTTTTTTTCATCTTTTAATACAACTAAAAGTGTTCTTTTTTGAAATTCGCTAGCAGCTTCCTTCATTTTTGTCAATTGTTTTTCAAATCGTTGAGCCTGCATTGAGGAAATCGAGGTTAGGAACGCAAATAATAAAATAACTGTTTTTTTCATGGATTAAATTTTTAATTATGTATCAATAATAATAATAATAATAATAAGCTTATTCTTATAAGCCTTTTGTTTTATTACACATAAATCGGGCAATCTACATGTTATTTCGTTTTATAAACGAAGTGTATATTGTCTTTTGTAATTAGAGATTTACAATTTGTTTAATGTAAATTTGCATTAAGTAAATCGCCTTATCGATTCTAAATTTATTTAGGGTAGGAAAGTCCGAACACCATAGTGCAATCATAGTGGCTAACAGCCATCCATCGAAAGGTGAGGAAAAGTGCAACAGAAAGTATGTACAGGTAATGCTGTAGTGAAACCAGGTAAACTCTATGTGGTGCAATGTCATGTAAACTAACGTTTGAGCGTGCACGCGCGATTGTTAGAGGGTAGGCAGCTAAAGTTTGCTAGTAATAGTAAACGTAGATAAATGATAAGGGCTTTTCATTTTTAGAATTCATTTTCTAAAAAAGAAAAGTACAGAATTCGGCTTATAGATTTGCTTAAGTATAAAAGCCCTTTGCAGATTATCTGCAAAGGGCTTATTTTTTTGTTTTAGTTGGATTATTCTTTGGGTGGTGTTAGTGTGAATCCTTGACTTTGTGCAATGTTCAATATATCATAGAAATAATGCATATAGACAATTTTACCTTGTTCTATTCTAGAAACTGTATGGTACGGAACTACAATTTCCTGGCCCGATTTCTTGTTGGTAATTGTGTTTGTTCCCCAAGACAATAACCATTCTCCTTCGTTCCAATTGTTTTCTACTTTTACAGGCAAATATAAATCGCGAGTAATTGAATGTTTATATTGATTGGTGCTACTGGTGAAGTATTCTTTGTGTTCCTTTACATTTAATGAGTCTAATCCCCCTCCCAATCCGTAGATCATAGCATTTTCATGAAGCTGTGCATTCATTTTATTAATATCTCCCTTTTGCAAAGCTTCAGTATAGTTACGTAAAAGTTTCTCTGCGACTTCAGAATTTTTAAATTCGAGAGTAACTTCGGGTTCTTGAGCATTAGTAATGAAACTAATTCCTAGCACTAGCATTGCTAAGACGATAATCTTTTTTGAAATTTTCATAATTGTTTGGTTTTAATTAATAGCGTTTAACCATAACAATTGAAGAAGAAACACGTAGAAATACTAATAGAAAAATCTATTAAGGCTATTAAATGTAGTGAATATAATCGATTAGGAATTAAGCTACAAAACTGATAATCAATTTGTTTCAAAAAAGCTAAACATATTTCCACCATAACTTTTAGAATGCGAAAAATGCTCTAAATGACTTAAATCGGTATGTTTAGAATGTTCTACAATTAGCAAACCTTCTTCATTTAATAAATCATTTTTAAAAACCAATTCTGGTATTTTAGAAAATGCTTCAACATTAAAATCATAAGGAGGATCAGCAAAAATAACAGTGTGCTTTTGCTTAGATTTTTCAAGAAATTTAAATACATCACTTTTAATGGTACTAATAGACATATCAAAAGCTTCGGCAGTTTCGTTTATAAATTTTATGCAACCGTAATTATCATCAACTGCAGTGATTTGTTCAGTGCCTCTCGATGCAAATTCGTAACTGATGTTTCCTGTACCCGAAAATAAATCTAGAACCGAAATATCATCAAAATAGTACTGATTATTTAAGATGTTAAATAACGCCTCTTTTGCCATATCTGTTGTGGGTCTTACAGGTAGTTTTTTTGGCGCCGTAATGCGTCTGCCTTTATATAATCCAGAAATAATGCGCATTAAAAGGAGTTTAGGATAAGGTAATGTTGGTGTAAGTTGTCGGTTGTAATGGTATTAGAAATTTTAAATTTAAAATCTGTGCTAATCAAATCGATGTGCCGAACATATGTGTAAAGTATAGTGTATAATTCATCCTCTTTATCAATAGCTCCACTGAGTTTTACATGGGTTGTTTCTACATCTAATTTTAACTGTTCAAACACAAATAATAAATAGTAAATAAAATCCTCTTTGCTATGATACTCAAAAACATTAAATAGCTGTAATTGGCCTTTGTCTACAACCAATACTTCAATAGTATTTTTGTTACTATTTATATATACTATTGGATCTTCTGAGGTATTTTCTTTTTCTAAAATAGTGTCAATTAAAACACTAGATGCATGTTTGTATACAAACTCACCAAAAGTATCGAAAATGTAGTTATTAATATTTACATAAGGTACGTAAACATTTATGCTATCATTTGCTGTAATTTCATCTTCGGTAATAAAATCTGTTCTAAGAATTTTTGAATTAAATTTTAGATAGTCTGCTTTATTCTTTTCATCATATAATGATTTAGGGACTAATGTCGATAATTCGTTTTGATGAATTACTAATACAGCATCAAAATCTTCAGAAAACACAGTATTACTGCTAAGTTCTGCCTTTAGATGGTTAAGTACATTTGCAGGATTTAGTTTATTCGCAAACGCAATTGTTTTTAAAAATTCAATTGTGTTTGTTTCCTTATTTAGAATACAAAAAGAAAGCCCATTCAAATTGATTTGAATGGACAGTTCTTTAATATTGTTTGCGTTCAAACTATTCTTTTTTAGCGTAGCTCTTTGGCCAGTTTCCTTTAGTAAATACTTCTTCCATAGAACCTACCATTAATTTAGGTCCATTAACGCCATCTACAGACATTACTTGTTTTTCTTTTTGGATTAAGTATTTATCTAGTCCGTCTAAAACAATTGCTTTATCAACACTAGCTTCAAAAACAGGAATATTATCATCATCAAGCTTACCAGCTTTAAGATCGAATTTAGCACCTTCTTTACCAACACCAACATTCATCATTGTCTTGTAGCGCGTATCACCTTCGAAAATAGAATCCTTTACAGAATAAAAACTTAAGGTATCAATTAAGGTAAGTGTTTTAAAAGTTTCTACACCTCCAAAGGCCTTAGTTCTTTCTTCATCTAATACTAAAGTATCACGTCTTTGTGTAATAGGTACTTGACCATTCTCTGCGAAATTGATTAGTTTATCAAAGCTATCTGTGTATTCTCCATGCACTTCTTTGTAAGCTAATTCAGCATCTCTAATATCTATAAGGCGATCTACTACAACCTTAAAACGTTCTTCTTTAACCTGGTTAAATTTAATCTCGTCGTAAACAGAATTAAACGTCATATAACCAAGTACTATAATTATTGCCCAAAGTACAAGATGAATAATTGGTTTCATTTTTTTTGGAACATACTTATCGATTAACCAAACAATACCAACGGTTAATAGTATAATAACTACAATTGCAATAATTACTTTCATATATCTGTTTATTAATTAGCTCTATCGCAAATCTACAATTTTTTTTTGTTGGTAAAAATAATCTAAATAAAAATCATTAAAAATATAGAAGTAAATAATATAAGTCGCCGCAAAATATAGAATATTGCTATCTTGCTTGATATTTACTTTTTGTATGATCTCTAATGCTTCTGCATTTTATTCGCTATTAAAATCTAAGTTTCCATTTACACCAACATCTAAGCAAGATATGGTGTTAATGCAGTTATCACAATTTATTTTTGATGCGAATAAAAATTCAATTTACTTATTAAAAGGTTATGCCGGAACCGGAAAAACAAGCATTATTGGTACAATAGTTTCTAATTTATGGCAGGTTAAAAAAAGTGCTGTTTTATTAGCTCCAACTGGTAGAGCTGCTAAGGTAATTTCTAACTATTCTAAGAAGGAAGCGTTTACTATTCATAAAAAGATATACTTTCCAAAAAAAGACAAAGGTGGAGGTGTAAAGTTTGTAATGCAGCCCAATAAACATCGTAACACTATTTTTATAGTAGATGAAGCATCTATGATACCAGATACACCTTCAGATTCTAAATCTTATGATAGTGGATCGCTCTTAGACGATTTAATGCAATATGTTTATTCTGGTCATCAATGCAAATTACTACTCATTGGAGATGTGGCTCAATTACCACCTGTGAAATCAGATTTAAGTCCAGCATTAAATCCTGATAAATTAAGCTTAAATTATAATAAAGATGTTATTGGTATTGAGTTAGATGAAGTGGTAAGGCAAGAACAAGATTCTGGTATTTTAGAAAATGCCACAGAACTTAGATCTGTTTTAGAAACCAATTTTTACGATAGCTTTAAATTTAATGTAAAGCCTTATAAAGATATTGTAAGACTTATAGATGGCTACGAAATTATGGATGCTATTAATGATGCTTACAGCGCAAATGGTTATGAAGAAACTGCGATTATAGTAAGAAGTAATAAACGTGCAAATGCCTACAACCAACAAATTCGTCAGCGCATTTTATTTAATGAAACAGAACTATCTGCTGGTGATTATTTAATGGTTGTAAAGAATAATTATTTTTGGATTAAACCCACAACCGAAGCTGGTTTTATAGCTAATGGTGACATTATTGAAGTGCTCGAAATTTTCAGTATTAAAGAATTATATGGCTTTAGATTTGCTGAAGTTAAAATGAAAATGGTCGATTATCCTCGTATGCGACCTTTTGAAACCGTATTGCTTTTAGATACTATTGATGTAGAAAGTGCCTCGTTGAGTTACGACGAATCTAACCGACTATACCAAGAAGTGTCTAAAGATTATGAAAACGAAACCTCTAATTACAAGCGTTTTTTAGGAGTAAAAAACAATAAGTATTTTAATGCCTTACAGGTTAAGTTTTCTTATGCAATAACTTGTCATAAATCTCAAGGTGGACAGTGGAATACGATTTTTATTGAGCAACCTTATTTACCAGAAGGCATGAATAGAGATTACCTACGTTGGTTGTATACGGCTGTAACACGTGCCAAAGAAAAATTGTATTTAATAGGTTTTAAAGATGATATGTTTACCGAAAATGAATAACAATTCTCTATACATATGATTATAAAATCTGTATTTTTGAGTTATCATAAAATTTATAAATGAAAATAATTTCCATGATTCCTGCACGATATAGTGCATCTAGATTTCCGGGTAAATTGATGCAGAATTTAGCAGGAAAATCCGTGATTTTAAGAACCTATGAGGCAACTGTAGCTACCAAACTTTTTAGCGAAGTATATGTAGTAACGGATAGCGAAGTTATTTTTAATGAAATTGTAAATAATGGTGGAAAGGCAATAATGAGCATTAAAGAACACGAATCTGGTAGTGATAGAATAGCTGAAGCTGTTGCTAATGTAGATTGCGATATCGTTGTTAATGTGCAAGGTGATGAACCTTTTACTGAGCACGAAAGTTTATACAAAGTGCTGGAGGTTTTTAAAGATGATGTTAAAAAGGAAATTGACCTCGCATCGTTAATGGTAGAAATTACTGACGATGACGAAATTAATAATCCAAATACGGTTAAAGTCATCGTTGATCAGGATAATTTTGCATTGTACTTTTCTCGCAGTCCAATTCCATTTCCAAGAGATGAAAATGCCGGAGCACGCTATTTTAAACATAAAGGGATTTATGCATTTAGAAAAGATGCTATTTTAGACTTTGCAAAGTTACCAATGCAATTTCTTGAAGCATCAGAAAAGATTGAATGTATCCGTTATTTAGAGTATGGTAAGCGTATTAAAATGGTCGAAACCCAAATACAAGGTGTAGAAATCGATACACCAGAAGATTTAGAAAAGGCGAAGCGTTTGTGGAAATAGATTACAAAAACATAAAAGTTATTGGTTTCGATGCTGATGATACGCTTTGGGTTAATGAAACTTATTTTAGAGACGCTGAAGAAGAAGTAGGTAGATTGTTGTCTCATTACGAAACACCAAACAAAATAGACCAAGAACTCTTTAAAATGGAAATTAAAAACCTGCCAATTTATGGGTATGGTGTTAAAGGGTTTGTGTTGTCTATGGTAGAGCTAGCTATTGAGCTTTCTAACGGAAAAGTGTCTAACGAGATTATAAAAAAAATGTTAGAGATAGGAAAGGACATGATAAATAAACCCATTGAGTTATTAGATGGAGTAGAAGACGTCCTAAAAACCTTATCAAAAGATTATAGATTAATTGTAGCAACTAAAGGTGATTTATTAGACCAACAAAGAAAATTAGAAAAATCGGGATTGATAGACTATTTTCATCATATTGAAGTTTTAAGTGAAAAGCATGAAGCCGATTATTCTAAATTATTAAAGCATTTAGATATAATACCTTCAGAATTTTTAATGATAGGTAATTCATTAAAATCTGACATTTTGCCTTTAATAAATATTGGGGCAGAAGCTATACATGTGCCATTTCATACAACTTGGCTACATGAAAGAGTAACTAAAAAAGAAACAAATGGAGCAGAATTTAAAACTGTAGAAAGTTTAATTGAAATTTTAGATTTTTTCAAGCCAATTAAATAAACTAAGTTTTTATTTTTGTTAAAGATATTGAGTAAATGATATATAAGAATTATCCGATGGTTTCCCGAGTAGTTTTTGGGCGAGGAAGTTTTAATCAATTAGATGAAATTCTTTCGCCAAAACGCAAAGGGCGTAATGCACCATTTATATTTTATGTCGATGATGTGTTTAAAGGAAATCATTGGTTAACCTCTAGGATAACCTTGTCTTATAAGGATAAAATTATTTATGTACCTACAAAAGAAGAGCCAAAAACTTCGCAAATAGACCAATTGGTCGAAGATATAATTTTAGAGTATAGCGAATTGCCATCTGGTATTATTGGAATTGGTGGAGGTATTGTAATGGATATTGCTAAAGCTGTGTCTTTAATGCTTACTAATAAAGGAAACTCTAAAGATTATCAAGGTTGGGATTTAATAAAACAACCCGCTATTTATCATGTTGGTGTACCTACAATTTCGGGTACAGGTGCAGAAGTATCTCGTACTACAATCTTAACTGGCCCAGAACGAAAATTAGGCATTAATAGTGATTATACGCCTTTCGATCAAGTCATTCTCGATCCGGAGTTAACCAAAGATGTACCTAAAGATCAATGGTTTTATACTGGCATGGATTGTTTTGTTCACTGTATAGAATCACTTAATGGCACTTATTTAAATGCCTTTAGTGAGAGTTATGGTGAAAAAGCATATGAGCTTTGTAAAAAAATATTTTTAGAAGATTCATTGAGTAAAGAAGAAGCTCAAGATAAGTTGATGATGGCATCGTGGCATGGAGGTATGAGTATTGCTTATTCTCAGGTTGGTGTCGCACATGCTTTAAGTTATGGCTTAGGTTATTTATTAGGTATAAAACATGGTGTTGGTAATTGTATTGTTTTTGATCATCTAGAAGACTACTACCCAGAAGGTGTTGCACAATTCAAAAAGATGAAAGCGAAACATAATATAGAATTACCTCAAGGTATCTGTGCAGATTTAGAAGATTATCAGTTCGATACCATGATAGATGTAGCCTTGAGTTTAGAACCACTTTGGGAAAATGCTTTAGGTAAAAACTGGAAAACTATAGCTACACGAGAAAAATTGCTTTCGCTTTACAAAAAAATGTAAGATGCGCTGGTTAGCAAAATTTATTTACTTTAAATTAATGGGATGGAAGGTAGTAGGTAATACTAACTTTTCTAAAGACACCGTAAAAAAAGCCGTTATTATTGCTGTTCCGCATACAAGTTGGCACGATTTCTATTTAGGGATATTACTAAGAAAAGTAACTAATGTAAAGACTAATTTTGTAGGAAAGAAGGAGCTATTTGTTTGGCCATTTGGATATTATTTTAGATGGGTAGGAGGTAAACCTTTAGATAGAACTTCTGGGCAAAATAAGGTGGAGGCCATTGCTAAATTATTTGATGAAGCAGACGAATTTCGTTTAACCTTAGCACCAGAGGGAACCAGGAAAAAAGTAGATAATTGGAAAACAGGTTTTTACTTTATTGCAAAAGCTGCTAAAGTGCCTATAATTATGTTTACACTCGATTTTAAAAATAAACAAAATAAAATCTCTGAGCCTTTTTATCCTACAGACGATATGGAAGCCGATTTTAAGTTTATGAAAGCGTTTTATAAAGGAGTAGAAGGAAAGGTTAAGGATTACAGTTAGATTCAATCTTTAAGTCTATACATCAATTTTAATACACTTCAATCTTTATCTATTGTACAATCGGCTTGCTTTTACGCCAAATTTTTTTACTAATCGTGTATTATCAATAACCAGTATTCATTTCATCGATTTTTTTAGAGTTATAATAAATTTGGCATAAGATTTGAAGTATTTATTTTGCAATGAAACATAAAGTAAACTCTTAAGTCCCTAAAAAGAAACATTGCTACAAAAAAAGCTATCGATCCAAATCCGTTAGCTTTTTTTCTTCTATATATTTATTCAATAGGTAATTGGTTTGCGTTTTTAGTTTATTACTAAAATAACGAGTTCTACCAATGACTAAGCCTTTAAAACCCATTGCCTGTTTAGCCCAATTATATAGATTAAAAGTGTCTTTATGACTAATGATTAAGCCATCTTTAAATTCAAATTGTGCGTCAATCTTATTATGTACTTTTCGGCCTGTTTTACTAAACGTGTAAAACGCTTCCCAATGTGCTGAACCTTCAGTTTCATTTGCAGTTATGTCTGAAGAAATCACTTTAAAATCTTTTCCTTTTTGAGATGCACATAGCATTTGCCACATTGCTTTTGCTTTATCTCCTTTAAGAACACCAAAAGCAGGATCTTCAAAAACGATATCTTTATGATAGTAGGACACCATAGTTTCGGCATCAAGATCACTAAAAGCTTGGTAAAATTTTTCTATTAAAGTTTCCATTTTTTAAGTTTTTTAAAACCGACTCTATAAAATCTTCGTAAGTATAAATGTATTATCGTAGGTGATTCTACATTTAGTAATTATAAGTTTTTTAGATTGATTGGTTAATTGCTATGAAAGAGAAAAGGGCTTCCTGTAAAAAGGAGGCCTTTTTTGCTTTAATAGAGTATTACTATAATAAAAATATGAAATATAAATGATTCTAGCGTGTGTAACGCTTAATCTTATCTACAAACTTCTGTACATTAGAATATACAAAGGCATTAGTTTTAGCGTAATGAAACGAAATAAAGCAAACCACAGTCAGGAAAATTAGTGCACCAATAATAGCTTGCCAAGGCACTAAATTTTTGCCAATAAGTTGGTGAAGCCCAATACCTGTAAAACTTCCATAAATTATAATAAAATGAATTACATATATAGACAAAGTTTTCTGACCTATTCTTAAAATCAATGGTTGTTTAATATAGTTTTCTGCCAAATAAAATAAAGCGAATAAAATGAGTACATTCCCAAGTCTTGTAAATAAGTAATTGTAGTAGGCTACGTCTTTAAATAGCGAAATATCAAACCAATAGTAGAGTTTCATAAATAGCCAAGAAGATTTAAAAATAAGCGCAATTCCGAAAATTAAAAATCCAGAAACTATTGCCATTTTAAATTTTGGACGTTCTAAATAGCGATAAAACAAGGTGGAAATAAATGCGCCAAATGCTACATAGCCAAACCAAGGAATGATTGTAAAAACAGATCCATTGGTTTTAGATACATAATTTGAAAGTAATTTAGGAATTTCAGGTAATTCTAAATATCGATATAAAGGTTCGCTTGTAAAAACCGTAAGACCTAAAACCAACATTAAAATCGAAAAAATTAAAGTCTTTTGAAATGTGATCTTATAAATAATTACAATTATAATCAGTGATAAACCAATGCATTGTAACACATCTACAATAAGAAAATAGGAGCTAAATTTTCCAAAAAGCCATTCAAAAATGGGTACACGTAACATATAGCCAATACCAATAAGCATTAAACCACGTTTTAACCCTTTTTGCATTCGCGATTTTACAGTGCCACTACGTTTGGCTTTAATAAGTAAATAAGAAAATATTAAACCAGAAATAGTAAAAAATGTCGGTGCAGTAATGCCTCTAAAATATTCCCATATTTTAAATGCTGTATTGTTAGAGTCTCTATAAGACACCTCTAATAAAGTGTCTATAAAATGCCCTTGCAACATCATTAAGATGGCAAATGCTCTTACAGCATCAATAAAGTATAGGCGATTTGTGCTCAAATAGTAATTGGTTGTACAGCAAAGGTAAGATTATTATAATTTTGAAAGTAATGCCAGGCAATTTTATATTAAGAACACCAAACGTATTTTTTATTTCTACTTTATGAGTTCAATTAGTGCATTTAGTTGGTAATCTTCTTTTAAAAATATTTGGTTTAAATTCCTTTTAATAATTAGGTCTGGTTCAGTACCAATACCATCTAATATTTTACCATTTTTTTGAAAAGAAACCATGGTGCTAATTTTTCCGCGTAATTCTGAGTTTGGTAATTCAAAGCGTTGACTGTTGCCACTAGAGCCATCAGTAGTTACACCAACTATTTTTATATTGGGTAATCCTTTAAATACAGATACTAAAACTGAGGCTGCGCTAAAACTTCTTTCGTTAGCAAGTATGTAAATAGGCTTATTGTAATGAAACTTGCCTTTGGTGAGTTTTTGCCCATTGAGAATATAGTAATGATATGCGCTAAATTTTTCTGCACTTAAATTATACATTGGTTTAAATGTAGCCATAAATTTATCTACCGCATTTTGCTCTCTTGTATCTAATTCGTCTCTCGAAAATAAATAGCGACTATGTAATTGCTCTTTTAATTCGTCACTCAATGGTAATTTGCCACGTTGTTTAGTGGCATTAACAACATACACAGAATCTGGATGCATAAAATATCCAGCCAATTCTTGAATTAAATCTCGAGTACCTCCACCATTATCTCTTACATCTATAATTAGAGCATCCGTTTGTTTGGCTTTGGTCATAAAACTATTGAGAAATTTAAAGAAAACAGGAGTACTTTCTTTTTCTAACATGTCTCCAATTTGGATATACCCAATATTGTTTCTTAAACTAAAAAATCTTTCAATAAATGCACTGTCATTATACTGTTCTTCTTTTACTCTAAACGTTTTACTGTAAAATCTTTCGTCCCATAATCGCGCTCTGTTTTTTACATCAACAAGTTTTATGTGTAATTCTTTTTTATGTCCCTCTTCATTTGCCAATGTTATAGGTAATGGATTTGGTAATTCTATATTAAGGGTTCTAAAAATAGTTTCAATATCTCTTAGCTCTCTAATGGCGTTTGTGGCATAGGCATCTTTAGGAGCAAGAACATCTCCTACTATTACCTCTGGAAGTATCTTATCAATAGGTATGTTATTTATAGCATGTAAATAAGGGAATTCTGAATTCCAAAATTTATATGTTTTAGATTCTCTAACATAATCAACGACTATAACTTTATCATTATATGGTGCAAAAGCTATTGGTAGATATAGCGAATCTCTAATGTCGTAATCTTTTATATAAGAATGTCTGTCACCAATTTTCCCTATTGTTTTGGCTAAAAATAACCCAAACTCATATTGAGTTATCTTTTTACTATCTAAAGTCTTTAAGTACGCGTTAAAATCTTTTTTATAATCATAGCCATTTAATTCTTGGTAAGAAGATGTGTTTTTAAGAATAGCGTCTAGCAATTCTAAATCATCTTTAATGTCACTTTTTTCTAGGTACTTAATGTCATTCTGAGCTTGTATAAAAGAAAAATTTAATAGAACTAATACTGTTAAAATGAACGAGTGTTTTTTCATTGAGATGGTTTTAGGTAAGCTAATGTGCCTAATAGACGATATAAAAGGTGAAGTGTTGCAAAGTTTGGTTTTTAATTGTACTTAATATCGTTGATGTGTATGGTTAGTTGCGTGGTTAAGCAACTAATTTAGCAAATAAATCACAGATAGAATAGTCCGCAGGAATGTTCCTAAGTCGTCAGTGACCAGGCAATTAATTATACACCGTGTTACCTGCTGGCTTTATTCTTAATTCAATTGTCTTCTTTTAAAACACTTTTTATTTCATTTATATCTCCATCTATCGATTCATGAATTTTCAATCCTAAAATCTTACACATCAATGGGTAGATGTGAATGTTTTTTATCGAACGTATTTCATAACCATCTTTAAAGGCTGGACCATTCGCGTAAAATATTCCATGCATTTCTTTGTATTTGCTATCATAGCCATGAACGCCAAATATTTTAACACCCTCTTCAGTAAGAGCGTCTTTTCGTCTTTGATTCCAAAAATGATAACCGTAATCTGGTATTAATTGTATTGCACCCCAATTTTTATTAGTTGGGATGTATTCAAAACCTGGTGTATTTTCAGTTTTATAAGCTTTGAAATTGTTTTCCTTTTGTTTTAAATATTGTAGTACAGAATCTATTTCAACATCTTTTTTTGGATGAATATTTACTATTGTACCGTTTTCAATTGTCATGAATAACTCATCGTTTTCAATAGAATCTATTGGTATTATTTTGTTAGTAGACTGATTTCCCATACCATGGTCAGAAACGATAATAATATTTACCGGAAGATTAGTTTCTGATACTCCTTCAAACAAATCGCCTAAATTTTTATCTAGTTCAAACAATGCCGTTTTCAATTTTTCGTCATCATTAGTACCATAGTCGTGTCCAACTTCATCCATATCACCAAAATATAAAGTGATTAAATGTGGCCTGCTTTTCTTCTCTAAATTCAACCAATTTATTGTTTGATGAACACGTTCCTGATTTTTAACGCTATTATCAAATTTATAATAGTATGTTGGTCTGATTCCTTGAATATTAGCCTCAGTTCCTACAAAGAAATAACTGGCAGTGACAATATTTGCCTTACTTGCCTCTACCCAAATTGGTGAACCTCCATAAAAACTCCCGTCTTCTGCCATTTTAGGATTCTTCTTATTAAATAGAGTGTCTTTTTTATAGTCATAAAATATATTTCCTATTATTCCATGTTTGTCTGGATAAAGTCCTGTTGCAATCGTGTAATGGTTCGGAAAAGTTTTAGTAGGGAATGAAGGTATTAGTGATTCTGACTTAACACCATTTTTAATGAATAAACTCAAATTAGGTGGATTATATTTCTCTACATAATCCCATCTAAAACCATCAAGTGAGATTAATATTAAATAAGGTTTTTTTTCGTTAACGTTTGATTTTGTATTTGTAATGGTACGAGGTGAACTTATTATTTTTCTATTGCAGGAAAACAATAATATCATTCCAATAATAAAAATAGATATTATTATGATCTGTCGTTTCATTTGAGTTCGTTTGTCAGCTTGCGGGCAACTTTAATGATGTGAGTCTGTTTTCAATACTTCGACTACGCTCAGTAACAGACTTATATCAGTCGTTAAACGAAGTTATAATTTTTCACATTAAAAATCAATGGGTTAGAGTATTAAATAGTTCAAACTTTATTAACAGAAAGTAATGGTTACTCTTAATAATACGTTAATTAACATTAGTGATTGTTTCTTTAACAACTCCCTAACAGACTTGCTTTTATAATGCGTGTAATTTGGGGTATTGTTAATTATAGCATTAAAAATGTTCATCAGCAAAACACGAATAATTGTGTTTTAAAAGGTCTAGTTGTTGTTGGTTCTAGGCCTTTTTTTTTATTGCTTTAGAAGCAAGAACCTTATCAAAATCATTAAAACTATATTATTTGTCATTCTAAACTTGTTTCAGAATCTAGGTAATGATGTTATCAACTAATATAATTCCATATGTTACGATACTTATGCATCTGTCTGTAAGTGTTTAAAATAGTCTTATGCTCAGGTAATCCAAGACTTGGGTCGATTTTTAAAACACTTTTTGCATAATAACGCGCTTGTTGTAATATGTCCTTGTCTTTTACGATATCTGCAATGCGCAAATTTAAAACACCACTTTGTTGTGTGCCCATAATATCTCCTGGACCACGAAGTTTTAAATCTACTTCTGCAATTTCAAAACCATCGCTACTACGTACCATGGTTTCTAATCGGGTTTTGCTATCTTGGCTCAGTTTATGGCTGGTCATTAAAATACAATAGCTCTGCTCTGCGCCACGACCCACACGACCACGCAATTGATGGAGTTGTGATAAACCAAAGCGTTCTGCGCTTTCTATAATCATTACCGACGCATTTGGTACGTTTACACCAACTTCAATTACCGTAGTAGCTACCATAATATGAGTTTCTCCATTAGCAAAGCGTTGCATTTCGTAATCTTTATCTGCTGGCTTCATTTTTCCATGAACTATCGAAATCTGATACTCTGGCATTGGAAATTCTCTAGAAATGCTTTCGTAGCCATCCATTAAATCTTTGTAATCCATTTTTTCACTTTCTTGAATCAATGGATACACAATATAAATTTGTCTGCCTTTGGCAATTTCATCTTTCATAAATTTGAAAACTTTCAATCGATTGTTATCATATCTATGAACTGTTTTTATCGGCTTTCTTCCTGCTGGTAATTCATCAATAACTGAAATATCTAAGTCGCCATAAACCGACATGGCCAAGGTTCTTGGAATTGGAGTAGCAGTCATAACAAGCACATGTGGAGGAGAGGTATTCTTGTGCCATAATTTTGACCGTTGTGCAACTCCGAATCTGTGTTGCTCATCGATAATGGCTAGTCCCAAATTTTTAAATTTCACCTTATCTTCAAGTAGCGCATGTGTGCCAACTAAGATCTGTAAACTTCCATTTTCGAGGTTTTTATGAATTTCTTTTCGTTCTGAAGTTTTACTTGAACCAGTTAATAGTGAAATACTGATATTTAAAGGTTTACATAGTTCTAGTAATCCGTTATAGTGTTGTGCTGACAAAATAGCAGTAGGCGCCATTAAACAGCACTGAAATCCGTTGTCAAGTCCCATGAGCATTGACATAAAGGCTACTATGGTTTTTCCAGAACCTACATCGCCTTGCAAAAGCCTATTCATTTGTGCATTGCTGCCTAAATCTTGTCTTATTTCTTTTAAAACGCGTTTCTGTGCGGCTGTTAATTCAAAGGGTAAATGCTCGTTGTAAAAGGTGTTAAAATAATTACCAACTTTATCAAACGGAAAGCCTTTTATTTTTGATTTATGAATCAGGTTTTTAAGAATTAATTGCAATTGGATGTAAAATAATTCTTCAAATTTTAATCGGAATTGAGCTCTAGAAAGTAGCTCTGGACTTTTGGGAAAATGGATGTTAAAAAGGGCATCAGATTTTGAAATTAATTTCAATTCGCCTTTAATTGAATCTGATAATGTTTCAACAAACTGTCCTTTAGTTTCTATAAACAACTGTTGCATTATTTTGGTAATTACCCGATTTGTAATGCCTTTATTAGATAGTTTTTCTGTAGATGGATAAATGGCTTGCATGGCGGAGCGTAAATTGCTGTCGTGATTAGATTGTAATTCAATCTCTGGATGCGCCATATTGTATTTTCCACTAAACCAATTGGTTTTTCCAAAAATGACATAAGGTTTACCAATTTTTAAGCTATCGCGTATCCATTTCTGACCTCTAAACCAAACGAGTTCCATGGTACCAGTTTCATCTTTAAAATCAGCGACGAGCCTTTTGCCGCGTTTTTGAGCTACTTCTCTAAATCCAGTGATAACACCTACGACCTGTACCTCTGCATTATTGCGTTGTAACTCATTAATTTTGTAGTATTTGGTGCGATCTATATAGCGATTTGGAAACAAGTTTATGAGATCTTGGTAGGTATGAATACCCAATTCTGAGCGCAATAAATCTGCTCTATTTGGGCCGACGCCTTTGAGGTAGTCAATGGGAGTTTGTAGCTTCACACTCATAGTTGCGAATTTACCCAATTCCTTTTAAAAAATGAATCTCTTTGTTATTTGGAATTTAGTTTTTGTAATTTGAGTTTTGAATTGCTTACTTTGGTCTTATTCTTGTGCAAATTCTATTTATGAAGAACGTTTTATTCATTTTTTGTTTTATTCTAACCAACTTTTCCTTTGCCCAGCAAACTGACAATGTAGATTTTAAAAGAGTGGATGCACTGATAGTATTTAATCAATTGTCGGTGGATAGTACAATTTATAACTCTTACGCTGTTGATTTTAAAATTTTAAAGGATGTAGATTCCGTTTATTTAGATGCTGTTAATATGAGGTTTAAACATGTGGCCTTAAATAATTCTAAAGCAAAATTTAGTAATGATGGCAAAAAGATTATCGTTTATAATAACTTTAAGAAAGGTGATAATTATAAATTGAGTTTTGTTTTTTTTAATGCTCCCAAAAAAGCCATGTATTTTGTGGGTTGGGATAATGAAGGGAGAAATCAGATTTGGACGCAAGGACAAGGAAAGTATACAAGTAACTGGTTGCCTAGCTTAGATGATACTAATGATAAAATTGAGTTCGATTTAAAATTTCTTGCTCCTAGGGATTATACGGTTGTTTCTAATGGTAATTTAAAATCTAAATCAGATAATGCTGGATATTTTCTTTGGGAATTTGATATGCAAAAACCAATGTCTAGCTATTTAGTAGCGGTTGTTGTCGGTAAATATAGTAAAGCGATGGAAACGTCTAATAGTGGCATTCCATTAGAGCATTACTATTATCCAAAAGATTCTTTAAAAGTTGAATCAACGTATCGCTATAGTAAACGTATGTTTGATTATTTAGAAGAGGAAATTGGTTTCGCTTATCCGTGGCAAAACTACAAACAAGTGCCTGTTCACGATTTTTTATATGCAGGCATGGAGAATACAAGTGCCACAATTTTTTCTGATGCTTTTGTAGTCGATGCTATTGGTTTTAATGACAAAAACTATGTTAATGTAAATGCGCACGAGTTAGCGCATCAATGGTTTGGTGATTTAGTGACTGCTAAATCTGGTGAGCACCATTGGTTGCAAGAAGGTTTTGCAACTTACTACGCATTATTGGCGGAACGCGAAGTTTTTGAAGACAATTATTTTTACTTTAAGTTATTTGAATCTGCTCAAGATTTACAAAAACAAGATTTGGCTGGTAATGGCACTTCATTGTTAAATGCAAAGTCGAGCAGTTTAACGTTTTATCAACGTGGAGCTTGGGTTTTACATGCTTTGAGAGATATGGTTGGAGATGCAATTTTTAAGCAAGCTGTAAAAAATTATCTCGAAAAACATCAGTTTGGAAATGTGGAAACTTCAGATTTTATAAGTGAAGTTGAATTGCTTGCAGAGCAGGATATGTCTGAGTTTACGAGTAAGTGGATAGAGTCGAAGGAATTTCCTTTTGATGAGGCAATGGATTTGTTGAAGCGACAATCAAAATTTATTCAAGAATATATTATGGTAGATTGTGAAGCTAAAACTTCTAAATGTGCAGAATATTTAAAATACTATGTTTCTGATGAGGCTAAAGTGAAGATTATATCGCAAGTACCAGAGCTAGTCACTAAAGATGTATTTAAGAATAGTTTAAAGGTAAGGCAAGCGATTTCTCAGTATGTTACAAAAATTCCGGAAGCATTAAAGGAAGATTACGAATCTTTATTAGATGACAAGTCGTACATTACTATAGAAAGTGCATTGTATAATCTATGGGTTAATTTCCCATTAGAGCGCTCTAAATTTCTAGCCAAAACTCAAAATGTTATTGGGTTTAATGATAAGAATGTGAGATTGTTGTGGTTGGTATTAAACTTAAACACGCCAGATTTTCAAAAAGATAAAAAGCAGCAAGTTTATAATGAACTGGTTAGTTATACAAATGAGCGCTACAATGCGGATTTGCGTATTAGTGCTTTTCAGTATTTAGATTTAATAAAAGCTTGTAATACGGAATGTCAATCTAATTTAGAAAATGCAAAAACGCATCATAACTGGAGATTGGTTAAGTTTGCAAAACAATTATCCGAACAATTAAAGCAAAAACAAGATTAATGCGAGCATTAGTAATATCTGGAGGTGGAAGTAAAGGTGCGTTTGCTGGTGGAGTAGCCCAATATCTTATGGAGCACAAAAAACGCGAGTACGATATGTTTTTAGGAACATCTACAGGAAGTTTACTTGTTCCACATTTAGCTGTAAACGAAATAGGAAAGCTTTACGATATATTTACTAACGTTCAGCAGCAAGATATTTTTAGTGTTAGCCCGTTTGTACAGCGCAAAAAGGGTGATAGAGAGTATGTCTCTATTGATTTTGTAAATTCCTTATGGCAGTTTATAAAACGTAAAAGAACCTTTGGCGAAAGTAAGGCGTTAAGACGAAATATTAGAAAAAACTTCACTTACGAGGAGTATGAAAAAATAAAAACAAACAAACACGATGTGGTGGTTACTGTATCTAATCTATCGATGAATAGAGTAGAGTACAAGTCTATTAATGAGTGTTCCTATGAAGAGTTTTGTAATTGGATTTGGATTTCTTGTAATTACATTCCGTTTATGTCGCTTGCAAAAGTAAACGGTTACGAATATGCAGATGGAGGATTAGGTTGTGTAATTCCTATCCGTGAAGCTATTAAAAGAGGAGCAACAGAGGTCGATGCAGTTGTGTTAGAAGCTGAAACATTGGGTAAGCAAAAGGTACTTGGTAAAAATCCATTTTCTTTAATGATTAGTCTTTTTAGTCATTTGTTAGATCAGGTAGAGCGTAATGATATTGTTATAGGTAAGTTGGCTGCTAAAAACAATAACGTAAAGCTGAATTTGTATTACACACCAACAAGTCTTACGGAGAACTCTTTAATTTTTAGTAAACGTTTAATGGAAAAATGGTGGAAACAAGGATATGATTATGCGGAAATGCGTCATGAAGATGACTAATACTATGTTTTATTGAGTATTGGTTGATTTACAAATTACATTCTGAATCATCAGCTTTCCATATAATTTCACCATTATTAAGAATACTCCAAGGTATATCTTGCTCTCGCGTTCCTATGATACCAATATTCTGTCCATCACAAGTTTTAACGAAAAATACAGAGTTAACTAAAGGGTTGCAATTAGCAAATATAAATACTGTCTGATTATTGTATTCGGCTTGTTTTATATAATTGTATTGATCTCCTTCGTCTGTCAAAATATCAATTTCAGATTCTAGCCAATCTAAATCTTCTGTAGGTTTTTCAACATTACAAATTAGTGATGAAAAATCATTTTCTTTATTGTTAGAGCAAGATGAAATTATAATAAAAATAAGAGAGAGAGAAACAAGGCGTTTCATAAAGTGTTTATTATTAAGATGCATAAAAGAGAAAAGGTTGCACAAAAAAGTACGATTTTATGATAAATTAAATTTTCATCTCTCGCTTGGCGTTTGTCTTTTGTATTTTTCAGTGGTTGTTTATACTTACGTATTTGCTCTCAGTTTATACGGTTAAAATATACTGGAGATGCAAAAGTGTGTTGAGAGTAAATTACCACTATCCTAATAATTTAATAATTCTCTTTTGTCTACCACATTTTGCTAACCTCTTGTTTAACATATGCTAAAGCAGTGTTGCTTGGTGGTTGTTTTTCCATTAGCTCAGTTAAAATAACTTCACGAAGTTTATTGGCTGAATCTGTTTTTTCAGACATATTTGCTTTTCTAATTAACTGGATTGTAGCATTTTTTGCACCATTGATAATATTCCAACATTCGTCTGAAATATAAATTTGTTGCGATAAATTATGGTCAAATTCTTGCTCAATATTAGCTATAAGTAGCGCTTCGTAATCATCTTTATTTGAAGACGTTGGGTTTACTCTTACCAATAATTTAGATGGTGAGATTCTCTCTAAAAATAAAGTGATACGCTCATATGCTTGCAGTCGAATTGGAAATGCCTCTTTTTGCAAATCTTTAGTAATTAGAAAGTTGCGTCTGTTGTTTTCGTTATCTGTGTGTTCTCTAAAAAACATATAGGCAATTGCACCTGTTACTAAAGCAGGTATTGTGTACATTAAAAGGTTTAAAAGTTGTTGTTCCATAAAATTAATTCTTCTTTACTCCGCCAAGATACTCACATTCTTTTAAATGTTGCATCGAAATAAACGGAACTTTAGTTTTGTTATATTGGTAAGTGTTACTTAATTCTTTTGAGAGATTATGATCATCTACATTCACTTCGATATCGTCCATTGTAAATTGACATGGATGTTCGTAACCGGCAGAATGGGTAATTTCTATAAACTCTTTTCTAAAGGTTTTAAAATATTGAGCCAAACGTTCAGATTTTAAAGGAACGTCTATACCACGTTGTAACCATTTACTTTGAGTTGCAACACCAGAAGGACAACGATTCGTATGGCAAATTTGAGCTTGTATACAACCAATACTCATCATGGCTTCTCGTGCCACATTTATACAGTCTGCGCCCATGGCAAAGGCCATTGCTGCTTTAGCAGGAAAGCCTAATTTTCCGCTTCCAATAAAAACAATGCGTTCTGTGAGTCCTTTGTCTTTAAATAATTTATAAAGATCGCCAAAACCATAAACCCATGGCAATGAAACATGATCTGCAAAACTTGGAGGTGCTGCTCCAGTTCCGCCTTCGCCACCATCTACTGTGATAAAATCTGGTCCTTTACCAGTTTTAACCATTAAATCTGCCAATTCTTTCCATTGATCTAATTTACCAATAGCAGCTTTTATACCAACTGGTAATCCTGTTTCTTCAGCGATAGCTTCAATAAAATCGAGCATTTCTGGTACTGTTGAAAAAGCCTTATGATTTGGTGGTGACAATACTGTTTTACCGACTTCTACACCTCTTATTTCTGCAATTTCTTTTGTAATCTTAGATCCAGGGAGTACACCACCTTTTCCAGGTTTTGCTCCTTGAGATAGTTTTACTTCAATAGCTCTTATAAAAGGATTGTCTTCAACAAGCTTTTTCATTTTATCCATTGAAAACCCTCCATCTTCAGCCCGAACACCGAAATAACCGGTTCCAAAATGAAAAACAACATCACCACCATGGCTATGATATGGAGATAAACCTCCTTCACCTGTATTGTGGTATGCATCGGCTAATTTTACTCCTTTATTTAATGATTCTACAGCTTTTGCGGAAAGCGAACCAAAACTCATTGCAGAAATATTAATAATAGAAGCTGGGCGATACGGTTTACGTCTTTTATTGAATTCTCCCATGACCTTAGCGCATGGTAAAAATGATTTGTCTAATGCGTTAGGATGATTGCCCTCTGTTTTAAACGGAAACATTGCATTATTAATAAATATATGCTGATGTGCGTAGATATCTCTATCTGTACCAAAACCTTCATAATTGTTTTCGTTCTTGGAGGATGCATAGACCCAACTGCGTTCTATTCTATTAAATGGTAATTCCTCTCTATTATTGGCAACGAAATATTGACGAATTTCTGGGCCAATACTTTCAAATAAATAACGAATATGGCCTACTAAAGGAAAGTTGTGTTGAATTGTATGCTGTCTTTGTAAAACATCTCTAATAGCAACGATAATTAATGCAATAATTACCCATAGCCACCAAGATATAGAGCCTAAGAATTCTAAAATGGAATCCATAAATTAATTGTTTAAATAGTCTAAAGTGAGTTGTGTAAAAGCTTTTACGCCAAGAAGCATACCGCTTTCGTCAATCATAAAATCTGGTGTGTGGTGCGGAAAGGCACCTTTTGGTTCATCGGTTGAAGTCATTCCTCCTAAGAAGAAGTAAATACCCGGAACTACTTCTTGAAAATAAGAAAAATCTTCACCTCCAGTAGTCGCTTTCATAAGTTGTACATTTTCAGTTCCAGCGGCTTTTTGAAGAGAAGGTAACATTTTATCTGTTAAATCAGGATCGTTAAAGGTAATAGACGTTTGGTTTCTAAATGAAATGGTTGCTTCGCCTCCATAAGCTTTAGCAATAGTTTCAGTCATTTCTTTCATTCGTCTTTCAATCATCGATCGCATATCTGGATCTAAGGTTCGAACTGTTCCTATTAATTGTGCAGTTTCTGGTATAATATTAAAACGTGTGCCAGCAGTAATTTTTCCAACTGTAATCACCGCAGCCTCATCAGTTAGCTTAGCTTCTCTACTAATTATGGTCTGTAGGCCATCTATAATTTTTGCCGAAATTAATATAGGGTCAACGCCTCCCCAAGGTTGAGAACCATGTGTCTGCTTTCCTTTAACATCAATTACAAAACGTTCAACAGAAGCCATAATACCACCTTTCTTATATTTTATTACACCAACAGGTGTACCAGCATTGATGTGTAAACCAAATATTGCATCTACTTTTGGGTTATCTAAAACACCTTCTTTAATCATTAATTTTGCGCCGCCTTCTTCACCAGGTGGTGGACCTTCTTCAGCAGGTTGAAAAATAAACTTAATGGTACCTTTAATTTTGTCTTTGTGTTTAGATAAAACTTCAGCTGTAGCCATTAAAATAGCAATATGTGTGTCGTGACCACAAGCATGCATTACTCCCGTTTCTGTATTTAAAAATGTAGTTTTTACTTCAGATTTAAACGGTAAGTCATTTCGTTCTGTTACAGGTAAGGCATCAATATCTGCTCTTAGCGCAACAACTTTACCGGGTAAATCTCCTTTTAATAATCCAACAACACCAGTAATAGCAATCCCTGTTTCTACTTCTAATCCAAGAGATTTTAAATGATCAGCGATTTTTTCAGCTGTTTTAAATTCTTGATTAGATAGTTCTGGGTTTTGATGAAAATGGCGCCTCCATTTAATGAGTTTTTCTTCAATGTTTGTAATGTCTTGCTCTATAGTGCTTTGAGCAAAAGTAAATGTTGAAACTAAAAGGAATAGAGCAAAAGCTGACTTCATAATTTTAAAATTTGCACTAAGATATTGAAATTTGATAAAACAAAACTCTTAATATATTGTTTATAATTATTGTAGTTTATATATGGTAAAACCTAGCACAATTCTTAATTTCACAGCTCGAAAAAAAATTGCATTTGGAAAAGTATCTCAGTCAACTTAATGACGCACAATTAGCGCCTACTATACAGAAGGATGGTCCAATGATTATCATTGCTGGAGCTGGTTCTGGAAAAACACGTGTTTTAACATATCGTATTGCGTATTTGATGGATCAAGGTGTTGACTCCTTTAATATATTAGCATTGACATTTACCAATAAAGCTGCCAAGGAGATGAAAGGCCGTATTGCAGATATTGTTGGTGATAGTGAAGCTAAAAATCTATGGATGGGGACTTTTCACTCTGTTTTTGCCAAGATTTTACGATTTGAAGGTCATCATTTAGGGTTTCCGAGCAATTTTACGATTTACGATACACAAGATTCTCAAAAGTTAATGGGTTCCATTATTAAAGAAATGGGACTTGACAAGGATATTTATAAAACGAAACAGATTTATAGTCGAATTTCATCTTATAAAAACAGTTTAATTACGGTTAAAGCCTATTTTAAAAATCCAGAATTAATGGAGGCGGACGCTATGGCAAGACGTCCTAAAATGGGTGAGATTTATAAAGAATATGTAGATCGCTGTTTTAAGGCTGGAGCCATGGATTTTGATGATTTATTATTGAGAACTAATGAATTGTTAACGCGTTTTCCTAATGTGTTGGCACAATATCAAAATAGATTTAGATATATACTGGTAGACGAGTATCAAGATACCAACCACTCTCAATACCTTATTGTAAGAGCATTAGCAGATCGTTTTCAAAATATTTGTGTGGTTGGTGATGATGCGCAAAGTATTTATGCCTTTCGTGGTGCAAATATTAATAACATTCTAAATTTTCAGAAAGATTACGATGGTGTTAAAATGTATCGTCTTGAGCAGAATTACCGCTCAACCAAAATGATAGTAGGTGCAGCAAACTCGGTTATTGAACATAATAAAACCAAGCTCGATAAAATTGTTTGGACAGCTAATGACGTTGGAGAAAAAGTAAAAGTACATCGTTCATTAACTGATGGTGACGAAGGACGTTATGTAGCTAGTACAATTTGGGAAACTAAAATGAATAAGCAACTGCACAACAGTGATTTTGCAGTATTGTATCGCACCAATGCACAATCTCGTGCCATTGAAGATGCGTTGCGTAAAAGAGATATTCCGTATCGTATATATGGAGGTTTGTCATTCTATCAGCGAAAAGAAATTAAAGATGTAACTGCCTACTTACGTTTAATATTGAATCCGTCAGATGAAGAAGCGCTTAAGCGTGTAATTAATTATCCAGCAAGAGGTATTGGGCAAACTACAATAGACAGATTAGTTGTAGCGGCTAATGGATATGGTAAAACCATATTCGAAGTTATACAGAATATAGACAATTTAGACCTTAAGATAAATAACGGAACTAAAAATAAGTTAAAGGATTTTGTTACTTTAATTGAAAGTTACCAAGTTATGAATCAAACAGCTAATGCCTTTGATTTAGCTGAACATGTTACCAAAACGAGTGGATTAATTAGGGAGTTGAACAAAGACGGAACACCAGAAGGTGTTACCAGAATGGACAACGTTCAGGAATTATTAAATGGTATTAAGGATTTTGTTGAAGGGCAAATAGAATTAGCAGATGCAGGAGATTCTTTAGCTGAGTTTTTAGAAGATGTGGCTTTGGCAACAGATTTAGATGCAGATAAAGGGGATCCAGATCATGTTGCTTTAATGACAATTCACTTAGCTAAAGGTCTAGAATTTGGACATGTGTTTATCGTTGGTATGGAAGAAGACTTGTTTCCAAGTGCCATGAGTATGAACACAAGAAGCGAACTCGAAGAAGAACGTCGATTATTTTATGTAGCTTTGACAAGAGCAGAAAAACAAGCCTATTTAACATATACATTGTCTCGTTATCGTTGGGGAAAATTAATAGATGCTGAGCCAAGTAGATTTATAGAAGAGATTGATGATGAGTATGTTGATATTGTAACTCCTTTGAAAGAACAACGTTTTAATCCAATGTTAGACGAATCTATATTTGGAGATATTGAGCCAAATCGTGTACGATTTGCAAAACCTAAAGTAGCAAAAATGCCAAAAAAAACAACCAAATCTAAACCTGAGAATTTTAAGATAAGTGCACCTAAAAAAATGAAGCCTGTTGCAAAAGCTGAAAGTGCTTCAGAATCATATGATGAAAAATTGGTGGTTGGAGCTAAAGTAAACCATCAAAGATTTGGTAGAGGTGAGGTTATAAAAATAGAAGGAAAAGGTGCTGATGCTAAGGCAGAAATTAAATTTCAAAAAGGTGAAACGAAGAAGTTACTATTGCGATTTGCTAAACTTCAAGTTTTGAGGTAGACTATTTTACCATACACACGGAGTTAATATGTCCTTCTCCGTCGTACTCCTTAACTGTATTTGCAGGATCAGTAATCCATGTACCATCAACTATAAATTTGTAGTGGTATTTACCGCCAGACAACCTTTGGTTATATACCCAACAACCGTCTATTTTGGTCATTTTACTTTCGCTTTCTGTCCAATTATTAAATTCAGCACTTAGGATAACTGTTTTTGCATCCTCAAAATCACAGAGTTGAAATTTTACGTTTTTTTGAACATCTATAATAGAATTGTAGCCGTCGTATTCATTCTCAACTTTTGAAGGATTTTGAGGGTCTTCAATCCAATTACCATCAACGATAAATTTATATTGGTAAATATCTGGACGTAATTGTAAAATAATTTCCCAGCCATCATCATTTGGTTTCATAATAAACCCAGTTTCGTCCCATCTATTAAATGTGCCACTGAGAATAACTTTTTCAGCATCTTTATAGCCTTTGAGCTTAAAACTAACATTGCCATAATCAGTAGCAAAAGCACTATAAAATTTTAGGTTATACACCATTAAAGGGAATCCATATATATCTTTTGCACCTACACTATTTTCGACATCGCTCGAGGGTTCGGCCCAATGTTTACCATTTACAATAAATTTAAATTCCCATCCAAAATTTGATGTAAAAAGTGACAAGTCTTTTTTTAATTGGTAAATTGAATCATTTACTTTTTGCATTGGCCACTGATCTTTTGCCCAATTATTAAATTCACCAGACACATAAACATTGTCTATGGTATCACCATTGTTTTTAATATTAGGATAATCGTTAACATTAAAAATAAAAATGACTTCCTCTCCTTTGATATCAAAACCTTTAATAGTTTTGCTTTGCGCACAAATATTAGTGGCATATAGAAATGAGAGGCATAGTAAAAGAATATGATATTGTTTTATCTTCAAGGTGCTATTATAGGAAACTTTATAAAGTAGAGCTTCTGTTTTTTGTAATTAATAATTGTTCGTTGTTGTGCAAAAAATTCAAAACCTAAAATACCATCGAGATTAGTGCTAAACGCAATGTTCATTTTTCTTAAATTAGTAAGCACAGTTTTCATTGGACCAAAGTAAATTGAATCATTTAATTTAACTTTAAACAATTTTCCTGCCATAACTTGCATTGTTGTACCACTAGCATCTGTGAGCTTTAATTTTTTGTTAGGATAAAAATAGTCTAAAATTTCTGAATCAATATTTTTATTAAGCTGATTGTACTCTGCACCTGTATCTAATCCAAATTTCACTTTATGATTATCAATTGAAGCATCGAGTATTATAGTGTGTTTTTTTAATGTAAAATTTATGCTATCGTGCATCGTTTCTGCATATACTTTATCAGATAAACGATCACCATTTTTATCTATTTTAGTTAATGTTATTTGGTTTAGGTGCATATCTATAAACACTTCAAAATCTTTAAGAATACTATAGCCAATAATACCTAAAACCTTAATTTTTTTGATTTTTTCAATATGAGATAGGTCAATAACATCTGCATTGATTTTTTTAAGATTAATATCTTTAATACTTAATAAGTCGAGATATTTTTCTTTTACATTTTCTATGTCTTTATGAACTCCACTTTTATTGCGTCCTTCTTGTTTATACTTTCTAGTGGGCTTAAAATGCGCACTATTTAAAATTAACGTTTCCGAACCTGTATCAATAATAAAGTTGCCTTGCTTATCTAGAATTTCTACTTCTACAACTATAAGCTGATCTATAACTTTAAACGGAATACGCGTTGTAAAGGCATTAATAAATTCGGCTTTTGAGAAGATAATTGGTGGACTTTCTTCTGTTGGATTAACCTCAGTTGCAAAAAGTTGCATAGAAATTAATAGTACGATGATAGTTTTGATTGATTGATGCATACTATATAGACTCCAAAAGGATATAGTATGTTACAGTAAATTCATTTTTTAACAGTTTAAATATGAACTGTATAGCTGTATAATTTACATGTGAGTTTCTATAAAAGTTTTTAGCTTTATTGACGTGTCTAGTAAATTGAACCCTACCCAACCATGTCCTTCAGTCGGATAAAGCGTGAACTCATGGGTAACATTAAGTTCTAATAACTTATCTCGCATAGCTGTTCCCTGTGTTGTTGGGATTAATGGGTCTTCACCTCCATAAAATAAAATTGTGGGTGGTGCCGATGCGGTAGCTCTATGATAAGGACTTATTTCTTCTAAAAAGGCGGTCTCAGTATCTATGCCAAATGTATCTATGATTTCTTGTAACAATGGGTTGGTATTATTTAAGTAAGCAGGATCTGTAAAGTTAGTTGGTCCTACAATACTGCAAACCATTTCGGTTTGATTATCATTATCAAAAGCATAGCTCCATAATAAGGACAAATGCCCTCCGGCACTTACACCAATAAATCCTATGTCATTTGAAATTACATAGTTATTACTATTATCGTTTAAGAAATTAACGACACTAGTAATATCATTGATCTGCATTGGGTAAGGTGGGTTGTTTTCGTCCGCCAATCTGTAATTCATATTTACAATAGCATACTCATGCAGTTCATTTTTAATATAATCTTTAAAAGCATTCATATCAGTTTTATCACCAGATGTCCAACCACCTCCATGAACGAGAATTAATGTTTTGGTATTAAATGTTCTTTCTTCTGGTAAGTATAAATCGAAAACTTGATCGCTGTCATTACCATAAGAAATATTAAAAGCTTCATAAGAGGCTAATGGGTCGCCATTTGAGTCATCCGTACTATTAGAAGAACAAGAAATGAACACAAGTAGTATAAATAAATTAATGAAATTATTTTTTAGGGCTTTCATGTTGAAAAATTATTTACTTTGTAAACGTATTTGAAAGGTACATATTATGACTGAATTTATTAAATTATATCCAGAAAACCCTCATCCTAGAGAGATTCAGAAAATAGTGAATGTCTTAAAAAGAGGTGGTTTAATTATCTACCCTACAGATACGGTTTATGGTTTGGGATGTGATATTACAAATATTAAAGCCTTAGAACGTATTGCGAGAATAAAAGGAGTCAAGCTCGAAAAATCTAATTTTTCATTTGTTTGTGAAGACTTAAGTAATCTAAGTGACTATGTAAAGCAGATTGATACGTCTACATTTAAGATTCTTAAGCGTGCGCTTCCTGGTGCATATACTTTTATTCTTCCAGGTTCGAAGAATTTACCTAATCCGTTTAAAAAACGAAAAACAGTGGGTATTAGAGTGCCAGATAACTCTATTACTTTAGCACTGGTAAACGCACTTGGAAATCCAATTGTATCTACATCGATAAGAGATGATGATGACGTTTTAGAATACACCACAGACCCGGAATTAATTCTTGAAAAATGGGATAATTTAGTGGATGTTGTCATTGATGGAGGTTATGGTGGAAATGAAGCATCTACAATTATAGATTTGTCGGTGGAGCCACCCGAAATAATTAGAGAAGGCAAGGGGAGTTTAGAAATATTTTAATTGCGACTAGGCTTTACCCTAACTGGTTTTTTTAAACTATAAAATAAAACCATTGTAATTAATCCTGTAACAAAAAAACCAATAAAAAGTGGAAGCACAGATGTTTTTACAAAGCTTCCAATATAATTTGCAATTGGTACAGCCATTACTGTAGAAATAAATCCATTTAATGCAGCTCCTATACCTGCAATATGTCCCATAGGTTCCATAGCTAAAGCTCTATAATTACCAAATAAAAAAGCAACACTTGCAAATTGAAGTGTAAAGAATAAAAGTAATATTTCAATACTAGGATTTTTACCAGACCAAAATAAAACGACATACACAAAAGAGATAGTTACAAATGCAATTAAAGCTAAGTTAACTAAGTTGCGCATGCCAAATCGCATTACTAGAGCACTATTTAAGTATGTGGCTAAACCAATAGTAATAGCTAAACTAGCAAATATATAAGGGAAATATTCACCTAAATCGTATTGCACCTGAAAGATTTGTTGCGAAGTGCTTAAATACACCATAAACGACCCAGTAATAAAACCAGATAGTAAAGTGTATATAACGGCTGACTTTATTTTAAAAAACTCAATAGTCCCTGTTTTAAAAATAGATAAACGATATTTTTTTTTATAAATACTATGCAGTGTTTCGGGTTGTCGCCTCCAAAACCATAGCATCACAATAAGGCCAAATACTAGATTTACAGTAAATATAGATTGCCATCCAAAATTCAATAATAAAAACTGTCCAAGCATTGGTGCAATTACTGGCACTAAAATAAAGGTCATTACAACGATAGAAAGAATTTTTGCCATATGGTCACCACTATAAGAGTCTCTAACTATAGCAATACTCATTGTCCTTGGTGAGGATAGTCCAATACCTTGTAATACACGTCCGACGAGCATCATTTCAAAACTTTTGGTAGTGACACAAATTATTGACGCAATAACAAATACTCCAAAACCCAAATAGACCATAGGTTTACGTCCAAAACTATCGGATAAAGGTCCAAAAATGAGCTGACCAACACCTAGTCCTAAAAATATGGTAGTTATTAATTTTTGATTTTCGGTAGCACTTATACTACTCAAATGGTCACCAATTACTGGTAATGCAGGGAGTACGGCATCAATAGACAAGGCTACTATAGACATTAATGCTGCCATTAAGACAACGAATTCTAATTGCGATCGTTTTTGCATGGAGCAAAGTAAATCAAATATTGTCTATTTTTGGTTAGAAGTTATATTAATAATACACATAAATATTTATTAAACACATAGTATGTTCAATCAAACACTTATTAAGCTATTTCGTCGAGATCTAATTAAATTAAAAGATGAAATTCAATTATATAAAAACGAATCTAATCTATGGAAAATAGAAGGTGCTGTAACTAATTGTGCAGGTAATTTATGTTTGCATTTAGTTGGAAATATTAATCATTTCATTGGTGCAACTTTAGGGAATTCTGGTTATATACGTCAACGTGATTTAGAATTTTCTTTAAAGAATGTACCGAAGTCTGAATTAATCAAACAAGTGGACGATACCATTGTGGTTGTAGATCAAACACTGATTAAATTATCAGAAGAAGATCTTCAAAAAGAATACAGCAGAAATCCATTTGAAGATTATATGACTACCGAGTACTTTTTAACACATTTAGCCATGCATTTGGCCTATCATTTAGGTCAAATTAATTACCATAGACGTTTATTAGATGCTTAATAATTATGATGTTAAACCCATCATAAATAATAAGCAGAAATAGTTGAGTTTTTTAATTTTAAAAGATAAATATCTTTATATGAAATCAAGACATTATGCACTACTTGCTTTACTTGTAGTTACTACATTTTCGTTCTCTCAAGACTTATCATTTGAAGAATACAATCCAAAATCAACATTAGTAGTTCCAGGAAAAATTATTAAACGTGCTAAGTTTCCATTTATAGACGTTCACGGCCACCAATACAGAATGGCTACTCAAGATTTAGAGCCTGTAATTACAGCTATGGATACTTTAAATCTACAAGTTATGGTTAATCTCAGTGGAAGAACAGGAAAAGATTTAAAAAAAGCCGTAGACAATGCTAACACCAATTACCCTGGGAGGTTTGTACTGTTCTGTAATATAAATTTTGAAGGTGCTGGAGCAAAAGGATGGATAGAAAACACAGTAAAACAATTAGAAGCCGATGTTGAAGCTGGTGCAGTTGGACTCAAAGTCTATAAAAGTTTAGGGTTGCGTAATAAAGATTCTGATGGAAAACGATTGGCAATTGACGATTCTCGATTAGATCCAATTTGGGTAAGGTGTGGAGAATTAGGAATACCAGTATTGATTCATGCTGCAGACCCAAAGTTATTTTGGGAAGATTTTGATGGTGACAACGAACGATGGTTAGAGTTAAAAACACATCCACGACGTAAAAGAAGTAATACAGATCCTGCACCATGGGAACAAATTATACAAGAGCAGCATAATATGTTTAAAAAACATAAGAATACCACATTTATAAATGCACATATGGGCTGGTTTGCAAATGATTTAGGAAAACTTGGAGAATTGCTAGATGAAATGCCAAATATGAATGTAGGTATTGGAGCCATTATAGCAGAACTTGGAAGACAGCCTAGATTTGCAAAAGCGTTTTTTGAAAAATACCAAGACCGAATTTTATTTGGGAAAGACAGTTGGAAACCAGAAGAATTTCCAACGTATTTTAGAGTATTAGAATCTGATGACGAATACTTTCCTTACCATAAAAAGTACCATGCTTTTTGGCCAATGTATGGTTTAGATTTATCAGATGAGGTACTTAAAAAGGTTTATTATAAGAATGCATTGCGAATTGTACCAGGAATAGATAAGAGTAAATTCCCAGAATAATATGAATATGACATTTGATAATTATAAAATAGATGTATTGCAACCTCATGAAGGTGAAGCTCTATTTAATTTAATTGATAATAATAGAGCCAGACTTGAAGACTTCTTTGCTGGTACAGTTTCTAAAACCAAAACTTTAGAAGATACATTGAAGTATTGTGATGAAATACAAAACCGAATTAAAGCCATAAGCTACTTGCCTTATATGATTACAGATATTAATACTAATGAATTTATTGGTTTGGTAGATGTAAAGAATATTGATATGAATGTGCCTAAAGCTGAATTAGGTTCGTTTATAGATAGTCGTTATGAAGGAAAAGGCATTGTAACACAAGCTACCAATATAGTAATCGATCATATTATTGAAAAGTATAAATTTATTAAGCTATTATGTAGAGCCAGTGCAAGAAATAAAGGTAGTATTGCAGTAATACTTAAAAATGGCTTTGAACTCGAAGGAACAATACGTAGAGATTATAAAACGACTAAAGGAGAAGTGGTGGATTTAAATTATTATGGACGAATATTTTAGAAAAGACCTTTCAAATTTTCAAAACCTGAAAGGTCTAAATAATTTACAAAGGAATATTCCCATGTTTACGATTAGGTTTTACCACTTCTTTATTTTCTAGCATAGCAAACGCTTTAATTAATTTACGTCTTGTATTATGAGGTAAAATCACTTCGTCCACAAAGCCACGTTCCGCAGCACTATAAGGATTTGCAAACAATTCGGCATATTCGGCTTCTTTTTCTTTCCACTTCGCTTCTTTATCTTCTGCAGCAGAGATGTCGCGTTTAAAAATGATTTCGGCAGCACCTTTAGCTCCCATTACAGCAATTTCGGCATTTGGCCATGCAAAATTCATGTCGGCACCTATATGTTTAGAGTTCATAACATCATAAGCTCCACCATAAGCTTTTCTTGTAATTACCGTAATTCTTGGGACAGTAGCTTCAGAAAAAGCATAAAGTAATTTTGCACCATTGGTAATGATGGCATTCCATTCTTGGTCAGTACCTGGTAAAAAACCTGGTACATCTTCTAATACCAATAGAGGAATATTAAAACAGTCGCAAAAACGTACAAAACGAGCCGCTTTTGTTGAGCTATCAACGTCTAGTACACCAGCTAAAAACATAGGTTGATTGGCAACAATACCAATAGATTTTCCACCTAAACGTGCAAAACCAACAATGATATTTTCAGCAAAGTCTTTATGTATTTCATAAAATGAATCTTCATCTATAATACCATTAATAACCTGATGCATATCATAAGGTTTATTTGCATTTTCTGGTACAATTGTATCTAAAACATCACGTACCTCTTCTTTAATTTTAAATTCTAAATCTTGAGGTTTTTCTTTATTGCTTTGAGGCAAATAACTCAGTAGCCTTTTTACATCTTCTAAACACTCTACATCATTAGCTGAAGTTTTGTGAGCTACGCCAGATTTTGATGAATGTACAGATGCACCACCAAGCTCTTCACTGGTCACTTCTTCATTAGTTACTGTTTTTACCACATTTGGCCCTGTAACAAACATATAACTTGTGTCTTGTACCATAAGTGTAAAGTCAGTCATTGCAGGAGAATATACAGCTCCACCAGCACAAGGTCCCATAATTGCAGATATCTGCGGAATCACTCCAGAAGCTTGTACATTTCTATAAAATATATCTGCATAGCCACCAAGTGAACGCACACCTTCTTGTATACGTGCTCCACCAGAATCGTTTAATCCAATAACTGGTGCACCAACATTGACAGCCATATCCATAATTTTACAGATTTTCTCTGCATGGGTTTCGGATAAGGAACCACCAAAAACAGTGAAATCTTGTGCGAATACATAGATTAATCTTCCGTTTACTGTGCCATATCCTGTAACCACACCATCTCCATAAAATTGTTGGTCTGCCATACCAAAATCTTTGGTTCTATGCGTCACCAGAGCACCAATTTCTTCAAAAGAACCTTCATCAAGTAAATACATTACACGCTCTCTGGCGGTAAGTTTTTTCTTTTGATGCTGTTTGTCTATTCGTTTTTGGCCGCCTCCTAATTTGGCTAAGGCTAGTTTATCGTTTAGTGTTTTTATTTTGTCTTCCATGCTATTCTTATTTCTCGCGAAAGCGCAAAGGCGCAAAGCTGGGTGTTTTTATTTTATATTTTGCATACTGCATACTGCATACTGCTTACTAATTCGGTACTCGCAATAACTTCTGATCTTCTAAATAACGCCTTAAGGCTATTTTTGCAGCAATCTCAGCTTCAAGTTTATGTTGTTCTTCTAATAGAGCAGGTGAGTAGTACTTTTTTACAAAATGCGTATCGAAATTTCCACTTCTAAAAGCGTCGTGTTCACAAACAAAGCGTCCAAAAGCTAAAGTGGTTTGCACACCTTTTACATGATAGTTATCAATAGCTTTAATCATCAGCTCAATTGCTTCTTCTCGTGTATCTCCGTAAGTTATCAGTTTAGAAAGCATAGGATCGTAGTAAATAGGAATATCCATACCTTCTTCAAAACCATTATCTACTCTTATATTTTCTCCTTCTGGTAATTTATATACTTCTAAATTTCCAACACTTGGTAAAAAATCATTCATTGGGTCTTCTGCATAGACACGTAACTCTAACGCATGACCATTAATTTTTAAATCTTTTTGTTTAATATCTAGTTGTTCACCACGAGCTACTTTTATCTGAAGTTCAACCAAATCCACACCAGCAATCCACTCAGAAACAGGATGCTCTACTTGTAATCTGGTATTCATTTCTAGGAAATAGAAATTTAAATTTTCATCTAAAAGAAACTCAACAGTACCAGCACCAATATAATCACAAGAACGCGCTACATTAATTGCAGCTTGTCCCATTTTTTCTCTTAACTCAGGAGTTAAAACAGCAGAAGGTGCTTCTTCAACTACTTTTTGGTGACGACGTTGTACAGAACATTCGCGCTCAAAGAAATGCAAATAATTACCATGCATATCTGCCATCACTTGGATTTCGATATGTCGAGGTGATGCTACGTATTTTTCAATAAAGACCGAGCCATCTCCAAAAGCGTTAGTTGCTTCACTAATTGCTCTGTCCATTTGCGACTCAAACTCAGCTTCATTTTCAACAATTCGCATTCCTTTTCCACCACCTCCTGCAGACGCTTTAATTAAAATAGGAAACCCAATGCTTTTAGCAATCTTTTTAGCTTCAGGTATATCTGTAATAGCTTCGTCAGTACCAGGAACCATTGGTATATCGTAGCCTTTTACGGTTTCTTTTGCTGCCAGTTTGCTTCCCATTACTTTAATGGCTTTAGATCTTGGGCCAACAAAAATTATGTCGTTAGCCTCACAAAGCTCAGCAAAATCTGCATTTTCACTCAAAAAACCATATCCAGGATGTATAGCATCCACGTTCAATGACTTGGCTACTTCTATAATTTTATCACCTCTTAAATACGATTCGTTTGATGGAGCAGGACCAATACAAACGGCTTCGTCTGCATACTTAACATGAAGTGCATTTCTGTCAACTTCAGAAAAAACAGCAACTGTTTTTATGCCCATTTTCTTGGCTGTGCGCATTACTCTAATGGCTATTTCTCCTCTGTTTGCTACTAGTATTTTTTTCATGAAAAATCTTTAATTTTTCGTTCCCATGACTTGGGAATCTTATTTTTTATTTTATCTATCGTCACTTCGCGTGAAATTCCTTTTTTTGGGAATTTTGTATCGAGAAGTAATCGATGCATAAATGGTTCTCGATACATTTTGTTAGAGCTACGCTCTGTATCTTCAATCAAAATATATTTTGATTTCGATAATCACAAAATACTCGAACTGACGTTATTTTTTTATTCAAATTCTATTAAAAGTGAATTTTTATCTACCGTTTCTCCTTGGTTGACCTTAACTGATTTTATAACACCTTCTCTTGGTGAGGTTAAAACGTTTTCCATCTTCATGGCTTCAAGTATTAAAAGATTATCACCTTCTTTAACTTCATCACCTACTTTAATGTTTATTTCTAAAATTAAACCTGGCATTGGTGCCTTAATATTGTTGACCTTTTTAGAGGCTCCAATTTCAAAACCTAAGGCTTCAATTTGCTGATCTAAAGCATCATTAATGTTTACATTGTAAGTGTTATTATTAACTTTAATGGTGTAGGATTTTGTGTTGAAATCTGAGCTTAAAATAGTAGCTTTTACAGATTTATTATTTTGAAGTACATGAAAATTGTTTGTCGTAGATTCTATAGCATCTAAAGCTTCAGTATCTTTTGTTGTAACTTCAAATTGATGTGAAGTATTCACTTTTATTTTATACATAAAGGATGTGTTATTGTGGAATTGCGAATTTAAAGCTAAATCCTGAAACATAATACAAAAATAACAAGCTTATTTTAAGAATCCTCTAAAGATTTAAAATTAGAATTTTCTTGGTGTTTTTTAATTGCTTTTCTAGATAAGTAGATGGCAATAGCAAGAGAGATAAATGCTCCGATTGAAATGCCAGGAATAAACCGAATGAATAAAAAGAAATCATAAGCACCATGAAAGAGTACTGCCAAAAATAGACCAGCCATATTCAACTTAAATCTATTGTTCGAAAATTTTGCTTTTCCCATGTAATATCCCATTAAAACACCAAAAGTGGCATGAGCAGGAACCGCAGTAAACGCTCTCAGAATGGCTGTTTGGTAACCACCTTCTAACACATACATAATATTTTCTGTACAGGCAAATCCCATAGATACCATCACAGCATAGATGATACCATCATAAGGTTCGTTAAAAGCTTTTTTTGTTTGATTAAAATATTTTACAATTATATATTTACTAAATTCTTCAGCCAAAGCCACAACAACAAAGGCTTGGATAAATTGTTGCCAAATACTAAACTCATCTGTTATAGGTATAAAGTGTCCTGTAAATAAATATAAAACTGTTACAATAAGAATACTTACTATGGCTCCTAAAAGAAAACTAGCTAATAATAAACCAATCGGTTCTTTTTCGTATTTATCTTGAAAATAGATATATACAATAATCACCATTACTGGTGCAACGGCCATGAGTAATAAATTCATAAATGTAGTTTTTCTTTTATAGTCTTAATTACAAAGCTATAATACGATTTATTTGACGGAATGAAATGCAGGTTAGTTTCACTATGATTTAGTAATGTCTCAAATTCGGTAAAAGACACCAGTTTTAACGCTTCAACCTCTTCTTCTTGTGGATGTAGTTGGTTGAAATCTACATTTAATTCTGCAATATAAACTTGATGAAATTCATTATCTTGAATTGCACCATAATTTGTTTCATGAAGAAAAACACCAATTTTTTGAAGACGTTGTGCATCTAATTGTAAACCAACTTCTTCTTTAGTTTCTCTTATGGCAGCGTCAATAAAAGATTCGCCTGCATCTATATGGCCAGCAACAGAAACATCCCAAAGCAATGGGTGAATCGTTTTTTTATGCGAGCGTTGTTGTAATAAAATTTCGCCTTTGCTAGTGTACAACCAGAGATGAATTGTATTGTGGTACCATCCATTTTTATGGGCTTCAGATTTTAAAGCTGTTTTACCTGTTGGTAGTCCTTTTTTATCTACTATATCTATATATTCATCCATTTAAATACAAGATTTTATGGTGTCCACCAATTTTTCGAAATGTGCTTTTGTATTAAACAAATGACAAGAAATACGAATGTATTCTCCTCGAAAGGATACGTGAATATTTGCTGCTTTTAGCGCTTCTTTTAAATGCTCTAGATTTATAGTTTTTGGAGTTTTAATTCCGAACATATGCTTAGCTCTATCTTGTGGAGCATCACTGTAAAAGTTAATCTGTGCTAAATCCTCTAAAGCAGTTTTAGAAATACTATGGCAATAGTCTTGTAAATCTTGAGGATTAATCTTTAAAATTTCTTTTAATGCAGCAATTTGCATTTTTACATAAATAAAACTACCGCTTTGTCCTACCGAATATCTATTGGCTAGAGGTTTATATTCAGATTGGTATTGGGTTAATTTCGAGAAATCCTCACTGCCCAATCGCGTAGACCAATTTTGTTCAATGGGTTTTCCATTATCAAAATATGCGCTATAATAAGCATACGCACAACCATAAGGGCCAAATAACCATTTATAGCCTGCGCAAACAAGTGCGTCTGGTTGAAGGTCTTCAACAGAGAAAGACATTGCACCAACAGATTGGCTACCATCGATGACTAAAAGTGCATCATGATTTCTTGTTTTTTCTCTAATGGCTTTTAGATCGAAAATAAAGCCATTTGCCCAATGTATCTGCGCCATTGCAACAAGGGCTGTTTTTTCTGATATTTGATCTAGTATAGCAGAATTCCAAAGTGATTTATCTTCAGGTTGTGTTATAGTTCTAATAGTCGCTTCATATGTATCAGCTAGTGTTTTCCAGATATAAAAATTACTTGGAAACTGTTCTGCTACTACTAAAATTTCATCACCTTTTTTTAGTTCAATATTGTTTGCAACTGTTGCAAGTCCGTAAGAAACAGAAGGTATAGTTACAACACGATTATAGTCTTTAACCTTAATGATTTCTGCGAATAGTTTTCGGAGTTCTATTACAGGATCAAATAAATCTGAAGCTTTATAATAATCTGGTCTGTTTTTAGCTTTAACAGCATTGATACCTGCAGTTTCTACAGATTTAAAGGCTGGCGAAAAACTGGCAGTATTTAAGTATACTACATCTTCAGGAAAACTAAATTGGTCTTTTAGTGTTGTTAATGACATATTTAAAAAAGAAGAGCTGATAAGTTCAATACTCATCAGCTCTAGAATATTATTTAAAATAAGAAAACGTTTCTCCGTCTTCAATCTTTAATAGCGTTTCGTAAATGAGTCTTATTACATTCTCCACATCGCTTTTATGCACCATTTCTACAGTAGTATGCATGTAACGTAATGGTAAAGAAATTAATGCAGAAGCAACACCACCATTGCTATAAGCAAAGGCATCAGTATCTGTACCTGTGGCACGAGATAATGCAGCACGCTGAAAAGGAATTTTCTTTTCTTCGGCTGTATCTGTAATTAAATCTCTTAGTTTTTGTTGCACAGCTGGAGCATAAGCAACAACAGGTCCATCGCCAATTTTTGCTAACCCTTGTTTCTTAGGATCTATCATTGGTGTTGTAGTATCGTGTGTAACGTCTGTAACAATTGCCACATTTGGTTTAATGGTTTCAGTAATCATTTCTGCACCACGCAAACCAATTTCTTCTTGTACAGAATTGGTAACATAGAGTCCAAATGGTAATTTCTTTTTGTTTTCGTGAAGTAAACGTGCCACTTCAGCAATCATAAAGCCTCCCATTCTATTATCTAAAGCACGACAAACAAATTTATCTTTATTTAAAATATGAAATTCATCTGGATATGTAATAACACAGCCTACATGAACACCCATTTTTTCAACTTCCTTTTTATCTTTTGCACCTATATCAATACAAATATTATCTGGCTTTGGTGGTTCTTCTTTAGAACGATTTCTAGTATGTATAGCTGGCCAGCCAAATACGCCCTTTACAATGCCTTTTTTAGTATGAATATTTACAATCTTACTAGGAGCAATTTGATGGTCGCTACCACCATTTCTAATCACATAAATTAAACCATTATCAGAGATATAGTTAACATACCACGAGATTTCATCTGCATGCCCTTCAATAACCACTTTAAATTTTGCTTTTGGGTTAATCACCGCAACCGCAGTACCATAAGTATCTGTTATAAATTCATCTACATAGGGTTTAAGGTAATCCATCCAGATTTTTTGCCCTTCCCATTCATAACCAGTAGGAGAGGCATTATTGAGATATTTTTCTAAAAAGTCCATCGACTTTTTATTTAATAATTGCTTTTTAGCCATTTGTGTAAATTTTTGTTTAAAAATAATAATATTAATACTAATTTAAGGTTAAAGGATATATTAATTACTAATTTTGAAAACGCTTTAAATTATTTTTGGAATGATTTTGGGTTACTATAAATTATGAAGTATATCACATACATAGCAATGTTCTTTTCTATGGCAATTTTTGCTCAAGAAGATCCTGTAAAGCAAGATTCTACAGCAGTGCATTACATGATAATAGAAGGTGATTCTATACCAATAACTTCTGTTGAGTTAGACGAAGTTATGGTATTGCCTAATTTATATTTTGCAGATAGAAATGCTCGCGTACGTTATATTATTTTAAGACGAAAAACCTTAAAAGTTTACCCTTATGCAAAGCTAGCCGCCGAACGTTTGGAGGCCTTGCAAAAACGATTAGAAACCTTAGAACGTAAAAGTGATAAAAAGAAGTATTCTAAAGTGATTCAAAAATACATTGAGGACGAATTTTCTGCTGAGTTAAAAAAACTCACTAAAACGGAAGGACAGATTTTAGTAAAACTTATACATAGGCAAACCGGAAAAACTACTTTTGAACTCATTAAAGAGCTGCGGAGTGGTTGGCGTGCTTTTTGGTTTAATAATACGGCCAGTTTATTCGATATTTCTTTAAAAAAAGAATTTGTTCCTTTAGAGGTAGAGGAAGACTATTTAATTGAAGATATTTTACAACGTGCGTTCCAAAATGAACGATTAGAACGTCAAAAATCTGCTTTTAAGATCGATTTTTACGCTTGTGTTAATAAATGGGGGAAATCTAAACCCAAAACAACTTCTAAGTCTAAAAGTTAAATGCGCATACAAACTAAATTAGAAGAACAACTTAATGCTTGGACTCATGGTATTGGTGCTGCACTCGGAATAGCAGCACTAGTCTTGTTAATTGTTTACGCCGATAATACCAAGCCATGGAGCTTATTTAGTGTTATTGTGTATGGTATTTCTATTATCATTTTATTTTTAGCATCAACGTTTTATCATGCAGTAAAAGGGGAAAAACATAAACATTATTTTAGAATAGTAGATCATATAAGTATATATCTACTTATCGCAGGCACATATACACCAGTTTTGCTAATTACACTTACGGATAGTTTGGGTTGGCCACTATTTTGGACAGTATGGGGAATTGCAGCTTTTGGTGTTATTCTAAAACTCTTTTTTACAGGCCGATTTGAGTTGTTTTCAACACTTTTATACTTAGTAATGGGATGGCTTATTGTGTTTGATTTTACTAACTTATCTGATGCCATAGGACCAAGCGGAGTGATGTGGTTATTTGCAGGCGGATTGTCTTATACTATTGGTATTGTATTTTATGCTATAAATAAAGTGCCATATTTCCACGTAGTTTGGCATTTATTTGTTTTGGGTGGTGCAATTTGTCACTTTTTCATGATTTTTAATCACGTAATTTAAGATGCTTAAACCAATTTTTTAATAATTGCTATTTGCCCTAAATGATAATGAGTATGTTCTACAATACCAAAAAGATTTCTAAAGTAGGTACCATACTTTTCTTCTGCTAAGAAGGTTACGAGAATACTATCTTCTAGTTTTTCAATAAGACTAATAAATTCTTTAGCTTCAATCCATAAATTAGTTTGAAACTCTTGCCATTCGGTTTCAGTTTCTATAGTTGGATGGTCAAAACTATATTTGTCTCTAATGGTTAAATCACCACCTTTTAGAACATCCATCGTGCCTTTTAAGTAATAATGAATATGAAATGTTAGAGATAAGATAGTATTAAGGTTATTAACTTTTTTTGAAGCCACATCTAAAGTGACATCTTTTAAGGTGTCTTTAAAATTTGAAGCCGTCCAGTTACCACCAAAATAAACTTGGTGTAAGTTTTTTGCGATGTGTTTTGTGGTTTGCATTGGTTAGTTATTTTATGCTTCTCAAATTACTTGTTTTTTACAACAGTACTTTATAGTGCTTTTGTTATTTATTAATTTCTAAATCAATTTCAACTAAAATTTGTTCTATTTGCTCTTTTATTCCGCCAAAAACTCTTGGCCCATTGGCTGCTGAAATTGTTAGATAGTAATCTAAAAGGTTATTTTCAAATTCAATAGAACTAAAAATTTGTCTATTATTCCTTGAATCAGAGATTGATTTGTTTTCAAAATTACGACCTCTATCTATCAATAACTTTCGGATACTTCCATTATTATTTAATTGGTTTTTTAGTTTATTCTTTAAATCTTTAATGGCAGTTCTCATTAATTTTAAAAAATCCAATTTGCTTTCAAATGAGGCAAGACGTTGTCTTAGTTTTTTATTTTTAATGACGTTAAGATTCCCTGAACTGATAACATCAGTTAATACTCCTTTTGATGGTTGAAAGGTTGCGTCGCCAGAAAAAACTGAATACAATATATCTGATATAGCTTTATCGCTTGTTGTGTCTAGTACATTAGCATCAAATAAAGTCAGCATATCTTCTACCGCATTTACACGTTCTTTATTTTTTTGAAGACTAAGGTTAATTTTTTCTAGGTTGGTTTCATATTCAGTTTGCAATGACAATAAATATTCTTGTTCAATTTTTATTTCTTGTCTGTTATTATTGAAATTATTAATCTGTAACGCAATTAAAATCCCGATAACCACAAGTACAATTTCGCCAATGGCATATTTAAAATATTTTCCAGTTTTACCTTCGGAAAGTAGATTTTTACGGATGTGTCTAAAGAACTTAATCATTGGTTAGCGGTTTGTTTTGCTTTAATTATTTTTTTCCTTTACTTCCATTTCTATTAATGATATCAAATCTTTAATTTCTCTACCAAGATTTTCTTTAGAGATAAGAATATCTTTAGTCATAAATAATTTAATACCAAGAAGGTTTCTAATGCGTCGATTGCTCAATATTTTACTATAATCATTCGACTTTTCGTTAGAAATATCTATAGTTGGAAAAGAAGATTTTAAAAACGGAATAAAGTTGATGTCATTTTCAGCAATGTTATCAACTCGAATTTGCTGAAAATTTAATCTATCGTCTAACATTATTTTAAGTTCAATTAAGTTAATTTCTAAACTTGTGAATTTTTCTTTTAAACCTTGGTTTTTTATAAGTTCTAATTTATTGGTGTTTTTTAAATCTTCATAAGCATTTACAACAAGCAGATGACTATCTAGATTCCATAAAGCATTTTTGAATGTTATAATTCCAATACTGTCTTTGTTGATTAGTAAATTATTGGATTCATAATTGATTACAGTTATTATGTCTTTAATCAATCTTTTTTCATAGGAAATTAAAGAGTCAGACTGGTTTTTTGCTAGAATTAAGTTTTTATTTAAATTCTCGAGTATAGTTATTTCTTCTTTATCTAGTTTAAGATTTTCATTCCAATTATTTATACTTAGTGCAATTAAAATCCCAATAACGACAAGAATAATTTCGCCAATGGCATAAAGAAGATATTTACTGAATTTGTTTTCAGAGAGTAGTTTTTGTCTAATATGTCTAAAGAACTTAATCATTGGTTTGTTGTACTTTCGTTATTATTCTAAAGTTTTTAATTCAGAGTCGATTGAACTTATCAAATCATTAATCTTTGGATTAATTTCGTTTTGAACTACTTCTATATCCCAATAAAATTGGTTTTTAAGACTTCCAAGGAAATACATAAACACCTTATCCTTTTTAAGTTCATTATAGTTGTTCGGTATCATTTCAAGTTTCAAATCGTCAAAGTTTTCCGTAACTCGATATTTTTGGTAGTTGCCATTCCATAAAGCGTTAAATCGTGAATTAAAAATAGATGAACTTGCATCTTCTATTCTTTGAACGTATGTATTAATTTGTGCGTCTAATACGTTGTTAGACCAAGAATAATAACCGATTAGTTTGTCTCTCAGGTTGTCATTTGATATTAAGTTTACATCTTTTGATTTTAAGGCTTCAAAGACTTCTGTATTTATTTTAGGTTTCCAACTTTGTGTAATTCTTCCAAAGTGGTATTTCAAGGAATCTTGATATGGTAAATCTTGTTCCATATGATTTAATAAAATGGAAATAGATTCTTTGGTTAAGTCATATTTATTAAACCTGAAATTATTAAACTCTATATCCGCAATTAGACTTTGTTTAAAGTTTTTTAGAAACTTTATTTCTTCCGTTTTTAATTTATCCTTTTCATTCCAATTGTTAATTGAAAGCGCAATCAAAATACCAATAACAACAAGCACAATTTCGCCAATGGCATATTTAAAGTATTTTCCAGTTTTACCTTCGGAAAGTAGATTTTTACGGATGTGTCTAAAGAACTTAATCATTGGTTAGCGGTTTCTTTAAAGGTAGGATAATTTATTAACTAAAGTTCTGGATAATAAATCACAAGTCTTGTTGTGTTTTCGTTATTTTTCAACGCTTACATTTTTTCCGCTCAATTCGTTTTTTAAGTCTAATTGAAGTTCTTTGTTTGCCTCTAAAACACCTTTAAGTGCAGATAATGCCCAAGATGTTTTTATACCTAAATCGAACAGTAATTGTTCTAACTCTTCAGAACCATATCTGTCCTTTAGTTTTGAATGAGAAAAAATATTTTTTTCTCTAAGGTCATAATAATCTAGTTGTTTGTTTTTAAATAATTCTTTGGCGTCATTGATACCGTATTTTGATAAAAAAAGTTTTAATCTAGATTCCTTATAATCAGATAATACTTTCATTGCATCATTTACATTATCCTCTTGTTTGAAATAATCATCAATATTTACTCTAATATTATTTTTACTTATTTCCTTAATATATTTAGAATAACTGGCTTCAATTGTTAGATTAAAAATTCTCGCAGCTCGTAATGTGCTAAAGTCAATTATTGTATCATTACTCAAAAGACCTTGAGAATCTTGATAAATGTGATAATGCATTGATTGATCATCTTGGTAGTATTTAATATGTTCATTTATTCTATTTTCATCTATAATTAAATCCTTTAAAATACTACTAAGTAATTCTCGTTCATTTGTTCTAACCTTTCTTTGCTCATTCCAATTATTAATCGATAAGGCAATTAAAATTCCAATAACAACGAGTACAATTTCTCCAATGGCATACTTTAAATATTTTCCAGTTTTGTTTTCTGAAATGAGTTGCTGTCGGATGTGTCTAAAGAACTTAATCATTGGTTAGCAGTTTCTTTAAAGGTAGGATAATTATTTCATTCCGCTACAGTGTGAATAATAAAGGACAGCGGTCTCGGCTATGAGTAGTTGCGTGGTTTAGCACTTAACTTAGCAAGTAAACACCGAGTTGTAAATTCCTACGGAATTTCCAAAGCAGGCGAGAACAAGCAATTACTTATAGCCATTGTTGTGTGCAGTTTTTATTTCTATTTTAATTCCTTAATCATTGGTCCATCAGATTTCACTTTCTCAATTGCTTCTGTCCAATATTCCCAAAATGCCGAATCAGCAGGTTCATCAGTACCTTTCCAATATTCTCCACCACTCAAAATATCTGTCAAATCATTTGAACCACTATTTTCCCAATATGCTTTTATGCAATATAACATTGCTTCGTAACCTACTTTTTTGGTTATTAATTCATTCTTTTCTATTTCCATATTAGTTGTTTAATAATCCAATTGTGTCGGCTTTGTAAAGGTCAAAGTCTACTTCAGTTCCAGTTTTGGCTAAAAACTCAATCGTTCTTTTATTCAGTCCGAAATATGGCGTAGAAGATTCTGGATTTATATCAATGTCGATTACAAATTGTATTCTGGTTGTTAAATTATATTTCTCTTTCAGTCGGTTTATGATTTCTATTTTGGGCTCAATTATATCAATCAGTTTTTCAAGATAATTTTCCAAATCAATTTCGTTTCCTGCATCAATTTGATATTTCCAAGCGGTTGATTTTGGAACAGGCTCTTTTTTCATCATAACAGAAGTTGGCTCAATATTTAATTCCTCCGTTATTTTTTTGGTGTCGAAATATTCGGCATCAAAAGAGAAATACAAATAGTTATTGCATTCATTTCCACTATATGTTAATTTCTCGTACATCTGTTTATTTTAATTGCACACAACGGTTTTGTATAAGATTAGTTGCGTTGTTTAAGCACCTAATTTAGCAAATACAAACCGTATAGAAAATCCGCGAGGATTTTCGTAAGTACGCTATAACTAGCAATGAATTATACACATTGTTATCTCTAGTTATTTTTCAATCAATTCGCTAATATTATAAACTAAACTTTCGTTTTTAATTTGGTTGTTGCCTTTTAAATCGTTTATTGAAACAATTATTTCTATTTCTTTATCCAAATTTAATTTGATAGTTTTCAGATTGCCATTATAATCCAATACCAAAGGTTTTTTGGTATCTTCAATTGTAAAATTGCAACTCTCTCCAAAAGAAAGAATATTGCATAGTTCTTTATCTTCTTGATATACTTTTAAGTCAAAAAATGTATCGAATTCTTTTTTTACTCTAACAAGAGTTTGTTGTTCATTTATTTTTGTGTCCGTAGTGTTTATATCTATTTTTTCGATAGGATTCTCATCCTGAAATGTTAAGACTATATTCTGTCCGTCATATCTATAAAAACCATAACTCTGGTGAAGTAAGTACGAAATTCGAAGTCCGCATATTTTTTTTCCGTCATTTGTTGTTCTTATTACATTTGTGCTATCTGGATAACTTATTTTTTCGCTTACTTCAAATAAAACTCTATTGTTCGGTAGTAATTTAATCGTTTTTCCATCTTGAGTTTCAAAAGTTTTTATTTCATCGGAATTTTGACTGAAATTGTATTGACTAAAAATCAGAGCAAATAATAAAATTAATTTTCCGATGTTTTTTTTCATAATTAGAGATAACGTTGTTGTGTATGGTTAGTTGCGTGTTTAAGCAACTAATTTAGCAAACAAATCACAGATAGAAAATTCCAGCGGAATTTTCGTAAGTCGGCAGTGACCCAAGCAATTAATTATACACGGTGTTGCCAGTAGTTTTTTCTTTCAGTTCATTGTCAATCCAATGTTCATACCAATCGAGAAACGTTATTCTATCTCGATTTTCGATGTAAGGATTAGGATAAATTCCTTGTTCGTTACATCTGTCATCAACCCATAAATTTCCGTATTCTTTTCCGTTAACAACTAAATTCATTGAAACTCCGCAACCAAAATTCGAAACTCTCAAAAGTCCGTTTGCCCATTTATTTTGATAATATTCTTCGTCTTTTTGCTTAAAATATTCGTCTTCGTTTTCGTCAGTTACTTTTCCGAAATCCAGATTCCAATGTTCGGAATGAGGAAAAGGTTTAGATAAGTCATTTAGGTCACTTTTATCTTTATAATCTAGGTCAGCAAAAAGTCCATTTTCAATCGGCTCCAATCCGTAATACGGTCCAGCTCCACCATTTCCGATTTCCATTAAAAATTCTTTATACTCCACTGGTAATTTTATGCTGTTATTTTCCTCAAAAGCAATTAATTCTTTTTCCGATTTTGTTGGATTAAACAAGTATTTATGCTTTTCAGAACCGAACACTTCAAAATCCTTATCCAACTGTTTTAATTGGTCAAATTTTGCTTTTATGCGTTCGATTTGTTCTTTCATTTCGAGGGTTTCTTAAATTACTGGCAACGTTAGTATATATAAACATAGCCAAAAAAGTACAGATATACCAACATATTAATAAGTTATTATACACTTTCTATAAGATTGGTACATAACTATTCTTAAAGGCGTTAATATGCACTTTTTCAAAAAAACAATTAAACTTTATTTAAGCTTTAGAAGCTGTCAATTCAGCAATCTTACATATAACTTCTACAGCTTTTTGCATACTTTCTACAGGCACATACTCATAGCGTCCATGAAAATTGTGTCCTCCTGCAAAAATATTTGGACAAGGTAAACCCATATACGAGAGTTGAGAACCATCTGTACCGCCTCTGATAGGTTTAATAAGTGGTTTTATGTCTAATGCTTTCATAGCTTCTTCAGCAATATCTACAATGTGCATTACAGGTTCTAACTTTTCTTTCATGTTAAAGTATTGGTCTTTAATCTCTATTTCAAAAACTTCAGCTTCAAACTTAGTATTGAGGTCTAGAACTATTTTTTTCATTAACGCTTTTCGAGCTTCAAACTTGTCTTTATCGTGGTCTCTAATAATGTATTGTAGTGTTGTTTCTTCTACTTTACCAGAGATATTATGCAAATGAAAAAAACCTTGATAGCCTTCTGTATGTTCTGGTGTTTCTAATCGTGGTAATGCATTTATAAACTCAGAGGCATAGTACATAGAATTTACCATTTTCCCTTTAGCATAACCAGGATGTACAATTTTGCCTTTGGCTTTAATTACAGCTCCTGCAGCATTAAAGTTTTCGTACTCTAGTTCGCCAATTTGGCTTCCATCCATGGTATAAGCCCAGTCTGCACCAAATTTTTCTACATCAAATTTATGTGCACCTCTTCCAATTTCTTCGTCTGGAGTAAAACCAACCTTTATAGTGCCATGTTTTATTTCGGGATGATTGATAAGATATTCCATTGCCGAAACTATTTCTGTTATTCCGGCTTTGTCATCAGCTCCTAAAAGTGTTGTACCATCTGTAGTAATTAGAGTTTGACCTTTGTATTGTAGTAAATCTTCAAAGTAATCTGGTGATAATACTATATTTTGCTCTGCATTAAGCATAATGTCTTTACCATCATAATCTTCTACAATTTGAGGTTTTATATTGGCTCCAGTAAAATCTGGTGAGGTATCAAAATGAGAGATAAACCCAATAGTTGGTACAGCATGTTCTACATTACTTGGTAATGTTGCCATAATGTAAGCATTGTCATCTATAGTAACATCACTAAGACCAATGGCTTTTAGTTCTTCTACTAATTTATTGGCTAAATCCCATTGTTTAACTGTGCTAGGAGTGGTTTCAGAATTTGGGTCAGATTCTGTATCTATAGTTACGTAGCTTATAAATCGGTCTATAATATGTTGTTTCTCTATCATGATTTTTTTTGAATATACTCAAAAATAACCAACGCTTTTTTAAAGCGCAAGTCTCAGTTGTGTTTCTTTTATTTTGATTGTATTTGGCTTATTTTTGCACTGCAAAACTCATCTCATGTACAAAGCATTAATTAGACCATTACTTTTTTGTTTCGACCCAGAAAAAATTCATCATTTCACCTTTTCATTAATTAGAACATTATCAAAATTCCCTGGTATGAAAAGCTTATTTAAAAGCTTATATCTGGTTGAAGATAAAAGGTTGGAGCGTGAATTATTTGGTTTAAAATTTAAGAATCCTGTTGGTTTAGCAGCAGGCTTTGACAAAGATGCAAAGTTGTATAATGAGCTTTCTAATTTTGGTTTTGGTTTTGTAGAAATAGGAACGTTAACACCAAAGCCACAAGATGGCAACCCTAAAAATCGTTTGTTTAGACTTAAGGAAGATTCGGCTATAATAAACCGAATGGGTTTTAATAATGGTGGAGTAGAGAAAGCAGTAGAAAGATTAAAGAAAAACAAAGGAGTTTTAATCGGTGGAAATATCGGTAAGAATAAAGTGACGCCAAACGAAAATGCTGTTAATGATTACGAAATCTGTTTTAATGCACTTTTTGATTATGTAGATTATTTTGTGGTAAATGTGAGTTCGCCAAATACTCCAAACTTAAGAGCATTACAAGATAAGGAACCTTTAACCCAACTTTTAAAAGCCTTACAGGTTTTAAATTTTCAAAAACCAAAGACTAAACCTATACTTTTAAAAATTGCCCCAGATTTAACGGATGAGCAATTAATAGATATTATAGATATTGTTTCAACTACAAAAATTGATGGAGTTATTTCTACGAATACAACCATATCTAGAGAAGGATTAAAAAGTAATAACAAAACTGAAATGGGAGGATTAAGTGGTAAACCCTTAACCAATCGTTCTACTGAGGTAATTCGGTTTTTGGCTGAAAAAAGTAATAAAGCATTTCCTATAATTGGAGTAGGAGGCATACATTCTGCGAAAGATGCTTTAGAAAAATTAGAGGCTGGTGCAGATTTAGTTCAGCTGTATACTGGCTTTATTTATGAAGGGCCAAAACTCATTAAGGATATCAATAAAGCATTATTAAAAAAAGCGCATTAAATGCGCTTTTTTATATATTTTAACATTGTTGTTACTCTTAGTTTAGAATTAACTTTTTTGTAGTTATACTTTCAGATTCACCAGTTAATCTAAGAATATAAACTCCTTTTCTAAGGTTACTAACATCAATAGGTTGATCGTTGTTAGATGGATTAATTAATATTTGTTTTACTCGCTTACCTAAGACATCATAAATTTCTATTTGTTTTAAAAAGTTAGAATTACTAACAGTAATTATTCCTGTGTTGCTTGGGTTAGGAAATACTTTAACTTCATTAATGCTTTCAATATCATCTGTACTTAGTGTTGTACTTTTAAATGTAATGGTCAATGTACCTATTTTTTCAGAATTAAATGGATAACCGCTTGCGCCAGCAATATTTGTTATAACACCTCTCGGATTTGTAGCGGCATTATTTCCAGAGTAGCCAAATCCTTCTTCAGTACCAGCATCATAAGGAAATAAATCTACGGTAAATGTTTCTTTCCATTTATTCATATTTGTATCCCATAAGTTAAGACCATTAACAGCAATAATCCAATCTGGACTAGGTGCAATCATTGATACGAGCGTTAAAAGTGGATAATCCTCAGAAACTACAATGTTACTTAAGGTAGCGGAGCTAATTGCAGCAAAAGGTGAAAAAGATTGACTTAACCATTGCTCAGCATTACCAGCATTTATAGCAGTTTGAACTTCAGAATTAAACACTGTATTAGATCCAAGCTCTGCAACATTTTCTATACCAGTTGTTGCAGTACCTCCCATTTCTAAAAATGTAACATTATTATTATGGTTAGCTCCTACTAAGTCAGACCAATGTGCATTGCTAGGTAATGTGCCGTGATCATTAGAATTCCATACGCTAGTAAAATTAATATCATAAGTAGCTGTGGATTGCGCTAAGCTATTATTTAGAAACAGAATTGTAATAAATAAGATAAGTGTAGTTTTTTTCATATTGCTTTTTTTATCTATTTGTGTCGCTTTTATTGCTAAGACCTTACCAAATATTTTTGTTTTGATGTATTTTAGGGCAAATTTTAATGTTGAATTACGACATCCTCATATCATTTGCATTGGCAACATCAGCTTTGGCAATTTCGCCAGGACCGGACAATATTTTTGTCCTTGTACAAAGTATTACAAATGGTAAAGCCTATGGTATTGCTACTGTGTGTGGGCTAATTACTGGCTGTATAATTCATACTACGTTATTAGCATTTGGCATTTCTGCGATTATATCTGCAAACGAAAATATATTTTTTGGTATTAAACTTTTAGGCGCTATTTACCTTTTATATCTCGCTTACAAAGTCTATACATCTGACGCTAGTCTTAATTTTGATTCTGAAAATGTGCCTAAGAAAAGTTTGAAACAGCTTTTTGTTCAAGGCTTTTTTATGAATGTTTTAAACCCAAAAGTGACAATTTTCTTTTTAGCATTTTTTCCTGGTTTTTTGTTTAGTGAGTCTATGAGTACGGTTTGGCAGTTTTATATTCTAGGATTTGTATTTATGTTAGTTTCATTTGTAATTTTTTCTTTAATAGCTTTATTAGCAGGTCAGATTAAGGCTTATACTTTAAATCACAAAAACTCTGGTTTAGTCTTAAAGTGGCTTCAGATAATTGTGTTTATTGGGATTGCAGTTTTTATACTATTCTGAATATTCAAAATTAAATTCAAGTTCGATTTCACTATCAATTAATGTATATTTGAACCAATGAACAAAGCCGTAAAAATCATAGAATGTCCTAGAGATGCCATGCAAGGTATTAAGGACTTTATACCTACTGAAAAGAAGGTGCAATATATCCAGTCTTTACTTAGAGTAGGATTTGATACTATAGATTTTGGAAGCTTTGTGTCACCAAAAGCCATTCCGCAAATGGTTGATACTGCTGAAGTTTTAGCACAATTAGATTTAAGTAAAACCGAAAGTAAATTGTTGGCAATTATTGCTAATACAAGAGGTGCAAACGACGCATCAGTCCATAAGGAAATAGATTATTTAGGTTTTCCGTTTTCTATTTCTGAAAACTTTCAGATGCGTAACACGCACAAAACTATAGCACAATCTGTAATAACACTTTCTGAAATATTAGAAATTGCAGACAAGAGCAACAAGGAAGTTGTAGTGTATATTTCTATGGGTTTTGGTAATCCTTATGGTGACCCTTGGAATGTTGATATTGTAGGTGAGTGGACAGAACGCTTAGCAAAAATGGGAGTAAAAATTTTATCTTTAAGTGATACAATTGGTAGCTCTGATCCTGAGAATATTGATTATTTGTTTTCTAACTTAATTCCAGCTTATCCTCATATAGAATTTGGAGCGCATTTACATACTACACCAACCACTTGGTTCGAAAAGATTGATGCTGCCTATAAAGCGGGTTGCAGACGTTTTGATGGAGCTATACAAGGTTTTGGTGGTTGCCCAATGGCTAAAGATGACCTTACAGGCAATATGCCAACCGAGAAAATGTTGTCTTACTTTACACAAAAAAAAGCCCATGACTTAAATGCCATGAGCTTTGAGAGTTCTTATAATGAGGCTACTAAAATATTTACGAAGTATCATTAAAAAAAGCCCTTATTGATTCAATAAGGACTTTTTATTACTTTTAGTAAATTATATGTTTATTGTAGTAAGCTGTAAACAAATTCAGGATAACCACGTTCTCCAGCTTCATTCGTTAAAGCTATAAACTTTAATTTATAAAGATTGCCATTAGCATCATTAATAATATAAAACACATTTTCTTTTAAAGATGGTAAAGAACTTGGACCTCCACCATTTCTCCAACTACTACCTATTGCTCTTTGATCTGAAGATAAATTAGTTGTTACTACATCAGAAATTGTAAAATTATCATAGGTTAATTCGGTGTTTTCCTCTGTATCTATGGCATAGATACCAACATTAGCATTACTATTAGAAGCTACAAAGTCACCATAAAAATAAGCTCCGTAACTGTCTGGACCTGCAAAAACTTCATCTGTAAATGTTGTAAAGTTTAAATCCCAGTTTTCAGTAGCAGGCTCTACGTTTAAGATAGTTTCAGTATCTAGACTAAAGAATGTAAATGAAGTGTCAGAACTTTTTGAAATTGTAATTTCTTCATGCGTAATAGCATCTAAATCGGCGTATTGTAATACGTAATCTCCTTCGTTTTGAAGTATTCTAATTTTTTTCCAACCTCTAGCATCTCCATTTAGAGCAACACTTCCTGTAGCAGGAGTTTCAGTGCCAACAGCATTACCTAGATTTAATAAATACACATTGTTTTCAGTATCAGTTGTAGAAATTTCTTCAATTGCTGTACCATTAATAGATCCATCAAAGGCATCAACAAAGGCTACATTGCCACTATCAAAAGTACCAACGGCTACTTGCGGTTGTAAATCTTGAACTTCTTGTGTTGATGAATTAATAGCATCTATATCTGTTGAAGAAAGTTCTGCAACAGCCATTGCAATAGAACCATTGATAGAAACTCTAAATTCGTTACCAGAATAAAACCCTAAATCCCAAGAGTCGCGTTGTACAACTGTGGTAGTGTTAGTGCTTAAATCTATATAAACTTGATTCTGTTGATTTGGGCCTCCTACTTCGGGCGCTACGACTGCTCCTTCAATTGTGATGTCTATTGGTCCAGTAGCATCATCATCTGAACTACAGCTTGAAAATGCAACAACGCATAAGCATAAGGCTAGTTTTAAAAATTTATTCGTCATAATAATTAGTGTTTAAAAATTTAGGTTATATAATAATTTTAAATAAAAAGATCGTCCGTATCCTAGTAATAGCGAGCTGTTGTCAGCAGCATGTGTTCCGCCAGTTGAGCCATTACTAACATTAACATTGGTTATATCTAATAAGTTTCTGCCACCAAACGTGACATCTATTTTATTGTTTAGAAATGATTTTCTCACTGAAGCATCTAACCAACTATAAGCGTCAGTTGTTGCTTTAGAAAATGTAGAATTTCCGTCTGTATCAGAACCAGAAATGATATACTGTTCTTGCTCTCCGTTATATTTTAGTAATAAGGTGAAGGATGTATCCCAAGGTTTTACAAAATAGGATGCGCTTGTATTAATTTGAAAATTGTAGAGAAAATTATCATTTCCATTTGCTTCGTTAGAATTAATTCTAGAAATACCTTGAAACGTAGCACCTAAGTTAAAGCTTAGATTTTCAGCCTTTAAGCCATTTTCTAATGACACACTCCAGAGTTTAAATTTATCGATATTGATATACTGATATTGTAATGGAGTTGTATTTACAACGGCTAAATCAATTCTATCAGAGACATCTACATAGCTAAACTTTAAGTTGTTTATTAAAGAAAGGTTATTAAACCAACTTCTCTTCTTTAAATTAACGAATGCCGAAAAACCATTTTCTGGATTTAAATTTTCGTTTCCTCTAACATCATGATTAGAATCTACAAAATAGTAGTAAAGCTCTTCAAAATTTGGAGTTCTGTATGAGGTACCAACATTTCCGCGTAACTCAAAACCTTTATTCATTAAATAGCGTGCACTCAATGAAGCCATTGCTTTGGACTTAAACATCGTATTGTACTCATAACGCAAACCAGGTCTCAATGAAAATTTATCAGTTAAACTTAATTCCGAAGAGCCAAAAAAGGCTAAGTTGGTTTGTTTATTGGATTTATCTTGTTGTGTTACACTTCCTGAAGCTTGAGTGTCAAAACCTTCAATATAACGTGCTTCATAACCCAATTGAAAATTGTAAAAATCACTTTTCACCAAGTTTCCTATCGTCCCTTTAGAAAACAAGACTTTACTAGATTGGTAAGTTTCGTCAGTTTCGTTGCTACGCTCTTCAGTTAATATATAATAGTTAAACTCATTTAAGTCGCGTTCTTGCTGTTGGTAAGAAAGCGCAATGTTATAATTGGCACCAGAGTTTAAGTATCCATCGATATTTAAATTGTTTACAAAACGATTGGTTGTAAAAATTCTATCAGTAGCAGAGGGATTACTTGTTTGAGATTGGGTATCTATATTAGCTCTAACAGAAGCATCATAGAAATTAATTTGCTCATTAAAGTATTCAAACTTGTACAGCAATCTAAATTTGTCACCTCTATATGTTAATAATGCATTTGTATTTAACTGTTCTTTTGGTAGCCATTCGTAGCCTCTTAAGCCATCATTCTGATAATAGTCTTGGCCTTGTCTATTATTAAAAAAACCTGCAAAATCATTTCGGTTAGCTCCGATTTTAGCCATCCATTTGTCATTAAAGTTATGAGCAATACTTAAGGATTGTATATGTCTGCCTTTTTCAAACCATTCGTACTCATCGCTAACAGTTTCTTCTTGTATATAAGCTTGAATGCGCCAATCATTATCAATAGATTTTTTAGTAATAATATTTATAACGCCAGAAACCGCATTGGCTCCATACTCAACTCCCATTGCACCTTCAACAATTTCTATGCGTTCTATATCATCTAGATTTATTTGGGTTAAATCGATGTTGTTTCCTAAGCCATTGTCACTAACTAATGGAATATTATCCACCAAAATGTTGAAATATTGAGCATCTAAACCAAAGAATGAAATGGTAGAGCGACCCGTTTGAGCATTAGGTATAATGGTAAGATTGAGATTAAAGTTTAGTAAGTCTGCTAGGTTATTAGCAGCTACTTGTTCTATTTGTTTTCTGTTTATAACGATAACATTATGTACCGATTTTTTAATAGAAGTAGGGTTGTATTGACCTGTTACAACGACTTCATTTAAGGATTCAGTCTTAACACTATCTATGGCACTCTTATTTTCTTGAGTAAATATTAGTGTTTGAAAAAAAAGTAAAAAATAAATTAGAAAATTATTTTTATTTAGACTCATTCTTGATAAATTTGTCGCAAATATAATATCTTATTTTAAATCAGTCTAAATAAGAATAGAAATTTTTAAAAATAATTTTAATCAATTTTCATGAAGCAAATAGTAGCATTTTCATTGGCGTTTTTAGCCCTTTCATTATCAGGGAATTCGCAAGAAAAAAAACAAAAAGATCAAAACGCAATTAAAGATATGTGCGGATGTTATGAGGTCACATTTAACTTTACAGAAACCTTTTCTTTTAGTGAAGACTCTTTATACAAACCATCAAAAACCAAAGTAGATAAAGGTTTAGAGTGGGCGCAACTAGTAGAGGATGAGGATAATAAAATTTCAATTCAACATTTATTACAAGTAGGACGACCAGATAGTCCACATATTGTAAAGCATTGGAGACAAGATTGGTTATTCGAAAACACAGATTTTTACATGTATAATGGAGATAATGAATGGGTTTTTGAAAACAAATCTAAGGCAGATGTAAAAGGGCAGTGGACGCAAAAAGTGTATCAGGTAGATGATAGTCCACGTTACGAAGGCTCTTCAACTTGGGTACATGTAGATGGTAAAAGTTATTGGGAAAATACAACTACTGCTCCTTTACCAAGAAGAGAATATACTAAACGAAGCGATTATAACGTAACTCTAAGAGGAAACCGCCAAGAAATCACTGATTATGGTTGGGTACACGACCAAGATAACGCTAAAGTCATTAGAGAAAAAGGAAAAGAAGATGTGGTTTTAGCTAACGAAAAAGGATACAATACCTATGTAAAGGTAGATGATAGTAGATGCCAAGCTGCACAAGATTGGTGGAAAGCTAATCAAGAAAAGTGGGCTAAAGTAAGACGTAAATGGGACGAGGTTTACGGAAGAGATAAAGATTTAGTTTTAGAAACTAAAGTAGATAATAAACCATTATACAAGCATTTATTTGCAGATGAGGTTTCAGAAGAAAAAGAAATAAATATAACTATAGAATCTTTTGTAAAGAAGTAACATGAAACATTTAAAAAACTATTTCGCACTTATCTTAATTGCAATTTTTGCACAAGGGTTTTCTCAAGAGAACGTATTTTTAAAACGCGATTTTTGGGATACAAAACCAAGTGTAGAAACTGTTAAGACTAAAATAAAAGAAGGTAACAATCCTAGTGAAGCTAATAGCAATAATTTTGATGGAGTTGTATATGCAACCTTGCAAAATGCACCTTTAGAGACTATTACGTATTTAATATCTCAAAAGGGCAATGATGTCAATAAGTTAACTCACGATGGGAGAACCTATATTTTTTGGGCAGCCTATAAAGGCAATGTACAATTGGTAGATTACCTTCTTAAAAATGGTGCAAAAACTGATATCACGGACGATAAAGGGAATACCATTATTAATTTTGCAGCTGGAGCTGGTCAAAAGAATACAAAAGTATATGATCTCTTAATTAATAAGAATTCAGATCTCATTAAAAAGACAAATCCAAATGGTGCAAATGCCTTGTTATTGGCTGTACCAACTGATACAGATTTGGCATTGACAACATATTTTCAATCTCAAGGATTAGACATAAATAGTGTTGATAATGAGGGTAACGGTATTTTTAACTATGTGGCTAAAACGGGCAATATTGCATTAATGAACGCGCTTTTAGAAAAAGGTATAAAAGGAACAGACCAAGCCTTTTTATTTGCGGCCTCTGGAACAAGAGGAAAAACAAACGGTTTAGACGTTTATAAATATCTTGAAAGCGTTGGTTTAAATCCAAACATTTCTAATGAAGAAGGTGTAAATCCATTACACATTTTAGCATCAAGAAGTAAAGATATAGCCGTAATTAATTATTTGTTAGAAAAAGGTTTAGATGTAAGTACTAAAGATTTTAATGGCAATAATGCAGTAATGAATGCGGCATCGAGAAACGATTTCGAAATAGTGAAGCTATTAACCGAAAATTTAAAGGAGTACGATGCTAAAAACAAAAAAGGTCAATCGGCTTTAACATTAGCCGTTAGAGGCAATAAAACGGATGTTGTAGAATTCCTCATAAAAAAAGGATATGATACTAATATTGTAGATGCTGAAGGCAATAATTTAGCATATTACTTAGTGAATTCGTATTCAGACAGAAACAAAGATGAATTTACAAAGAAGATGAAATTACTTCAAGATAATACAGTCGATTTATCCGCAGTTCAAAAAAACGGAAATACTTGGTTTCACTTGGCTGTTGAGAAAAATAGTTTAGCGTTATTAAAATTAGCGATAACTATGGGTCAAGACATTAATGCTAAAAATAATGAAGGTAATACAGCCTTACATTTAGCGGCTATGAAAGCTCAAGATGATTCCATTTTAAAGTTTCTACTTAAGCACAATGCTAAGAAAGATGTGGTTACAGATTTTGAAGAATCTGCTTATGATTTAGCTAAAGAAAATGAACTTTTAAGTAAAAATAACGTTTCAATAGAATTTTTAAAGTAACAGAATTTTGAAGATGAAAAACATAAAATTAATAGCATTATTTGCGGTTGTATTGGGTTTAATGTCATTTGCAAGTTTGGCAGAATCCACTAAGTATAAATGTATGATTCAAATGACCAATTATACAGGTGAAGGCGCGTACATAGTAATTTCATTATTGAATCCAGAAGGCGAATATGTTGAGACCTTAAATGTAAAAGGAGATGATGACGAGTGGTACAATACTGTTGAGTCTTGGTGGCAGTTCTATGGAAAAAAACGATCAGATATTGATGCAATTACAGGAGCGACAATCAGTGGAGGTGAGCGTTCCATTAGTGTTATAGAGATAGATAACGATAAAATAGATAAAGGTTACAAACTAAGATTTGAAACTGCTGTTGAGGATCAAGAATATTACGAAAGTGATGTAGAATTAGAGTTAACAGCAGAGAATGTAAAAAGTAAAGTTGAAGGTACTGGCTTTATTAGATACATAAGAATGATGCCTCAATAAAACCAGTTAAAATGACCATTTCTATCTGGAGATTTAGTCATCTTATGTTGGCTTTAGTGTCTTCACTTTTTATTGTTTTAGCTTCGATAACTGGTACTATTTTGGCTTTTGAGCCAATTTCTAATCAGTTACAACCGTATAAGATTAATAGCAATATATCTTTAGCTACAACTATTAGTAGCTTATCGGAAAGCTATGACGAAATTATAACCATCACTACAGATGAAAATAATTTTGTTGTAGCTTCTGTTATTACAAAAGAAGGAGATAGCGAAACATTTTATGTCAATCCAGAAACAGGTGAAAAGCTAGGTGATCTTATAGAAAAAGCACCTCTTTTTAAGTTTACCACCAATCTACATCGTTCCTTATTCTTAAAATCTACAGGACGTTTTATCGTTGGTTTAGTTTCTTTCTTTTTAATTCTTATGGCAATTACAGGCATTGTTTTAATTGCTAAAAGACAAGGTGGTATAAAACGTTTTTTTTCAAAAATAATTAATGAAAATTTTGATCAATATTACCACGTTGTTTTAGGTCGTTGGTTTCTTATACCAGTTATTATCGTAGCATTTACAGGTGTTTATTTATCGCTAGAAAAGTTTTCACTTTTGCCAGAAACTAAAATAACACATACTTATCCAGAAGTTAATTCAGACGAAATTATAAAAACACCCTTTACAGATTTTGAAGTGTTTAATAATTTAAAAATAGCTGATGTTAAAAGTATAGAGTTTCCATTTTCAGATGATGTAGAAGACTATTATTTTATAAAGCTAAAAGACAAAGAACTTTTAATTAATCAGTATTCTGGTGAGATTATTAGCGAGCAGAATTACCCTTTGGTAAAATTAATGTCGCAATGGAGTTTGCTTTTACATACAGGGCAAGGCACTATTTTGTGGTCTGTAGTTTTAGCCTTGGTTTGCATTGCATTACTATTCTTTATTTATTCTGGTTTTGCAATGACTTTAAAACGTCAAAAAGCAACAAAAAAGATTACGAATAAATTTACAAAAGACGAAGCAGAGTATATCATCTTAGTTGGTTCTGAAACTGGAAGCACCTATCAATTTGCAACCCTATTTTATAAGGCTTTAATTGCTACCGGAAAGACGGCTTACATTACAACCTTAAATACTTATGCTAACTATAATAAAGCTAAAGAAGTTATTGTGTTTACAGCTACTTATGGCGAAGGAGAAGCTCCAGTAAATGCGTCAAAATTCAAAAAACTGTTAGAAGCAACAACACAAAATCAAAGCATAGAATTTAGTGTGGTTGGTTTTGGTTCTTTGCTTTACCCAGATTATTGTAAGTATGCTGAAGAGGTTCATCAGTTGTTGAATTCACACGAAAATTTTAGTCAGAAGTTAGAACTATTCAAAATTAATAATCAATCGTTTGATGCTTTTAGAACATGGCTTTCACAATGGAATATAGCTTCAAATCAGAATTTAAAAATCCAGCAACCTATTGAAAAACGAAGTTCTAAAAACACCAGACAATTTAAAGTGGTTCAGCGAATGGAATTAAATATAGATGACACCTTTTTATTACAGCTAAGACCTACTAAGAAAATTAAATTTCAGTCTGGTGATTTACTCGCTTTTAGACCAAACATAAATGAAGCAGCTCGACAATATTCCATCGCTAAGGTTAATGGAGATATTCTGTTGAGTATTAAGAAGCATGATAAAGGTTTATGTTCTTCGATTTTAAGTGGCTTGAATCCTTCGGACACTATTGAAGCGCATATAGATTATAATTCTAATTTTTATTTGCCAAAAAAGGCTAAAAATGTTGTGTTGATTGCCAACGGAACTGGAATTGCTCCTTTTTTAGGAATGATAAAAGACAATCACAAACAACAACATATACATTTGTTTTGGGGTGGAAGAACCCATCAATCGCTAGAGTTGTATGCTGATTTTTTGAATGAAGCAAAAAATGAAAATAAATTATCTCAGTTTCATGTTGCTTATTCTCAAGAACAGGAAGCAAAAGTATATGTTCAGGATTTAATTCTTCAACAATCAGATTTTATTTCAAAACATCTACAGGAAGAGGGTATTATAATGATATGTGGATCTATTGCTATGCAAAATAGCGTCTTAGAAGTTCTAAATCAGATAACTACAAAACATCTAAATGAACCATTAGGTACGTTTGAAAATAATAAACAAATTAAAAAAGATTGTTATTGATAAAATTTATTTAAAATTAATCTAAATAAAGTTTGACAAAGTTATTTTGTGTCTTATTTTTGCGCTCGAATTTCAACAAATTATTTGTAATAAGTCTAAATAAATACAACAAATGACTAAATCAATTTCAATTTTAGCATGTTTTCTATGCCTATTTTCATTTGCACAAACGGCTCAAGATTCAATCAACGATCCACAACAACAATTAAACGCAGCACAGCGTATTTTATCTGGTAATTATGGTAAAGCAGTAACTGTAAGTGCTTATGGTGAGATTACTTACAACCAACCAGAGAGTTTAAATGGTGAGATGGATATTCAGCGTTTAGTATTACTTTTTGGTTATAAGTTCGATGATAAAACGCAGTTTGTAACAGAAGTTGAGATAGAGCATACGGAAGAGGTTTTTGTAGAGCAAGCTTTTGTTAATCATAATATTGCTGATAATATAAGTTTACGCGGTGGATTAATGTTAGTACCAATGGGCATTGTAAATGAGTATCACGAACCTACAACCTTTAATGGAGTGGAACGTCCTGCAGTAGATAATGCCATTGTACCAACAACATGGAGAGAAATTGGAGTAGGTGTTACGGGTCGTTTTCCAGAAGCATCTATTGGTTACCAAGCCTATATTTTCAATGGTTTTAAATCTACAATGAATGATGATGGTGAAATCACAGGATTCCTTAAAGGTAGCAATGGTTTAAGAGGTGGAAGACAAAAGGCCATTAAATCGACTGTAGATAGTCCTACATTTTCAACTAAAGTTGAGTATTACGGATTACCAGGTTTAAGATTAGGATTGTCAGGATATTTTGGTAAAACACAAGCTACTGACGATGTAGAAGATATTGATGGTGCAAATATTGGAGTATCAATGGTTGGTTTTGATGCTCGTTATGCAAAGAGACGTTTTACAGCAAGAGGTCAGTTTATCTATGCATCTTTAAAAGATACAAAAGCGTATAACAATTTAACTGGCAATGACCTTGGTAGCGGATTAATGGGATACTATGCAGAAGTCGCATATAACTTATTACCACTAAGTAAATCGCAACGTTTATTTGCATTTACACGTTACGAAAATTATGATACTCATGCAGAAACAGCAAGTAACACGCCAAGAAACGATGCTTATAACAGAACAGATATTACTACAGGTTTAAGTTACCACATTGCACCTGGTGTTGTAATAAAAGGAGATTACCAGTTTAGAAGTAACGAAGCTGAAAACAGTGATGTAAATAATAGATTAAACTTTGGTATTGGAGTTTGGTTCTAGAACGATTTATAATTAAGTTTTGAATGTGTCATTAAGCTAATCTCTATTAAAATTTGAGGTTGGCTTTTGGCATTATTATTAAAGTTTAGACTAAAATAATTAATACTTTTGCGCCATGAAATTAAAACATATATCCATAATACTTGTAGCTTTTTTAGGATTTGGTTTTGGATTATCTGCCAAACTTCAAAAGAAAGTGGATAAGGTTATAACATCTACTTTTGAAGTTGAAGAATTTTCATTCAATGCAAAAGTAATTGCTACTGAAGTGGCTAAAGAATTACCTTCAGATTTTGGTGCAGATAATTTTTTCGAAGTAAAATCATCAGACGAATTGTTAGGTTATGCTTATGTGGCCAAAGCACCAAGTAAAACTGCAAAATATGATTATTTAGTGTTATTCGATTCTAAGTTAACCATAGTAAAAGCTAAAGTTTTAATCTATCGCGAAGAATATGGTGGAGAAATAGGAAGCAAGCGTTGGTTACGTCAATTTATAGGAAAAACAAAAGACGATGAGTTCCGTTATGGCGATAATATTGATGCTATTTCTGGTGCAACCATTTCTGTACGTTCTATGACTAATGCTATGAATGATTTAATGAAATCATTAAAAATTCTTAATACTAAAGGAATTCTGTAAATGACACTAAACGGCCTTATAGAAACATTTCCAAAAGAATTAAAAGTGCTTATTGCCGCTTTTATCTTAGTTTTAAGTATAGGCTTTTACACAGGACTTCTTTTTGTAAATGAAACCTCTTCTAGTGATCCAGATGGTATAGAGGAGCAGTATTTAGGTAATGAAGACGATCTAGATGCTACAGTGATGAAGTTTAAAAAGAATGAGCAGCAAATGCTTACTTTAGTGCATGGACATATTCTTTCTATGTCTATTATATTTTTTCTCACGGGTTTAATATTTGTAACTACACGATTAAATCTTAGACTCAAACTATTACTTTTAATAGAACCGTTTATATCTATTTTACTCACTTTTGGTGGTATCTATTTACTCTGGAAAGGCTTTTTATGGATGAAGTACATTGTTATGATTTCTGGTACTCTAATGACGTTGAGTTATACCATTGTTGTTTTAATTATTTTGAAACAATTATTTATGCCTAGTGCTAAACGAGATATAAGTAAAGCGTAAAATATTTAAAATTTATCTTTAAGATTATTCATTTTTTTAAAAAAATTATTAGCTTGTAAGAAAATTACACTTATGAAGCTATTACTTAGATTATGTTTAGTCACGTTTTTATTAACTTCTTGTGGTGCTAAAAAGCCTAAGATTACCAGTTCTGGAGCCACACATGCTACAAAATCTTCTAATCACATACCATTTTTCGATATAGATACGTATGCAGATGATAAGGAATATGGCTTAGTTGGTGAGAAACCAGTTAAAGTTGGTGAAAAGAGTGTAAAAAATCAATTAAGATATCTTGCGTCTTTGGCTGGACCAAATGGTGAAGAATTAAGTTATCAGAGAAGAGGTGCTTGCTGCGGATACAAAAGTGAAAACGGATATGGAGGTACAGCTTTAGTTGATGTTTACGAAGTTACCTACGATGGTTTAAAAAAACCAATTTTAGTTTATATCAGTTTTTATGATTCCGAAAAATTATATATCCCAAAAGGTTTTACAAAGAGTCAATAATATCATTAAAAAATGACTTATATTTGCACGCAATTATATCTCAATTGCAATGACAGCACACGAAAACAAAATCTTAGGTGAAGGACTTACCTACGATGACGTCCTATTAGTTCCAGCATTTTCTGAAGTTCTTCCGCGCGAAGTTAATATTCAAACCAAATTCACAAAAAACATTACCATTAATATCCCAGTAGTTTCGGCTGCCATGGATACGGTTACTGAAAGTAAAATGGCTATTGCCATGGCACAAGAAGGTGGTATTGGTGTGTTACACAAAAACATGACCATAGAGCAGCAAGCGCAGAAGGTAAGACGCGTTAAGCGAGCAGAAAGTGGTATGATTATAGATCCTGTAACTTTACCAATGGATGCTATCGTTGCCGATGCAAAAAATGCCATGCGAGAGCATAGTATTGGAGGTATTCCTATAGTTGATGATAACGGAACTTTAAAAGGTATTGTTACCAACCGAGATTTACGTTTTGAGCACGAAAATGACAGACCTATCATAGAAGTTATGACTGGTGAAAACCTAGTTACTGCTGCAGTAGGTACGTCATTAAAAGATGCCGAAAAAATTCTTCAACAAAATAAAATTGAAAAACTACTTATTGTAGACGACAATTATAAACTTGCTGGCTTAATTACATTTAGAGATATTACTAAAGTAACACAAAAGCCAAATGCCAATAAAGATAATTATGGTAGACTAAGAGTTGCTGCAGCTATTGGTGTTACTGGTGATGCAGTTGATAGAGCAGATGCATTGGTAAAAGCGGGTGTAGATGCGGTTGTAATAGATACTGCTCATGGACATACTGCTGGAGTTGTAACAATACTAAAAGCTATAAAACAGCAATTTCCAAAGTTAGAAGTCATTGTAGGTAACATTGCCACAGGCGAAGCTGCTAAATATTTGGTTGAAGCTGGTGCAGATGCTGTAAAAGTAGGTATTGGTCCAGGTTCTATTTGTACAACTAGAGTAGTGGCAGGAGTTGGATTTCCTCAGTTTTCTGCTGTACTAGAAGTTGCAGCTGCCATAAAAGGTACTGGTGTGCCAGTAATTGCAGATGGTGGCATACGTTATACAGGAGATATTCCTAAAGCGATTGCTGCAGGTGCAGATACCGTAATGCTAGGATCATTGTTAGCAGGTACAAAAGAGAGTCCAGGTGAAACAATAATTTACGAAGGTCGAAAATTTAAATCCTACAGAGGCATGGGTTCTGTTGAGGCCATGAAACAAGGCAGTAAAGACCGTTACTTCCAAGATGTAGAAGACGATATTAAAAAATTAGTACCAGAAGGTATTGTTGGCCGTGTACCATATAAAGGAGAGCTTTTTGAAAGTATACACCAATTTGTTGGTGGACTTAGAGCAGGTATGGGTTATTGTGGTGCCAAGGATATAGCAACGTTAAAAGAAAACGGACGTTTTGTTAAGATAACCGCAAGTGGTATTAACGAGAGCCATCCGCACGATGTAACTATCACTAAAGAAGCACCTAATTATTCTAGGTAACACAAATTCCTGCAAAGGCAGGTATCTATTATAAATAAAAAAAACAGCGTAAGTAGAACGCTGTTTTTTTATGCAATTTTTTGAGTTTCGTTTAACGGTTTTGTATATGATACGTAGCGTGTGTAAGCAACTAATTTAGCAAATAAAAACCGAATAGAAAATCCGAGGGGATTTTCGTAAGTAGGCTAAAACTAGCCATTAATTATACACGGTGTTGGCAGCAGTTTTATTCTATTATATATTCTTTATTAACTTCATCAAAATCAGCGTAGTTTGAAACGATATTTATTTTACTTGGCAGTTTTTCAGAGTATGATGGATAAATAAATCTGTTAATTTCATATTCTTCTCTATCAAATTCAATTATTACTAAATTATATGAATAATATTTGTCTAATATTCCTGAATCAAATTTTTTCATTACATCTTTAATTACCATATCAATATTGAAATTTATTGAATGTTTGGTTCTAACATCAAATGCAATTAAATCTAAAACTTCATCCTTAAAAATTATTAAATGTTTGGCTTGACTAGGCACAAACTCTACATGTGAATTTGTTTTATTAATATATTTCTTAAATGCTATATAAATTCCATCTCTATATTTAAGTGCAAAATTTCTATTTTCTTGAACTTTTTTGATTTGAGGCAGCGTTTCTGATTTTAATTTTATTTTGTATTTATCAGTTGCATACTCAAGAAAGCGCCATGAATTATACATTAGAAAATTAGCTATTTTTCCATTGCTCTTTGTTTTTAATTCATCGATTAACTCTATTCTTGGTCCTACAGTTTTTCCGTTAACTATTCTCCACCAATCTTCCTTTGCATCGTCTGTGATAAAAACCACATTGTTAGTTTTTGTATCCAAAGAATTACTTTTATTGATTATTTCATTCCAAATATATAAGTCACAAAATTCTCTTTTGTAAATGAGTGAATTGAAAGTTAAATTACGTTTATTAGAATCTCTTTCTTTACTACTATCTTTGAAACCTGGTGGAATAAGATTTTCAAATCTAGTTTTTCCTTCTTTATTTATTTTATTAATTGCATCTTGATCACCGAACGGATCTCCTACTTTTTTTTCTAAAAGTTTTTCCAGATCGTCTAGCAATTTTAAGTTTTCTTTTGTTATTTTTTGTTTGCGTTCACTTTTTTCGTCAAATAAATATTTTGTCTGAATATCAGAGATTTTTTCTTGATAGTCATTACTTAATTGCTTGAAATCACTAATTAATTGTTCTTCTGAAATATCATAATGTCTTTTTTCTAGTTTGAGTTTTTTTAAATCTGATATAAGTTCATCTTTTAATAATAACTCCTTTGATTTAGTTTTATCAATTAGATTGTAAATCTTGTCATATGCCCTCATTTGTGAATTCTTTACATGCTCTAAATTTTCATAAAATTCTAGACCAGCAATAAATGGCACCCATATTCTTGATTTTATTTTTTTTAAAACTTTTAGAAAATCGACTCTTGCATTTTCCGGATATCTAAACAGATTAAGTAAAATATTTGTATCCAAAATAAAAATAGCACTATCCCAAATATTTGAATATTCATTTTCTGGAATTTTATGGTAGTTTTTAAATTTTTCTTTCATTCGGTTGTAATTGCTGCCAATAGACCTCTGATAAAAAATCGTTTTAATGATTTTTATCAAGCGTTACTGAAACAAGTTCAGCACAGGTAAACGAAGTTAGGCTTTTAATTTTACAATGTCAAGTCACCAAGGCTCAGAAAGATAAAACAAAAAAACAGCATCTTTAAGATGCTGTTTTTTTGCTTTTGGCTAATGTTTAAACTAATTCTTATTTATTAAATAAGGCTTTGTCTAATCCTTGATTAAACTTAACGTCTTTTGTTATTTCTTCTACCCAAACATCGTTAATGACATTGGCTTTCCAATCAGATTTTGTGTATTTACGGTAAGTAGTTAATAATACACCGTCAATTTCTTCGTAAGTAACACGCATTAAAATTGGGTCTGTTACATTTTTAGAAACCACTGTAAATAGAAACTGATCTACTAAATGCGTCTCTGGATTTATATATAATTGATAAATATCTGTAGCTATATCTTCGGCAGCAGAAAAGGTGATTTTTACGATGTCGTAATTTGTACCATTTACACTATTTTGTCCTAAGTACTCATAATTAATACCTGGATCTAATAATTTTTGCATCATTGCAAACCAATAAAAATTGGTTTTACGAGTAAATTTTACACTTTCAATAGCATCTTCAGCAGTAATGTCTTTACCATCTATTTTTACCCAAAAGTCTTTACCATTGTAAGCTTGTTCCATTTTTCCTTTTAATTCTGGTAAGGTTCTTTGGTGTTTTATATAGGTGGCATGAGAAAGTTCTCCATCAAAAATGTACGATTCAATAGAGACATCTTCTTTTTGGTCTGGTGTACGATAGGTATAATTAAATACTATATCTTTTAGTTTTAGTAAGTCTTGGTAGCTTCCTGTTTTTTGAGTCATTTTATAAACTAACTCATGTCCTTTATTTTGAAATTCTATAGATTTAGATACTTCGGTTTTTTGTGTGTCTTTGGTTTTATTTTCTTTATTACCACAAGCAGTTATTAAAGCGCTAGTGATAACCATAAGAATTAATTTTGAATAATTCATCATCTTATTTAAATTGAAATGTCTCATTGAAAGTGTTTAAGTTAAGTTGTAATCGTTTAAAAAGGAAATTTAATAAACCTTCCGCACAAAGGCGGAAGGTTTAAAAGCTATCAATCAAGTTCTGTGATTTTAATACTTATAAAACCACATTTTCTTTAGACCATGCAAATTTTTGAAATGCCTCATCTACTGGAGTATTCGCAATGTGGTTAACATAGTTGCTTATTGTTTTTTGAGATAATCCTAAGATGATTTCTAAAACTTGTTGCTCACCATAACCAGCAGCATAAAACGCTTCTAAATCGTTTTGTGTTACATGTCCACGATTACGAACAATAGTTAATGTCATAGTACGTAGGGCTTCTAATTTTGAATTCTCTAATGGAGTCTCATTACGCAATGCTTCGGTAATGCTGTCGTCTACTTTCATCATTTTTGCGATTCCGGTATGTGCTGGTACGCAATAATGACATTGGTGTTCTACGTTTATAGATTGCCAAACCACTGTTAACTCTTCTGCATTAAAAGACGTTTGTGTAAAGAATCCATGCAGTGCTTGGTAGGCTTCTAAAATTTGTGGTGCACCTGCTAATACACCATGCAAACCGGGAATTCTACCATAGGCTTTTTGAGAATTTTCTAATAAGGCTTTGCTATCTTCTGGTGCAGTTTCGATGTTGTGAATTTTTAATGTAGTCATAATTTCTAATTTATATGTAAAATTGTTATTAAAACTAAACAATCGTTTAGTTATTTTTTAAAAAAATATTCTAAAGGTTTTTAAAGGTCATTTCAATATAATCTTCTATTTCCTTTTTACTGTTGACGCGTGTTGCAGCAGCTAGTCCATGTTTGGCTAAAACCAAATAATTAGCTTGTTTTAATATGGTGTCTTCATCTTTAGTGGTATCCATTTTTAATTTTTCAATGAATAACGCTTTAAGATTATCCATAAAAGATGCCATATGATTATTGATTAATTCATCTTCACTACCAGAAAATTCATTATAGGTATTTGTAACCAAACAGCCTTTTTCAAAATCATCTTTATAACACACTTCTACAGTGTCGTAAAAAAAATGTTTAATGTCTTCTATACCATTAGTAGCATTTGTAAATTTTTCAAAAATATGGGACACTTTTGCTTTGTAACACTTTAAACTTTCAAGAAAAACGCCTTGTTTATTACCAAAACTAGAATAGATAGAAAACTTGTTAATACCCATTTCTTTCTCGAGCATTTGCATAGAGGTGTTTTCGTAACCATTCTTCCAGAACAAATGCATTGCTTTGTCAATTACTTCGGCTTCTATATATTGTTTTTTTCTTGCCATTATTTCTAATTACATTACAAAACTAAACAATCGGTTAGTAATAAAAAATAATTTAACTTTTATTTAGTTTTTTAGGATGAACATTATTCCGAAATTCCATAAAATTTAGGAATTTATTTAAATACAATTGCTATAATTAAGATACAGAATAGACTTGTCCTCTATGCGGTTTTAAAGCGTCTCGTATGGGTTTCATTTCAGATTCATCTACCACTAAATAGGCGATACTATGCATTTCGCTGAAGGTTTCAGTGCCAGTAATTGTAATATCTAACCCATTAAGGTTTATGTATTCTTTAAGGTGAATTAAATGATGTTCGGCAGTTTTTTGACTTACAGGACCTTTAAAATCCCAGATTAATTTTAGTTTACGCATTAGAGACTGAAGTTCCGTGTTCAACAAAGTTTTTAAAATTGGTCATATAAGTTTTCGTCTGTTTTTTAAAAGCGCTTGGCATTAAAAATAGCATCATACTCATTACAAAGTTAGTGGGTTGAAATTCGTTTTTAGCAACCCATTTTGTAAAACCACTATCAGTACTTTCAAAATGATTTTCTTGAATATTTCTTACACCTTTTGTAGTATAAGTAGCATGAAACTCGTTTGGGAAATCTTGCTTTGTAATCGTTTCAATAATTTCCATTTTTCGTTTACCAAAGTCGTAATATAGCTTCATTTTTGCACCAAGCTCACCAGGAGTACCAGAAATGTGCTCAGCATTTTTTAAACCCTCTTGCCAATGCTTCATGTTTTCGGTAGAGTCTAATTTTTGAATAACCATATCAATAGGCTTTTCAATGATGATTTCTGTGGTATAGGTCATTTTTAATGCGTTTTAATAAAAGTATAAAAACAACCTGCAATAGTTTAATCTTATCGACGTTTATACCTTTTTAATTGTTTAAATAGACGATAGTAGATATATACCTTTGAACTTGGTATGATTTTTACTACATATATTGTCTTTTACGCCAAAATAATGGAGTAGTTTCATCTTGCTAAATAAGCTATTTATGTTATTTTTGCTCAGCTTCAAAAAAATGAATAATCGCAATATTAAAGAAGATTGATTATGAGTATTAAATTGAAATGTTTGATCCTAGTGCTATTTGCGCTTAATTTTTCTTTTTCTCAAGATAAAGACCAAGAACTTCTTAAGGTTGATGGAGAATCTATAATGACGTCGGAGTTTTTACGTGTTTATAATAAAAACTTAGATTTAGTAAAGGACGAAAGCCAAAAAGACATTGATGGTTACTTAAAATTGTTTACAGAGTATCAACTAAAACTTAAAGAAGCAAAACGATTAAAGTTACACGAAGATGCTAAATATCAACGTGAGTTTTTACGTTATAAAAAACAACTCACTAAAAACTATTTATCCGAAAATAAGGTAACAGATGTTTTGGTAAAAGAAGCCTACGATCGTAGTAAGCAAGATATTAATGCTTCGCATATTTTAGTTCGATTGGCAGATACAGAAAAAGATACCATAAAAGCTTACAATGAGGTTTTAGCATTACGTAAGCGTGCTTTAAAAGAAGGCTTTGATAAAGTTAAAGCAGATATGCATAACGGAGAGACTATTTTTCTTGAAGATTTAGGATATTTCTCAGCATTTAAAATGGTGTACGATTTTGAAAATGCAGCATATAACACCCCAAAGGGTGAGATTTCTATGCCTTTTAGAACTCCATTTGGATACCACGTGGTATGGGTAAAAGACAAAAGAGCATCTAGAGGTACAGTAACTGCTGCTCATATAATGGTAGCTCTAAACCAAAAAGATTCCCTTTTAGACCCAGAGCAACGTATTAATGATATTTATAAAAAACTAAACCAAGGAGAAAGTTTTGATGCTTTGGCAAAACAATTTTCGGATGATAAGAGTTCTTCTAATAGAGGCGGAAAGTTATCACCTTTTAAAAGCGGACAACTAAGTTCTGAAGAATTTGAAAATGAGGCATTTTCTCTAAAGGCAGATGGTGATGTTAGTAAGCCATTTAAAACAGCCTATGGATGGCACATTGTAAAACGCATTAATTTAAAACCATTACAATCGTTTGATGACTTAAAACCTTCTTTGGAGAATAAGGTGAAAAGAGACACAAGATCTAAACTCATCAATAACGCCATGGTTAATGAACTTAAAAAGCGTTATAATATTACTTATAACTCGGAAGCTAAGACCTATTTTGAAGGTATTATATCTAATGAGTTTTTTGGACGTTCTTGGAGATTACCAGACGATTTTCAAAAAGATAAAACTATTTTTTCCGTAAACCAAAGAGCATTTACGTACAATGAATTTGGTCGTCATCTTATGTCTGCGCAACGTATATATGCAGGTAAAACAGTATCGCCTTCTATTCTAATAGAAAAGGAGTTTGATTCTTTTTTCGAAAAATCAATCCTTCAATTCAGAGAAGATAATTTAGAGTTAGAGAATGAAGACTTTGCAAATATTCTCAAAGAATACAGAGACGGATTACTGTTATTTGACTTAATGGAAAAAGAAATTTGGAATAAAGCGTCAAAAGATTCAGTTGGATTAGAAGCGTTTTACAATAAAAATAAAGTTAACTATCAATGGAAAGATAGAGTAGATATTGTAATGGCATCGTCCGCAGACGAGACTAATGCTAAGAAGATCCTTAAAATGATGAATAAAGGAAAATCTGAAGAAGAAATTAACGAGGCATTAAATACAGACGGAAAGCAAAACGTTATTTTTACAAAAGGTACTTATAACATTAATGACGACAAACTACCTACCAATTTTGAAACTGAAAAAGGAGTATCAAAAATCTATCAACATAACGAAGCGTTTCACGTTATAGATGTAAAGGCTATATTACCAGCCGGCACTAAAACGTTAGAGGAAGCTAAAGGAAATGTTATTAATGATTATCAGGCAGAAATCGAAGCTAATTGGATTGACGATTTACACAAGCGTTATAAGGTAGAAGTCAATAAAAAGGCATTAAAAGCTGTAAAGGCTAAAATCAAAAAATAATTGTTTTTGAAACAAATATTCTACATACTCATTATTTGCGTTTTGGCGACGAGTTGCAGTTATTTTAAATCTGCAGATGATCGTGCACCAATAGCTAGAGTTAATGATGCTTATCTGTACAAAGAAGATATTGAAGATGTTGTACCTAAAGGAGCATCGAAAGAAGATAGCACACTTTTGGTAAATGCATATGTAGATCGTTGGGCAAGACAATTGTTACTCATGGATGGTGCTTTGGTAAACCTTTCTGAAGAAAAGCAAAACGAATTTTCAAAGCTCGTAGAACAGTATAGGAATGACTTATATATAAAAGCTTACCTAGAAGGATTAGTTAAAAAAAATATAGATACTATTGTACAGGCCGACGAGGCCAAAGTGTTTTATGAAGCCAATAAAGAATCCTTTAAACTTAATGACGATTTATTGCAGTTTAGATATATTAGTTTACCATTAAATCCTATAGATGTAGATAGTATTAAGAATAGGTTTAAACGATTTAATGTTAAGGACAAACGTTATTTAGATTCTATTTCGGTACAGTTTAAGTCTTATTCTTTAAATGATTCAATTTGGATAAAATATAGTCAGGTTGCAGAAAAAGTTCCTGTTATAACACTTGAAAATAAAAATCAACTGTTAAAAAAATCTAATTATGTACAACTCAAAGATTCATTAAACCTATATTTGGTGCAAGTAAATGATGTGCGCCTTCAAAACGACTATGCGCCTTTAGATTACGTTAATACTTCAATAGAACAAATTGTTATAAACAAGAGAAAATTAGAGCTCATCAAGCAACTCAAAAATGATATTACAAAAGATGCCATTAAAAACAATGAATTCCAAATTTATAATTAAAGCACTAGTTTTAGTTTGCTTTATATCCTTCAACTTTATCAATGCTCAAGAAATCATTGATGAAGAAAAACCTAAAATTGAAAAAGCAAAAGATACTGTTGTAAATAAATCGCGCGTTAAAGCAGACGGAGTAGCAGCAGTAGTAGGAGATTTTATTCTTTTAGAATCTGATTTAGACAGAGAAATCGCGCAATTAGAAGCTCAAGGAGCAGATTTAAAAGACGTAACACGTTGCGAACTTTTTGGTAGTTTACTAGAAGGTAAATTATATGCGCACCAAGCGATACAAGATAGTGTATTAGTAAATGAATTATATATACAAGGACTTGTAGATCAGCAAATACAGGGTATGTTAGCACAAGCTAATAAAGGAATTGACGATTTAATTGAATTCTACAAAAAGGATTCTGAAGAAGCGCTTAGAGAGGAGATGTATGAGATTAATAAAAATGCATACCTAGCGCAAGAAATGAGAAAAAAGATAACTGATGAGATTGAAGTTACACCAGAAGAAGTAAGACAATTTTTCAATAGTATTCCTGAAGACGAAAGACCAATATTTGGTACAGAACTTAAATTAGCCGAAATCGTTATTATTCCAGAAGTTACAGAAGAAGCGAAGCAAGCTGTTATAGATAAATTAAAAGGATTTAAAAAAGATGTAGAAAACGGATCGAGTTTTACTACTAAAGTGCTAGTGTATTCAGACGACGCTGCCTCTAAATCTAATGGTGGTTTATATCAGTTAAATAGAAAACAACCAAGAATGGTTAAAGAGTTTAGAGATGTAGCATTTTCATTACAAGAAGGTGAAATTTCTGAACCTTTTGAAACCGACTTTGGATATCATATTATATATCTCGAAAAAATTAGAGGCCAAGTATACGATGTAAGACATATTTTATTGCGACCAGAATTAACTCAAGATGCTATACAAAAAGCAAAAGACGAGATAGATATGGTAAGATCTAAAATTGTAGATGGTACCTTAACATTTGCACAAGCAGCAAGAGAATTTAGTGATGAGGAAAAAACTAAATTCGAAGATGGCCAAATGACCAACCCGACAACTCAAGATTTTAATTTTGAATTAACAAAAATGGATACAGAGTTATATACTCAAATTCAAGGTTTAAAGGATGGTGAAATTAGTCCGGTTATTGAAGATGCAGATCGTATAAATAGATTAAAATTTAAGATTTTAACTGTTACTGATAGAATAGATGATCATAAAGCAGATTTTGCTAGAGATTACCTTAAGATAAAAGATTTAGCCTTACAAGATAAACAAGTTGAAGCTATTGGAAAATGGCAAAAAAAGACAATAACGGAAACGTATATTAAAATTAATGGCGAATACAGAGACTGCGATTTTCAAAATAACTGGTTAAAAAATCAATAGTATATGTCTGATGTTGCTGTAATAGAAAATTTTGTCAAAAAATACGACGCTCTAAAACAAGAAATTGCAAAAGTTATTATTGGTCAGGAGGATGTTGTAAACCAAATCTTAATTTCTATATTTTCTGGTGGACATTCACTTTTAATTGGTGTACCTGGTTTGGCTAAAACCTTGATGGTAAATACCATTGCACAAGCCTTAGGTCTAGATTTTAAGCGTATTCAATTTACACCAGATTTAATGCCTAGTGATATATTAGGTAGTGAGATATTAGATGAAAATCGTCAATTTAAATTTATAAAAGGGCCAATATTCGCTAATATCATTTTAGCAGATGAGATTAACCGAACACCACCAAAAACCCAAGCTGCATTATTAGAAGCAATGCAAGAGCGTTCGGTTACTGTGGCAGGACATCAGTATAAATTAAATTTACCTTATTTTGTTTTAGCAACACAAAACCCAATTGAGCAAGAAGGAACTTATCCTTTACCAGAAGCGCAGTTAGATCGTTTTATGTTTGCAATAAATTTAGAATATCCATCTTTTAAAGAAGAGGTAGATGTTGTAAAAGCAACTACAACAGATATTCAGTTATCTGTTAATGCACTGTTTACTGCACGAGAAATTATAGATTTTCAGAATGTAATTCGTCGTATTCCTGTAGCAGATAATGTTATTGAATATGCTGTTACTCTGGTTGGAAAAACAAGACCTAAAGCAGATACTGCTGCAGATATCGTAAAAGAGTTTGTAGATTGGGGAGCAGGTCCAAGAGCATCCCAAAATTTAATTCTAGCAGCGAAAACACATGCAGCTACACATGGTAAATTTTCACCAGATATAGAAAATATTCAAGCTGTTGCAACAGGTATACTAAGACACAGAATTATCAAAAATTACAAAGCGGAAGCCGAAGGTATTACTGACGAAAAAATTATTGAAAGTTTATTCTAAGAAATAAGCTCTTATTTAATAGGTTTAATTCTTGATTTACCGGTTTTCAATTTCCTATTTTCGTTGTTTTATTTTGGTTAATAATTAGTACTTATTGTTGTTGAATTTAACAATATAACCTTTTCTATAGTCACTATAAAAGTGCTAACATTTATCACTTTGATTCAGTTTTCTAAATCAAATTATTAAATTCATATTAATTCTAAATAAGACAATTTATTAAATTAATAGCTAAGTTGCTGTTTTACTGTTAATTGTTTATAATATTGTTAGTGAATTATATAGTTTATGAATTATATTCAGAGAAAAACCAAAATCGTTACATATTTTTAAATCCTCTTTATAATTTGTAAATTTGTGTCGCTAAAAAAAACATTTATCAAACTCTTAAATATACTTTATGGCTTTTGACATTGATATGATAAAAAAGGTTTATGCTAACATGACTGAGCGCGTTGATGCTGCCAGAGACATTGTTGGAAAACCATTAACACTTTCAGAAAAAATATTATACTCTCATTTGTGGGACGGAAAACCTAATAAAGCCTTTACCAGAGGTAAGGACTATGTAGATTTTGCTCCAGACCGTGTTGCTTGTCAAGATGCTACTGCACAAATGGCTTTATTGCAATTTATGCAAGCTGGTAAGGCTAAGGTGGCTGTGCCAACGACTGTACATTGCGATCACTTAATACAAGCTAAAGATGGTGCAACTGCAGATTTAAAACATGCCAATAGTACAAGTAGTGAAGTATTTAATTTTTTAGAATCTGTTTCTAATAAATATGGTATCGGATTCTGGAAACCAGGTGCTGGTATTATTCACCAAGTAGTATTAGAAAATTATGCCTTTCCTGGTGGAATGATGATTGGTACAGATTCTCATACAGTAAATGCTGGTGGATTAGGAATGGTAGCTATTGGTGTTGGAGGAGCTGATGCAGTAGATGTAATGGCTGGAATGGCTTGGGAACTTAAATTCCCGAAATTGATTGGTGTAAGATTAACAGGAAAACTTTCTGGTTGGACAGCACCTAAGGATGTAATTTTAAAAGTAGCAGATATACTTACGGTAAAAGGTGGAACAGGTGCAATTGTAGAATATTTTGGACCTGGTGCAACTTCAATGTCTTGTACAGGAAAAGGAACTATTTGTAACATGGGTGCTGAGATTGGAGCAACAACTTCAACATTTGGATATGACGATTCTATGGAACGTTACTTACGTGCTACTGATAGAGCTGATGTTGCAGATGCAGCAAACGAAATTAGACCATATTTAACAGCTGATGAAGAAGTATATGCTAATCCAGAGCAATACTTTGATCAAGTTATTGATATAGATTTATCAGAATTAAATCCATTATTAAATGGACCATTTACTCCAGATTTATCTACACCAGTTGGTAGCGCAATGACAGAGAAGGCAACTTCAAACGATTGGCCTATTACTGTAGAATGGGGCTTAATTGGATCTTGTACAAATTCATCTTATGAAGATTTATCAAGAGCATCTTCTATAGCACAACAAGCGATAGATAAAGGAATTAAAATGAAGGCAGAATTAGGGATTAACCCAGGTTCTGAACAAGTACGTTATACAGCAGATCGCGATGGTCTTTTAGATATTTTCGAAAACTTAGACGCTAAAATATTTACGAATGCTTGTGGTCCTTGTATTGGGCAATGGGCAAGATATAGCGATCCTAAAAATGCACCAAAAAATAGCATTGTGCATTCATTTAATAGAAACTTTGCTAAACGTGCAGATGGTAATCCTAATACACATGCTTTTGTTGCTTCACCAGAAATAACAGCTGCAATTGCTATTGCTGGTCGTTTAGATTTTAATCCAATGACTGATAAGTTAATTAACGAAAATGGTGAAGAAGTAATGTTCGATGAGCCTACAGGATGGGAATTACCTCCTAAAGGATTCGAAGTTAAAGATAATGGTTACTTAGCGCCAGTAGCAGATGGTAGTGGAGTAGAAGTAACGGTTAGTCCAACATCAGAGCGTTTACAATTATTAACTCCATTTGAACCTATAGGAAATGAAATTAAAGGAGCAAAACTTTTAATAAAAGCCTTTGGTAAATGTACAACTGACCATATTTCTATGGCTGGACCTTGGTTACGTTTTAGAGGACATTTAGATAATATTTCTAATAACTGTTTAATTGGTGCAGTAAATGCATTTGGTAAGAAAACAAATTTTGTAAAAAATCAATTAACTGGTGAGTTTGCTGGTGTGCCAGATACTGCTAGAGCTTATAAAGCTGCTGGTGTAAAGAGTATTGTTGTTGGTGACCATAATTATGGAGAAGGTTCATCGAGAGAACATGCAGCAATGGAACCAAGACATTTAGGTGTTGTAGCGGTAATTGTTAAGTCGTTTGCACGTATTCATGAAACTAACCTTAAAAAACAAGGAATGTTAGGTCTAACATTTGCAAATGAGGCAGATTACGATCTTATTCAAGAAGATGATACATTTAACTTCTTAGATTTAAATGAGTTTGCACCAGGTAAACCATTAAATATCGAGCTAGTCCATGCAGATGGAAGTACGGATACAATTGTAGTAAATCATACTTATAACGATTCTCAAATTGAATGGTATAATGAAGGTTCTGCTTTAAATTTAATAAAGAAAGAAAACGCTTAAAAAGAGCAATTACAAGTTTTATTTAAACTCCTAGTTTTAACAGCTAGGAGTTTTTTTGTTTTTAACTGAAAGGTTTTCAATTTTTAACGACAAAAATGTAACTCAATTAATCTTTTATTAGTCATGAATACCATTTGGATATTCGAGGATGTGAATTTATTTAATTTGTTATGTCCTCATAAGTTTAAGCAATACAAGACTTGTCACGATTTTGATGCCTATAAAAAAAGTGATTATATTTATTTTGAAGAAGATGCAGCCAATAAGGTTTATCTCATTGAAAAAGGAAAAGTAAAGATTGGGTATTACAATGAAGATGGAACAGAAGTTGTAAAAGCCATCTTAAAAAGAGGCGAGCTTTTTGGTGAAAAAGCCATATTGGGTGAAGAAAAGCGTGATGAATTTGCACAGTCTTTAGATAATAATACATCTATATGTCCTGTTGGTGTAAATACCATGCATGAATTAATGCGAGACAATAAAACGTTTAGTCTAAGAATATATAAGTTTATTGGTCTTAAGTTTAAAAAATTAGAGCGTCGTCTTCAGCTCTTACTTTTTAAGGATTCTAAAACTAGACTTATGGAATTTTTAAATGAGCTTTGTACAGATTTTGGTTATGATTGTAGTAAAACAGGTGATCATATTATAAATCATCCATATACTCAAAAGGATATTGCATGTTTAATAGGTGTATCTAGGCCAACTCTTAATATTTTAATGAACGAATTAAAAGAAAAAAAGGTTATAGATTTTAACCGTAAACAAATCCGAATTTATAAGACGTCGGCATAATTTTAATAAATGAAAGGTAAACTTACCAAAAGCAATATTATTTTTTTTGCCATCGTTTTAATACTTATTATTCCGCAAACTAGACAGCCTATTCAAGTACTGTTACACAAGGGATTAAGTTATATAAATCAGTCATCGATTATCGATATAGATGAGAGAGTTTCTGTAAGTTATTCTAACTGGAAATTAAAATCAGATGATCATAAAATTCTCAATTTTAACGATACTAAAAATAAAGTTGTATTTGTTAATTTTTGGGCAACATGGTGTCCTCCATGTATTGCAGAAATGCCTAGTCTTCAGTTACTATATAATGATTACAAGGATAAAGTAGAGTTTCTATTTATAACTAATGATGATTTTAAAACGGTAGATAAATTTAAGACTAAGAAAGAGTTTACTTTTAAGGTTTATAGACCATTAGATCAGCCACCAAGTGAACTTGTAACCGGTTCTATTCCTAGGACATTCATTATTAATAAATCTGGTGAAATTGTTGTTGATGAGTCTGGTGCTGTAGACTGGAATAGTGAAAAGGTTAGAAATCAACTTGATGAACTACTTAAAGCGTTTTAAAAAACGCCTTAATAAAACTCCAAGAAAATAAAGACATCATAATTTTAAGTTCTTCTCTAAAGGTTGATTCTTCGTCTAAAAATCTAAACATAGTTTGTACTTTATTTTTGGAATAAAAACGTTCAAAAATCCATTCACCTTTATCATTCTCATCTTTTAAAACTTTAAGAAAAACTTTATCATAAAACTTATATTTTTTTCTAAAAAGTAAGTGCGAAGGTCTTTGTTCTTTTTTTAAGTTATCTACAATGATAGCAACTTTTTTTTCAGTGTGTTTAAATGAATAACCAGTAGATCCTTTTACCCATCCACCACCTGTACCAATTTTAGTAACCTTATCAGTATTAAATTTTGAAAAATTAAAATTAGTCATTGGGATTTGACCATACTCAGTTTCTAAAATAGAATAGGAGTCAATTTTCAAGTAATCTTTAATGTAAGTTTTAATGAATTTGTCGTAAACTGATTCGGCAACCAAGTGTTCGGTAAAATAAGTAAACTCTATTAAAGCTTCAGTTTTTGAAAACGGTAATACATAAGTAAAGTTGGTTTGATTTCCATCTTTAAGGCGATAATCCATCATAGTTAATTTGGTCTCATCAAAAACAGGTTTTTCTGTTTTTATAACCCATCCTTTAAAATGTTGTATTATAGAGATATTACCTTTGTCTTTAATTGAAAATTCCTTAGGAATTCTACTGTCAAAAACGTAATTAGATGTATAAGAATTATCTGTGGTTGTCACTTTTACTAGTTCTTTTTCAATGAGAGAAGTGACGCTTTCTAAAATAAAACTGATATTCTTTTTTTTGCTGAGTTGTGCTTTAGCTTCGTTATAAAAGTCTAAGGCTCGTATTGTTTTATAGCTGTAAGGTGATAGATTTAAATTGGTAGTTTTATTAGACGTAATTATAGAGGCTTTACTCCAAGATTTATGTGCAATAGAATTCCATTTTGATGGCTCGGTTTCCCAAAAACTCCATGTTTTATCGTTTATAGTTTTTTCTAATGGATCTATTAATGCTATTTCTTTATTACTAAAAAACGATTCTGAAGTAAGCTTTAAAGCTAATTGGAGTCCTGCGAGTCCATTTCCTATAATAATTATATCGAAATGGGAAGGTTTTGACATAGTTGGTCTAATAGCTTATTTTTTAAAGTATTTAAAAGGAACTATTAGCATACCAAAGCATTCTCCTTCATCTTTACCTAAATGCTTATGGTGTATTTTATGAGCTCTTCTTACACCTTTTGCATACCAATTATTAGCATTTCTAAACATTTTAAAGCGTTGATGTATAAAAATATCGTGCACTATAAAATAGGCAGCACCATAAGTCATTATTCCAATCCCTATTGGTAAACAATACCAAATGTTTTCGTAATTCCAGAGGTAAAAACATGTCATACTAACAATGGCGTAGAAAATAAAGAAAGCATCATTTCGTTCAAACCAACTATCGTGGTCTTTATGATGGTGATCTCTATGTAAACTCCATAAAAAACCATGCATAATATATTTGTGAGTAAACCATGCATTAAATTCCATGATTAAAAAAGTGCCTAAAAAGATTAATATCCAAAAAACAGTTTGCATAATTTAAGTTCTTTTTTTTATAATAAGTTCAATTGATATTTAACATAGCTTCTAGTAAGTAACTCTACTTTTTTATAATTAGGTACTCTAATTCTGGTCGATTTAATTTTTAAAGCTGGTGTCTTTTTAAGTTTTTCTAGTAACTTATTATAGTAACGATATGCCATAAACACACCAAATTTAGCTTCTAAAGGTAAACGCTTTATTCCACTTAATCCTTTTGCAAAATCTGCTTCAATATCATCTATAATTGCTTTTTTCGAAGTTTCGTCAAGCTGAGTTAAATCAGTATTTGGAAAATATGTTCTACTTAAATCTTCAAAATCTGCTTTTAAATCTCGCAAGAAATTCACTTTCTGAAATGCAGAACCTAAGCTCATTGCAGAATCTTTTAAGTCTTCATATTTTTCAACATCACCTTTTACAAAAACCTTTAAGCACATTAGTCCTACAACATCTGCTGAACCATAAATGTAGTTTTTGTATTCTTGCTCAGTTAAATAATCTTTTTTATGAAGATCTAAGCGCATACTATGCATAAAAGCATCTACTAAATGCTTATCTAAACCATATTTATGATATGTTTCTTGAAAGGAGTTTAAAATTGGATTTAAACTAATTTTATCTTCTAAAGCTGTTTCTAAATCCTTTTCAAAATTATTGAAAAGCTTTTCTTTATCATAATCATGAAACGTATCAACAATTTCATCTGCAAATCTAACAAAGCCATAGATGTTATAAATGTCTTGTCTAATGCTGTCTGATAGCATTTTCGTAGCTAAAGAAAATGATGTACTGTATGCATTTGTCACAGCTTTACTACATTCTTTCGAAACATTGTCAAAAATTGATTTCATGTGTTAGTTTTTATTGTTTTTTAACGGTCAAATACTGTTAGGTTTTTATCATCTTTTAAATGATAAACGTTTTTAGCGTGCTCGTTTCATAATATTAATTCTCTTATTTAGTAATTATACTTCATTCTTTTGAATCAGTTCTGCGACTAGCTTTCCTGAAATTAAAGCAGGCGGTACTCCTGGTCCAGGAACAGTTAATTGCCCTGTAAAATAAAGTCCTTTTACTTTTTTACTTTTTAATTTTGGTCTTAAAAAAGCGGTTTGCATTAAGGTATTTGCCATACCATAGGCGTTACCTTTATATGAATTATACTCACTAACAAAATCATTAATGCAAAACGATTCTTTAAAAAGGATATGTGTCTTAACATTTTGATTTGTCCTTTTTTCAAACCTATTAATTATAATATCAAAATATTGTTTACGCAGCTCTGGTGTGTCTTCTAGACCAGGTGCAATTGGAATAAGAAAGAAACCAGTTTCACAATTATCTGGCGCCATACTAGCATCAGTTACTGAAGGAAAATTGACATAAAATAAAGGGTCTTCTGGCCATTTTGGAGTATCATAGATATCTTCCGCATGAATTTCAAAATCCGTATCAAAAAACAAATTATGATGCTCAATGTTCTTTAGTTTTTTGTCAAAACCAACATAAAAGAGTAGCGAAGACGGAGCAAAAGTTCGTTTATTCCAATACGCTTCGCTGTATTGTCTATAGTCTTTATCTAATAAGGTTTCGGTATGATGGTAATCAGCTCCACTCAAAACTATATCAGAATCAATTTGCTGACCATCTACTGTGATGCCAACAGAATTGCTGTTTTCAACATTAATTTTTTGAACATTGCAATTAGTGTTTATCGATACACCTAAACTTTGAGCTAAACTCTTCATTGCTTTTACAATTTCAAACATACCACCTTTTGGATGCCATGTGCCTAAACCAAAATCAGCATAGTTCATAAAACTATAAAAAGACGGTGTTTGGTTTGGTTTTGCCCCTAAAAACAATACAGGAAATTCTAAAGTCGATATTAATTTAGGGTTCTTAAAATTTTTACGAACTTCTACGCTAATGGTTTTAAAAAACCGATCAACCCTAGTTATGGTTTCTTTAGTAACCAACTCAAAAGGTGAAACACCAGGCTTTAAGACCACATTGTTTATAGCAATATCATAATGTTCTTGAGCTCTACTAATAAATTTTTTTAGTGGTATGGAGCTGCCAGTTTCAATACGCTCAAATTCTTCACATATTTTATCCATATGGTCACCAATGGTAATCACTTCATCTGCAAAGAATATTTTATATGCAGGGTTTAACTTATCTAGCTCATAGTAGTCATTGGTAGATTTACCAAAATCATTAAAAAACTTTTCAAAAACATCTGGCATCCAATACCAACTTGGACCAATATCAAACGTAAAACCATCTTTTTTTAGCTGTCTTGCTCTTCCACCAACAGTGGCATTTTTTTCATAGATAGTAACGTCGTAGCCAGCTTTTGCTAAATAACATGAAGCAGATAAGGAAGAAAACCCAGAGCCTATTATGGATATTTTTTTGTTCATGCTATTTAATCTCTTCAATTAAAGATTTTATATTCTTAAATGCTTTTATCCCTTTTGGTAGATCGTTAACATCTATCTCGTTAAGTTTTCTACCTAGTAACCATAGTTTGGAGTTAGAATTCTTTAAAATAGTTGATTCAAAATCCTTTAAATATGCACTAACATTTTCCGTATCTGGTTTTATTGTAAAGTACGAGATAAAATTAACATCATCATAATAATTTAGAACATGTGTTAAGTTGTTCACTGGCACACTATGTCCTAAAAATATAGAATGATAACCTTTACTGATGATTTGATGATTAATAAATAATAAACCTAAATCATGAATTTCGTTAAAGGGAAGAAATAATACAAATGTCTTTTTTGATTTGTTTACTTGTTTTGATTGAACCTTATCTGTATTACCAATTATTTTTTGTCTAATTAAAGAGGATATAAAATGCTCGTGAGCAGGTGTAATTGTATCCGTTTGCCATAAAATTCCTATGCTGGTTAACATTGGTATAAAAACATCAAAAAATATATCTTTAAATGACTTTTCCTCTAAAAGCGATTGGTAGGTTTCATAAAAAAGAGCTTGGTCAAAATTCAGCATTGCTAACTTTAACTCATTAATGGCATGATTATCTGTGTCATTTTTAGAGGAAATATCTTTAACCAAAGTAGGAATTTCACTTTCTTTTAAGGTCGCTATTTTAGATATTTTATAACCGTTATTGTTTAGAAAACTAATATTAAGCAATTTCTGAAAGCCTGCTAAATCGTAATACCTAATATTGGTATCTGTGCGTTTGGGTTCTAAAAGATTATAGCGTTTCTCCCATATTCTTATAGTATGAGCCTTAATACCTGTGAGGTTTTCAAGGTCTTTAATACTGAATCTGTTTTTTATATTGTTCAATTTTTTTTAATAATGTTTAAACAAAAATAAGATTTTAATGAATAGAAATGTTATAATTAACATAAAATATATTAAAAATAATTTTAAAACTTAAGAAGAAATAGAGAAATAAAAGGGAATTCTAATAATAAAGTGCGCACGAGAAGACTCGAACTTCCACGGACTAATGTCCACCAACCCCTCAAGCTGGCGCGTCTACCAATTCCGCCACGTGCGCAAAACAATAAAGTAAAGGTAAAAAAAAAGTTAAGCTTTTTGTGCTTAACTTTTTGTGACCAGTCTGGGGCTCGAACCCAGGACCCTCTCCTTAAAAGGGAGATGCTCTACCAACTGAGCTAACTGGTCATAATGTTTTTCTCTAACGAGGGTGCAAATATAAAATGTTTAATTAATAAAACAACACTTTTTTTATTTAAATTTTTGTTTTTTTGTTGTCTGTAATCGTATAGATTTAATAATCAAATTATAAGCAATATGTTAGTCGTATTAATAGGATATATGGGATCGGGAAAATCTACTATAGGTAAGGAATTAGCTACTGTGCTTAATTACAGTTTTTTAGATTTAGATGATTACATTTCGCATAAGGAGAATAGCTCCATACCAGAATTATTTAAAACTAAAGGTGAAATATATTTTAGAAAAAAAGAAACACATTACCTAAAAGAAGTAATTAGTACACATGATAATACTATCGTAGCTTTGGGAGGTGGTACACCGTGTTATGGAAATAATTTAAATGTATTATTAAAAAATGAAAATGTAATAACGTGTTTTCTAAAGCTTTCTATTCCACTTTTATCGAAACGTTTATTTAAAGAACGAGAAAAACGACCATTAATAAGTCATTTAAAAACAGAGGAAGATTTATTAGAGTTTATAGGTAAACATATTTTTGAACGTGTACAGTACTACAACCAAGCGGATTACACAATAGTAACTGATAACAAATCAAAGCAAGAGATAATAGAAGATATTTTAATGCGCTTAATCTAAATACGCCTCGTAAGGTTGTTTAGATAAATTTACATGGACGTGTTCAAAAAGAGACGTAGAAAGCGAAATACCTTTAAAATCTGCTTTTACAGGATATTTTTTATGATTTCTATTGACTAACACAGCAGTTTTAAACTGCTTAAGAGGCACATCTAAAAAATGTTTAATTCCATAAATCAATGTACTACCAGAATTTAAAACATCATCTATAAGCACTATAGATTTATTAGCATAATCTTCTTTTTTTATTGATGTCTTAATAGGTTTAGTTGGCTCAGATTTGTTAATGGTAACTTTGCACAAGGTAGATTCTATAGAAGAAATTTTATCAAGACTATTTTTTATTTTCTTAGCAAGTACAAATCCATTACTTTCAATACCAGCAATTATGAGTTCGGTTTCGTTAACATTACTTTCATAAATTTGGTACGCAATGCGTTTAATCTTATGCTCAATTTCTTTATGACTAAGAATAGTGTTCTTGGTTAGTGCCATTAGTGTTTTTTTAATAAATCTATTAGTTAACAATATTCAACGCTTGCTAAATGCGTGTTATTGACTCTCAAAGATAAAAAACAGTTCTTTACCTTGTCTTTCTTTTATAGAATTAATTGAGGTTTCTAAAATTTTGATTTTAAATTTTTCTTTAAAGCGAAATTGATATTCAGATAAACTTCCACCAAAAGGCGGACCAGATTGGGTAAGTGGAAAATCGAACAATAAACCCACCAACTTACCTTTAGGATTTAGAAGTTGATGCATGTGAGAAACATACTTATTTCTAAGGTCTGGATTTAGTGCACAAAAAAAAGTTTGCTCTATTATAAGGTCAAAACGTAAATTCAATTCAAAAAAATCGGCACATTGTAATTGTTCATCCGGAAAATTAGGAACACGCTGTTTAAAATTGTCTAAAGCTTGAGCAGCAAAGTCTACAACATAGATGTTTTTGAAACCTAAATTCCACAAATATTCAGCTTCATAACCATTGCCTGCGCCAGGTATTAAAATTTTTAGTGTTTTGTCTTTTAATTGGTCAATATAGCTTTTTATAGGAGTAGAAGGGTAGCCAATATTCCAACCAGTATTATTTTTTGTATAGCGGTCTTCCCAGTAATATTTATCGAGTTTATTCTTCTTCATAGAAATCATCAATATCTCTTCTGTCTTTTTTAGTTGGTCTTCCCGTGCCTTTTTTACGATAATAATCTTTACTATACTTTAATAGCTCTTGAGCCTCAAAGGCTTCTTTTGGTGTAGTATCTATTCTGTATATATCAACGAGTTTTGCTCCAACTCGGTTTGGTGGTAAATCATTTACGGTTATTTGGTAATTTACTTGGTTTTTTCTTAGCTCAATTTTATCAGTAGCATAGACCTCTCTAGAGGGTTTAGCTACGCTTCCATTTAGCTTTACATGTCCTTTTTTACATGCTTGAGTAGCTATGCTTCGTGTTTTGTAATAACGCACACACCATAAGTATTTATCAATTCGCATATATTTTTAACTAAAAACAACGTTAATCTTGTTGTACAAAAATATTATATTATTGTATCTTGCGCCTAATTATTAAGCAATAATGAACATCATATTGAATCTGTGGTAGATATATATGAGAAATACAAAAATCCTATGAAAATTAAAACTTTAAAATTTAGCCTTTATTTATTGGCATTGGTAACTGTTTTTGTTTCTTGTGAGCCAGATGATGGCCCAACAACTTCATTTCAAGAAGAAGATAGAGGAGAGCAACAAGAAAAGGATAGAGATTCCTTATTAAATTATCTTAATACGCATTATTATAATTCTGCTTTTTTCGAGTCAGGCACTAATCATAAGTATACAGATATTGTCATCACTGAGTTAGAAGATGGTGAAGATGTACCAGCTGGAAACACATTATTAATTAATGCAGTAGAGACACATACAACTGTATTTCTTGATTTTGATTATGAGTATTACATTCTAAGAATTAATCAAGGAGAAGGTGGTTCTCCAAAATTCCCAGATGCTGTGCGTATGAGGTATGAGGGAAGTTCTTTAGAAGATGGTGATGTTTTTGATTCTAGAGCTACACCAACGGATATCTCTTTAGTGGGTAATGGATTTAGTACTTTTGGTACTATTAAAGGATGGCAACTTGTTATACCTGAGTTTAATGCAGCAATGGATTTTGACATAGATAATAATGGTAATGTAAACTATAATAATTTTGGTTTAGGAGTAATGTTTCTTCCTTCTGGGTTAGCTTATTTTTCAGGAATTACTACGGGTTCTGCTTATGATAATCTTATTTTTAAATTTGAATTATTACAATATGAGCAAGCTGATCACGACTTAGACTTAATACCTTCATATTTAGAAGATTTAGATGGAGATTTAGATGTTAACAATGACGATACAGATGAAGATGGTTTTCCTAACTATATAGATTTTGATGATGATAATGATGATGTTTCAACTCTAGACGAGTTGTTTCCTAAGACATATGTAGTAGATACTAATGAAGGTGACGAAGAACCTGTTTTAGCTTCTAATGAATTTGAAACAGAAAGAAGTGATGATTCAGGTATTATTACTATCCATACATTAACTATGATAGACACAGATGGTAATGGTGTGCCTGATTACTTAGATGAAAATGTTAGTATAAATTACAATGAAGATGATAATGAGTAATATTTATTATTATTAATAGAATATTAAAAAAGCCGCTCAATCAATGAGCGGCTTTTTATTTCTATAATTTTAAGACGTGCTTCTAGTTTATAATGCAATAGATAAACTTAAAATTAGTTGATCTGGTCTAGTGTCAATTCTACTTACAGCTCCACCACCAATGTTGTTGTCTATAAACCTTGCTTCATTATTATTAAAGCCTCTCTCGTATCTTAAATCAATTCCAATTTTGTCTAAACTTAGACCAATACCAAAATTGAGTCCTACAGAGAAATCATCTTCAACATTATCAATATCAATACCTTCAAAATCAGTATCTAGAATATATTGTAATGATGGACCACCAAATACACTAATTGGTCCTAATACTTTAAGTCCAACTAAAAGTGGTGCGTCTATTTTTTTAACATTAAAATGGTCGCTATCATAATCACTTTTTGTAGCGGTATAAACCAACTCTGGTCTAAAATAGAGTTTATCTCCTATTTTACCAAAAAGTCCAACATGGTAACCAATATTACGATCTGGATTTTTTGCATTCTCACCAATAGATTCAAAATAATCTCCATTGGCACTATAGTTTAAACCACCTTTAACACCAAATGCACTACCGTTTTGTGCATTTAAACTAAAACTAATAAATGCTAAAATTGCAACTAAAAAAGCTGACTTTTTCAAATTTTTCATAATGTTCGTTTTTAAGATTAGGTATCTAATATCAAAAACGTTGCCAAAATGAACTTATTTTCTTTTTAAGACTTTTTTTACTGCTTTTTCAATAGCTGCGCTATTTAATCCGTATTTATCCATAAGTTGTGCAGGTGTACCAGACTCTCCAAACGTATCATTAGTTGCGACGAACTCTTGAGGTGTAGGTCTGTGCTGTGCTAAGACTCTGGCTACACTTTCTCCTAAACCACCTAAATGATTGTGTTCTTCTGCAGTTACAATGCATCCTGTTTTTGCTACTGAATCTAAAATGGCTTTGTCGTCTAAAGGCTTTATGGTATGGATATTTATGACTTCTGCAGAAATTCCTGCTTCATGAAGTGCTTTAGATGCTTCTAGAGCTTCCCATACTAAATGGCCTGTAGCTACAATAGTAACATCGGTTCCTTCAGTTAGTTGAATCGCTTTACCAATTTCAAATTTTTGATCTGCAGGAGTAAAGATTGGTACAGAAGGTCTTCCAAATCTTAAGTAAACTGGTCCATCATGTTCTGCAATGGCAATAGTTGCGGCTTTAGTCTGGTTATAATCACATGGATTAATAACTACCATACCTGGTAACATTTTCATTAAGCCAATATCTTCTAAAATTTGGTGAGTTGCACCATCTTCTCCTAAGGTTAAACCTGCATGAGATGCACAGATTTTTACATTTTTTCCAGAATATGCTATAGATTGGCGAATTTGGTCATAAACTCTACCTGTAGAGAAATTAGCAAAAGTACCAGTAAAAGGAATTTTACCTCCAATGGTTAATCCTGCTGCAATTCCCATCATATTAGCTTCTGCAATTCCTATTTGGAAAAAACGTTCAGGATTTTCATCTATAAATTGATTCATCTTTAAAGATCCAATTAAGTCTGCACAAAGTGCTACAACATTAGGATTGGTTCTACCTAGTTCTGCTAATCCAGCACCAAAACCACTTCTTGTATCTTTTTTTTCTTTGTATGTATATGTTTTCATAGTAATGCCCACGAAAGTGGGTATCTGTTTAATTAGACTTAATTTAGTAATCTCCTAAGGTTTCAGCATTTTGGTTTAATCCAATTTCTAATTGTTCATCATTAGGTGCTTTACCATGCCATGCATGCGTATGCATCATAAAATCTACTCCATTACCCATTATGGTATGCAGTAAAACACAAACTGGTTTCCCTTTACCTGTTAAAGATTTTGCTTCCGCCATTCCTTTTAAAACAGCTTCAATATTGTTTCCTTCTTCAATGTCGATAACTGTCCAACCAAAAGCTTCAAATTTTCCTTTAATACTTCCCATTGGTAGCACATCATCAGTAGAACCGTCAATTTGTTGACCGTTTAAATCTATAGCTGAAATAAGATTATCAACTTTTTTTGCAGAAGCATACATTATAGCTTCCCAATTTTGTCCTTCTTGTAACTCGCCATCACCATGAAGACTGTATACTAAATGATCATCATTATTTAATTTTTTGGCTTGAGCTGCACCAATGGCAACAGACATTCCTTGTCCTAAAGAACCAGAAGCGATTCTAATACCAGGTAAACCTTCGTGTGTTGTTGGGTGTCCTTGTAAACGAGAATCTATTAGTCTAAATGTGTTTAATTCATCTACCGAAAAATAGCCCGAACGAGCTAAAACACTGTAATAAACGGGTGAGATATGTCCATTAGAAAGGAAAAATAAATCTTCTCCTTTTCCATCCATATCAAAACCTTCGTTTCTATCCATTATTTCTTGGTATAATGAAACAAAAAATTCGGCACATCCAAGAGATCCTCCAGGATGACCAGAGTTGACTTTATGTACCATTCGTAAAATATCTCTACGAACCTGAGTTGTTAAATCTTCTAATTCTTTAATGTTTGGCATGTTATGTTGCTTAAATTTTGTGCCACAAAAATAGCTCTTTACTTAAGCCTTTCAAAGGTAGAATGAGGTCACTTATTAACGATTTTATGGATTTGCTAACAATTTTTATTTTTAATTAAGATTGAATGAGATTGAGTTAATTATATTTGCCATCAGACTTAATTTTAATGAAATTTCAAAGACTAACAACTGATAAAAACTCTAAGGCTAGAGCTGGTGCTATAACAACAGATCATGGTACTATAGAAACTCCAATTTTTATGCCTGTAGGTACTGTTGCTTCTGTTAAAGGTGTGCATCAGAGAGAATTGAAAAATGATATTAACCCAGATATAATTTTAGGTAACACCTATCATTTATATTTAAGACCTCAAACACCAATTTTAGAACAAGCAGGAGGATTGCATAAGTTTATGAATTGGGACCGAAATATTTTAACAGATTCTGGTGGTTACCAAGTGTATTCCTTGTCTGCAAACAGAAAAATTAAAGAAGAAGGTGTAAAGTTTAAGTCTCATATAGATGGTAGTTATCACGTATTTACTCCAGAAAATGTTATGGAAGTACAGCGAAGTATAGGCGCTGACATCATTATGGCGTTTGATGAGTGTACACCATACCCTTGCGATTATAATTATGCAAAACGTTCTATGCATATGACGCATCGTTGGTTAGAGCGTTGTATAACTCATTTAAAAAAGACACCTTTTAAGTACGATTACGAACAAACGTTTTTTCCTATTGTACAAGGGAGTACCTATAAAGACTTACGACAACAATCTGCAGAATATATTGCCAATGCTGGAGCAGAAGGTAATGCTATTGGTGGACTTTCGGTAGGAGAACCAGCTGAAGAAATGTATGCCATGACCGATGTGGTATGTAGTATTTTGCCAGAAGACAAACCTAGATACTTAATGGGTGTTGGTACACCTATCAATATATTAGAAAATATTGCGTTAGGTGTAGATATGTTTGATTGTGTTATGCCAACTCGTAATGCCAGAAATGGTATGTTGTTTACTGCGCATGGTACTATAAATATTAAAAACTTAAAATGGGCAAATGATTTTTCGCCAATAGATGAAATGGCTATTACTTTTGTTGATACAGAATATAGTAAAGCCTATTTAAGACATTTGTTTACGGTTAATGAACTTTTAGGAAAACAAATTGCAACAATACATAATTTAGGTTTTTACTTATGGTTAACTAGAGAAGCCAGAAAGCATATTATTGCTGGCGATTTTAGAGCTTGGAAGGATAAAATGGTTAAACAAATGGATAACAGATTATAGTAAGTGAAAATACTAGATTGGTACATATTAAAGCGCTACTTAATTACATTTCTTATGATGTTATTGCTATTTATTCCAATAGCAATTACCGTAGATTTAGCTGAAAAAGTAGGTAAAATGTTAGAGCATAATGCACCCTTCGGAGAGGTGAGCACTTATTATTTAAATTTCACAGTTTATTTTGCTAATCTATTATTTCCATTGTTCTTATTTTTATCGGTTATTTGGTTTACATCAAAATTAGCTAATAACACAGAAATTGTGGCTTTTTTAAGTTCTGGTGTGTCATTTTCTAGATTTTTGAGACCGTATTTAATAGGTGCTTCAATTGTAGCAATTTTCGCTTTAGTATTAGGAATGTATTTAGCACCTATAGCAAGTAAAGGTTTTAATGAATTTAAGTTTAAGTACCTAAAAAAGAATAAACAAGTTCAAAAAACACAAAACGTTTACCGACAGATAAATGACAATGACTATATATATGTAAGTAGTTTTACACCTAAAAGAAAATCTGGTATGAATTTTACTTATGAGCATTTCGAAGGGAATGAACTTAAGTACAAAATATTTGCAGATAATATTAGGTATATTGAAGAAGACTCAAGTTATAAACTAACAACATATGTAAAGCGTAGTTTTGAAAACGGTGTGGAAACTTTGGAGAAAAAAAGGAATATTAATATTAAATTTCCTTTTGAATTAGAGGATTTAACACCAGTAGAATACGCTGCAGAAACCAAGTCGTACGGAGAACTTTTAGATTTTATTGCTGCCGAAAAACGACGAGGATCACCAAATATTGGACGCTACGAAGTGGTGTTGCAAAAGAAATGGAGCTTACCAGTTTCTATATTTATCTTAACTATTATAGCTGTAGCAGTTTCTTCCGTTAAAAGACGTGGAGGCATGGGAGTTAATCTGGCTTTCGGTATTGCCATTGCTATGGTATATGTCTTTTTAGATAAGATATTTGGCGTTATGGCCGAGCAGGCAAATTTTCCGCCGTTAATTGCAGTTTGGTTTCCTAATTTTATATTTGGTATTTTAGCTATATACCTTCTGCAAAATGCCAAACGCTAAGTTAAAGCACTATCTACATTTACATTTTCTAGTTTTCATTGCTGGATTTACTGCAATTCTTGGAGAACTTATTACAATAGGTTCATTACAATTAGTCTGGTATAGAATGGCTATTGCTGGTGTTTTAATGTTTATCTATATTAAATTTATAAGGTTAAATATTAAAATAACAAAAAAAACGTTTTTACAATTTTTAGCAGCAGGTGTAATTATTGCTTTGCATTGGGTTACATTTTTTGAAGCTATTAATCAGGCAAACGTATCAATTGCCTTGGCCATGTTTTCTTCGGGTGCTTTTTTTGCTTCTTTTATTGAGCCTATTTTCTTTAAACGTCGCATATTAGGTTATGAAATCGTATTTGGTATAATTGTAATACTTGGAGTATTTTTAATAACCAGTAGCGAATTAGGTTATATCAATGGTATCGTTTTAGGATTGTTATCTGCCTTGTTTTCAACGCTTTTTGCTGTAATCAATGGACGATTTATTGAGCGTTTCAGTGCAACAGTAATTTCGTTTTATGAGTTTATAAGTGGTGTTGTGTTTTTAACCATTTTTATTCTTTTTTCTGGTGTTAGTTTTAATGCAGAATTTTTTGACTTATCTAACAATGATTGGCTGTATATTTTCATATTGGCATCAGTATGCACGGCTTATGCATTTATAGGTTCGGTAGATGTAATGAGATATATAAGTCCTTTTACCGTGATTTTAAGCTATAATTTAGAGCCTATTTATGGTATAGCCTTAGCTTTATTTCTATTTCCTGAAACCGAGAAAATGTCACCACAATTTTATATTGGAGCAATTTTGATTATAGTTACAGTATTGTTTGATGCTATTTTTAAAAACTATAAAAGACGAAGAAATAAAACCAATTTAACCGATTAAAGTTTTTATTTTTTCTTTTAAAATCTTGTATTTTTGTTAATACAATAACAAGAACCTTCTTTAAATAATTTAGTTTTTAAATAAAATTATAATCCGTAGGTTTGCATACTACTAACTAACGAAATAAAACAACTAATTTCAAATTGTATGGAATACTTAGAGTTTGAATTACCCATAAAAGAACTAGAAGAACAGCTACAAAAATGCCAGATAATAGGTGAAGAAAGTGAAGTAGATGTTACTGAAACTTGTAAGCAGATTGAAAAAAAATTAGCTGAGACTAAAAAGGATATTTATAAAAATCTTACGGCTTGGCAGCGTGTTCAACTGTCTCGTCATCCGGATAGACCTTATACTTTAGATCACATCAATGCACTTTGTGGAGATTCATTTTTAGAATTACATGGAGATAGAAATGTAAAAGATGATAAAGCCATGATTGGTGGGTTAGGAAAAATTGGTGACCAATCTTTTATGTTTATAGGACAACAAAAAGGATTTAATACTAAAACCAGACAGTATCGTAATTTCGGAATGTCTAATCCAGAAGGTTATCGTAAAGCATTACGATTAATGAAGTCGGCAGAAAAATTTGGTATACCTGTAGTTACCTTAATAGATACACCAGGTGCATATCCAGGCTTAGAAGCTGAGGAGCGAGGACAAGGAGAAGCTATTGCTAGAAATATTTTAGAAATGGCACGTTTAAAAGTTCCTATTATTACCGTTATTATTGGCGAAGGTGCTTCAGGTGGTGCTTTAGGAATTGGAGTAGGTGACCGCGTAATGATGTTAGAAAACACATGGTATTCTGTAATTTCTCCAGAGTCGTGTTCTTCAATTTTATGGAGAAGCTGGGAATACAAAGAACAAGCAGCAGAAGCTTTAAAGCTTACAGCTAAGGACATGAAGCGTATGAAACTCGTGGATCAGATTATAAAAGAGCCACTTGGTGGAGCGCATACTGATAGAGAAAAAACATTTTCTGCCGTAAAAGATGCCATCGTTAAATCTTTTGAAGAACTTAAAAACTTATCACCAAAAGATTTAGTGAATCAACGCATGGAAAAATATAATGAAATGGGAGTTTATAAAGATTAATTCCATTAAACATAGGCAACACTATAAAACTGGAGTTTATGCTTCAGTTTTTTTGGCGCTATTAACAATAAATTAGACTTATTAACAGTTGAAATGTTAAAGATTTGTTGAGATTGTAAATGACTCAACTACATTTTCTTAGCACTATTTAGCTACATTTGTTACTTATGAAACAACCCAATCCCATACAAGGCTATAAAGTAGATAAAAGCACTATCATCAATTTGGAAAAAGGAAAAATTCCACCTCAAGCAATTGATTTAGAGGAAGTTGTGCTAGGTGCAATGATGATTGATAAAAAAGGTGTGGATGAGGTTATTGATATTTTAAGTGCAGAAGCTTTTTACAAAGATGCGCACAAACACATTTTTGAAGCTATTTTCAAATTATTTGAAAACAGTGAACCAGTCGACTTATTAACCGTTTCAAGTCAACTAAAGAAGGATGAAAAATTAGATTTAATTGGTGGTGATTTTTATCTTATTTCTTTGACCCAACGTGTATCATCTTCAGCACATATTGAGTTTCACGCACGTATTATTCTTCAAAAATATATTCAACGTAGTTTAATTAAAATTTCAAGTGAGATTATTGAAGAAGCTTACGATGAAACCAAAGATGTTTTCGACCTTTTAGATAATGCAGAAGCTAAATTGTACGAAGTTACACAGGGTAATGTTAAGAAGTCAACTGAAACAGCTCAAAGCTTAGTAATACAAGCTAAAAAGAAAATTGAGGAGATTTCTAATAAAGAAGGAATGAGTGGAATTGCTTCTGGTTTTGATAAATTAGATAAATTGACTTCTGGTTGGCAGCCTAGTGATTTAGTTATTGTTGCTGCACGTCCTGGTATGGGTAAAACGGCCTTTACATTAACGATGGCTCGTAATGTTGCCGTAAATTCTAATACTCCTGTAGCATTTTTCTCTTTAGAAATGTCATCCGTGCAGTTAATTACACGTTTAATTTCAAGTGAAACGGGTTTATCTTCAGAAAAATTAAGAACCGGTAAATTAGAAAAACACGAATGGGAACAACTAAATGTTAAAGTAAAGACTTTAGAAAAAGCTCCTTTATTTATTGATGATACACCATCACTTTCAATTTTCGATTTAAGAGCAAAAGCTCGTCGATTAGCATCGCAGTATGGTATTAAGATGATTATGATTGATTATTTGCAGTTAATGACAGCTGGTGGAAGTCAAAAAGGTGGGAATAGAGAACAAGAAATATCAACGATTTCTCGTAACTTAAAAGCTCTAGCTAAAGAATTAAATATTCCTGTGATTGCTTTATCTCAATTGTCTCGTGCTGTAGAAACACGTGGTGGTAGCAAGCGTCCATTATTATCTGATTTACGTGAATCTGGCGCAATTGAGCAAGATGCTGATATTGTATCCTTTATATACAGACCAGAATATTATAAGATTGATGAGTGGGATGATGAAGAGCGTTCACCAACAGAAGGTCAAGGTGAGTTTATAGTAGCTAAACATAGAAATGGTGGATTAGAGAATATTAGATTAAAATTTATCGGTCACTTAGGTAAGTTCGATAACTTAGATGATTTTGACACTCCGTTTGGTGAGTTCCACTCTAAAATGAATGAAGCTGCAAACGATGATACATTTAAACCAGATAACTTCCCTTCAGCTTCAGATGCATTTGATGGGCCAGAGGATGATGGAGTCCCTTTTTAACAGCAATTTATGAAGTCGAAAACCGTTTTTTGACTTATATTTACACGCCTATTTTAAAGAAATTTGCCTCATGTTAGACCAAAGACGTACAACTAATATCCTACTGTTAATAATAGTTATACCTTTAGTATTTTATTTACTTAAAATACTTTCTTTCATATTTATTCCATTGATTTTTTCAATGTTTATTGCCTTGTTGTTTTTACCATTAATGAGATGGTTGGGAAGACGAAAAGTACCTAAAGTTTTTAGTATAATTATAGTGTTACTTTTAGTGGCAGTTGGTTTAAAAGTAGGGATAGAGTTGGTTCAATTATCGAGTAAAGAAATTTTGGCAACTAAGTCAGAGTTTTTACCTAAGGCCGATGAGAAAATAGCAGATCTTAAAGTATATCTTACAGATAATTTTGGGATGGAGTTTGAAGAAAATCAAAACGTTTTTGCGCAATTCTTTCAGAAGGAAAATATTGGATCTACCCTAGGTTTTTTAAATTCATTTTTAACAATGTTATTAATGACTGTTTTCTTTGTGGTGCTTTGGTTAGCAGAATCTATTAATGTACATAATTTACTAAATAACACGCTCTTAAAACAAAAACATACGTCTATAAAAACATTTATGAAGATCGAAAAAGATCTCATAAAATTTATTAAAGTTAAAGTGTTGGTAAGTGCATTAACAGGCTTGTTTACGGGCTTAATGTGTGTATTTTTTGATGTAAGTTTTCCGATTTTTTGGGGCTTATTTGCTTTTGCAATTAATTTTGTACAAATGGTGGGTTCTTTTATTTCCGTTATATGCTTATCGATTTTTGCTTTTGTGGAATTAGATCCATCGAGTACTTTGTTCTTTTTTATATTCGCAATTTCTATGGTTCAAGTCACTTTTGGTGCTATTTTAGAACCTATTTTTATGGGAAAATCATTTTCTATAAACGTAATAGCTGTTTTAGTAATGCTAATGTTTTGGGGTTTTCTATGGGGAATTCCAGGATTAATAATGGCAATACCTATAACTGTTTTTATTAAAATTATTTTAGATCAATTTCCTAATACTAAAGTCATTGCTAGTTTGCTTTCTGGTAACCAAACTACCTTAGAATAAAGAGTATTTTAAATTCTACAAATTATAATTTTAAGTATCTTTCTACTTTAAAATTATAATTATGGTTCATGGAACTCACAATGCTCTAGAAGATTCTAGAAATAACGATATTCTTATATCAATTAATGATCAGCTTTTTCCACGGAATGAAGCTAAAATTTCAGTTTTCGATAGTGGTTATTTAGTAGGTGATGGTGTATGGGAAGCGCTAAGATTACATCAAGGAGTTTTAGTTTTTTTAGAAGACCATTTTAATCGATTATGGCAATCTGCGGCAACCGTTGGTATGCATTTACCATTCACTAAAGAAGAGTTGACTCAAAAAGTTTGGAATACACTCAACGCCAACAAAATGACTGATGGAGTACATGTAAGAATTATGGTGACTAGAGGTATTAAAAAAACTCCTTCACAAGATCCCAGGCTTACTATATCTGGACCAAATGTGGTTATCATTCCAGAGTACAAAACCGCTTCAAAAGATTCTAAAGAAAAAGGAATTACATTATTTACAAGTACTATTAGAAGAGGCTCTCCAGATTATTTAGACCCAAGATTAAATTGTCATAGTAAATTGCATGAGGTACAAGCATTGATACAAGCCATACAAGCTGGTGCCGATGAAGCCTTAATGTTAGATATAAATGGATTTGTCGCCACATGTAATGCTACAAATTTTTTCATTATAAAGAATGATGAAGTTTGGACATCTACAAGCAAATATTGCATGAATGGTATTACAAGAGCAAAAGTTTTAGAAGTTTGTAAAGCAAATAAGATACCATGTTATGAAAAAGACTTTTCACTCTTTGATGTTTACGGTGCTGATGAAGCATTCGTAACAGGAACTTTTGGTGGCCTAACACCAGTAACTAAAATTGATGGAAGACAAATTGGTGATGGTAATTACGGAAAAATGACCAGTAAACTTAGTGCTTTATATAAAGATTTAATTGAAAATACAGTGAGTAATGGATAATGTGAAACGTATTTGTTTATGGTCTGGACCTCGAAATATTTCTACAGCGTTAATGTATTCGTTTGCACAGAGAAACGATACAAAAGTTTTTGACGAACCACTTTATGCATATTATTTAAAACATCATCCAGAAGCACACTCATACCATCCTGGTTCAGAGGATATTTTAAGTACAATGGAGAATGATGGAAATAAAGTTATCGATGCAATGTTAAGCAATAATGAAAAACCAGTATTGTTCTTTAAGCATATGACGCACCATTTGTTAGATTTAGATAGGGATTTTATGAAACAAACTGTAAACATAATTCTCACTAGAAACCCTAAGGAGATGCTGCCTTCTTTTGATAAGGTAATTGAAAACCCTAGTATTAATGATGTTGGCTATGCGCTTCATATTGAATTGCTAGATTATTTTGAAAAACATAATATTCCATTTACAGTTTTAGATTCTAAAAAAGTATTACTAAATCCAGAAGAAACACTTAAAAAGTTATGTGATTTTGCTGAAATTTCTTTTGATAGCAATATGTTATCATGGCAACCGCAACAACGACCAGAAGACGGTATTTGGGCAAAGTATTGGTATAATAACGTGCATAGATCCAATGGTTTTCAAAAGTATAAACCAAAAGAAGCACCTTTTCCAAAACATTTAAATCCGTTATTAAAAGAGTGTCAGCCTTATTATAATAAACTCATTTCATATTCTATTTAGGTCTTAAAAGAATGATAAAATAAATGACTATAGACTAAAAATTAGCTATATTTCGTTAAAATGATAAAGATCTATGAACTTGAAAAAATTCGCCCTTATAATTTTCTTACTTTTTTTAAGTATTAATGCTAATGCATCTTACATTCTTATTCCTATGGATGCTGAAACGCAAGAGAATCATTTAAAAGCTTATGGTGTTACTTACTGGACTTTAGAAAGAGAGTTAAAAGTAAAATGGCTATTAAATTATAGAGGTGGTTCGTTCTTATTACCAGATGCAGAAATTATTCAGAGAGAATGCCAAATTAGAGGTGTAACATTTGAGGTGATTTCTGAAGCTAAAGCTGCACAAATTTTAGAAGAGATTGCTAGCCCAGCAGTTAACCAAGAAGCAGTTGTTTTAGAGAAAGCACCAAAAATTGCGGTTTATACACCTTATGGAAAGCAACCTTGGGATGATGCAGTAACTATGGTATTAACGTATGCCGAAATTCCTTATGAAACTATTTATGATGAAGAAGTTTTAAAAGATGAATTATTATTATATGATTGGTTACACTTGCATCACGAAGATTTTACAGGTCAATATGGTAAATTTTATAGAACGTATCGCTCAGCTGCTTGGTATATTGAAGAAAAAAAGGCTGCAGAAGAATTGGCAGAAAGATTAGGTTACAGTAAAGTGTCCGACGCTAAGTTAGCCGTAGCGCTAAAAATTAGAGATTACGTTGTAGGTGGTGGTTTTATGTTTGCCATGTGTTCCGCTACAGATAGTTTTGATATTGCACTTTCAGCAGAAGGTGTAGATATATGTGAACCAATGTTTGATGGCGATGGTAGTGATCCAAGTTATCAAAGTAAAATAGACTATTCCAATACGTTTGCATTTAAGGATTTTATATTAGAACGTAACCCAAATGTCTATGAGTTTTCTTCAATAGATATGACACGTAAGCGACAAATACCAATGACAACCGATTATTTTTCATTAATGGAATATTCTGCAAAGTGGGATCCAATTCCAACAATGTTAACTCAAAATCATACAGCATTAGTTAAAGGTTTTATGGGACAAACAACATCGTTTACCAGAGAAGAAATAAAGTCTAATGTGTTAGTAATGGGTGAAAATAGAACTAATGGCGAAGCCAAATACATTCATGGCATTAAAGGAAAAGGCTTTTTTACTTTTTATGGTGGTCACGATCCCGAAGATTATACACATAGAGTAGGAGATCCTAAAACAGAATTAGATTTACATCCAACATCTCCAGGATATCGACTTATATTGAATAATGTATTATTTCCTGCAGCTAAGAAGAAAAAACAGAAGACTTAATCGCTAAAACAATGGGACAAAAGGAAGTTATACTTAATAAAATTCAAATTTTAATTACCAATCATTTCAATACTCCAGAAGCAGCATTTGCATTTTTTGATAAAAATGGAGATGGTAAATTAACCAAAAAAGAAATAGTTAAGCTTTTGAAGGAAGCTGAAATTAGCGGTTTTATTAGAGGAATTGTATCTTCTAAACTCATAGAGGGTTACGATAAAGATGGTGATGGACTTATAAATTGGGAAGAGTTTAAGTTTGCTATTGATGAGATTTCTGATGAATCTAAATAATTTTGAATGAAATTTTTTCAAAAAGAAATAAGGTTGAATCCTTATCCAAGAGGCTTTCATTTGATAACGACTCAAGTTTTAAATAATTTTCCTGAGATTAATGAAATTTCTATTGGACAATTGCAGGTTTTTATAAAACATACTTCAGCAAGTTTAACTATTAATGAAAATGCAGATCCAACGGTTCGATTAGATTTTGAAAGCCATATTAATAAAATAGTACCCGAAAATGAACCGTATTATAAACATACTTATGAAGGTTCTGATGATATGCCAGCTCATATAAAAGCTTCTTTAATGGGTGCATCGGTCCAGGTACCAATTACCAATGGACAATTAAACTTAGGAATTTGGCAAGGTATTTATCTATGTGAGCACAGAAATAGTGCTTCGGGAAGAACGATTGTTCTAACTGCTTTCGGAAATTAGGTTTTCTAAAATCAACTCTACACCAAATTCATTATTAGATTTGGTTTCAAAATTTGCTATGGTTTTTACATTTGGGTGCGCATTTGCCATAGCATAGCTGTACTTAGCACATTTTAAAAGCTCTAAATCATTATTATAATCACCAAAAGCCATTGTTTCTGAGTGTTTTATATTGTACTGTTTTTGCAATATTGTAATGGCATGGCCTTTGTTTGTTATAGCTTCGGAAATATCAACCCAATGATTGCCTGAGACCACCACATTTAATTCAGGACTCAAATGTTTTACGTAAGGAAAAATTTGAGTTTCAGAATTTGTAGAATTATAAAGAGCTATTTTAATCACATGATCCTTTATATCTTCAAAAGAATCAATAATAGTATAAACAGAATAATATTCTGATATCGTTTCGATTAAGTCATCTGAAGCTCTAACAATATATGCTCGATTTTTAGTGCAAAAAATAGGATATGTGTCTTTAATATTTGTAACTAAGTTGTACAACTCTTGTAATTTTTCAACGTTTATAATATTTGAAAATAACACTTCTTTATTTTCAATAATTAAACCACCATTTTCTGCAATGACAATGATGTCATCCTTTATTGGGTGAAGTTTTTCTACAATACTGTAATAAGGTCTGCCACTCGCAGCTACAAATAAAATGCCTCGTTGTTTTAGTTGCTTATAAACATCAAAAAACCGAGAACTTACTTCATGTAGAGAATTTAGTAAGGTGCCATCCATATCGGTTACAACCATTTTAACTTCTTTCATGCTTACTGTTTGTTTCAGGTGTTTAAAATTATTTAAATAAAAAATCCGATTCAAATTAATGAACCGGACTTTATAAGCGAAATGTTGTTATTAATTTGGCTAAAAGCCTTATTTAACTTTGTTTACTATAGCTTCAAAAGCTTCTGGGTGATTCATAGCTAAATCGGCAAGAACCTTACGGTTTAAGTCAATATTATTAGCTTTTAATTTACCCATAAATTTTGAATAGCTCATTCCATGTTGTCTTGCACCTGCATTAATACGCATAATCCATAACGCACGGAATGTTCTCTTTTTATTTCTGCGGTCTCTGTACGAATATTGCATCGCTTTGTCCACCGCGTTTTTTGCTACTGTCCAAACGTTTTTACGTCTTCCGAAGTAACCTTTTGCTTGCTTAAGAACTTTCTTTCTTCTAGCTCTTTTCGCAACTGAATTTACTGATCTTGGCATTTCTTTAATTGTTTTTTGTAGTAGGCGACCTTAATGGTACTTGCTAAATAATTTTGCCTATCTCCAGGGTTTATAAATTGTTTTAACCGATTAAAACGATATTACTTTAAACGCAACATTGTTTTAATGTTATCCTCGTCAGATTTATGTACTAAACCATCGTGAGTTAACTTAAGCTTACGCTTTTTAGATTTCTTTGTCAATATATGACTCTTAAAAGCATGCTTTCTTTTAATCTTACCAGTGCCAGTTAGTTTGAAACGTTTCTTAGCACTCGATTTTGTTTTCATTTTAGGCATTTTCTCCTATTTTTAATTTACGTTTCGCTTATCTTTAAAACACCATATCTTTAGCAATGGTGTGTCTTTATTTACTTCTTTTTAGGTGCAATGAACATTATCATTCGCTTTCCTTCTAGCTTGGGCATCTGCTCAACCTTACCATATTCCTCTAAGTCTTGAGCTAATCTTAACAATAAAATTTGACCTTGCTCCTTAAATACAATAGAACGTCCTTTAAAGAATACAAAAGCTTTTAGTTTTGCACCATCTTTTAAGAACTTTACAGCATGCTTCTTCTTAAACTCGTAATCATGATCATCAGTTTGAGGACCAAAACGAATTTCTTTAACGACAACTTTTGTCGCTTTAGACTTTAATGCTTTTTCACGTTTCTTTTGTTCGTAAAGGAATTTTTTATAGTCCATTACTTTACAAACAGGTGGATTTGCATTAGGAGAGATCTCTACAAGATCTAATCCTTGGTCATCTGCTATGCTGAGAGCTTGTTTAGTAGGATATACACCTATCTCCACATTATCTCCAACAAGTCGAACTTCTTCAGCTCTAATTTTAGAATTAATTTTGTGTTGATCTTCTTGGACCACACGTCTACTATAATTCCTTCTTCTACGTATTGCTATAACTTATGTATTTTAATTAAACGTTATTTATTTAAAAGTCTTTAAACTTTTATTTACTCTATCTTTTACAATATTCACAAATTTCTCTACATCAATTGTGCCAATATCTTCACCACCATGTTGACGTACAGTTATTGTGTTGTCTTTCTCTTCTTGCTCACCTACGATAATCATGTACGGAAACTTTTGTATTTCAGCTTCACGAATTTTCTTACCTACAGTTTCATTTCTGTTGTCTGCAAGGGCGCGAATTTCGTCATTTTCTAGCAAATTTAAAACTTTTTCAGCGTATTTTTCGTATTTCTCGCTTATTGATATAATAATTGCTTGATCTGGCATAAGCCATAAAGGGAAATTTCCACCTGTATGTTCAAGTAAAATAGCAATAAAACGCTCCATACTTCCAAATGGTGCTCTATGTATCATTACAGGTCTATGCATCTCATTATCACTACCTTTATAGGTCAAATCAAAACGCTCTGGTAGTGTATAATCTACTTGAATTGTACCTAATTGCCATTGACGTCCTAAAGCGTCTTTTACCATAAAATCTAGTTTAGGACCATAAAAAGCAGCTTCTCCAGTTTCAACAACATAATTTAAACCTTTGTCAATTGCTGCATTTAATATGGCATCTTCAGCTTTTTTCCAATGCTCATCATCACCTATATATTTATCTGGATTATCAGGATCTCTTAAAGAAACTTGCGCTGTGAAATCTTCAAAACCTAATGAACCAAAAACATACAAAACTAAATCAATAACTTCTTTAAATTCAGCATCTAATTGATCTGGTGTACAAAAAATATGAGCATCATCTTGAGTAAAACCTCTAACACGAGTTAAACCATGTAATTCTCCACTTTGCTCATAGCGATATACAGTACCAAACTCGGCAAAGCGTTTAGGTAACTCTTTATAGGAATAAGGTTTATGGTTATATATTTCACAATGATGAGGACAGTTCATTGGTTTAAGAAGAAATTCTTCATCCTCTTTTGGTGTTTTTATAGGTTGAAAGCTGTCCTCTCCATATTTTGCATAATGACCCGAAGTAACATACAGTTCTTTTTGACCAATATGTGGGCTAACAACCATTTCATATCCAGCTTTCTTTTGAGCAGTTTTTAGAAAATTTTCTAATCGTTCTCTCAAAGCAGCTCCTTTTGGTAGCCACAAAGGTAAACCTTGGCCTACTTTTGGTGAAAAAGTAAATAGCTCAAGTTCTTTACCAAGTTTTCTGTGGTCTCGTTTTTTAGCCTCCTCTAATAAATGAAGGTATTCTGTAAGTTCTTTTTGTTTTGGAAATGAAATACCATAAACCCTTGTTAATTGTTTATTATTTTCATCTCCTTTATAATATGCACCAGCAACACTTAATATTTTAACTGCCTTGATAATTCCTGTATTAGGAATATGACCACCACGACATAAATCAGTGAATGTAGAATGGTCGCAAAAACTAATTGTACCGTCTTCTAGTCCTTCAATTAAATCTACTTTATAATCGTTTTTACCTTTATAATATGTTAAGGCTTCTGCTTTAGAAACATCCCGCATTTTAAAGTCGTGCTTTCCTCTTGCAATTTCTATCATTTTTGTTTCTATGGTCTTGAAATCTTTCTCAGAGATAACACCATCACCAAGATCTACATCATAATAAAAACCATTTTCTATTGCCGGACCAACCCAAAGTTTAACTCCAGGATAAAGTTCTTCTAAAGCTTGAGCTAAAACATGAGCTGAAGAATGCCAAAATGCTTTTTTGCCAGCATCATCTCTCCAAGTATAAAGAGTAAGACTACCATCTGTGGTTAATGGAGTGGTAGTTTCAACAATAATATCATTGAATTTTGCCGAGATTACATTTCGTGCGAAACCTTCACTTATATCCACAGCCACTTCATATGGAGTAACATCTTTATCAAAAGATCTAACAGTACCATCCGGTAGAGTAATTTTAATCATTATATATTGTATAAATTTTAGCCTACAAAGATATACCTATATATATTATAGACAAAGTGAAGTTTCTTTAAATTTCAATGAGTTTGACTTTTGCGTTTGTGACGTAAATGTGTGGTTCCATCTACTATAACTTTTTTTAAGCTGATTAGTTTTAGTATTGTGCAGTTATATGAGTGATTTAGGCCAGTACTTAAATAGGTGTTTGAAATGAATAAAGGTATGTCTTTACTAAGCATAGGAAAGTCAAAGGG
>NZ_JACOQD010000006.1 GCF_014297365.1 Winogradskyella echinorum | reverse complement strand
CAACGATGATTTATTAGGTGGTGATATCACAGATACATTATCACTTGCTGGTGATAATGGCGATAACATCCTCGATCCTTCTGAAACTTGGATATTTACTGCACCAGATTATACTATTACACAAGCTGATGTTGATGCAGGTAATATTACAAACAATGTAACAGCAAATGGTTTACAACCTGATGGAACATCTACTGTTCAAGCTACTGATACTTATGTTATCGATGCTAATAATCCTGATGTAACACTTTGTGATGATGGTGGAATCGAAGTTGTAAAAGCAGCTTCTAGCCCAACTGCTGGTTGTGTTGGTGAAGGTGACCTTGTAACATACACATTTACTGTAACTAATACTGGTGATGTATCTATTAATTCTATTACTATAAACGATGATTTATTAGGTGGTGATATCACAGCTACATTATCACTTGCTGGTGATAATGGCGATAACATCCTTGATCCTTCTGAAACTTGGATATTCACAGCACCAGATTATACTATTACACAAGCTGATGTTGATGCTGGTAATATTACAAATAATGTAACCGCTAGTGGTTTACAACCTGATGGAACAACTACTGTTCAAGCTAATGATTCTTATGTTATCGATGCAAATAATCCTGATGTAACACTTTGTAGCGATTCTGGTATTGCACTTATAAAGACTGGTGTTTTCAATAATGATAATGGTAATGATTGTACTGAAATTGATGAAACAATTACATATACATTTACAGTAACTAATAATGGAGATATAGCATTAGGAAATGTAATAATAACAGACCCATTATTAGACAATGCAACACCTATAGTTAGTATTAACTTTGTTTCTGGTGACACTGATGGTGATAATCAATTAGATCCGACTGAAACATGGGTATTTAGTGCTACATATTTAGTCACTCAAACAGATATTGATGCTACTGAAGTAACTAATACCGCCACAGTAACTGCTACTGAAGTTGTGAATGGAACATCAGTAACTGCAACATCACAGACCACAACAGAATTAATTGAAGATACAACACCTCCAGATGTTTCAAACTGTAATGTTGTTGATGAAACTATTGAATGTAGTGGTACAGATAATGAAACAATCGCAAACAATTGGAATGCAACTAATATTTTAGATCTAGAGAATTGTGCAACAGATGCATGTGATAATAATATTACAATCACTTCAAACTATAATTTCGGAAACCTAGTTTCTAATTGTGGTGCAGGTGGTACAATTACTGTAATTTACACTTTAACAGATGCAACTGGTAATGCTAGCACTTTAGCTGCTACCCTTACACTCGAAGATACAATAGGACCAGATTTATCTGCATGTGCTGTTGCTGATGAAACTATAGAGTGTAATGGTAATGATAACGAAACTTTAGCAGCAGCATGGAATACTGCAAATATTGCTGCATTAGAAACTTGTGGTACTGATACTTGTGATCTTATTCCAACTAACTTAGTAACTTCAGATTATGACTTTACAAACTTAGTTCCATCTTGTGGAGCTGGTGGTATAATTACTGTTATTTATACGGTTGCTGATGATTGTGGTAACACGTCAACTTTAAGCGCAACATTGACAATAGAAGATACAACACCACCAACCTTCTCAGTACCTACTGATATTACTATAGAATGTGATGTAGATATTACTGACTTAAGTTTAACTGGTGATGTAACTGATGAGTCGGACGACTGTTCTAGTATTGCGCTAAATGCTACTTTTACTGATAGTGTTGTAGAAGGTAGTTGTCCTAATGAGTCTATGATAACTCGTACTTGGTCTTTAACTGATGAATGTAGTAATACAACAACTTTTGTTCAGACTATTACAGTGCAAGATACAACTGCGCCAACGTTTAATGAAACGTTACCTGCGGATACAAATGCAGAATGTGACAATGTTCCAACTGCAGAAACATTGACAGCTTCAGATAATTGTGGTACAGCAAATGTTTCATTTACCGAAGAAATAACAAATGGGGCTTGTGTTGGTGATTATATTATTGTTCGTACATGGACTGCAACAGATAGTTGTAATAATGAAACGGTACATACACAAATTATTACTGTTGAAGACAATACTGCACCAACTAGCGTTACGCCTTATGATGAAAACATAACGGTTGCTTGTGATGGCATTCCTACTAGGCCAGACTTAGTATTTGAAGACTCTTGTTCTAATGATATTAGTGTAGCTTATGATGAAGTTTCAACCCAAGAGAATGATTTTGAAGATTATCAAATCATAAGAACTTGGACCGTAATTGATGATTGTGGGAATGAAGCTGCCTTTACTCAAACTATAAATGTAGAAATAAGTAACGTTATTAATGTTATGGATGCAGAACGCTGTGTGCTTGATATAGAATTCGACTTATTTGATTTACTTTCTGGTGACTTTGACATGAATGGAACATGGAGTGTCGTTACAGGTAATACGACACTTAACGGAAGTTTCTTTGACCCATCAACAGCAGATGTTGGAGTGTATACATTTATGTACTCAATTACAGAAGGTCCATGTCCTAGAGAAGTAGAAGTTAATGTTACTATGGATGATGAATGTCTGGTTCTTCCTTGTAGTTCTGAAGATAATGTACTTATTTCTAAAACCGTAACTGCTAATGGTGATACCGTAAATGATGTTTTCACTGTTGAATTAATTGAGCAATGTGGTTTTGTAGTAGAGTTACAAATATTCAATCGTTGGGGAGCTGAGATTTACAAATCTAGTAACTACCAAAATGATTGGGGAGGTGAGGCACACGGATCTTCTGTAGGAAATTCTGGTAAAGTCCCAACAGGTACATATTATTATATCATAAATTTAAAAAATAGTGGTTTAGCACCAATTACTGGTCCTATCTACGTGGCAACAAATTAAAACTTAACCGATGAAAGTATCAAAATATATAAGTATTGCTATACTCTTTTTGAGTGTTTCTACTGCCTTTTCGCAGCAGTTACCTCAGTTTACGCAATATATGTTTAATACCATTTCTATAAATCCTGCTTATGCTGGTAGTAGAGAAACGCTAAGTATAGTTGGTTTACATAGAAGTCAATGGGTAGGATTAGAAGGTGGACCAGAAACTCAAACCTTATCAATTCATACACCATTACGTAATGAAAAAATGGGATTAGGTATTTCATTTATTAATGACAAACTTGGTTATGAAAACTTCTCGTACTTATATGCAGATTATTCCTATACGATTAAAACAAGTGAAAACACAAAATTAGCATTTGGTATCAAAGGAGGAATGACGCATTACACCTTAGATGAAGAATTACTTACCGATCCTTCTGTAGCAAATGACGATTTTTTTAATGATGTATCTAACCGTTGGAGCCCTAATGTTGGTGCTGGTTTTTATTTACACTCTCAACGTTGGTATGTTGGATTATCTGCTCCGAGAATTTTAAATACAGATTATAACAAAGGACGTCAAGGTACATTAGATTATATTGCTTTAGAACGTATTAGTTATTATTTAACTGGTGGTTATGTTTTTGATTTAAGCGAAAACACAAAACTGAAACCAGCCGTATTATTAAAAGCTACTAATGGAGCACCATTATCTTTTGACATTACTGCAAATTTCTTGTTCAATGATACATTTTGGATTGGTGGTGGATACAGAGTCGATCAAAACACCTCTGCTTTAGGAGCGATAGCAGATTTTCAGGTATCAAAACAATTAAGAGTTGGTTATGCTTATGAATTTCCATTTTCAGATTTAAGAGCTTATACTAGTGGTACACATGAAATATTATTAATGTTCGAAGTCTTTAAGAGTAAACGAATTAAATCGCCAAGATATTTCTAAAATGAAACGCATTATGAATACAAGAATATTAGTTATAACTCTAATTTTAATCAGTTCGTTATCTTATTCACAAACGAAATTGGCAGATAAGTTTTTTGAAAACTATGGCTATGTAAAAGCTATTGAATTGTATGAAAAAGTGGTTGAAAAAGGAAAAGCTGATGCGCATGTATTAACACGATTAGGTGATGCATATTATAATAATGCTAATTCCGAAAAAGCAGCCTATTGGTATAAAAAAGCGTTAGATGAATATTCTGATATAGATGCCGAATATATTTATAAATACATACAGTCACTTAGAAGTACTGGTAATTATAAAGAAGCTGACAAATGGTTTAAAGAATTAAGTGCTGCACAACAAGGTGATAGCAGACTTAAAGGCTACAATCCTGATGAAGTAGATATATATAGCAAACTTACTGCAAAGAGTGACATCATTGTAACTATAGAAAATTTACCTTTTAATTCTGAAAATTCAGATTTTGGAGCTTATGTTTTTAATGACATACTTTATTTCGCATCAGCAAGAGGAGAAGTAAAAAAAGTTTACAATTGGAACAAAGAGCCTTTTTTAGATTTGCTAGAAGTACAAATTGAAGATAATAATGACTTTCTCACTTTTGGTTCACCAAGCAAAATAAAAGGAGATAAAGTAAACACAGATTATCACGAAGCCTCTGTTGCTATCACAAATGATGGTAAAACTCTATACTTTACAAGAGATAATATTAACAAACGTAATAGGTTAAAATACGATAAAGAAGGGACTACACACTTAAAAATATATAGAGCATCATTGGTTAATAATCGGTGGACAAATGTTATAGAATTACCATTTAATGATGATGTGCACTCAACGGGTCATCCTGCATTAAGCCCAGATAATAAAACTTTGTATTTTGTATCTGACCGTGAAGGTGGTTTTGGACAAACGGATATTTATTCCGTAACTATCAATAATAGCGGAAGCTATGGAGAGCCAAAAAATCTTGGTGAAAAAATCAATACAGAAGGCCGTGAAATGTTTCCTTTTGTTGGTAAAGATAATACCTTATATTTTTCATCAGACGGTTATTTAAATTTAGGATTATTAGACATTTTTAAATCGAATATTCTAAAAGGCGATCGATCTGAACCTAAAAACTTAGGTGCACCTTACAATAGTGGTTATGATGATTTTGCCTTTTTTGTAGATTCAACAGGTTGTAAAGGTTATTTTTCTTCAAATAGACCAGAAGGAAAAGGTGGTGATGATATATATAGCTTTAATGCTGTAATATGTAAACAACAGCTTAAAGGTGTTGCCAAAGATGATCGAATAGATATGGAAATGGCAGGTGTAACTGTTCGTTTAATTGATGAAACTGGTAAAATTATAGAAGAAGTTATAACCGGAAAAGATGGTACTTACTCTTTTGAAATAGATTGTAATAAAACCTATAGCATAGTAGGAAGCAAACCAGATTATAAAGATGATAAGAAAGAACTTATCACTGCTTATGATAATGAAAAAGTAAATATTATTGATTTATCTTTAATACCATTAATAACCAATAACCAAATAGTAATAAATCCTATATTCTTTGATTTTGATAAGTCAAATATTAGGACAGATGCACAATATGAGTTAGAAAATATTGTCGATGTACTGAGAAAGCATTCTGACATGGTAATTAAAATTGAATCGCATACAGATAGTAGAGGTCGTGATAAATATAACATGAAACTATCTGATAAACGTGCTAAATCTACAAGAGATTATCTTATCTCCAGAGGCATCGAGGCACATAGAATTGAAAGTGCCATTGGTTATGGAGAAACTAAATTATTAAATAAATGTGCTAACCGTGTAAAATGTACAGAGGAAGAACATCAAGTCAATAGACGTTCTTATTTCTATATAGTAAGTGATTTTTAACCCTCGAAAATAATTTTAATGTAAAAAGCAAGCTCTAATGGGCTTGCTTTTTTTTATATTATTAAGTTAATCTTAAATTGTTTGCTTTATAAATTTTATCGTATAATTTTATAATAGATAATGAGTTACACTAGGAACATTAACGAACTTAAAAATATAGGTTATACTAAGTTAGATAACCTTTATTCTAAAGGCGAAATAAATGATATAACTAATTACATTGAAGCTTTTAATATAGCTAATAATTATATCCAAACAGCGAATCAGTTATTTGCTATTCGTCAGTTATTAAAAGTAATTCCTGGATTAAAAAAAGCTCTATCGAATAAAAACTTAATTCAATTATTAAATTTACATTTTGAATCTAATTATTTTCTAACCAAAGCCATATATTTTGATAAACCGCCAAATTCTAATTGGTTTGTGCCTTATCATCAAGATTTAAGTATATCAGTAACTACAAAAGCAGATATAGACGGTTATTCTAATTGGACTACAAAAAAGGACGTTTATGGTGTGCAACCTCCAATTAACATCTTAGAGAATACTATAACAATTCGAATTCATTTGGATGATACAACCAAGGATAACGGTGCTTTAAAAGTGGTTCCGAAGTCTCATAGTAACGGAGTCATTAGAAAGGGTTCTAAGTATTGGAATATGGACAAACAAGATATCTGCGAAATTAACAAAGGTGGTGTTATGCTTATGAAACCTTTACTGCTTCATGCATCTGATAGAACAATTAATAACCAAAGACGAAGAGTTATACATTTAGAGTTTAATTCTAATGAATTACCTAATCCTATAAAATGGTATGAATATGAAAAGTTTATTTCATAAAAAAAAGCCACATCACTGTGACTTCTTCTAATCTAACTAGTAAAATATAAAATCAGCTTAACGCTTAATAAAAATATTTGTAAAGTACCATTTTCCTGCATCGTTCTGTTCTGCTGATACATCAAAATCTGTGTAATCACCTTCTATATTATCTCTATGTTCTGGGCTATTTAACCAAGCATTAACTACAGATGCCGCAGAATTAAAGCCATAAGCAACATTTTCAGTTACTATATTAGCATCTGCATTAGCCTCTAGGCTTTGTTGTCTTAGAAAAAAGTTATCGTGAGATACGTGTTCTACTTGCACCATGTAGTCTGTATGCGTAAATGCAACTGCCTTTACAGTACTATGTTCGTTTAATGCATTTAAACCTTCATTAATTCTGTAGGCATTTATAAGTTCCATGATCTCAATTTCAATTTGTTTGGCTTGAGGTGCAACAGGTAGTTCAATAGCATTATTTTGGTCTTCTGCTAAGCTGTCTGTAGTGCATGAAGTAAAGCCTAAAAGAGCAACAATAGCCAGAAATGGCAAGAGTTTAGTCAATTTCATAAGTAGGTAATTTAGGTTTGGGATTACTAAATTAACAGCCTACTTAAAGTAAATCGTTAACAAAATGTTAAAATCGATTAAAAGCTTGTCGTTCGTCGATTTTTAATGTAAAACATCGATGAAATACATTGTTGAATTAAAAAAACGTGAATTATAACGTATAAATATATCGTTTTGTCGATAAATTAAAATCAGAAGTTATGGTGAAAGTCGATCTATCTTCCAAGAAAAATCTTCTTGTAATTGATAGCGAATTCGATCATGAAGTCTATTCGGTCTGCCTTGCCAAAATTCTAACTCAACGGGTTTTACAATATATCCTCCCCAATGTTTTGGGCGTTCTATCGTTTGACCTTCAAATTTATTTTCGAGTTGTTTTAATTTTAATTCTAACTCTTGTCTATCTGAGATAACCTCACTTTGTTTAGAGACTATGGCTCCAAGTTGACTTCCTCGAGGTCGCGATTCAAAATAACCGTCGCTAAGATTTTCAGATATTTTTTCAGCTTTTCCTTTAATAATTATTTGTCGCTCTGCTGCATGCCAAAAGAAGGATAAACAAACATTAGGATTATTTGCTATAGCTTTGCCTTTTTCACTATCATAGTTAGTATAAAATATAAACCCTTGATGTGTGTATTTTTTAAGTAGCACTACTCTACTTTTTGGGTAACCATCTAAACCAACTGTAGAAATAGTCATGGCATTTGTTTCATCTACATGGAAATGTGTATCTACTTCCATAAACCAATTACGGAATAATTCTATTGGATTTTCTGGTACATTATCCAATAGTAATTCACCTTTCTCATAAGATTTTCTGTAGTTACTTAGGTCTTTCTCCATAATACAACGAAATTAATTCTTTATTTTGTGTTTGTCAAAAAAAGTGTAGCTTTAACACTATTATTGACCCTAACTAAATTATTAACCCTATTATGCGCTTTGAAGATTCCCCTCTTTCAAAAACGCTTTCGTACAAAAAAATAATTTTAGATTTCGCAACAAAGTATTTGTTTGATGATTTCTTTATTATGGAAGTAAATGAAGGTGTACACTTTAACTCTGAAAAACTTAATTCTGTTCTCGATGAAATTAGAAATCATTATGGAGATCAAAAAAAATTAGCATACATCTCTAACCGTGTTAATTCTTACTCAATTGACCCTGTATTATGGGCTTATTTTGATAAAGATGACCGCATGTTAATAGCAGCATCTATTGTAAGTTATACAGATGCTACTTTTATGAGCGCTAATATTGAAAAACAATTATCTGCTATAAGCATGAAACGATCTAGAAGTTTAGAGGAAGCTATTGCTTGGGTTAAAAGATTATCTGAATTAAATTAGAAATCAAAGGTAACGCCATCTTTAGCAAGTAAAACGTTTTCAAAAATCGTTTCAGCTTCAAATTTAAACTCATCATAGCCATTGTAACGTGTTGAGTAGTGGCCTAAAATTAACGTTTCTACGTTTGCTTTTTTTGCTATCGTAGCGGCTTGTTTAGGAGTACTATGCTTAGTTGGTATACAAAGTGATTCATTTTTTTCTAAAAAAGTAGATTCGTGATATAAAATGGTAGCATCTTTTATAATGGGAATAATAGATTCTGTATAAGCTGTATCACTGCAATACGCATAACTTTTTGCTGGTAAAGGATCTTTGGTGACTCTTTCGTTAGCAATTAAAACTCCATTTTCATTCTCTACATCAAACCCTTGTTTTAATTTTCTAAAATAAGCCATATTAATGTGAGCTTCAGTTACAGCCTTAATATCTATTTTGCGTTCATTTTCTTTCTCTTTAAACAAAAATCCGTTCGTATATACACGATGTTCTAAAGGAATAGTATGCACTTCTACTTTGTCATCTTCATAAATTAACTCTGATGTTTTTGAGGTTAATTCATGAAAAATTAAAGGATAATTTGTCCAACCTTTAGATAATTTCATTTGAAGTGTTATTACTTCCTTTAAACCCTTTGGAGCATATATATGAAGCTCAGTTTCTCTAGTTAAAAGACTAAAAGTATTAACCAAGCCAACTAAACCAAAATAATGGTCTCCATGTAGGTGTGAAATAAAAATATGCTTAATTCTCGAAAATTTAACCTTATTACGTCGCAATTCTACCTGAGTACCTTCACCACAATCTATAAGAAACATATGGTTCTTAATTTCTAGGACTTGAGACGTAGGATTGGTATTAGTGCGTGGTGTTGCACTGTGGCAACCAAGAATTGTAAGTTTCAAATTTATTAAAATTAAGTAATTCTAAAATAACCTTTTATAAGTTCTAATTCCGTTAAAGCAGGATTTTTATTTGGTAGTTTTTTGAATATAAACTGCTTACCATTTTTCATTTTTGCAGTAATCTCAAAATATAACTCATCATTTTGATTTAGAAAGATATCTTCAACTTCTGACACACGAAATTTTTCAACCGTTTTTAGGGTTCCAAAAAAAATAGAATATATTTCTTTTATTAGAAATCCATTATGTATGGAAGTTCTATTTGATAATTTAATTAAACCAAGAAAAAATACAATAATGATGTAATAAATAATGTTGTTTAAAAACTCACTTTCAAACAATTCTTTTGTAGAAAATACAGGTACTAACGATAAAAAAAATAATAAAAATTGATAAATAACATCTAATATTTGATATTCATAAATAGTTAACCTGTCATTCATATTAAAACCCTAAATCGCGTTCAATATCTTCCATTTCTATAATATCATATGCTTCTTGTATGGTAGGTACAACTACTATTTCGTCGGGCATTTCATCTAAATTTGCTTTTTCTGAAACGACAACAAACGATTTTTTTTCTGAACGATGGTTATTACTTAATCGCAAAAATTCTACAATTTCCTCTAATGTTACTTTATCTAAACTAGATAATCTTACAATAAGATGATAGTTTTTGTACTTATCGTAAGCCTGTTCAATATTATTAACCAAAGTCTTTACTGATGCCTTTTCTTGGGCTATTATGGTAATGTTACCATCTCTATCTATAATCATGGCTTATTGTTTTATTTTTGATGCCAATAAATATATAACAGCCATCCTAACTGCTACACCATTTTCTACTTGATTTAAGATAATGGCTTGGTTAGAATCAGCGACATCACTTGTAATTTCTACTCCACGGTTTATTGGACCAGGATGCATAATTATGATGTCTTTATTTAAGCTATCTAACAATTCTTTATTAACACCAAATTGTTGTGTATATTCTCTTGTTGATGGAAAATAACTAATATCCATACGCTCGTTCTGTACGCGCAACATATTAGCAACATCGCACCATTCTAATGCTTTTTTAAGATTGGTTTCAACTTTTACTCCAAGTTCTTTTATATATTTAGGTAAAAGCGTTTTTGGTCCGCAAACCATTACATTGGCACCTTGTAATTGTAATGCATATATATTAGACAATGCTACTCTACTATGTAATATATCACCAACGATAACTACATTTTTTCCTTTTACAGATCCAAGTTTCTCTCTAATAGAATAGGAATCTAACAGCGCTTGTGTTGGGTGCTCATGGGCACCATCTCCTGCATTAATAATACTTGCATTAACATGTTTAGATAAAAACACACCAGCTCCAGGGTTTGGGTGACGCATTACTACCATATCTACTTTCATAGATAAGATATTATTTACAGTATCAATAAGCGTTTCTCCTTTTTTTACTGACGATTGCGAAGCTGAAAAGTTTATAACATCTGCAGAAAGTCTTTTCTCAGCAAGTTCAAAAGATAATTTAGTTCTGGTAGAATTTTCAAAAAATAAGTTGGCAATAGTAATATCTCTAAGTGAAGGGACTTTTTTAATTGGTCTATTAATAACTTCTTTAAACTGATCGGCAGTTTCAAAAATAAGATCTATATCTTGTTTAGTAAGATACTTTATTCCTAATAAGTGATTTACACTTAACTCGCTCATTCTTTATAGGCTTTTGGCTACTAGCTTTTGGCTTTTAGCAATTCACTTTTTTATCTGTTTTTTCAATTCGATTTCGAAATTAATTTCGGTTTCAAATCTAACTTAATCACTTATCAATTAAATACACCGAATCTTCTCCTCCATTTTCAACCCAATTCACTCTTACTTTTTGATTATCAATGGCATCTACTTGTCTTCCTTTATAATTTGGCTGTATAGGTAAATGACGACTAAAACGTCTATCGATTAAAGTGAGTAATTCAACATTTTTTGGTCGTCCAAAAGATTGGATGGCTGTTAACGCTGATCTTATACTCCGACCAGTGTATAAAACATCGTCAATAAAGACCACATTTTTATCTTCGACTATAAAATCTATCTTGGTAGTATTGGCCTCTAGGGGTTTGTCTCCTCGTCTAAAATCATCTCTAAAAAAAGTAATATCTAAATGCCCTAGTTGGATATTTTTAATCTTGTAGTCAGTAGCTAACATTTGAGCTAAACGATCTGCTAAAAATTTACCTCTTGGCTGAAGACCTATTAACACAGTTTCAGAAAAATCATCGTGGTTTTCAATGAGTTGACAAGCCAATCGATGAAGGATAATATTGACTTCTTTAGAGTTAAGTAATACTTTTTGACTCATAGTGCTTATAAGCATTGTGGTTTACAAAGTTAGGATAATATTTGTGGTTTGCAATAACTTTTATCGCAAAGGCATAGAGCCTCAAAGACAACAAATCTTAAGGCATAAAAAAAGCCTTTCTAAATGAAAGGCTTCTTTTTATTTCAAAAATTCAAGGAAATTATTTCTTCCCGTCCATTTTATCTTTAAGTGCTTGTAAAGCATCATTTGCATCACCAAGAGTTGGTTTAGCTTCTGCCGCTTGAGCTTCCTGTTTTCTAACAGCCTTCTTAACGATTTTAGCTTCTTCTTCTCTAAATACTGCTGTATGAGATGCAACAACACGTTTGAATTCTTTATTAAATTCAATGATTTTGAATTCTGCTTCTTCACCTTTACCAAGTTTAGAACCATCTTCTTTTTCTAAATGACGTGCTGGTACAAAGGCAACGATATCTTCGTTAAAATCAATTGTTGCTCCTTTATCTACCATTTCTGTAATTGCTGCAGTATGCGTTGTACCTAAAGCAAATTCAGTTTCGTACTTATCCCAAGGGTTTTCAGTAGTTTGTTTATGACCTAAAGATAATTTACGTCCTTCTACATCTAACTCTAATACCACAACGTCTAAGTTATCTCCTACGTTACAGAACTCAGATGGGTGCTTAATTTTCTTAGTCCAAGATAAATCTGAGATATAAATTAATCCGTCGATACCTTCTTCTAATTCTACAAAAACACCAAAGTTTGTAAAGTTACGTACAATACCTGTATGGTTAGAACCAACTGGGTACTTAGATGTAATATCTGTCCATGGATCTGGTGTTAATTGCTTAATACCAAGAGACATTTTACGATCTTCTCTATCTAAAGTTAAGATAACAGCATCGATTTCATCTCCTACAGATACGAAATCTTGAGCCGAACGTAAATGCGTTGACCAAGACATTTCACTTACGTGAACTAAACCTTCAACACCTTCTTCTACTTCAACAAATGCACCGTAATCTGCGATTACAACGACTTTACCTTTTACTTTATCTCCAACTTTTACATCTTCACCTAAAGCTTCCCAAGGATGCTTAGATAATTGTTTAAGACCTAATTGGATTCTTGATTTGTTTTCATCAAAATCAAGGATTACAACATTTAATTTTTGATCTAACTCAACAATCTCATTTGGATGGTTGATACGAGACCATGATAAATCTGTAATATGTACTAAACCATCTACACCACCTAAATCGATAAACACACCATAAGAAGTAATATTTTTTACAATACCTTCTAATACTTGTCCTTTTTCTAGTTGACCAATGATTTCTTTCTTTTGTTCTTCAATATCAGCTTCAATAAGCGCTTTATGAGAAACTACTATGTTTTTAAATTCGTGGTTGATTTTCACAACTTTAAATTCCATAGTTTTATTTACGTACTGATCGTAATCTCTAATAGGTTTCACATCGATTTGAGAACCTGGTAAGAAAGCTTCTATACCAAATACATCTACAATCATTCCACCTTTAGTTCTGCACTTTACAAAACCATTAACGATTTCACCAGTATCATGTGCGTTATTTACACGATCCCAAGCTTTGATTACTCTAGCTTTTCTGTGTGATAATACTAATTGACCAGTTGCATCTTCACGCACATCAATTAATACTTCAACTTTGTCACCAACTTTTAAATCTGGATTGTAACGGAACTCATTTAGAGAAATTACACCTTCGGATTTTGCGTTAATGTCGATAATAGCATCTCTATCTGTAATGTGAATCACCACACCTTCTACAACCTCATCATCTAAAGTGTCAACGAAATTTTCAGATACTAATTTTTCAAATTCTTCTAATTTTTTGTCCTCTACTTGCTCAATTCCTTCTTCGTAATTGTGCCAATCGAACTCTTTTAAGAATTTTTCTGGATTTGCTTGCGCTTCTGAGACTACAGGAGCTTCTACTGTTACTGCTTCAGTTGCTTCTACTGCTACCTCAGCTTTTGTTGCTTTTTTTTCAGCCATTGTGCTGATTAAAATTTGTATTCTGTAAATTTTGAAAGATTAGCGAAAACCTTACAGAAGTTATTAATTAAATTTGTTTTTTCCTTTTCTACTTTCTAAACCTCGCCAAAAAGGTGTGCAAAAATACTACATATTTTACTTATAACCAAACATTTAATTATGTGACTTTACTTGAGGTTTAGTGTCTTATATATTGAATACCAAAATGAAGTTTTAAATGTTAAAACTTGGCATATAATTTGGTATATTTACAACACTTATTAATACTTAAAATTTAAACAATTATGGTTAGAGCTAAATACCAAGGCGTATTAGACTTAGGAGAGAAATTAAACATTCAGAATGGAGATGTTAGTGAAGAAAACGGTGTACTTAAAGTAAAAGGTACTGCTGCAACACAATATGAAAAGAACTTATTATGGGACGCTATTAAAGTAGCTGGTGGTGATAACCCAACTGATATTATGGCAGACATTAAAGTTGCAGACGAATCTGTATATGCAAGACACACTGTAGCTTCTGGTGAAACTTTAGGTAAAATTGCTAAGCACTATTACGGAGATGCAATGAAATACAAAGAAATTTTTGCTGCAAATTCTGATATCTTAAAGAATCCTGATATGATTCATCCAGATCAAGAATTAATTATTCCTAATCTTTAATAGGAAGATAAAAACTTACAAAAGGCGACTTTACTTCGACTACGCTCAGTAACCGAATAAGTCGCTTTTTTATTTAGCTATACTATGACTCGCTAGATCCAAAATCGTATCGAGTTGTTCTTCTATAGTTAAATCTGAATTATCTATTTCTATAGCATCTTCTGCTTTTACTAAAGGAGAATCTTCTCGCGTAGAATCTATACGATCTCTAGTTGTTACATTTTCTAAAACATCTTCATAACTTAAGTTATGACCTCGTTCTAACAACTCTTTATAACGACGCTTAGCTCTAGTTTCGGCTGAAGCTGTCATAAATATTTTTAATTCTGCATCTGGAAAAACAACAGTTCCTATATCTCTTCCATCCATTACCATCCCTTTATCTTTTCCCATAAGTTGCTGTTGTTCTACCAACTTACGTCTAACTTCAGATAAAGTTGCAACCGGACTAACAAACTGAGACACTCTAAGCGTTCTAATATCAGACTCAATATTTTTACCATTAAGATAAACTTCTGCAAAGCCCTTAATATCATTAAACTTAAAATTGATAGAAATTTTATCTAATTGTTCAATTAATTTTTCTGAATAAAAAAAACCGTCACCAATAAAGTTGTTTTCTAAAGCGAAATAAGTGACTGCTCTGTACATAGCACCAGTATCTACATAAATATAGTTGAGTTGCTTTGCTATTTTTTTAGCAATTGTACTTTTTCCTGTGGATGAAAATCCGTCTATAGCAATGACAATTTTATTCATATATATATTATCTTCTTCTCCCATCTAAATCTATTTGAAGACCAAAAAAACTAGTGCTTGATGCACTTGTGTATCTGGCATGCGTATAACTGAAGCGCATTTTATTTAATTTAATTCCTATTCCGAATGATAGTCCAGAAAAATTTCTTTGGTCTACAATTCTTAATTCTTCTGCTCGTCTAAAGTTATAACCAAATCTTAAATTAAATCCTCTTTCTGGCCAAAGTTCTGCTCCTAAAATTAAATGTCGCAACCCTTTATTAAAAAAACCAACTTTCTCTTGTGTTTGATTTCCATCTAAATCTGTGGTTGCTCTCGCAGGATTAGACACTCCAATTGGCCATTTTTGTAGATTTTCTAGCGTTAAATGCCAACGTAATGGAACGTTCTCAAGTGTTTGAGACATACCAAAATTAACCTCAAAAGGTAATGGTTCATTTTGCCCAGCATAAGTTGTAAACTGTGTCCCTAAATTTCTAACCGTTAGTGCGGCATGAAAATCTAAATCTTCATTAATATACATAGCACCAAAATCTAATGCTCCACCAATAGAGTTATATTGTTCTAGCGCAGACGTTATAATTTTTACGTTAGCTCCAATATAAAAATCAGTAAACGGAATGTTATAATTATAGCCAGCAGATATCGCAGCTTCATTACCATTAAACGTGCCTGTAGAATTTCCATTAACATCATACCCATCAAAAGAGCCGTAATTAATATAAGTGACGCCAAAATGGAACGTTTGTACATGTCTATCCCAAGTATAAGCATAGGCTGCGCTACCGTAAGTTATACCACCTAAATAGTTAGAAATATTAACTGCCAACTGATTACTCATTTGATAATTAATTGAAGCTGGATTATACAAAGCTTCAGTAACATCATGATCGAAATTGGTGATAATTTTTCCACCTAAGGCAGCTTGCCTTGGTGAGGATACTAAATTGAGAAACTGATAAGTAGATTCTCCACCCAATTGTGCAAACAATGGTAGTGCCAACACTAAAAAAAGTAAGCTGGAAATCCTCTTTATCATAGATTTTGCAAAATAACTAAATCTATCTTTAAACGATGATATGATTTTTTTATTTTTTGAGTGTTAGTGTTTTCTATTTTAACCGAAGTATTTGACCAATCATTATGTTATTACTAGTTAAACCATTTAGTTGTTTAATTGTAGCTATAGATACTCTACTTTTTTTAGCAATACTAAATAAAGTATCTCCTTTTTCAACTATCCATACCCAGTTATGAGGATCACCATCATTAGTGATAAGTTTTTTAACACGAAGCTTTTGCCCAACTTTTATGAGGTTAGTATTTAAACTATTTCTACTTTTTAATTCATTGACACTAAGACTATAGCGTTTAGCTAAGCTATACAAGGTCTCTCCTTTTTCTACAATGTGAAAGTTTGCATTATTATAAGAAACAGTATTTTCAACAGAACTTTCGTCAGAATCAAAATCTCTAATACGAAGCTTTTGACCTTTATTGATTAAGGTAGTTTCTAAATTGTTAATACGTTTTAATTCTGTTAATGAAACATTATATTTCTTAGATATATCAAATAAAGTTTCACCTTCTTTTACAACATAAAAACCTGAAGTTTCAGTATTAAGCTTATCTGCTGAAGCGTTTGAAGCACCAATAATACTCTTATCGGTTACTATAACTGGTATTTTTACTTTGACAGAATCCTTTTTAGCCTTAACGACTTTATTTTCTAATTCAGAAACAAGGGTAATTTTACCTGTTGCCACATTTAATTTGGCTGGTTTACCATCTAAAATTACATCCTTATATTCAACTTCTTGAGCATAAGTAAGTAAACCAGATAGCAACACTACAACAATAGATGCTATTAACTTACAGTTTTTTTGCATTTTTTACTTTTTGATTTGTTAACGCGAGCTTTAATACATCACTCATATCCGTAACATAATGAAAAGTAAGTCCTTTTAAGTATTCGGGTTTTATTTCTTCAATATCTCTCTTATTATCTTCACACAATAAGATTTCTTTTATTCTTGCACGCTTTGCAGCTAATATTTTTTCTTTAATACCACCAACAGGTAACACTTTACCTCGTAAAGTTATCTCGCCTGTCATTGCTATGCTTTTTTTAACTTTACGCTGTGTAAACAAAGATACTAAAGATGTTAACATGGTTACACCTGCACTTGGTCCATCTTTTGGAGTTGCTCCTTCTGGTACGTGAATATGCACATTGTACTTATCAAACACTTCTGGATTAATTCCAAATTCATCCGCATTTGCTTTAATATACTCCATAGCAATAGTTGCAGACTCCTTCATTACTTTACCTAAGTTACCTGTAATGCTTAAGGTACCTTTTCCTTTAGATAAAATGGATTCTATAAACAGGATATCGCCTCCTACTCTAGTCCATGCTAAACCAGTTACTACTCCTGCAACATTATTGTTTTCGTACTTATCGCGCTCTAATCTAGGACTACCTAAGATTTCAATAATATCATCATTAGAAATTTTGATGTTATAATCTTCTTCCATAGCAATATTCTTAGCTGCATATCTTACAGTTTTTGCTATTTGCTTTTCAAGACCTCTAACACCAGATTCTCTTGTATAACCTTCAACAATTTTTTCGAGTTGCGCCTTCCCTATTTTTAAGTGCGAATTATCTAAACCATGTTCTTTTAACTGCTTTGGTAATAAATGACGTTTCGCTATTTCAACTTTTTCTTCAATGGTATAACCAGTAACATTAATAATTTCCATACGGTCTCTTAATGCTGGCTGTATAGTATTTAAGCTATTTGCAGTAGCTACAAACATCACCTTAGATAAATCATACCCCATTTCTAAGAAGTTATCATAAAACTCTGAGTTTTGCTCAGGATCTAACACTTCTAACATGGCAGAAGACGGGTCACCTTGATTTCCTGTAGAAAGCTTATCAATTTCATCTAAAACAAAAACAGGATTAGACGTTTGCGCTTTTTTTAAACTCTGAATAATTCTACCTGGCATAGCACCAATGTAGGTCTTTCTGTGTCCTCTAATTTCAGATTCGTCTCGTAAACCACCCAATGATATTCTTACATATTCTCTGCCTAAAGCCTCTGCAATAGATTTTCCTAATGATGTTTTACCAACACCTGGAGGTCCATACAGACATAATATTGGCGATTTCATATCATTTCGAAGTTTTAAAACCGCTAAATATTCTATGATTCGTTTCTTAACATCATCTAAACCAAAATGGTCGCGATCTAAGATTTTCATGGCGCGTTTTAAATCGAATTTATCTTTAGTAAACTCATTCCAAGGTAAATCTAAAAACAAGTCTAGATAATTACGTTGAATAGAGTACTCTGCAACCTGCGGATTCATGCGCTGCATTTTTGATAATTCTTTATCGAAATGAGCTTTTACTTTTTCGTCCCATTTTTTGTCTTTAGCACGAGCTTTCATCTCTTCAATCTCTTCACCAGAAGACACTCCACCACCCAATTCTTCTTGAATAGTTTTCATCTGTTGATGCAAGAAATACTCTCGTTGCTGTTGGTTCATATCACTTTGAACCTTATTCTGAATATCATTTTTAAGTTCTAGTTTTTGATATTCGAGATTCATATACTTTAAGGTTTGCAGTGCACGTTCCTTTAAGTCATTAATCTTTAAAAGTTCTTGTTTTTCTTCAACCTTAAGGTTCATGTTTGAAGACACAAAATTGATTAAAAACGAATTACTTTCAATGTTCTTAATCGCAAAAGAGGCTTCAGATGGAATATTAGGACTCTCCTTTATAATGTCTAGAGACAAATCTTTTATAGAATCTATAATTGCTTTAAATTCCTCATTGTCTGCAGCTGGTTTAGCTTCAGGTATATCAGAAATAGTAGCCGTTAAATACGGTTTTTCTGAAATCACTTTATTGATTTGAAAACGCTTTTTACCCTGAATTACCACAGTTGTATTTCCATCTGGCATTTTTAGCACCTTAAGAATTCTTGCAACTGTACCAGTTTTATAGATATCCTTAGCTGTTGGATTTTCTACAGATTCGTCTTTTTGAGATACAACACCTACTACTTTACCTCCCTTATTTGCATCATTTATAAGTTTAATTGATGCATCTCTACCTGCAGTAATCGGAATTACAACACCAGGAAACAAAACCGTATTACGCAAAGGTAAAATTGGTAAAGATTCTGGTAAAGACTCACTATTAATCAACTCTTCATCTTCTGGAGTCATTAACGGAATTAATTCTGAATTCTCATCAAAATCCTGAAATGACAAACTGTCAAGGTTTATAAAATTTGATTTTCCCATAGTATATTTAAGCCATTCTGTCATTTTAAATTTCAGAATTGCATTTGTTTAAATGTATTAATAATTAACTTTATATTGAATACCAGCTAGTTATAAGATATTCAAAGTTATTCACACTAGTATAATTTCAATTCTTATGCCATTACCTTTATAAATAATAAAAGTTTTTTCTGCTAAACTGTAACACTTAATGAAAGTCTTCATCTTTATACCAAAGCAATTGTTTTTTTGACATCAACCAATCAAAATATCGAACAGTTACTATTGCATTGTCAATCTGGAAACCAACGTGCACAACTAGAGGTTTATAACAGGTATAACAAAGCAATGTATAACACAGCTATAAGAATTGTAAAAGATTCTTTTAAAGCTGAAGACATTATGCAAGAGTCATTTTTAACGGCATTTACCAAGTTAAAAACCTTAGAAGACACCAAATTATTTGGTGCATGGTTAAAACGTATTGTTGTAAATAATAGTATTGCGCATTACAACAAAACTGCTAAACATAATGAAGTACCATTAGATGATGTACTTTATAAAGTTGAAGACGACCAAGGCATAGACGAAAGTAATCATAACAATGAAAAAGTAAAACAAATAATGAGTGTAATGAAAACATTAAAACCTAACTACAATTTAGGGCTATCGTTACATCTTATTGAAGGTTATGATTATGAAGAAATTTGTGAAATTATGAATATTTCTTATGCAAATTGTAGAACATTAATTTCTAGAGCAAAAGAAAGTTTACGAAAAAAGTTAATGCAAACTGCTTAATAAAAGTACTATGGAAAAAGATACTATAGATGATTTATTTGAAGGTTTAAAAGGTGAATTTGATATAAACGAACCTAATAAAGATCATGAGCTTCGGTTTTTAGATAAGCTGAAAATAAATGATTTGGCTTCAAATAAACCTAACAAAACTTCTGGTTTTAACTGGAAACCATTTTTAGCCATCGCTGCTTCTTTGGTGATTTGTTTTAGTGTATTTATAACATTACAAAACAAACCTGAAGCTATGGATTTAGCAAGTGTGTCTCCAGAAATGTCTGAAACACAAGATTTTTTCACTGCGACCATTAATAATGAATTAAAAAAACTTAATAGTGAACGATCGCCATTAACAGAGCAAATTATTAATGATGCTTTAAAACAAATTCAATCATTAGAAAACGAATACCAAAATTTAAAAACAGATTTAACTGAAAGCGGAGAGGATCAGCGAGTTATTTATGCGATGATTTCAAACTTTCAAGATAGAATAGATATTTTAAATGCTATTCTCGAAGAAATAGAAACTATAAAAGAACTAAAAATCAACACAGATGAACCTAAAAATACAATTTAGATTAGCTCTATTACTTTTGTTAATGCCTTTTATTGTATTGGCAAGCACAGAAATAGAAACTGCTAAAACGACTAAAGAAAGAACCATTAAAAAATCATTTAATGTCTCTTCTAATGCAACCTTAAAAGTGAATAATAGTTTTGGAAACATAAATATTATCACTTGGAATGAAAACAGAATAGAGTTTGACATCACTATTAAAGTAACTGGTAATAACGCTGATAAAGTACAAGATCGTCTCGATAGAATTGATGTAGATTTTTCGTCTTCTAACAGCTTAGTATATGCTGTAACTGAAATAGGGAAAAACGAAAAAAATTGGTGGAATTGGGGAAAAAAGGCAAGTTTAAAAATGGAAATTAACTATGTTATAAAAATGCCAATGACCAATAATGTAGATTTAAGCAATAAATTTGGATCTATTACTTTAGATAAATTAAAAGGCTCAAGTAAAATTAGATGCGACCATGGTAAAATTACAACTAAAGAATTATTATCAAATAACAACGTAATTAATTTTAATCATACAAAAAATAGTTATTTTGAGTATATTAAGGAAGGTAAAATATCAGCTAATCATAGTGGTTATACAATCGCAAAAACTGAACAAATAGATATTAAAGCCAATCACACAAGTTCTACCTTAGAATATGCAGAACATGTAGATTACAATTGTAACTTCGGTTCTATAAAGGTGGATAATGTTAATAATTTAGAAGGAAAAGGTAATCACTTAACAATAAGAGTCGGCACTATTTTTAAAGATCTTGAAATTAATGCCAATCATGGTTCATTAAAAATAAATCGTATTGCAGCTAAAGCAAATTCTATTATAATTAATTCGCAGTTTACTAGTAGTACTATAGGTTTTGATGCCGCTTTTAATTTTAATTTCGATTTAGATTTTCAACATGGATCATTAAGAGATTCTGAAGGCTTTAATTTTATAAATAAAGAAACAAACCACACAACTAAGAATTACAAAGGTTATTATGGAACCAAAGACTCTGGAAATATGGTTAAAATAAACTCTAAACATGGAAGCGTTAGCTTCAAAAAACAATAAATAAATCAATCAACAAAAATCAACAAATCATGAAAGTATTAAAATCAATTACAGTATTCGTTTTTCTTTTAAGTACAACACTGTCTTGTGCACAATGGGGAAATGGTAAGAAAATTAAAGGTGATAACAATATCACAACTGCAACAAGATCTACAAGTTCTTATGAAGGTATTAAAGCTGCAGGACCAATGGACTTTAAATTAGTACAAGGTACAGAAGGAGAGATTACTATTAAAGGAGATTCTAACCTAATGGAGTATATTATCACAGAAGTAAAAGATAATCAGCTTGTAGTTAAAGTAAAAAAAGGTGTGAATTTAAAACCTAGCCAAACCATAGTCATAACTGTTCCTTACGAATCTATCAATTCTGTTTCGTTAGCTGGTTCTGGAGATGTAGAAAACTCTGGCACAATTAAAGCAGAGGCATTTAGAGTATCATTAGCTGGTTCTGGAGATATTAACTTAAATGTAACAGCAGAACGTATAGAAAGTAGCATTTCTGGCTCTGGAGATATTGAATTAAAAGGGTCTGCTAATAACTTATCGACTAAAGTAACTGGATCTGGAGATTTTGAGGGTAGAAGTTTAGAAAGTACTAATGTTACTGCAAAAGTCACAGGTTCTGGCGATATTAACGTAGTTTGTAATGGTGAATTAACAGCGAGAGTTACAGGCTCTGGAGATATAACTTATTCTGGTAAACCAACAAATAAAGATTCTAAGGTTACTGGCTCAGGTAGTGTTAGTAATTAAATTATTTAACTCAACCAAAAATTGAAAAAAAAGGATGAGCTTTGCTTATCCTTTTTTTATTGTAATAATTAAAGCACTTAGACTTTACAACTGCGTATATTCATAAATAATATCCTGTACTACAGAATCGACACCAGGACTTACACTTGTGGCAACGAAATCATCTCTTCTAGCTATAAAAATATGGTCAGCATTTCTAAAGAAATTTAATACTGTACCATCTTCGGTTAAAGTTACCACAATAGAATTAAGCCCTATTTGCACCCATGTAAATTGCACATCTACACTTTCTTCTATACAATCAATAGCATAATCTATATTATCAAAATTATCATTAGATGCCGATATTTCAACCACCGCATAAGACCTAAAATAAAAAGTACCCGTTCCATTAGGAAAAAAGTCAATAGCTTCTTCTGTGTAACAGTTTATTTCTTGAAAATAATCACTAGTCACTACACCATCGTTATCTAGATCTCTACCAATATTAGAGTTCATTGCTATTAATTTCCAGTTTCCTGTAATATCAAACACAAATGGTTGGCAATCACCTAAATCTTCAATTAATGCTTGTAAAGAGCCATCGTCTCCGCAAATAGCAATTTGATTTTCAATAGCTGCAACATATGCCAAACAAGTCACTTCATAATCTAAAGTTGGAGCATTTAAAAACTCTTGGAAAGCAATATCTGTGGCATTTTGTGCATTAGCACATGGATTATCAAAAACGGTAGTACAATCACCTAAAAAATCTACTATCTCTTGTAAATCACCTGTTTCATCTCCACAAATCTCAATCTGATCCTCTAGAGCATCTCTATAAATTTGACATAAAAGATTATGTTCTTCGTCGGCAGCAGTTACAAGTAAGTAATTAGCACCAGCCTCACTTGCTGCTCTTATTGCATTAGTACATGCATTGTCTTCATTTACAATCTCTCCCTCGTAAGGTTCATTATCACAATTAATAAAAAGTAACAAGATTATAAATGAACTTAGTCCAAATATTTTCTTAATCATAGCATGATAAAAATACGGATTATTTTATAATTCCTCTTTAGGAACTCTAAAGAGTAGAAAAATTCCCCCAAGGAAGAATATGACTAAAAATAAAATGGCATTTCTCATACTACCTGTAATTTGGTCTATAGTAGCAAAAATTACCATACCTATAACGATACCTATTTTTTCCGCAACATCATAAAAACTGAAGTAAGATGTTGTATCCTCAGTCTCTGGTAAAAACTTAGAATAAGTCGATCTCGCTAAAGACTGTACACCTCCCATTACCAGACCAACTAATGAAGCAGCAATATAAAATTGCATTGGTGTTTCCATAAAATAAGCATAGAAACATAAGGCCATCCAAATAAAATTAACCACAATAAGTGTTTTAACATTACCAAATTTAGATGATGCTCTAGAGGTTAAAATAGCCCCAAGAATAGCTACTAACTGTATAACTAATTGCTGACTATAAGTCCTTGCGTTTTAGCATCAGAACCTCCCCAAGCAATTTCTTCTTCACCAAAATATACCGCAACCAACATAATAGTTTGTACGGCCATACTAAATACAAAAAATGCAGCGAGATAACGCTTTAAACGTAAGTTTTGTTTTAATTGTGCCCAAACTTGTTTTAATTCTTTTAGGCCATTGAATACCACATCTTTTGTGACTTTATGTCCTTTTGAAACGCCTTTAGGAAGCACGTAAAATGTGTATTGACTAAATAGAATCCACCACAGACCAACTGTAATAAATGAAATCTTCATAGCTTCGAATGAAGCACTATCTTTTGCTTTTTGCAATGCGTCGGCAATTTGAGCTTCAGTCCCAGTTTCCATTAAAGATTTAGAGATACTAATATCAAAACCAAACCAATCTGGTTTCATTACCATAGCCAAGTTTATCAATAATAGTATAACGCTACCTATATAGCCCATACTAAACCCTTTAGCACTTATGCTATCTTGTTGCTCTGGGTAAGCAATATCTGGCAAATACGAATTATAAAACACTAAGCTTCCCCAATACCCAATTAATCCCATAAAATAGAAAAGAAGACTAATATGAATATTATCAATACTAAACCAATACAACCCAATGCAACCAGCACCACCGACATAGCAAAAGAACTTCATAAAATTCTTTTTATTACCAACATAATCTGCAATACCCGATAAAATTGGAGATGTAAAAGCTACCACCAAAAATGTAAACGCCGTAACATAGGTAATTAATGCTGTACTTTTAAAAACCATCCCAAAAGCCACTACTGTTTTTTCAGTTTGCCCTAAAAAAAGTGCGGAGTAAAATATTGGAAATATTGAAGATGCGATTGTTAGTGTATACACCGAATTTGCCCAATCGTAAAATGCCCAAGCATTAAGAAGCTTTTTACTTCCCTTTTTAAGTTCTCCCATAAATATTAAAATAAAAAAAGCTGCTCTTATTGAGCAGCTTCTAAAGTAATTAAATATTTATAAACTCTATATTAATTTATTGGTCTAAAACTTGTAATGCCAAATTTCTTAGCCTCAGCTACAGCTTTTGGTGCTAAAGCTTTTAAGTTTTGTATCCTAGAATCATTACTTGGGTGTGTACTTAAAAATTCTGGTGGTGCTTGTCCTCCACTATTCGCTTTCATTCGCTCCCAAAGTACAGATGCTTCACTTGGATTGTAACCTGCTATTGCCATTAAATAGATACCTATTTTATCTGCTTCAGTTTCATGGCTTCTGCTAAAAGGTAACATTCCTGCTACATTAGAAACAATACCATAAGATTGGTTAAAAATTCCTAGTGCTTGTTCGTCTTTAGCTAAAGCAATATTACCTGCTACGGCTAATCCTTGCTGTAAATAAGCTGCACTCATACGTTGCTGACCATGATTAGCCAAAGCATGCGCAACTTCGTGACCCATAATTGCTGCAACACCTGTTTCGTTTGCAGCTATAGGCAAAATCCCAGTGTAAAATGCGATTTTACCACCTGGCATACACCACGCATTTACTTGTTCGGACTCTATTAAAGTATATTCCCATTTATAATCATCTAAATATCCTTGAAAACCATTTGCGTTTAAATAACGTTCTGCAGCTACAGCAATACGTTGACCAACACGAGTAATCATATTAGCATCTGCTGTACCTGTAACAACTTTATTTTCAGTTAATACCTGATTATATTGCGCAAAAGCAGATGGAAATAATTGATCGTTACTTACAAATGCTAAGGTTTTTTTACCTGTAAATGGATTTGTAGCACAAGAAACAATAATGGCTAAAACTCCAAGGTTTAATAATATTTTTTTCAAATTCATAGCTAATGGTTTTATAATAGTTACTAAAATACAAAAATCAATTTGCATTTATTAGACACCTAAACAAAGAATAGGTCACTATCATTATTCCTTTTTTCCTAAGATATGTAACTCAGAAAAGTTCTTATCTACAACAAAAGAGCTTGTACCATTTGATTTTAAATGCTCTAAAGAAATCGTTTCATTATCTATTTGAATTTCATAAATCTCAAATGGTAAACCGTGAATCTGTACCTTGAAGGTATTATATGGCGTAATAAATTTACCTTCTTTATGCTGATTAATGATTAACTCATTATCTCTACCTGTAAGTGTAAAGTTTCTTAAACTATAACGTCCTTTAGTGTAATCGAAACCATCATTAGCATCACTAAACAATTGACTGTTTTCTTTACCTTTTTTGTAGTAAACATCTAGTGAAATTTCTGTTATTTCTTTTTCCCCAACGTATTGCTGAATAGGATATTTAGGAATTATGGCTCCTTCTTTTATAAAAATTGGCATGCTATCGATATCTGCATCCACCCACATTTCCTTTCCTCCTTTAACAATTTCATCTGACCAGAAATTATACCATTTACCTTTAGGAATATACATACGTCTTCCTTTAGCATTTGGTTCTAATACGGGACAAGCTAAAATTTGTTGTCCAAAAACAAATTCATCTGTTCTATAATGTGTCTGCACATCTGCCTGATCATATAAAACAAGTGATTTTAGTAACGGAGTTCCGTTTTCAACATAGTTCCAAAATGAGGTATATAAATAAGGTAATAATTGGTATCGTATTTCAATAAATTTTCTCACTATATCTGTGACATCTTCATCAAAAGCCCAAGGTTCTTGATCACCATGGTCACCAGAAGAATGCACTCTAAAAAACGGATGAAAAATTCCAAGTTGAATCCAACGTGTAAATAATTCTCCTTGTGGTTGCTCTGCAAATCCACCAATATCACTACCAGCAAATGAGAATCCAGACATTGCCATACGTTGCGCTTGTATATTTGCAATCCATAAATGCTCCCATGTTGCTACGTTATCTCCTGTCCAAGTAGACGTGTAACGTTGTGTACCAGAATAAGCAGAACGTGTAATTACAAAAGGTCGTTTTGGATAAGAATATTTTTTTAACCCTTGGTATGTAGCTCGCGCCATCTGCATACCATAAATATTATGTGCCTTTCTATGACTACAAGGATTACCATCGTAATCGTGACGCACATCGTCTGGAAATGTTTTATTAGGCACCTCCATTACGGCAGGCTCATTCATATCATTCCAAACCCCTTTTACGCCAATGTCTTCTATCAATTCTTGAAACAATCCAGACCACCATTCTCTTACTTCAGGATTTGTAAAATCTGGAAAATAACATTCCCCTGGCCAAACTTTACCTTTCATATAATCACCATCTGCACGTTTGCAGAAATAATCTTTTTCTAAGGCTTCTCTAAAAACCGAATAGTCTTTATCTATTTTAATTCCTGGATCAATGATGGCAACAGTTTTAAAACCATCGTCCATTAATTCCTTAACCATTCGTTTTGGATCTGGGAAGTACTCCTTATTCCAAGTAAAACAACGAAACCCATCCATATAATCAATATCTAAATAAATAGCATCACATGGAATTTGAAGTTTTCTAAAAGTGGATGTAATCTCTTTTACTTTAGATTCTGGATAATAACTCCATTTACATTGGTGAAATCCTAATGCCCAAAGTGGTGGCAAATGATGAGGTTTACCTGTTAAGTCTGTATAACTTTCTACTACATCGTTCATTTTTGGCCCATAGAAGAAATAATAATTCATCTCACCTCCTTGTGCCCAAAAGCTCGTAACGTTTCTTCGTTCTTGGGCAAAATCGAATGAAGACATAAAGCTATTATCAAAGAAAATACCGTAGGCTTTTCCATGGTGTAAACCAGTATAAAAAGGAATAGCTTTATATATAGGGTCTGTATCTTTACCATAAGCATAAGAATCTGTTGCCCAATTGCTGTAACGTTTTCCTTTTAAGTTTAAATGGTTTGGTTTATCACCAAGACCATAATAACTTTCTCCATCATTAGAAACTTTACTCATTTTTACGATGTTACCACCATATTCATAACTTTCTTCCCAATGAAAACCACTTTCATCTTGATTTATTAATGTTCCATCTACAACATCATAGATGGATACTCTCATATCATCTTTAGAAATTTCGCAACGCAATTTTGAAGTAACAACTTCGTAACACTTTTCATTTTCGGTAATCTCTAATTTATTATAACCAATACTCGCATATTTAGTTATGGCATAAGAAAAATCGTTATTAAAGTTGCCTACTGTAGTATATCTAAAACGAAGTAAACTATCTCTAACAACTGTTAACTCTAGTATAACATCGTTAATTGCAGTAAAGTATAGCTTATCAACATCTTTTTTAAAATCTATAATATTTAAAGGGAATAAATTTCCTTTATTTTCAAGTTCTGTATTTACTATCATATGTTAGCTTTCTATCAAAAGAATCAACTACAAAAAAACGGAAAAAATCCAATAAATAAAAGGGTGGAGAGCGCTTATTAAGTATTGTTATTAACTATATCGTTTTCGGGTTCCGATTTTACGATTATAAGAATTTTAAGGGTTATTTTTACCAATAATGCATTTATAATATATACTTTTATAACTATTAGTGATATCCGTATTTAGTAATTATTAATGCCGCACAACCAAGTACAACTAATACATTAAATAATCTTAATTTAAGATTTCTACATAAAAATATACCACAAATAGCTAACAATGCCATAAACCCAGTTTCAAGCCTTGTTATAAGTATCCCAACAATCATTGTTGTAAAAAAAACATGAGTCCATGTGCTCTTTGGCTTCCATAATATGGCAAACGCTACTATTGATTCTAATATAATAGTTCCCCAAACCAAAATAATACTTATTAATCTCACATTTGGATTAACATTCTTAATGATAATACTTTGGTGTAAATTTGGGTCAGTAGCATTTAAAGCTATGAAACTTTCTACATTTCTTTTTGCTATCTCATGATTTTCTGGAAAAAAATTTAGAAAATTACCAAATAGTGTTCCCCTGTTAATCATGTAGTAATTAAAGTTACCACTCATAAACTGACTGGAGGTAATTTTTTGAATGACTGAAGCCAGTATCACAAAAGCTAAAAGAAGTTGCACATTTTTTAAAAGAACCTCACTTTGTCTATGATAACTATAAGAGATCACTATTAACACCAAAAACATTAGCATAAAATGATGATTTGCTAGCCAGAAATATGAATGACTAAGGTCAAAAATCAGAAGTAAAAAGAGTAAAATCCAAATAATAGGATGCTTTGTTTTTTTATGAAAGAAAAACCAACTTATTAAGCCTAAAAAAAGTATAGGGACTTTCCAAATTCGGTGGTCTTCTGCCGTGAAAAATATGTATACACTAAGTATTATGAGCAGCAGTTGTATGGCTGTCTCGATATGGTCTTTCAATTTATTTTCTATAGCTGACCAATAATTCACAATTCAGATTTTTTTAAATAAATTTCACTGACTAAATATCTAGAATATTCACCATTTTGAGAATTTACAATTGGTTTCCATATTTGAATATGAACACTATCTCTCTCAGTAGATTTAAGAACAAGTCTTGCTGCCTTATTAAGATTATTTTTATTAGGCATTAATTTTAATCGACCAAGAGTAGCTCTCATATCTTGGTTATTGGTAATTAAAGAATCTACAGTTAAACCTGGGATGTATATTTGATTATAATAATAATGAATTTCAGTATACATTCCATAACCTCCACCCTTCCATTTGCTGAGTTGATGCGTATTTACCAAAATTATTTGTATAATAATAAGGATTACAGCAAGACAAGGTATGCCATATTTTAAAAAAGCACCTTTTGTTACCTTATTCATTAGAAATAATGGGATTAATAAATTTGCTTACTAATTATTCAGAATATTTAAAAGCAACCATACCTAATGGAGGAATAATGATATCTAAAGAATTATCCCTGTAATTCCAAGGCTTAGCCTTAGTTGATTTAGTTTTATTTTTATAGTTACCTGTTCCAAAGTATTTTTTTGAATCGCTATTAAAAATTTCTTTTAGCTTACCTTTTCTTGGAGTTCCTATTTTATAATTTTTCTGTGGATTTGGTGTCATATTACAAGCCACTAAAATATCATCTTTCTTATTCTCACCTTTTCGAATATAAGTGAAAACTGAATTTTGTGAATCACCATAATCAATCCATTCAAAACCTTCACCAGAAAATTGCTTTTGGTATAAAGCAGGCTCATTTTTATAAAGCGTATTTAAATCTTTAACCAAAGCCTGTATACCTTTATGTGGCTCGTATTGTAATAAATGCCAATCTAAACTAGCTTGAAAATTCCATTCTTCACTTTGCCCAAATTCACTACCTTGAAATAGTATGTTAGTTCCTGGGTGTGTAAACATGTAGCTGTAAAGCAATCTTAAATTTGCAAATCGCTGCCACTCATCACCAGGCATTCTTCCTAAAATGGAGCATTTGCCATAAACCACTTCATCATGACTTAAAGGAAGCATAAAATTCTCTGTAAATGCGTATGTCATTGAGAATGTTAAATCGTTTTGGTGATATTGTCTATATATTGGTTCTTTTTTAAAATAATCTAAAGTATCATGCATCCAACCCATCATCCACTTCATTCCAAACCCTAAACCACCGATATCTGTAGGTTTTGATACCATTGGAAAAGCTGTAGATTCTTCGGCAATAGTTTGTACATCTGGAAATGCTAAATACACAGCTTCATTCATTTCCCTTAAAAATGACATAGCCTCAAGGTTTTCTCTTCCACCAAACATATTTGGTTCCCATTCGCCATCTTCTCTACTGTAGTCTAAAAATAGCATTGAAGCCACTGCATCTACGCGTAATCCATCTGCATGAAACTGATCTAACCAAAATATGGCATTACTAATTAAAAATGATTTTACTTCGTTGCGTCCGTAATTAAAAATTAAGCTCTTCCAGTCCTGGTGATAACCTTTGCGTTTATCTGGATGTTCATAAAGTGCGGAACCATCAAAAAAGCCAAGTCCATGTACATCTTCGGGGAAATGTGATGGTACCCAATCTAGAATAATTCCAATATCGTTTTGGTGTAATTTATCAACTAATAATTTAAATTCTTCAGGATAACCAAATCGAGAAGTAGGAGCAAAATAACCAGTTACTTGATAACCCCAAGAAGGGTCATAAGGAAATTCCATAATTGGCATTAACTCTACATGTGTAAAATTCATGTCCTTTACATACTTGACTAATTCATCAGCCATTTCTGTATAAGACATAAAACGGTTTTCTTCAACTTTTCGTTTCCAAGAGCCTAAATGTACTTCGTAAACAGAATATGGAGCATCTAAAGCATTATGCTTTTTACGTTTTTTCATCCATTTTTCATCCTTCCACTTATAAGTATCATCCCAAACAATTGAAGCTGTTTTTGGGTTATGCTCTGCACGCCTAGCATAAGGATCTGCTTTTTCAGTTTTTAAATCATTTATACTACTTAAAATTTTGTATTTGTATACACTACCCTTACCTGCACCTGGAATAAAGCCCTCCCAAATACCACTAGAATCCCATCGAACATTCAATTTATGCTCTCCTTCGGTCCAAAAATTAAAATCCCCTATTACAGAAACCATTTTTGCACTTGGCGCCCAAACTGCAAAATAAACACCCTCTACTCCGTCTATGGTTGTAATATGAGAACCAAACTTTTCGTAGAGGCGATAATGCTTGCCGGATTTAAATAAATTGATATCAAAATCAGTAAATAAACTATAAGGGATAACTTCTGCCATAAACTATTGTTAACGATGTTGGGATATTAAACTGTATTGTTTTTCACAACATCCCAAATTTAATGCAAGGTAGTTATAATTTACCTTCTTGCGATTTTTGCTGTAATGAGTTTTCATCTCTTAAAACAATACATCCTTTATTTTTTCATCTTTCGTTGTTTTAGAAAGATTTATTGCTGTTTCAATTAAAGCCAAATGCGAATATGCCTGAGGGAAATTACCCAACAATCGCTTGGTTTTAAAATCTAAATCTTCACTAAACAAACCTAAATGATTACTGTAAGACAATAATTTTTCAAAATGGTCAACGGCTTTTTTCTCCTCTCCTATTTTGTACAGACTATTGATGTACCAAAACGTACAAATTGTGAATGATGACGATGGTAAACCAAAATCATCTTGGTTTTTATAACGATACAATAAGCCTTCATAAGACAGCTCTCGTCCGATAGCTTTTACAGTGCTTACAAACTTAGGATGCTTTGCATCTATAAAACCGTAAGATTCCATTAATAAAACCGAAGCGTCTAAATCATCAGTTCCATAAGCTTGGGTAAAGGCTTGCGCAGTATCGCTCCAAGCGTTTTCCATTATATCTGCCTTTATGGTCTCTTCTAACAATTGCCAGCGTGCTAATTTCGAGGTCTTACCTAATAATTTTGCAACTTTAATTGCTTTATCAACGGCTGTCCAACATAACACCTTAGAGAATGTAAAATGTTGGTCTTCTGATCTAAACTCCCAAATACCCTTATCTGGTTCTTGCCAGTGTTTATCGACCGTCCAAACGATTCCTTTGGTAATATTCCAAAGTGCTTCACCATTTTCTATATCATTATTAAAGTTCAGTAATAATTGATGTATCATATCCATAAGGATACCATAAATATCATTTTGCTTTTGCATATAAGCAGCGTTTCCTATCCTAACAGGACTAGAATCTTTGTAACCCGACAAATGGTCTAAGAATGTTTCGGTCAACTTTTTCTCGCCATTGATACCATACATTATCTGAAGTTTTTCATCTTTATCTGGAATTAAATCTATAATGAATTTTAGATAACGCTTCGCAATGTTTTTGTGTCCCAAAGTGGACATTACCTTAATAACCATTGATGCATCTCTAATCCAACAAAAACGGTAATCCCAATTTCTTACTTCTCCAATGGTTTCTGGTAAAGATGTGGTTATAGCAGCTAAAATGGCTCCTGTTTTATCATAACTAAGCAACTTTAATGTCATTGCGCTTCTTGCAATTTGCTTGTTGTATTTTTTATAGGATGTTGTGCGCTCTAACCAATTAAGCCAGTACACTTTGGTACGCTCGTGCTCTAAAAATGCCATTTTTAAGGTTGGAACAAATAATTTTTCGTGATAACCTACAAGAAAGAAATGATCTGATTTAATTTCTAATTCCTCGCCTTTTATGACCTTTTCTTTTTCAAAATCAGTGTACATAAACAAGGTGTCATAGGCTTCATTATCTGTTAAGCTTACAACAAAATCATTTTTTATATAGGTTTTTGTTTCCCCTTTGGCATATTCTAATCTTGGATTGTATATAGCCTTAATCGTTGGTTTACCAGAAATATATTTAATATACCTAATAAATTCTGGTGGTGCATTATAAGATCCGTTATTGTTATAGTATCGTGGCATAAAGTCCCTCACCTCAAACGTATCTAATCCATTACTGAACCTTGTAACCAAAATAACCGTATTCTCAATGTAATACTGTTGTATTTGGTAACTATCATCTACTTCAAAACCAAAGGAACCACCTATTTTTTCATCTAATAGCTTTCCGAAGACGGATGGCGAATCAAATTGAGGTAGACAGCACCAATCCATTGAACCATTTTTTGAAACTAAAGCGGCACTTCTACAATTACCAATAACACCATAGTCTAAATTATTCATTAAATCTTTGTTTTTTAAAATGTAAAACCTTTTATTTTCCTTAAATTAACGAAAACCTTTCAACTAGCACAAATAATTTCTATGAATAAAACCATAATTGTTTCTAATCGGCTACCTCTTCAAGTATCAATTCAGAATAATTCCTTTAATGTTGTACCAAGTGTAGGCGGTTTGGCAACAGGCATGAAATCAGTACACGCAGAGGGCAACGGCATTTGGGTTGGTTGGTCTGGAATTCCTGAAAATAACTTAGATCCAGAGCTTTCCGACCAAATACAGTCTAAAATTAGAAATGAAAAATGTGTTTCTGTTCCACTTACCAATGAGGATATTGAGGAATATTATGAGGGTTTTAGTAATAGAGCGTTATGGCCATTGTTCCATTATTTTATGGAATACACAAACTTTGAACAAAAGGAATGGGAAGCTTATAAACGCGTAAATGAAAAATTTGCCGAAGTTGTTATTGAAAATTTAGAAGATGGCGATACGGTTTGGGTTCATGATTATCAATTGTTATTATTGCCGCAACTCATAAAAAACAAAAAACCAAATACTACTATTGGGTTCTTTTTACATATACCTTTTCCGTCTTACGAGATTTTTAGAACGTTTCCTTGGCGTGAAGAAATTTTAACAGGAATGCTAGGTGCAGATTTGTTAGGATTTCATACATACGACTACGAGCGTCATTTTTTAAGCTCAGTAAAGCGAATAATGCGCTTAGAAGTTCAGTTTAATGAAATCAGTTATCACGATAGAATAATTAAGGTGGATTCTTTCCCAATGGGAATTGATTATGACAAATTTTATAATGCCGCACTAGAGCACGACAATGATTCGAAAGAAAAGTCTGATTTAAGAAAACGGTTAGAAGAACATACCTCTGATGATAAAAAGTTGATTTTATCTATTGATAGAATGGACTACACAAAAGGAATTCCCAACAGAATCAAAGCGTTTGAGTATTTTTTAGACAATTACCCAGAATACAAGGAAAAAGTGAGGTTGGTAATGCTTGCTGTTCCGTCCCGTTCTAACGTTCCTCAATATCAAAAGTTGAAACGCGAAACTGACGAACTTGTTGGTAGAATAAACGGAAAGTTTGCCACAGTTAGCTGGACACCTATTTGGTATTTCTACAGGTCTATGCCATTTAATAATTTAATTGAATTATACACCTGCTCTGATGTAGCCTTAATAACACCAATACGAGATGGTATGAACTTAGTGGCCAAAGAATACGTTGCGACCAGAACAAAAGGCAATGGTGTTTTAATACTAAGTGAAATGGCTGGTGCTTCTAAAGAAATGAACGAAGCGCTTTTAATAAACCCAAATAGTTTTGAAGATTTTGCCGTTAGCCTAAAGCATGCCTTAACAATGCCTTTGGAAGAACAACAAACAAGAATAAAATTCTTGCAAAAGCGTTTAAAACGGTATGATGTTGAAAAATGGGCTGATGAGTTTTTAAAGGCGTTAGAAGATACCAAAAACTCTAAAAATGAAAATGTAACGAAAAAGCTCACTGAGGAATATGAAGCGGATTTAATTTCAACATTTAAAGAAAAAAACAAAAGACTGCTGCTTTTGGATTATGATGGAACACTTGTAGGTTTTAAGGACAATCCACAAGATGCTGAACCAGATGAGGCTTTATTTAATCTATTGGATAAGCTACAAGAGAAAACAACTTTGGTACTTATAAGTGGACGTGATAAAGATACTTTTCAGCGTTGGTTTGGGCACAAACCTTATAATTTAGTAACTGATCACGGAGTTTGGTTGTATAAAAACAAAGTGTGGGATGCTTTAGAACGCATAAAAACAGATTGGATGCAAAGCATAAGACCAATCTTGGAAACTTTTGTAGACAGAACACCGGGTACATTTATAGAAACGAAAAACTATTCTTTAGCTTGGCATTACAGAAAGGCCGACCCAGAGTTAGCTAAAATCCGTACCATAGAACTAAACACAGTACTTACAAGTATGGTTGCCAACAATGGCCTCTCAATTCTTAAAGGCAATAAAGTTATAGAAATAAAGAGCAGTAATGTTAATAAAGGACGCGTTGTAAGTCGTCTCCTAACCCAAGACAATTATGATTTTGTTAGCATTTTTGGCGATGACTGGACAGACGAATATATGTTTGAAGAAGCACCAGATTGGGCTTACACCATAAAAGTTGGCTTCACTAAAACAAAAGCAAAATATCAAATACAAGATACTGCAAAAGTCCGAGAACTTTTACAGCAACTCATCCAATAATATTATCTTAAAAAATCAGAGATTAATAAATCTTTGTGTTTATATAATCGTTCCGTGAGGAATTACAGCATCCTTTTTTACGACTACAATTCCATCTTTTATAACATATTGATCGGTTTCTGTGTCTTCTAGATGCTTGCCTCCATTAATTCTAACATCATCCCCAATTCTACAGTTTTTATCTAAAATGGTATTTTTAATGAAACAACGCTCTCCTATTCCCATTAAAACACCGATCTTTTTAGATTCAATATCCTCTAAAGATTCGTAGGTATCACTACCCATCATATAAGTGTTAATGACTGTAGTTTCTTTACCTATACGAGATCTTATACCAATAACAGATTTTTCAATAGTTGCTGCTTGTATTATACACCCTTCTGCAATAACAGCTTTGTTTAATGTTGTACCAGAAACTTTTGATGTTGGTAAGATACGTGCATTGGTATAAACTCTATTATTTAAGTCGAATAAATTGAATTGAGGTATATCATCCGTTAAGCCTAAGTTAGCTTCAAAAAATGAATCTATATTACCTATATCTGTCCAGTAACCCTCAAAAGGATAGCTTATAACCTTTAGCTTATCTATATTTTGAGGAATAATTTCTTTACCAAAATCTACCGTGCTTTCATCATTCATCAATTCAACAAGTAAGTCTTTATTAAAGATATAGATACCTGTAGAGCCTAGGTACTCTCTACCTTGTTGTTTCATTTCAACGCTAACCTCAGACTTCCAATCTACAATAACATCTGCTGATGGTTTTTCTATAAAAGATGTAATTCTATTTTCATCATCAGTTTTTAAAATTCCGAAAGACGTACCATCTTTAGCATTAACAGGATAAGTTCCTACAGAAATATCTGCATTGGCTTCGATGTGAGCTTCAATCATTTTGTTGTAATCCATTTGATACAACTGGTCACCAGAAAGTATTAAAGCATATTCAAATTCATGTTGAAGAAAATGATGCATACTCTGCCTCACAGCATCTGCCGTTCCTTGAAACCATTTATCACTCTTAATGGTTTGCTCTGCTGCTAGCACATCCACAAATGCAGAGCTAAAAAAACTAAAATGATAGGTGTTTTTTATATGTCTATTTAATGATGCCGAATTAAACTGCGTTAAAACGTACATTCTTTTAATATCTGAATTGATACAGTTAGAAATTGGTATATCTACCAATCTATATTTACCTGCAATTGGTACCGCTGGCTTTGATCTATCTGCAGTTAGAGGATATAAACGAGAACCTTGGCCGCCACCAAGTATAATTGACAATACTTCATTGTTTATCATAGCTTTGTTTAGTTTAGTTAATATATTAGTTCATTTCTGTATAATTCAGTATCGATTATGTAATTAAATTATATAAATTTATATATGCTTTTGCTGAGACTTTCCAAGAGTGGTCAATACTCATTATATGCTTTCTATTTGCTTTAAATTCTTTTTGCTTTTTATAAAAGTCTTTTGCTCTACTAATTGCAACAACAATATCTTGTACTGATACTTCATTATGGCAAATACCAAAACCATTATCTCCTATATCTATAACTGTATCTTTTAATCCACCAATACGTCTTACAATTGGTACTGTTCCATATCTTAATGAATACATTTGGTTTAAGCCACAAGGCTCTACACGAGATGGCATTAATAAAAAATCAGCACCTGCATAAATAATATGCGATAGTTTTTCGTCATAGCCAATAAATGCATTATAACTACCAGAATGCCTGGCTACTAATCCAGATAATTCTTTTTCAGTTTGTTCATGTCCTGAACCTAATACAATCACCGATATATCTTTAGTACTCAATGCATAATCTAAGGCATAAGGTAAAAGTTCTGCGCCTTTTTCACCTACTAATCGACCAATAAATGCAAACAATGGTTTGCTTTCGTCTAAATTAAACTCATTGCACAACCATTTTTTATTAGCCTTTTTGCCAGATTCTACCGTAGATTTTCTATAATTTTTAAGTATATATTTATCAGTTTCCGGGTTCCAGACCTCAGAGTCTATACCGTTTAAAATCCCTATAGCTTTAGAGCTTTCATGAGACAAAAGTGACTCTAAACCATTAGCATTATATTTTAATTCTTCCATATAACTTGGTGATACGGTTGTAACACGCCAAGCACATTTTATTGCTGCTGCCAATGGATTAATCATATCATCCCAAAGTAAAAGTCCAACTTTTTCAATATTAAATCTTGGGATTTTATAGATATTATCATAAGGCATCCAACCTTGGTATTGCGCATTATGTATTGTGGTAATAACAGGAATTTTATTTAAAGATTCGTACTTATAACTTTCTTGAGCCATAAAAGGTATTAAACCTGTATGGTGATCATGAGAATGAATATAATTTGGCTTCTCTTTTAAAGTTAATATCCAATCTAATGCTGCAATTTGAAAGGCTAAAAATCGATTAATATCGTTTTCTGTATATACATTTTCGCTGTAAAGTAATTCTTCTATGTGTACAAAATAAACATCAAACTCTAAAACAGAACCTTTAATTTTTAAAATTTCAAAATCGATGTCGTCATTTCCCAATTTTACTTTAGACTGATAAATTGAAGTAAATTTATGAGCTTGGGTAAATTTATTGTTATAAAATGGCATTATAACAGAACTATTAGCTCCTATCTCATTTTGGTACTTTGGCAATGCGCCTACAACATCAGCCAAACCACCTACTTTTGCTATTGGATAACATTCTGCACTAATATGTATAATTTTCATTGACATTACCTACTTGTTGTTGTTAAATTTAACAATAAAAAAATCAAAGACATATTATAATAAGAAGAATATTACTCAAAATAAAAATGAAATCGATTTCGTAATTATTAAAACTCCAATACGACCAATTTAAAAATAAAACTTCGTAAATTTAAGACATGAAAAAGATAGCATTATTAACTTTAATTGGTTTGTTTCTTAGCTGTAATAGCTCAGCTCAAAAAACAGAAACCAAAGAAAAAGAAACTTTTACAGTTACTAAAACTGAAGCCGAATGGAAAGCACAACTAACTGAAAAACAATACTATGTTTTAAGGGAAGCAGGAACTGAACGACCATTTTCTAGCCCATTGAATAAAAATTACAAAAAAGGAGTTTACCATTGTGCGGCATGTGATACACCTTTATTTAAAAGTGAACACAAATTTGATTCTGGTACAGGCTGGCCAAGTTTTGATAGAGAAATTAAAGGTAATGTAGCTTACGGTACAGACACCAAGTTAGGATACAGTAGAGATGAAGAACATTGTGCTACTTGCGGAGGTCACTTAGGGCATGTATTCAATGATGGGCCAAAAGAAACTACTGGTAAGCGTCATTGTATTAACGGTGTAGCTTTAAAATTTGTACCAAGTAAGGAGTAAACATAATCCTTTAATTTAGATTCATTTATTTTTATAACTTAAGTAATTAGCACATAATTTTACTTAGTACATTTTTTATTAACCCTTACAATACAAATTTCTAACCCTTATGAAAACTAATTTGAACACTATTAAATCTGAAATAGATAACTATGTGGCATCATCTAAATTAACCGAATTACAAGTTGTAGAAAAACTTAAAGACCATTACTTCAATAAAAAAGTAAACGAAAATTTAAAGCTCTATAAGAAAGGAAAGAAAAAAGTCAGCGAGATTACAAGAGACTTAAAGATTTCTCCACGTAAATTCTATGCCTTATTAAAAAAGAAAAACATAGAACATAAGACTTATAACAAAACAAAATCTTAACCACTCAGAGACATATTTCAAAGTATGAAAAACTCTTACCTTAATAGTAGCATAAAACAATTTCAATACTATAAATCTCTTGGTGATAAAACAATTGATCAACTTACCTTAGAAGAATTAAAAAAAGAATTTGTAAAAGATTCTAACTCTATTTCTATAATAGTAAAGCACCTTGTTGGTAATATGCTCAGTCGCTGGACAAACTTTTTAACTGAAGATGGTGAAAAAGAATGGCGAAATCGCGATGAAGAATTTAGAGATACATTCAATTCTAAACAAAAACTAATTGATGATTGGAACAAAGGATGGAATTGTCTCTTTGAAGCTTTAAACCAAGTTGAAGATTTAGAACAAATTATCTACATAAGAAACCAAGGCCATACAGTTACAGAAGCTATTAACAGGCAAATGATGCACTATGCATATCATGTAGGGCAAATTGTATTTATAGGTAAATTGGTAAAAGGTGCTGATTGGAAATCACTTTCAATTGCAAAAGGAAAATCTAAAGCTTATAACAATGATAAGTTCTCAAAAGATAAAAGTAGAACACATTTTACGGAAGACCTTTAACTAGACTTTTAACTAGACTTTTAAGGTGTTAGTTTCTAACTTTTCTTTTAATATTGCTTCTACCTCTTCAGCACTTGGATCTACGGCTAGAATCTCTCCAGATTTATCAATAAGGAACATTCCTCCTCCTCCATTCATAACATTATACTTTTCCCAAATTTTATTTTTTTTGTCTAATTCAATAAGGTTTAACCATGGCCATTGTTCTTTAGCCATAAATTCACTGTAAGCATCCAAATTTTTATGCTCACCTGCAACTCCTAAAATTTCAAAGCCTTTATCCTTATATTTTTCATATATAGGACGTATCAATCGAGAGCGCGCTATACAAGGTCCGCACCACGTTGCCCATAAATCTAGAAGTACAATATCATTAGCCTCCACTATTGGTTTCAATTCGTAAGATATGCCATTAATATCAGGTGCAGAAAAATTAATATATTGGCCACCAGACTTCAATTCTGTATAACCAATCCATAAATTTTCACCTAATTTAGTATATGGATGATTAGGATAAACTTTTTTTAAATCATTTAAAGCTAGTATAACTTTTTCTTTCGGAACTTTATTGTATTCTAAACCCATTATATCATCTATTAAGAGAGAATATGATACAATACTTGGATTCTTCTTTATGTAGTTATATTTACTTATCAAATACTTATTTTGAGCAATATCAACTAGAGAATCAATTTGCTTGCCTAAATCACTTCTATGTAAATTATTTTTTTTTAGGTCGTTCATCTCTTTATATATAACAACATTTTGCTCGTGTGTATTACTACTCTTTAATTTTTTGACAACTCTATTATACGCCCTTGAGTTCATTTTATCGTAAGAAATACTATCAAACATTTTATAAACCTTATCAAGGTTTTTTTGGTAAGGTTTCGAAATATTATTGAAAAAGTAACTATACTCAAAATTTAATTTACCACCAATTAATTTATTTTCACTAAACTCTTCCATTGAGTGTAGTGTTATACGAATAGTATCTTTTTCAGAAAAAAAACGCATTGGCATCCAACCTCCATCATCATGTTCTTCTTTAAAAATTAAATCATACGCTTCAATTGTATCTGTTTTAAATTCATAATAAAATTCCCAATTATAAATTGGTATTTTAGCAATTGTTTCACTTCTGGCGTCACCAATAGATTTAACCAGCAATAGTGTATCACTATCTCTTCCGATAACACAACCTTTTAAAACAGTTTTGTCTAACCCAGTATTTTTTTCATTTGAATCATTATTGCACGAAAAAAATGTGCAAACAATAAGAATTAAAATAAGAGGGTTGATTTTCATAATTCAAGTTGGTTTTAGATACTAAAATATAACTTTTCAAATAAGACTTTAGTATCGCTTAATTAAAATTTAATATTCAAATTCGATTTCGTAAATTCGTAGCTTCAAAATTCAACTAAAAAACTTACGCATGAGTAAATACGATATTATAGTTTTAGGAAGTGGTCCTGGTGGATATGTTGCAGCAATTAGAGCTTCGCAATTAGGTTTTAAAACAGCCATTATAGAAAAAGAAAGTTTAGGAGGTATTTGCCTAAATTGGGGTTGTATACCTACTAAAGCACTTTTAAAGTCTGCTCAAGTTTTTGAATATCTTAAGCATGCTGAAGATTACGGACTAAAAGTTAAAGATGCCGAACACGATTTTGATGCTGTCGTAAAGCGTAGTCGTGGTGTTGCGGACGGCATGAGTAATGGTGTTAAATTTTTAATGAAAAAGAATAAAATCGACGTCATTGAAGGTTACGGTACTATTAAAACCGGAAAGAAAGTAGATGTTGATGGTACAGAATATTCTGCGGATCATATTATAATAGCAACTGGTGCTCGCTCTAGAGAATTACCAAGCTTACCACAAGATGGTAAAAAAGTAATTGGTTATAGACAAGCAATGAACTTGGACAAACAACCTAAAAAATTAATTGTTGTTGGTTCTGGAGCTATCGGTGTAGAGTTTGCTTATTTCTATAACTCAATGGGCACTGAAGTTACCATCGTAGAATATTTAGATAAAATTGTACCTGTAGAAGATAACGAAGTCTCTAAACAATTAGAGCGTAGCTTTAAGAAAAGCGGCATTAAAATAATGACATCTGCTGAAGTGACTTCTGTTGACACTTCTGGTAAAGGTGTGAAGGCTACTGTAAAAACTAAAAAAGGTGAAGAAATATTAGAAGCAGATATTGTACTTTCTGCTGTTGGTATTAAATCTAATATTGAAAATATAGGTCTAGAAAATGTTGGTATCGCTGTAGATAGAGACAAAATTCTAGTAAACGATTACTATCAAACAAATATTCCTGGTTACTACGCGATTGGCGATGTTACTCCAGGACAAGCACTAGCACATGTTGCTTCAGCTGAAGCTATTCTTTGCGTAGAAAAAATTGCAGGTCAGCATGTAGAAGCCTTAGATTATGGTAATATTCCTGGTTGTACTTATTGTACACCAGAAATTGCCTCTGTTGGTTTAACGGAAGAACAAGCAAAAGCGCAAGGCTTAGATGTAAAGATTGGTAAATTTCCATTCTCTGCTTCTGGTAAGGCAAGTGCTGGTGGAAATAAGGAAGGGTTTGTAAAAGTAATTTTTGATGCTAAATACGGAGAATGGTTAGGTTGCCATATGATTGGAGCTGGTGTAACTGATATGATTGCTGAAGCAGTTTTAGGTCGTAAATTAGAGACTACAGGACACGAAGTTTTAAAAGCAGTGCATCCTCACCCAACCATGAGTGAAGCTGTAATGGAAGCTGTTGCTGCTGCCTATGATGAAGTTATACATCTTTAAGATAGAAGAAAATTAAAAAATGCGATTCAGAAATGAATCGCATTTTTTATGTTTAGAATTTATAACCAACTCCAAAACTTATGGTTCTTTTTTTGCCAAACATTGGAGATTCTCCATAGCGGCCAATTGAAAACTGATCTGTAAAACCATGATTATAACGTACTTCTATAAACCAATGCTTATTAATATTGTATTGCATCCCAAATATAAATGAACCGCCAAATTCTTTATCTTTAGCATTATAGTTATCATAACTATCAAAGGAATAAATAAGTTCTGTTCCTCCGTAAAATTCAAATTTATCTGAAATTTTATATTTCAAAAGTAGTGGCACCTCTATTAAACCTCGTCGCGAATAATTTGTTTCTAACCTTATTCCGAGTCGTTCTGAAAAATTGGTTTCAACAAATAAGCCTGCATAAAGTTGAAAATTATTATAACCACTATAATCAGTGGAAATATCCCAATTACTATAACCATGTCTAATTCCGAAATCGAACATAGAACTATTTAAATCAGAAGAATCTTGTGCAGCTGTAATAGAAATTGCACAAATTAGTAATGTAGTAAAGCATAATTTTCTCATAATTGATTGATTGTTAGAAATTAATAAGCACAAACCTACTCTGGTAAGTTGTTAATTAATCCTAACTAAATCACAATCAAAATGAAAGAGAACGTTAATCTCTTGTGAAAAGACTTAATTTTTTATGACAAATTCTCTTTAACAAATTTTTTCAAACAAAGAGGACTATATAAAAGTAACAGTGAGAATTCCTTCCCTCTGGGAAGGTTAGGATAGGCTTTTATAGAAAACTCTGAATAGCTAATTCATAGCTTTGTAAACCAAAACCTAAAATTACTCCTTTGGCATTAGGGGAAATGTAAGATTGATGCCTAAACTCTTCTCTTGAAAACGTATTTGAAATATGAACTTCTACAACTGGTGTTTCAATAGCTTTTATCGCATCACCAATACCAACAGAAGTATGTGTATATGCTGCTGCGTTTAATATTATACCATCATAAGAATAACCAACCTCTTGTATTTTATCTATGAGTTCACCTTCTATATTAGACTGATAATGTTCTAAAGTAACGTTAGAGTATTTTTTAACCACAGTTTCAAAAAACTCAGTAAACGTTAAATTACCGTATATATTAGTTTCTCGTTTACCTAAGAGATTTATGTTAGGACCATTGATGATGATAAGTTTTTTCATAAGGTAAATATATAAATTCTAAGCATAAAAAAACCGAAGCAGTTGCTTCGGTTTTAATAAATATTTTAAAATCAATACTAGAAATGTAAAGCGAAACCAACATTGAATTGTAATACACCTTCATCAGTATAATCTTCATTTAAAGATAAGTTGTATCTTAAACCTGGCTCAATTGAAATATTATTACTAACAAACCAAGCATAACCAGCACCTAAACCTAACCATAATGGTGTTTCATCACCATAAACATCTTCACCAGAAGCACCAGTTAAATCTACTGTTACAGGAATCATACTATTTACATAATACTTAGCACCAAAACGGTAAGAAAAGCTGCTTGCTGCATCACCTTCATCCGGGCTAAATCCACCGTAACCTAAACCAGCTTTAATTGCTAAGTCATCCATAATAAAATAACCTCCATCTAAACCGATGTTGTACTCTGAAGATCCATCGCTAGAAGCAAAATAAATACCTGTAGTACCTAACATAGCATTACCTGTATTAGCCTCGATTAACCATTTTCCTTTTGATGTTTGTCCGCCATTAGAATCGTCATCTTGTGCGTTTACATTTGTAAATCCGAAGACTGCTACAGCAGCCATAAGTAATAATTTTTTCATTTTTAAGTTTATATTTTAAATTAATTTGGTCGACAAATGTATGTTTTAGATTTATAGTACAATTCTATTTTATGTTAAAATTAACAGTATTTCATCGATAAATTAAGTTATTTAAACAGATAAAGAGGTGATTCACCTCTTTATCAAACTGTTATAAAAATATCATTTAGAATCTATATCCTAAACCTATCTGAAAGTAATTAAATTTAGCTTTTACATTAAAATCTTCAAAATCTTCTAAATCGCCATCCAATCTATCTGAAAGTCCAAATGCATATCTTGCGTCAATAAAAACATTTTCATCAATATCATAAGACATACCAAGAGCAATACCTAATCCTAATCGTTTTAATCCTTCAGAATCCTCTTCATTTAATAAGTAATCTAATTGCGGACCAGCCAATAAACCAAACTTTTCATTTGCTTTATATTTAAATAATACTGGTACGAGTAAAACTCCAGTGCTTTCACCATCTTGACTATAGTTACCAAAATGTAACTCTGGTTGTAAGTTTATTTTTTCTGACAAACTAAATTCACCGAAAGCTCCTATATAAAAGCCTGACACATCCTCTGAGGCAGAAGTACCATCCACAGAAACACTTAAGATGGTAGATGAGTAACCAGCCTTAATACCAAATTTTGGCTCAGAAGTTGCCATAGAACTATCGTCTTGAGCATTTACGTTAATAAAGGCTATAAAAGCTACAGCGATTGACAAGAATATTTTTTTCATGTTTATATTTTTAATTTGATTATAAGATCAAATGTAAATCTTAACTCATAATATTTACATAATAAGTTGTTAAATATTATACTATAAAGTCTATATTATATAAATAAAAAAAGAGGCAAAATTGCCTCTTTTAAATTATATATGTCTATAGTTTAGAATCTATATCCAACACCAGCACTAAATCCAGAAATTTTAAAAGACGCATCTTCATCACCAGTATAATGATCATTTAATTGAAAACCATATCGTGCTTGTACAAAAAGTTCCTCACTAATATTGTATCCAGCACCTATAGCTAACTGTAAATTTAATTTTGTTCCGTCATCATCAAAATCGTCAATCGCGTCTCCAACATCACCTCCAATAAATCCTATTTGTGGACCTAATTGAATATTAAATTCCTCAGAAACATTGTACTTAGCAATAGCATTAAGTCCAATTATAGAAACGTCACCTGCGATAGTGTAAGTTAATTCAGGTTGAATAGCAAACTGATCAGAAACTTCTAACTCAGCAAAAACACCTAAATGAAAACCTGTTTCAGAATCTGATGCATCAAAACCACCAGCTTCAGCTTTTGCTGTTAACATTGATAATCCTCCTAAAGCACCAAAAGATTGTGCATTTACACTTGCAAAAGCAAATACTGCAAATGCAGCTAAAAATAATTTTTTCATAATTAATTAAGTTTTAAAATTGATTACTACAAACTAAAGCCTTTTTTTTGAAATAATAAAGTTTCTAGACCTAGTTATTAACAATTTTACAAACAATCTGTTTTAAATATTTGATTTTCAATAATTTACAAAATTTTTTATTAACAATTTTATATCTAAACACGATGAACTGCATAGTATTTTCATCAAAAATAACGTTATAAATCCCTATTTTTAAGCATGAAATGGCAACAAGCAATATTAGATTACAAGCATTATCTACAAATTGAACGTGGTTTATCTAACAATTCTATAGAAAACTATTGTTATGATATAAAAAAGCTCATTCAATACCTTGAAGAAAACACAATAAATATTTCGCCTATTTCTATTGACAATGAGATTGTTAAACAATTTATATATTCTGTTTCTAAATCTATAAATGCGAGATCGCAAGCCAGACTAATCTCTGGACTTCGAAATTTTTTTGATTATTTAATTTTTGAAAATTATCGAAAAACTAATCCTCTAGATTTAATTGAATCACCTCGATTGGGAAGAAAACTACCAGACGTTTTATCTATTGAGGATATTGACAACTTAATAAATACAATTGACCTCAGTTACCAATACAATGGTGTTAATCTCGGAGAACGTAATAGAGCAATTATAGAAACCTTATACAGTTGTGGCCTAAGAGTTAGTGAGCTTATAGAACTAAAAATTTCAGACTTATTTTTTGACGAAGGTTTTATTAAAGTAACTGGTAAAGGTGATAAACAGCGTTTTGTTCCTATTGGTCCATCAACACAGAAGTTTATAAATATATGGATTGATATTAGAAATCATATAGATACTCAACCCAATTCTAAGGATATTTTATTTTTAAACTACAAAGGTAAAAAGCTAACACGTGCAATGATTTTTACAATTATAAAAAAGTTAGTAGAGAAGGCTGGCTTAAATAAAAATGTATCTCCACATACATTTAGACATTCATTTGCTACTCATCTTTTAGAAAATGGTGCAGATCTTAGAGCTATACAAATGATGCTTGGTCATGAGAGTATTACTACTACCGAAATCTACATGCATGTAGATAGATCTCATTTAAGTGATGTACTTAATAAGTACCATCCTAGAAAATAAAAAAGGTAATCAATGTCTCGATTACCTTTTTAGAAATATTTGAGTTAGTTAGTAATTTATTTTGCAATATTAACTGCTCTAGTTTCTCTAATTACAGTGACTTTAACCTGTCCAGGATATGTCATATCAGTTTGTATTTTCTGAGAAATCTCAAACGATAAACTAGCAGCTTTATCATCAGATACTTTTTCACTTTCTACAATAACACGTAGTTCTCTACCAGCTTGTATCGCATAAGCTTTCTTTACGCCAGTAAAGCCAAATGCTACATCTTCTAAATCTTTAAGACGTTGTATATAAGAATCTAATACTTGACGTCTTGCTCCAGGTCTTGCACCAGAAATAGCATCACAAACCTGAATGATTGGCGATAATAAGGTAGTCATTTCTATCTCATCGTGGTGAGCACCTATGGCATTACAAACTTCTGGTTTTTCACCATGCTTTTCTGCCCATTGCATACCTAATATAGCGTGAGGTGTTTCTACATCTGTTTCAGAAGATGGCACTTTACCTATATCGTGCAATAAACCAGCGCGTTTTGCTAATTTTGGATTTAATCCTAATTCTGCAGCCATTACTCCACAAAGTTTTGCAACTTCACGAGAGTGTTGTAATAAGTTTTGCCCATATGAAGATCTATATTTCATACGACCAACCATCTTAATTAATTCTGGGTGCAATCCATGAATTCCTAAATCGATAACGGTACGTTTTCCAACTTCTATGATTTCTTGTTCAATTTGCTTTTGTGTCTTTCTTACAACTTCTTCAATTCGTGCAGGATGTATTCTTCCATCTGTAACTAACTTATGTAATGATAAACGAGCAATCTCACGTCTCACAGAATCGAAACAAGATAAAATTATAGCTTCTGGTGTATCATCTACAATAATTTCTACTCCAGTTGCAGCTTCTATTGCTCTAATATTTCTTCCTTCTCTACCAATTATTCTACCCTTAACATCATCAGATTCTATATTAAAAACAGACACACAGTTATCTACAGCTTCTTCTGTACCGATACGCTGAATTGTATTTATTATAATTTTTTTAGCTTCTTGTTGAGCCGTTAATTTAGCTTCTTCAATATGATCTTGGATAAAGGCCATAGCATCGGTTTTAGCCTCTTCTTTAAGTGATGCTACTAATTGTTCCTTTGCTTCTTCAGCAGATAATGAAGAAATAACTTCTAATTGTTTTATTTGGCTTTTATGTGCCTTTTCTAATTCTTCTTTCTTTTTTTCTACAAACTCAAGTCTAAATTCGTAGTCTTTTATTTTAGATTCTAAAGATTGATTAGCTTTCTTTGATTTTGATAATTCATTAGAAATTTGAGACTCTTTATCTCTAATTCTTTTTTCGGCTTCAGCCATTTTTTTATCGCGAGATAAAATGACTTTTTCGTGCTCTGCTTTTAACTCTATAAATTTTTCTTTTGCTTGAAGTATTTTATCCTTTTTTATAGACTCAGCATCTAATTTAGCCTGTTTCAAAATTGAATTAGACTCATTTTCTGCATTAGATATTAGTTTTGACGCATTACCTTTTGCTAATGATTTTGCTATAATATATCCTAGTATTAGTCCTAATACTACTCCCCCAACAATGTATAAAATTGTGTTAGTGTCCATGTTTGTTGTTTAGTTTTAGTTGTTTTGACTTATAATCAAAAAGTTCTCAATTTAAAATTGAGATATGTACAATTCATTTAAAATTAAAATTGTACTAAAAAAAAAGCCTACATCAGTTATCGGTTTTGTATAAACTCCTTAAAAACAAGTTTAGGGCTAACAAGCTGATCAAAAATCTGTCTAAGATACCGAAACAAGTTCGGCACTAACAGCACGATTTTACAACTTCAACTCACCCTTTTTAAAGAATTAACGTTGAGTTTATCAAAAAATGTAACTAATGTAGGCAGTAACCTTATATTTTAAAGAACGTACGAGTTAAATATGCTGATTTAAAAGTTCATTTAAAGCTTCTAACTTCTCTTGGACCTCTTCATTAACATACTCTTTATCTATTGACTTTTGCTCTACTTGAGCTGCAAACTGCAAAGCACACATAGCTAATACATCTTGCTTATCTCTTACAGAATAATTCTGCTCAAATTGCCCAATCATGGCCTCAATTTTTTTTGTGGCTTTACGTAAACCTTCTTCTTGGCTTGGGTTAATTGTTAATGGATAAACCCTATTTGCAATTGAAAGCTTAATTTTTAATTGTTCTGGCATTTAATCTAAATTTACAACATTATTCTGAGAGTTGCCCTATACAATGGTCAATATCTCTAATAAGTGCATTTATTTTGAGCTTCGTTTCTCGTTTATTTTCGTCACTACCAAGCATTGAATTTGCCATTTTGAGTGTATCATACCTTTCTACCCAAGATTCTATTTCCTCTTGCTGTTCAAGTAGCTTTTGTTGCTGCTCCTCTAATTGTTTAGAAAGTTTAGCATTGGTTTGATTTAAAACCTCTTGCTTATGTAAAATCTTACTGATTTTATTTTCTAAAGCATCAACAATGTCTTCTATTTTACTCATTAAAGTAATTCAATACTATTGAAACAAAGTTAACATACCTAATGAAAAAATACAATTCTTTTACAATTATTTTTAATGAGCATAACATCAAAAGAATTAAACCGTTACAAAAATAATACTGTTTTATCATTTGCATATCGCTATCAAATTAATATTTTAGCTACAATTGTCCATTGTATGAAAAAATTTTTGCTCCTATTCCTTGTGTCGTGCTCTATGTATTCACAATCAGAATATCCTCAAGACTATTTTAGAAATCCTTTAGATATTACCATGGTGCTTTCTGGCACATTTGCAGAGTTACGGTCTGCGCATTTTCACGGAGGTTTAGATATAAAAACACAGCGAAGAGAAGGTTTAAAGGTTTATGCTTCGGCTGAAGGTTATATTAGCCGAATAAAAATTTCTCATTTTGGGTATGGAAAAGCGATATATATAACACACCCAAATGGTTATACTACGGTTTATGGACATTTACAGAAGTTTTCAAAACGTTTAGAAGACTACATAAAACAATGTCAGTACGATAAGGAAAGTTTTGAGGTTGAAGTATTTCCAAATTCAGAAGAACTTATTATTCAACCTAATGAGGTAATTGCTTATTCTGGTAATACAGGAGGTTCTGGTGGACCACATTTACATTTTGAGATTAGAGACAACCAAGAACGACCTATGAATCCGATGCTATTTGGTATGGATGTAAAAGATACCAAAGCCCCTTTTGTGTCTGCTGTATATGCGTATCCTAAGGATGAAAATGCATTAATTAATGGTAAAAACGAACGTGTGGCACTACGTTTAATTCCACAGAAAACTGGTGATTATGAGGTTGAAAAAATTTCAGCATACGGCAATATTGGTTTTGGTGTCACTTCTTATGATAAGCAAGATTTAGCGCCAAATAATAATGGAGTAAGTAATATTCAAACCTTTTTTAATGGCAATAAAAGTCTAGAAATAGATTTTAAGCGTTTTAGTTTTTCTGAATCTAAGCATATAAAAAGACTAATTGATTACGAGTATTTTAAGACAAAAAAATCTAGAATTCAGAAGTTATTTATTGAAAAAAACAACCCTTTAAGTCTTTATAAAGATGCAGATGATAATGGCTACGTTAGAGTTGAGGATAGTACGTCTTCAGTTTATAAGATTAGAATACGAGATTTTAAACAAAATGAAACTTGGGTAACGATACCTGTTAAAGGGAAGTACGAAACTGCAGAAAAGGAAATTGAAGACGAAGACTTTTCTAACAAATCATTGGTTTACAGCGATAAAGCCACAACCTTAAGTTCTGGTAACATAAAAGTTAACTTTTATGACAATACCTTATATGAAGATGCTTTTATTGATTTTAAAGTTACTTCGGATACTTTACATCTGCATAAAGACAACATTCCACTGCAAAAGAATTTTTATATCAATTATGATTTAAGTAACTACAAGTCTGAGCATCAGGATAAAATATTTATTGCAAAATTATACGGCAATTATAAAAAACCTTACTATGTTTCAACCAAACGAAAAGGTAATATTCTTAGCGCTGGCAGTAAAGAATTTGGCACCTATACTTTAGCTATAGATACTGTTGCACCAACAATTACACCTATTAACTTTCAAGATAAAAAATGGTTAAGCAAATACCGTTATTTAAAAGTAAAAATTGAAGATGAAATGTCTGGTATTAGTAAATACAGAGCTACAGTGAATGGTAAATGGATTTTAATGGAGTACGATTATAAAACTAACACTTTAGTACACGATTTTAACGATAATATCGTTAAGGATACCAAGAACGAATTAAAAATAATTGTAACAGATAATGTTGGAAATAGTTCTACATTTGAAGCAATATTTTATAGAAAATAAAACTAAACTATTTGAAACGCTTACATTTTATCGTCCTACTTAGCTTACTTTTTAGTTTGCTTTCCTTTTCGCAATCTGCTATTATTAGAGGTGTTATTTTAGATGAAGCCAACAAACCTATAGAAAATGTAAATATAAAAGCGAGTACTGGCGAAGGTACGGCCACCAATGAAAACGGATTTTATGAACTTACAATTCCTTCTGGAGTAGAAGTCATTGTTAAATTTACTCATGTTTCACATGGTCTTATTGAGCAGAGATTTAATCTTAAAAATGGCCAAGAGTTAGAATACAATCCTGTTATGCTCATTGAAGTAGAGCAAATTGCCACAGTAGTAATAAATACTAATACTCGGCAATCTGTAGATGGAGTCACTTCTATTTCTCCTCAAATGATAAGAACCATTAAAGGCGCCCAACCTGGTGTTGAAAATATTCTAAAAACCTTACCTGGTGTAAACATTTCTAACGAACTAAGTACCCAATATTCTGTTAGAGGAGGAAATTTTGATGAAAACTTGGTGTATGTGAACGAAATTGAAGTGTATAGACCCTTTTTAATTCGCTCTGGTAACCAAGAAGGATTAAGTTTTGTAAATACAGATTTAGTACAAAATGTAGATTTTTCTGCTGGTGGATTTCAAGCTAAATATGGAGATAAGTTATCTTCTGTATTAGATATTACGTATAGAAACCCAGTAGATTTTGGTATTAGAACAGATTTAAGCCTTTTGGGTGGAAGTGTTGCAGCCGAAACCGTTTCTAAAGATGGTAAGTTTTCAGGCATTGCAGGCGTACGCTACAGAGACAATAGTTTAATACTAAATAACCTAGAAACCGAAGGTAATGTAGAACCTGTTTTTGCGGATGCTCAAACCTATTTAACGTATCGCTTTTCTAGTAAATTTCATCTTAATTTTTTGGGGAACATTTCGTTAAACAAATACAACTTTCAACCTGAAAACAGGCAAACCAATTTTGGAACGTTACAAGAACCAGTTGCGCTTTTAGTTTTTTATGATGGACAAGAAAAAGATGAGTATCAAACCTATTTTGGAGCTTTTAAGACCAATTACTTTGTCAACGAAGATTTAACACTTAAACTTATTGCTTCAGCTTATCATACAACAGAGCAAGAGTACTTCGATATTTTTGCTCAATATCGTTTAGGCGAAGTAAATACAAATATTGGAGATGAGAATTTAGGTGAAGTAGAATTTAGTGAAGGCATTGGTTCTCAATTAACTCATGCTCGCAATGATTTAGACGCCTTAATCGTTAATGCAGAGCATAGAGGAGATTACACTATTGATGATGAAAGTACGGTTGAATGGTCCGTAAAGTATACACACGAAGATATTAGAGATCGACTTGTAGAGTATGAGGTTATTGATTCTGCAGGTTTTTCAATTAGACCACCAAATTTTAGTCAGCCTAATCTTCAACCTTACGAGCCTTTTTCTGGTCCTTTAACAGCTTTTGAAAATATTAGAGCTTTAAACAAAGTACAAATAGATCGCTTACAAGCTTTTGTACAGTACAGTAAACGTACAGAATGGGACAACAACGAAGTGTTTTATAATGTAGGCGTACGTGCGCATAGCTGGACAGTAAATGGAGATGCTATCGAAAGTAACTCACAGACAGTATTTAGTCCTAGAGCTCAATTTGCTATAAAACCAGATTGGGAAAAAGATATGCTATTTAGAGTTGCTGGTGGATTGTATTACCAACCACCATTTTACAGAGAATTAAGAGATTCTTCAGGTGCAGTACAACCTAATGTAAAAGCGCAAAAATCATTTCATATTGTATTAGGAAACGAATACAGTTTCGAGATATGGGATAGACCTTTTAAATTAGTTACTGAAGCATATTACAAAGGCCTATCTGATGTAAATCCTTATACGCTCGAAAATGTAAGAATAAGATACAGAGCAGACAATAATGCTGAAGCTTATGCCTACGGTTTAGATTTGCGGCTTAATGGTGAATTTGTACCTGGAACTGAATCATGGTTTAGTTTTGGTTATTTAAAAACTGAAGAGAATATTAATAATCGTGGCTACATTGCCAGACCAACCGACCAACGCTTAAAGTTTGGTGCCTTGTTTCAGGATTATGTACCAAATATGCCAGATTTAAAAATGTATTTAAACTTGGTTTATAATACAGGTGTACCAGGTGGTTCTCCAAGCTATGCAGATCCTTACGATTATCAAATACGTTTACGTGATTATAGACGTGCAGATTTGGGTGTTTCATTACAATTAGTAAATCCTGAAAAAACCTATAATTCTAAATGGAAAAAAGCATTAAGAGAACTGTCTATCGGTTTCGAAATCTACAACATGTTTAACAACCAAAACTCTATTACCAATACTTGGGTGAGAGATGTTTATACAAAACGCCAATTCGCTATTCCTAATTACTTAACGCCTCGTGTGTTTAATTTAAGATTGTCGGCTAGGTTTTAATTGTGAAGTGATTAAGAATTAACAAATTCCTTTAATACAGAAACCACATAATCTAATTCGTCTTTTTTATTAAAAATACTAAATGAAAAGCGTACAGATGGTTTACTCAACATACTCTCATCTAAGATAGCAGTTAATACATGTGAATTTTGCGAACTACCACTTTGGCAAGCACTTCCTTTAGAACAAGCAATACCTTTTAAATCGAGTTGAAATTGTAACATCGGTGCTTTTTCTGGTGCTATAGGTAAACATATATTTACCAAAGTATAGGTGCTATTTACTTCATCTTCGCAACCACCATTAAAACCAACATTTGGAATATAAGCTTTTAATTGCTGAATGAAATAAGCTTTTAAATCTGAAACATATTTCTTTTCTGTTTCAAGATTAGCGTAAGCTATTTTAAGCGCTTCATCCATTCCTACAATATTATGAATAGACTCAGTACCAGCCCTATAACCCCTCTCTTGCTCGCCTCCAAAAATTAAAGGTTTTAGACCAGATTCTTTTCTTACAAAGCAAAATCCAACACCTTTGGGTCCATGAAATTTATGAGCACTTGCTGCCATAAAATCTATAGCAATTTCTTTTAAATCAATTTTGTAATGCCCAACCGATTGTACCATATCACTATGAAACAAAGCATTATGCGTTTTACAAAGTTGAGCTACTTTTTCAATATCTAAAATATTACCAACCTCATTATTTATATGCATTAAACTAACTACAGCCTTTTTAGATGACTGCAAAAGTTCTTCTAAATGTGTATAGTTTATTAAGCCACAATCATCTAAATCCACATATTTTAACTCTACACCATATTCTGTTTGCAATTGCTCTGCTGTATGTAAAACAGCATGATGTTCAATTCTAGAAGTAATAATCTCAGTAATTCCTCTATCTCTAACGACACTTCTTAAAGCTAAGTTATCGGCTTCTGTACCACCCGAAGTAAAAATAATTTCGGCAGCGGACACATTAAAGTATGAGGCAATATTTTTACGACATTGCTCTAAAAGTGCTTTAGATGAGCGCCCAAAACTGTGTGTTGATGATGCATTACCATAATTCTCCTGTAGAACATTGGTTATGCGTTCTATCACCTCTGGACGTAAAGCCGTCGTCGCGGCATTATCTAAATATACTGAGTTCATAATGCAAAAATATTGTAAATAAAATTATTTAGTTAATGCTACGTTATAATTTTACAAATCCTTTATTTTTGTTTAAAATTGAATCTATGATGCGTCAAATTTATATCCTACTTTGTTTAGTCTTTTTAGTTGCTTGTGATGATGGTGATATTATTACAGTGGACTTAGAATTTGACAAGGAACTTAATTATTGTGACAACAATATAGACTCATTTTTAATTTTCGATTTACGTGAAGATCCTAATGAATCTTTATCTGTAATTATTCCTCGAAGTACAAATCAAGAATTTCCTTACACGGAACCTACACCTGCTGATACACCTCATGAATATACTATTAATGGATCGACCAACCGTTTCATTTATAGAACATATAATCGTGCTGTTGGGACTAATGAATTATGCGAAGCTATTGCACCTGGTACTCTAAATATTATTGATGACCACGAGGCTGAATCTGGAACTATTTATGTAACCGTAAATGTTGACGATGATGATGAAGACGGTATACCAAGTGATATAGAAGGACGTGGCGAAATGGATGAAAACGGTAATTATCCAAATGCTGAAGATTTTGACGGAGATGGAATACCTAATTACCAAGATGAAGATGATGATAATGACAACGTATTAACAAAGTTTGAAACTGGAGAAATTGATGATGAGGGTAATCCTACTTTAGACACTGATGGTGATTTAATACTAGATTATTTGGATATTGATGATGATGGTGATGGAATTAACACCATACTAGAAGATGAAAATGGAGATAAAAATCCTCGAAATGACCAAAATACTAATGCCGAAGACATGGTAATTGCGCATTATTTAAACCCGTTAGAGACAACAGTTTATGATTCACCAGGTTTATTAGAAACCAATGAATACACCAGAACAATAACTGCCAGTTTTTTTATTACAAATTTTAACCTAGACATTTTATCATCACCTCAATTGGATTTAGGAATTTTAACTTATTCAATTAACATAGAATTAGAAGAAGAAGAAGAAGAAGAAGACTAAGCCTCAACATTCTGAAAAATTCTTACTTCAGTAGCACCAAGTCCATAGGTTTTATAGTCTGCATCGTAAAATTTAATATTATTATAGCGACCAAAAAGAGTTTCTAGTTCTTGTTTAAGCACTCCTTCGCCTACTCCATGGATAAATACAATTTTAGGAATACGCTTTTTAATTGCAAATTCTAACTGCCGTCTTGCTGTATCAAGTTGTAGATTAAGCATATCGTAATTAGACATGCCTCTTGTAGATTCTGTTAAGTGGTGAATATGTAAATCGACTTCAAATTTAGGTGCGTGTCGCTCTTTTGGTTTAACTGCAATTGTTGGCTTTCTTTTTTTACTTTCTTTTTCTTTTTTTACAGCTTCTATATCAGAATTGTAAATGGCATTATCTATTGTATACTCATTAACCGAATGCATAAGTTCGTTGGCTTCAAACTGAAATTCGAAACCATCAGCATCTTCAATAGTAATTGTATTTTCAGAAATCTTTGTTACTATTCCAGAGATGGCATCATCTATAGCTTCAACTGCGTCACCAAGTTTAATCTTCATCTTCTGTCTTTATAAAAGTCTCTTCTTCTTGCTTATCATACTTACTAGGAATGTTCCTAGAGGTTCTGTAAATTCCTAACATTAATAAAACTATTCCTCCCATTAACAAATAGGTGTTTTGTTGTTTTTGTGCCTGAGCATATAATGCTACAACTCCACCTGCTACAATACACACAAAGTTTATAATTCTAGAAATATTCATAGTTATACAATTAAATATTTTACAAAAATACGGTTTACAATAATTTACTAGTGTAATTATAAAAGTATTTAGCAAATACTTAATTTAGCACCATGCAATTACTAATGAGTGGTATAGAAGATTACATGTTACCTTGTCTAAATAAAACATTTTTAGGCTTTGAGTGTATGGGTTGTGGACTACAACGGTCTATAGTTTTACTTATTAAAGGGCAGTTTGTAGATGCATTTATTATGTATCCTGCTATATATCCTATGCTATTTCTGTTTGTTTTTCTTATTTTTGACAGGTTTACCACCATAAAGCATGGTGAAAAAGCAAAACTAATCTTAGCAGCTTTAACGCTTTTAGTTGCTGTTACCAGTTATATAATAAAAATGTTTGTCCACTAAATAACCTAATTTCATGCAAAAACTTAATACAACACTCGTAATCATTTTATCTATTTTAGGAATAGTATGTTGCTGCGTCTATGGTATAGGAACTATTTCTGCAATTATAGCTATTGTAATTGCTAATAAAGAACTTAAAAAATACAATGAAAGCCCTGAAACATACAGCAATGGTTCTGCTATGAAAAGTGCTAGAACATTTTCAATTATTTCTTTAATTATATCGTTTATTGGATTGGCCTTTATTATTTGGGTACTTGTTAACCCTTGCTTATTCTTTGATTGGTATATAGGAATGTTTGAAGATAACCCTAATGTTCCGGCTGAATCTATGGAACAAATTTACCAAGCAGCTAGAGATGCTGGATGTAGATAATATTAAAAATTACACATTAAAAAAATACCACTCGATCAAGTGGTATTTTTTTTAATTCAAATTATTTTTTTATTCAAATTCCTTTAGAGTCTTAATTATTATAGACACACAATCTAATAATTGTTCTTCATTCATTACTAAAGGTGGTGCAAAACGTATAATATTTCCGTGAGTTGGTTTTGCTAACAAGCCATTATCTCGTAAACGCATACAGATATTCCAAGCCGTTTCACTTTCCTCTGTATCATTTATTAAAATAGCATTTAAAAGCCCTTTTCCTCTAATTCCACTCACAACAGTTGTAGTTTCTATAAACTTTGACAATTCTGCTCTAAATAATTCTCCTAATTTTTGTGCATTATCTGCTAATTCTTCATCTTTAATGACTTCTAAAGCGGCTATGCCAACAGCTGCAGCAATAGGGTTTCCGCCAAAAGTACTTCCATGATTTCCTGGTTTTATAACATTCATAATGTTATCGTTAGCCAAAACAGCAGATACAGGATATGCGCCGCCACTTAATGCTTTACCTAATATTAAAATATCGGCTTTCACTTCTGGAGTACCAGAACAATGTTTTTCTGCACAATTACAATTGCCACAAGTTGCTAATAAACGACCTGTTCTACCAATACCCGTTTGTACTTCATCTGCAATAAATAATACATTATACTTTTCGCACAAAGCTTTTGCCTTTGCCAAATAACCATCACTTGGCACATAAACTCCAGCTTCACCTTGAATTGGCTCTACTAAGAAACCTGCGACATTAGAATTCGCTTTTAATGTATCTTCTAAAGCTTCTAAATTATCATATTCAATTTTAATAAATCCATTAGTATATGGCCCAAAGTTTTTACGAGCAACAGGATCGTTACTAAACGAAATTATAGTTGTTGTTCTTCCATGGAAGTTATTTTCACAAACCACAATTTCAGCTTCATTTTCATCAATTCCTTTTACTTCATAAGCCCATTTTCTACAGAGTTTTAAAGCAGTTTCCACGGCCTCAGCTCCAGTATTCATTGGTAATAATTTGTCATAATGAAACGTTTCCGTAGCATACTTTTCAAACTTACCGAGCATATCATTATAAAAAGCTCTCGAAGTAAGCGTTAAAGTCTGAGCTTGGTTGGTCATAGCACCAACAATTTTTGGATGACAATGTCCTTGATTTACTGCTGAGTATGCAGATAAAAAATCGTAATACTTTTTACCTTCTACATCCCAAACATACACACCTTCTCCTCTACTCAGTACTACTGGTAATGGATGGTAATTGTGCGCACCATACTTGTTTTCTAAATCGATCGCTTGTTGCGAAGTTAATTGGTCTAAAACAGCCATTTTAATTTGTTTTAAATTAATAAAATAACCATTCCTTATCTACCTTTATCCTTTCAATAGTTTTGAAAATTCAGCGTGGGAAAGAAATCATCCCTAAGAGCCTGCAAATTACTAAATAATCTAGTGATTTAAAACTTACTCAGCTATTTTCGATGAAAGAGATGACACTTGTAGTTCTAGTCTCTTTATTTCTCTAGTTAATGCGTTTCTATGAATTTGCATCCAAGCATATATTTTTAGCATACTCATGGTAATAAAACAAATAAAAAAACCTGCAATCCATAACATAAGATCATTAGTGTTTTCTGCATCAAATGTCTGTATTAGGCAGTAAATCATAAGTCCGAATGCAACAATGTTTACAACATGCATTACGATTGTAAACCATAAATTTTTCCCTTTATACAATCCTGCAATCATTGCAAATACGCTTTGCTCATCAAGAGAATCATAAAATTTAGCTTCTTCTTCTGTTAACGTATCTTTTATTAATTTGTCTATGTCTTCCATATTAGTTTTCATAATCTATCTTTTTTAATGTTATTTTTAATTTTTCTCTTGCGTGAAATAATCTTGACTTTGCTGTTCCTACTGAAATGTTTAATATTTCACTGATTTGCTTTAAACTATACGATTCCGTATAAAATAGCTTAACAACTAGTTTTTGATTTTTTGGTAATTCATTTATTGCTTTTAAAAGCGAAAGTTTTAAATGTTCATTTTCTGAATATTGTTGTTCTTCACTTTTAATTTCAAAATTATCTCGAATATTATTTTTTTGAGTTTTAGCTTGCAGTCGCAACCAATCTGTAGATTTGTTACAAACAATTCTATAAGCCCAATATTTAAACTGTTTAGGATCATTAAGTCTGTCTATTTTATTGATTATAATCGTCCAACTGTCTTGAGCAATATCTTTTGCCGCATCTTTATCCTTTATTATCCAGTAGGCTTTATCACAAAACAGCTTGTGCCATCGCTTTACCAACATTGCAAGCGCTTTTTTATCACCAGCTTTGTAAGCATTAACTAAATTTTCATCTATACGTTGGTCAGTTTTCAATTAACTATGTTTAATTTGAAACGATTTTCTTTTATATATTTCTCTCAAAAGTTTCACCCACACATTATACGGTGTTTCTTTCTTACGTGTTAAAAAATGATTTTCAACCTTATCAAAAGCATCTTCAATTAAAGCATCATGAAGCCAACGTATAACAAACACCCAAAAGAAACTTGCTTTTAAAGACGAATTAGCTATTATTTTATGGCATATTTCGGTACTATTTGCATCAATAGAATTTATTTTAAATTCATGAATACCATTAAAGCCTTCTGGTTTAGAAAATTGAAACTTAATGTAGTCTCCTTCAATAAATTCAATTATAGTATAACGAATACGTCCATGATCACCTCTACTCTCAATTTTTAATCCTTCTTTAAACCGTATGGCTGGCCAATTCTCTGTGGGCCAAACCAAATCATTATTAGTTGCTAAAGTTTTAAATAGTTGAGACACCTTTTTCTTAGGTTCTAGGATGGTTCTTTTATGGATATTTATAACCTTCATATGGTGATATCTATTTTAATCTTATAGTCAGATGGAACATTCAAAAAGTAGTTATACGATACAATTTGTATTTCTAAACATTAATGTTTCATACTCTAAAGACGTAGAATTAAAAAAAGGTTCAAAATTGACTTAGAAATCTTTTAAAGATAATCTAATTATACAGATACTTTTCCGCTTACCTATTTATAAAATAAGAATATCTTTGCACTCAAATTATTCAAAAAAATGCCAAAAAGAGAACGTAATAAATTTGTTAAACGCGGCCAAATTATTGAGATCTTAATTGAAGATTACGCTTTTGGTGGAAAAGGGATTGGTCGTATCCGTAACGAACATGGTGAATTTGTTGTTTTTGTTCCTAATACATTACCAGGACAATTGGTTAAGGCTCAAATAAAGAAATCGAGTAAAAAGTATGCTGAAGGTAAACTTTTTGAGATTTTAAAACCTTCGGAAGATGAAGTTGACATGCCCTATCAAGATATTCCTGGTGCGCCATACATGCAATTACCTATAGAAAAGCAACACAATTATAAAAAACAAAGCACCTTAGAGTTATTTAAGCGTATTGGTAAAGTCGCTAACATTGAAGATAAGTTTGACGAATTTGTAGATTCACCTAATACCTTCCATTACAGAAATAAAATGGAATATGGTTTTTCTGCCATTGGCTATAATCGTAAATTAAAAACTGATGTAGATGAGTTTACGCTTGGATTTAAAAAGCGCGGAACTTGGTGGTGTGGTGACAACCTAAATAGTGATTCCGGATTATTTGATGCTGAATTAGAAAATCACTTAAAAGATATTAGAAATTATTGCGAAGCAACAGGTTTAGCACCTTGGCATGCTCCACAACGCGTAGGCTTTTTTAGATATTTTGTGGTTAGAAAATCTTACAAAACCAATAAGTTGTTATTCAATTTAGTAACGACGTCTTACGATTTACCAAAATTCGATTTAGATAAATTTGCCGGTTATTTGGTTGAATTATTTGGTGATCGGGTAGCAGGATTGTTACATACGATTAATGATGAAGTAGGAGACAGAACTATAGCCACAACCGGAGATATATCTTTAGTTTACGGTGACGATAAAATTGTTGAAGAACTTTTAGGTTTAAATTTTGAAATTAGCATGAAAAGCTTTTTTCAAACCAATCCAAAATGTGCCGAAAAACTCTATTCTAAAGTTGTTGACTATGCTTTAGAAAATAAAGAAGCTATTGATAATACTGTTGTTTTAGATTTGTTTTGTGGTACAGGTACTATAGGGCAAATAATAGCAAGCAAAGCTAACAACACTAAAATTGTAGGTGTAGATATAGTAGCTTCAGCTATTGAAGACGCGAAGGAAAATGCTAAACGCAATAATATTAAAGGGTTAAAGTTTTACGCAGCAGACGTTGGTAAATTTTTAAATGAACACCCAGAATACACCAATAAAATAAGAACCATTATTTTAGATCCTGCTAGAGCTGGTATTGCGCCAAAAACTCTTAAAAAAATAATAAACCTAAATGCAGACCGTTTGGTTTATGTATCTTGTAATCCGGCGACACAAGCTAGAGATACTGAGCAGTTAATGGAAGCTGGTTATGAGATTAAAAAAATAAGTTTAGTCGATCAATTTCCTCATACAGCGCATATTGAAACGGTAGTACTATTTGAAAAAGGTTAATTTGTTTATTCGTTGATTTGTTTATCATAAAATGAAAATATATTCATTTGAGAAATTAGAAGTTTGGAAAGAGTCTGTTGAGTTAGTGAAATCAATATATTTGATAACTGAATCCTTCCCTAAGGAAGAAAAATTTGGATTAATAAGTCAATTACGAAGAGCTTCTATCTCAATTTCATCAAATTTAGCTGAGGGTACTTCTAGAAAAACTCAAAAAGATAAAGCGCATTTCACTACAATTTCATTTAGCTCAGCTATGGAAGTTTTAAATCAATTGATAATAGGTAAAGATTTAGGTTTTATATCTGAGAATGATTATATCTTAGCAAGAACAAAAATTGAAAAAATTACTAATATGCTAAATGCATTACGTAATTACCAACTAAACAAATAAACGAATCAACTCAATTCTATGAGAAGGTTAATGAAAACAAAATACAACATCATATATATTCTAAGCCTTATAGCTTTATTGAATTTACAAAATTGCGAGCGCGACGATATCTGTGCAGAATCTACAATCACTACACCGCGTTTACTGATAGAGTTCTATGATATTGAAAGTCCAGATGATTTAAAGAGCGTACCTAGACTTACTGTATATGGTGAAGGATTGGTTGTTGAACCAACTGAAGATTCCGATACTACCATTGTTTATAACGTCAATGTAAGTGCTGCGGAATTACCATTAAAGATTGAACCAGAAGCAGGTGAAGAAAGGACAACAACACGTTTTGTTTTAGAAAAAGACACCAACTTACGTTTAGATACAGACGACACCACAAACTCTAACATTGATATTTTAGAAATAACATACTTATCTGAAGAAATATATGTATCAAGAGCTTGCGGTTATAGAAGTATTTTTAATGAGTTAGAAATGAGTTTTGATAATGATGGTGATACTTGGATAAGTTCAATAACCGTAGATGAAACACAAATAGAAAATGAAAACACAGTACACGTTCGCATCTTTCACTAGATGTATAGTGATTTTGCTGTTGTTTTCTACAATAGCATTAGCACAAGAAAAAAAGAAAACCGTAAAAGACACCTTAGTTTTTAAGCAAAAGTATGGACTACGTCTTGGAGCAGACCTCAGTAAATTAGCTCGTACTTTTTTTGAGGATAACTACACAGGTTTTGAGATTATGGGTGATTATCGTCTCTCAAAAAAATTGTACTTAGCTGGTGAAATTGGTAATGAAGAACGCACTATAGTAAATGAAGTTTTAGATAATACCACTAAAGGAAGTTACTTTAAAGGTGGTGTAGATCTTAATATGTACAAAAATTGGCTAGACATGGAAAACATGATTTACGCTGGTTTTAGAGTTGGTGCAAGTACATTTAGTCAAACACTTAATAGTTACGATATTTATAATGTAAATAACCAATATTGGAATGAACAAGTTTCAATAGAAGAAGGTCAGGAATTTAAAGGTTTAACAGCCATATGGGCTGAAGTACAAATCGGATTAAAGGCTGAATTATTCAATAATTTCTTTGCTGGTATCAATGTGCAACTAAAAGCTCTAATTACTGAAACTGAACCCAACGAATACGAGAATTTATACATTCCAGGATTTAATAGAACTTATGATAGTGGTCGTTTTGGTGGTGGCTTTGGATTCAATTTATCTTACCTAGTTCCAATATTTAAAAAGGATAAAATTGTAGTTCAGGAGAAGGAAGTGGATGAATAGTGTGAAGTAAGCAGTAAGCAGTAAGCAGTAAGCAGTAAGCAATAAGCAATAAGCAATAAGCAATAAGCAATAAGCAAATAAACGAATCCACTACATAACGGATAAACAACTAAACCTTTTTTTACCTATCTTTTCTTTATCAAATTCTTAACTATGGATAAAGAAGCTATTGCGGATCTAATTGAAGCCAAACATTCTGAATTAATTTCGTGGTTAGAACAACAACCTAAAGAATCTTGGACACAAGGACCAGAAGGTAAATGGACGCAAGGACAACAAGCCCTGCATTTACTTCAAAGTGTTAAACCACTCAATGATGCATTGAGCATGCCTAAATTTCTTTTACGCTTTAAATTTGGTAAAGCTAACAGACCCGTTAGAGATTACGATGCTATAGTAAAACGTTATCAAGAACGGTTATTGGATGCTAAAGGCAAAACTTTTAAAGGCTCTCAAAATATGAAAGTGCCAACACTAGCTGATAAGCACTACATTTTAAACCGACTTCAAACCGAAAGTAAAAAACTACAATACAAGACCAAGAAAATCAGTGATACTAATTTAGACACGGTAATACTACCACATCCGCTAATGGGTAAAATGCCTGTACGCGAAATTATTATGTGGACAGCACACCACGTAGAGCATCATACTAAGATTTTAAAAGAGAAATATTAAGTTGTATCATTCTGAATTGCTATACTGAGCGTAGTCGAAGTGTTGTTTCAGAATCTCATATTTGATGTAACATTAGATCATGAAACTTACTGTAAACAAGCTTAGTATGGTAGTTCAACATGACAAAGAAATAAACAATTACTAATAATTCCGTTTAGAATAAAAAATGAAAGAAATCTATGAACCTAAATTTGTTGAAAGTCTATTTGATAGAATGAGTAGTTCCTATTCTAACATGAACTTTATAACATCCTTTGGATTTAGTGAAAGATGGAGAAGGCAATGTGTAGAGGAAATTAATATAGAAAAAGGAAAAACAGTAGTCGATTTAATGACTGGTATGGGTGAATGCTGGAAACATATTTTAAAAAAATCGGATAAAAATTCAAAATTAATTGGACTAGACTTCTCTACCGAAATGGTAAATCGTGCTGAGAAAAACAAAAGGAATTTTAAAAACTCATCAATTGAAATACTTAAAGAAAATGTCTTTAAAAACTCAATCGCAAACGAAACTGCAGATTATGTTATTTCTGGTTTTGGATTAAAGACTTTTGATGACGAACAACTTAAAAAATTGGTATATGAAATTGATCGAATTCTAAAACCAGGTGGCAAATTTTCGCTTATTGATGTTTCTGTTACTAATAGTAAAATACTTAAACCTTTTTATATGTTTTACCTTAAAAATATTATTCCAATAATAGGAAAGCTATTTCTTGGAAACCCTGAGACTTATAAAATGTTAGGTGTTTACACAGAAGAATATGGAAATTCAAGAAATGTTCATCAAATTTTTGACAAGTCAGAATTTGAAGTTGAATATGTTGAATATTTTTTTGGTTGTGCAACGGGGATTAAAGGAAGTAAGAAAAAGTATTGATATGAATTTTTCGTTATTCCTAACTTGTTTCAGAATATCGTCTCAAAAAATAGATGCTGAAACAAGTTCAGCATGACAACTAAATGACTAAACAATTAATAAAAAAAAACGCTTTAGCAATTCAACGACTTAACAACTCAACGAATAAACAACTAAACACCTTCCAAATACCTCAAAATATTAGCCTCAATCCTATTCTGAATATCATTTACATCAGCTTTTACAAAGGTCTCACCTGTAATATTTTCATAAAGCTCAATATAACGCTCGCTAACAGTTTCAATATACGCATCACTCATAAATGGCACCGTTTGTCCTTCTAAACCTTGAAAATCATTTGAAATTAACCATTGACGCACAAATTCTTTAGACAACTGCTTTTGAGCTTCACCTCTATCTTGTCGCTCTTGGTAACCTTCTGCATAAAAATAACGTGAGGAATCTGGTGTATGGATTTCGTCAATCAATACTATTTTACCGTCTTTGGTTTTTCCGAATTCGTATTTAGTATCTACTAGGATTAGACCACGTTCTGCTGCGATTTCTGTTCCGCGTTGAAATAACTTTCTAGTATAATCTTCAAGAATTAAATAATCCTTTTCAGAAACAATACCTCTTGCTAATATATCTTCACGAGAAATATCTTCATCATGGTCGCCCATTTCTGCTTTTGTTGCTGGTGTTATTATAGGTTGTGGAAACTTGTCGTTTTCTTTCATACCTTCAGGCATTTCGACTCCACAAAGCATTCGCTTTCCTGCTTTATATTCTCGTGCAGCATGACCAGACATATAGCCACGTATTACCATTTCTACTTTAAAAGGATCACATAAATGTCCAACAGCAACATTAGGATCTGGTGTAGCAACCAACCAATTTGGCACTAAATCTTCAGTATCTTTCATCATCTTTGTCGCAATCTGATTCAAGATTTGCCCTTTAAAAGGGATTCCTTTTGGCATCACCACATCAAAAGCACTTAAACGGTCTGTTGCAACCATTACTAACTGCTCATCATTAATGTTATAAACTTCTCTTACTTTTCCTTTGTAAACAGATTTCTGATTAGGAAAATTGAAATTGGTATCTATTATGGTATCACTCATTTTACTTAGCTTTTAGCTTTTGGATATTAGCTATTAGTTTGTTATGCTTATTACTTTTAGATTAAGCCCTAGCCCAGATTGAAGCGGCATCCTTTTTATTTGGTGACTGAGCGTAGTCGAAGTCAGCAAATAAAAAGATATAGCGGAAAGCTGGAAATAGCTCCTAAAAAAATTAATCCCTATTCTCAATACTTTTATAAGCCGAAATTACTTTCTTAACTAATTTGTGACGAATCACGTCTTTATCATCTAAATAAATCATGCCAATACCTTCAATATTTTTAAGAACTAAAAGCGCTTCTTTAAGTCCAGAAATAGTACGACGTGGTAAATCTACCTGACCAGGATCTCCTGTCAACAAAAACTTAGCATTTTTACCCATACGAGTTAAGAACATTTTCATTTGGGCATGCGTTGTATTTTGTCCTTCATCTAAAATCACAAAAGCATTATCTAGAGTACGGCCACGCATAAAAGCTAATGGAGCAATTTGAATCACACCTTTTTCTATATAATTTTCTAGCTTTTCTGCCGGAATCATATCTCGCAAAGCATCATATAACGGTTGCATATAAGGATCTAATTTTTCTTTTAAATCACCAGGCAGAAATCCTAAATTCTCACCAGCTTCCACAGCAGGTCGAGTTAAAATTATACGCTTTACTTCTTTACTTTTTAGTGCTTGTACTGCCAAAGCTACTCCAGTATAGGTTTTCCCTGTACCAGCAGGACCAATAGCAAATACCATATCATTTTTACGTACGCTCTCAACAAGTTTACGCTGATTTGCAGTTTGTGCCTTAATAAGCTTACCACCAACTCCGTGCACAATAACTTCACCACTCTTAGCAGAAGTGTTGTAATCTTCGCTGCTATTACTTGTAAGTACACGCTCTATAACATTTTCATCTAGTTTATTATACTTTCCAAAATGTTTCATAAGCATGGTCATTCTATGATCAAACTCTTCGAGTAAATCTTCGTCACCATAGGCCTTTAATTTATTGCCTCTGGCTACAATTTTAAGTTTTGGAAAATACTTTTTTAGAAGTTCAATATTTGCATTTTGTGGGCCGAAAAATTCTTTTGGAGTAATTTCTTCGAGTTCTAGGATAAGTTCGTTCAAAAGCGTGCTTTATTTAGTGTATTAATCTGATTTCTTTTATTAGTTTTGTGTACACACAAATCTAATAATTTTACAACCATAATTCTTAAAAAAATATCAACAATCATTCCATGGCAATAATCACTTTAACGACTGATTTTGGAGAAAAAGATCACTTTGCTGGCGCAATAAAAGGTGCTATTTACAGTGAACTTTCGGATGTGAGAATTGTAGATGTTTCACATTCGGTATCACCTTTTAATATTTCTGAAGCGGCTTATATTATATTAAATGCCTATAGCAGTTTCCCAAAAGGAACGATTCATATTATAGGAATTGACTCTGAGTTAAGTCCTGAAAACAAGCACGTTGCAGTTAAGTTAGATGACCATTACTTTATATGTGCTAATAATGGTATAATGAGTATGATTTGTGCTGAGATTGTGCCAGAAAAGATTGTAGAAATAAACATCCACGATAAGATAGAGACTAGCTTCCCTGTGTTAGATGTTTTTGTTAAAGTAGCCTGCCATATTGCAAGAGGAGGGACTTTAGAGATTATTGGAAAAGTTATTAACACTATAAAACCGATTAAGAATTTAATTCCGTTTGTTAATGACGAACAGAATCAAATTATAGGTAGTGTAATCTACATCGATAATTACGGAAATGTAGTTACTAATATTAAACAAAAGTTTTTTGAAGAAGTCCAAAAAACGAGGTCTTATGAAATATCAGCTAGAAACCATAAATTCAAAAAAATATATAGTAAGTATAGCGATATTGTAAATTTTGAATTAGATGAATCTAAACGAAATGATGAAGGTAAAGGTCTTGTAGTATTTAACTCTTCTGGGTATTTAGAAATAGCAGTTTATAAGAGTAATTGTACTACTGTTGGTAGTGCCTCTACTTTAATGGGTTTAAAAACTATGGATACAGTAACTGTTAACTTTTTGCCCATACTTAGTCCTTCTCATACACGCTCGTCATAGTTTTAGTTAACGCACGAAGGAAAAAATGTTTAAGTTGAAGTAAAAAAAATAATAAGTAATACTCACAAAAGTGAGAAAGTCCTTTGCTCTGCAGAGGAATTACTAAAAGCTTTTAATAATATGTTAGTAAGAATTGTAAAAATGAGTTTTGATCCGTCGAAGATTGAAGAATTCTTGGCTAATTTTGAAACTGTAAAAACTGAGATTCGAAATTTTGAAGGCTGTAATTTTTTAGAATTGTATCGCGACCAGAACAATACCAATATATTTTTTACGTATAGTTATTGGGACTCTGAAGCAGATTTAAATACGTACAGACATTCAGAATTATTTAAAAGTGTTTGGGCTAAGACTAAACTGTTGTTTAACGATAAGCCTGAAGCTTGGAGTGTGGATAAACTCGCTTCGCTCAAGTAAGCAGTAAGCAGTAAGCAGTAAGCAGTAAGCAGTAAGCAGTAAGCAGTAAGCAGTAAGCAAAATTAATATTCGTGTATTTGCGGCTGAATTATTAAAAAAATAAAATGATTGCAATTTTAAAAAAAGAAATAAACACCTTTTTCGCCTCACCGATAGGTTATTTGGTAATAGCCGTGTTTCTATTGTTAAACGGACTCTTTCTATGGGTTTTTAAAGGGGAATTTAATTTACTAGATAATGGTAGAGCTAACTTATCGTCTTTCTTCCTATTAGGGCCTTGGATTTTAATCTTTTTGGTGCCTGCTGTTACGATGCGTAGTTTTAGTGATGAAAAGAAACAAGGCACTTTAGAATTATTAGTAACAAAGCCTATTTCTCATTTTCAGATAGTATTAGGTAAGTACTTTGGTGCGTTTGTTTTAATCCTTATAGCATTATTGCCAACCTTAATATATGTTTATACCGTTTCTCAGTTAGGAAATCCACAAGGTAATCTTGATATGGGAAGCACCATAGGCTCTTATTTTGGACTCTTGTTTTTAGTTGCAGCTTACACAGCCATTGGAGTTTTTGCTTCTACCCTATCTGATAATCAGATTGTGGCTTTTATTATCGCAGTATTTATTTGCTTCTTTTTTTACTTTGGTTTTGAAGGGCTTTCTAACTACTACATCTTTGGTGATTTAGTATATATGGAAGATTTAGGTATGGCTTCTCATTATAACAGTATGAGTCGTGGTGTTATAGACACAAGGGATTTGGTATATTTTATTAGTGTTGCGCTTGCCTTTTTATTATTCACAAAACTTAGAATTCAAAAACAAAACTAATGATTATTACACCCTTTTTAGTCATTTTTATGATAGTAGTATTTATTCTACTATTCCTGTTTTTAAATACAGTAGATAAGCGAAAATGGTTATCTGCTTTAATTAGTTTGGTATTAACACCTTTTGTGTATTTCTATATGTTTTACCCTTTTATAAACATTATTAGCAGTTACCATCATCAAAAATATTTTGATAGCGAAGCTTGGACAGAAAAACCAGCACTGCGCTACGAAATGATAGATAACACAATAACCTCTGATACATTGATTGGTTTATCTAAAGAAAAAATAACTCATCTCTTAGGTGAAGAAGAATGGTTGTCTTGGGATGACGGAAAAAAGGCTCACGATTCTAATAAATGGAATTATGGTCTAGGTATTGAACCTGGTGCTTTTAATGATAAAAAAGACTGTGTAGAAATTACGTTTAAAAATGATAAAGTCGTTGCATTAAGACCTTATCAAGAAGAAATAAAATTTGAGAATGAAGAAGAATAAATCTATACTGTATATTCTTGCTGTTATTGTTGGACTAATTTTAGTTAACATTATTTCCAGCAAAGCCTATGAACGCTTCGATTTAACTAAAGATAAACGCTATACACTATCTGAAGTCTCAAAATCAATGATTAGTGATTTAGATTCACCTTTAATTATCGATGTGTTTTTAGAAGGTGATTTTCCTTCAGAATTTAGATTACTTCAAACTGAAGTGCGACAAATAATTGAAGAATTTCAACTAGAAACCAATCAGATATTTATCAATTATATTAATCCTATTGAAGACGAAAGTACTCGTCAACAATATATTGAAGAGTTAACAAGACAAGGATTAGAGCCTTACATAAACACTGACAACAGTACTGGCAAAGTAACTCAAGACATTATTTTTCCATGGGCTTATGCAACTTATAAAGATGAAAGAGTTAAAATCCCATTATTAAAACGTAGCATTACTCAAGGCTTACAAGAACAAATCACTAATTCTGTACAATCTTTAGAGTATGCGTTTGCTGATGGTTTTAATAAATTGGTAAACCCTAAAGCTAAAAAGATTGCCATTTTAAAAGGTAATGGAGAATTAGGAGATCTATACATTGCTGATTTTTTACAAACTATAAAACCCTATTATAATTTAGCGCAATTTACTTTAGATAGTGTTGCATCGAATCCTCAAGGCACTTTAGATAAATTAAAACAATACGATTTAATTGTTGCTGCCAAACCAAGCGAAGCATTTACAGAAAACGAAAAATTAGTTTTAGACCAATATACCATGTCTGGTGGTAAAAGTCTTTGGCTTACAGAATCTGTTGTTATGGATCAAGACAGTTTAAAAAATGTTAGAGGAACAGCTGTATCTATAATGAGAGATTTAAAGTTGAATGATTTTTTCTTTAAATATGGATTTAGAGTCAATCCTACTTTAGTAAAAGATTTATTTTCGGCACCAATTATGTTGGCCATTGGAGAAGGCACTCAAGCACAAATGCAACCTTTACAGTGGCAATATTCTCCATTAGCAGCTTCAAATCCTAAACATTCAATTACAAAGAATCTAAACTTAGTAAAGTTTGATTTTGCAAGTCCGATTGATACTTTAAAAAATGGTATTAAAAAAACAATTTTATTACAGAGTTCTCCAAAATCTAAATTAGAAGGCGCCTTAACCACAATTTCTTTAGCAGACGTTACCAAGGCACCTGATGAAGCTACCTATAATTCTGGACCACAAAACTTAGCTGTGCTGTTAGAAGGCGAATTTACTTCGGTGTATGATAAACGTGTTTTACCATTTAAGGTCAATAATTTTCAATCTCAAAGTAAACCTACGAAAATGGTTGTTATTTCAGATGGCGACATTATTAAAAACGAAGTTATAAGAAATAGACCTCAAGAACTAGGTTTTGATCAACTCACAGGTAAGGCATTTGGAAACAAAGAATTTCTTTTAAACACCGTTAATTATCTTTTAGATGATACAGGACTTATAAACATTAGGGCTAAAGAAATTAATATTGCCTTTTTAGATGCCGATAAAATTAAAGACAATAAAGGTAAATGGCAGCTTATAAACATTGTATTACCTTTAGTTATACTTGCATTATTCGGATTTGTTTTTAACTACTTTAGAAAGAAAAAATACGCTTAATTGCCTTAAGTTTTTAAAGCTTAAAGATTTTCAATTTAGAGAGAACAATTTGTTAATAAGTTTGTTTTATAAAACCCTTCTATTGAGATATATTTGTAAGGCAAACTAAAAGTAAACACACATATTTATTCAGCATGAAATTTATTGTTTCAAGTACATATTTATTAAAACAGCTTCAAGTATTAGGAGGTGTTATTAATAACAGTAATACACTACCAATTTTAGATAATTTCTTATTTGAACTAAGCCATTCAAAATTAACGATTTCGGCAAGTGATTTAGAAACCACAATGTCTTCTACTATGGATGTAGAAAGTGATTCTGAAGGTAGTATTGCATTACCAGCCAGATTACTTTTAGACACTTTAAAGACATTTCCTGAACAGCCTTTAACCTTTGTTGTAGAAGAAAACAATACAGTAGAAATTAGTTCTAACCATGGTAAATATGCTTTAGCTTATGCTGATGGTGCTGAATTTCCTAACGCAGTCTCTGTAGAAGATGCAAGTACAACAACTATAATGGGTGATATTTTAGCAACTGCTATAAGTAAAACCATTTTTGCAGCTGGCAATGATGATTTAAGACCTGTAATGAGTGGTGTTTTCTTTCAGTTCTCGCAAGACAACCTAACTTTTGTGGCTACAGATGCCCACAAATTAGTGAAATACACAAGGGATGATGTCAGTGCTTCTGAGACGGCAGAATTTATTATGCCTAAAAAACCTCTTAACCTTTTAAAAGGAATTTTAGCCGGAAGTGATAATGATGTATTAGTTGAATACAACGAGTCTAACGCCAAGTTCACTTTTGAAAATTCAGTATTGATTTGTCGTTTAATTGATGGAAAATATCCAAACTACGAAGCCGTTATCCCTAAAGAAAATCCTAATAAATTAGTTATTGACAGAACACAGTTTTTAAACTCTGTTCGCCGTGTTAGTATTTTCTCTAACAAAACTACCCATCAAATACGTTTAAAAATTGCTGGTGCAGAATTAAATATTTCTGCAGAAGATATCGATTATAGTAACAAAGCCGAAGAACGTCTAACTTGTGATTATCAAGGGGACGATATGCAAATTGGCTTTAACTCTCGTTTCTTAACAGAAATGATTAATAACTTAAACTCAGATAACGTGCAGTTAGAAATGAGTTTACCAAACAGAGCAGGTATTCTAACACCAATTGATGGTTTAGATGAAGGCGAGCACGTGACTATGCTGGTTATGCCTGTGATGCTCAATAATTAGCAGAGGGTTCTTGCAAATTTTCTCAACATAAAAAGGCTCACCACTTGGTGAGCCTTTTAAATTCCATTTTCTTTAATAACTAACTAACAAAATTAATAGACAATGGATAGCTCGGTAATTCGCCATTACTAGCTTTTACACCGTTTATAATCGGCATAACAAATGCTAAGATTCCAATCAATATCAGTGTAAGAATTCCTATTCCAACAAATATTAAAGGAACACTTATAATAGAATATATAAGAATACTTAATTGAAAATTTACAATAGATTTTCCATGAGCATCCATATCTACGACTTTATCTTTTTGTGTTGCCCAAATAATTAATGGAGCAATTAGTCCGCCAAATCCTGTAACATAAGTTAATAACTGCGATAAATGTGTTATAACTAATAATTGATTGTCTGTGCGTTTAAGTGTGTGATAATTTGATTCCATGATTAATAATTTTACACCTATAGGACGCAAATTGATTAAAAATGTTACAAATTGAAATTCAAATTAACAAGAAGAACAACTTTCATCCTCTATTTTCACTCCTAGTTTCATTAAAATTGTCTCTAATAAGCACCATTTTGTAAATGCAGACTGAATTAAATTTAAGCCAATAAATACAGTAAACCACATCCAATTTGGATTAACATATACGGTTAAAACAACGCTTAATAGCACCATAAAACCCACAATTACTCTAAAATATGTATTTAACATTTTAATTATTTTTTAATTTATACAAATTTTTCAATAGGAACTACAATCGCCTATAAAGGATTGTTAGTTTCTAAATTTTTATTAAATTCTTTTATAGCTTCAAACAAGGCATCAATGCGCTCTTCATCAGTAAATGAAAAGAACATGCTAGATTCATTTCCTCCTTTTTCTGCTGGAAACCAATTAGAAGCCATTAATAAAGACGAACTATTTTTATGTCCATCAATTTCAGAACTACTAAAGTTTTCTATATCTGCCTTTTTAAAAAGTTTGAGAATCACCATTTCGAACTGTTCTACTGCGGTAACAATTACTAATTTCATGATTTCTATTATTTAAAATTCTTCTTCTCTATCATATAATACACTAATGGCACAACCAATAATGTTAATACTGTGGACACAATGGTTCCTCCCATTAATGAAATGGCTAATCCTTGGAAAATTGGGTCGAACAAGATGACAAATGCTCCAATAACAACTGTTCCTGCTGTTAGTAAAATTGGTGTTGTTCTCACAGCTCCTGCTTCAATAGCTGCTTGTTTTAATGGTATACCTTCAGCTGTTCTTAAGTTGATAAAGTCTATAAGTAATACTGAATTTCTTACCATGATTCCTGCTAAAGCAATCATCCCTATAAATGAAGTTGCTGTAAAAAATGCTCCCATTATCCAGTGTCCTAAAATGATACCAATTAATGACAATGGAATGGCTACCATCATTACCACTGGTGCTTTAAAGTTTTGAAACCAACCTACAATTAAAATATAAATCAAGATAATGGCTCCTAAAAATGCGATACCTAAATCTCTAAAGACTTCTAATGTAATTTGCCATTCTCCATCCCATTTTACAGTATAATCATCTTCAAATTCAGGCTGACCTAAATACATCTCATTAATCTCATAGCCTTGTGGTAGTGAAATTTCTTTCAACTTCTTTTCCATTCCTAAAATGGCATACGCAGGACTTTCTAATTCTCCAGCCATATCTGCCATGACATAGACCACACGTTTCTGGTTTTTATGATAAATACTTTTCGCTGCTGTGTTTTGAGAAATATCTACTAAATCTGAAATTGGCACCATATTTCCCATTTTAGATTTCACCTTTAATTGCGAAATATCAGTAATAGTAGATTTCTCCTTTTCATCTAAAGCTAATACCAAACCAATTTGGTTTACAGCATCTTCGTCATACAAAGTAGTAATCGCTCTATTAGATAAAGCCATATTCATGGTATAGGCTATTTGCTGTGGTGCCACACCATATAACATCGCTTTTTCTTTATTAATATCGAATTGATATTCCGTTTGGTCATCTTCAACCATCCAATCAATATCCACCACATCAGCTGTATTTTTCAAAATATCTTGAACGTGACTGGCTACTCTAATTTGCTCATCGTAATCAGGTCCATATATTTCAGCTACGATAGTAGATAATACTGGTGGTCCTGGTGGCACTTCTACCAACTTCACATTGGCATTATATTTCGCCGCTATTTTCTGAATATCTGGACGTAGTAATTTAGCAATATCATGACTTTGTGCTGAACGGTCTTCTTTAGACAATAAATTCACTTGAATATCTGCCATATTACTTCCGCCACGCAAATCGTAATGTCTTACCAATCCGTTAAAGGTTATTGGCGCAGACGTCCCAACATAATTTTGGTAATTAACCACTTCTGGTCTATTAGATAAATATTGAGAAATCTCTTGAGCAACTACACCTGTTCTTTCTAGGGTTGTACCTTCTGGCATATCAATCACCACCTGAAATTCATTCTTATTATCAAAAGGTAACATTTTTACAGCTACTGAATTGGTAAAAAACAATGCCATAGTTCCTAATAATACAGCGAAGGTTCCCAATAAAAATAACCATCGTTTTCCTTTACTTTCTAAAAGAGGTCTTTCAAACTTATTGTAAACTCTATAAATAAGGGTGTCTTCTATTGCTTTTTCAGGTTTTTCTTCTTCACCTTTCTTGTCCTTCTCTCTTAAGAAAATATAACCTAAATATGGTGTAATGGTTAACGCTACGAATAATGATAAAATCATGGCTATAGATGCTCCAATTGGCATAGGTGCCATATATGGTCCCATTAATCCAGAAACAAAAGCCATTGGTAATACAGAAGCAATTACCGTAAACGTTGCTAAAATAGTTGGGTTACCTACTTCGTTAATGGCATATAAAGCGGCTTGTTTAAATGGCAAGCGTTTCATTTTAAAATGCCTATGCATGTTCTCAGCAATAATAATGGAATCATCGACCACAATACCTGTAACAAATACTAAAGCAAATAAGGTGATTCTGTTCAACGTATAATCCATCATGTAGTAACTCAACAGCGTTAATGCAAATGTAATTGGCACTGATAGAAATACAACTAAACCACCACGCCAACCCATGGCTAACATTACAACAATGGTTACCGCAATGATAGAGCCTATAAGGTGCAATAATAATTCTGATACTTTATGAGATGCCGTTTCTCCGTAATTTCTTGTGATTTCTACATGGACATCATCTGGAATTAAAGTAGTACGTAAATGGTCTACCTTATCAATGATTACTTCTGCAATTTTCATAGCATCTGCGCCTTTTCTTTTGGCAACAGAGATAGTAACTGCAGGATATTCGGATTTATATTCAGCAGATGCTTCGCTTCCTTTACCAAAACCTAAACTCACATAATTTTGAGGTACTTCTGGACCATCAATAATCTTAGCGACTTGCTTTAAATAAATCGGTTGATTCTGTTGCACACCAACCACTAAATTTTCTACATCTGTAACCGATTCTAAAAATTTCCCAGTGTTTACCAAAAATTCTGTATCACTTTTATCAAAACTTCCAGCACTTAATTGACTGTTGTTGGCCTTAATCATTTCGGAAACTGACAAGAAATCTAATCCGCTCGCTGCTAGTTTATCTTTATCTATAACCACACGTAATTGACGGTCTCTTCCACCAATTTTATGTGTAATAGCAACATCATTTACCTTTTTAATTTCGGCTTCTAATTCTTGAGCCATTTGGTTGAGTTGGTAATCGTCGTAATTCTCACTCCACAAGGTTAAACCCAGCATTGGCACATCGTCAATAGCTCGTGTTTTCACTAAAGGAAACGTAACACCAGCTGGCATTTGGTCCATGTGTTTATTGATTTCGTTGTACATCTTTACAAACGAACGCTCAATATCTTCGCCTACATAGAACTGTACGATTACCATACCTTGCTCCTTCATAGACGTAGAATACACATATTCTACACCTTTAATATTTGAGATTAATTGCTCTAAAGGCTTAATAACTCGAGACTCTACTTCTGTAGGACTTGCGCCAGGATAACCTACAAAAATGTCTGCCATTGGCACATCGATTTGTGGTTCTTCTTCACGCGGAATTAAAAACGAACTATATACACCAACCACCATAAATACAATCATCAAAAGCACTGTAAGCTTCGATTGCATAAAGACTTTGGCGATTTTACCTGCGATTCCTTCTTTCATAATTGGCCCCTTTTAATTTCCCTACTTCGACTGCGCTCTGCACAAGCTCGGGGAAAAACTGTTATGGGATTTTTTTAGTTAATAATATTTTTAAGCCCCTTTAATTCCCCAAAGGGGAAAATCATTACGGGATAAACTGAAAACTGTTACTTTTACTGCTTTCTCTTATTTGTGTTATTCTTTTATTTTACTTGACCCGATACTGAAAACTGCGACTGTTTACTGAACACTGATTTTAGCTCCATTATAAAGTTTTCCTTCAGCAGAAACGATATAAGCTTCATCTCCATTTAAACCCGATAATACTTCTACTTGGTCTCCAAAGGTTCTTCCTAAACGTAACCAACGTAATAATGCTGTATTACTTTGACTTACGGTATATACACCAGATAATTGTCCGTTTGTTATAATAGCATCTGTTGGAATTAAAACCATTGCTGTCGCTGCTTTTCTTTCTACAGGAAATTGAACCGTTGTAAACATGCCAGATAAAATATTAGCTTCTGTTTTGTCTAATGCTATTTTTACTAAATATTGTCCACCTGTGTTTTTGGCAGATGTACTTACTTCGGCTACTTTTCCTTTTAAGGTTTGATTAATTGATTTCACCAATACGTCAACAGTAGTTCCTTTTTTAATCGCAGAAATTTCAGATTCTGGTACCATGGCCATTACTTCAAAATGGCCTGGCGTTTCCATACTAATTAATGGTGCGCCTGGATTTGCCATATTACCAGCTTCTACATTTTTACTTGTAATGATTCCGTTAAAAGGTGCTGTAATATTACTATATGTAAATTGTGCATTGACTTCATTTTTCATTTGGTTAGCAGATTCTAATCGTGCTTTTGCCATTTCATAATTAGCCGTCATATCATCCATTTCTTTCTGAGATGCGCTATTCTCTGCAAATAAATTCTTAAATCGATTGTAATCTTTTTGTGCATTATTAAAAGCAGCTGTTGCTTCTGTAATACCTGCATTTACTTGTGCGCGTTTGGCTTGCAAATCGCTATTATTAATAGACACTAATAATTGTCCTTTACGTACTTTATCACCAACATTAACGTGTACTTTATTCACATAACCCATCATTCTGGTACTTAAATCTGCACTATTTGCAGCTTGAATTTTTCCACTAACCGCTAAAAACGGACTATTGGTATTAGCTTCTACCTGACTGGTTTTTACAACAATTGCTGGCGAATTATCTTCAACTGCTTTTTTATCTTCACTTCCGCAGCTCGCTAATAACAAGGTTAAAGTAAATGCAACTATGGTATATATTTTTTTATTCATTTTTATATCTTTTATAAGCAAGTCTATTAGTCTTTGCTCTTGGTTCTTTTATCTTGGTTCTCTTTTATTCTTTAGTTAAAAATTGTAAATAAGCTTGTGCGTAATTGTATTCAAAAATAGTTTGATAATACTCTAATTGCTTTTGAGCATATTGTGTTTCAGCTATCAATAAATCAGACGTTTTTTCTAATCCTTCTTTAAATCTATTGGTTCTAATTCTTAAAGATTCTTCAGATTGTTCCAAGGCTAAAGTGTTTAACTGTAATTTATTTTCTGCATCCATAAATGCACGTTTCGCTTTGTTTAATTCTAAATTACTTTGTGATACATATTGCTTGTATTCTAGTTTAGATTTTTCAAATTCAGCTTTACTCTTTTGGGCTTTTCCAAAACGTTTAGACCCTTGAAAAACATCCCAACTTAATTGTGCTCCAAATAAATAACCATTAGCGTCGGCTTGAAAAATTTGGTCATCGTACAACTCATAACTACCAAATGCATTCAATCTTGGAAGAAATGCCATTTTATCAGCTTTATTCATAGCTTCATAAGCGTTAGAGGCTAATTGCATGGCTTTAATATCTGAACGATTTTCGGAAATTGATTTATCATTAATTGTAGTTGTTGTAATCTCTAATTCATCTGTTGGAGTGTAAATCACATAACTTTCATCATTCATTAAAAATGATAAATAATTTGAGGCATTCTGCACATTGCTTTTTGCTGATTGTAATTGATTTTTTACCTCAGTAACACGCACTTCAACATTTAGCACATCTGCACGTTGCAAATACCCTTGTTTAAATCTATTGTCCGCCAATTTTTTATTAGCATTTGCCGCTTCTAAAGCCGTTTCTAAAACTTCTACTGCTTTATAAGCTAATTGTAATTGCATGTATGCTTTCTCCACTTCAAAAGCTAAATAATCTTGTGTGTGCTCCGTCTTTAAAGACATTGCTTCCATTTTAGATTTAGCCGCTTTACGTTGATACATACCATCAAAATTGATTAATGGTTGTTGAATTTCGAATTTAGTTGCGTAGTTTTCAATCTGCGAAGGGTCATTTAATAGCGCAGGATTAAAATCGTTTTGTGTTAAAATTTCCTGATTTAATTTAGAACCAAAAGCTATTAAAGGATTAGTTGTCGCTATAGCTGTATGACTAGCTGTAATGTTTGGTAAAAACACAGCATTGGTTTGTCTAAAATCTGCTTTGGCTTGTTTAAATTCTTCTTCAGAAATTTTAATACTTGTATTATTTTCTGAAACTTTAATTAAAACTTCAGATTTTGTAATTGGCACAAGATCTTGCCCTTTTACTGAAATAGTACTAGCAATAAGAAATAATGATATGTAAACTTGTAATTTCATTAATTAAATATTTATGCTACAAAAATAGATGCTAACTATATGTTTGTTAGTAACAAAGGTTACTTACCAAGTCGCAATGATTTAAAACTTTATAAAAGTTTAATATGTATATCTTACTTTTGCTTTATATATGGATTCACTTACTCAAATTGTATTAGGCGCAGCTGTTGGTGAAGCTGTATTAGGGAGAAAAGTTGGTAATAAAGCGATGCTTTATGGTGCTATTGCTGGTACAATACCAGATTTAGATGTGTTAGCCTCTCATTTTACAGATACTGTAACTGCATTGTCGATACATCGCGGATTTACACATTCAATTATATTTTCTATTCTTTTTGCAGTTATATTCGGTTGGATAATTTCGCGATTTGAATCCTATAAGAGTTTTAAGGGTTGGTTCTCTTTATTCTTTTGGGCTTTTGTAACACATCCTATCTTAGATGCTCATACTACATGGGGAACACAGTTATTCTGGCCATTTGATATTAGGCTAGCATTTAAAACCATATTTGTTATCGATCCACTTTATACGCTACCATTTTTAATATTTTTAATTCTTGCCATGCGGCATAAACGTCATACTAAAAAACGAAGGTTATATAATAACCTTGGCCTATTAATAAGTACTTTCTATTTGGTAATTACGTTTTTTTTAAAATGGCTGGCTTTCACAAAATTTGAATCTGCTTTAAAAGAACAAAACATAAATTATCTAAAAATAGACACAAGGCCCTCACCATTAAATACAATCCTTTGGAGTGCTAATATAGAAACTAATGATGCCTATTTATTAGGGAATTATTCATTTTTTGACACGAAACCAATTCGTTTTGAGATATACCCTAAACGACATGATTTATTAGGAGATTTAAAAACTAATGAAGATGTATTACGTATGATAAAAACATGTGAAGGCTGGTATACAATTAATAAGGTTAATGAAGATTATTATTTTAACGATTTAAGATTTGGTTTAATGAGCTTAGAGCCAAATTCTGAAAACTTTGTGTTTAAATATAAAATAATTGTAAATGATAATGACAAAGTACAATTTGAAGAAGTACAAAAAGATAGACGCGACGGCAAAAAACTATTAACCGATTTATGGAAACGACTTAAGGGGAATTAAATATTAAATTATAAAATATAAAGGCATCTATAATTACTTATAAATGCCTTTAATAAACCAACCAAAAACTGACAACCACATCAGTTTACTTTTCTAGTGCCTCCGTGTCCTCCAGCTACAACAATCATTATTTTAATACTTAAGTAAATGAATTTGAAAAACTGAATGATTGGATTCATCATTTTAAATCTTTGATATTTTGAAATTCTTTGTGTCATAATCTTAAATGTTTATTCGGGTATTAACCACCAAAATGGACGCATTTTAGCTTTATAAATAAAGGCGTGATGTAAGGCCAGCTTTAACCAGTGACCTGCCAAACCTATTTCTCCAAACGTTTTACCTAATTGTCTTCCTTGTGTCTTTGGGTACTTTTCGTAATCTGGCACAATCGGAAAAGTTGTGATGCTTACACCGCTTCCAGACGTCATTCCAAAACCAGCTGATGCAATACATGCAGCGCCCATGTTTCCCATAGAACCCTTATGTTTTAACGATTCTTTACCGTTCTTAATTGAATCTATAATGTTATCTGCTACCAATTTTGCTGTAATACCAGAAGGCATTCCTGTTCTTGGAGGAGCAGGAAATATATCTGTACCGCTTTTGCTTTTCCTCGGTTTAGATATCGTATGAGGAGGCGCAAATGCAATACCAGGAGCAAAAATGTTTTTATATGTTGGGTTTTGATACGTTTCTGGCCAATCCTTTACTGACCATTCCTCATATGGTTTTGGTGTATAATCAGCATCTACAACCATAAAACCTTTAAACAATTTCTCTGTTATGTCGTTTTCATTTTTATCGTATGCCTTGAAACCATGACCAGAAAATGATGGAATAAGCATTGCAAAATCGTATGTCTCCGATTTATGTTCGCCTTCCAAATTCTCGTAATACGCTATACCATCTTCTATTTTATTAACACCAGCACCAAGAATCCATTTGATATCACGATCTTCAAAAATCATCTCAACCATTTCGCTAGATTTCATAGTCATACTTCCATAACTCATTAGCATACCATCCATTCCGAAATCACCTAGTCGGTATTCGTTAGAAATCCATGTAACTTCAGCCATATCTCGTACATTGTGCTTACGTAATTCTTGTTCAACATTTAAGATATACTCAAAAGCTGCACCTTGGCACGTTGATTTTGCATGACCTGTACCAATTAGTATTTTCGCTTTCTTACCAGCCTTCATTTGCTGTATAACCTCATTTAATCCTTCCCAAGCATGATCTGCATGTGTATAAGTACAAACAGAATACGTTTTGTTTTTACCAGGAATCAATCCTTCAGTAGCTTCAAAATTAAGTTTTGGACCTGTGGCATTTATAAGATAATCATAAGTTACTTTTTCTCGTTGTCCTTGTTTTTCACCAGTAACATATTCCGCTAAAACATAGGGTTTTTGTTCATCTTTATCTCCTTCTGGATAGAAAGAAAGAGCCTTTGCCTGCTTGTAACCTATACCCTTCTTTTTATATAAAGGTGCTAATGGAAATAAAATTTTTTCTGATTTCATTCTGCCTATTCCTACCCAAATATTTGAAGGAATCCATTGATAATTAGTATTGGGTGAAACCACAATAACCTCATGTTCTTTAGACAACTTTCTTCTTAAATGTGATGCTGCTACATGACCAGAAATTCCGGCTCCTAAAATGACAATTTTAGACATGACTTTAATTTTAATTAAAGGTAGTCTAACTACTTAAAAGCGATGGTAACTTTAGTTACACAAGGTGAAGGTGTTATGAACTTGCTTTATTTATTAATAAATACATCTTTTTAAAAAGAATCATAAAAATTGTACTTCCTATAGCAGACACTAATAAATTAACCATGAGTAAAAAACCATCAAAATCGCCATTCTTCATTATAGACCAAGGATCAACACCTAATCTTCCGAAAGTTTTAATAAATAGGAGACTTCCAAATACACCAATTAAAGTGTTGCCAGTAAAACCAAAAGAATATTTCTTCTTGAAATAGGCCAATAAATTTGCTGCAATAATTCCTATAAAAATACTGATTAAAGAAATTAAAGTACCTGTCATAACGTTGCTGCTTTAATTAATGCTCACCATAACCAACATCGTCCATTTTCCCTTTAAATACACGATATTGAATAGTGAAATATGTAATCACTAGAATTATAGCAATAATAAACCAGTACACTCCAACAGACAATCCATATTCATGAGCAGCTACATTATACAGTGTTAAATCTGGATTAACGCTATTGGTAGACGGTAATACTTTAGGGAAAATTGAAGCTACTGTCGATGCTAATCCACCTCCCAAAAACAAGGATGAAAATAGAAAGCCTTTACCATGTTGCTTAAAACTTTTTACTTTAAATAAGCCAAACAAACCTGTAAATGTGATAACAGGAAAAATCCATAGCCAAGGATATTTGAAAAAATTATGAAATGGTTGTGGTTCTATAACATGCCATATTAAAAGTGAAACAATTACTAAAGCTAATAACACAAAATTAAGATTGAAAACTACTCTTTTTAGTTTTTCGTTAATATCTGCATTTGTCTTAAAAATTATCCAGTTAGCACCATGAATAGTTAAAGCCACTACTCCAACAATTCCTAATAAAACGGTAAACCAATCAAGTATTCCTAATTGTTCTGCTTGTGGACTAAAAGTTGGATTCCAAAGTGGTAAGAAGAAATAATGTGCTTCTTGTGTAGATACTCCGTTAACAACATTTCCTAAGTTAACACCTCTTACTACATTACCTAAGGCTACACCAAAAAAGAGTGCTAATAAAAAGCTGGCGATACCAAAGGCTTTATCCCATATGATTTCCCATATTCTATTATGAATTTGACCTCTAAGTTCTAATCCGATAGCTCTAAAAATGAGTAACCACAAAATCATAATTAATGGTAAATAAAATCCGCTAAAAGAGGACGCATAAAGTGTTGGAAATGCAAAAAACAAAACACCTCCTGCTGCAATGAGCCATACTTCATTAGCATCCCAAAAAGGACCAATAGCATTTGTAATTGCTTTTTTATCTTTTTCTTCTTTAGCAAAAAATAAATGAATAATACCTGCACCAAAATCGTAACCATCTAAAATTACATAGACAGCTAACATTGTCATTAAAACGATATACCAAAATAATTCCATAATTAGTGTTGTTGATTTAGTTGCGGTCCTTTATTAATTATTTTTCCGGCTAACATTAAAAATAGTAACCCTAATAGCAGATATAAACCTATAAAACCGAGTAAGGTGAACAAAGTATTACCAGATGAAACCGTTGGTGAAGCGCCATCTGCAGTTCTTAATAAATTATAAACTAACCAAGGTTGTCTACCCAACTCTGCTGTGTACCAACCTGTAGTATTGGCAATATATGGAAATGGCAACATAAACATAAGCGACCATAAAATCCATTTGGTCTTGTATAATCGTTTTCTAAATAATTGTACCACGGCTAAGAGCATTAATCCTATAAAAATGGTTCCTAATCCTACCATGATATGGTACGAATAATATAGACCAGGCACATTGGTTGGATGCACACTTTCATCAAATTCGTTTAAACCTTTTATTTGTGCATCCCACTCTTGATACGTTAGAAAACTTAAAATATTTGGCACTGCAATTTTGTTATCTAGCTTTTTCTCTAACATGTTTGGCTGACCAATAAGAACTATTTCTGAGCCACCTTCTTCAGTTTCAAAAATGCCTTCCATAGCAGCAAAAGTTACAGGTTGATGCTCTGCTACATTTTTAGCAGCCCAATCTCCTGTAGGAAATGCTACTAACAAACTAGATATTAATCCGAAAATAACACCTGTTTTTACAAATAACTTTCCGAATTCGTTGTGCTTATTATTCAACAAATAAAATGCACCGACAGCCGCAACCACAAATGAAGACGTTACTAAAGAAGCTGCCTGATTATGTAAATACGATGGTAATAACCAAGGGTTAGAAAATAGAGCTCCAAAATTATTGAGTATAAATTTTCCATTTTCTAAGACCTCATAACCTACGGGATATTGCATCCACGAGTGTGTGGCTATAATTAAGTATCCACTAGCCCAAGACCCCAAGAATACAAGAAATCCTGTTATAAAATGAAGCTTATGCCCTAATAACTTTTCTCCAAATAAAAAAAGTCCTAAAAAGGACGATTCTAAAAAGAAGGAAAACATACCTTCCATAGCCAACGTCTGACCGATAATACCACCTGTCAGCTCTGAAAATTTTGCCCAATTAGTACCAAATTGAAATTCCATAGGAATACCAGTTACAACTCCCATGGCAAAATTGAGAGCAAAAATCTTCATCCAGAATTTTGCAGCATCGTTATATTTTTCAATTTTAGATCTAAGAAATTTCCATTTAAAATAGACTATCATTAATGATAATCCCATGGTTAATTGCGGAAATAAGTAGTGAAATGTGATAGTAAATGCAAACTGCATTCTATCATAGAATAGGATGTCTTCCATATCTATTTTTTATGTTATTCAAAAATACGAAGCAAATTGCAATCCTTAAGTAACTTTTATCACAAAAAAAGCCTCTTTTAGAGGCTCTTTTTTTATTTACTTACGCTTTTAAAACTTCTTTAATCACTAAATCTTTATCTAATTTTTTAGTGCAGAAAAACCAGTCTTTACAATCTAAATCTTCGGTAGACGTCATTCGTTCCTCGGCTACACCACAAGATCCTGCTGGAGATACTATAACGTCGTCACCTGGATTCCAGTCTGCTGGAGTTGCGACATTAAATTTGTCTGAAGTTTGCATAGCAATAAGGGCTCTATATAACTCATCAAAGTTACGACCTAAACTTAAAGGGTAATATATAATTGCTCTTACTGTTTCATGAGGATCTACAAAAAAGACAGCTCTCACGGCTTGTGTTTTGCTTTCACCAGGCTGAATCATACCATATCTTTTGGCAACATCCATAGATATATCTTCAATTAAAGGGAACTTTACTTCTATGTTTTTCATGCCGTTAAACTCAATTTTATCTTTAATGGTTCTTAACCATGCAATATGGCTATATAAACCATCAATAGATAAACCGATAAGACTACAGTTTGCTTTTTCAAATTTTTCCTCTAAATGCGCAAACGTCATAAACTCAGATGAACATACTGGTGTAAAATCTGCTGGGTGACTAAATAAAATTGACCATTTACCTTTATAGTCAGAAGGATAATTAATTTCTCCTTGTGTGGTCACTGCTTTAAATTCTGGTGCTTTATCTCCAATTCTTGGCATTGAAAATACTTGCTCTTCTTTTATTGTTTCTGTCGTATTCATAACTTTTAAGTATTTGATTAATTTATACCAAATTTAAGCTACAATAGAATTTATCAATGTAACTTATGTTACTCATAACTGTCTAATATGCTGGTTTAGAACAAAAAAAGAGGATAACCCATAGTTGACTACCCTCTTTTTAAATTTATAATTAGTTTTAATTAGTATTCTGTGCTATCCTTTTCATTTATATTATCAGACACATCCTTACTTTTACCCTTAGACATAAAATTAATTAGTATTCCTACTAATGTTATACAGACTACTGCGAAAATTGCAATCATTACAACTCCATTTGTCCAACTATACAATGCTATTGAAGTATTAATCATATAATTTATCTATTTTTTTCTGAGTATAAAATTAGCTACTTAATACTTTATGAAACATGACATTTGTCATTATTGACAAAAAAATATCAATATTTATATTTGAAATTAACTCGATGATTTTATAACATTAATAATGTCATCTTTTTGTAGTACTCCAGATTGTCTCCAGACCTGTTTACCGTTTTTAAATAATAACATTGTTGGCACACCTCTAACCTGATATTTTGAAGCTAAAGATTGATTCTTATCCACATCAATTTTTATGATTGTAACATCTTCGCCTAAGGCATCTTTAACTTGTTTTAAAATAGGACTCAACATTTTACATGGACCACACCATTCTGCAAAAAAGTCAACTAAAACCGGTTGATCTTTACTTATTATTTCTGAAAATTTGCTCATTCCTTGCTTATTTTATTTATCGAAAGTGATATTCCAAATACCTCTAACTTCATTTACATTATAACCTATTGCTTTATCTAAAGGATATAAACTCTTTATTTTGGCTAAAGTTGTAGGTTGTAATGTCTCATTGGGCTTCCCATGGCATTGAAGACACATCGTATTGGTCGTAATTGGATAATAAACCCTTACTTTACCATCAATTTCTTTTACAATTGGACTTGCCTGTTCATTCTTTGCCGCAACCTGTTTAAATGTATTAATGTAACCTAGCTCTTCTGCATTGGCTTTATTATTAGGATTTCTTGGTTTATCCGACACGCGCTTAATATCAGCGTTATGCACAACAGCCATACTATCGGTTAAAGGATAAGCACGCTCGTTACAAAAAGTTAAAGCCTCTAAAATTCCTTTTTTTTGAATGGTTCCCATTAAATTTTCACCTAAAACAGCCTTTGTTGTTAAGGCATATTTTAAACCACGTTCACCATAAGGTAACTCTTTAAAATTAGTTTGTGCTTGTTGATTTTGTTTTCCTTTTCCTCGTCCCATTCCTTTTCCCATGCCTTGGCCCTTATGTTTGCCATTTTCATTATTAAAATGATCTTCAAACCATTCTGGTTGTTCAATTTCAAAATCGTAAATATACTCTGCGATCTTAGCGATAGTTTCTTCTGGAAATGCTTGTTTAGGCATAACACCAAATCGTTTTATTGCACCATACATTTTAGCATCTTCTTTATTAGGGTTTTTAATCCATTTTTGCATAGAAGCTACAAATTCTTCTTTTGTTGTATTATCATTTATATAGTGCATTTTAATAGCAATCATTGGAGGTCCAATTCTATTTTCTTCTGACGCTGAAGGGCTATGACAGACATAACAATTAGTTTCCAATAATTTTTTTCCTGGATGCTGAGATGCACTTTGTCGTTTTGTAACGCTAGAATAATCAGACTTTTTCGAATCCTCGCAATTAAATGATACAGCTGCTAGCAACGTAAGTAATATTATATTTTTCATACCAACATATTATTTAAATTAAGATGAAATTAAATCAGTAACAATTAACTAGATGTTTATATACGTTTTAATTATAACCTAGAATCCCACCTTTTAAATCATATACTTCGGTGAAACCCATTTTTGCCAAACGTTTAGCCGATTGTCTGCTTCTACTTCCGCTTCTACAATACACATAGACTGCTTTATCTTTACTTAATTTATTAAACTCAGTATTGAAGTATGCTGAAAATGCATCTATATTCTTTGCGCCTTTAATATGGCCAGATTTAAATTCTCTTGGTGTTCTAACATCAATTAATTGAACCTTTTTATTTTCTATTTTAGACTTAAATTCATTTGAAGAAAGAACCTTAATAGCACTGAATTGCTGTGTATTAGATCCAAATAACGATGACAGAAATGACATGTAACTAGGTTTTATTGTTAAATAATTATATCAAAATTAGCCTAAACAGTTTACCTTAAGCGTAACCTTTGTTACATAAATACGAAAGCTATGAAATTGGAAAAATATACCAATATAAAAATAAAGTGAATCCTTATATAGTCATTCTTATAACATGGATTGAATGTTATATATTACCTAAAAGCATTAAATCTTCCAATGATGTTGGAAGACTATAAATTGTAATTTTATCAGAATTATAATTGTTATCATCAAAAGCTAGAGATGCGATATAATCTTTATCTAAATTGAAACTTAGAACATTCATATTTTGAAAACCTCCTAATAACTCAGCATCTATAGAATGACAACCATCACTTGATGGAATTAACGGTAAATTATCACTAATTCCTTTTCCTGTTGCTTTAACTATAGCTTCTTTGCGAGTCCAATACTTATAAAACGTATGATCTTTATTGTTTGAATTAAGTATTGTTTCAATTTCCATATTATTAAACACATGCGATAAGATTTCAGAATAATCAAAATCTTTATTTAAGTATTCCACATCTACACCTACAGCTGCTTTATTTATAGCTATAATGGCAAAATTTTCTGCATGAGACACATTGAAATGTATAGACCTATTAATTGATAGATAAGGCTTTTTATTCTCATCTTTTTCTATTTGAATTTCAGAAATATTAAGCCCTGAAGTTTGAGCAAGTAAGATTTTGAGTAAGGATCTGCTAATTATAAATCGGTTTTTATCTTTTACAAAGTGATATTTTTCTGCACGCTGCAACTCTGTTTCACTTAAATAATTTACCAGCATAGGTACTAAATCATAGTATGCAGGCAATTCGATTTTAAATAAGTTAATACCTAATTTATTTTGTGATAGTTTATTAAAATGTGCGTTAGATAACTCAATTGTATCACAATATAATCTACTCACAATTATCAGCATTATAGTTATCCATAACACGTTGAAGACTATTTGCATAGACCTCAACATTAGGTGGCGCAAACATGTCTACGTGATTACCAGGAATCATATACCTATTAACACCTTTTTTAGCAAACTTCTTCCATCCAAGAAACTTAAAATCATGAGCAAAAAATACATTATCCTTGGCTTTAAATAAATCTATGACAATATCTTGAGGCGTCATAATGTATTTTTTACATGCAAGTATATGCATTCTGTCCATTTTTAAAGGTCTATTATGCTGTAACTGAAATTGTTTTTCTCTTCCTAATTTTAGTCTCATATAAATTCCTTGAAACCTCAATTTTAATAATTCAATTCTACGAATAAAATTCTTCTTACTACTAAACATATTCAGAGTAACATAAATCATTTGACCACCTTTATATAAAAAGGAAACAATACTTTTCTTTAATGCATTACTATAAAAATAACTAGGGTAAATATAACTATCAAAACTTGCTAACATAGTAACTTTTTTCCCTTTTGCTCTTAACTGTTTAGCCATTTCGAATGCAATAATTCCACCCATAGAAAAACCTGCTAAAGCATATGGTCCATCTGGATTAGAAGCTTCCATTTCAGAAATATAATGTGCCGCCATATCTACAATAGAATCGTGTGGTTCTTCTTCACCATCTAATCCTTTAGGCTGTAACGCATAAACAGGTTGATCATCATCTAATAATTTCGCTAAATCATTAAAGATATAAATCCCAAAATGAGCTCCATGGACAATATACAATGGGGTTTTATTTCCATCCTTTCTTAAAGCAACTAATGAATTCCAAGACTTCTTTTTGTCATCTTTATCTAAGAAATTAGCTAACTTTTCTATGGTAGGATAGACCATAATTACAGATAATGGTAATTTTTTACCAATTTCTTTTTCTAAACGTACTACCACTTTTATGGCCAAGATTGAATGACCTCCAAGCTCAAAAAAATCGCTTTGTATATTTATCTTTTCTCTTTCTAAGACGTCACACCATATTTTACTAACTAAATGTTCTGTTTTACTCCGAGGACTTGTATAACTTATCCTTTCAACCTTTTTAGAAGACAAGGTTAATAAACTTTTTCGATCTATTTTTCCGTTTAAAGTTTTAGGGAATTCATCAATAACATTAAACTCATTAGGCACCATATGTGCTGGAAGTTGATGAATTAAGCTTTGTTTCCATTGATTAATTAAATTAGCGGTATCATAATTCTCCTGATTTAATATTAAATAAGAAACCAAACGATCATTATTTACCATTACAACCGAAGATTGCACTGCTGCCAGTTGGTCTAGTGCTTGTTCAATTTCACCTAATTCAATTCGATGCCCTCTAATTTTAACTTGATGATCTATTCTTCCTAAACATTGTACCTCACCATTATCTAAAAGCTTCCCTAAATCACCTGTACGATACAAAATTTTATTTTCCGCTAAACCAAATGGATTGGTTACAAATTTTTCAGCTGTTAATTCTGGTCTTTTCCAATAACCTTTAGATACTCCATCACCTGCAATACACAATTCACCAATAGCACCATTTTTAACTAGCATATCTTGGTCATTTAGCAAATACAATTGGGTATTTGCAATTGGGTGGCCAATGGTTATTAGTTCATCTTCCATGGTAATTTGCTTCACAGCAGACCAAATTGTAGTTTCAGTTGGCCCATAAACATTCCAGAGTTCATCAACTTTTGCTAATAGCTTTTTAGCTAATGCTAATGGTAATGCTTCACCACCACATAAAGCTTTAATTGGATATGGATTATCCCATCCAGAATCTAATAACATTTGCCATGATGTAGGTGTAGCCTGCAACATGGTAATTTTTTCTTTTTTAATGAGATCAAGCATTAAACGACCATCTTTTGCTGTCTCTTCATTAGCAACAATTAATTCTGCTCCTTTTAAAAGAGGTAGAAACAACTCTAAACCTGCGATATCAAACGAAATAGTAGTAATAGAAAGTAAACTGTCTGTTTCATCTATTCCGGGTTCTTTGGCCATACTAGTTAAAAAATTAACTAAATTTCTATGAGTGACCTGAACTCCTTTCGGTTTTCCGGTTGAACCAGATGTATAAAGTAAATAAGCTAAATCATTAGGACTGACCTCAATCTTTAATGGCTCTAATGGGTACTTAGAAAGATTTGTAAACAAATCCTCCAGCAAAAATTTTGAAGCCTTAGTGTTTAATTTTGAAGAAAATTCGTCAGTAGTAATTAAAAATTTAGCCTCAGAATCATTTATCATAAAATCTAAACGCTCATTTGGATAGTTTGGATCTAACGGCAAATAAGCAGCCCCACATTTCATTATGGCAAGCAAAGTTATTACAAGCTTTTTAGAACGTGGTAAACATACTCCTACAAAATCGCCATAACCTACTCCTTTTTCTAATAAAGAATGAGCTAAGAGATTAACTTGTTGCTCTAACATTCCATAAGATATCTCAGAACCATCAAATTTTATCGCTGTTTTTTTAAACGATAATTTAGTTTGTTTTTCTAATAAATGATGTAAAGCCAAATTTGGATAATGTGCAGCTGTATTATTAAGATTTTTATAAATTGACTCGTCAGTTTTTATGATTTCCCTTAATGTTATATCTGGGTTTTCAACAATTCTCTCAACTATAGCTTCAAAATCTATCATCATCTTTTTAATTGTTGCAGACTTAAAAAGTGAAGAATTATAGGACCATTGTAAAATAAAATCATCTTTAGTATCACTAGCATTTAAGAAAATTTCAAAGGCATCAGAGACCCTTGGATTACTTATAACTTTGAACTCTAAGTCATAAAAACTAACCAGATTAGTCATTCCAACATCTATATTAAAAACTACTGGTACAAGTGGTACTTTAGATGGGTCTCTTTGTAAAGGCAACTTCTGTAATAATTCTCCAAAACTTAACTGTTTGTGATCATAAGCATCTAATAAAGAAGTTTTTCTTTCTTTTAAATAAGCTCTAAATGATTTTCTAGAATCTAGCTTACTTCTTAAGGGTAATAAATTTACACAATGCCCAACTAATTGTATTCTGCCATTTACAGTTTGCCCAGCTGACGGCAACCCAACAACTATATCATCTTGCCCAGTTAGTTTATAGAGAAAAACTTCAAAAGCAGACATTAGTGTTGTAACTAAACTACAACCAGATTTTAATCCTACTTTTTTTAATTGATCTAGTAATTGAAGATTAAATGAAAAATCCAATCGCTCGCTCTTGTAAGTTCTTAATTTAGGTCTGGGAAAGTCTGTTGGTAATGTTAATTCTGGTATAGAATCTTTAAACAAATCAATCCAAAATTTTTCAGTTTTAATCTGTTCTTCACTAATTATAAATTCTTGCTCATCATCTGCATAAGAACTAAAACTCTCAACTTTAGGTAAATTTGGAATTTGATTGGTTTTGTAAGCGGAGTATAATTTTCCTAAATCTTCCAAAATGATACCAAAAGACCAACCGTCACAAATGATATGATGCGCAGTTATAATGAGATGACTAATTTTATCGCAAATTTTAATTAATCCAAATTTAATTAGAGGTCCTCTAATTAAATCAAAATTATGGTTTGCATCATTATTTAAATAATCTGCTAGTGCACTTTCAGTTTTATCTGATGTTAATTGAGAAAAATCATGATATGTAACTTTAAAAGGAGTATATTGAAGTATACTCATATACCTACCATCTGGACTAAAAACTCCACGTAAAGCCTCGTGCCTTTCTACTAATTTTTGTATAGCTTTATTTAGAGATTCCTTTTCTAACTCACCTTCAAGAACAAGAGATATAGACTCATTATACCCTTTATTTGCATCTTCACCACCAAGTTTACAATCTATCCATATTTCTGCCTGAGCTTGGGTTGTAAGTATTATTTTTTCAATTATAGGCCCAGTAAACGGGTCATAATTCACAGATTGATTTTGACTAATTGTAGATGTTATCATAATTTAAAACGGTTAGGCGTTTTTAATTTTTAAAACTTTATTAAATATCTAATTGATGATATCCATTTTCCTTTTTCATATCCTTTACAAACCAAGCAGGATTACCATTTTCGTCGAAACCAAGCTTTGCTTCTGGTATAGGTGGTGTATTCAATTCTTTTGTTAAAACCTTTTTTCCCTTTACAATTAATCCATTTTTTTCGTTTGAATTTAAAATCCCATTTGTAATTAATAAATTAAGACATTCTTTAAATGTATCTATCAAATTTGTTATATCCTTATCGCTATAAGCCGAAGTCATATAACATGGAAATCCATCCCAAATATGAAACCCTTTTTCTCTCATTAAAACAAAAAATAATTCAGAGTAAGGAATATCTTCTAAAAACTTTAATCTCCATAATGAACGATAATAAACTATTTCCATTGGAAGGTCTTTAGATTTGATAAATGAAGCTATTTCAGATGCAATGCGCTCTGTTTTTCTGGCTAATTCATCTTGAAGTGCATTTCCTTGTGCTTTCATATATAACAGAGAAGCCTTTGTTGAAGCTAACGCCAATGGGTGACGAACAAAAGTACCCGCAAAATAAGTTACTCCCACCTCTGGGAAAGAATCATCACCAAATTTCCAGTGACCACCATCAAGTGCATCCATACATTTTTTACTTCCTGCAATAGCACCAATAGACATACCTCCACCAATAACTTTTCCATAAGTTGCTAAATCCGCTTTAATACCAAATAATTGCTGAGCACCTCCTAGATGCATTCTAAAGCCAGTTATAATCTCATCAAAAATTAATACTGTTTCTGAAGCTTTAGTTACCTCTCTAACTTCTTTTAAAAATTCTATTGGCCTAAGCTCTGGTCTGCGACTCTGTACTGGCTCTACGAGAACTGCAGCAATTTCGTGTGCGCGTTCTTTAATAATAGCTAAACTTTCTTCTGTCCCATAATCTAATATTAACATGTTCTTAACTGCTTCTGGCATTATACCAGATGCTGCTGGAAATGTTCTAAGTTTTTTTGAACCTCTTACAAGAACCTCATCATTAATACCATGATATGAACGTGAGAATGCCACAATTAGTGAACGGCCAGTTACCGTTCTTGCAATTCGCATAGCACCTAATACAGCTTCAGAACCTGTATTACATAATGCAGCACGATCATTCCCAGTTATTTCACATATAAGTTGAGTAACCTCACCAGCTAAAGGATGTTGTGGGCCAACTTCAAAACCAAGATCTATCTGTTTATGTAAAGCATCTTTAATAAAATCTGGTTGATGACCAAATAAACATGCTCCAAAGCCATTGAGAACATCAATATATTCATTACCATCTATATCCCATAAACGATTGCCTGAAGATTTTTCTACAACAATAGGGTATATTAACTCTTTAGTTTGTGGTTTAAATCCTGAAACTACTCTAGGGTCAGACATATGACTTCGATGTTCTTGAGCATAAGCCTTACTACCTGCTGTTTTTTTATTATAACTTGATATTAAATTCTTTAAAAAATCTGCTTGAACCTTATTTAAATCTGTTGACTTTTTTTCTATTCTAGGTGAAGCTCCAAATGGTTTTTGATGTTCTTTCTTTTCTTCTTCAGATAATATGTCGTCATAATTCTTGTCTGGTTCTATTTTTACATTATTTTCTTGAGGTAATACAGCTGACGGAGTTGCAATATCAACTTGAAATTGTCCTTGTCCTTGCATAATTTCTATTTGTTTACCTAAAAGTTGTATCTGTTGAGCAATAAGATTTAATGCAGGGTTTTGAGTATTATTAATTAAATTTAATTGTTGAGAAGCATGTATTGTTGACGCACCATTATTAGTCGAAATTTGATTTACAGGAGTTTGATTTTCAACCACCTGTTGTGGAGCAAAAGCATCTTTCGGAAGAACATTATCTAGATAATCAGCTAATAAATTCGGAGAGCCTAGTTGATCATTTAACTGTCTAAATGTTATAGCTGTATCAAATTCTTTTTTGAAAGTAATTGACATTTGTGTAAGTACCAAAGAATCCAGACCCAACTCCAAAAAGTTTAGATCATATTCATTTATTGCTATTTCAATTCCAGAATTATCTTCAATAATTTCTGCTATTTTTTTAAGAAGTAATGGTTTTCTCATAATCTTAGTATTCATTTGAGGTTTAGGATCAGCAGCAATAATTTCTTTAGTTTCAATTTTCTCATCAACTGTATTAGTATTTACAACAGTATTATTAATTGTTGATTCAACCATTGGTGGATCTAACCAACAATGTTTTCGATCAAATACATAAGCAGGTAACCAAACTTTTTGTCTTGATTGCTCTCCATAAAATGCTTTCCAATTAGGTTCTATTCCGTTTACCCAAAGATCACCTAGTGCACTTAACACTGTATGGTAAGCATTTTCGCCTTCCTTAGGTTTCTGCATACTTGCTATAGAAGCTACAGATTTTAAACCTTTCTTTTGCTGCGATAATGTTGTCAAAGCTCTTCCAGGACCTATTTCCAGTAAAATAGGATCTTCTAGTCCTAATACTGTTTCCATTGCACCAGAGAAGTTTACTGCTTCCCTTAAATGGTTAGTCCAATATTTAGAACTTGTAGCTTCTGCATCAGTTATCCATTCACCAGTTACTGTAGAAACTAGAGGCAAACGGGGAACATTTAAAGTCATTTTTTTAACTTCTTCTTCAAAAACTTCTAAAACTGGATCCATCATCCTAGAATGAAATGCATGACTTGTTAATAAAAGCATATTTGCAATGCCTCCTGCAGTTAAAGTTTTCGCAAAATCTTCAATAGCACTATCTGGACCTGATACAACGCACAAACGATCCGAGTTGATTGCTGCAATAGAAAGTGTATTTGGAAGTAAATCTTTAACACTATTTACATTAGCTCTAACTGATAACATACTTCCACCAGGTAATTGACTTACTAATTTTCCACGAACTGTTATTAAATGTAATGCATCTTCTAAAGTGAATATTCCTGCCAAATGAGCAGCAACAAATTCACCAATACTATGACCACATAGTAACGTTGGTTTAATTCCCCAACTCATCCAAAGCTGAGAAAGTGCATATTCTACAATGAATAATGAAGGTTGAGTAAACTTAGTATCCTTCAATTGAGCTTCAGCATCACCATTATTAACTTTTGGATATATAATATCTCTTATATCCAATGTTAACTCTTTTTTTAACAACTCTGCGCAATGATCTATAGCATCTCTAAAAACAGTTTCACCCTCGTAAAGTGCCCTACCCATTTGTAGGTATTGAGAACCTTGTCCTGGGAATAAAAAGGCTACTTCATTTGGAATGACTTTTAATTCATTGCTTTTAACGTCTTTATTATCCTCTACATCTAATAAACTATATGCTTCCAAAGTATCTCCTGCTAATGCAAAACTGCGATGTCTAAATACATCTCTTGTAGTATTCAGAGAATAGGCAATATCAGCAAGCGCTATGTCTGGATTTGTCTTTGTAAAACGGCTTAAAGCATTTTGATAACCTACTTGACTATTTTCTGATTTAGCTGACCAAGCAAGTAACTGTAAAGGTCTAATAGTCTCTGTTGTTTCTTCTTTAGTTTCATATTCTTCTAAAACAATATGTACGTTTGTACCACCAACTCCAAAGGAGCTAACACCAGCACGTCTAATAGTATCAGATTCCCAATTCCTTAATTTATCGTTCACAAAAAATGGACTATTTTCAAAATCTATAGATGGATTGGGGTTATTATACCCTAAAGAAGGTGGAATCTGCCGATGCTTCATTGCTAAAGTCGTCTTAATTACACCTGCTACACCAGCAGCAGCTGTAAGATGCCCTAGGTTACTTTTTATAGAACCTATAGCGCAATAGCCTTTTGATACTTGTTCTCCAAAAGCTAAATTAAGGCCTTCTATTTCAATCGGATCACCAATAGGTGTTGCTGTTCCATGTGCTTCTATATAGCTTATTTCAGAAGGCTTAATATCTGCATCTAATAATGCGCTACTTATTGCACCAGCCTCACCTTCTATGCTAGGAGCTGTAAAACTACCTTTGTCGTTTCCATCATTATTAATACCAATTCCTTTTATAACGCCATGGATAACATCACCATCTCGCTTTGCTTCATCTAAATTTTTAAGAAGCACAACGCCAGCACCATCAGAAAACAAAGTTCCTGTAGCATTTGCGTCGAAAGGTCTACATCGACCATCAGCACTTTTCATTGAACCTTCTTGATATAAATGACCACTGTACATTGGCGATGTAACACTAGAACCGCCAGCTAAAGCTACATCGCATTGACCATTACGAATAGACTCAACGGCTTGAGCAATTGCTAGTGAAGATGTAGAACAAGCTGAATGTACACTTACTGCTGGCCCTTTAAGATTTAAATGATATGCCGTACGTGTTGCAACGTAACCTATATCATTAATTGTCATAGCCTGCATATCTCCAATTTGGTTCATTAACTTTTTGTTAGGAAATACATTATTAAGAAAATATGTATTTGACTTAACACCTGCATACACTCCAATTTTTCCATCATAAAGATTTGGTAAATATCCAGATTGCTCTAACGCCTCCCATGCAACCTCTAAGAATAAACGCTGTTGAGGGTCCATAGCAGAAGCCAACTTTGGTGTGAGTCCGAAAAATTTAGCATCGAATGTTTTTGCGGAAGGAACTATACCTCTTGCACCAACATAAAGTGGATCGTTACGTAAAGCTTTTGGTATACTTTTATCTAATTCATCTGGCGTAAAATACGAAATGGTTTCTTTCCCATCTTTTAACACATCCCATAACTCTTGTATAGAATTAGCACCAGGAAAACGTCCTGCCATGGCAATAATAGCTATATCGCTATTATCATTTCTTTTACTTTTTTTATGATGTTGAGAAACCGCTTTCTTCTTTTGGTTTGGATTTAATATATTAGCAAGATCAGAAATTGTAGGATGCTGGTATATTTTGGTTATAGGCACTTCTAATTTTAATTGTTCTGCTATTACAACAACCATTTTCTTAGTTAAGAGTGATGTACCTCCCATTTCAAAAAAATTATCATCAATACCTACTTCTGAAATAGATAATAATTCACCCCAAATTTTTGAAAGTTCTTTTTCTAATTTATTTGTTGGTTTTCTTAAAATAGGTGCAGATTCTGGTCTTAAATTAGCTGGGTCTGGCAAACTTCGTTTATCTATCTTACCATTTGGCGTTTGAGGGAATTCATCCATCCAAACAAATAACGATGGAATCATATATGATTGAAGAATATCCGATAGTTGCTTTTTTATAGCAGATGTATCACGAGATTTATCTTCAGATTGCATGTAAGCTACTAACCTTTTTTCACCAGCTATTGCATCATTTACTATAACTACAGATCTTTTTATATTCGGTATAGAATTAATTGCATTTTCTACATCTCCTAATTCAATACGAAATCCTCTTATTTTTACTTGGTCATCCTTACGCCCAATAATTTCAAGATTACCAGATGGTAACCATTTTGCAAAATCTCCTGTTCTATATAATTTTTGACCTTTTTCAAAAGGATCATTTATAAAGCGCTCTGCGGTAAGTTCCTCTTTATTTAAGTAACCTCTACCAACACCAGTGCCTGAAATACACAATTCACCAACTTCACCAATAGGACGTAATTCCAGTTCATCAGATAAAATATAAATTTTCGTATTACCAATTGGTTTACCTATAGATAATGAGCTTTCATTGTCGTCGTTAGGCGAATACTTGTAAATAGACGACGCAACTGTTGTTTCCGTTGGTCCATATTTATTATAGAAATCGCCAAATACAGATAATTTTTCTGCCAATTTTGTTGTACAAACTTCAGCAGCTGCAACTATCCGATTTAGTGCTGTTGCTTCAGACAAATCTGATATTGTTTCTAAATAACTCGCTGTTGCGTGAAGATGCGTAATATTTTGTTCTATTACAAACTCTTTTAATTTATGATTTTTCAATACTTCACCATCAATCATAACCAAAGTTGCACCAGACAATAAACCTAAAAAAATCTGCTCCACAGAAGCGTCAAAATAAGGGTTTGCAATTTGTGAAATACGTTCACCTGCTTTTATGTTATAGTATCCCTTCAACCATGTAATTAAATTAACTACACCTCTATTTTCAATCATTACACCTTTAGGATTTCCTGTGGTTCCTGAGGTATAAATAATATAAGCCAAATCATTAGGTTCTGAGTTCGAACCATAAGCTAACTCGCTTTTAAATTTTTCTTTTGAAGTGGTAAATTCTTCAACAACTGAATTTTCGATAATAAATTTGCAATTACTATCGTTCTTAACATATTCCTTTCTTAATTGAGGAGCTTCGACATCAATAGGAACATAAGTGCCTCCGGCTTTGAGTATACTTAAAATACAAACTATAACCCATTCACTTCGTTCTATCATTAAACCAACAAAGTCTGTTCGCCTAATTTTATAATTCTCTATTAAAAAGTTTGCAAATTGGTTAGAGAGCGTATCTAATTCTTTAAATGTTAACTCATTGCCATTATACGTAACCGCTATATGACCTGGAGTACTTTTTACTTGCTGCAAAAACAAATCTATGATTGTTTTGTCACTTGGAAACTCAAAATTAGTTGAGTTAAATTCCTTAATCGATTCAAGTATTTCTTGTTCGGTTAAATTCATAATACACATTTTTTTATACAAAGAAAATAGCCAATAGCTTATTCTTTATTATAAATTAATTTTAAAATGGAGGGGTGTTATTAAGGATAGAATAAAACTATTAAAAAATTAAATTTTGGAAAAAAATTTTAGCCATAAAACACTTTTATCTGTTTAAGAACATATATTGACCACTTTCAGAGCCAATACAACACCTAAAGTGTTGATTATGTATGTGTTAAATTATTTTTGTGTAGAATTAAAATAATTATTCTTTTCTAAAAATGATAAACTTTATTTATATTATAAAATGAATTTAAGTGAAAAAAAATGGTATTATATTTCTATTCATTTAAAACAATAAATAGATATTTTTTTTCTAAATTGAATCAACTTTTTTAAAAGTTTTTTGCACCAATAATTGTTCTATTCATGGTTGGATTATTCCAAATCTTTTGTGAGAAATGCCATAAACTAAAACCTGCATTTTTGAATAACTTCGGATAGTTATGAGAGAATGAAGGTTCTAATCCATAAAGTTGCGTATTTGGATGTGTTTCAAAATTATGATTAGCAGCATTTGGTTCAATGGCAACAAACATTATTTCACCTAATTGGCTTATATGACTTAAAAAATCTTGTAAACGCTCTTCTAGAAAATACTCTAGTACCCCTCTAGACGTTACAAATATAGTACCGCTTTGACCATGTTCTTTAATCCAATCAAAAGCATCTGAAGCTACAAATTCTATTCTTGTATTACTATTTTTAAATTTATTTCTGTTAATTTCTACTTGCTTTAAACTAAGATCAATACCAACTAATCTTTTAATTTCAGGAAATTCTGAACTGAGATAATTTAATACCTTACCATTACCTGTTCCAATTTCAACTAGCGTGTTAAACTCTATGTCTACACTTAACAATTCTTTTTTAAGTAGATTGAAAACAAAAGTACAGTTTGGTAGAAAATCAGTTTCAAATGTATTCTCTACTTCCGTAAAAAATTCTGTAGCCCCTTTATTAGTCCAAAACTCTCGATTTAACTCTGCAATTTTATCATAATCTTGAATCTTCTCAAGCTTTTGAATAAGTGCATAACGCATCAATTTTTCTTGTAAACTTAAATATTTCTTATTCTTATGCACCAAAGTTATTCTATCTTCTGCTAGTTGACGTGCTTTCTTTGGTCGGAGATGCACTAATGTATTACCCAAGACCTTTGCAAGTCCTCTAACAATTTTTGATTTGGCATTCATATGAAAAATTTATTTATAACAGTTAAAAACTATAAAAGTGATCTATCTATTGATTGAAATTAATTCCTTATCATAAGGTGTTTTTAATCATTACCTGTTGCTTCCTTTTGTTTAACAAGTATGAAAAAAACCAAAAACTCAACATCATTAAAAACCCAATTACGGCAAAAACAGTGTATGTTGGTTTTCCCCCATTTAATGGCATAATTGGAAATGAAACAGTAGTGAAATTTGACATAGTCTGCAATACTAGGACACAAATTCCACTTTTAGTATTTTTATAAATAAAAGCACACATTCCTGCTACACCCAATATGCGTATAAAAAAAGGTAATATAGGAAGTTGTGGAAAAATACCTTCATTATTAAGTATTATGGGAATAAACCATAATGTCCAAAAAACACCAACTATTAAACCTGCATAAAAAGGTTTAGTGATTTTTGATAGTTCGCGAATGCAATAACTTACCCATACAACTTCACCAAGGAATGCCCAAACGATTAATGCAATATAACCTCTTAATGTTGTACTTCTAAAGGTAATAAAGGAATGATAATCAACATCGTAATAAAAACTTTTTAAGATAAGGGTAATAAAGGTTATTGATATAGTAAAAGTTAGACTCAAAATATACCACTTAGGATGTACTTTCCAATTTAACATAGGCTTAAATAAATTTATTATACCCTTGTTGCCTCTGGTAAATCTTAGAATACAAATTAACATGAATAATAAAATACAAAAACGCCCTGTATTAAAAACAGTCTTAGACATGAGTCCTTCAATTCTAGCCTGCACAAAAAACACATTAATTATTGGGGCAAGAATTAAAAACACCCAAATTTCATACCTTTTAATAAAACTCCCCATTGCTTTAACATTAAAAATATAATATATTCTACTCTATTATTTTGGTGCTTATTTTAATTTTTCAGTAAAAACGATAGCTAAAAACCATTTTACTGAACACCTACAATTAAAATATAAACATTTGAAAATCAAAAATTTATATTAACACATTAGAGTTATACAATGCTATGAAAAAAATATCAGTATGAATATTTTTAATCTACAAAAGGTTAATATCTAAGTTTAGAGGTTAAATTTATTAACACGTATAAGATTAATTATTAGATAATTACAATTAATTTCTTTAAATAATAATTATATATTTAAGAATGCAAACAACTTTCCGATATAGAAAGTAAAACCAATGGAATTTAGTAGTAATTTGAAGAAGCGAAACAATTCTGGTACAATTAAAATGAAATATATCTCATTTTATAGTTGCTGAATTCCGGAAATCTTACTGCTTCTTTATTGTTTTCATAATATTAATTGCTTTGGTCTAGAATTAGTTGTTCTATTTCTTTAAAATCTTTTAAACGAGGCACATGTTTAGCCCCTTGTAACAAAACAACTTCTTGTAAAGAAGGAAATATATCTATAGCTCGTTTAATCATTTTTTTACCTGGAAACATGATGTCTTTTTCTGCAGCGAACATGGTAATTGGTGTTGCAATGTTTTTGGCTGAATTTTTAGATATTAAAGGTAGTGGTGAAAAATCCATATTACAATGCGTAAACGTAAGCGACATATATTTTAATGCAAAGTCATCGTATTCTGAAAATAAAGCACTCATAACTTTTTTAATATACTTTGGGTTCTTAGTTTTTATAAACTTTTTTAAAGGTATAAACATCTTCCATAACCCTAATAATGGATTGCCATTTATAATATAAACAGGTGCTACTAAGAAAACTTTATTTATGGGAATTTCACTAAATTCAAGTGCCTTTAAACTTATTAACCCTCCAAAGGAAAATCCTACTAAAGTAACATCTTTTAACCTTAATTTTATGATGACTTCTAAGAGCCATTCACCATAATCCAAAGATTTCATATCTAGTCTATTCTCAGCACTCTTATTGGGTTGAGCTAACACATCTACAGCATACACGCAATACCGTGAGGTTAAATTGGGAAAAGAATCTAAAATTTGAGGCGCACAACCTCCTGTTCCGTGAATCAGAACTAAAGGAGGGTTATTAGAATCGCCAGTAGTAATAATATTAGTGACTCCAAACTTTGTTTCCACAGATTTTTCTGAATATTCAATATTCAGCTCTTTTAACTTTTGATTATAAAGGGCTATAATTTTTTCTTTTCCTTCTTTTGATTTGAAAAACATAGACTGATCGTTTTTTGATTGATGCCTTAAATGTTCGAGTTTAGAAAATGTAATCTAATTGGTTAACTCATTTTTACTCCCTTCCTGTTTCTTCATTTCAAATTCCTTTGTTCTCTTTATCTGTTCTTCAAGATTCCATTTAAAATCAAATCTATTCTTTAGAAATATGGCAATAGAATCTAAACCAATAGCAGTTCTTCTTTTATCTATATTTTCTGGATCAAAAACTGGCCAAAGATTAAAACTTTTAGTTTCTGGATAGTATTTCATCTGTCCACCATAGATTTGTAAATCCCCTCGTTCAGTTGCAATTCTGTCTTCAGCTCTAACTAAAAAACGTGGTTCTAATTTTTTGTCTTTTACAGCTTGTCTCATCATTGGAAGGTATTGTATTCGAACTTCATTATCTGAATGTTGAATAACGTTACATATAGTCCAATTCCCTCGTTCTCCAATCATATCCTTAGTTGGCCAACCATGTTTATCTAGAATAGTCTTTACTTTTTTCTCGTTAATGGCGTGATTTTTATCTATAATTGAATCTTGTACTTTCACTAAATTATGGTCAACGCCATAGATAGAAATTAGGGAATCTCTCGATCTGATTGGATGCTGTTCAGTTGCCCAAATCTCGTCTATTTGTGCTATTAAGTTTTCTTCCTTTGCCTCTTTGATTTTAGTATTACACGAACTAGATACTATTAACACTAAAAGAGTCAATAAATAATACGTTTTTTTCATTTTCTTATACTTTTTAATTACTAGTTTCATTTATTGACTCTTATATTATTTTCTTTTTTTTTTACAACCAGCTCAGCCCTAATCCTACATTAAAGATTACTGCATCTCTATGCGCATCTCCATCTAAAGACGTACGACCCAAAACTAATTTAGACTGTATATTAAGCGCAAAGTTTTTCTTTTTATAAATTTCGTAACCTGTGCTTGCCATAACAGCACAACCAAAGTTCCAGTTGTCATTTACATCGTCTTTAATATCATACAGTGCTGGCGAATCTATGGCTAGACCAATACCTCCATGAATCCACCAACGATCTTTTACCCAATATTGTAGTGATGGAATAAAACCTCCAAAATTTCTGTCATTATCCTGAAATTGGTATATGTTTCCTGGCATAGCAGCAGTAATGGCTAGTTTTTCGTTTAACATGTAGCCAAATTTTAAATCTGGAAAAACGAAAGTTCCTTGCGATTTGTCAAACGTTTGAATGCCTGCACTATCTTCTATACTGATAAGTCCTCCGCCTACTACGAATTCGAAGATGAATCCATCCCTTTGTGTTGTTTTTTCTGAATTTGTGTTTTGTGCATATGTTGTACTTGAAACTAATGCAAAGGCTACACAAGCCATTCTTAATAAAATTTGTTTTTTGATTGTTTTCATTTTAATTGATTTCATAATTGTTCGTTTTTTGATTGTTTTGATTAATGATTTTTATTTTTATGTATTAATTTAATGTTCTGATAATTGTCTTATCTATGAGTAGTAGCGTACTTTAGCACTCAACTTTGCAAGTACTCACAAAGCTGACACGAGCGCAGCGAACTGGCGCAAGCAAAATATGTGAGGGTTTTCAGAAGTACACGAAAAAAGCAATTACTTAAAGTCATTGTTGAGTGCCGTTTTAATTTAATTTTACTTATCGCTAGGTCTTATGCCAAAAATTAGTAAATAACCTATCATCCAAAATTCTCCAATTGTTGCAGGTAGCGTAAGAAATTTATTGAAGCTAAAATCAATTCCGGTGTAGTGTATAACTGTTGAAATTAGATAGCCTACACCACCCAATATAATAACCCTTCCTAACCAGACAGGCAACCTTTTAGATTTGATAACTATATATCCCATGGGAAATAGCCATAACCCGAAAAATAGGCCACCAATACCCCAAGCATTCGAAATAATATTTTGAAAAACTTGAATCAGTAAAACCTTGTCTTCCATAGCACTTATATCAGAATTTGCAATACCTATTACTGAGGCGATTGAAATTGCACTTATCATAATGGCTAAAGCATTTACCATTCCCCATATACCTAAAGTCCACGCTTCCCATTCATAACTATCTTTAAATAATTTGAAAAACCAAACAGCAGTAAGTGCCTGAGATATTACGATACCAAATTCTAGTAGCAACCTAATTCTTGCTGTAGATTCTAATTCTACTAGATTTGTTAGCGTTTGTTCTGGATTACCAGACACAAATATTTGAGAATGAAAGACTAAAAACCCGAGAATTCCTGTAATAGCCATCATTAAATACCATAAGCCAGTTATTCTAGCGGTCTTAATTAAATTCTTCTGTTCTGTATTTGCATTCATAGATTATTTAATTTTATGATTTTCTTTGAGTGCCATATTCCAAAGCTGCTCCAATAGCAATTCCTAAAACAAACCACAATTGTATATTTGAGGTTAAATAACCAACTATAGTTCCTAGTATGATTCCTATGCCTAGTTTGACTCCTTTTTTAGTTTTTTTTGTTTTCATTTTTTCCATTGATTAAGTTTTTACTTATGATTTCAAAAGTAGCGTGGTAGACTGAGTTTAAAGTTCTACTTTAAGAATCAGAACTAACATTAAGAATTGAATATCCTTGGGTGGTTATATTTTACAGCTTATGGGTTGGTGTTAACTGCATCTATTTATTTTAGCAACTACACAAAATATAAACTTAATTAAGCTTTACGGCTGTTTGTCCATATAAGAGAAATGAATTATAGTCACTCGACCTTAAAAATTTGACATTGACTCCAGTATTTGGATTGATGAAACTTATTTCTTCGCCTTCAATTGAAATAAGATTATAGGCATCACCGTTTGGAAAGTGCAATGAAAGTAGTTTTGTTTCATCATTAAAACTTACAGACAGATCAACCTGATTATTCCATTTATATTTCCCTGTAAGTTGTTTTAATAATGTAGTATCTGATTGATTTCGTTTAACAGATGTGCGTTTAAAGTGATTCCAATTGTACAATTGAGAAGTAGATAACAGCAACTCATTGCCCAGAGCACCACCATTATCTGAATTAATTAAATAGACCAATCCTTTTCCAGTATTAAGGTCTATGGTCATGCCTGTACGATAGCCAGCATTGCCTCCATAATGGGTAATTGCAAAACCATTTTCTGACTTATCTACAATTAACCCATAAATATGTCCATCTCGCTCTTGATTGAGTATCGATTGAATTTCTTCTTTAGAAAAAACTGAATTTTTGCCTTGATAACCTTTATAAATTTCAATTAAAAATTTAGCCATATCATTAGCATTACTCCAAAGTCCTGCTGCTGCTTGTTCTGGATGGTTTCTCCAACCACCTTCTAAAACAACACCATTTGACGTATAGCCTTTTGCAACTTTACTTGAATCTGATGGTTGCAATGGTTGTGTGAATTGAGAATTCTCCATACCAATAGGTTGAAGTATCCATTGGTTCATAATATTTGAAAAATCATCATTAAAAATATCCTGAAGTGCCACCTCAGCTAAGGTATAGCCACCACCCGAATACGCTAACATTTCATTGGGTGTTGAAATAACTTCTATTGCTGGTGAATTAACACCTTCACTACCATTTAAAACCTCAACATCACTTGGCATAACCTGGTCTTTAGCATAACCTTGATAGCCTCCTGAGGTAATACCAGAAGTATGCGAAAAGATATTACGAAAGGTTACTGGGTTTTCAACCGTTTGTTTGCCTTGTGGTAATTTGTAATTCTTTATGTACTGTTCTATATTTTCATCTAAATCTATTTTTCCTGCTGTATGCATTCGTAAGGCAGCGAAAAAAGTTACGGGTTTCGATAAGGATGCTGCTTGAAAAATGCTAGAATCGTTTAAATTCTGCTCTGAAAAATTTGAATTTTGAAACATTTCAGTCCACTCTATTTTCCCATCATTAATAACTGCAAGCGAGAGAGCAGGTATTTTATAGTCGACCATTTTATTTGCTATAGTACTAAAGTCCTCAGTTTCTTCCAAAAACTTCACTTTTCCAATGATTTGATTCTCTAATTGAACTTTACTTTTTAATGGCTTATCAGAATACTCAACGAGTTCTTCGTTATACACAAAATCATCTTGTTTTTGAGTTAGCTTTATAAAGTTTTTAACTTCAGGTGCGTATAGCCAAACCTCATCTACAACCGCATTATACCCTCTAGAATTTGTGATATTACCATTATAGTGAATGGTGTACGCCATAAAAGTTCCAGCTTCTACTGTTTCTTCTTTATAGGATAATACTTCAGCGTTCATTTGCTGTTTTCCGGTTGTACCATCTTGACTTGTCCAGTTTTCTTCATAAACCCACTTTTTTCCTTCTTTAAGTGGCCAATCGTACTTTGGCGTCTTACTTTCTTCAGGCTTTACCATTTCTGAAACAGGAATCGTATCCTTACCGATAGTTATATGCAACTCACCATTAACTTCTATTATTTCTCGAGTGTCTATCCCTTTAGATCTAACCTCTCCTTCCGTGGTTACGCCTTTATACTTCCATACCCATGTTTCACCAATAGCATAATCGGCTAGTGTTGGTTGTTGGGTTGTACCTGATTTAGCTTTCTCATTACAGGCACTAAGTATAACTAAAGCAAATAGTAGAATAAATCGATTTTTCATTTTAATTGATTTCATAATTATTCGTTTATGATGGATACTTTTTTAAATTCAGCTGCAAATTTTCTATAAAATATAGATGTTTCTGAATCCAATAAACTGAACTGTTGATTTAAAATGATGAATTGTAGAATTTCTATTAGTTCTTGATACTTTTTAGTTTTCAATTCTACAGTATCATTTAATTTTTGATAAAATTAAGTAGACTACAGAATTACAAAGTTCTACTTTAAGAATCAGAACTAACTATTACTTTTAAGATAAGTATTTGGTGTTATTCCTTCTATTTTTTTAAAGAACGTATTAAATACTGTTTTAGAATTAAAACCACTATCGTATGCTACAGCCATAATGGTTAAACCTTTATTTTCTTTTAAAAGTACTCGTTCTTTAAATTCCTTGACTCTAAAAGTATTCACATATTCAGAGAAGTTTTTTTGAAACCCTAGGTTTAATAATTGAGAAACGTAATTGGTTGGCAGTTCTAAGTAAGAGGCTAAATCTTTTAATGACAAGTCTGGATTTAAGTACAATTTATAATCCATCATAATCTGTTCAAGTTCCTTTGTGTACTTCTCTATTTCGTCTTTATTTAATAGTGCTTGTTTGTACTTTTTCTTTTGTTTGTAGTTGTCGTTATCTGGAATAGCTTTAAGCATAATATCTTTAAATCCTTTGTAAGTTTTTAAAGGCTTAAGAATTGGTGATGGATTTAATACTAAAATTAATGGTAAATGATTATTGTATGCTTGCGTTATTAAATCAACCACCTTTTCATCATTACCTAATAACGCATTAACTAATATTAAAAATGTTAATGCCTTATCTACAAGGGCTGTTGATAAATACGTTTCTAGTTCTTTTAATCCATCATTACACTTTTCCGTCTCATTAAGGTACGCATAACACATGGTTTCACCTCCTAATTTCGTAAGGTCTTTCACAGAAACTCCTTTAAGTGAACCAAAGTACGTCAAAGCTTCATTTGATTTGCCTGATAGTAATAAACAAATCCCAATGTAAATTGGTGGAAAGGGTAATTTAGGGTCTAGCTCCAAAGCTTTTTTTAAGAAAGGTATTGCTGTGGTGTATTCTTCTTTTAAGTAATATAAAAACCCTTTATAATGATGATTGATAGCGGCATACGGATCTAATTGTAATGCTTTTTCAAGGTAATTATGTGCTGCATCTAATTTCCCTTCTACTGTCAAAAAATTAGAAATGGTTAAGTAAATATCGTCTGCTTGCTGCATCTCCAGAGCCTTATGAGCGTGTTCGTAAGCTTTCTTAAGATTCCAATTTTGCCAACATTCAATCAAAGCCAAATTCAATTGTGACCTTGATGAGTTTGGGTCCAGCACTAATGCCTTTGACAAATAAGGCTGGGCCTTCTCGTAGGCTTCAAATGCAGGTAAAAGTCCCATAGTTCCCATATTAATATAGGCTAGATTTATATCTAAATAGGGATTGGGAAAATTGGGTGATTTATGTATTACATCTTTTAAGATATTGATACCCTTAATTGAATTTTTATAATCCAACTTCATAATGTAATACCTCCCTTTCAGGTATTCTCTATAAATAGCTACAGGCACATCAATAGGTGCTACTAGCTTATCTTCTATCTCAATATGACCTACATGTTCACGTAATTTTTCAGCAATGAATAGACTAATTTCATCTTGAATTTCAAAAATGTTATCTGGGTTTCTATCAAAGGTTTCTGACCAGAAATGAAAATCGTCAACAGTATCAATCATCTGCACTGTTATACGCATTTTCTTCTTTGAGGTTCTTACACTACCTTCAATAAAGGTAGCTACCTCAAGTTTCTCTCTTATTTCGCTTGCTGTTACTGACTTGTTTTTAAAATAAAATGAAGATGTACGGGAAGTAACAGAAAGTTGTTTGATTTTTGCTAAGGCGTTTATAATTTCTTCTGTCAATCCATCGCAGAAGTATTCGTTTTCAATATCACTACTCATATTGACGAAAGGAAGTACTGCTATGGATTTTCTAGGAATAGCCATTTAAGAAAATAGAAATCAGACGTTTCAACAAATATAGCAAACCTTAGACTTACTTAATTTCTGTGAAGAGGTTACACCTAGTTGTGCAAGTTACTTTCCAATACAAAAATTAGCAAAAATATTACCCAATAAATCATCATTGGTAATTTCTCCTGTAATCTCACCGAAGTGATACAAAGCTTGGCGAATATCGATAGCCAATAAATCACCAGACAAGCCTGTTTCTAATCCATGCTGCACTTTCTGAATCTCTTCAAAAGCTTTTAATAAGGCATCATAATGACGAGAATTAGTTACAATGGTTTCGTTATTTCTAAGCGCACCAGTATTTATTAAATTAAGAAGTGAATTGGTTAATTGCTCTACTCCAAAACCTGTTTTAGCAGATAACAATAATACGTCTGCAATATTTTTGTTGATTTCCGCTAATTGCAAATCACTAAGTGTATCTATTTTATTCGCAATCACCAATAAAGGCTTTTGAGGATATTTATTTCTTATTTTTTCAATCTCAATTCTAACCGCTTCAAGCGTCTCTATATTTTTTTGAGCATCAAATAAGTAAATAGTGACCTGCGATTGTTCTATTTTTTCAAAGGTTTTCTTTATTCCAATACTCTCAACCACATCTTTGGTTTCCCTAATACCTGCAGTATCGATAAATCGAAAACCAATACCTCCAATAGAAATTTCGTCTTCAATAGTATCTCTTGTGGTTCCTGCTATTTCAGATACAATCGCTCTATCTTCATTCAATAAAGCGTTTAATAATGTTGATTTCCCAACATTAGGTTCTCCAACAATAGCCACTGGAATTCCATTTTTAATCACATTTCCTACAGCAAACGAATCAATTAAACGTTTTAAAACAAAAGTTATGCGTTCTATCAATTGTTTAAACTGAGTTCTATCCGCAAACTCTACATCTTCTTCGGCAAAGTCGAGTTCTAATTCTATTAAGGATGCAAAATTTAAAAGTTCTTCTCGTAGCTTGGCAATTTCAGAAGAAAAACCACCTCGCATTTGCTGCATCGCAATTTGATGTGAGGCTTCATTATCACTTGAAATTAAATCGGCTACAGCTTCTGCCTGACTTAAATCGAGCTTCCCATTTAAAAAAGCTCGCAACGTAAACTCACCCGCAGTTGCCATTCGGCAGCCTTTTCGAAGAAATAATTGAATGATTTCTTGTTGAATATAGTTGGAGCCATGGCAAGATATCTCTATAACATCCTCTCCTGTATACGAATTTGGGTTTTTAAAAACGGATACCAAAACCTCATCAAGGGTTTTTTCACCATCAATTATATGTCCTAAATGAATGGTATGAGTGGGTTGTACACTTAAGTTTTTATTAGAAACAGATTTAAACGAATTAGAGGCTAATGCAATGGCATCATTACCAGATAATCTTATAACAGCAATTGCTCCACTTCCAGATGGTGTTGCTAAAGCTACAATAGTATCGTTATGCATGTTAGAATTCTTTACTGCAAAAGTATTGTAAAATATATGATTCTTATAAAATGATTACGTACTATTTAAGATTTAATTCACAAGCCGTTCTTCAATTTTCTCAGCATTGTTTATATATTTGTGTGCTACAAAAAAAGAAAATCATGAAAAGAATACTTACAATTACTATTATTGGATTATTGCTTACAGCTTGCAAAACGGAATCTAGAACAGGATATCTAATAAACGGAAATGCAAAAGATGTTTATAATGGTGTAAGAATATACTTGAAGCAGGTTGATGAACGCGGACAACAAGTTGTGACTGACACAGCAATAGTTATGGATGAAAAGTTTAAAATAACCGGTTCTATTGAAGAGCCCGCTGTTCGTTTTTTATCTATAGATGGCACCAAAGGTGAACTAATTTTTATGCTCGAAAACAGTGAGATTGACATAACCGTTAATAAGGCAAACCCGATGGCATCAGTTGTTAAGGGTTCTGAGACTAATAATGACTTTATAAAGTTTCAGGATGAAATGGCAGAAATTAGGAAAAAAAGCCAAATGACAATTGTTAACTATAGAGATGCTATTAAAAATAATGATTTAGAGCGAAAGGATTCTATTCATAATGTTTTAGAAGGTTATAGCTTAGAAATGGCAAACCACGCAATAACATTTGCAAAAGCTAATAATGACGCCTATTTTAGTCTTAACCTAATTGGTTTAGAACTTAATAAACCTAAAATTGACGTCGAAGCTTATATTGAGGCCTTTGAAAACCTTACTCCGAATTTAAAAGATTCACCTAAAGGTAAAGAAACACGAAAAAAATTAGATGAGCTTTATGAAGAATATCAAAAAATAGCACATTTAGAAATTGGTAAAGTAGCACCAAATTTTGAAGCTCCTAATCCTAATGGAGATATGGTTAGCCTAAACGATATAAAAGGCAAAGTGACTATTATAGATTTTTGGGCAGCTTGGTGTGGACCATGCCGCAAAGAAAACCCAAATGTGGTAAGGATTTATGAAAAATACCATGATCAAGGTTTAGAAATTATAGGTGTGTCTTTAGATGGTGACCAACGACAAAAAGATCCTAAAAAATTATGGTTAGAGGCTATTAAAAAAGATAATTTAACATGGCATCACGTATCTAACTTACAATACTTTAATGATCCTGTGGCTAAACTGTATAATATCCAATCTATACCTGCCACTTATATTTTAGATAAGGACGGTAAAATTGCATATAAAAACTTACGTGGAAAAGCGTTGCAATTAAAGGTAGAAGAACTTCTAAATCAATAGAAATTAGTTTAAAACAACAAGAAAGCTCAATTATATTTAATTGAGCTTTCCTGTTTTATATAGCACATATAATATTATAATTGGTATTGCTAGTAAACCTATATGTCCCAAATCAGTTTTAAATAAACTAGGCATTAAGATTAGTGTAACTATATAACCACCAACAGCTCCACCAAAATGAGCATCATGCCCAATGTTACCTATTCTATTTTTCATACCATAAATTGAGTATAAAAGGTATCCTATACCAAAAATATATCCTGGAATAGGAATAGGAACAAAAAACATATACAAACTCATTTCTGGTTGTATAAGAATAGCTGAATACAAAACACCTGTAACAGCTCCACTTGCACCAATGGCACTATACCAATATTCATCTTTATGAAAATACAAGGACAATAAATTACCAAACACTAAACTTGCTATATAGATTATAACAAAATTTAAAGTCCCTAAAGGTTCAATAACATAACTTGCAAAAAAATATAGTGTAACCATATTAAATAACAAGTGTGTAGGATCTGCATGCAGAAAGGCTGAGCTAAACATTCTTATCTGTTCTCCTCGTCTTATACTTCCTACATTAAACTTATATTGTTCAAAAAAAGAACGATCATTAAAGCCTTTTAAGGACATAATTACATTGGCTGCAATTATTACTATGGTAACTGGGTCTAAATTATTGTTCATGTAAGCTAAAGTTATAAGTCAAATATAATATATCTTTGCGCTTCAAAGCTAACATCTTTTAATGCAACTTATTGCCTATATTCTTATTTATCCGATTCTGTGGTTAGTATCTATGCTTCCGTTTAGATTATTATACGGACTTTCAGATATACTTTGTTTTTGGCTATATCGTGTATTTGGCTATAGAAAATCTATAGTCAAAGGCAACTTACGCTTGGTTTTCCCAGACAAATCTGAAAAAGAAATTTCAGATATTACTAAAAAATTCTATAGCCATTTTTGTGATATTATTTTAGAAGCGATAAAATCACTAACCATAAAAGAGAGTGAAATAAAAAAACGATTTGTCTACACCAATATTGAAAAAATAAAGGAGCTAGAAACACAAAATAGAAGTGTATTATTAATGTGTTCGCATTATGCTAATTGGGAATGGACTGTTGTTATACAACGCCATATAAAACATAAAGGCTACGCCATATACAAACGCTTAAGAAATAAATATTTCGATAAGCTCGTAAAACGCATTAGAGCTAAATACAATGCCTATTTGGTAACAACCAAAAAAACGATTTCTACACTAACAAGTTTAAAAAAAGAAGGTGAATTATTCGCAGCAGGTTTTGCGGCAGACCAATCACCAAAAAAAGATAAGGCGCATTATTGGAGAAACTTTTTGGGCATTAAAGCTCCTGTTATTACTGGTCCAGAAATGATTGCTAAACGGTTAGATGTACCTGTACTATTTTTTAAAATAGAAAAAGTAAAACGTGGTTATTACGAAGCCACTTTTCATAATCTTATAATGAATCCTAGAGACTATAAGAACTACGAAATTACAGATTTGTATATCGACTTCATAGAGAAACAAATCTATGAAAAACCAGAATTCTACTTATGGACCCATAAACGTTGGAAACATAAAGATGAAGTTCCTGCGGAATTTCTTTAAAATGTTAATTGTCTTTATTTAGTAGACTTAGAAACATTACTTAATCCAAATTAAACCAAGCATCTACATTCGTTGCATTACAAGGTTTATTTATTAAAGATTTATGAATAAACTCATTATTACATTTTGAGTATTCATAATCCTTAGACCAAGTATCATGATTTTTGGCTAAATCAATAATACTATCGCAAACAAATTCTATTTCTGCATTAGTGGTTGTTGGATGAATAGACATACGAATCCAACCTGGTTTACGTATTAAATCGCCTATAGAAATCTCATTGGTTAACTCATTAGACATTTGCTGATCTACATGCAGTAAAAAATGTCCATAAGTCCCTGCGCAACTGCAACCACCTCGTGTTTGTATTCCGAATTTATCGTTGAGCAATTTAACACCTAAATTAAAGTGCAAATCATCTATATAAAATGAAATCACACCTAACCTATCTTTATGTTGACCTGCAAGAATATTAATATTAGAAATTGGCTCTAACTTCTTAAAAATGAAATCGACTAATTGATGCTCGCGTTTCAACATATTATCGACTCCCATTTGCTCTTTTAATTTTACAGAGAGTGCCGTCTTTATGGTTTGAAGAAATCCAGGAGTACCTCCATCTTCCCTATCTTCAATATTATCTATATACTTATGTTCGCCCCAAGGATTGGTCCAACTGACAGTACCACCTCCTGGACAATCTGGTATCATGTTTTTATAAAGCTTTTTATTAAAAACCAATACACCAGAAGTACCTGGACCACCCAAAAACTTATGAGGTGAAAAGAAAATAGCATCTAATTGTGCATCTTTATCTTTAGGATGCATATCAATTTCTATATATGGTGCAGAACAAGCGAAATCTACAAAACAAACTCCATCGTGCTTGTGCATTAATTTAGCTATTTTATGATGAGGTGTTTGCAAGCCTGTTACATTAGATCCTCCACTAATCGAAGCAATTTTTATCGTTCGATCTTTATATTGTAGAAGTAATTTTTCTAAATTTTCTAGGCAAACTAATCCGTTTTTATTTGGTGGAATAACTTCAACCTTGGCCATCGTTTCTAACCACGAGGTTTGGTTAGAATGATGCTCCATATGAGACACAAAAACTACTGGTCGCATCTCATCAGGTATCTTTGTATAATCTTTTAAATTTTCCGGAACTTTTAAACCAAGAATACGCTGAAACTTGTTTACTACACCTGTCATGCCATTGCCAGACACAATTAAAACATCATCTTCATTACTATTAACATGATCCTTAATAATCTGTTTAGCCTTATGATATGCCTTTGTCATGGCTGTACCAGACACTGTAGTTTCAGTATGTGTATTGGCAACAAAAGGTCCAAAATCGTTACATAACTTTTCTTCTATTGGTCTATATAAACGACCCGAAGCAGTCCAATCTGTATATATGATTTTTTGTTCACCATAAGGTGATATAAAAGTTTGATCTTGTCCTATTATATGCTTTCTGAACTGATTGAAGTAAGTTTCAAGTTCAGTCGATTCTTTATGTTTAACTTCAGAAATCATAACATTTGTATTTACTACTGTTTCTAACTTTATAAAAATGACAGATTATTTTAACTTTTGAACCATCTACTCAAAGGTACTAAATATTAGCAATAGCCTTTATTTCGGCAATAAAACGATCAGCTAATGTATCTGCAGCTTCTTGAGATGGAGCTTCCGTGTATATTCTAATAATAGGTTCTGTATTGCTTTTACGTAAGTGTACCCAACTATCAGCGAAGTCAATTTTTACTCCATCAATAGTGGTCAACTTTTCATGACTATAATTAGATTCCATAGTACTTAAAATTCCATCAACATCTAATCCTGGAGTTAATTCTATCTTTTTCTTACTCATATAATAGTTAGGATAAGAGGCTCTTAACTCGCTCACTTTCATTCGCTTTTCAGCTAATAAGCTTAAAAATAAAGCCACACCAACTAATGCATCACGACCGTAATGTAATTCTGGATAAATAATACCCCCATTACCTTCACCACCAATAACCACATTATTCTTTTTCATTAACTCAACTACATTCACTTCTCCAACTGCACTAGCTTCGTACATGCCTCCGTGTTTCTCAGTAACATCTCTCAACGCTCTAGTAGAACTCATGTTACTTACTGTATTTCCGGGATTTTTACTCAACACATAATCAGCACAGGCCACCAATGTATATTCTTCTCCAAACATGTCTCCATTTTCATCCATAAATGCTAATCTATCCACATCTGGATCTACGACTATACCAAAATCGGCACGCTCTTTTACAACCGCAGCAGCCAAATCACCTAAATGTTCTTTTAATGGCTCTGGGTTATGAGGAAAATGTCCTGTTGGATCACAATACAGTTTAACAGGATGCACACCTAAACGTTCTAATAAAAGTGGAATTGCAATACCACCTGTAGAATTTACACCATCAACAACTACTTTAAAATTAGCGTTTTCAATGGCTTTAGCATTTACTAATGGTAATTTTAAAACTTCCTCAATATGCAAATCTATGTAAGCCGTATTTTTTGTAATCTTACCTAAATCATCAACCTCAGCAAAATTCATATCGTTAGATTCTGCTATCTCTAGTATCTTTTGTCCTTCTGCACCATTCAAAAATTCACCTTTTGCATTTAAAAGTTTTAAAGCATTCCATTGTTTTGGATTATGACTTGCTGTTAATATAATACCACCATCTGCATGCTCCATTGGTACAGCGACTTCAACCGTTGGCGTTGTAGATAAATCCACATCTATGACATGGATTCCCAGTCCGACTAAAGTATTCATTACTAAATTCTGAATCATTTCTCCAGAGATACGCGCATCACGTCCAACTACTACTCTGTAATTTTCTTTATTACGTTGTTGTTTTAGCCATGTACCATAAGCTGCGGCAAATTTAACCGCATCAATTGGTGTTAAATTTTCTTCAACTTTACCTCCTATAGTACCTCTGATTCCTGAAATAGATTTTATTAAAGTCATATATAATTTTGATTTTCAGCAAATATAAATAGATATACGCTTTATTACTATTTTGTTATTATGAATTTGTAAATTCGGACTCATGAATTTCTTAGCACATATCTATTTGTCTAGTGACAATGAACTTTTAACCATAGGCAATTTTGCTGGTGATGGTGTTAGAGGTAAAAATTATACCCGCTTTCCTGTTGCAATGCAAGCTGGTATTCAACTGCATCGCGAGATTGATACATTTACAGATGCACATCCTGTTGTAAGACAGAGTACTAAGCGATTACATAAAAACTACGGACACTATAGTGGTGTCATAGTAGATATTTTTTACGACCATTTTTTAGCTAAGAATTGGAAAGATTATTCCGATATACCCTTAGCAGAATATATAGATGATTTTTATAAAAGTCTCAATAAACATTTACATGTTTTACCAGAGCGTTTTCAAAAACTAACACCTATAATGATTGAAGGTAATTGGTTACTTAGTTATGCGACTATAGACGGAATTCAGTTAGTGTTAGATGGCATGAACAGACGAACTAAAGGACGCTCTAAAATGAATGAGGCTACAAAAGAACTCAAAGAAAACTATAGTGCTTTTGAAAATGATTTTACTGTATTCTTTAACGAGTTAATAGAGTTTAGCACTAACAAACGTTTAGAAATAGAAAAACAATTTAAAATATGAATCGTTTACTCCTTTTATGTTTTGCGCTTTTAATAAGTATTTCAAGTTGTAAAAAAGACGAAAAACTATCCAAAACATCAACAAATAAAAGAGGACTTATAGCAAAAAAAGCTATGGTAGTGAGTGCTAGAGAAGAAGCCTCTAAAATTGGAGCAGAAATCCTTAAGCAAGGTGGTAATGCTTTTGATGCTATGATGGCAACTGAAATGGCTTTGGCAGTTGCCTATCCATATGCTGGTAATCTTGGAGGAGGAGGTTTTTTAATCTATAGAATGGCAGATGGTACAAAAGGTGCTTTGGATTATAGAGAAAAAGCACCCTTAGCAGCGACTAAAGATATGTATTTAGATGATGATGGAAATGTTATTAAAGACCTCAGTACTGTTGGCTCAATGGCTGTAGGTATTCCAGGAACTATAGCAGGTATTTTTGAAGCTCAAAAACGCTTTGGAAAACTCGATGTTACTACCATTTTAAAACCCGTTATAGCACTTGCTAAAAATGGCTATTACATTACAGATAAACAAGAAAAACGAATTGCGCATTACGACAGTATGTTTAGGGCTGTAAACGGAAAGGAAATCCTTTATAACAATAACCTAAAATCTGGTGACCAAATTATCAATACCGCTTTAGCAGAAACCTTGCAACGTATATCTAAAAATGGAAGAGATGAATTCTATAAAGGTGAAACGGCTAAAAAACTGGTAGAATTTCTTCAAGCTAAAGGAAGTATTATAACGCTTGAAGATTTAGCAAAATATGAAGCCAAATGGAGAGATCCAATTTCGTTTCAATATGATGATTTAACCATTACATCTATGTCACCACCTTCCTCAGGTGGAGTGTGTCTTAATCAAATAATGACCATGGTTGAGCCTTTCGATTTAAAAGATTATGGACATAACTCATTAAAGGCAATTCAAGTTTTAGTTGAAGCTGAAAAGCGTGCTTATGCAGATCGCAGTTATTATTTAGGAGATCCAGACTTTGTAGATATTCCTATTAAAACCTTGACAAGTGAAGTGTATTTGCATAAAAGAATGGAAAACTTTTCTTTTAAAAGTCCAACTCCTGCCGACTCTATTTCTCATGGTGACATTGTTGGCTACGAAAGTGATGAAACCACACACTACTCTATTGTTGATCAGTTTGGCAATGCCATTGCAGTTACCACTACTTTAAATGGTGGTTATGGCTCTAAACTTTATGTAGAAGAATTAGGCTTCTTTTTAAACAACGAGATGGATGATTTTAGTAGTAAACCAGGCGAACCCAATTACTATGGTTTAATTGGTGCTGAAGCTAATAGCATCGCACCTGAAAAACGAATGCTAAGTTCTATGACTCCAACAATCGTTGAAAAAGATGGTGAATTTTATATGTCTGTTGGCACACCTGGAGGTTCTACAATTATTACCTCAGTATTACAAACTATTTTAAACATACATGAATTTGAATTAACGATGCAAGAAGCCGTAAATGCACCTCGTTTTCATAACCAATGGCTACCAGACGAAATTCGTATGGAACCTCATTCTTTTGATAAAAAACTCATTAAAGAACTAGAGGCTCTAGGCTATACAATTAATGAGGAACGCTCTCCTATTATCGGAATTGTAGATGGTATCTTAATGCTAGATGATGGCACACTAGAAGGTGGTGCAGATAAACGTGGTGATGATACAGCAGTTGGGTTTTAGATACTTCTCGATATAATTTCTCATTCTTCGAAATCACTCGAAGTGACTAAATAGTATCCTATAATTAAATCACACTTACGTCAGTTCGATTGAAATTGCTATTTCGCAATTTTATATCGAGAACCAGTCTATAAATTATATACTAACCAAACAGTTTTTAACATTGTTTTAGAATTTCCACAAACTCTAAATCGTATATTTATAAGCACCAAATGCAATCAACTTACCAACTTCTAAAAACCAATCAAAAAATGCGACAATTTAGTATTGCTCTAGCCTTATGCTATTCACTATTCAGCTTTTCTCAAGGCACACAACTCTTACGACAACCTACATTACATGGAGATGATGTTGTCTTTGTCTATGCTAACGATTTATGGAAAGCATCCGTAAATGGTGGCACAGCCATTAGACTAACTAGTGACGATGGCTACGAATCGAGTCCACACTTTTCTAACGACGGTAAACAAATTGCATTTACAGCACAATACGATGGTAACGTCGATGTTTTTGTAATGCCCTCTGAAGGAGGAGAACCCAAACGTCTTACCTATCATCCAGGTGGTGATTTTGTACAAGGCTGGACACCAGACGGAAAAGTACTCTTTCGTTCTGGGCGCGAAGCGCAACCAACCATGACCAATAAATTCTTTACAGTTTCTACTAAAGGAGGCTTACCTGAAGCTTTAGATATTCCAAGAGCAGCTTATGGAGAGTTATCAGCCGATGGTAAATACTTAGCTTATACGCCAATTACAGGTTGGGATGCCGAATGGAGAAACTACAGAGGAGGACAAGCCATGCCGATTTGGGTGGTAGATATGAAAACAAAAGATTTAGTAAGAACATCGCAACCAACTGGTGAGCGTCACTTAGATCCTGTGTGGTTAGATGGGATTGTTTACTTTATGTCTGAGCGCAATTATACAATGAATATTTGGTCCTTCAACCCAAGTACCAAAGAAGAAAAACAAATAACGTTTCATAAAAAATTCGATGTCAAAAGCTTAGATGCTAGTAAAGACAAAATAGTTTACGAGCAAGGAGGTTACCTACATGTGTACAATCCAAGTTCGGGAAAAACGTCTCAATTAAATATAGATGTAAAAGCAGATTTAACCTTTTACCGTTCAAAATGGGATAATGTATCAGGATTTCAATTATCTAATCCTAATGTATCACCAAAAGGCAAACGTGCTATATTTGAACATCGAGGTGAAATATTTACAGTGCCAAAAGAAAACGGTACATGGAAAAACATTACCAACTCACCAGGTGTTGCAGACCGAAGTCCTATTTGGTCACCAAAAGGAGATAAAATCGCCTGGTTTTCTGATAAAAGCGGAGAGTATCAATTAATGCTTGCAGATCAAGATGGTCAGAATGTAGAAGCTATAAAATTGCCTAATCCAACGTTTTACTTTCAACCAGATTGGTCACCAGATGGCAAATACATTGCCTATTCAGACACCCATTATAATGTCTGGATTCTTAATTTAGAAACTAAAAAGGCGCGTAAAGTAGCAACAGATCGTTATGCACATCCTAATCGTACCATGAATCCGGTGTGGTCACCAGATAGTAAATGGATTGCATTTCCTAAACAACAAGATAGTCACTTTAAATCCATTTTTGCTTATAATGTAGATTCAAAGAAAACCATTCAACTAACCGATCCTATCGCAGATGCTATTAGTCCGGTTTGGGATGCTTCTGGGAAATATCTATATACATTAGCCAGTACTAACTATGGCTTACAATCGGGATGGTTAGATATGAGTAATTACGATCCTGCGGCTAATTTAACCCGAAGTTTATATGCTGTTGTTTTAAACTCTCAAGACGAAGCCCCTAATCTTCCAAAGAGTGACAAGGAAGATGTTAAGAAAGACGACACTTCAACTTCGGTCAGTGATAAAGACAGTAAAAAAGATGACAAAAAAGCATCAGAAGGAGTTACCGTTACAATAGATGAAAACGGAATTTTCGATCGTGCTGTTGCCTTAGATTTACCAGCTAGAAACTATATAGCCCTTTTAAAAGGCCAAAAAAACAAAGTGTTTGTAGCCGAAGCCATTCCTAATGCCAACGGCTTAAAAGTACATTCATACGATGTAGAAAAGGAAAAAGCTACGGACTATGCGGATGGTGTTTCTCAAATGGTAGCATCAGAAGATAGAAACTCCGTCTTATTGTTTCAGAATAGAAGTTGGGTATTAACCGGTGCCGCTGCACCTCCAAAACCAGGAAAAGACAACTTAAAAACGAACCTAAAAATAAAACTAGATCCTAAAGCCGAGGCCCATCAAATCTTTAAGGAAGGTTGGAGATATATGCGCGACTTTTTGTACGTAGATAATGTGCATGGTGCCCCTTGGGATGAGGTCTATAAATGGTATTCTCCTTGGATAGACCATGTACGTCACCGAACAGACTTAAACTATGTGGTGGATATTATGAGTGGAGAAGTTGCTGTTGGCCATTCGTATGTGTCTGGTGGTGATTTTCCAGATGTAGATCGTGTGCCAGTTGGTTTATTAGGTTGCGATATTGAATTGGTTAATGGACACTTTAAGATTTCTAAAATCTTTAATGGAGAACGTTGGAATCCTAACTTAAAAGCTCCATTAGCGCAACCAGGCATCCATGTGAATGAAGGCGACTATATTTTAGCTATTAATGGCACTACGCTTTCGGCTGATGTTAATCCTTATAGTTTATTAGAGCAAACCTCTGGACGCGAAATTAATATCACTGTAAACTCAAAACCATCGATGGCAGATGCTAAAACCATTTTGGTAAAACCTATTGGTAATGAGCGTGGTTTAAGAACTGTGGATTGGGTAGAAGGCAATCGTAGAAAAGTAGATGAACTTTCTAATGGTAAATTAGCTTATGTCTATGTACCGAACACAGGTGGAGGCGGTTTTACCTCTTTTAACCGTTACTATTTTTCGCAACAAGATAAAAAAGGAGCTGTTATAGACGAACGTAATAATGGTGGTGGTTCTGCTGCAGATTATATGATCGATGTGATGTCTCGTGAGTTATTCGGGTATTTTAATAGTAAAGCAGGAGACAAACGCCCTTGGACCACTCCAATTGCAGGTATTTGGGGACCAAAAGTAATGCTCATTAACGAGCGTGCTGGTTCTGGAGGCGACTTATTACCTTACATGTTTAAGATGAAAAACATTGGTCCATTAATCGGGACAAAAACTTGGGGAGGCCTTGTAGGTACTTGGGATACTCCTGCATTTATAGATGGAGGCCGTATGGTGGCACCACGCGGAGGTTTTTACGATGTTAACGGTGAGTGGGCTGTAGAAGGAGAAGGTGTTGCACCAGATATTGAAGTGATACAAGCCCCTAAATTAACTTCTAAAGGTATTGATCCACAATTAGAACGTGCTATAGAAGAAGCGCTTAAATTATTAAAAGGTAATGAGTTTAAAATGAAACCAGAACCTAAAGCTCCTGTACGTTGGAAACGACCTGCTGGTTATAAGTCGGATAACTAAAAGTTAATAAATATATTGAATTGTCATCCTGAACTTGTTTCAGCATCTCACATATAATTAGATAGTGAAACGAGTTTAGCATGACAAATACTTTATTAAATTTGCTTAAACAATATTCCTTTTGGCAAAAACACTAAATACAAAACGTATCCTAAAAATAATAGGAGGTCTTATTATCTTTTTCACCTTACCTACACTCCTACTCTTTGGTTTTATGTATTTAAAATACAACGAAGATTTACCTACTGGACAACAAGGTGCCAAAGCAGACCAATTGGCAACACAAATGCTACAAGCCCTAAATGAAGAAGCGTATTTAAACACGGATTACTTAGAGTGGACCTTTAAAGGCAAACACCATTACAAATGGTATAAAACGGATAAGACTTGCGAAGTGTCTTGGAGTCATTTTACGGTCATTTTAGACTTTAAAAACAAGGCGAATTCTAAAGTTTTTTTGGCCAAGCAAGACTATAATGGTATAGAAAAACAAGATTATATTGATACAGCTACGGACTACTTTAACAATGATTCGTTTTGGTTAGTGGCTCCATACAAAGTTTTTGATGCTGGTGTAGAACGTCGTTTGGTACAAACCGAATCTGGGGAAACAGCGCTTTTAGTTACTTATATGTCTGGTGGCAGTACTCCTGGTGATTCTTACCTTTGGCATTTTGATGCAAACGGAAAACCTAAAAGCTACCAAATGTGGGTGGATATTTTGCCTATTGATGGTTTAGAAGCCACATGGGAAAATTGGATTACTACCGAAAGTGGCGCCCAATTACCTACGTTTCATAAATTGTTGTTTCTAGGTTTAGAACTAGACAATGTTAAAGGGTTGGAATTGTAATTCTATGGATACGCATTGTGCTTTCAGACTTTGCAGCGAGTGTTTAAAGCTGGAAGCGTGTTAGTCTTCCTTCTTTTTCCAAATGAATTCACTATTTAGTTCAAAACTACCGACAAAGTCAAAGTTACAATCGTCAGGTGCTATTATAGATAAAAAGAACTTTTCTTGCTTATCGCGATACAAATGGTAAGTTTCTCCAACAATCGGTTCGAAATTATAACGCGAATTGTACACCAAAGTATTATATTCTAGTGCTTCCATCATTTTTTCATATTCTGCCTTCAGCTCTAAATACTTGGCTTTTATTTGCTTATTTGCCTTGTTAATATTTCTGTTTTTCCATGTAGAATTATCTGTAACCACAATAGCAGGTGCGCCAACATTAGTAGCATAAGGCTTTAATGCCGCATCATAGCGTTGCGTTTCGTCGTTAAATACTACCTGATCTGGCTTCTTATCCTTAGACATAAGCATTATTGTTTTTTACAAAGTTAAAGCTCCTTAATTTGAGATTAAAACATATAGGCTACTAATTTTTTTATTAACTTAGGGCATCTAACATATTAACCACAATGAATTTCCTAAAAACTATTGGTACTTTAAATCTGTTTATGCTTGCGATTTGTGCCATAATTATTATTGTAGCAGAATATCTATTTCTAAGAGGAGACCAGCTTCATGCTATATTTATTGGACTTTGGGCACCAACACTTTTGGGCATCGTTATATTTATAAAACAGATTTACAATGGACGGAAATGATATAATTATATGGTTATCCGTTTTTGTAACGGTCTGTGTTGTTATATGGGCTGTTGCTGTTATTCGTGCGTACAATAGGATTGGTAAGGAATAGTGTGTAGGTTGTTTTAGTTGTTGGCTGTTAGCTGTTAGCTGTTGGCTGTTGGCTGTTGGCAAAATTAATTTACTCATTTTGTTTGGTTTTGCTTTGCGGGTTTTTTATTTTACTATTCATTTTTTGCTTGATCAAAAAACGAATCAAAAAAATCAAGACTGCCGATTATTTAGCTAAACATTATGTTCGCTACGGCGTAAAAATGGTGGGCATTGGACGTTTTAATAATTTAAACTCCCAACTAGCCATTTTATATATAAATTGTTAATCCTTCCTTCGATTTTTACTAAATCCTTTGCTTCACTGCATGTTTTACACTAAATAATCGAAGGTCGGGCTTACCAACTGAGGTTAGAACTTCTTACAATGGTTTGGATTGTTTAGGGATTGTTAGCTGTTAGCCAATTTAATTTACTAATCTCGTGTGGTTATGCTATGCGGGATTTCTTAATATGTACTTTTTTATGCCTAAAAAAGCTACCAAAAAAGCCTTTTACTGTCGAAGGTATTTTTAATAGCATTATCATGCTATTAAAACCATAACTAAAATCCTAAATAGCTTCCAAGGCTTCAGCTATTTTTAACGGATTTTAGTTATATATACTGCCGACAGCATTTTCCGACTGCGTCGGAATTTCAAGTACGATAGTGGTTTAGGGGTTTTAAGTGTAAATCGTTAAATTAGATTATTCCCTATTTCTAGTTTTTATTGTTTTTGCAAATTATCTATTGATTGTTAGCTGTTGGCTGTTAGTTGTTTGGTGTTAGGTGTTAGGTGTTAGGTGTTAGCAACATTAATTTACTTAACTCGTTTGGTTTTACTGTGCGGGATTTTTTTGTACACTATTCATTTTAGTTCCTTTAATTTTTATTTCAATAAATAGGTAGTCATGAAGGCTATCGCATTTGTTATGCCCTCTTTTTTATTCCAATCGGTTTTTATGATATTATTCGTTAAGTTTTAAGGTGCGTTTTATTCTTGATACTAGAAAATAATTTATGATAGAACAGATACGCTTATGTATCTCTTTTGAGTATTGCTATTTTATTCCTTGGCTGTATGCTTCGTATTGGTGTTTACACGAAGGAGTGACGGAGGACAGCCGAAGGAGCTACGGAGGACGACCGTAGGTACTCTGTGCAAAAAATAAGTATTTCTAAACATTTTATGTGATGCTACAAATCTCATAACACACTATATATGTGCGATTTATGAAAACTTTTTTTCATTTATTTTCATTTTTATGAGATTCTTAACTACTATTCGGGTGGGCTTAGATATTATGAAAAATTCGTTCAAAATATTGACCCAATTTTAGAAAATCATCGGTAAAATGCATTTTTTACCGATAATCTGTTAATTTAAATCGACGAACGGTTAATTTATTTTTTTATATGTTTGACCCACAGCACATTAGCATACATGCATTATGCTTACTATAACATCCGGATTTGTAGTATTGCTGTACTAATCCCCTTAGACAAAAATAACAACCCAAAACACGTTTGGGCTATCTAACCAGATGTATTATAGCTTTATAATGCCATGGCTATATGCATCATAACATCAAATATTATGGCTAAAAATAATTCATTTATCAGATTAGAAGGGACCTTAGATGGGTTGACCTTTTTTAGAAAAAACGGTGAGAATTTTGTGAAAACAAAAAGCAGCGTGAGTCGTAACCGTATTATGAATGCTCCAGAGTACCAACGTACCCGTGAGAATATGCAAGAATTTGGCGGAGCCAATAAAGGTGGCAAGAGTTTTAGAGAAAGCTTTGCTTCGATATTGCGCTTGGTGAGTGATTCTAACGTCACCTCTCGTGTTGCGGGTATTATGCGTCGTATGATGAATAATGGAGCTGGCTTACGTGGACAGCGCACCTTGAATGTTGTGGACAACAAAGAACCGTTTATAGGGTTTAACTTTAATGTGAACAAACCTTTTGACAGCCAATTTAACGCGCCCTCTACAGGTCCTGAGATTAATGCTGGACGTGACACAGTCACATGGTCTATACCCGATTTTAACACCGATACTTATATAAGACAGCCAGAAGGTGCGACACATTGTAAGTTGGTTTTAGCAGCAGGGTATGTGAGTAATTACGAATGGGTACCTGCTCTAAAAGCTTACGACCCTGTGGAAGATACACCAAATGGTGTGGGTAGCGTTGTTTATAGTGATGCTATTGCTTTGGGTTCCATGGTTGGTGCAGCTACGGATTTGACTGTAGATTTAACTGCTTATGCTCCTATTCCTGCTACGACTGCCTTGTATGCTGCGACAGCGATTGTGTTTTACCAAGAAGTGAATGGTGATTTGTATGAGTTGGCGCAAGGTCATTGTATGAAAATTGCTGCTGTTGGGTAGTGTTAGCTGATGGCTGTTAGCTGTTAGCTGATAGCTGTTAGCAAAGTTAATTTTATAATCCCGTATGGTTTTACTGTGCGGGATTTTTTATATGTACTTTTTTATGCCTAAAAAAGCTACCAAAAAAGGCTTTTACTGTCGAAGGTATTTTTAATAGCATTATCATGCTATTAAAACCATAACTAAAATCCTAAATAGCTTCCAAGGTTTCAGCTATTTTTAACGGATTTTAGTTATATATACTGCCGATAGCATTTTCCGACCGTGTCGGAATGACACGTGCGATTGTAGTTTAGGGTTTTATGGTGTTTATTGGTTGGTTTCTTATTTAAGTACTTATACAAATGCTCTTGTCATTGCGAGTCTGCCTATCGGTAGATAGGGACGCAGGACGTGGCAATCTTTTAGATGGTGGAACCTATCGATCGATGGCAGGGATATCACTAAACAACATATCCAAAATATCTAAGCCTAAATCTAAGTTTAGTTTATAGTCTTTAATAACTTTAATGAATCCTAATTTACATTTATTCTCACCATCTCTACCTTTATGAAATGATCCGAAGGAAGTCATTTTTGGGTTTGAAGAAGGATATAACAACATACTTCTACTCGATTCCCAATACATATTATAGGCATACATTTGTTTTAAGTCGTCATCACTAGGCTTACTAGGATCGATCACTTTCCATTTGGTATCTATCACAAAAACCTCTTCTTCATTTTGATCATTAATTTTGGTTAAAACTATATCTGGTTTGATTCGCTTATTATTCCAAAACTTATCACTATTCTGAAAACTTACATTAATATGTTTATTTTGATGTTTTGACAAAACACGATACACATATTCTTCCCATAGTTTATTCATATCAAACAACAATGCTATCATGTGATCCTGACCACCTTTGATATCCGGTGAATAATTAAGAATAATCATTTTGGCAATTTTAATAGCTTCCTTATAAGCTGTTGTTTTTCTATTATCAACTAAACCATCGAAATGAGTTTTATTTATAGTCTTATCATCCATTTCTGGAAATCTACTTAGCACTCTATTAATACCATCTATAAGTGAATTATTATTTGTGATTGTTTTTAAAACCTTTAAGCCTTTGTATAATATTTGATTCAAAGTATGGTTAGTATCATAAATTTGATGTGAGGTATGGAACCGTTCTTTATGAATTATATTATGTTGAATATTTTGAGCAAATTGTAGTCTCCCTTTTAAAACACTAAGATTACCGCTTTGTTTATGGTATTTTTTAACTAGACCTTGTTCTAAAAGGTAATTGACTTCCTGTAAATACTGCTCAAAGTATAAATCTAACAGTGAGTGGTAGCGTTTTTTTAACGACGCCTCGCTTACAGAATCTACTCGAATTTTTTTGCATTTAGCTAACATATTCAGTAAAACGTTATGCCAATTTTGCTTATCACCTTCTGTAGATTTTTGTCTATCCGCTTTTGGCAAAATCTCAATAGTTATGTTTCTTATTTGAATAACACCAACGAACTGTCTAAACTTTACACCATTACGAATAGCAGTAAAATAAATATTGTTATGCGCATCATTGTATTGCCAAAGCTTCTCTATTACTTTTTTTCCGATGACTTCATTGACAAAATAAGTCTTGTCATGAGCACAAAGTTTTTGATATTCGAATATTTGAATTAAATGACGCATTAAATGGTATTAAAATCCCAATCTTTTGATTTTGCTATTTTATAGACTGATCGTTCTTTTAAATCTGAACTTATATCAGCATCATAGCCTTCAAACTCGGCAAACTCGAAGTCATCTGAGTCATCTTTAGTAATAAAACTACCACCAAGAACTAAACCTATTTTCCCATAATCTCCAAAGAAGTACTCCTCCAACAATGGAATAACCTCATTTTTAAAACAGTGAATCAATGATGATTTATCATTAACTTTTAGGAAGTATGAATGCCCAATCGTATGATCTTTATCTATTAGTTTTTCGATGCGCTTATTAATTATATTTAATAAGTCTTTTAAATTAATGCCATCAACCAAACCATTTACTTTTCCAGACAGACTTTCAGTCTCAATTAGTTTTGGTTTTGGTGGCATTTCTGTAAAACTAAAACGTCTCCGTAAAGCGGTGTCCAAAGCTTCAATACTTTTATCAGCAGTATTCATTGTGCCAATTAAATGAACGTTATGCGGTACTTTAAAAGGTTGCTTTGAGTAGGGTAATATCACTTCTAACTCTTCATCTTTTCCTGCTCTTTTATCGTTTTCAATAAGTGTGATTAATTCACCAAAAATAGACGATACATTTCCTCTATTAATTTCATCTATAATTAGGACATAGTCCTTTTCTATTGGTTCGTTATTTTCAATTAATTGCCCTTTATTTATGAAAAATTCTGGTCTTAATTTGTTTTCATTTATTTTATAAATTGTTCTTTGGCTTAATCCTTTTTCATAAATTTCTTCTATTGGAATATTTTCATCTTTAAAAATCCAATCTACATTTCTAAAATGATTGTATCTTATTGGTGCATTTGGATCATACTCATAATCTCCTGTTACTTTTCCTAAAGCCCTGACATATTTATTGCCATTACTTATCAAAACATAATTTCCCACCTTTAAATAATTCTTAAAGTAATTAAATTGTTGAGCATCCGTTTCACTTTGGCCAGTTTCCTCAAATTTCTCTTTTACTTCTGTTTCACCTAAATCTGAATAATCCAAACCCTGACCAAAACCAATAGCTATATAGTTATTATCTCTACAATACTCATATATTTCATTATCCTCAGAATTCTGAGAATTTCCTAAAGACAACTTATAAAAACTAGCACGCCTAAATTGTTCTTCGTCCCAAGATAGTTTACCTTCCTTTTTTACTTTTAAAGTACTCAGATTACTATCAGCAAGCTCACAAATATTTTTAAACACACCATTTTCTATTTTATAGAATACCTCTTTATTATCATTTACTTTAGGCTTTATACCTTCTACAAAATCTTCATAGCTAAATGATTGATGAAATGTACAAAATGCAATTTGCCCTTTAGTTTCATCCCATTTTTTAATTAATAACTGTTTAAATCTTGTATTTAATGCTTCACGGTTATCCTCGTTTGCTTTATAGAATTCTGGATCTACAATTTTTAAAGCTTCATTGATAGTGTTATAGGTTTTCCCTGTGCCTGGTGGGCCAAAAAGGATGGTATTAAGGTTGGTCGTTTTCATTTGCTTTTCAGTTTTATACGAACTTGTAGGTTCTGCAACAGTTCCTTTATTCCAAAGCCAAGCTTCATAAGAAATTTGATAAAATGGCTTTTTTGTTTTTTGCTTCAGTTGATTTAAAATAGTCATATATTCAGAATAACTATTAAAATCAGTAGCAATACCAAAAACCGTTTTTAAATAAGGCTTTGTAGGACCATTAATTGGAAAGTAATATTCTGGATCTACATAAAAAAGGGCTTCTGTAATTTTTGTCTTTCCAACATTCTGTATTTTTAGGGCATCTTGAAACGTTGATTCTAAAATTTCATTATCAGTCACTTCGTAAAACAATTTCCATAATGTATCAATTTCGTTATTAACTCTCTGATACTTCCAAGGGAACATCCATACTTTCTGAGCATTAGCGGATGGAATGCCTCGTTCATCTTCTGGATAGTGCAGGTTTAATTTAGTAGCGATTGCTTGCAATATTTCCAGCCTACGGACATCGCCATACTTATATATATAACAGAAAAAAGTAAAAGGATCTATGACTTCTAGGTCTACTGTGCTATCAATTGCATCTTTATCATTGAATATTTCACATCCTACAGATTTTAATAACTCTATTAACTCAGGTTGTTTGTTCTTATAATTTTTTAAATAGTCGACTAGCCCTTTGTGCGTTTGTACCCATGTATAATTATTATTCTCTGACATACTCAATAATTCTTGATATTCGTTTTTCGTTGCACTGAAGTTGGTGCCTTGAAGCCCTAATTTTAAATCTTTTAGTTTAAGGTTTTGGGCTACTTTATATTTTAAGATAGGGTTATTGTAAAAATTGTGCGTTATCCTAATTCCTGCCTTAATATCTGTAGGTTGTTCTATTTTCCAATGTGCATCATCTACACTCACTTCAACAACCCTTGGTTCATGTATTATTTCTGCCAATGCATAACAACCCGCATTTTCACCAGATAGCCATATAATTACCTTATCTCCAATCTTTATTTTATCCTTATGCGAAGACACTGTAAAGTTCTGTAATGTGTTATTACCAATTGCCGACGCAAAATCAAAAATCTTTGGATTCCCTTGAAATAGCCAATAACCGATTTCACTATTTGATTCGCTGAACCTTTCTTTCAAATATCTTAGATAATGATTTTTTCCGAGCACAGCTTTAGGAATTCCATTACTATGAAACTTGTCATATTGTACGAATTCCAAATTTTTTCTTCGCTCCTTAGTACTGAAAATAAGTCTAATGTCTTTGATTTTTGCAGTAACTGTTTTTGGGTCAATTTCAAAAAACTTATAGTCCGGGAAGAACGTCCCTATTTCATCTAGGCGCTCTATTATGGATTGTACAGAGCTCCCTAAATATTGATTATAAGAATCCGGCGCATTATTTAACAACCATTTTGCAAAATCATTTTTAACATTGACTAATTCATTTACTGTCTTGTTTACAATTTTAAATTGTAGATTCTTTAAATATTTATTGGTAGGCTCACCTCCGCCTGGAAGCCACAAATATTCTCCCGTTGCATATTCATGAGCAAGACGCATCACATCTTTTGGCGGATATGTTTTACCTTCGTGTAGAATATCAAATTTGGTGGATTGTCTTACACCAATTTCTCCACTATCAATTTCTTTGAAGGCTCTTAAAACATGCTCTCTGTTTATTTTATCAGGTTGAAATGGCATTTAATTTCGTTTTAATATTTCTTTTTGTTTACGGTTAATTACAATAGCCTTACGCTTCAAATCCAAATTCAATTTCTTGCTAGATTTCAACCAATATAGCGTAGGTCTATCTTCTTTTGGGTAATAATAAAACGTTTTAAAAGCATTACATGCAGTTGAACGTTTCATATTAAAATAGGTACTCACTACATTAGCAAAGAGCTCACTTAAAGAATTTGCTTCTACATTTTGAAACGGAAAACCTAACTCACCTTCTAGCAAGTTGGGACTATTGCAAACACAATTACACAAAGTCCAAGATGCTTTATTGTGTTTTTTCTTCATGTATAAGTCTTCTTGCAGTGCAGCATCAAATAAATACTCTCTTACTACATCTTCTTCAAAACGCTTTCCAAGACCAACTCTAAAAACAAATTTATCTCCTGCAGAAGCTAATTGTTTTAACTCATAACCATTATGCCTATTTTCTAAAGTCTTTAATTTTTGAGAAGCATCTAAAGGCTTGTAGTCTGTTTTTATATATTCCTCTAATAGAAAACTGTTATCATCTCCTTGTAGATAATAGGTTTCAAAAGGTTTTAGATTTATGCGTTTACCAGTTTGCTTATCAAGCAATAAACCATTCTTAAATGTGACTTCGAAGTTTTTCATTTTTATAATTTATAAATCATTTGGTCTTTAGCTCTCAAATAAATTCTACCAGTAGTTTTCTGACAAACTTTAACATTTTCAGTACGAAATTTGGTTCCTATCGGATGCGCATTTCGTGTTTTTTCTTTACACTCAATAACAATTTTAGTTGGCAAACCTTGGTTTGGCAATGGTCTAACTCGTATTCTACCAGTTTCAGGATCTTTAAAGCTTTCACATTTTATGTTGTCGTAGTAGTTGCCTATAATCAAGTCCATTTTATATCTGATTCATTTATTGCAAATATTAATCTATTTGCTTTATATGCTTTGTCTTGCATAGAACAAGGTGTTAATTTTTTTTCTTCCATAGCTGTAAGCAAATCCATAAAACGAGTGTATTGTGCATCGGAATCAACATTCTTCACAAAACACAACCTATATTTATTTCTATTATCAAGATAAAAATCCCATTCAGGTTTAGTCAATTGAAATTCTAAAAAATTAGATGACGTACCTTTACATTCATAGTAAAATTTTCCCTTATCACTTTCTAATAAAAAATCATAAGGCAAACCTTGTTCTCCATTTTCGTTAAGCCAACTAACTTTAGTTGACTCGTCTTTAAATAATTCTCGTAATTTTTTATATAAAAAATCTTCAGCCAAACGTCCAATGCGTTCGTTATGAATTTTATTTTCAACAACCTTGACGTCTTTTTCAAGTTGTTCTTTAGATTGAAGTAGCTTTAATATGTTATTTAGCTGACCAGAAATATATTCTAATGATGAAGTATTTTTATGAACCTGCTTTTCTAAATCACTCTTATCTTTTACTATAACATTAGTTTCTTTTTCTGATTTATCACCTTCATCTTTAGCTAAATGATCGGTGTTGTCTTTCTGGGTTTCATCTAATTTAGTTGCTGCTATAATTTGAGTTTGCTTGATATTATCCTCTAAAGCGTTTGACATTATTTTTGTATTAAGCTCTGAAAGCAACACATTTAATGCATTTACGTCATAATTCATCGCTTTTAAATTGCTATAGATGCCACCTGTTTTTTCTGCTAAATTTTTAGATTTTTTTTGAGCAACCTCATCTTGTGCAATACCTATAAAGTGAATTTTTACATCTTTTTTAGAACCATGTATCAACTCTAAAATGTCTATATCAAATTCAATTCTATCATTTGCGTCACCATCACTTAAAATGATGATATTAACTTGATTGGTAATAGATTTAGATATTGTTTGCGCCAAAATATAGTATAATGGCGTACCTGCTGGCATAGGATTTTCTATAGTTTCAATTTTACTCTTTAATTCATCTGAATTAAAAGGACCTTCATAAATCACATTAATATCTTGAGACATCGAATAATACCTTTCTTGAACATTCTTGCCGTTTTCATTCTTTACCCATCGAGTTAAAATTATGCGCTCATTATTTTTATCTAAATTAAATTTATTTCTAAAAGTTGAAACCTTAATATGTTCGCTAAATTCTATAGTATTTATTATTGATTGGTTTAATATTTTTTTTACTAAATCTGTACGCGTATGTTTTCTATCTGAAAGTAAATATTTATTCTCTTCATCCTTTTCGCCTCGCATATAACCCATACTCCCAGAAGCATCTATCAATATCTCAAAATGTGTTTCCATACTAATAAATTTACATTTTGTTAGCCCTCTCCCTTATCGCTTCTTGTAGTTCTTTGCATAATATTATGAAGCTTGGTACTAAATCTTTTAGAAACTCATGGTTTAAACAAATATCTCTACTCTTATCAATCCAAATATTCTTGTTAGCCCTTATGTAGTTTTCTAGATGTGTATTACTGACTGCTAGTTTCCCAAAATTATGCACTATGTTATTTCTTAACGATTGTAAGCACATGAGGTCGCTCCAATTATGCTCTAATGATGTATTCATTTTTATCTTTGCGACATTACATAGGTAGTCTTTAATGTTTGCAAGTAGACTTCCTTTCTCTTTTTTGAATGGTTTATTTATATCTAAAAGACTGTTAAGCGAATCGCATAGTTGCTTCAATTCTTTTTCAAACATACTAGTAACCATAACCAAAGTTGCACGCCTATTTAAATTTGGAAAGTGATTTGTAATAGTATCTTCTGCGTCAAATGTACCACCATCAATACTCCTAAAATGAATCATAATATTTGCACCATATTCATGTTCTACAATCTCAGTTTCTTTGTATTTATGGTAATCTGTAATTGCCAAACTATTATATATTTCAGAATGTTCTATGTAAGCTGAAATTAATTCTATACCTGCTTGAATGTATTGGTCATACCAATTATCTGGTCCTCCTACTGTAAATGCAAATTTATTTTCCATTAATTAATTTTAATTTTCGCGCCATTTTCGCGCCGAATTGGCGCGAAAAGAAACTTTAATAGGGACGAATTACCGAAACGCGCCATTTCACTTAAATGTTAAATCCTGTTTCTAATGCCAAAGCTTCAACAGTTTCAATAGCTCTTTTTAATTCACTCTCAAATAATGGTGTTTCAATATCGTAATGAGAACTTGGGTTTAATATTCTATCCTTATACTCAATAAATCTTATTAAATTAATTGCATTCAATCCAGCTAATAATCCTTTTGTCTGAAATTGTTCTATTTGACTATGTAAATTCCTAACTGTGTATGATGTTATATTTAATCTTTCATGTGCTGTTAAATAGGCCTTGCACAATTTTTCAGATGCTTTCCTTAATGTATTAGCAGACAATGCGAATTCTTTTCTATGAAATAATTGCCACGCTTTCTCAATTTGAGAAGTATTTTCAATGATTAAAGGTTTTGGAAATGCACCGTTAGAATCTTCAAACATTTCTAAATACTTGAAGTTAGGCATTGCTCCTTTCTCTATGGTGTATTTTGCCATTTCAAAGAAAAATCTATCATGTGTCATTAATATTAATTGATAATCGTTTATATAGTTATTTAGAATTAAGTTAAGTACTGCTTCTCGATTAGACATATCTAGACTAATAATCATATCATCAATAACTAACACTTTCATATCAGCCACATAAAGACGCTGTTCTAAAATAGCAAAACGCAATGCTAAACCAATTGCAGACCATTTGGCTTCATTTAAAAACGTATGTGGTTTTGTGATTTTTGGATTAGCCACACCTTCATATTCAGAAACTATTAGTTTAATTTCAGGATCAAACCACTTTATTGTATCATCTGTAGCTCTATAATCTGGAAATCTGCATTTAAAGTCTAGAACTATTCTAAAATTATATCTAAAATCATTTCTGATTAGCTGATTAGCTCTAGTTGTAATTCTTGATAGAAAATCCTTCAACCAATTCATCCAAGCTTTCCATTGATTACGATAATCTTTGTAATTTCTATATAATCGTCGCTCTTCTAATGCCGAAGCAGTTCTTAATGCTGCTGTTGGAAATATCTCATCACCTGCCAAATTATTAACTTTACCAGGACCTTGTTTAAGCACATCATATTCATCTAAACAAGGGTCGCTACCTTTTTTAACATAAGGCAAAACTTCTTCATAAAACCATTGCCAAAGATTGTTATCCTTTGAATGTTTTAAATTATGAAGTTGAAAAAGGACTCTATAATTTATAAAGTCAGATGCCATATTGCTTTCTCTTACATCTGTATTAGTTCTTATAGATAAATCTCTTGCTTTCCTAGAAGCCTTATATCTGGTCGAATTACCAAATCCATCATTTAGTTCTACTTTAATATAAGAATCGCTTGAGCCTGTAGCATGAATATTAACTAAACTTTCATCACCTGTTTTCTTAAAATACTTTCTTATTTCATCATCTGAATTTTTGAAACTACATTCCAATAAGGTATAAAGTGACCAATAAATAGTTGATTTTCCACTTCCATTTTCTCCATAAATTAATAGGTGATTACCATCAATAGAAAGCAAAGGACTATCAGGTTCTACTTTAGAGAAGAATTTAAAATCATTAATATGTAATTTATCTATCTTCAATTTAATGAGTAGTTTCGTTAATTCGCCTTATAATATCCACACTTCTTGTAGAAGCCAATAGTATTCTATTTCGTATAGGATTATCTTTCTCTAATAGCTTATAGTACGCATTTTGAATGATATTTCGTTTTTCCTCAAACGTTTCCACGTTGCTTATATCTTTGAAATCAACATATTGCAAAACATCTATTTTCTTTTCTTTCATATGTTTTTTAAAATATAGTTCATAAGCCATCATATTCACAACATCTTCAAATTGTCTACTAATAATTTCTGATGAAATATTTTCGAATAAATGATGGTTTTCTGGTGCATTAATTAGCGTTAAATAGTCTGCTAAAATTTCAAATGGTTTACGTTTATTACTATTTAGCTCTGGTATTGGTAGTTTTTCAACAAAAATTTTACTCCATTGGTTGGTGCCTTGACCAGTAGAAGATGAAACCTTATCTAAATACCACTCCATCGCTTTAGAATTTAACATCGTGAGCAAATATTTATTACAATGACTGGTCATGATATAGGCAGGGGCAGTAACATACATCTTGTTAGTATCTAAAGCAAAAGCTGGTTTATCTGAAATTGACAACCATATTATTTTTTCATTGTCAAAAACATCTACATAAGCACAATTCCTCAAATTAGTCCAATGGTCACCTTGGTCTGCTCTATTAACCAAAGTTTGGATTTTACCTTTAGAATCTTTTTCTACTAATTCTGAATGTTCATCTTTATATTTTAGAAGATGATCATAAATAGCTGGATAATTCTGTTCAACATAGATTCTAGAAACTTTATCATTTTTTATTGAATATCCATTGTGTGGAAAAATCACATAACTATTTTGATAATTGTAGCCATACTTTTTTATTTCTCTTCCCCTTATTAAAGGTTTAATTATAAACTGACTACTCGTATCTTTGTCTATTAATTCATCTTTTTTATTCTTATCAATAAAAAAGGCATCATTAAATCCAGTTAGAAACCCTCGATAAAAATTAATATTCCAGTCGGATAGTGGTTTACCTTCTTTTTCAATCTGCTCTTTAATTAAATAATCTTTTTTATCAACAATAATCCAGCTATCATCAGTTAGTTCTTTTAATGTTATTTTTTTATTCTCAAAATACTTAGAGATTGATGTCTTTGGTACATAATCGCCTTTAATCGCTACAGCATCTAGATTAATATCATAATCTTCCCGTCGAGTAAACATTATATTTACTTCTACTGTAGCAGACGGAAATATTTTGGTGTCCTCAAAATTCAAAAGTTTGTATGGGTTTGAATTTTCAATAAAATATGAACGCATCTTTTCACCAAATTTGGTTCGCATCCAAGTATTTGATGTTATATAAGATAAAACACCTTTATTTTTCAATAACTCTATACCTTTTTCATAGAATAAACAGTAAATATCACCAGTTCTAGAAAAGGTGCTGTAATTTGCATTTTGTAAATCCTTTTTATCCTTTTCATCAAACTTTTGTATTTGATAATATGGTGGATTACCAATAACAATATCAAAACCATATTTAGTTGCTACTTCATCATTTAATACCTCTGGAAAGTCTAACTTAAAGTCAAAAAAGTTCAATGGGACTTTATCTAGTGTTTTGGCATGCTCTAATTCTTTTACATGATTAGACCAGCCTAGAGTTTCAAGGTATTTTTCAGTATCTCGTTTAAATTGAGCTTTACTCTTATTTTGGTAATCTATAATACTAGGTTTCTTAACAATTTTTTGTTTTTCGCTCATAATCTCCAACTGGATAATTAAAAGCTCAATCTTCTTGTTTCTTATTTTTAAAGCTAAAGTATCTTCATCGCAATTTGGGTCAAAAGCATCCTTTTGTAATTGCGTAATTTCTTTGAGAAGCTTTAACTTTTGTTCTGTTTTTGGTCCCGTAAAAAACCCTTGGTCTTCCTCCTTTGCTTTCCAATTAATTTCAATAACTGTTTTATCATCAAGTTTAGGCACCAAACTATCACCCACTACAATTTTATAGTCTAAATGTGGTAAAGCATGAGGTTCTTCACTATCTACCACCAAGCTTAACCAAAAGCGTAAACGTGCAATCTCTACAGCACCTTTTTCTATATCTACGCCATAAATACTTTGTTGTATAATGTTAAGCTTTACCAAATCAGGTTGCCAAGTGCTCATCTCCCAAATGGCACCAACCTTGTCTGGGCTAGCATCGTACAAGTTATGCACCAACTGAAAAATCTCGTTTAGCAATCCCATTGGGAACGCACCAGAGCCAATAGCAGGATCGCATATTTTTACGTCTTTTAGGGCTTGTGCCAAGGTAGCGTCTAGGTCTATGACATGGCTTGCTTCTTTTTTTGTAATAAAGTTGTGTAAAGCGTTATCTAATTCTTGTTGTTTAGCTTCATCACTAGTCCATTGATTGTGTTCTTGCAAGTAGGTTTTAAGATATTCCTTTAAACTTTCTTGACACATATAGCGAACAATTTCCTTTGGTGTGTAAAATGCACCTTTGTCTTTATTGTCTTCCAGTAGATTTTCAAAAATATGACCTAGCATTTCAGGGTCAATACCTACTTCTCTATCCATAGCTGTGTCATTCTCATCTATGGTAAAATTGTACTTTTCTAAAAACTCAAACAAGCCCTCAAAATAGGCTTGAGGGAAATTAATGGTTTTGGTTTTTGGGTCTTCGTTGTCAAATAAACCACCACTTAAAAAAGGAACTTTAGTACCAGTGAGTTCAAAAATATCATTTGGTCTGTAAGGTTGGTCAAAACCTTCAAAAAACAATGGGTTTAAAAATTGTGAGTAGAAATTATCTTTATGTTCAAAGCTTTCAAAACTGTCTTCTAAAAAACGGTAGTTGCCATTGTTCCAACCTGCTTCCTCTGCTGGTACACCTAACCAACCTTTTTTCTGCACAAACTTTATGAATACCAAACGACCTAAAAGCAATTTTACCCAATCGCGTATGGCTTTATCATCGTTTTTAAACACAGCAGTATAATAACCTGGTCTTTGAGTTAAATAATTTACAAACAACTCATACTGTTGTTTGTATTCCTTAAAAAAGTTTTTACTTAAAGTTTCTACAGAAAAGGCATGCTCTATGGCAGCAATATCAGCTTCGTTCTTTTTCTCACTTAGTTGATAAAAACGTTCTGCTGCTGTACGACAACTTTCGTTTTTACCTAGGACGTATGTGAAACGCTTGGTATCGGTTTTTTTTGTCTTAAAATCACCAACTTCTTCATCATATTCACTAGCTCGTGCAGAAAAGGTAAACCGATAATCATCTTTACCTTGCTCAAAAATAGATAAAACACCATGTGTTTGTTCTTGATCGATATATTTAGAGGCAATATCATTTAATTCGACTCTATTACGAATGATGTTGACATTCTCTTTTAGTTTTAATTCAAAAAGGGCTAATGCTTTTCCATCATTTAATTTAACTTCGCCTAATTTTTTAAAGGTCTCTACCTTTTCATTTTCAATTGGAATGACTTGCGGCATTGCCAAAATTTGAACATTAGGAAACACAAATTCCACAACATCTTTCCAATTGTCTTGTGCATAGGGCTGATTCAGCTTATTTTGTAATTCTTTTTTATTCATACAGCATTATTTGTGTGTAAACGATTCAGAAATGATGATTTCTGGTTTTAATTTTTCAAGCGATTTAATCGTAATTGCTGGTCGCTGATCTAGAGTATCGTTTTGCAATACTGGGTATTGATTGATTATTTTTATTAAGGCATCCATTAAGTCCGTAGCTTTTAATGGTGCTGCTTTTGCATTTTTCTTTAGTTTATTTACCTCGCGCTGTAGTTTTTGAAACTTACCAAGCTTTACGGCTTGTTTCGCTGCCTTTATAAGTTTCTTTTCTTCTTCTGAAGCAAATGGAAAATCTAAAAAGCCATCCATATACGCCAAGGCACGTTTCTCGTTTGGTCCTTGTGTGGTATCAACCACTTGTGCACTTGCCATTTCGGTTTGTATTTTCTCGTTAAAATCGGCAAGAGCTACTTGTATTTGCTCATGATGTGCCTCTGGTAATGGCACTGCCTTTTCAGGCACATTAGCATTAAATTCCTTAGCTGTTTCTATAAAAGTGAGTTCTTCAATACTATTATCTGGTCTTACAAAATAGAAAGCATCACGACGATGGTTTCGCATAAAACAAATTGAAGTGCCTTTTAAGGTTCTAGACTCACGACCAACACGAGCACGAAGCGGCATATTTTTAATTTTTCGGAACAACTCAGGACTTTCTGCTTTAAACTTTCGTAATTCCATGAGGTATGCTAAACGCTCGTCTTTATCTTCATCGACATCTTGGTCAAACAATCCAAAGGATTGCGTTTCTTCATCTGGTGAATAGATTTCGCTATCTTCTCCTAAAGCAGAATGAAACGCTTGTAATTTCATAATAGCTTTTTTCTCTAGCTCGATATCGTCGTTAACTTTAGCTGTTGGATAAAAATTGTAAATATGCACTTGATTTGCTAGAGACCCTATACGATTAACACGACCAATACGCTGCATGAGTCGTGTAGAATTCCAAGGTGTATCGTAATTAACAATAACGTTTGCACGATGTAAATTGACACCTTCTGCTAAGACTTCTGTGGCTATTATGATATTATAATCAGATTTATAATCTTTTCGTGGTATGTTGGCATCAAAATTTTCGCGAATCACTTGTTTTAGCTTATTTCGATTATCTGAATGTATTTCTAAAACATCTTTGCGCCCAGCACCTTTTAACTGTTTTGCTATGTGGTTTGTGGTTTCTTTAGATTCTGAAAATACCACGAGTTTTTGCTCTGGATTAATGGTTTTTTGAAGTAACTCGGTATTTAAGCGCCTTACAAATTCATCAATCTTTGGGTCTTGCTCTACAGTTTTCCAATGGTCATTGAGTTCTGTTAAGATTTCAAAATCGCGTTTTAGTCCATCAACAAAATTTGGAAGAAAATCTGATGGTGTACATATTTCTATGGTAGGATCGGTTTCTCTCAAGAAGATAAGTTTAGTCAACAGCTCATCTTCTTTTTCTTCCATGACATATTCCGTAACGTTTAAGTTAGGCGCAATAAAAATGGTACCTGCATCAAACATCTTAATCATCGCCTCAGTAGCCTCCGTAAATCGGTTGAGGGATTTTTTAAAGGCGTAAAAACTACTGTCAATGCGTTTTACCAATAGCGTTTTCATCAATTTTGCCAAAGCTTCTGAAGCCACATCTGCATTTTTATATTTAGCTTTCTTTTCTTCCTTTAAAAACTTGATCGCTTGGTAACGTAAATATTGAATCCCTTTAGTTTTATGACTCAACAAATACATGGTTTTATCGTAAAGTTCATCTAACTCATCATCTAGCTCATAAAATATTTTTTTAGGCTTTTGAATATCTGGAAAAACGATGTTTTGTTCTTTCAGGTCTTCACTATACTGGTCATGCGCCATTAAATCCGAACGTGTACGTCTAACAGTTAATGGTTGAATCACTTTTTCACGAATCTGCTGATAGATGTAAGCAACACCTTCTTGGATTTCTTTTATATTATTGTGTTTTTTCAACTTCTTATAGGCATCGATACGATGTCTAAAAAAGTGTTGAAGGTTCGAAATCTCTAAAGTAGAATCCTTAGAATCCTGAAATAAGTATACTTGGTTAGCAATATCCTCTGGTCTGTTATTTAATGGTGTTGCAGAGACTAAAATTACCTTTTTGTCGGCATAAGTATTATCCTTTAAACGACGTTTGGTCTTCGTCTTACATATCTTTTGAAGTTCGTTATAGGCTTCTGCTGTATCATTTCTAAATTTATGCGCTTCATCTACAATAATCAAATCATACTTTGCAGCATCTCTTACTTTGTGCAAACTTCCATTTGTAATTATTTTGTAATTCTGTAATTGAAATTTATCTAATGTTTCAATCCAACCATCTTTTAATGCTGGTGGAACAATAATAAGGATGTTAGAAATGTGCGATGGAAAATCATTAGAATAGAAAAACTTCTTTGCAATCAGTGTTGCAATCACAGTCTTTCCCAATCCAACTACATCAGATAAGAAGAAACCATTATGCTTTTCTAGCATTTTATAGCCTTCGTTCACAGCATCAACTTGATAGGACAATCGTTTAAATCCATCTGGTAAATCTGTAATAGAATTAGGGTCAAATTCTACGCTTTTCCCAAAGTATTCTATCAAGAATTTAATATATAATTCAAAAGGTGTAAACTCACTATTGAGATAAGTTTCCTTTTTGACTTTATTGATTTCAACAGGAAGAATCACAATACCTTCTTTCCAGAGTTGTTGAAATTCGTCAGAAGCGAACTTTACATCGTCATAATCACTAAGCTTCACATTGAATTCGTAATTATGATCACCTTTATCACCTCCAAGTCCTGAATGTGTTAAGTTAGAAGACCCTGTGATGACGTGACCAGGTCTATGCTCGTTCCAATTTTCAGGTTTAAAAATGTAAATTTTTGCATGTAATTTTTTACTAGGATGTGCTTTGATTTCAATTTTCTTAGTAGCAATATCCTCAATGAATTGAAGAATACCATCTTCAACATCTTTGCTATAATTTGCAGTTTGAATATCTTCCTTCGTATCAGCTAAAAATTCTATAAGTGTTTGATTGGCATCACCTTTAAACAGCAACCCTTTAGATTGATATTTTGCTAGAATAACATCGACATCAATACCAACAAGAATTCTAATATTGGGAACATTATCTAAAAATGGTCTTATCTTAAAATATCCAGAGGCACGGAAGTAACCAACAATAGCATCAAAAAACTCAATGTCTTTGTTATTTTCAAAGATGCCTTTGAATTTGTTTAATAGTGTGTTTTGGTCTTGGTTGGTAAAAAATTTTGTTGACATAAATTGATTTAGGCATTTAACGTACACGTCAAATACTAATTAAATAATTATAGACTATGGTGAAATTAATTAAGGGACTCTAAAGATAAAAAAAGCCTGTAATTAGCCAATGTAAAAAATCGTAATTGAGTGATTAATTTGCTTTATATCTTATTTATTCCTTAATCACTCTCTTTCTCTATTAAGTTTCTATATTGTACTGCTATACCCAAAAGTAATTAGAATATCAATAATAAGTTTTTGTAATGCTTATGCTAATAAATTTTAATTTGATTTTTATATTACCATTCTATTGTTTTCCTTTATTTATTTGGGTTTACTTTTCAATACTTAAAAATAGTGATCTTTATAGAGTAATTTGAAAAGATATTGAATATATATGGTGAATCATTTTAAATTATAAAAGCTATTACTTTATTTTGAATTCGTCGCATTGTCATTACGACTAAGTATAAAAAATGAATATCCCAGCTGAATTTGTGAAAAGTTATTTGCCGAATAACCCATTTCATGTGTAAAACGCCACCTCAAGAATAACTGCCCCCTAGAACCTACATTTAAATAACCTTTAAACTCAAATTCATTGTTCCAATTTGATAATCTTCTTCTAAATCCAGTAACCGGATCCGCTAAACTTCTAAATTCTATTTTATCGCTTGATAAATGCACATATTTTGGTCTCCACATAGCGTAAAAACCATAACGCTCCTCTGGTAACAAATGCATTTTTATTTCCGGGTAGAAAGTCCAAAAACTCACAGAATACTCTTTTGGTTTTAAGATTTCAGATCCAAAGGTCTTTATACTATCTTGTATGGCTGTTTTATGAAATCTAAATCCTCCATTAATATGAAATTGATGTTTTAAGTCTGGGTTATCGATTAATAATAAATTAATGTCTTGCCCAATATTCCAAGTGCTATAATTCAATAATTTGATGGGCGTTGTATATCGTTTTGAATCAATTATTGTAGAAATACTATCTAAGGATAATTCAGTATCCAATCTTTCTGGATGCAGGCGTCTTTCTTTATCCTCCAATTTAGTTATACCACCAGCTATTTCAGCATATTGAAGCCAACCATAACCATCAATTAACCATTTGATATATTTACTTGGGTCATGCCTTCTAGTATTAATATTAAAATGCTTAGAAAGCTCTATTTGTAATAATCCATTTGGCGCGTCAGCCTCAAATCCTTCAAAATCACTATATACTTCAGCCTCTAATATTTTACGAGTTTCTTCTTTAGTCAAAGTTAGTTTTGATCCTCCATCAACTCTGACCATTTGATCCATTGGGCTAAAATCTCTAGTTAATTTATTAGAATAAAAATCATAGTTAATTAAATCATCCATTTTAATTAATAACTTTTCTCTCAATGTGTCATTGTATAATTTCAACTCTTTAGCTAAAGTTTGCATATTTTCCTCTTTATAATCTTTTTCAGATTGATTAATATGCAATGAGATATTGTGAAATTTTTTATAATTATTTCGACTTGTAAAGCCAATCCCATATTTATTAGTAAATATGATAGAAACACTTTCTTTTAAAAATGACGGAATTAAATCACAATTATATTTAGTATCATCTTCACATTTAAAATGCCCCTTAACTTTTATTATTTCTAAAAACCCTCTTGAAAATTCAAATTCAACATTATCTACTACATAATAGCTAAAAGGTACTAACTTATCTAATTTTGTGTATTGTTCTTTATAAAATTCAACATATTGTCTCAACGAATTTTTAAACTCATCATCCTCAGCTAATAGATTAGATGTCAAAGTTTTAGTTTTTGATAATTTTAATTGGTCGGTATCAGCCGAATTTATTATCTTTTCAAACTTTGGTAGATATATTTGCTTCGAAATCTTTATTATTTCTTCCAAACCTTTAGTATAATTTGAGTTTACTATTGAATCAATAGTCTGTAATTTTATTTTAAATTCATTTTCTGCATCAGATTCCAATTTATCTTTAATAAGGGATGCCATTTTCTCTATATCGATATATACAGGAATGACCTTATTAACTTTTAAATCACCCGTTTTAGGTTTATAATTTAAGTTATCTAAAACTCTTATATTCATCATAAAACTATAGTAGATACTCTCCGCTTCTTCATTAACTCTTTTTAAAGCAAAAGCATCATGGTTTGCATTATTGGTGTCAATAGGTAATCCTAACAGTTTCTCATATACTTTTGTTCTAAATTCTATTTTGAAATCATTGAAGTTACCTACAGAATTACTTAAATAGAATTCTTTAAAAGACTCACCTTTAGACAGTTTAATTTTATATTTGCCATCTATCTTGGAAATTTCAACTTCAATTCTATCTGTATTAATAATAAAATAATCAGTTAAAGTATTCTGAGCGAATGTCAGCTGAAAGACAAAAAGTATAGCTAATGTTAGTAAATTTTTCATAATCCGTATAGTTTAGTTGGTTAATAATTAAATTAATAGCAAGCACCACAGAAAACTATACACCGTTAAGTGTATATTCTATGTTTCGTGCAGTCAACAACGAATTATGTAATAAGGTGCTACTAAGGCTGTAGCACTAAGGGAATTGATTATTAAGTTAATAAATACTCTAATACACTGACTATTAATTAGATGAACTGTTAAAATTTTCTTTGAAAGGGAGATTTAGATTTGTTAGATTTTTAGATCTGTTAGATTTTTAGATTTTTAGATTTATTAGATTAATAGATAATTAGATTCTTAGACTTGTTAGACTTGTTAGATTAGTTTTGGATTGTTCTGCTGAGGTTATCGAAGTGCGTTGCGACCAAAATGTTGAAACATATGCTTCTTGATACAATTCCTATAAAAAAATTTGGAATCACTCGCTTCTCGATACAATTCCGACGAAAAAGTCGGAATCACTCGAAGTGACCCTTCGACAAGCTCAGGGCAGGCTCAAAATAACACTAGCAATATGTTTGGTAAAATTCATTACAATTAAAATGTAGGGACACTTGAACTGACTATCTTATTGTTGGATTTTTCACTTATTTTTACATACCTTTAATTCTTATTAAAATTAACAACTATGATCTTCTTATATGCCTTTATAGGTTTTGTTGTTTTGTCGGCTTTTTATGGCATTGGCATTTACAACAAATTAGTAAAATTAAGCACACTCGTTGATGAAGCTTGGAGTGGTATTGACGTGCAATTAAAAAAACGTTATAATTTAATTCCGAATTTGGTAGAAACTGTAAAAGGCTATGCTAAACATGAAAAAGACACCTTTGAAAATGTAACCAAAGCTAGAAGTATGGCACAGAATGCCACTACTGTTGAAGGTCAGCAAGCTGCAGAAAACCAGTTGAACAAGGCCTTAGTTAATTTATATGCGGTTGCTGAGCAATACCCAGATTTAAAAGCGAACGCCAACTTTTTGAACTTGCAAAACGAATTATCAGTTATAGAAGGTGATATTGAAAAGTCTAGACGTTATTATAATGGTACCACACGCGATTATAATATTTTAATCGACTCGTTTCCGTCTAACATTATTGCTGGACTTACCACCTTTAAAAAAGCCGCATTTTTTGAAATTGAAATTGCTGAAGAACGCAACAATCCACAAGTAAAATTTTAAGCGTTGCAAAGACTCTTATTTGTTATACTATTCGTAATACAGTCTTTTGCTTTGTTTTCGCAAAGTGAGCGGGTGATCTCATTTCACTCGGACATTGCTGTTGATACTTCTAGTACTATTACGGTAACTGAGTCTATTAAAATATATGCCAATGGTACTATTTTTAAACGCGGTATTACACGAACCATCCCAACCGTAATGGTTGATAGTTCTGGCAATAAGGTAAAACTCGATTTTAAAATTTTAGCTGTAGAACGCGATGGTAAATCGTCTGCTTACCATACCAAAAAAAATAGTAGTGCTACAACCATTTACGTAGGTAATAAGGATGTGTTTTTAAGTGCTGGTGACTATACTTATACGATTACCTACAGCATGAGTGGGCAGATTCGTTTTTTTGATACTTATGATGAACTCTACTGGAATGTCAATGGTTTTGATTGGGCTATGCCTTTTGGTGAGGTTATTAGTACCATCAACTTGCCAACAGGTGGCACTATTCTGCAGAATGCATGTTATACAGGTCGTTATGGTAGTACTAGTAGCCAATGTAGTGCAACAGCATTATCGGAACATAGTATAAAGTTTACTGCGGCAAATTTAGACGCTGGTAATAACTTAACAGTGGCAGTTGGTTTTAAAAAAGGTATTGTTAACCAACCTCCTCCACCTCCACCTCCAACATTTTTTCAGGAGTTTGGTGCGCTTATTTTAAGTGCTTTTATCAGTTTGGCTCTGTTATTTTATTATGGCTATACGTGGTTAAAATTTGGTATTGATCCGCCAAAGCCAACAGTAATTCCGCAATGGGAAGTGCCACACAACATGACACCTGCTTCTGTAGGGATGTTAGACAAACTGCGGTATCATGGTGATTTAATCACAGGAACTATTATTAATTTAGGCGTAAAAGGCTACCTCAAAATTGAAGAAACGACGCAGGAATATGTATTTGGATTGTTTAAAAGCAAATCGTTTGCTATCCATAAAGTTAAGGAAGATTCTGGATTGCTTGAAGGTGAAGAACGCGCATTGTTTTCAAAATTATTTTCGGGTAAACAGACGGTTACTTTAGATGGTAAGTACGATTCTAAAATTGAAAGTGCGGTGACGGGCTTTAGAGACTCTCTAAAAAAGCAGCATCATGGTTTAATATATCAAGGTTTTAATTATAAATTTTGGTGGTTGCCATTGCTTACTATTATTGCCTATGTGGTGTCATTTACCATCCTGGTTACTCAATATTTTGAAGGTGATAATGACGGCGTTATATTCGGGATATTCTTAATTTTTAACGTTCTTTTCTTTTTGTTATACCAATATTTAATTCGGAAACCAAGTATAGAAAAGTTACAGCTAAAATCTTCGATAGATGGTTTTAAACTTTATATGAATGCTGCCGAAACGCAACAGATATCTCATTTTAATCCACCAGATTTAACACCAGACATTTTTGAACAGCTTTTACCCTATGCTATTGTATTGGGTGCTGAAGATGTTTGGGGAGATAAATTTCAGAAATTGATTAACAGCTCAATGATGGACCAAAGCTACCAACCAACTTGGTATGCTGGGCATGTTAGCAACTTCTCTAGTTTTAACCATACTTTAAATTCGTCCTTATCTAATTCTATCAGTCGCTCTGCAACTCCACCATCTAGTAGTGGTAGTGGTTCGGGAGGTGGAGGATTCTCTGGTGGTGGCGGAGGTGGTGGCGGAGGTGGTGGCTGGTAGTTGCTCCTTTGTGTTTTTGATTCATCTTTTTTTGTATTGAAATAAGTATGAGGGCGGCAATCCGTTTCATTTTTTCTGTTTTTTAATGTCTGCTTTATTGGTTTTGTAATTAGGATACCCAATGGTTTTACTGTGTGGGATTTTTTATATGTACTTTTTTATGCCCAAAAAAGCTACCAAAAAAGGCTTTTACTGTCGAA
>NZ_JACOQD010000005.1 GCF_014297365.1 Winogradskyella echinorum | reverse complement strand
AATGGCAGGTAATGGAGAAAGATTTGCATCAGCATTTGCTTGGCTGTTATGGAAAGTTACCACAAATACTGCTGGGTTCTGACCACCTAAAATAGTTGCCTCTTGGCTACCTAAATTAAATGTGGCTATGCCATCGTTACTAACATCATCACAAACCACCATATCTTCAACCGTATTGGCTAGAGCTTTTGTGGTTACCACTAAATTAAATACAGGTAAAGCGGAAGCATTATAACAATTACTATCACCTGTACTCTCTACTCTGACATAGATAGGTTCTGGATTGACTGAATTAGTATATAAGTCCGGTAAGGCTCCTGTACCTGAATCAGCTTCTGCAAAACTTAAATGGTAAGTCACATTAAAATCTGTTGCAGACTGACTGCCCAATATTACTAAATCCTGAACACTCAAATCAAACGCTTCGATACCATCATTACTCTCATCATCACATAACTCTAGGTCTGAAGCTGGGTTGATGGTCGGTTGACCAATAACATTCAAAGTAAATGGTAAAACTTCATAACATCCTGAGTCTAGATATTCTACTCTTATAAATACGGTTTCTCCATCTGTACCAGTATAACTCCCTGTACCAGTAATTGCTCCAATATCAGCATCTGCATCAGCAAGTGAATTATGATAAGTTACAACTAAATCAGCGGTATTAGTTGCGCTAGCAAGCACAACCGAGGAATTAGATTCTAAATCAAAAATGTATGGTGGCACACCTGCATCACAAACAAACAAATTATTTGGGTTTTCTGTAACCAACTCAGGCAGTACATCTATACATACCTCTTCCGTGTACTCACATCCAAAGTCATCAGTAACCCTGTAGGTATAACAGTGCTGACCAGCATCTGGTGGTGTTACAGTAATAACATTACCTGCTGTATTAGTTATTGTAGCATCAGTGTCCCAAGCTTCTGAAGTAATAACTGGAGTAAAGGATAATTCTGGTGGTTGTAATGCAGGGTCAAACTCTATACTCCATGCAAAAACATGTCCATTATCAGCTGAAAGATTATCAACAACTCTAATGGTCCAATCTCCATTAAGAGGTGACCCAACAAGACCATCTAGTGGATTAACAGAATTATAATTACCAGCTGGCACAAAAGAATCATCATAAGTACCAGGACCATCACCATCAGGGAATGTACCACCATTTTGTATTCCATCAACTAGTGTTGGAAAACCTCCATTTGGCACAAAACAATACTGACTTCCTTGACCAGGTGTTGTATTACCACTATTTCCATCAACAGGATTTGTAGCCCATGGAATACCTAAATTTGCACTACCACCTCCTTGATCATGCATTCTAACTACTTGCCCATTTGGAGAAATAATTTCTATATCCAAATCACCTAAATAAGAATGCTCCATAGTCAAGCAAATACTTACCAACTGACTAACATCTGATAAAGTTTGGGCAGAATCATAACAATCTACAGTTATTGCAGTTTCGTAGGTTACCCCATTACCATCTGGTAAAAAAGTAACACCACTAACTGGTGGAGTACAATCATTTAAAAACTCTACTGGGACTACCGCACCAGTAATATCTGTACTTTCCCCATAACAAATTGTTGTATTTGTGGCTTCAGTACCTGTAAAATCTGGTTCCGTAGCGACTTGTATAACCTGATTGATTAAATTATTATTTACACATCCTTCTGGATCGATTGAAGTATTGGCATCACGAATATTTAAATTAACTATATATACACCTGGATCTGGATAAGAAAATGTAGCTGTTTGGCCAGATGCTGTATTGCCATCACCTAAATCCCATTCGTAAGTTGCACCTGTTCCATCTATAGAAAACACACCACTACCAGTTAAAGTTATATCCTCATTAGGACATACTCTAATATAACCATCACCGTTTGGTGCTGGACTTGCAGAATCTATTTGAGAATTGATAGTTTGACATGGTGTTAAACACGAAATATTTGCAGCCCATCCATTTATATTACCAGAATCGTTAGATACAAACTGAATAGTTATACATCCTGAAGTATTATCTTGAGTTGCTTGCACTAAACCTGGACTACTGGTTCCTGAAAAATTTCCAAAAGGTGGAGCTGTGACATCATCACCATTAAAAATTGACATTACATCTGGCGTTGCACCTAATTGCGTTGTAAACGCTGTAAAATCTAATTGTATTTTTTGCCCAGCATTTTCAGGACAAATTGTAAGAACAAAATCTTCATCGTTTGAGTAATTTCCAAACTCACCTCCAGAATCATAAAACACACCACCACATTGATTGACCGTCGCAGTTTGCATATTAACATCTTGTGCTAATATTATTGATGAAAATAATAGTGAGATTATAGTAATTAAATATTTCATTTTGTAGAGGGATTATTGATATTGGGACTTTATAATGATGTAATAATTTGTGTTATCTACCTGATACATTGCTGCACCCCTTGCGTAGAAATTAAAATCATACTTCAATGGATTAAAGTTGTTTGGATTAAATTTAGGCTCTGCCTCAAAATCATCAAAAAGGTAAACTTCAGAAATTTTTGGACATGGTTTTTTACTCCCTTGATCTGTTATCAACTTAATTTCAACCCTATTTCTAAGTATATGCTTAATGGTCTTAAGCTGATGTGGGTTATTAAAAACAAGTTTATCTGCAGAATCACCATAAACTTCAATAATTTGAGCACGTTCTTTTGCCGTTAGTGGCAATTTTACATTCTCATTATACTTAGCTATTGGTAACGGATTTTTTTGTTTGGATTCTTGACCAGACATACATAGAGGGACTAGTGCAATGGATAAAATAATTAATAATTTTTTCATGGATTAATCTAAATTATTGAATTTCGAAAATTAAGAAAATTTTAGGAAAACCGTCGTTAGTTCGTCAAGGTTATTGGCATTTTAACGGTTTTAACAATATAACAGTTATAATAATAAAACTCCTACCTCAGCGATACTGTTTTTATTGTTTATCTTTGCTTCTTGTTTTATAGTTGATTAATTTTTTTTACAATGAAAATTGAAAGTGATTTTAATGATATTGATGCTCTTGGTGACGACCATATAGGTTCTTCTAGCGATACTCCAATGAGGGCTGATGCTTTTGAGTTATCTAATAGCGAAAAAATAGATATTATTAAGGATGATGTTAGACATATTTTAGAAACCTTAGGTTTAGATTTAAATGACGACAGCCTTAGTGGAACCCCAAACCGTGTTGCAAAAATGTTTGTGAATGAGATTTTTGGAGGTTTAAACCCTGATAAAAAACCAAATGCTTCTACATTTGATAATAAGTACAAGTATGGAGAAATGTTAGTAGAAAAAAACATAACCGTTTATTCTACTTGCGAGCATCATTTATTACCAATTGTCGGACGAGCTCATGTCGCTTATATCTCTAATGGAACTGTAGTTGGTTTGTCTAAAATGAATAGAATTGTAGATTATTTTGCAAAACGCCCACAAGTACAAGAGCGTTTAACTATTCAAATTGTAAAAGAACTTCAAAATGTTTTAGGAACTGAAGATGTAGCTTGTGTTATTGATGCCAAACATTTATGTGTTAATTCTCGAGGAATTAGAGATATTGAAAGTAGTACTGTAACCTCGGAATTTGGAGGTAAATTTAAAGAGAAAGAAACTCGCAGAGAATTTTTAGACTACATTCAATTAGACACTCAATTTTAACTTGTTTTCTCTAAGCTAGTTCTTTAGCTTTGTTATTCAATTTTCATATTTGCAACATGCCATTATACGATAGTCAACACATAAAAATATACAATACGCTTTCTGGAGAAAAGGAACTTTTTACACCTATTACACCTGGTCATGTTGGTATGTATGTTTGTGGCCCAACAGTTTATAGTAATGTTCATTTAGGTAATGTAAGAACATTTATGTCTTTCGACATGATTTTTCGTTACTTTAAACACTTAGGCTATAAAGTACGTTATGTTCGTAATATTACTGATGCTGGACATTTAGAAAATGATGACGATGTTGGTGAAGATAAGATTACAAAAAAAGCAAGATTAGAAGCTATTGAACCTATGGAAATTGTACAGCGTTATACTGTAGATTTTCATAATGTACTTAACACTTTTAATTTTTTACCTCCAAGTATAGAACCTACTGCAACTGGTCATATTATTGAACAAATAGAATTAATTGAAACTATAATAGATAATGGATTTGCTTATGTTGTTAATGGTTCGGTTTACTTTGATGTTCATAAATACAATGAATCTAATGAGTACGGAATTTTAAGCAAACGTAAGCTTGAAGATTTAATACACAACACACGTACACTAGATGGACAAAGTGATAAAAAGAATCCTCAGGATTTTGCTCTTTGGAAAAAAGCAGAACCCTCTCACATTATGCGTTGGCCTTCCCCTTGGAGCGATGGGTTTCCTGGTTGGCACTTAGAGTGTACAGCTATGAGTACTAAATATCTTGGCGAGTATTTTGATATTCATGGAGGTGGAATGGATTTAAAATTTCCGCATCACGAATGTGAAATTGCCCAAAACAAAGCCGCTAAAGGTAAAAATCCTGTAAAATACTGGATGCATGCTAATATGCTTGAATTAAATGGTGCTCGTATGAGTAAATCTACAGGCAATTATATCAATCCTGCAGAATTACTTTCTGGCGATAATGATAAAATGTCTCAAGGATATAACCCTATGGTTGTCCGCTTTTTTATGATGCAAGCCTCTTACAAAAGTGTTTTAGATTTAACTGATGCTGGTCTTAAAGCTGCAGATAAAGGTTTTAATAGATTAATGGAAGCCATTAAACTTATTGATAATTTAAAAACTAGCGACTCATCTTCTTTCGATGTCCCTTCGTGGAAACAGAAATGTTACGACGCTATGAATGATGATTTTAATACTCCGATATTAATAGCGCATTTATTTGATGCTGCAAAGTATATCAATCAAATAAAGGATGGTAGTGCTACAGTAACTGCAGAAGATCTTGAGTTGTTAAAGGCAAGTATCAATACTTTTACCTTCGATATTTTAGGATTAACTAATGTTTCTAAAGATAACACTGGTACAGACAAGCTTACTGGAGCTGTTGAGATTTTAATTAATCTTAGAAAAGAGGCAAGAATAAATAAAGACTTTGCCTTATCTGATAAAATTAGAGATGAACTAGCAGAAGCTGGCATACAACTTAACGATAGTAGGGATGGAACCACTTTTACGACTAATTAGAGGTCTATCTTAAATCCTTTCCAAAGGAAAGGACTATACCACGATTATGAAAAAAATTCTAATTGCACCTTTTCTATTTATAATTAAAATTTATCAAACCTTTATTTCACCAATAACTCCAGCAACTTGCAGATATCAGCCTACTTGTTCTCATTATACTAAGGAAGCATTAGAGGTCCATGGTTTTTTTAAAGGAGGTAAATTAGCTTTGAAACGGATTTTTAGTTGTCATCCATGGGGAGGCAAAGGTTTTGATCCTGTTCCACCAAAAGAAAAGTAATACTATTTCTTATTAAAAATTATTGCAATAATTTTAACCGAGTATAGATATAATATTAAGTTAATCTCATTTTCAATCACTTTCAAAATATTATATTTACAACTCAATTATATACCTATGCATTTATTACAAATAGATTGGAATCCTACTAAAGGAATAGATTTAGGCTTTTTTACACTTCATTTTTATAGCATGATGTGGATAATCGCTTTTATTTTAGGCTTCTACATTACTAAACGTATTTATAGAAATGAAGGACAATCAGATGAATCTTTAGATTCGCTTTTTATTTATTCTGTATTAGGAATAATGCTTGGCGCTAGATTAGGACATGTAATATTCTACCAGTCAGAACTAATTACCGAAGATTTTTTTAGCATCTTTCTACCCTTTAAATTTAAAGGTGGATTTGAATTTACGGGCTTTCAAGGTTTAGCGAGTCATGGTGCTGCAATTGGTATGATTATCTCTATGTATCTCTATAACAAAAAAGTATTGAAAAAAACTGTTATTTGGATTTTAGATAGAGTCGTTGTTGCTGTGGCTTTAGGAGCTGTATTTGTAAGAATAGGTAATTTTATTAATTCTGAAATTGTAGGTATTAAAACAGATAGTGCTTTAGGAGTTATATTTAAACAAAATGGTGAAACTTTTGCACGTCATCCTGCACAATTATACGAAGCATTCTTTTATGTCTTTGTATTTTTAATTCTATTTTATTTCTATTGGAAAACCAAAAAATCAGAACAACAAGGCTTCTTATTTGGACTGTTTTTAGTACTTCTTATGACTGTACGATTCTTTGTTGAATATTTAAAAGAGCCCCAAGGAGATGAGAATTTAGCAGCTTTTTTCGGTGATGTCCTAAATAATGGTCAACTTCTAAGTATTCCATTTATACTTATAGGTCTCTACTTTATGTTTGTTTATAAACCAAAAAACAAATTGGCATAATGCATTTTAAGACCATACTAAAATACCCACTAATCTTCTTAGTATTTTTATAAGTTCTTAACTGTAAAGAAGAAAAGGCCACAAAATCCGAAGATCAAGTTGTGGTTAAGTTTAAGAAAGAAGGCATTTTAGCAATTAAAAAAGCAGATTCTGATACTGTAATAAAAACAATTGATATAGAAATTGCCGATAACGATTACGAAACGCAAACTGGTTTAATGTATCGTAATAAATTAGAAGCCAACCATGGTATGTTATTTATATTTTCTGATACAGATTTTAGAAGCTTCTATATGAAAAATACTAAAATTCCTCTTGATATCATTTACATAGCTGAGAACAAAACTATCGTTAGTGTTCAGAAAAATGCTAAACCTTTTGATGAAACTTCCCTCCCTTCAGAAGCACCAGCCAAATATGTTTTAGAGATTAATGGAGGGCTTTTTGATGAGTGGCAACTTGCTATAGGTGATAAGATAAGCTATACGTCAACTAATGAGTAAACCGTTAGATATACGTATCAATACACCACTAAGTCACGATTTAAGTCTTACAATTTTTACTCCCAAAAACTCTAATAACAAAAGCATTGTTATATCCTCTGCTACTGGAGTTCTACAGCATTATTATTATAAGTTTGCAAACTACTTTTCAGAATTAGGCTATACGGTTTATACCTTCGATTATTATGGCATTGGTAAATCGGACTCAAACATCTCCAACTTAAAACGAAACACCATTAACCTAAGAGCTTGGGGAGAAAATGATCAGGCAACTGTGACGGCATATGCTAAATCACAACATCCTGAGCACAAACTCATAATTGTAACCCACAGTATTGGCGGTCAAATTTTAGGATTCAACACGGCTATTTCTCATATAGATACAATAATTACCATTGCTTCTCAAAGCGGTTATTGGAAACACTGGAAAGGTTTTGAACGATTTAAAATGTTTACCTTTTGGTATTTAATGATTCCGGCATTAACTCCGGTATTTGGTTATTTTCCTGCTAAAAAAATCGGACTCTTTGAAAATTTACCAAAACAAATGGCTTACCAATGGATGCGTTGGGGTAAACATAAAGATTATTTTTTGAGTGAATATAATTTTGAAGACCTTCAATTCAATAACTTTAATAAAAATTTACTCTCATTAAGCTTTCCAAGGGATGAATATGCTACAAAAGTTTCAGTAGACTGGTTAACAAAACAGTTTACAAATGCTACTATTGATAGACGACATATTACCCCTAAAGATATGGATATTGAAAATGCTGGTCATTTTGGATTCTTTAGAAGTAAGTTTAAAGACTCACTTTGGAAAATGACTCATGATTGGATTGAAACTCATTAACGCATAAGCATAAACTTAATACATACAAAAAAAAGCCTCTCTTTTCAGAAAGGCTTTTTAGATTCTGAAACACTTTCAGAATAACAATATTTAAAATTTATGCTTCGTCTTCCTCTTTAACTTTCTTCTTTAAAGATTCTGCAGCATCACCTTTTTTAGCAGTATCGTACATTAAAGGTGTAGCAATAAACATCGATGAATATGTACCAACAACTACACCCACAATTAAAGCAAATAATAAACCTCTTAAGGAGTCTGCACCAAAAGCAAACATTGCTAATAATACTACTAAGGTCGTTACAGATGTATTTAATGTTCTACTCAATGTACTATTTAATGAAGCGTTGATCGTTTTATCTAGTTTCCAAGACGTGTGCTCGTTTAAGAATTCTCTAATCCTATCAAACACAACTACCGTATCATTTAATGAGTAACCAATTACCGTTAAAATTGCCGCAATAAATGCTTGGTCAATTTCCATGCTAAATGGCATAAACTTCCATGTTAATGAGAAGATTCCCAATACAATTAAAACATCATGGAATACCGCTGCTACTGCACCAAGTGAGAATTGCCATTTCTTAAATCTAAATAAGATGTATAAGAAAACTACAACTAAAGATCCTAATACTGCCCAAAATGAAGATTTCTTAATATCATCTGCAATTGTTGGACTCACTTTACTCGATGACATTTTACCAATTTTACCTTCTCCAGAACCATCAAGGAATTCTTGATAAGTCATTCCATCCGGTAGGTATTTTTGTAAAGCACCAAAGAGTTTAGATTGTACTTCCTCGTCTACTTCTGTAGAATTTTCTTCAACCTTATACTTAGTAGAAATTTTTAATTGATTATCACCACCTATGGTTTTAACCTCAGAACTATTAAATACAGCATTAAGATCGCCTTTTACTTCTTCTATACTAACAGGTTGTTCAAAACGAACTTGGTATGTTCTTCCTCCAACAAAATCAATTCCTTGATCTAATTTATTAGTAAACAACGACCCAATACTAACTATAATAAATACTCCAGAAATTACATAAGCTATCTTACGTTTCTTTAAGAAGTTAATATTTACATTATTAAATAACCCTTTAGTCATTGCTGTAGAGAAATCTAATTTTCCACCTCTACCTATCCACCAATCAATTAATAAACGTGTAATAAATATTGCTGTAAATAGAGAAGTTAAAATACCAATGATTAAGGTTGTTGCAAATCCTTTAATCGGTCCTGTACCAAATACAAATAAAATTAAAGCTGTTAAGCCTGTAGTAATATTTGCATCTAAAATTGAAGATAAAGCGTTAGAAAAACCATCTTTAATCGACTCTTTCTGCGATTTTCCTTTTGCTAGCTCTTCTCTAATACGTTCAAAGATAAGTACGTTAGCATCGACCGAAATACCAATTGTAAGTACAATACCTGCAATACCTGGTAAAGTTAATACAGCGCCTAAACTTGCCAGTACACCGAAGATTAAAAGAATGTTGAATAATAAAGCAACATCGGCAAAAATACCTGCTTTACCATAGTAAAAAATCATCCATAATAAAACAAATGCTAAAGCGATTAGAAATGATTTCATTCCACTATCTATAGCCTCTTGTCCTAAAGAAGGACCAATTTCTTCTGCTTGTACGATTTCTGCAGACGCTGGTAATTTACCTGCTCTTAAAACGTTAGCTAAATCCACAGCTTCTGTTAAAGAAAATGCTCCAGAAATTTGAGAATTACCTCCAGCAATAGGACCAGTAGATACACTTGGAGCAGAATACACAATATTATCCAAAACGATAGCAATATAACCTTGAGTTTCATAAGCCTTTTTGGTCATTTCTTCCCAAATCTTAGCTCCTTTAGCATTCATTTGCATACTTACTGCTGGTCTACTCAACTGATCATAATCTTGTCTTGCATCAGTAATTACAGATCCACTTAAAGGTGGCTCAACATCTCTATTCGTCTTAATTGCATATAATTCAGAGTACTCAGAATCTTTTTCCTGTATTCCCCAAACAAATTTTATATAGCGCATTTCAGCAGGTAACGTCGCTCTATTTTTTGGATCATTTAAATGAGACAATACCTTTTCTTTATCCTTGGCTAAAAATACACCAACTACAGAACCACCACCATAACCTTGGATACCTAATGGATTAGTTTCTGCAACATCAGTTGAATCTGTTGCAATCTGTCCTGTTAATTCATCAATAGCATTAGATGTACTATCTTGTTCAACACCAGCTTCTGCTACTTCGTCATTTTCAGGAGTTTCCTTTGCTTTATTTGCTTCAACTAAGGCTTGATTAACTTGTAAAATATAAGGAACTACATCTTGATTTTTATAGGTTTCCCAGAACTGTAACTGCGCTGTTGTTGTCATCAACTCTATGACACGTTTTTTGTCTTTAGCACCTGGTAATTCTATTAAAATACGACCAGAATTACCTAAACGCTGAATGTTTGGAGACGATACACCAAAACCATCAATACGATTACGCAATACCTCAAAAGCAGATTCAATAGATTCATCAATTTTAGTTTCAATGATCCCTTTTACCTCGTCATCAGACATATCGAATTTAATGACATCGCTTAAATCTCTATTAGCAAAAATATCTGGAGATGCTAATTTTGTATCTCCTTTAATAGCATCAAACGCTCTAAAAAAGGATTCTAAATAAGACTCTTGAGCATCCTTTTGTAATTCTTCCGCATCTTCTAAAGCTTTATTAAATACAGGATCTTTACTATTATTTGTTAAACCTTTTAAAATATCTTTTACTGAAATCTGAATAATAGCATTAATACCACCTTTAAGGTCTAACCCTAATTTCATGGCATTCTTTTCAACTTCAGAATATGTATATTGCGAAACACCTAAGTTATATACCTCTATAGGCTCAAACTCTTCACCAACCTTAATTTTCTCCGTTTTTAAAGAATCTATGTAACGAACTTCGCTTAGATTTCTCTTTGTCTGATAATCATCTTCTGTATCAGCAAACTTAGCTATTGCAGCATTTTTGGCTTCTTCTTCTATCTGATTGGCTTTAAACGTAAATGATAATTGGTAAATACTTACCAAGCCAAATAAAATAGCAAAAAGCTTAATTATTCCTTTGTTTTGCATTGTTATTAGTTATTTAATGTCGAATTTATATTCCGAATTTCTGGGCGCAAATATAAAGTTTACGCAATAATCCGACAATGTTTTATATAATAGATTTTTTTAGCTTTTTGATTGATAAAAGCTTACGAAATGTAGTGGGAATTATTTTAGATTAAAAATCCCCTTTTTGAAGGTCCTGCTCTAACTTCAGGAATTTTATAGGATAAATTATCTATTTCAGTTGCAGCTTGTTTATTAACTATTATGGCAACTTGAACCATTCTATTTAAATACTCAATATTTAAATCTTTGCTTAACGAATTAGGATTAAAATTATAAGGCCTATCCGTTTTTTGATGTAACTCTACTATTTCAACACCATCAAAATCCCAGTTAATATCTGTATGATCCTGAATTTCAGAAATGTTAAGCTCGTAATCTTTAATCGTTTTTTCTAAAGGAAAATCTGTTGAATCATCACTTTCTAAACCATAGGTTAATTTAAAACCTTGTTCTATAGAAAGTATATCTTGTATTTGGGTTACATCAGTATTACTGTAATAAGTAATTTTAAGTTGGCCATTTTCATTCTGACTTATTTGAATACCTGTAACACCAATACTTTGAAGTCTTTTTTCAATAGCATCAATAGCTCCTTCTGTATATTGTTCGGAAATATTTTCATCCGAAAACTGTATAACAATCTGCTGATTAGGAACATTTGAATGCTCCATGTACCTTCCAAAAAAGGCCATGAGAATTATTAAAACACCAAAATGTAACTTGGATTTCATTGGGCAAATATAGAAAATTTAAGACGTTGTTCTAGCTATTAGTGCTCTATCTTCTTGATCTTAACAAACTTTAATTTAGGAATTCGGGCTTGACCACCAAGAATTGCCACTAATTTTTTCGTTTCTTCAAGGTTGAAATCTCCAGAAATTTGAGAAATCCCTCCAGTAATTGAACCAGATGACACTCCAGGTGCAGAATATACATTGTCATTTAATGTGATAGCAATTTGTCGCTGTCCATCAAAAGCAGTTCCTGTGATTTCGGCCCATTTTACGGCTCCTTCTTCGTTCATTTTTAAGGATACTGTTGGTCTATTAATAGCATCAAAGTCTTGTCTTGCTTCTATTATATGGCTTTCATTTACTTTAGACTTTCCAGTTATATTATAATCAACAGCATAAACAACCACCTCATTATTCTCTGGTAGACTATATAAAAATTCAACATTTTTTAACTCATCAGTCAGCAAATCCTTTTGCTTAACCTTTGTTAAAAAAGTATTCAGTTTCGTAGTATCGTTTACAAATAAATTAAATAAACCACCATAAGGTTGGTAATTTTTAAAATAACTAGAAAAATCTATTTCTTCTTCAGAATCAACTTTCTGAGCAAACAAGGAAAACAACTCATCTCTTCTAAAGCACAACCAAAAGTCTAACTTACCCTCGTTTTCAACGATTGTATTAACTCTCTTCATATCAATGTTGGAAGGAAGTTTAACGACAACTTCATTATTTGAATTAAGAAAAACATCAACTTGGCTTGTATATTTACTTAATCTATTATTTAATACCTGAATCGTTTTCTTCTTATCTAAATCTGAGACATTTTGCCCATTTACAAAGGCATAAGTGATTTCATTGACTTCAGTATTAATGAAGTCTTCACAATAGGTCACGAAAAACAATATGAATAGTGCTAAAATTTTTTTCATTCTTTCAAATTAATTAAAAAAACAAAGACTGCAAAGTTGCAGTCTTTATAATAGTTATGTTTCCATTAAAACAAACGTTTAATACATACTTTTATAACCTTCTGGAGGTGTAAGACTAAACATATCATCAGATACCGATTCTTGTTTTATTTCTTTAACTTCAGTAATAATATCCATTTTCTCACCATTCATTTCCATACTCATCTTCATATAAAGTGGAAAGCCTTTTATTTTTTCACCATATAAAGCTGTTTGCTGTGGTTGTGCTGCTTCTATTTTATCTGTAACAAACATTTCGATTCTTGTTTTAGCACCGTTTTGCACGGTTTCAACTATGTATTGCTCACATTTATAGCCTAAAATTTCTTTTGTTTCTTCTCCCTCTGTTACTTCAACATTTTTTATCATTTCTTCTGTAATCTTAACATCTTGAAGCATGTAAATCTTTCCCATCTGTGGGTTATCCATTAAGACAAGAACTTTTTGAGCATCCATATCAGAAATCGTAACAACAGAGCCTGTCGTTTCATTATCCATTTTTGAGTGCGACTTAGAACCTTTTATGTAGGTTATAGTTTCTACATCGCTCATACTTGCCATTTGCATTTTTACCTGTAAATCATCAGTATCTACAGCCATAGATTGCTTAGAAATAATTATACCTTCAGTAAATTTTTCTTGTGCTAATGCTGTAAATCCAAGTAAAAAAGTAAGACTAAGTAGTAGTATTTTTTTCATTTTTTAAATAATTATAGTTTATAAAAAAACCTTACTAACAAACATGCCAGTAAGGTTATGTTATATGCAATTTTTATAGAATCTTAAAGTTCTAAAAGGCCATTAGTTTTCTTAACACCTTCTGCACTTTCTGCCATATGTGCTTTTTCTGCATCGCTTAATGGCACATCTACAATCTGTTCAATACCATTTCTACCTAAGATTACAGGTACACCAATACATAAATCGCTTAAACCATATTCTCCATCTAATAATGTAGAACAAGGGAATATTTTCTTTTGGTCGCAAGCAATGGCTTGCACCAATCCGCTTACTGCAGCACCTGGTGCATACCAAGCAGAAGTTCCTAATAGTTTAGTTAATGTTGCACCACCAACTTTAGTATCTGCTGCAACCTGATTTAGACGGTCTTCTGATAAAAACTCAGATACCTTTATACTATTTCTTGTAGCATGCGATGTTAAAGGCACCATACCTTTATCACTATGTCCACCAATCACCATTCCGTCAACATCACTAATTGGTGCTTCTAAAGCTTCAGCTAATCTATATTTGAAACGTGCAGAATCTAACGCTCCACCCATTCCTATAATTCTATTTTTAGGAAGATCTATCGTTTTATGAACTAAGTAAGTCATTGTATCCATAGGATTACTTACTACAATGATTATTGTATTTGGTGAATGTTCTACTAAACTTGTAGAAACAGACTTTACAATACCAGCGTTGATACCAATTAACTCTTCGCGAGTCATTCCTGGCTTACGAGGAATACCAGAAGTAATTACGCAAATATCACTATTTGCAGTTTTAGAATAATCACTTGTGCTTCCTGTTATTTTTGTATCAAATCCATTTAAAGATGCACATTGCATTAAGTCCATTGCTTTACCTTCTGCATAGCCTTCTTTAATATCTAAGATAACGACTTCTGAAGCAAAATTTTTAATGGCGATATACTCTGCACAACTTGCTCCTACTGCACCTGCACCAACTACTGTTACTTTCATTTGTTTTTTATTTTTTTTAATGTGAAACTAATTGTTAAAAACGATTGTAAATTTACGAATAAAATTGCTGCAAACGAAAAAAGCACAAGAGTAAAACTTGTGCTTTTAATATTTTAAAATCAATTGGTTAATTTATCTAAACCCAAAGTTTATTCCTACAGAAAAAGTATCGTACTTAGATACGTGATATTCTGCATTGAGTCTAAAAAACCCTAATTTTAATCTTGTTCCTAGAGTACCTCTCACATCTGCCACTTCACTAGAAACCGAAAATGGATCAACTATATTTTCACTTGTTAAAGGGCCGTTGGTCACTCTATAAGTTCCTAATAAATCTGTATCTGATTTTCCTTTAATATATCCTAAACCTCCATAAAAATTAATAACAGGTAATTTAGTAGAAGCTATTAATTGAAACAGCCAGGTATTTGTGTCCGTCTCTAATCGTTGATTTTCTCCTTCAATACCAGATGAATCCGTAATATCGTACGAACCATCTACATGATTATATGCAACTAAACCCGAAATGGCTACTGGCCAGAGCTTACTAGCAGGTAACCAATCTGTAAATTCCATTTGTAAACCTGCACCATACATATTTAAGCTTACATCATCATTTTCAATTTTTGGTACAAACCGTGCCTTTAATTCCAAACCACTACTAATACCAATTGCACCTTGTATAGAGGCAGTTGGTAATAAGTTTGCACTTTCTTCTCCAATACCTTGGGGCAGTTCTATTTGCGTAGTTTGAGACCCAAATATTGGATCATCGTATTCTATTTCTACAAATATAGTAGGATCATTTTCTCCTAAAACAGAAGCCACGTCTTGAGCGCTTGGACCGCTTACAAATTGTACGTTGTTGTAATCTGCAGTATTTAGATTGAACATTTTGTGTTCGTCCTTTATTTGTGATGCATTAACGATAACTGAGATTTCAAATCCACCAAGTGGCTTTACCTTTGCCGAATTAAACCAATTGGCATTCATACTATGCATTAAACCATTTGTTCCTGGCGCTAAATAATCGTTAGCAAAGCGCTGAGCATCATCTACACCAGCAGCAAGCAATACATCGATATCATTTTGTGCTTTTAGACTTGATACTGATAGACATATAGCAACAACAAAAATTACTCTTTTCATGAGATTTAGTTTTTAAATGTTAACGCAAATATATTAAAATAAGTATAAAATAAACATTTTATCGTGTTTTTATGTTTTTAATCGATGTTTTATATATTTTTGCGTTTACGAATAGAACTTTTAAATACATGAAAAAAAACCATATTCAATTTTAAATCGTATATATCACCAATTCAATTTTTAATAAAAAATAACCCTAATTCTTTTACAATGAAAACTAAAATTTTAACACTTTTTACATCTGTTTGTGTTCTATTTAATTTACAAGCACAAGATGATACTACTAAAACCTCTAATGCAGGAATTAAAGCTGGCTATAATTTAGCTGCTGTTAGTTTTGATGGAGACGGTGAAACTGGTCAACGACATGGATTTCATGTAGGCTTTTATGGTGAATCTTTTTTAACTGAAAGTATCTCCTTACAATTAGAAGTTTTATATTCTCAGCAAGGCTATGAGATAAAAGGTAATGGTGGAACTTTTACCCAGAAACTCGATTATATTAATTTACCCTTGATGTTTAAAATGTATCCAGATGATAATTTTTTCTTAGAAGTTGGCCCGCAAGTTGGGTTAGCAATTTCACATAAGGAAGAATTTGATAGTGGTTTTGATCTCTTTGATATTGAGCAAGAATTTGATCCTAATAGTTTTGACTACGGAGTTAATTTTGGAGGTGGTTTTAAAACTAACTCTGGCATAAGTTTAGGTGTAAGATACCATTTAGGCTTAGGAGACATATATGATGAAGGAAGTCCAAAGAATAGAGTATGGCAATTTTCTTTAGGATTTGATTTTTAAATTCTGAAAAAGTCAAAAACAAAAAAGCCGCATAATATTTATGCGGCTTTTTTAATTTTACTATTAACGCTTAAGCATCGATATTAGCATAAATTGCATTTTTCTCGATAAACTCTCTACGTGGTGGTACTTCGTCTCCCATTAACATTGAGAAAACTCTATCCGCTTCCACTCCATTATCTATTTGCACTAAACGCATTGTTCTAAATTCAGGATTCATTGTAGTATCCCAAAGTTGCTCTGCATTCATCTCACCTAGACCTTTATAACGCTGAATTTTAGCACTTTCACCAAACTCTTCAATAATTTCGTCACGTTCCTTATCTGACCATGCATATTGTTTTTTAGCACCTTTCTTCACTAAATATAATGGTGGAGTTGCAATGTATATATGTCCATTTTCAACCAACTCTTTCATATATCTAAAGAAGAAGGTTAATATTAGAGTTGCAATGTGGCTACCATCAATATCGGCATCACACATAATCACTACCTTATGATATCTTAATTTAGAAAGGTTTAGCGCTTTACTATCCTCTTCTGTTCCAATAGTTACACCAAGTGCAGTAAATATGTTTTTGATTTCTTCGTTTTCAAAAACCTTGTGCGTCATCGCTTTTTCAACATTAAGAATTTTACCTCTTAATGGCAAAATAGCTTGAAACGCTCTGTCTCGACCTTGCTTTGCAGTTCCACCTGCAGAATCACCCTCAACAAGGAATACTTCACATTTTGCAGGATCTTGTTCAGAACAATCCGATAATTTACCAGGTAAACCACCAATACTCATTACCGTTTTACGTTGCACCATTTCACGAGCTTTCTGAGCTGCATGACGTGCTTGTGCAGCCAAGATTACTTTTTGTACAATAGTCTTAGCATCATCTGGATGTTCTTCCAAATAATCTGTTAGCATTTCTGAAACCGCTTGCGATACAGATGCAGAAACTTCACGGTTACCTAATTTTGTTTTAGTCTGTCCTTCAAATTGTGGTTCTTGAACTTTTACCGAAACAATAGCAGTTAAACCTTCTCGGAAATCATCACCAGCGATATCAAATTTCAATTTATCTAACATACCAGATTCGTCCGCATACTTTTTTAAGGTATGCGTTAGTCCACGTCTAAATCCAGATAAATGCGTTCCACCTTCGTGCGTATTAATGTTATTTACATAAGAGTGTAAGTTTTCAGCATAAGACGTATTATATACCATAGCCACCTCAACAGGCACGCCATTCTTTTCTCCTTCAAAGGCAATAACATCTTTCATTAAAGGCTCTCTATTGCCGTCTAAAAACTTAATAAATTCTTTTAGACCTTCTTCCGAATGAAATGTTTCACCTTCAAAAGAACCATCTTCTTTTTTATGACGTCTATCAATTAAATGAACCGTAATTCCTTTATTTAAATAAGCTAATTCACGTAAACGACTTGCTAAGGTATCATAGCTATATTCTAATGTTTGCGTAAAAATCGTTGGGTCTGGCTTAAAAGTTACTGTTGTACCTCGTTTATCAGTATCTCCAATAGTTTTAACAGGATACAATGCTTTTCCGCGTTCATATTCTTGTTCCCATATTTTTCCTTCTCTAAAAACTGTAGCTTTTAGATGTTCTGAAAGTGCATTAACACAACTTACACCTACTCCGTGAAGTCCACCAGAAACTTTATACGAGTCTTTATCAAATTTACCACCAGCACCAATTTTTGTCATTACAACTTGTAATGCAGAAACACCTTCTTTTTTATGAAGTCCAACTGGGATACCACGACCATCATCTTCGGTTGTTATAGAGTTATCTTCATTAATTGTTACGGTTATGTTGTCGCAATGTCCAGCTAGTGCTTCATCGATAGAGTTATCTACTACCTCATATACTAAATGATGTAAACCTCTCACACCAACATCACCAATATACATTGAAGGACGCATACGTACATGCTCCATACCTTCTAAAGCCTGAATACTATCAGCCGAATAACCATGTTCGTTAAAGCTTTCTTTTTTTTCGCTCATTATTTTGAATATATTTAGTTCGATTTATGGCATAAAAAAATGACACATTTGTATCATTTTTGAATACTAACAAATATACGAATTAAAGAGGCTTTTTAAAAGCTTTTCTTAGACTATAGTCAATAATTATCAACATTTGTTAATTACTTGAAAATGGCTTAAAACAGCTAAAAAGTGGCTTAAATTAGATTTTTGGTGTTTCTTTTATCCTCGTAAAAACCAAATATGAATAAAATGGCTTAGAACTAAAATTTTGTGTTTGAACAAGCTTTTAGTATTAAATAAAATCACCTCTTTTTTTAAAACACTTTGTTATTCGTTCTTAAAAATTGTACTATTTGATTTTACAATATTTTTTACAAATATTAAGGTTAAAATGGATGGTAACAACCCTTTAATAAGACTATAAAAAAGCCAATTCCAATCCATTAGACTTTCTTTATTCAATTCCATAAAAATTAATTGGCCATAAGGATTTGATTCATAAAATAAAGTCATCAAAAAGTTGTATCCTAAATGAAAACCTAAAGCGAGCATTATTGATTTTGTTTTATAAAACGTATATGCCCAAACATATCCTGTAAAACCTGTTATTAGCGTAACGTATAAAATCGGAATAATCCTATCTCCAGTTATACCATAAGAGAACACATGGTAGATACCAAAAAAAACTGCCGAAATCAAAATCGCTTTTTTTGATCCAATTGTACTAATAAGAATATACAATAATGCGCCTCTAAAAACTAAGTCTTCCGTTAGAGCTGACTTAAAGTGATATACAAACGAATTAAAAATCAAATTACAATTAATACTATTTTGTTCTTGCCATTCAACATTTAGAATTAGGCTTTCAAAATAAATTAAAACCAAGTTTAACAGCAGCATAAATACCAGACCGATAAAAAATTGAAGTATCCTTTTTGGGTATGGAATAATCCCTAAAACTTCAATATTTTTTTTCTCAATGAAGCGCAAGAGCACCCACGAGATTATTATTATTACGAATAATCCTATCATTATAATTAATATTTAAAATTGATTGAGCTACTTAATCTTTAAAAAAGGAATTGTAAGTGGATAATAGCAAGCACCAGAATCTAGAGCAGAAATAGTGTTTTTTAGACTAAAAACAATTCCGAATAGAAAAACAGCACCTGTGATAAAAAAGTTGAATCCTGGAAAGGGAAAATACAACAGTAATGATATTAATAACATTAAGTTTAGCGTAGAATGAAAATTAATAACCTTACGTCCATGATTATCATATATCTTATTATCTTCAGCTTTACTGATCCATGTAAACAACGGAAAAAGCACATTTGCAAAAGGAATAACTAAACCAAAGAAAGGTGATGCATGTAACAAAAGCATCCATTTGCGCTTTATTGTTTCTTCTTTAGGATTATCGAGTACAATTAAATCATTAACCTCAACACCTAAACCTACAGCTAATAATTTTACAGTTTGTAAATGTGGTTGTACTTCACCTTTTTCAATACGCTGAATAGTTCTTACTCCAACCGAAGTTAATTCAGAAAGCTCATCTTGCGTATAGCCTTTTAGCTTTCTGTGATATAACAAATTTTCTTTTAGTGACTGCTTCATTAATTTGCAATTTTAGTTGATACAAATCTATGATGTTATGATTGTTTTTTACACGCCATTTAAATGTCACCTAACTGACATCTTCAGTATTTATATGTGTTATAAGCTAAAAAATAGTATTACCAGTCAAGTTACTAAAAAAACAAAGACCAATCGTACGATTGGTCTTTATTGCTAATAATCAAAGAAAAAATAAATATTTTAATATGCCTCATCATGCACATTAGCAATGGCTCTACCAGATGGATCATTCATATTTTTAAACGCTTCATCCCATTCTAAGGCAGTTGCTGTACTACAAGCTACACTTGCTTCTTGCGGAACACTTAATGCTGCTGCATCACTTGGAAAATGACCTTCAAAAATAGTTCTGTAATAATACTCTTCTTTATTTAGAGGTGTATTAATTGGAAAACGGAACTTTGCATTTTCCATTTGCTCATCAGATACTTCTGCTTCTACTAATTCTTTTAATGTATCAATCCAGCTGTAACCAACACCATCACTAAACTGTTCTTTTTGCCTCCAAGCTACACTTTCTGGTATGTAATCTTCAAATGCTTTACGCACTACCCATTTTTCCATACGCTCTCCGTTAATCATTTTATCCTTTGGGTTAATACGCATAGCAACATCCATAAATTCCTTATCTAAAAATGGCACACGACCTTCAATTCCCCAAGCTGCTAAACTTTTGTTAGCTCTTAAGCAATCGTACATATGTAATTTATCTAATTTACGAACCGTTTCTTCATGAAATTCTTGGGCATTTGGTGCTTTATGAAAGTATAAATAACCACCAAAAATTTCATCAGCGCCTTCTCCAGACAACACCATTTTAATTCCCATAGATTTAATAACTCTTGCCATTAAATACATTGGTGTAGACGAACGAATCGTTGTAATATCGTAAGTTTCAATATTATAAATTACATCCTTTATTGCATCTAAACCTTCTTGGATGGTAAACTTAATTTCGTGATGCACTGTACCAATATAGTCTGCTACCTTTTTAGCTGCTGCTAAATCTGGTGAACCTTCTAATCCTACTGAGAACGAGTGTAATTGTGGCCACCAAGCTTTTTCTTTGTCGTCTGCTTCTACTCTTCTTTCAGAGTATTTTTTTGCTATGGCAGAAGTAACTGAAGAATCTAATCCACCAGACAATAATACACCATAAGGCACATCACTCATTAATTGTCTATGTACAGCATCTTCTAAAGCTTGTTTAACTTCTGCGATACTTGTTTCGTTTTCTTTTACAGCATCATATTCTGTCCAATCGCGTTTATACCACTTTACAAATTCACCATCTTTACTAGACATGTAGTGTCCTGGAGGAAACAATTCAATTTTTGTACATGTGCCTTCCAAAGCTTTTAGTTCTGAAGCGACATAGAATGTTCCGTTTTTATCCCAACCAATATATAATGGAATAATACCCATATGATCTCTTGCAATAAAGTATTCATCCTTTTCTGTATCGTAAATTGCAAACCCAAAAATACCATTCATTTCATCTACAAAATCAACACCTTTTTCTTGGTACAATGCTAAAATCACTTCACAATCACTTTCTGTCTGAAAGTTATAATCTGGAAATTGTTTACGTAATTCTCTATGGTTATATATTTCACCATTTGCTGCCAAAACTAATTTTTGATCTGGACTAAACAATGGTTGCTTACCAGAAGCCGGATCTACAATTGCCAAACGCTCGTGCGCCATAATTGCTTTATCATCACTATATATTCCGCTCCAATCTGGTCCACGATGACGAATTGCTTTTGCCATCTCTAAGACTTGAGGTCTTAAGTCTTCTGATTTCTGTTTTATATCAAACGCACATACTATTCCGCACATAACTTTTTATTTTATTATTAATTATGGGACAAATATGAAGTTAAAGTTTCATATAACAAACATAAACAGAATAAGTAGTTTCATATTAAAACTTATTTACTCTAATTAATATATATTTGAAATTAGAAACTGATATTTATTCAATTTAACTTTTAATCTGTAAACTTTAAGGTTTTTTTACGACCTAATCGGTTATTAACATCTAATTTTAAAACAAACAAAATCATTTTATTTATTATGAAAACTACACGACTAATTACAACCATTGCATTTGCATTTTTAATGCTTTTATCGTTTGATGCAAACGCTCAAAAATTTAAAGGTTTGGATAAAAGTCCTATGGACGCAGCCTCTTACCCAGATGATTATAAAGACGCTAACAAGCTCGTAAAAATAACATATAGCCGCCCACAACTAAAAGGACGTTCTGTAGATGAGCTAGCACCAGCAGGAAAAGTATGGAGAACAGGAGCTAATGAAGCTGCTGAAATAACATTATATACAGATATGATGCTTGGTGGCACTAAAGTAAAAGCTGGAACGTATACATTCTATTTAATTCCTGGAGAAGGAGAATGGACAGCAATTATTAGTTCAGACTTAAATGTTTGGGGAAGTTATTTCTACAACGAAAAAAATGATGTTGCAAGATTAGATGTACCAGTAACTGAAGGTAAAGAGTCTTTAGAAGCTTTTTCTATTGCCTTTGAAAAATCTGATAATGGTGTACATATGCACTTAGGATGGGGAACTGTTAGAGTTGCTGTACCATTTACAAAATAAGAATAGAAGCTAGAAGCTAGAAGCTAGAAGCTAGAAGCTAGAAGCTAGAAGCTAGAAGCTAGAAGCTAGAAGCTAGAAGCTAGAAAATTGAAAAATTCCGATTACAAATATTGTTCTCGGAATTTTTTTATTATTAATTTTTACAAAATATTGTATTTAAGGAATATTCAAGTATTTATGTGTCTGTAAGGATACTTTCCATTTTGGATTTGCCATCACAAAATCTACAATTTGTGGCATCATTTTATCACGCTTACTCCACTCTGGTTGTAAATAAAGAATACAATCTTTATTCACCTTTGAAGCTTGCTCTTCAGCAAATTTAAAATCATCCTTATTGTAAATGATACATTTAAGCTCATGGGCTTTTTCATAAACTTCTTGTGTTGGTAATTTCATTTTTTTTGGAGATAAACATATCCAATCCCATTCACCAGTTAGTTTATACGCACCAGAAGTTTCAATATGTGTTTGCACACCTTTTGCTTTCAATTGTTCGGTTAAAGGTCCCATATCCCAAGTTAATGGCTCACCACCTGTAACTACAATAATATCACTGTACTTTACAGCATTTTCAACAATTTTAGTAGTTTCTGTTGCTGGGTGTAACTCTGGTAACCAACTTTCTTTTACATCGCACCAATGACAACCAACATCACAACCACCAATTCTAACAAAATATGCTGCAGTTCCTTTATGAAAACCTTCTCCTTGAATGGTGTAAAACTCTTCCATTAAAGGTAATAAATGGCCTTTATCTATAAGTGCTTGTTTTTCTCTTCTTGTCATAGCTGGCAAAGATATTAATTAGTAGTCAGTAAGCAGTATTCAGTACTCAGTAATTTCGATTAATTAGGTTTATTGAACAAAACTACTTAGCTGCAATGACATCGATCTCTATACTTGCACCTCCTGCCAAACCAGATGCGGCAAATGTAGTGCGTGCAGGTTTCTTTTTAAAATAAGTAGTATAAACAGAATTGAAATCTTTAAAATCGTTTATATCTTTTAAGATTACGGTACACTTCACAACATTGTCTAAAGATAGTTTGTGGTGCTCTAATACTGCTTTGATATTTTCTATAACTTGTTTGGTTTCGGTTTTAATTCCTCCTTCTGCCAACTTTCCTGTACTATGATTTTTTCCAATTTGACCTGTTAAGAACAGTAAATCCTCTGTTTCTACAGCGTCACTAAAAGGTGTATTGGCACGACTTGGCTCGTGGGATTTATGAAAAATGATTTCAGAATTAGACTCTTTACAAGATTGTAAACTCACTAAAACAAAAAGCCAAATAACTAAAAGTGAATACTTCATAGGAATGCGTTTTAAACTTGATTAAAATTACATTATTTTTATGCAAATTTTCTAATTGATTATGAATTCTGACACTTTCTTTAAAGACATCACTGAAGGCAACACTTTTAAAGGTGATTATATCACTTTGGGCTCAGCGATGTTAAATGGTGAAACCATAAAAAATGCTTTCGTAAATGTACCATTAAAAACCATGAATAGGCATGGCTTAATTGCTGGTGCTACTGGTACCGGAAAAACTAAAACACTTCAAGTTTTAGCTGAAAACCTTTCTGAAAAAGGAGTTCCAGTATTATTAATGGATATTAAAGGAGATTTAAGTGGATTAGCAAAGCCAAGTCCTGGACATCCTAAAATTGACGAACGCCACGAAAAAATAGGTTTACCTTTTGATGCTAAATCCTTTCCTGTAGAAGTAATGACGCTTTCTGAGCAAGATGGAGTAAGACTAAGAGCAACTATTAGTGAATTTGGACCTGTATTAATCTCTAGAATATTAGATGTAACAGAAACTCAAGCAGGAATAATTTCTGTAATATTCAAATATTGTGATGACAATAAATTACCGCTTTTAGACCTTAAAGATTTCAAAAAAATTCTTCAATATGCTACTGGTGAAGGCAAAAAGGAGTTTGAAGAATCTTATGGCAGAATCTCAACAGCTTCAACAGGTGCAATCCTAAGAAAACTAATTGAAATTGAACAACAAGGTGGAGATTTATTCTTTGGTGAAACCTCTTTTGATACTCAAGATTTATTGCGTATTGATGAAAACGGTAAAGGTTACATTAACATCATTAGATTAACAGATATACAAGATAAGCCAAAGTTATTTTCAACATTTATGTTGAGTTTATTGGCTGAAATTTACTCTACTTTTCCAGAACAAGGAGATAGTGGAAGACCAGAGTTAATTATGTTTATTGATGAAGCACATTTAATTTTTAATGAAGCTTCAGATGCGCTTTTAAATCAGATTGAAAGTATTGTTAAGTTAATTCGTAGTAAAGGTGTTGGCTTATATTTTGTAACTCAAAACCCAACTGATGTACCAGAAGCAGTTTTAGGTCAGTTAGGTTTAAAAGTACAACACGCATTGCGTGCGTTTACTGCTAAAGACAGAAAAGCAATTAAATTAACCGCGCAAAACTATCCTGACACAGAATATTATGATACAGCTGAAGTTTTAACCTCATTAGGAATTGGCGAGGCATTAGTTTCTGCCTTAGACGAAAAAGGAAAACCGACTCCGTTGGCTGCCACTATGATGCGAGCTCCAATGAGTAGAATGGATATTTTAACAGAAGCAGAATTAGGAAGTTTATTAGCACAATCAAAACTTGCAAAAAAATATAATGAAGAAGTTGACAGGGAAAGTGCTTATGAAATGCTTAATACAAAAATAAAACAAGCTGAAGCTGAAGAAGCTAAACAAAAAGCTAAAGAAGAACAAGAAGCGTTAAAAAAAGCTGAGACCAAAAGAAAATCTAGCACTAGCAGAAGACGAAGCACAAGACAAAATCCTATTGTCAAGGTACTTTCTAGCCCAACGGTTATAAGGAGTGTCTTGGGAATTTTAACTAAAATGCTTAAATAATTTAAACCCTAAATCTAAAATATGAAACAATCATTTTGTGCAATTCTAATATGTGCACTATTATTAGCAAGCTGTGCTAAAGATGCAGCTCCAGATCCTTTTTTAATAGAAAAAAATAATATTGGCTTACTTACAGATTCTACTCAAGTTAAAGACTTAGATGCTATATTTAGCAATGATTCTGTTGTAAGATATATTGCAGGAGATGAATTTGCAGGTTCAGTTAATACTATCGAAGTGTATGAAAAGAACGGCAAGAAATTATTAGATTTATCACCTAAAGAGGCTTTAGATTCTACATCAATAATCTCTAGTGTTCGCATTATTGACCAGCGTTATAAAACTAAAAAAAACATCTCCACATTAAGCACATTTAAAGATATTAATGAAACGTATAAAATTTCGAAAATCGACAATCTTATAAATGCAATTGTGATTTCTGTAAACGAAATAAATGCTTCTTTTACAATTGATAAAAAAGAATTACCGGCAAGTTTACGTTTTGATATGAATATGACCATTGACCCTATTCAAATTCCAGAAAAAGCTAAGATTAAATTCTTTATGATTCATTGGTAATCCTTCGCTAAAGCTTCGGATTACAAGTATTTACTTTCTTACTTCTCGGAAGTATAACTGCGAAGGCAGAAAAGTTTCAGATTACTAATTAGACAATAAATAAAAATGTCAGACAAAAAAAAATTTAAAATTCAAAATTCACCATTTGTAGTTCCTACGGATGATGGTAAAATTATAAAAGAACACTTTGGTAACGCCACAGATGGTAATTCTGAAATTAGTATTGCTCATATGGTTGCACCTGCTGGTTGGTCTGAACCATTTCAAACTCCAGAATTTGATGAATATACATTTATTATTAAAGGAAAAAAACAATTTATAATAGATGGTGAAACAGTAGTTTTAAATGCTGGCCAATCTATTAAAGTAGAAAAAAATACAAGGCTTCAATATTCTAATCCTTTTACGGAACCTTGTGAATATTTAGCAATCTGCTTGCCAGCTTTTTCTATTGATGCCGTAAATAGAGAAGACAAATAATATGAGTAGTTTTGTGATTAAATCTATAGGAAATGCACTTAATGCTACAAGTTATATTTCATCTAAATATGCCTCAAAAAAAGCAGTGAATTTATTTGCTTCACCTAGAAAAGGACGTTATTCTGAACATCAAAAAAAAGTTATTAGTTCTGCCTTGTTTGAAGAACTAAAGTTCGATACTGTAAATATTGCTACTTATCGTTGGACTGGCAAAGGCAAAACTATTTTACTAGCACATGGTTGGGAAAGCAATACATCTCGATGGGATTATATTTTAGAAGATTTAAAAGCACAAGATTATAATATTATCGCTTTAGACGCGCCTGCTCATGGTCGCTCTAGTGGAAAACAATTCAATGCCGTTTTATATTCCGAATGTATAAATCTTGTTGCTAAAAAATTTAAACCTCAGGTTTTAATCGGTCATTCGGTTGGTGGTATGGCAAGCGTTTTTTGTATGCACAATCATCAATTAACTTCTGTTAAACAAATGATTTTACTTGGTGCGCCTGCTCACTTTACTGGTGTATTTTCTAGATACAAAACCATGATGGGTTATAACAAACGAATTTCAAATGGGTTAGACAAAATCGTTTATGAACGTTTTGGAAAACCTGTTGCATATTTTTCTGCGGCTAATTTTACAGAATCAATTAAAGCAAAAGGCTTAATCATTCATGATAAAAAAGATAGAATTATTCCTTATGAAGATGCACAGCTTATTGCTAATCGTTATAGTAATTCTGAATTGATAACCACTACTGGTTTTGGACATGGGTTAAAAGACGAATCTTTAACACCAAAGATTATTGATTTTATAAATGATTGATTCGATCATAATTAAAATCATAATAATTCTTGCAATATTTTTTGGGATATTCTCATTTCAAAAATTAGAATCAAAATTATTAAAAGTTCTATTTTTGGGCATTGTTTTGAGCTTTATTTCTTCATTTTTTGATAGAGATTTATTTTTTGACTTTTCATTTATTTCCTTTGGTATTTTCGTCTTAACCTATTTTATTTATTCTCTTTATTTAAAAAAATTAGTACCAGCTTCTATAAGTTTTTTTGCTTTGGCTTCATTTATTTTTAAAATCCAATATTGGCCTTTCGCTTCAGAAATTAGAGCAGTAATGCTCATACCATTAGTACTCTTTATCATTTCTCTTATTAATTTTAAAAAGTATAAAAGTCAGATTTCTATATTATCGATTATAGCTGCCTATGAATTTACAGAATTCTTTCAGTTATTCTTTTAGTTCAATCATTTTTAATTTTACAATTCTTTAATCTTTATTGTACTTTTACACCATGTCAGAAAATCTAACTCGTCTTAACAAATACCTCAGTGAAGCTGGTTATTGCTCGCGTCGCGAAGCCGATCGCCTTATCGATGCTGGTAGAGTAACTATAAACAACGTCGTCCCAGAAATGGGAACTAAAGTTGCGCCAGATGATGTGGTAAAAGTTGATGGTGAAGTTATTGGAGGTCGTAAAGAAGATTTTGTTTACTTAGCTTTTAATAAACCTGTAGGCATAGTTTGTACCACAGATACGCGCGTAGAGAAAGATAATATTATTGACTTTATTAATTACCCAAAACGAATATTTCCTATTGGTCGATTAGACAAACCAAGTGAAGGTTTGATTCTTTTAACTGATGATGGAGATATCGTAAACAAAATTCTTAGAGCTAGTAATAATCACGAAAAAGAATATATTGTCACTGTAGATAAACCCATTTCTCAAACATTTATTGAGCGTATGGCTGGTGGTATTTATATCGAAGAATTAGGAAAGCGCACTAAAAAATGTGAAGTTAAAAAAATTGACAAATTTACGTTTAGTATCATTTTGACCCAAGGCTTAAATCGGCAAATTCGTCGTATGTGCGAATATCTAACGTACGAGGTACAAACTCTAAAACGTGTTCGTATTATGAATATAAAGCTAGATATGCCATTAGGAAAATATAGAGAACTCACAAAAGAAGAATTTAAAACCTTAAGTGAATTAATAAGTGAGTCGAAAAAAACCTATGAAGCAAAACAGCCAACATCGAGAAAAAACAGACGTTAATAAAATCCTAATTAACAACTATGTAGAGTTATTCCTTTTTATTTTTAGGTAAAATCAACTCAACATGAAACCTCTATTAGCTCTCCTATTACTATTCACTATTTCTAGTTTTTCGCAAAATCAATATGTAGCATCAGATACAAATCCTTATGGTTTGCCAAATCCTGAAGCTTCTGAACAAATTAAAGATTACGAAGCTTTAATAGGAAAATGTAACTGTAAATCTGTCTCTAGAAAAGCTGATCAAACTTGGGCAGATCCTGTGGATATGACGTGGGAATGGAAATATATAATGAATGGTATGGCTGTACAAGACGAAACCATAAAAGCAGACGGAAAACATTCTGGAAGCATTAGACAATTTATAGCAGATAGTAGCAAATGGTATGTACATTATTATGCTTCTGGAGCTCCTTCAACTAAATTACCAACATGGGAAGGTAGCAAAACAGAAGATGGTAAGATTGTTTTATATCGCAATCAAAAGGCACCTAACGGAACTGAAGGTTATTTTAGATTAACGTTTTATGATATTAGCGATTTAGGTTATAAATGGGTTGGTGAATGGACAGATAAATCTGAAACTACAACTTTTGCCACGTGGAAAATAGATTGTAAACGAGAAACTAAGAACTTTTCAGATTTAGAAGAAATTCATAAAAATATATCTAAATTTTCAAAGGCGTATATGGATGAAAATATAGAGGCCTTGGTTGAAATGTACACTGATGATGGTAAAATATTTCCGAATAACAGAAAAATAATGGCTGGTAAAACAGAATTATTGTCTTACTGGGCAATTCCTGAAGGAGTGAAAATATTGCATCATAAAGTAACACCTACTGAAATAAAAATAGAAAATGATATCGCCTACGATTTTGGCTATTATGAAGGTACAACCTTAACAAATGATAAAAAGGAAGTCTCTTGGCAAGGCAAATACATTATCATCTGGAAAAAAATAAAGGGAGAATGGAAAATATATTTAGATATATGGAATAATGTTAGTGGGTAATTCTTATTTTTATTCATAATTTATTTCTTTTAAAACATGACTAAACTCTCACCATTTCATTTAGCAATTCCTGTAAATAATTTAGCAGAATGTCGTGATTTTTACACCAACATTTTAAATTTAGAAGAAGGCAGAAGTAGTGATCATTGGGTGGACTACAACTTTTTCGGTCATCAATTAGTTATCCATTACAAGGAAAAAACAGAAACAGACACACATACAAATGCGGTTGATGGTAAAGCGGTACCTGTTCCACATTTTGGAGTGGTTTTACCTTGGGATACTTTTCAAGAATTTGCCAAACTATTAAAAACAAAAGGTATTGCATTTATTATAGAACCTTATATACGTTTTGAAGGACAAGTTGGAGAACAAGCGACTATGTTTTTTAAAGACCCTTCTGATAATGCTTTAGAGTTTAAAGCCTTTAAAGATATAAGTCAATTATTTGCTAAGTGATTCCTTTCCCCTATTTGAAAGATGAAACGGTAAATAAATCAATAAAAAGAGTGGTATTATAATTAATTGCCCTACCAAAATATAATAAGGCCAATCCCCAAAATAATCTAATAGTGAAGCCGATTTAGGCTTTTGGTTTAGGTAAAAATAATTGGCATCTAAAAAGTAGTTTAGCGCCATCATGAGCAACACATATACCTGAAGTGCCAAAAAAGCTTTAAAAACACTTTTAAATTTTGGTTTCATTTTAAACACAAAAACAAAGTAAAATATTATAACAAGTAAACCTAAATGTGCAATCCAATATCTAAAATAGTCAAAGCTTGGAAAACCATCTGTAATATCTGGTGTTATAACTGCTTGTAATGTGCCACCTACAATCCAAAACACTAAAATCTCAAACATTAAATATTTTCGAAAGTGAGTAAAAACAGGAATAAGAAGCGCCATTAAACTACAGAGATAAAATGGCAAATCGGTTTTAAAATTATAATTATCAAAAGCCATTCTGTATCCATGAAAACCAATTACAGTAAGTGATACAAACCATGCGAAATAATGAATTGCTTTTTGTTTTTGAATTTCTAACAAGTTTCCATTAGCATATTTAATAAAAACTACTGCAAAACCAAATGCAAAAATAATTGGTAAGATATGTTGCAAACTTCCTATCGTTACTGAGTTCTGTAAGATAGTAAGTTGCAAAGAATAACTCATTCTTGAGAATTATCTATTATACTTTCTATGTTGCTCTCTAGCTAACAACGTATTTTTTAATAACATTGCAATAGTCATTGGTCCTACTCCACCAGGAACTGGTGTAATAAAACTGGCTTTTTTACTTACGTTTTTAAAATCCACATCGCCAGTGATATAGTACCCTTTTTCAGATTCATCTGGTACACGCGTAATACCTACATCAATTATAATAACATCATCTTTCACCATTTCTGCTTTTAAGAACTCTGGAATACCAAGTGCTGAAATAATGATATCAGCTTGCGATGTTATTTGATTAATATTTTTTGTATGACTATGTGTTAATGTTACCGTAGAATTTCCTGGGAAACCTTTACGACCCATTAAAATACTCATTGGACGACCAACAATATGAGAACGACCAATTACAACCGTGTGTTTTCCTTTTGTTTCTACTCCATAACGATCTAAAAGTTCTAAAATACCAAATGGTGTTGCAGGAATAAAAGTTGACATATCTAATGCCATTTTTCCAAAATTCATAGGATGAAATCCATCCACATCTTTATCTGGATCTACAGCCATTAATACTTTCTGCGTATTAATCTGAGGTGGTAATGGCAACTGAATGATGAAACCATCAATATCGTCATTGTTATTTAAATCTTCAATAGCATCTAACAATTCTATCTCACTTGTGGTGTTAGGTAAACGCACCATTGTAGATTCAAAACCAACACGCTCACAAGCTCTAACTTTACTACCAACATATGTTAAACTAGCTCCATCATTACCAACAATAACAGCCGCAAGGTGTGGTACCTTTTCACCGTTAGCTTTCATTTTATCAACTTCAGCTTTAATCTCTTGTTTAATGTCGTTACTGGTTTTTTTTCCGTCTAGTATGGTCATTTTGTTTTGTTTTCTCGCTATAACGCAAAAGCGAAAGCTGATTGAAAATATATTTATTAAAACTTCTCGACTACGCTCGAAGTGACTACTTACTGAATACTTTTTATTGCCTACTATCTTGGCATATTCTTCATGGCTTGCATCATCCGTTTACCGCCTCCACCTTGCATCATCTTCATCATTTTACTCATCTGCGTAAATTGCTTTAATAATTGATTGACTTCTTGTACCGAAGTACCAGAACCTTTACCAATTCGCTTTTTACGACTAGAGTTTATAACAGAAGGATTAGCACGTTCTTCTGGAGTCATAGAATGGATTATAGCTTCAATACCTTTAAAAGCATCATCATCGATATCAATACCTTTCATCATTTTACCAGCTCCTGGTATCATTCCGATAAGATCTTTCATATTACCCATTTTTTTGATTTGCTGAATCTGTTTTAAGAAATCATCAAACCCAAACTGGTTTTTGGCAATCTTTTTCTGAAGTTTTCTAGCTTCCTCTTCATCAAACTGCTCTTGAGCACGTTCCACTAAAGAAACAACATCACCCATTCCAAGAATACGATCTGCCATACGAGAAGGATAGAAAACATCAATAGCTTCCATCTTCTCACCTGTACCAATAAACTTAATCGGTTTATTGACTACAGACTTAATAGAAATGGCTGCACCACCTCTTGTATCACCATCTAATTTGGTAAGGATAACACCATCAAAATTTAAAATATCATTAAAGGCCTTTGCTGTATTTACAGCATCCTGACCTGTCATAGAATCTACAACAAACAATGTTTCTTGTGGTTGAATAGCTTTGTGAATATTAGAAATTTCATTCATCATTTCTTCATCCACAGCTAAACGACCAGCAGTATCTATAATCACCACATTATGTCCATTCGCTTTTGCATGAGCAATACCTGCTTGAGAAATGGCTACAGGATCATTATTTCCTCTATCACTAAAAACCTCAACACCAATTTGATCTCCTACAACATGTAACTGATCTATCGCAGCAGGACGATACACATCACAGGCAACTAATAATGGCTTTTTAGTCTTTTTACTTTTTAGATAATTAGCAAGTTTACCAGAAAATGTTGTCTTACCAGAACCTTGTAAACCAGACATTAAAATAACACTTGGTGTGCCAGAGAGGTTAATCCCTTCTGCATCTCCACCCATTAGTTCGGTTAATTCGTCTTTAACGATTTTAACCATTAACTGTCCTGGTTGAAGGGTCGTTAATACATTTTGCCCTAAGGCTTTTTCCTTAACTCTATTGGTAAACTCTTTAGCGATTTTAAAGTTAACATCGGCATCTAAAAGCGCTCGTCTTACTTCTTTTAAAGTTTCGGCAACATTTACTTCTGTAATACTACCATGACCTTTTAATACGTGTAACGCTTTATCTAACTTATCACTTAAATTATTGAACATAATCTTTATCTCTTTTAGAAGTTGCAAATTTAAGAATTTACAAGAGATAAACGAATGGGATATATATAATTCTATACTCTTAAATTTAAGAATTTTACAAAAGGAAAGAGTTGCCTCGCGGAAGACAACTCTTTTCATCAACTTAAACTTACTAAAATTACTAACTTATAGCGGGTTTATTTTTAATCACAATTTCTTTCTAAAACTAAAATATCGTCTCCTCTGTGTAGTTCTAATCGATGTTCTTCACACTCTAAGACTAGCCATTCGCCTGTTATGGCTTGGATATTTGGACCAGCAACATTAGAGAAGGTAACAATGACACCATCGTTAGATTGAGATGTTGTCCAACCTGCGTCTATAGTATCAGTATCTGTGTAAATAATTACTATTTGATTGTTAGAATTAAAACTAAAATTCCAATTCATTAAATTATCACTTCCGTTGTAGTTTACAGCATTCCATATACAGTTGGTTAAAAATGCATCAACATCTTCTTCTGTACAGGTTTCGTTAGAACAATCTTCAACTATAAGTACTACTTCAAAAATCTCATATATATTAGGATCTCCAGCCAACTCAACTCTTACATATATGGTTTGCGGATTACTAAGATTTGTATAAGTTGATGGTAAAGCATTATTTGAAACCTCAGCATCTACTATGGTATCATGAAAGGTATAAACTATATTATCTTCTGGGCAATCATATATAGCATTTAAATTAAAAGTTATAACACCATCATTAAAACCATCATCGTCACATACTTCTATTACTCTATTTTCAAAACACTCAAAATAATTACATTCTATTGAATTTAAGAAAATTGTAAAGATTTCAAAATTGCCACTCTCTGCTTCTATTCTTAAATACACTTCCGTAACTAAACTTGCATAGGCTTCTGTATCTGCAATAGCATTTGTATGACTCTCAGCATCCGCAATAGTTGTATGAAATGACGGTGTAAACGCATATTCACAATCTATTAAACCAATCGTATTGGCACTTAGATTAAAAACAGGAACATTATTTGGCTGATTGCATTCTACAATTTCGAAATCGCCAAAGCAATTAAAAACATCATCATCACCTATACAATCTTGTTCTAAAACCAAATTCTGATTGCCTTTTACAAGTTCTAATCTATCATCATCACATTCTATAATTAACCAATCTCCATGAAGCGTATCTTGAAAGGCCGTTAATTCTGAAAAATTAATTACAACTCCATTATCTGTGGCAGATAAATTATAATATCCACCAATAGCAACGCCTGTAATTCCTTCTGTAATTTGAAGAATACCGTCTTCATGAAAAATCATTTGATTGTTACTAAAATTGCCAGTTCCATTAGTAAAATCCCAAGGGCATTCTTGTAAAATTGAACTAATATCAGTTAAAGAACAATCTAAATCATCTTCGCAATCTCGATCGAAAAATAAACCTGTTCCATCAACTGTAAGATGTTCAAATTTTAAATCGTCATCATCACATTCAACAACTAACCAATTGCCAAATTGCTGCTCGTAATAATAGAAGGAAGCTATATTAAGCTCTAAACCATTATCTGTTTCTGTAAGTTGCCATGTAGTTGAATAAGAGTCTTGTAGAACACCTTCAATAAGCACATTACCATTTTCATTAAAAGTAAACGTAAATGGTCCATCTAAATTCTCTAAATCATCATTTGTATATAAATATACTTCCCAAGGACATTCAACTAAATTTATTGCCAACTCTTCGCCTATACAATCATCATCTTCATCATCGCAATCCTCACCTGCAACTTCAATAGCGTCGGCTAATTCTTGGTTAGTATTAACTTCAATAGTATCTCCATTGGCATATTCTAAAGTAACTGGAAAATTAAGACTAACAATAAGTGCATTGTCGTCGTCTTCTAAATCATCTAAAAAACTATATAATGCTTCATCATTTTCAATTATCACAGAATCTATTAAATTAAATTCTGAATTAAACACCGAAAATGAAACAGGATAAACAAAATCCACACATTCTATAATGTCATCGTCATTCTCACAATCATTGATAAAATTTCCGAGTTCATCTTCATTTTGAATAACTAATTCTGAATAATCATTGAATATTATTGTAATTGGAAATATAAAATCTAAAAAATTATCATCACCTTCAAAATCATCATATAAATCTTCTAATAGATCTAAATCTTCTTCAGTCTCAATAATAATAGTAATATCACTAACTATAATAGTAACAGGTAATTCTACCGAAAAACAACTAGAACCATCTAAAATATTGTCAGCTGCTCCAAAATTGGCCACAGTTCTGCTCATTAGAGATGTTAAATCAGAATTTGCTACGATAACTTCTTGTTCCGAAGGATTATCTACTTCTGTTGCCTCATCTTGGCAAGCAGTAAAACTAAAAAGGGCAAAAAGGATAAAAAGAAACAGATGATTGATGTTGAACTTCATAGCACTAGCACTTTTGTTAATTTATTATAAAACAGTTAACATTAAAAAACACCTACCGTATCCTTTAAAAAATTATTTATAATTTGTGCACGCAATACCATTATGAGCCAACCTTTAAAAAATAATATTTGCGAAGAATTATTATTTGAGCGTTTATATAAAAAACATTCAAAGAATCTTCATGATTTTTTGTATTACAAATTTGGTGAGCATTTAAATCCGCAAGACAAAGTGCAAGAAGCCTTTATTAAGTTATGGCAAAATTGTGGTAAAATAGAACCGTCTAAAGCTAAAAGCTATTTGTTTACCACAGCAAATAATTTAATGCTAAATGCCATTGCACACCAAAAAGTAGTATTAAAATATAGTAAACGCCCTCAAAAGTATTCTACAAATGAAACACCAGAGTTTGTTTTACAAGAAAAAGAATATCACCAAAAATTACAAAAAGCACTGAGTAATTTAACCGAAGCTCAGAGAACTGCTTTTCTACTCAATAGAGTTGAAGGTAAACGCTTTAAAGAAATTGCAGATCTTTTAGGCATTTCGACAAAAGCGGTTGAAAAACGTATTTATGGAGCTTTAAAAAAATTAAGAAAAGATATTGATGAACTTTGAAAAGCTTAAAAAGCATAGTTTCTATTTTCAATTTCAAATGACAAAAACTAAAACTAGAAATTTGGAATTATAGCATAGGTAGGAGATTTTAAAGTGACGCTGTTATATATATGAATAACATCATGAAAAAAGAAGAACTCATAAAAAAATGGTTAGATAATGACCTAAGCGCAGAAGAGCAAAAGACTTTTGAGCAGCTCGAGGATTATAATGAATTAATCCAGATGGATAAGGCTTTAAAAGATTTTAAAGCTCCCGATTTTTCTATTGATAACACTTACAAAACTTTAAAACCAAAATTAAAATCTAACACTTTAAAACCAAAACAGTGGTTAAAACCGTTGCTTAAAATTGCGGCAATATTTGCCATTGGTTTAAGTGTTTATTATTTCACTACAACGTTAAATACTGAAGTTGGTACAAGCATAGCGCAACGGACTACTATAGAATTACCAGATGCTTCAACGGTAGATTTAAATGCTAATTCTACATTAACTTTTAATGAAAGTCATTGGAACAAAAACCGAGAAGTTCAACTAAATGGTGAAGCTTTTTTTAAAGTCGCAAAAGGACAAAAGTTTGATGTTATTACCACAGATGGTGTTGTAAGTGTTTTAGGTACACAATTTAATGTAAAACAACGTGGATCTTATTTTAAGGTTACATGTTATGAAGGGTTGGTTGGTGTAACATACAATAACAAAACTGTGAATTTAAAACCTGGATACACCTTTCAAATTATAGATGGGAAACTACTTGCAAATGAAAAAGAAAACACTGCGCAACCTAATTGGTTGCGTGGTGAAAGTAGCTTTAAGAGTATACCTTTAAAATACGTTATTTCAGAGTTTGAAAATCATTACAATTTTAAGATTAATGCTAGTACTATTGATACCTCACGTTTATTCACTGGAAGTTTTACTCACAAAAATTTAGATTTAGCATTGCAGTCTATAACAATACCTTTAAATTTAAGCTACAGCAAAACAGGTAAATCTATCGTACTAAAACGTGAATAAACTATTACAACGTGTAGTTTTCTATTTTTTAATTATTTCTTTTTGTACTCTTGCTTACAGCCAGAATCAAGAAGAAAAACAGCCAATTGCTAAAATTCTTTTACAGCTAGAAAAACGTTATAACGTAAAGTTTTCATTTGAACCTAATACCCTTAAGGACATTAAAATTAGTCCATTATACCCAGAACTTTCCTTAGAACAAGCTCTTAAACAATTAACACTAGTAACCCAACTAAATTTTGAAATTTTAAGCAAACGATTTATCGCTATTACTCCAAAAAAAGATAAGGAGTTTAATGAGAATATACAGCGTTTAGACGAGGTGATCGTCACCAATTATCTTACTAAAGGTATTGCTAAAACCAGTAACGGTACCATAGAGGTAGACGCCAAATCATTTAATATTTTACCTGGTTTAATTGAACCAGATGTTCTACAAATTGTACAAAATCTACCTGGTATTCTCAGTGTAGATGAGCGTATTTCTAATATTAATGTTAGAGGTGGTACTAATGACCAAAACCTTATTTTATATGAAGGCATAAGAATGTATCAATCTGGTCATTTTTTTGGTTTAATTTCGGCCTTTAATCCGTATTTAACTGAAGAAATTATTGTCTCAAAGAATGGTACAAGTGCTAAATTAGGTAATGGAGTTTCTAGCACTATTTCTATTAAAAACACCGATGATATTAATCATCAATTTAATGCTGGTATTGGCGGAAATTTATTAAGTATTGATGGGTTTGCAAAAATACCATTAGCAGACAAAACAGAATTACAATTATCTGCGAGGCGTTCATTTACTGATATCGCTGCATCTGTAACCTATGATGCTTATTTTGATCGAATTTTTAGAGATTCTGAATTAAACATTACCAATGATATCAATACACTTTTAGCATTAGACGAACGCTTTTTGTTTTACGATTTTAACGCCAAATTCTTATATAATATCAATGAGAGCTCAAAACTTAGAGTTAATGTGCTAAACATATATAATAACTTAGACTATAACCAAGAATTTACAACTTCTGAAAATAATTTTCAGAAAACGAAAAGTGCATTAAATCAAATAAGTTATGGTGCAAGTACCAATTACTCAAAGTTATGGAAAGATAATATTAGCACTTCAATAGAAGCATATTATTCTAACTACGATTTAGATGCAGAGAATAATGATATTACAAACGCGCAACGTTTAACCCAAGAAAATAAGGTTGAAGATTATGGTTTGCGAATAGATATTTCTAAAACGATTAGCAAGTATCTTAAATATAATGGTGGTTATCAATTTAATGAAGTTGGAGTAACTAATCTTGAAGATGTTACCAACCCTAACTTTACAAGTTTAAAAAAAGAGATTATTAGAACTCATGCCTTGTTTGGTGAGATTGAATGGCATTCACCATCTCGAGACACCTATATTCGGGCAGGATCTAGAATTAGTTATTTTGGAAAGTTAGCAGAAGTTATTATTGAACCTCGATTTAATATTAATTATAGGTTTCTCGATTATTTTAGATTAGAGGTTTTAGGAGAATTAAAAAGTCAATCCATTACTCAAATTATAGATTTACAGCAAGATTTTTTTGGTATTGAAAAACGAAGGTGGCAGCTTGCCAATAACAATGATGTCCCCTTAATAACAAGCGAACAAATCTCAGTTGGCTTAAGCTACAATGAAAACGACTTGCTAGTATCTTTTGAAGGATATTACAAAGGAGTTAATAATATTACAGCTCGTAGTCAAGGATTTCAAAATCAATTTCAATTTACTAACGATATTGGTTTTTATACCGTAAAAGGAATAGACTTTCTTATTAATAAACGATATAATGATTTTAGCACATGGTTAAGCTACTCTTACAGTAAAAACGATTACCAATTTGAAGATTTAAACAACGGAAAATCATTTGCTAACACCTTAGATTTAAGACATGTTATTAATACTTCATTAACGTATAGTCTAAACAATTTAAAAATTGGCTTTGGTATTAATTGGCATTCTGGCAGACCATATACAAAGCCTATTGAGCTTCAAAATAATAGCAATTCTAATATTGAATATCAATCCCCAAATAGCTCTCGACTACCTGATTATTTTAGAACAGATATTTCTGCTATTTATAATTTTAATCTTTCAAAAGGTATAAAAGCAGAGGTTGGTGCTTCTATCTGGAATATCTTTAATCAAACCAACATTATAAATCGTTTTTACACATTAGATTCTGATGATTCAGTAATAGAAATTAATAACCGTTCTTTAAAATTCACGCCTAATTTTAGCTTTAGATTAAACTTCTAATGATATTTATATTGTTTAATTTTAAGGTTTACAAATTAATTAAAGCATGACAGAGCAAGACTTATATAAATTGAAGTTTCCTATTGGTGAGTTTGAAAAACCAAAAGTTATAAGTAAAGAACATATTAATGAGTGGATAGCATCCATAGAGGCATTACCACAATCTATAATTTCTATTACAAAAAATCTTAGTGAAGAGGCACTTAATTATAAATACAGACCAGATGGTTGGACTATTAAACAAGTGGTTCATCATTGTGCTGATAGCCATATAAACAGTATTATTAGATTTAAGTTAGCTCTAACAGAAGAAACTCCAACAATAAAACCTTATTTTGAAGACCGTTTTGCTCAATTAATTGATTATAACGAACCTATAGATGCAGCATTATCTATTCTAACAGGAGTACACAAAAAACTCAGTTTACTACTTAATCACCTTAATGAAGACGAATTAAAGCGTGAGTTTATTCACCCAGAACATGGTAAACGTTTCTCTTTAGAAGAAACGATTGGAGTATACGCTTGGCACAGTAACCATCATCTAGCTCACATTAAACAAGCTTTAAATTGTAAAGGGCGATTTAATTAGAAAACCCTGAAAAAAGTTTCAGGGTTTACATAAAATAAATTTGTTAGTTAACTACGGAATTCCATTTACCGTTTTTGCTTTTCCTTTTTGTTTCTCAATATTTTTTCTAATCTTATCTATGGCTGTTTGTATAGATTTATCTGGTTCAATTAAATTATATTCACCCCAAAAGTTAGGGTCAGAAAATCCTGAGATAGCATCAGTAATAATAACTGTTGGTCTTAATCTATCTTTATTTTTAATTCTTACATCTGCAGTATTTACCTCCCAATCAGTCACAGCCATTTCACTAGATAAAGTATAGACTTTATTAAAGATTTCCCGTTTTTTATTCACTTTAAACTTTAGGCTTAAATTAGAATAGCTATAATACCATTTATTCCCTTTTGCCTTATAGTCTACTTTATAATTTGCTTCTAAAGGATAAACAATGACATCACTTGGTTTTTTTCTTACTAAGAGATTTTTGGATTTGTTTATATCACTTACATCTAGAGCATAATTAGCACTTACTAATGCCAAAGTATTAACATCAATATAAAGTTTTCCATTATAATTAATACTTAAGCTATTGTTCTTTGGAGTAAAACTTACCACAAATACGCTTCTATTATTTATAGTTGTAGGCTCATCAAAAGAGAAATTATAACTTGAAATAGTTTCATCCGTAAAAATATATTCAGGGTATTTCATAACATCTAAATAAATAGCTGAGAATGGACCTCCTTGAAGTTTTACAGAAACCGTATCTAAACGTCTGTAATCTGTACTTTTTCTAGCTTTACCTAATTGAATTGCATCGCGTTGAAAAGAAGCATTAGGCTGTTTTAATATATTCACAACCGCCTCAGTTAACGAAACATTTCTATTACGTCGCTTAATAGTTTCACGATAAAAGGCCGTCATATACACAGATTCGTCTTGTATATTTTTGTTCTTATCATTAAATACCTTTTTCACCAAACTCTCAGCATTTTTATAGGCAGAAACGCTAACAGCGGACAACTCTGTAATAGCTTCGTATAGCATTATTTTGTTGTCTTTTTTAGAAAGTTCTGACAAAGGTAGTACACGTGTATTGTAACCTAAAATGGAGATTACCACCTTAGAATCTAAATATTTTTTTGGCACTTTAAGTGTAAACTCTCCTTCAGAATTTGTTATAGTGCTTATATTAGTCTCATTAACATTAAGACTTACTGCCTCTAATGTTTTTTTAGACTTACCGTCAATTACTTTTCCATTATACTCCATAAAATCTACCTGAGCATGTAATGAAAATACGGCTAACAACATCATAATAAATGTGCTAGCATAAAGTTTTAAAAAATGTGTTTTTTTCATAACAGTGAATTTAATTATACAACCTAACCCTTACTAAGATACGAAAAAGCAACCAAGCGCCTGCTTTTAAGAATGTTAAAACGTTAAGAATAATTATAATTCACTGCTTTTGTTTTCTGAATGCTGAAGGTGTTAAACCAGTAAACTTTGTAAAGGCTTTATAAAATGTTACCTTATTATTAAATCCACTTTCTAGTGCAATGGCTTCAATTTTATAATTACTATACTTAGTATCATGTAAGTACTTTTTTGCTTTTTGTATTCTATGTTTATTTACATAATCGTTAAAACTTTCGGCTATAAATTCTGAAAATGTTTGTGACACATGATGCGGCTTTTCATCTAAAATCTTGCCTAAACTCGAAATACTTAAACTTCTATCTAAAAACAAAGCATCTTTTGCAAAAGCTGTTTCTATTTTTGTACGAATGCGCAGCATATCCGTTTTATCTAAATTAGAACTGAAATACTTTTTACGTATTTGTTTAAAAAAATCTGGGTATTTAAATAACAAATAAGCTACACCAAAAATTAAAAGTGTTAGAATTAAGTAATACGAGGCAAAGTCCCGCCAACCGTCCGCATAGTGGGTTAAATACGAAATTAAAATTGCAGAAAACATATAAGCTACTACCAACAACAAAGCATATTGTCGGTGCTTATTTCGAAATTCAAATCTTTTTAGATAAAGAAATACAGAACATCCAATAGCATATATTACCATTTGAAAAGCCAAAAAATAATTCCAAGGCATTGTTCTATTTATGAAGTTTTCATAGATATACTCATTACGGACTTTACCTTCCATTAAAAGGACATCTCCATAACCAAACCAAAAAATAATGATTGGCAGTAGATGTAATGTATCTATTAACTTTAAACGCTTTTTATTAAAAACTAGACATTGCAGATGTACAAATAATAACGGGCCAAAAAGCATGGCAACCTCATAATAAAACCAGCTTCTAAACTTAGGATATAATAGAGAAAGTGAACCAGAACCGTAAAGAAATAACAAAATATGAAACCCTACTAGCGCTATTAGTAATGACAAAGTAGTACTCCTTAGGTTCCGTATTTTAAAAAACACACCGCCAGCTACAAAAAAAGCAACAAATACTTGAGTAAATAATATATAGCGAATAATATCCAAAGTGCTTTTTTTTGAGTTGACACAATGTAATATTATTTTTTTGGCTTAGCAAGAAAACTACATACGCTCCGGCACTTCAATCCCTAAGACACCAAATGCATTTTTTATGGTTTGGCTAACAGATTGAGATAATGTAACTCTAAAGCTTTTTTCTTCATCAATATCTGCACCAAGAATAGATACATTTTGATAGAAAGAATTAAAATCCTTTACTAAATCGTAAGTGAAGTTTGCGATTAATGCTGGACTATGCTGTGATGCAGCATTTTGTATTACTTCTGGAAATAACTCTAACTGCTTAATGAGTTGTTTTTCTTTTTCATGAAGCTTAATATCATTATGAAATTGGTCACTAAGCGAAGTTGAAGTAGCCTTTCTTAAAATAGATTGAATTCTGGCATAAGTATATTGAATGAAAGGTCCTGTGTTACCCTGAAAATCGATAGACTCTTTTGGGTCGAACAAAATTCGTTTTTTAGGATCAACCTTTAAGATATAATACTTTAAAGCACCCAAACCTATCATTTTATAAAGTGCTTTCTTTTCATCCTCAGAGTAATCTTCTAGTTTACCTAATTCTTTAGAAATTTCTTCTGCTGTATCAGCCATTTCTTGGATTAAATCATCTGCATCTACAACAGTTCCTTCTCTACTCTTCATTTTTCCGCTTGGTAAATCTACCATTCCGTAACTTAAATGAAATAAATTTTTCGCCCAATCGAATCCTAGTTTCTTTAAAATTAAGAATAACACTTTAAAATGATAATCTTGCTCATTACCCACAGTGTAAACCATACCTCCAACATCTGGGTAATCTTTTATACGCTGTATAGCCGTACCAATATCTTGCGTCATATAAACCGCAGTACCATCACTACGCAAAACAATTTTTCTATCTAAGCCATCTTCGGTTAAGTCGCACCATACTGAACCATCAGGATCTTGTTCAAAAACTCCAGTCTTTAATCCTTCTGCAATAAATTCTTTCCCTAATAAATAGGTCTCACTTTCGTAATAATATTTATCAAAATCAACACCAATATTTTTATAAGTTTCTTCAAAACCTTCATAAACCCAACCATTCATTTTTTTCCAGAGTGCAACAACTTCTTCATCACCTGCCTCCCATTTTCTGAGCATTTCTTGAGCTTCTAATAAAATTGGTGCATTTTTTTTTGCCTCTTCTTCAGATTGCCCTTTCGAAACTAATTCTGAAATTTCAGCTTTATAAGCCTTATCAAATTTTACATAATAATTCCCGACTAGCTTGTCTCCTTTTAAATCAGTAGATTCTGGAGTTTCACTATTTCCAAAACGTTGCCAAGCCAGCATACTCTTACAAATATGAATTCCTCTGTCGTTAATAATCTGGGTTTTATAAACTTTCTTTCCAGATGCTTTTAATATTTCAGATACACTATAACCTAAAAGTACATTTCTAACATGTCCTAAATGCAAAGGTTTATTAGTGTTTGGTGAAGAATATTCTACCATTATAGCTTTATCATCTTTTAATTCTGAAAAACCATAATTCGTTTTATCTTTTATAGATTTAAAGAAATTTAGATAATAACTTTCACTAATTTCTACATTCAAAAAGCCTTTAACCACATTAAAACCTTTTACCAAATCCACATTATCCTGTAAATATTGACCTATTTGTTCACCTATTACAGCAGGATTTCCTTTAACTACTCTAAGCATAGGAAAAACAACCACAGTAATATCTCCAGCAAACTCTTTGCGAGTTGCTTGAAATTCTACTGATTCTAATTCCGTTTGAAACAACGTTTTAATAGCTGCTTTTACATGTAATTCTAAAGTATCTTGAAGATTCATTCCTTGCTTCTGTTTTTTTGATTTTAAAACGCTTGCAAAGATAGCAGTTTTATTACTTTATTAAGCTTTTGAATTATCTTAATTTAACATTGATAATTTCATCTTTTTTTAAATTGTTAATATTATTATAATCACATTAAGCTGTTTTTCAGGCAGTTAATCAATTAGTGCATTTCATCGATGATTGTGTAGTTTTCCTATGATTTGTGCCGTTAGTCGATACAGCATTTTTTTTTTGAATTTCATCTGTCACTTCATCTAATATATTAGCATTAAAACCCAATTATTAGCATATTTGTACACTTAATGGCATTTTTGGAAGGCTATTAATCAATGTCCCAAACATTAATGAGGCTTAATTATCAAACATTAACCCAGTTGTTATTGTTTAGTGTTGACTTACTTTTGATATCCCTCTATAAAAGTTTTACGCACCAAAACATCGCAATTAGTCTTAACGCTATAAGAAGATGAAGCAGTTGCTTACATTAGCTGCTTGTCTTGTATCGCTTTTTATTTTTTCGCAAAATGAAAAAATAGATGAGCTAACGGTACAAATAGCTTATCAAGACCCAGATTCTACAAAGGTGGATACATCGTTAATGCTTATTAACGAACTCTACTCTATAAAAGAATATGATAAGGCCTTACTCTACGTTAATGAAACTTCTAAGCTATCTAGAGAATTAAATTATACTAAAGGACTTGCAGAAAGCAGTTACTATAGAGCTTTAATATACACACACCGTAATGATTATTTTAACGCCATAGACAACTATAACAAGTCTAAACAATATTACCTACAAAATAGTGATACACTTGGTGTTGCTAAAGTAAGTAACAGCATTGGCCTAATAGAAATTAAGCGTGGAAATTATGCTGTTGGTTTACAAAATTCCTTATCTGCCATTGCCATTTTTGAAAAACAGGGTTTAAGAGAAGAGTTGAGCACTGCTTATAATAATCTAGCAGAAGCCTATAGAAAGACAAATCAAATTGACAAGGCTATTGAATTTAATTATAAAGCACTAGAAGTACGTAAGCAAGTAAATGACAGACTTGGTATAATTGCTTCAACAAAAAACATTGCAGAACTCTATTCTATATCTAAGGAACATCGAAAAAGTATTGAATATTACGAGAATGTATTACAGCTCCTTAACCCAGAAAATGATAAAGACCTACGAGGTGAAATATTACCAAAACTTGGTAGTGAATATTTACGTTTTAAAGAGTACGATAAAGCTTCAGAGTATTTAGTTGAAGGTTTAAAATACAACAGAAAGCAAGGCAATAATGAAGGACTTCTTAGAGCTTTAAACGCTATAGGAAATTTAAACTTGCAGAAGAAAAAGGTAAAATTAGCTTCAATTCAGTTAGATGAAGCTTATAAAATTGCTCAAAAAATTGACAATAAGACTGAGCTTTTAGAAAATTATAAACTCCATGTTGCTTTAGACTCTACTCGTGGTTATTTTGAAAATGCATTTTTTTGGAAAAATAAATACCATAGTTTAAAAGACTCACTTTCTATAATAGATCAACCTGTATTTCCAACAGATGTTGATCCAATTACTATAGACAATAATGATGCTATTGAAAAGGAAATAAATAACACTGATAATAATGCAACACAAAATAGCACTTGGCTCACTAACCCTTACATATTATATGGATGTATAGCCGCTTTAGCTATTTTGTTATCGTTGTTAATTTATAATCTTGTTAAAACAAAGTCGCACAAAGATGAGTTAGTTAAGGCAAAAGAAAAACTGGCACAAGAGCAAATTAGAAATGAGGCAATCTTAGAACAAACACATCATCTAGAAGAAGTTAATCAAGTAAAAGATAAATTGTTTTCTATTGTTTCTCACGATTTAAAAGATTCTATTTCTTCTATAAAAGCATTTTTAGATTTATTAAAAGAAGATAGTATTTCTAAAGATGAGTTTTATGAGTTAATCCCTGAATTAAGTGAAAATGCCAATAACGCATCTTCACTTTTATTCAATTTACTAAATTGGTCTAAATCTCAAATGCAAAATTTAGAGCCAAAACCAGAGTTGTTTAACATACAAGATGTATTTCATAATAAAATAGCATTAGTAGAACAAAAAGTAGAAGATAAACGCATTGTACTTATAGATGAATCTCAACGTGATTTTGTGTATGCAGATAAGAGTATGGTAGAAATTGTGATTCAGAATTTAATAACAAATGCTGTTAAATTTAGTAGAACGGGAGATGTTATTACAGTATCTAACCAAGATGTTAACGGTAAAGCCTTAATCTGTGTAGAAGATACTGGTGTAGGAATTTCTAGAGAAAACATAGACAAACTCTTTAATGCCAATAAAAACTTTACAACAGTTGGTACTAAAAATGAAAAAGGCACTGGTTTAGGATTAACTATCGCTAAAGATTTAGTTGAATTAAATGAAGGTAGAATTTGGGTAGAAAGTACTCAAAACGTTGGTAGTAAATTCTTTATAGAACTTCCAAAAGCTGCAACACAATCCTAGTTTATTTTATCTATATTTAGCTTTTAAAAATATAGATAAATGAAACGTTTTCTTCCCTTTTTAATTTTAATTATTTCTATTACTAGTTGTAAAAACGAAACGAAACAAGAACTAGAAGAAGATACCGAGCTCAAAGAATTATTTGGCTTAATGCAAGGTTCTTTTAATTCCGACATACAATCGCAAGTCGATTCGTCTTACTACAATATTTCACTACATATGTACCCAATTTGGGAAGACAAAGGCAATTTCTTATATGTAGAACAAGCATTAACTAGTATGCAAAATAAACCTTATCGCCAACGAATTTATGAGATTAAAAGGGCGACTGACAGTACATTTAGTTCTGCAGTTTATAACCTAAATGTAGATTCACTTTGGATTGGCATGTGGAAAACACCAAAAGCTTTTGACTCCATTAGTATAAATGATATTGCACTTAAAGAAGGTTGCGAAGTTATTTTAAAACGCATAGCTCCAAATCACTTTATAGGTAAAACAGGAGATGACACTTGCGTAAGTACCATGCGAGGCGCATCTTTTGCACGAAGTGAAGTTGAAATTTTAGAAGATAAAATTATGTCTTGGGATCGTGGATTTGATGCAGATGGCAACTATGTTTGGGGAGCAGAAAAAGGCGCCTATATATTTAATAAGTTAGATTAAAAAGAATTGAGAATGAATCTATAAACACCTATATTCTAGGAAGAAATACTTCAGCCATCATACAACGAGCACTACCTCCACCACAAGTTTCTATGGTATCTAAAGAACTAGAAAGAATAGGACAATGTTTCTCTATATTGGCAATCTGCGAAGGCGTTAAACTTTTATGAGCCGCCTCACTCATCACTAGATAACGCTGATTATTATCTCCTCTTAATTGTAACATATTACCAGCAAATTGATGCATCTGTGCTTCAGTTATAGAAATAATTTCTTTACCATCTTGCTTTAAATGTTTAACAACGTTTTTACGCTCTTTTTTATCGTCGATAGAATCTAAACAAATTACAGCAAAGTTTTCGGCTAAACACATCATTACATTAGTGTGGTAAATTGGCATTCGTTTGCCGTTAACGGTTTGGTTGGCTGTAAAAATCACTGGAGTATATTCAAAATCCTCGCAAAACTCAATAAACAAATCTTCATCTGCTCTTGGTGACAAAGCACAGTAGGCTTTTCCGTTAACACGATCCATTAAAATACTTCCGGTTCCTTCTAAGAAAATACCTTCGTGTTCCGCAGACGTATAATCTATGATGTTCTCTATTCTAAAACCTTCATCTTCTAATCGAATAAAAACTTCGTCTCTACGTTCGCGTCTTCTATTTTCTGCAAACATTGGATATTTCGCCACATCACCATTGCTATGAAAACTCACCCAATTATTAGGAAAAATAGAATCTGGCGTATCCATTAATTTATCATCCTGTTCAACGATTACATTAATACCAACAGCCCTTAACTTATCTACAAAAGCATCAAACTCTTCTTGTGCTTTGGCATTGATTTCAGCATTTTTAATATCTAAATCTTCTTGAAAATAGTTATTAACCGCAGTTTGTTCATTCATTCTGAAATTTACAGGACGAATCATCAATATAGTATCTGTAGTTTGTTGCATTTAAATAAAATAAAGTGACTTAATTGGGTGTAAAGTTATTATTTTTTCAACTGAAAACTACTATGTATTTACATCTCTTTTTCTAACCAATCTAGTGCTTCTTCTCTTAGCCTAAACAATTTTATTTTCCAGTTATTATCACTGTTTATATTTATCAAAAAGTCAGTAGCCATATGTGTTAAATACCTGTGAGTTACAACTGCCATGGATTTAATTTCGGGTAAATTAGCGATTTCGCGTTGGGCTTCAAATGTGTAGGTGTAAGCATATTTTTTATTGACTAATAATGAAAAAGGTGCTTCAAAATTTTCGAGAAGAAAACTGTGGTACTCGTTAACCATACCCATATCCATAACGATACCCTCATTAATAATAACTTCGGCTAGGTTCTTATTTAGAACTAAAATTTCCCCAAAACGAAGTTTTAGTATTTTCATATTAATAAATATAAGTAATTTTAACTAAAATTATAAATTATGAAAAACCACCAGTTACTTTTGCTTCTTATTTTTACAATAATGAGTTGTTCAGATAAATCCAACTCTAATTCAAATACAAGTAAAGATAAAGTAAATATAGATTTTACGACTACATTTGAAAAAAGCGAAGGTTTAGAAACAGCTACTTATAAAGAAACCATTCAATACTATAGAGACTTAGCAGATACATATTCTGAAATCACTATACAAGAAATAGGCGAAACGGATTCTGGAAAACCTCTGCATCTTGTTACTTTAAACATGGCTGCTTCTGGAAATGATTTTGAAGAGCTAAGAAAAGATAACAGAATATTATTAATAAACAATGGTATTCATCCTGGCGAATCTGATGGTATAGATGCTACTATGATGCTCTATAGAGATATAGTACAAGGAAAAATTGACGCACCTAAGCAAACGGTTTTAGTCACCATTCCTATTTACAATGTAGGAGGAAGTTTAAATAGAAATTCTGGAACACGCACCAACCAAAATGGCCCAAAAGAATATGGTTTTAGAGGTAATGCTCGAAATTATGACTTAAACCGAGACTTTATAAAAGCAGATACTAAAAACGCAAGAACTTTTGCAAAACTATTTCATTTAGTACAACCTGATGTTTTTATAGATAACCATGTTAGTAATGGTGCAGATTACCAATATACATTAACGCACTTGTTTACACAACACAACAAACTTGGTGGTAAACTTGGTAACTTTATTCATACCGAAATGATGCCAATGTTAGAGCAAAAACTAGAAGCTAAATCTTGGGATATTACACCTTATGTTAACGTTTTTAATCGCACACCAGAATCTGGTTTTTCTCAGTTTATGGACTCTCCTAGATATTCTACAGGTTATACCACGTTGTTTAATACACTTGGTATGATGGTAGAAACGCATATGCTGAAGCCATACAAACAACGCGTAGAAGGCACTTATGAATTAATGAAAAGTATGATTGAAATCACTGAAGAGCAAGGTGATAAAATCTCTCAGTTAAGACAAGAACAAGCTAAAACATGGACTATCGGAAAGACATACCCTTTAACTTGGGCTATTGACACAACGCAATCCTCTACTTTAAAATTTAAAGGTTATGAAGGCGTAATGATTCCGAGCGATTTAACTGGTGCGCAACGTTTAAAATACGACACCACAAAACCATTTACAAAAGACGTTACTTACCAAAATTACTTTAAACCTACAGATTCCGTAACAGTGCCGAAATCATATGTTATTCCACAAGGATGGCATAATGTGATAGAATTATTAAAGTTAAACCATGTAGAATTCACTCAAATTAAAAAAGACACTGTACTAAGTGTTGAATCTTACAAAATTGCTGATTACCAAACCACACGAAGTGCTTACGAAGGTCATTACGCACATTACAAAACCAAAGTAAAATCCTCTATAGAAAAAGTAACATTTAGAGCGGGCGATTATATTGTAAATACAGACCAAAATGCTATACGCTACTTATTAGAAACACTGGAACCAACTGCACCAGACTCTTTCTTTAACTGGAATTTTTTCGATACTATTTTACAACAAAAAGAAGGATTTTCACCATATGTGTGGGAAGACAAAGCACAACAATTGTTAAAAGCAAATCCTAAATTACAAATAGAGTACAATGTAAAAATTAGTTACGACGAGGACTTTGCTAATAATTGGTACGCACAATTAGATTGGTTACATAAACAAAGCGGTAATTATGAGAAGGCGCATTTGCAGTATCCTGTGTATCGTATTAACTAGGTTTGATTTTGCTAAAACTTTGAACTAAGTGCGTTACCAGCTGATATAAGTCATTAAAACGGACTTATATCACTAAAGTTGTGTACAATTAATCCAAACCAACAAACTTTGAGAAAAAGTCTACTATTATTAGTACTAATAATCACAATTCAAACTTGTCAATCTGACCTTTTGATTGATAACAAAGCTCTTATTAAGAAAATAGACAAATTGAAATTTAGCAAAACCACATTTGAAGTTTCAATCGATGATAACGAAAACATTATTGATACAATTTCAATTGTCAAAACTAAAACAGATAAAAATGAAAAAATCCTTTACACATTAATAGAATATTTACCTAAAGTAGATGGACAGCCAATACAACAAAGTTATTTCCGGAATGATGAAGATTTATTTTATCGAGAAACTAAAATAAATGAAGAATATAAATCAATCTTTCAAACCTTTGTTAATAAAGACAATGAAATTGTCAACGCTCAAATGATAAGTATAGCTTCTGAAAGTCCAAATGACACAATCTCTATGAATTATGATTACAAATATGATAGTGATGGAAAAAAAGAAAGTTTATTCATAACATCTAAAACAGATTCTATTAATTCTCTGGACTATACAGAATATAATAAAAAAGGGAAACCTGTACTCGGATATTTGATATTTGACAATGACACTTTGCAAAAACGAAAAATGAAATACCTAAATGGAAAAATGATTGAATCAACTTATGAATTCAAAGAGCCATTTAGAATTACAATTTCTACTTATGATAGTAACGAAAAAATAAAATCTGAAATACTATACTTAAAAATAAATGATACGATAAAAAAAGCATCGGAATCTATTTATGAAAATAGTAAATATGAAAATACGGAATTGATAATCACGAAGGACATTTTGAACGACACAGTAACGAAAAAGAAATTAATAACCGTACACAACAACGTTAACGAATCTAAACCAAAACCCTAATATTAGCATAACTATTCTCTAAAGCTTTTTGAGAAGCCTTAGCGTCTAACCATTCTACTTTAGTGATACCTTCGTTTTCTTGAGGGTAAAGTTTACCTTCAAAATCGGTTTTCATTTCAAACCAATAGGTTACTTTAATTTTGTGCTTTCCATTACGCTTAAAAATATGGTAGGTTATTGGTAATGGCTTAACAATTTTAAGACCTGTAACACCTGTCTCCTCTTCCACTTCTCGTATGGCAGTTTGCTCAATACTTTCTTTACGTTCTGCTTTACCTTTTGGCAGATCCCATTTATCATTACGATAAATAAAAAGAATTTCATTTTTAGCATTGTAAGCCTTACCACCACCTGCAATAACATTAGGTAATAATTTTAGAAATTTTGGTAAAAGCTTATCAGGATTTTTGTGAATTAAATGTACAGATTTTAAATCTGTTGTATTTAAAGCCTTAATTATCTTACCAATATTAGCAGACTTTAAAAGGTAGGATTTAAAATCCCCTTCTTTATCTGTTTTAGTTGTTAATATTATAGGTTTATCACCTACATAAATAGTGTGCATGGATAGGGTCTGTTACAACATTACTTTTGTAAAAATATTATTTTTTATGAGAAAGTATTTGAAATGAAAATTAATTTCATTTAAAATTTTGTAACCTTCAAAATTCATTATTTTTGCATCATGATTTTTAATAAAGAAACCGCAAAAAAAACAGCCGAAGTTTTATTGCAAATAAATGCAATTAAATTAGAACCCGAAAACCCATTTACTTGGGCTTCTGGCTGGAAATCACCAATATACTGTGATAACAGAATTGTATTGTCATACCCTCTAATTAGAAATTATATTAGAGAAACGATGGCTAACCATATAGAAAAGCTTTATGGAAAACCAGATGTTATAGCAGGTGTTGCTACAGGTGCTATTGGTGTTGGTGCATTAGTTGCAGACTATTTAAATCTGCCATTTGTATACGTAAGACCAGAGGCTAAAAAACATGGTCGCCAAAACCAAGTAGAAGGTTATATAGAAAAAGGCCAAAATGTAATTGTTGTAGAAGACTTAATAAGTACCGGAAAAAGTAGTCTTAACGCTGTTAAGGCCTTAAAAGAAGCTGAAGTTAATGTAAAAGGTATGGTTGCAATTTTCTCTTATGGTTTTGATGTAGCTAAGAAGAATTTTGAAGAAGCTAATATTGAATTATATACGCTTGGCAATTACGAAAACTTATTAGAACAAGCCTTAGACACTAATTATATAACTGAACAACAGCAAGACATTTTAGCACAATGGAATGCCAATCCAAGCGAATGGAACGCTAATTGATATATTATCGTTGAGTCGTTTAGTTGTTGATTCGTTTAAATCCATTAAAATATAAACGACATCAACTTAACGCATAAACAAATAAACAACTTAACATTATTAAACATGAATTTACAATCACCACAAGTTACTATAGATAAATCAGCAGAAGATACATTCAACTTTTTATCTGATGTTAAAAATTTTGAAAGCTTAATGCCAGAAAACATTAGCAAGTTTGAAGTTTTAGAAAACGATAAATTTCTTTTTGCGCTAAAAGGCATGCCAGAAATTGTTTTAAAGAAAAAAGAAGCAACTCCAAACAGTAAAATAGTTTTAGGCGCAGCTGGTGGAAAATTAGACTTTTCTTTAACTGCAGATATTAATGAAATAGAAGCTGATAAAAGTGAAGTAAAGTTAAGTTTTAATGGCGAATTTAATGCAATGATGGCAATGATGATAAAAGGGCCTATCAGCAAATTTATCGAAACTTTAGCTACAAATATGACAACAGCTATTTAATATAGTAAGCTAACTTCTTTTAGATCGAAAGTTTTTATAATTTCATCTTCAGTCCAAACGTTTAACATTCCGTTTTCTGTAACACCTTTAATGATACCAGAAAAAGTAGTATTATCTTTTGTTTTAAATGTTGATGGTTTTTCTTTTCTAAAAAGAAGGGTTTCGTATTCAAATTTAATTTCGTTGAATTTTTTAGCTTCTAACATTTTAAAATAATACTGAAATTGATTCAAAATATCAGATAATATTTCATCCTTATTATATAGAACACCTGTTAGTAAACTTAGAGAAGATGCTTGTGGCAATTCATTATAATTTTTCTGATTTACATTGAGTCCAAAACCAATAATGGTGCCTTGCATTTTGTTGTTTTTTATGACATTTTCAATTAAAATCCCACATAATTTCTTGTCTGCTGACAAAATGTCGTTAGGCCATTTAATGTGTAATTTCGGTATTTTTAATGTTTTTAAAGCTTTACAAATTGCCAAAGAAACCGCCATACTAATATAAAATTGTTGTTCAATCTTAAGATAAGACACCTTCTTAAATACACTTACTGTGAGGTTTTTACCTGCTTCAGCTCGCCATAAACTACCCATTTGGCCTCTACCTTCAGTCTGTGATTCTGCCATAACAACCGTATAATCTTTAGGTAAAGCAACCAATGCCAAACTTTTTAAGTAGGTATTTGTAGAGTCAATGGCATTAAGTTTGATTATATACATTTAGTAAACAATTTTATTTTATAGTTTTCTTATGACAATTAGGAGTTACAAGAACTAAAAAAATAATAACTTTGCATAAATTTAATTCAATTTAATGACGAAAGAAAAAACCAATGCAGACCAACTCATTACAACTATTATTGGAGGTATAGAAGAGGTTAAAGGAAAAGAGATTACAATTTTAGATTTAAGAGAAATAGAAAATACGGTTTGTGATTATTTTATTGTTTGTGAAGGTACTTCTAATACACAAGTTAACGCAATCGTCAATTCCATACAAAAACAAGTTAGCAAAACCTTAAAAGATAAACCATGGCATATTGAGGGAACTGATAATGCAGAATGGGTATTAATGGATTATGTTAATGTGGTAGTTCATGTTTTTCAAAAACAAATTAGAGAATACTACGATATTGAAAGTCTTTGGGGAGACGCTAAAACCACCCAAATAGAAACGAGTTACTAAAAAAAAGATTACCGCGTTTGCGGCAGCAAGATGGCAAAAGACAATAAAAATTTAAACAAGAAACCTAAGGTAAGTCCGTATTGGATTTACGGAATTATTATCGCTGTATTTTTGGCTATTCAGCTATTTTCTGGTGGTTTTGGAGATTCTTCGGGTAGCAAGACAACACCAACAGAGTTTTTTAACTATTTAAGAAATGGGGAGGTTGATAAAGTAGAGATTATAAACAACCGTATTGCACGTGTTTATTTAACTGATGCAGCGCAAAAACTAGAGGTTCATAAAAATTCAAAACCAAAAACTATTCTACCTTCGGTTTCACCTATACCAAATTATAAATTTGAGTTTGGTGACCTAAAACTATTTCAGGAAGAAATAAATAGAATAAAAGCTGAAAACAACTTAACAACAGAAGTTGGTTTTGATACTGAACAGAATGTTTGGGGCGATTTGTTAATTACACTTCTACCTTTTGTATTAATTATTGGTATTTGGATATTTATAATGCGACGTATGTCTTCTGGTGGAGGTGGTGGAGCTGGTGGACAGATTTTTAATATCGGAAAATCTAAAGCGAAACTCTTCGATGAAAAATCTGATACTAAGACTTCTTTTAAAGATGTTGCTGGCTTAGAAGGTGCTAAAGAAGAAGTACAAGAGATTGTTGATTTCTTAAAATTCCCAGAAAAATATACTGCCTTAGGTGGTAAAATTCCAAAAGGAGCATTACTTGTAGGACCTCCAGGTACAGGTAAAACATTATTAGCAAAAGCTGTTGCAGGTGAAGCTAAAGTGCCGTTTTTCTCATTATCTGGTTCGGATTTTGTTGAAATGTTTGTTGGTGTAGGTGCATCTCGTGTAAGAGATCTTTTTAAACAAGCTAAAGAAAAATCTCCTTCAATTATATTTATTGATGAAATTGATGCTATAGGTAGAGCAAGAGGTAAAAATAATTTCTCTGGTTCTAATGACGAGCGTGAAAACACCTTAAACCAATTATTAACAGAAATGGATGGTTTTGGTACTAATACAAACGTTATTGTATTAGCAGCAACTAACAGAGCTGATGTTTTAGATAGCGCACTAATGCGAGCTGGTCGTTTTGATAGACAGATTTATGTAGATCTTCCAGACGTTAGAGAACGTAAAGAAATTTTTGAAGTACACCTACGTCCACTTAAAAAAGAAGAAACTCTAGATATAGACTTCTTAGCTAAACAAACACCTGGTTTTTCTGGTGCAGATATAGCTAACGTTTGTAACGAAGCTGCTTTAATTGCTGCAAGAAAAGGTAAAAAAGCAGTTAATAAGCAAGATTTCCTTGATGCTGTAGATAGAATTATCGGTGGTTTAGAAAAGAAAAATAAGATTATAACACCAGAAGAAAAGCGAGCTGTTGCTTTCCATGAAGCTGGTCATGCAACCGTAAGTTGGATGTTAGAGCATGCTGCTCCACTTGTAAAAGTAACTATTGTTCCTAGAGGACGTTCTCTTGGTGCTGCTTGGTATTTACCAGAAGAAAGATTAATTGTTAGACCAGAACAAATGCTAGACGAAATGTGTGCTGCATTAGGTGGTAGAGCTGCAGAAAAAGTAATTTTTGATAAAATTTCTACAGGTGCATTAAGCGACTTAGAGAAAGTAACAAAACAAGCTAGAGCCATGGTAACTATTTATGGTCTTAGTGATAAAGTTGGTAACTTAACTTATTACGATTCTTCAGGACAATCAGAATATGGATTCACAAAACCTTATAGTGAACAAACTGCAGAACTTATTGACAAAGAGATATCTGACATCATAGAAGAGCAATACGAACGCGCTGTAAAACTCTTAGAGCAGCATAAGGATAAGCTTACAGAGTTAGCAGAAGTATTGTTAGATAAGGAAGTTATTTTTAAAGATAACCTCGAAAAAATATTTGGTAAACGTCCTTATGATAACAAGGAGGCTGTTTCTGAAGTTAAAACAGAAGAAGAGGAGTAACACCAAGTGCAATCATATAAAAAACTTAAATTAACTAAATGTTAATTTAAGTTTTTTTATATTTGAGAAAATCGCAAAGTTAGGATTAATAGTAACTATTGAATGAGCTTATTTCGTAAATTCTTCGGAAAAAAATCTGATCAGACTGAAGAACACATACCAAATCAAGAGCGTGGCAAATATATGCCAGAAGTTAAGTTGCCTGCTGATGAACGTTTTACCATAAATTTTAAGGCTAATGGAGGAAAATTTCTCTATTGCGAAAATATGGAGGAGGTAAAAGACAGCTTAAATTCTATACTTGACGAAAATAAGTGGCATGACGATAAGGTTTTTCTTATTGATGATCGTTTAACGGAATTATTTAAAGATTTTAATCTCAAAAGCACTAAAAAAGTTACCGAAAGCGCTTATTTTTTATCTACTTGCGAATATTTAATTTCTGATGATGGTTCTTTATTAATTTCATCTAATCAGATTGCAGAAAAAAAATTGATTGAATTACCAGATCATTTTATCATTTATGCTACAACAAGCCAATTTGTAGAAACTATTGGTGAAGGTCTCAAAGGAATTAAAGAAAAAAGTAAAGCTTCAATACCAACAAATATTACTACCATAAAACATTTTAAAACTGATGACGATAAGGATTTTTTAACCTATGGAAGCAGTTCTAAAAACCTATATCTACTTTTATTAGAAGACTTATAATGAAAGAGTTATCCATAAGAGCCATTTCTGGCGTTATTTATGTTTTGTTACTCGTTGGTTCATTATATCTACAAGAGACATCAATCTTATTGTTCGCTATCTTCGGCATATTGAGTCTAATAGAGTTTAGCAATTTAATAAAGCTTAAATCTATTTTTCAGTATATTATATTTGCACTACTTTATGGTACTTTTTGGTATTTCTGCATTCATAGAAATAATATAGCAGGTCATGACGAAGCCATTCAAATTTTATTAGTTATTTCGATCTTTGTGAACCTTATCCTTATTAAAGATTTATTTGCCGAAAATAAGATTCCGCTCTTTCAATCAAAACGTTTTATTACTACTACCTTCTACTTAACTAGTGGTTTTATATTTATGCTTCTTATTGCTAACTATAAAAACAATTTTACTCCCTTATTACTTTTAGGTAGCTTTATTTTAGTTTGGGTTAATGATAGTGCAGCGTACTTAGTTGGTAAAAATTTTGGGAGACAGAAATTATTTCCAAGTGTATCTCCTAAAAAAACAGTAGAAGGCTTTCTTGGTGGATTGTTTTTTGCGTGCCTATCGAGTTATTTTATAGCGACATATACCGAAACATTAGAATTTACTAATTGGCTAATTTTAGCGATAATTATCAGTGTATTAGGAACTCTAGGAGATTTAATTGAGTCAAAATTTAAACGCCAAGCTGGTGTAAAAGATAGTGGTGTTATAATGCCAGGACATGGAGGCCTTTTAGATAGGTTAGATAGTATTATCTTTGCATCACCATTTATTTATTTATTTCTAAGAATTATCAGTTATGTTTCATAAAGAAGGTCATAAAATTATATTTATTACTCTAGTTATAGTGGTTGGTTCATTTTTTTTAATTGATGAATTTGTTACTAACGAATGGCTAAGAAAAGGTCTAATGATTGCAGTTTTGATATTCTTTATCTTAATCCTACAATTTTTTAGAAATCCAAAACGTCACACACATGCCAACCAAAAACAAGCTTTATCACCTGTAGATGGAAAAGTAGTTGTTATTGAAGAGGTTTTTGAAAACGAAGTTTTTAAAGATAAGCGTATTCAGATTTCGGTATTTATGTCACCAATAAATGTGCATGTTACACGTTACCCAATTAGTGGAAACATAACCTATAGTAAATATCATCCTGGAAAATATTTGGTAGCTTGGCATCCAAAAGCCAGTGAAGAGAATGAACGCACCACTGTCGTGGTTGAAAATGAAAGCTTTGGAAAAGTGTTATATAGACAAATTGCAGGAGCACTTGCAAAACGTATAGTTAATTATGCAAAACCCAATACAACCGCTCAACAAGGTACAGATTCAGGATTTATAAAATTTGGCTCTAGAGTTGATTTATTTTTACCTTTAGATGCAGATATAAAAGTAGAACTTAATCAGAAAGTTCGTGGTGGTGAAAGCATCATTGCAGAGATGAAATGAATGAAGAATTAGATATAGAATTTAAAGCTGCTGTAGATCGTGTAAATGACCATACAGAGCCGTTTCCTGCCGATTTCTTGCTTCGTTTATACGCATATTATAAAAAAGCAACCAATAATTATGATCGTCCAAGTAGTCGAAAACCAATTATTAATGCCTTTAAAACTAATGCGCTATTCCAAATACAAAATATTAGCGAAGACGAGGCCAAACAAGAGTATATAAATCTTGTTAATAATTACTTTTTGTATCGGAAGTAAAGGATTTAATCCCTAATCAAAGGCATTGTTGAACAGCGCAACAGCCCTTCTTGTTTTGCTATTTCTGCATAAGGTACTTCTTCTACTGTGAAGCCATTTTCTCGTAACCAAGTGTTTAATCTTGTGAAGTTTTGTTCAGAAATTATAACGTCTTCCGAGATAGAAAATACATTACTATTCATATTATACATTTCTTCTTTTGTAATTTCAAAAATGTTCTCTTTATCAAAGAAATCAACAAGCCATTGGTATTCACTTTCAACTAAAAATCCGTTTTTGTGAATTATAGCTTTATCTTTTCCAATGGGCTGAAAACAGCAGTCTAAGTGTAAAGCATTTTCTTTAGGATCTGTATTAGACTTTCGTAATTCAAAAGCTTTAACAGTTTTATGAGGAAACAACTCTTGTATAGCAATAACCGCATCCATATTGGTACGCGCCGTAATATAATCTGGATAATCTTCACCAGAATATGTGCCAATAAAAATATAATCATTCCACGGCATTACATCACCACCTTCTACATGACATTCTTCTGGGAGAATAATTACTTTATTTTTATCTATTTGATCTATAACATGTTGAATGGCTTGATACTCCCCTTCTCTATCTGGTAAGATATTGGCTTTAATGAGTTTGTCTTCAATAACAAAAGCAATATCTCGTGAGAATATCTGATTATAATCTTTAATAGATTTTGGTCTATAAACAGTAACATCGTACTTTTTAAAAACTTCTGCAACAGCCTCCATTTCTTTAACCATATCACTATCCTTTGGATAAGTACCAGCCTTTATATGCTCAATAGATTTTGGATCATAGGCTTCATCAATTGTAGGTATAGGTCCATTGCTTTCTGCAGTTCCTAAAACTACTGCCCTTAGTCGAGATGTTTCGTTTTGTATATTTAGTTTCATGAGCTTCGAAAATACAAAAAAGCCTCATAAAATTTATGAAGCTTTTTAATAATGTTTATACGGTTACAATTACCTTTTTTCAATTGATTTAAAAGGTCTATATGTTTCACCTGTATATAATTGTCTTGGGCGACCTATTGGCTCTTTACGTAAACGCATTTCTCTCCATTGTGCAATCCAGCCTGGTAAACGTCCTAATGCAAACATTACTGTAAACATTTCTACAGGAATACCCATCGCTCTATAAATGATGCCAGAGTAGAAATCTACATTTGGATATAATTTTCTATCTACAAAATAAGGATCTTCTAAAGCTTCTTTTTCTAATCCTCTTGCAATATCTAAAATAGGATCTTCAACACCTAAATCACTTAGTACTTCATTTGCAGCAACTTTTATAATCTTAGCTCTTGGATCAAAGTTTTTATAAACACGATGACCAAAGCCCATTAAACGGAATGGATCATTCTTATCTTTGGCTTTAGCCATATATTTTTTAGTATCACCACCATCTTCTTTAATAGCCTCAAGCATTTCTAATACAGCTTGATTGGCTCCTCCATGCAATGGACCCCAAAGTGCAGAAATACCTGCGGCAAGGGAAACGAATAAACCTGCGTGAGACGAACCAGTGATTCTTACAGTTGATGTAGAACAATTTTGTTCGTGATCTGCATGTAAAATTAATAATTTGTCTAATGCGTTAATTAAAATTGGGTTCTGCTCATAATCACTTGTAGGGTTTTTAAACATCATTTGTAAAATGTTCTCAACGTAACCTAAAGATGAGCTACCATAATCTAATGGCATACCATGCTTTTTGCGCATGGTCCAAGCTACTAAAATTGGAAACTTACCTAAGATTCTAACGATGGCATTATACATTTCTTCTTCAGAATCTACATTTACCGAGGTAGGGTTAAAAGCAGTTAACGCGCTAGTTAAAGATGCCAAAACTCCCATTGGATGAGCAGATTTTGGGAATGCATCTAAAATCTTTTTGATATCATCATCTACAACCGAATGCGATTTTATATCTGCATGAAATTTGTCTAATTGCTCTTGTGTAGGAAGCTCACCAAATATTAATAAATAAGCTACTTCCAAAAAATCTGCCTTTTCTGCAAGTTCTTCTATAGAATAACCTCTATATCTTAATATTCCTTTTTCACCATCTAAAAAAGTAATTGCACTTTCGCAACTTCCGGTATTTTTATAACCAGGATCGAGTGTTATTACACCTTTAGTTGAGCCACGTAAAGCTTTAATATCAATTGCAACTTCATTTTCTGTACCAGTTATAACCGGAAACTCGTATTTTTCACCATTAATTTCTAAGATAGCTTTATCTGACATGTTTATATATAATTTTTTAGTTTTTAAGGATTGTAAATTTACGAAATATCAAACGATTTCGAAAGTGTATTTATAATCGTTTTAACAATTGTAATATTGCTATTTTCTATATAAAACAAAAGCGATTACTTTAAACAAGTAATCGCTTTTAAAATTTTAGTTGAAGTATTTTATTTCACCTTAAAGGCATTCTCTTTGGGAAAATAAGCTACATCACCTAATTCTTCTTCTATACGCAATAATTGGTTGTATTTTGCCATACGATCACTACGCGAAGCAGAACCTGTTTTTATTTGCCCTGTATTTAATGCCACAGCTAAATCTGCAATAGTATTATCTTCTGTTTCACCAGATCTGTGAGACATTACAGATGTATAACCAGCATTATGCGCCATGTTTACAGCTGCAATCGTTTCAGTTAACGTACCTATCTGGTTTACTTTAATTAAAATTGAGTTTGCAATACCTTCAGAAATACCTCTTCCTAAACGTTCTACATTAGTTACAAATAAATCGTCACCAACTAATTGTACTTTATCACCGATTTGTTCAGTTAAATATTTCCAACCTTCCCAATCGTTCTCGTCCATACCATCTTCAATAGAAATGATAGGGTATTTAGATGCCAATTCAGCTAAATAATCTGCCTGTTCTTTACTTGTACGCACTTTGCCAGAGTCTCCTTCAAAAATAGTGTAATCGTATTTTCCATCTTTGTAAAATTCTGCAGCAGCACAATCTAAAGCTATCATAACATCATCACCTAACGTATAACCTGCGTTAGAAACGGCTTTACCAATAGTATCTAATGCATCTTCAGTTCCTCCTGCTAAATTCGGAGCAAAACCACCTTCATCACCTACAGCTGTACTCAAGTTTCTATCGTGTAGCACTTTTTTAAGGTTATGGAAAATCTCTGTACCCATTTGCATAGCGTGCGTAAAGTCTTTCGCTTTTACTGGCATGATCATAAATTCTTGAAATGCAATTGGTGCATCACTATGAGAACCACCATTTATGATATTCATCATTGGTACAGGCAGTGTATTAGCAGAAACTCCACCAACATATCTGTATAAAGGCATACCTAATTCATTGGCTGCAGCTTTAGCACATGCTAAAGACACTCCTAAAATGGCATTTGCACCTAACTTAGATTTGTTTGCTGTACCATCTAATTCTATCATCATTTGATCGATAGCATTCTGCTCAAACACAGAAACACCAAGTAATTCTTGAGCTATTATAGCATTAACATTTTCAACAGCTTTTAAAACTCCTTTACCCATGTAAGTGTCTCCACCATCTCTTAACTCTACAGCTTCGTGTTCTCCGGTAGAAGCACCAGAAGGTACGGCTGCTCTTCCCATTATACCATTTTCTGTAGTAACATCTACTTCTACAGTTGGATTTCCTCTAGAGTCTAAAATTTGTCTTGCGTGTACATTAATTATAATGCTCATTGTTATTTTTTTAAGTTATTTATAAATCTTTGACCAAAAAGCTTTAATAGTGAAAAGCACTTCGGCTACGTTCAGCGTGACTAACCGTACTGGTTAGTCAAAATTACGAAAATCTATAGTTTCAAACAGTACAATAATTATATTTATGACTAATCCTTACTATAATGTTTTCGTAATTAAAAAAACGCAATAAAACTTGAGTTTTATTGCGTTTTCTGTATTTAGTTATTCTTTATATTCTCTATAAACTGGTCAAATAAATAGACCGAATCATTTGGTCCAGGACTTGCTTCTGGGTGATATTGAACTGAGAAACAATTTTTGTCTTTTATCTTAATGCCTGCAACTGTATTGTCATTAAGATGTACATGTGTAATTTCTACATTAGCATTAGCTTCCGTTTCTTCTCTGTTAATCGCAAAACCATGATTTTGTGATGTAATTTCACCTTTACCTGTCAATAAATTCTTTACAGGATGGTTAATACCTCTATGACCATTATGCATTTTATAAGTAGAAATTCCGTTTGCTAAAGCAATCACTTGATGCCCTAAACAGATACCAAACAAAGGTTTATTCTTAGCTATAATTTCCTTTGCTACAGCCTGTGCTTCAACCAAAGGTTCTGGATCTCCAGGTCCATTAGACAAGAAGTAACCATCTGGATTAAAAGCTTCTAAATCTTCAAACTTAGAATTATATGGAAAAACTTTAATGTAAGCATCGCGCTTTGCTAAGTTTCTAAGAATGTTCTTTTTAATTCCTATATCTAATGCTGCTATTTTATAGGTGGCGTTTTCATCACCAAAATAGTACGGTTCCTTGGTTGAAACTTTAGATGCTAATTCTAAACCTTTCATTGAGGGAACTTCAGCCAGTTGCTTCTTTAAACTTTCTATATTATCTACTTCTGTCGAAATTACAGCATTCATTGCACCATTATCTCTGATATAACTAACCAATGCTCTCGTATCTACATCTGAAATGGCTAACGTATTATGCTTTTCAAAATAATCTTCTAATGAAGCATCACCAGCTGGCCTTGAATATTCGAAGCTAAAATTTTTACAAATTAAACCGGCTATTTTAACAGTGTTAGATTCATTTTCATCTTCTTTAGTGCCATAGTTTCCAATATGCGCATTAGTGGTTACCATTAACTGACCGTAATATGAAGGGTCCGTAAAAATTTCTTGATAGCCTGTTGTACCAGTATTAAAACATACTTCACCAAAAGCAGAACCTTCTTTGCCAATAGACTTACCATAGAAAATGGTTCCATCAGCCAAAAGAATAAGTGCTTTTTTTCTTTGTTTGTATTTCATTTATAGTGTTTAAAAAGGTTTTACAAAATTCCAAAAAAAAAGGATAAACTGAAATAGTTTATCCTTGATATTTATTAATGCTTATTAACATTTTTATTCTTCTTCGTTAGTAGCTTTTGACTCCACTGGTGGAGTTGTAGTAGCTTTCTTGCCACCTCTTCTACTTCTACGAGTTTTCTTTTCTGGCTTACCAGCAGTGTAAAGCTCATTATAGTCAACCAACTCAATCATTGCCATATCAGCGTTATCACCAAGTCTGTTTCCTAATTTGATGATACGTGTGTATCCTCCTGGACGATCACCAATCTTAGCAGCTACATCTCTAAACAATTCTGCAACAGCATCTTTTTGTCTTAGTTTAGCCATTACAATACGTCTGTTGTGCGTTGTATCTGTCTTTGATTTTGTAATCATTGGTTCTACAAACTGCTTTAAAGCTTTTGCTTTAGCAACTGTTGTATTAATACGCTTATGCTCAATTAATGAACAAGCCATATTAGCTAACATAGCTTTTCTATGTGCTGTTTGTCTTCCTAAGTGGTTGAATTTTTTTCCGTGTCTCATGACATTTGTTTTATCATCTTGCTACCAAACTCTTTTTTGAGGAGCAAAATATGATTAATAATTAATTTTATAATTAGAATGAGATTCCTGCTTTCGCAGAAATGACAAACTAATTAGTCTTTATCTAATTTATATTTACTTAAATCCATTCCGAAGTTAAGACCTTTTACATTTACCAGTTCTTCTAGTTCAGTTAAAGATTTCTTACCAAAGTTTCTGAATTTCATTAAATCATTTTTGTTGAATGATACTAAATCACCTAAAGTATCTACTTCTGCAGCTTTTAAACAGTTAAGTGCACGTACAGAAAGGTCCATATCAACTAATTTAGTTTTCAATAGTTGTCTCATGTGAAGTGATTCTTCATCATACGTTTCGGTCTGTGCAATTTCATCAGCTTCTAAAGTGATACGCTCATCAGAGAATAACATGAAGTGGTGAATTAATATTTTAGCGGCTTCAGTTAAAGCATCTTTTGGATTGATTGATCCATCAGTTTGAATTTCGAACACTAATTTTTCGTAATCCGTTTTTTGCTCTACACGGAAGTTTTCAATACTATATTTTACATTCTTTATTGGAGTGTAAATAGAATCTGTAAAAATTGTTCCGATTGGTGCAGACGCTTTTTTGTTTTCTTCAGCAGGAACATATCCTCTACCTTTTTCGATAGTAAGTTCCATGTTGATGTTTACTTTAGGATCTAAGTTACAAATAACTAAATCTGTATTTAATACTTGGAAACCAGAAATAAACTTCTGAAAATCACCAGCAGTAATTTGATCTTGTCCTGAAATAGAAATAGTAACTGTTTCGTTATCTACTTCATCAATTTGACGCTTAAAGTTAACTTGCTTTAAGTTCAAAATCATTTCAGTAACATCTTCAACTACACCAGAAATTGTAGAAAACTCATGATCTACACCTTCTATTCTAACTGAAGTGATTGCAAAACCTTCTAAAGAAGATAATAATACTCTACGTAATGCATTACCTACTGTTAATCCGTATCCTGGTTCTAAAGGTCTGAATTCGAATTTACCTTCGAAATCAGTAGAATCAATCATGATTACTTTATCTGGTTTCTGAAAATTTAATATTGCCATATTGTCTTCGTTTTAATTGTTATTTGGTTGCGCGATTTATAAGTTTGAAGACCACTAATAAATCCTTTGGCCAAATACCAATATGATTAATTATTATTTAGAGTAAAGTTCAACGATGAATTGCTCGTTGATTTGTTCTGGAATTTGAATTCTCGCAGGTACAGAAACATATGTTCCTTCCATTGTATCGTTATTCCAAGTAATCCATTCGTAAACATTACTAGAATTAGCTAATGAATTTTGAATAGCTTCTAATGATTTAGATTTTTCTCTAACACCAACTACATCACCAGCTTTTAATTGGTAAGAAGGTACATTTACCTTTTGACCATTTACTGTAATGTGTCTGTGAGATACTAACTGTCTAGCACCACTACGTGTTGGAGCAATACCCATTCTGAAAACCACATTATCTAAACGCGATTCACATAATTGAAGTAATACTTCACCAGTAATACCCTGAGCAGCAGTTGCTCTTTTAAACATGTTTCTAAATTGCTTTTCTAAAACACCGTAAGTGTATTTAGCTTTTTGCTTTTCCATTAATTGGATAGCATATTCAGATTTTTTACCTCTTCTCTTGTTAGCTCCGTGCTGTCCAGGAGGGTAATTTCTTTTTTCGAAGGCTTTATCATCTCCGAAGATCGCTTGTCCGAATTTACGAGCGATTTTTGTTTTAGGACCAGTATATCTTGCCATTTTAAATTTGTTTTGAGAGTGATTATAAAATTAAGGTCTTAATCTTATCCTTTTATAACTGTTAACCTCTCGTTGATACTTGTTAATTATTTTTTTCAGTTTGCAAATTTACATATAAAAAATTAATATCAACCATATAAAATAGTTGATATTAACTCATTAGATATATAAATTATACTCTACGTCTTTTTGGTGGGCGACAACCATTGTGAGGTTGTGGTGTAACATCAATGATTTCTGAAACTTCAATACCAGCATTGTGTATAGACCTAATCGCAGATTCTCTACCATTACCTGGACCTTTTACATATACTTTTACTTTCTTTAATCCAGCTTCTTTTGCAACAGCTGAAGCATCTTCAGCAGCTAATTGAGCAGCATAAGGAGTATTCTTTTTAGAACCTCTAAAGCCCATTTTACCAGCTGATGACCATGAAATTACATCACCTTTTTTATTTGTTAAAGATACGATGATGTTGTTAAAAGATGCCGTTATATGAGCTTCTCCTATTGCATCAACAATTACTTTTCTTTTTTTAGTACTTGACTTTGCCATGTTTACTTTTAGTTTTTAGTATTAGTTAATAGTCGCTAGAATCCTAAACCGTTAAATTTCAAACAGATTCTTTCCAACGTCTAAAGACTAAAGACTATTTATTATTTAGTTACTTTTTTCTTGTTAGCAACCGTTTTTCTTCTACCTTTTCTTGTACGAGAGTTGTTCTTAGTACGTTGTCCTCTTAAAGGAAGACCTGCTCTATGACGAATACCTCTGTAACATCCAATATCCATTAATCGCTTAATGTTCATTTGCGTTTCAGAACGTAATTCACCTTCGATTTTAAATGTACCAACAGCTTCACGAATCGCTCCGATTTCGTCGTCAGTCCAATCTTGTACTTTTGTGCTCTCATCAACTTTAGCAGCAGCTAAAATTTCTTTTGCTCTACTTCTACCTACTCCGTAGATATAAGTTAAAGAGATTACTCCTCTTTTGTTTTTTGGTATGTCTACACCTGCAATTCTTGCCATAATTACCCTTGTCTTTGTTTGAATCTAGGATTCTTTTTGTTAATGACGTAAAGTCTACCTTTTCTGCGCACAAGTTTACAGTCTGCGCTTCTTTTCTTTACTGATGCTCTTACTTTCATCTTGTTTTGTTTATTACTACTATAGTAAGACGGAACCTTTCGGTTTCATCATATTAGTATCTATAAGTTATGCGAGCCTTTGTTAAATCGTAAGGACTCATTTCTAATTTCACCTTATCACCCGGTAATAATTTAATATAATGCATACGCATTTTACCAGAGATATGTGCAGTCACTATATGACCATTTTCTAATTCTACACGAAACATAGCATTTGATAATGCTTCTATAATTGTTCCGTCTTGTTCTATTGCTGCTTGTTTTGCCATAATATATTTTTAGTATTCAATCTTCAGCTAGCAAATACCTTGCCTAAATTTTGAGATTGAGATCTAAACCTGTTTTTCTTATTGCGCCACTGCTTTTCTATTCTTACCCGTTTTCATCAAACCATCATAATGCTTATTTAACAAATAAGAATTAATCTGCTGCATTGTATCAATAGCTACACCAACCATAATTAATAGTGATGTACCGCCAAAGAATAAAGCCCAACCTTGTTGCACATTCATTAACTTAACAATAAATGCAGGGAAAATTGCAACCAATGCTAAGAAAATAGAACCTGGTAAGGTAATTTGTGACATAATTTTATCTAAATATTCAGAGGTTTCAGATCCTGGACGTATTCCTGGAATAAATCCACCACTACGTTTTAAATCATCTGCCATTTTATTAGTAGGTACCGTAATTGCCGTATAGAAATACGTAAATATTATAATTAATAAAGCAAATACTAAATTGTACCAAAAACCGAATATATCTTGAAAATTAGTTACCATCCATTGACCAGCTGCAGAATCCTTCATGAAAGAAGATCCACCAATTAATCCTGGTACAAACATAATAGCTTGTGCAAATATAATTGGCATTACACCAGAAGCATTAAGCTTTAATGGTAAAAACTGACGCGATCCAAAAACATTCTTCTCATAACCTCCAGATGCAGTTCTTCTTGCATACTGAACAGCAATTTTACGCACGGCCATAACTAAGAATACTGATGCTAATATGATTAAGAACCAAATTACCAATTCTATTAAGATCATCATAAATCCACCATTCCCAGCTGTTCTAGATGCTGCATTTTGAATAAATGATGAAGGTAAAGTAGCAATAATACCAACCATAATTAATAATGAAATACCATTACCAATACCTTTATCTGTAATTTTTTCTCCTAGCCACATTGCAAATACACAACCTGTAACTAAAATAACTACTGATGAAAAGTAAAAGATATTTTCACTAAAACCTGGCACTAACATAGCGCTCATAGATGACGTTCCTGATAATGCAGGTACACTAGCCAAATATCCTGGTGCTTGTACTAAACAAATACCAATCGTTAACCAACGTGTAATTTGCGTAATTTTCTTTTGACCACTAGCACCTTCTTTTTGAAGCTTTTGCAAATAAGGAATCGCAATACCCATTAATTGAACAACAATAGAAGCAGAAATATAAGGCATAATACCTAATGCAAATACAGAGGCATTCGCAAAAGCACCACCAGTAAAAGCGTTTAATAAACCTAATAATCCTCCTTGAGTCCCATCTTGTAAAGCACCTAATGCATCTATATTGATACCAGGTAATACAACCTGAGCACCAAAACGATACACTAATAATAATCCTAAGGTTAGAATAATTCTATCCTTAAGTTCAGTGATTTTCCAGACGTTTTTTAATGTTTCTATTATCTTCATCCTTGATATCTTATAAAGTTACAGCTTCACCACCAGCAGCTTCAATAGCAGCTTTTGCTGTAGCAGTAAATTTATGAGCAGTTACTGTTAATTTAGCTTTTAATTCACCTCTACCTAAGATTTTAACTAGATCATTTTTTCCAGCTTTACCTAATGATAAAAACGTTTCAAAATCTACAGTATCCTTAATTTTCTTTTCATCCACTAACTGTTGTAAAGTGTCCAAGTTTATACCTTGATACTCTACTCTATTAATGTTAGTAAATCCAAATTTAGGTACACGTCTTTGTAAAGGCATTTGTCCACCTTCAAATCCTAATTTCTTAGAATAACCTGAACGTGACTTAGCACCTTTGTGTCCTCTTGTCGCAGTACCACCTTTACCAGATCCTTGACCACGTCCAACACGCTTTCCTTGATTTTTTACTGAACCTTCTGCAGGTTTTAAATTACTTAAATCCATTGTTAAGTGTATATTTTTAAGCTTCTTCTACAGAAACTAAGTGTTCAACTTTCTTCACCATACCAAGAATATTTGGTGTGGCATCGTGCTCTACAACTTGACCAATCTTTTTTAAACCTAAAGCTAATAATGTTAACTTTTGTCTTTTAGTACGATTGATTGCGCTTTTTACTTTCTTTACTTTAATCTTTGCCATCTTGTCCTTGATTATCCGTTAAATACTTTTTCAAGAGAAATACCACGTTCTTTAGCTACAGACTTAGCATCTCTTAATTGCAATAAAGCATCAAAAGTTGCCTTTACTACGTTATGAGGGTTAGATGATCCTTGAGACTTAGATAATACATCATGTACACCTACTGCTTCAAGTACTGTTCTAACAGCACCACCAGCAATAACTCCTGTACCAGGTGCAGCTGGGATTATGTTAACTCTAGCTCCACCAAACTTTCCTTTTTGCTCATGTGGTAATGTTCCTTTTATAATAGGAATTCTTACTAAGTTTTTCTTAGCATCTTCAACAGCTTTAGCAATTGCAGTGGCAACATCTTTAGATTTACCTAAACCTTGTCCTACAACTCCTGCTTCGTCACCTACAACAACAATAGCAGAAAAACCAAATGCTCTACCACCTTTTGTTACTTTAGTTACACGCTGTACACCTACTAAACGGTCTTTTAAATCTAATCCGCCTGGTTTTACTAATTCTGCGTTTTTATATTTTTGATACATAATGTCTTAAAATTTAAGTCCTGCTTCTCTAGCACCTTCTGCTAATGATTTTACTCTTCCGTGATATAAATAACCACCTCTATCAAAAGCAATAGTTTCAATACCAGCTTTCATAGCTTTTTCAGCCACAGATTTACCAACTAAAGCCGCAACTTCGGTTTTGTTACCTTTTGACTTTGCAATGTCTTTATCTCTTGAGGATGCAGCAGCTAAAGTTTTACCAGTTACATCATCTACGACTTGAGCATAAATTTCTTTATTACTTCTAAAAACAGCTAATCTTGGTCTTGCTTCAGTACCAGATACCACCTTACGGATTCTGCTTTTTATTCTTATTCTTCTTTCGTTCTTTGTCAATGCCATAACTTAATTATTAAGCTGATTTACCTGCTTTTCTTCTAATTTCTTCACCAACAAACTTAATACCTTTTCCTTTGTAAGGTTCTGGCTTACGGAAACCACGAATCTTCGCAGCAACTTGACCAACTAATTGTTTGTCGAAAGACGTTAATTTAACTATTGGATTTTTACCTTTCTCAGAAATTGTCTCAACTTTTACTTCTGGAGCAATATCCAAAACAATGTTGTGAGAGAATCCTACGGCTAAATCTAATTTTTGTCCTTGATTAGATGCTCTATAACCTACACCAACTAATTCTAGTTCTTTGGTCCAGCCTTTAGAAACACCTTCTATCATATTGGCAATTAATGCTCTGTAAAGACCATGTTTTGCTCTTTGATCTTTCTTATCTGAAGCACGTTCTAATGTTATAGTACCGTCTTCTAATTTTATAGTAATATCTGAATACTCTTGAGTTAATTCACCTAATTTACCTTTAGCGGTAATCATGTTATCCTTAATCTCAAGTGTTACACCTTCAGGAACTGTTATTGGGTTTTTACCTATTCTTGACATAATTTCCTGTTTTTAGTATACGTAACATAATACTTCGCCACCAACGTTTTCTCTTTGCGCTTGTTTACCTGTCATCACTCCGTGAGATGTAGAAACAATTGCAATACCTAAACCGTTTAAGATTCTTGGCATTTCGTTAGCACCAGCATATTTACGTAAACCTGGTTTACTGATTCTTTGAATTTTTTTGATAACAGACTCTTTAGTCTCTTTGTTGTATTTCAAAGCTATTTTAATTGAGCCTTGAGCTGTAGACTTGTCATCAAACTTGTAACTTAAAATATAGCCCTGATCGAACAATATTTTAGTTAACTCTTTTTTTAAGTTAGATGCAGGTATTTCAACCACTCTATGGTTGGCTTTTACTGCATTTCTAACTCGCGTTAAATAATCCGCGATTGGATCTGTGTACATAGTTTTAAATTTTGGAAAATGGTTTTCGAACTTCTCGAACCTAAATTCCGATTATACAATAATTATATTGTTAATAGTACAGAAGCTAATTCGCTTCCTTATTTACCAACTTGCTTTTTTAACACCAGGAATTAACCCTTTGTTAGCCATTTCTCTAAACATTACACGAGAAATACCAAATTGTCTCATATAACCTTTTGGTCTTCCGGTAAGTTTACAACGGTTGTGCATACGTATTGGTGATGCATTTTTAGGTAATTTTTGTAATGCATCATAATCTCCAGCTTCTTTTAAAGCCTTTCTTTTTTCTGCATATTTAGCTACCGTTTTTGCACGCTTCACCTCACGAGCTTTCATTGATTCTTTAGCCATAATTAATTCTTTTTAAATGGTAATCCTAGTTCTGTTAATAATGACTTTGCTTCCTTATCAGTATCAGCAGAAGTCACAAATGTGATATCCATACCAGATATTTTATTGATCTTATCAATATCAATTTCTGGGAAAATAATTTGTTCTACAACACCTAAGTTATAATTTCCACGACCATCAAAACCTGTAGCTTTAATTCCGTTGAAATCTCTAACTCGTGGTAAAGCTGAAGTTACTAAACGATCTAAGAACTCATACATTTGCTCACCTCTTAATGTTACTTTGGCACCAATCGGCATCCCTTTACGTAACTTAAAAGATGCAACATCTTTCTTAGACATAGTTTGTATAGCTTTCTGTCCAGATATTTTTGTAAGCTCTTCTACTGCGTGATCAATTAATTTCTTGTCCGCAACAGCTGCACCAACACCTTTAGATATTACTATCTTAGTAAGTTTAGGAACTTGCATTACATTTTTATATCCAAATTCTTCCGTAAGAGCAGGAATAACTTTATCCTTATACTCTTGTTTTAATCTTGCAACGTAAGCCATAATTAAATTACTTCATTAGATTTTTTAGAAAATCTTACTTTGTTATCTCCATCCATTCTATAACCAACTCTTGTTGCTTCACCTTTTGAGGTTAACAACGATAAGTTAGAGATATGAATTGATGCTTCTTTCTCTACAATACCACCTTGAGGGTTTTGTGCACTTGGCTTCGTATGTTTCTTAACCATGTTAACACCTTCTACGATGGCTTTGTTCTTATCTATTAATACTTTAAGCACTTTACCTTCTGATCCTTTATGGTCTCCAGCAATTACTTGTACCGTATCTCCTGATTTTATTTTAAGCTTTGTCATCTTATTTATCAATTAAAGCACTTCTGGTGCTAATGATACAATTTTCATGAATTGTTTATCACGAAGTTCTCTAGCTACAGGTCCAAAAACACGCGTTCCTCTCATTTCTCCTGTTGGATTTAAAAGTACACATGCGTTATCGTCAAATCTAATATAAGATCCATCTGGACGTCTAACTTCTTTAGCAGTACGCACAACAACTGCTGTAGAAACAGCACCTTTTTTGATATTTCCGTTTGGTGTTGCATCTTTAACAGATACTACAATTTTATCACCTACAGAAGCGTATCTTCTCTTTGTTCCACCTAATACACGGATAGTTAATACTTCCTTTGCACCAGTGTTATCAGCTACTTTTAATCTTGATTCTTGTTGTACCATAATTACTTCGCTCTTTCAATTATTTCTACTAATCTCCAACATTTAGATTTACTTAAAGGTCGTGTTTCCATGATCTTTACTGTATCACCTTCGTTGCAGTCATTTGTCTCATCGTGTGCGACATATTTCTTAGTCTTTAACACGAATTTACCATACATAGGGTGTTTAACTTTTTTAACTTCTGAAACAACAATAGATTTCTCCATTTTGTTACTAGTTACTATCCCTATACGTTCTTTTCTTAAGTTTCTTTTTTCCATCTTTCAGCAGAATACAATTATTGTACTTCTCTATTAGTTAATTCTGTTGCCACTCTAGCTACTGTACGACGTGCAATACGTAACTGAATTGGGTTATCTAAAGGAGATATAGCGTGAGCCATTTTTAGGTCTGTATAACTCTTTTTTGTCTCACTAAGTTTCTCTTGTAACTCAGCTGTTGAAAGCTGTTTAATTTCTGATTGCTTCATAATATCTTTTTATTAAGCTTCGTAATCTCTAGCTATGATAAACTTAGTTTTCACCGGAAGTTTTTGCGCTGCTAAACGTAATGCTTCTTGAGCTACGTCTAATGGCACACCACTTATTTCAAATAACATACGTCCTGGTTTTACAACTGCTGCCCAATACTCAACACCACCTTTTCCTTTACCCATACGTACTTCAAGAGGTTTCTTTGTAATAGGCTTGTCTGGAAATATTTTAATCCATAACGATCCTTCTCTTTTCATGTAACGAGTAGCGGCAATACGTGCTGCTTCTATTTGACGTGCAGTTATAAAAGTTGACTCTAAAGATTTAATACCGAAAGTACCATTTGATAACAAATGACCTCTTCCTGCATTACCTTTCATACGTCCTTTTTGCTGCTTACGAAATTTTGTTCTTTTAGGCTGTAACATTTTTTCTTTTCTTTAAAAAATTACTTTCTACGACGAGATTGGTTCTTGTTTCCACCACGTCCACCTTTACCTTTTTGTTTAGATAGACCAACTAATGGAGAAAGTTCTCTTTTTCCATATACTTCGCCTTTCATAATCCAAACCTTGATGCCCAATCTACCATAAGTAGTATGCGCTTCAACTAGAGCATAATCAATATCAGCTCTAAAAGTAGATAAAGGAATACGTCCTTCTTTATAGTGCTCAGAACGTGCCATTTCAGCACCATTCAAACGACCACTAATCTGAATTTTGATTCCTTCAGCATTCATACGCATAGCTGCAGCAATAGCCATTTTAATTGCACGTCTATATGAAATTCGGCTTTCAATTTGACGAGCAACACTTGCTCCAACTAAATGTGCATCTAGTTCAGGTCTTTTAATTTCAAAGATGTTCAATTGAACTTCTTTACCAGTAATCTTTTTAAGCTCTTCTTTTAACTTATCTACCTCTTGACCACCTTTACCGATAATAATACCAGGTCTAGCAGTAGTGATAGTAACGGTTACAAGTTTAAGCGTACGCTCAATAATTACTCTACTTACACTAGCTTTAGATAGACGAGCATGAATATACTTTCTAATCTTATCGTCTTCGGCAAGTTTATCACCATAATCGTTTCCTCCGTACCAGTTAGATTCCCATCCTCTGATAATTCCTAAGCGATTTCCGATTGGATTTGTTTTCTGTCCCATATCTCTGTCTTAGCTTTGTGTTTTATTTAATGCATCTACCACAACTGTTACGTGGTTAGATCTCTTTCTAATTCTATGTGCTCTACCTTGAGGTGCAGGGCGTAATCTCTTTAACATAGATCCACCATCTACTCTAATCTCTTTAATGTAAAGCTTTGCTTCTTCAACATCAGCATCTTCGTTTTTAGCTTGCCAGTTTGCAATTGCAGACATAACCAATTTCTCTAAACGACGAGACGCTTCTTTTTGGCTAAATCTAAGAATCTGAAGAGCTTTCTCAGCCTTCTCACCTCTTACTAAATCCGCAACTAAACGCATTTTTCTTGGTGATGTAGGACAGTTATTTAGCTTAGCAAAAGCAACCTGCTTCTTTTCAGCCTTAATAGCTTCCGCCATTTGTTTTTTACGACTTCCCATGATTCTTATTTTTTACCTTTATTCTTAGCACCTGCATGACCTCTAAAAGATCTTGTTGGTGAAAATTCTCCTAATTTGTGACCTACCATATTCTCAGTAACATAAACTGGAACAAATTGACGACCATTATGAACTGCTATAGTCTGACCAACGAAATCTGGCGAAATCATTGATGCTCTAGACCAAGTTTTGATAACCGTCTTTTTGTTTGAAGCTACATTTTCTGCAACTTTCTTTTCTAATTTATAGTGGATATAAGGTCCTTTTTTTAATGAACGTGCCATACTATCTTAATTATTTCTTTCTACGTTCTACAATATACTTATTACTCGCTTTTGTCTTAGAACGTGTTCTATAACCTTTAGCAGGAATACCGTTTCTATTACGTGGGTGACCACCAGCAGATTTTCCTTCACCACCTCCCATTGGGTGATCAACTGGATTCATTACTACTGGTCTTACTCTTGGACGTCTTCCTAACCATCTGCTTCTACCAGCTTTACCAGATACCAATAATTGATGATCTGAGTTAGAAATAACACCTATTGTAGCCATACATGTTACTAACACCAATCTGGTTTCACCAGAAGGTAATTTCACTGTAGCAAATTTACCATCTCTTGCCATTAATTGAGCAAATGCACCTGCACTACGCGCCATAACAGCACCTTGACCAGGACGTAACTCTATACAAGAAATAATTGTACCTAAAGGTATTTCACTTAATGGCATTGCATTACCAATTTCTGGAGCAACACCTGTTTCACCAGATACAATCTTTTGCCCTACTTGTAATCCATTCTGAGCGATAACATAACGTTTTTCACCATCTTGGTAATTAAGTAAAGCAATAAATGCTGTTCTGTTTGGATCGTACTCGATTGTTTTAACCTCTGCTGGAATTCCAGTTTTGTTACGTTTAAAATCAATAATACGATACTTCTTCTTATGACCTCCACCTAAATGGCGCATAGTCATTTTTCCTTGACTGTTTCTACCACCAGATCTTTTTTTCGGAGCAAGCAAGCTTTTCTCCGGCTTATCAGTAGTGATGGCGTCAAATCCATTTACTACTCTAAATCGCTGAGCTGATGTGATCGGTTTTAATTTTCTTACTGACATTAATGTCTAAAATTACATGTTAGTGTATAAATCTATTGTTTCACCTTCCGCCAGTTGTACAATTGCTTTTTTAACAGCATTTGTTTTACCATGTTGAACACCAGTTTTTGTAAACTTGGTCTTACGATCTGGACGGACATTTATCGTACGAACTTTTTCAACAGAAACTCCATAAGCAGCTTCAACTGCTTTTTTGATTTCTACCTTGTTCGCCTTTGTATTCACTTCAAATGCATATGCATTTAACAACTCACTTTGCATGGTTGCTTTTTCTGTGATTATAGGTTTTATTAAGATACTCATCTGTTCTATTTACTTAAATTCGATTCAATTCCTTCTAAAGCACTTTCAATTAGAATAACTTTATTAGCATTCATAATTTTATAAGTACTTAATTCTGAAGCAGTTACAACTTCAGACCCTTTAAAATTGCGTGATGACAAATATACATTATTATTTGACCCACCCAACACTATAAGAGATTTTTTGTTTTCTACCTCTAAAGCCTTTAAAACATTGATAAAGTTTTTAGTTTTTGGAGTATCAAAATTGAAGTCTTCCATTACTAAAATTGACTTATCATTTGCCTTAATACTTAATGCAGATTTACGTGCTAATCGTTTTACGTTTTTGTTTAATTTAAAACCGTAATTTCTTGGTCTTGGACCAAACATACGACCACCACCTTTAAATACACCAGACTTAATAGAACCTGCACGCGCAGTACCTGTTCCTTTTTGCTTCTTAATCTTACGTGTACTTCCAGCAATTTCTGCTCTTTCTTTTGCCTTATGCGTTCCTTGTCTTTGATTTGCTAAATATTGCTTAACATCCAAGTAAACAGCATGATTATTAGGCTCTATAGCGAATACGTCTTTAGAAAGCTCTGCTTTTCTACCCGTATCTTTTCCGTTTATATCTAAAACTGCTACTTTCATTACTTCTCAATAATTACATAAGAATTTTTGTGACCAGGAACACATCCTTTAACAACAAGTAAGTTCTTTTCTGGAACTACTTTATAAACTCTTAAATTTTGAACTTTTACTGTTTCGCCACCCATTCTTCCGGCCATCTTCATTCCTTTGAATACTCTCGCAGGATAAGAAGCTGCACCAATAGAACCTGGAGCTCTTAAACGGTTATGCTGACCGTGTGTCGCTTGACCTACACCACCAAAACCATGACGTTTAACTACACCTTGAAAACCTTTACCCTTAGAAGTACCTGCGATATCCACAAATTCTCCTTCAGTAAATTGTTCTACTGTAATAGCATCACCTAATTTGTACTCCGCATCAAAACCTTTGAATTCAACAACTTTGCGTTTTACAGAAGTACCCGCTTTTTTAGCATGACCAATGTCAGCTTTAGTAGCGCTTTTTTCTGTCGCGTCATCGAAACCTAATTGAAGGGCTGAATAACCATCCACTTCTTCAGTTCTGACTTGGGTAACGATACATGGTCCAGCTTCGATTACTGTACATGGAATATTCTTTCCATTTTCATCGAAAATGCTGGTCATACCGATTTTTTTTCCAATTAACCCAGACATATTTATTATTTATTAATTATTACTATTTGTTATTTAAAATTCAAGGCCGAAAATACGTTTCAGCCTTGAATTGTATTTTTTACCGTTTTTCCCTCGACCGCATCGGTGGGACATGTTCTTTCTTACTTACACCTTAATTTCTACTTCAACTCCACTTGGTAATTCAAGTTTCATTAAAGCGTCAATTGTTTTAGAAGATGAAGAGTAGATATCTAATAATCTCTTGTAAGAGCTTAATTGAAATTGTTCTCTAGACTTCTTATTTACGTGTGGTGAACGTAATACAGTGAAAATTTTCTTGTGTGTTGGTAAAGGAATTGGCCCTGTTACAACTGCACCTGTACTTTTTACTGTTTTTACAATCTTATCAGCAGATTTATCTACCAAGTTGTGATCGTAAGACTTTAATTTTATTCTGATTTTTTGACTCATTTTCTTAAGATTTACGATTCAACTCCTTTAGCTGCTTTAATAACTTCTTCAGATATATTAGAAGGAGTTTCAGCATAGTGTGAAAATTCCATTGTTGATGTTGCTCTACCAGAAGATAACGTTCTCAATGTTGTTACATAACCAAACATTTCTGATAATGGAACAGTAGCTTTTACAGTTTTTGCACCAGCTCTGTCACCCATGTCACTTACTTGACCTCTTCTTCTATTTAAATCTCCAACAATATCACCCATGTTTTCTTCAGGTGTAATTACCTCAAGTTTCATGATTGGCTCCATTATCACAGCTTTTGCAGCTTTTGCAGCATTTTTAAATCCTAATTTAGCAGCTAATTCGAAAGATAACTGATCCGAATCTACATCGTGGTAAGATCCATCTTTAAGTGTCACTTTCATAGCATCTACTTCGTAACCTGCTAAAGGACCATTAATCATCGCCATTTTGAATCCTTTTTCAATTGAAGGGATAAATTCTTTAGGAACGTTACCACCTTTAATTTCAGAAATAAATTCTAATCCTACTTTTCCTTCTTCAGCTGGCTCTACTGTAAATACAATATCGGCAAATTTACCACGACCACCAGATTGCTTCTTGTAAACCTCTCTATGATCAGCAGCTTGTGTTATAGCTTCTTTGTATTCCACTTGCGGTTGACCTTGATTAACCTCAACTTTAAATTCACGCTTTAAACGATCTACAATTACATCTAAGTGTAACTCACCCATACCAGAAATAATTGTCTGACCTGAAGCTTCGTCTGAACGTACAGTAAATGTTGGATCTTCTTCAGCTAATTTAGCTAAGCCCATACCTAATTTATCTACATCTGCTTTAGTCTTAGGCTCCACTGCGATACCAATTACCGGATCAGGGAAGTCCATAGATTCTAAAACAATAGGATGCTTTTCTGCTGTTAATGTATCTCCTGTTTTGATAGATTTAAATCCAACAGCAGCACCAATATCTCCAGCTTCTATAAAATCAATTGCATTTTGCTTATTAGCATGCATTTGATAGATACGTGATATACGTTCTTTTTTACCTGAACGGTTATTTAAAACATATGAACCAGCATCTAAACGACCAGAATATGCTCTAAAGAATGCTAAACGTCCTACAAAAGGATCTGTAGCAATTTTAAATGCTAAAGCAGCGAACGGCTCCTTTACATCTGGCTTACGAATTTCTTCCTCTTCAGTATCTGGATTAACTCCAACAATACCCTCTTTATCTATAGGAGAAGGTAAATAACGACATACCGCATCTAATAAGAATTGTACACCTTTATTTTTGAAAGCAGAACCACAAATCATAGGAATGATTGCCATATCCATTACAGCAGCTCTAAGTGCAGCGTGCACTTCTTCTTCTGTAATAGAATCTTCGTCTTCCATAAACTTCTCTAGTAAGTTCTCATCGTAACTTGCTACCTCTTCTATTAATAAAGCTCTATATTTTTTAGCTTCAGCTTTAAGCTCATCTGGAATTTCAATAACATCAAAAGTCGCCCCTTGTGTTTCATCGTGCCAAACAATAGCTCTGTTTTTTACTAAATCTATAATACCTTTAAAATCTATCTCGTCACCAATGTTTAATACGATTGGTACAGCATTAGATTTTAACATATCTTTTACTTGTTGACAAACACCTAAAAAGTTAGATCCTTGACGGTCCATTTTATTAACGAAACCAATTCTTGGAACTTTATAGTTGTCTGCTAGTCTCCAGTTAGTTTCAGATTGTGGCTCAACACCATCAACTGCACTAAACAAGAATACTAGACCATCTAATACACGTAATGAACGATTTACCTCAACCGTAAAATCAACGTGACCAGGAGTATCAATAATATTAAAATGATATCCTTTAGTCTCTGGTGTAGGCTCACCGTTTTCAATCGGGAATTGCCATGTACAAGTTGTAGCAGCAGAAGTAATTGTAATACCTCTTTCTTGCTCTTGCTCCATCCAGTCCATTGTTGCAGCACCATCATGCACTTCACCAATTTTGTGAGAAACACCCGTATAATAAAGAATACGTTCTGTTGTAGTGGTTTTTCCAGCATCAATGTGAGCTGCAATACCTATATTTCTTGTGAATTTTAAATCTCTTGCCATTTCTTATTAAAATCTAAAGTGAGAGAATGCTTTGTTTGCTTCAGCCATTTTGTGAGTATCAACTCTTTTCTTAACGGCAGCACCTTCTTCTTTTGCAGCAGCTAATACTTCTGCAGCTAAACGTTGCGCCATAGATTTTTCGTTTCTTTTACGAGAATAGCTAATTAACCATTTCATCGCAGTTGAAACTTTACGGTCTGGACGAATTTGCATTGGAATTTGGAATGTTGCACCACCAACACGACGACTACGTACTTCTACGTGAGGCATCACATTAGATAAAGCATCCTTCCAAACTTCTAAAGCTGTTTTTTCTTCGTCATTCTTTTTCTCCTCAACAATATCAATTGCATCGTAGAATACTTTAAAAGCTACAGACTTTTTACCATCCCACATCATCATGTTAACAAAACGTGTTACTAACTGATCGTTAAATTTAGGATCTGGTAAAAGCGGTCTCTTTTTTGCTGCTCTTTTTCTCATGTCTTCTTCTTAAAGTTTTAAATTACTTTTTAGGGCGTTTTGCACCATACTTAGATCTACGTTGTGTGCGACCAGCAACACCTGCTGTATCTAATGCACCACGAACGATGTGATATCTAACACCTGGCAAATCTTTTACCCTTCCACCTCTAACCAATACTATCGAGTGCTCTTGTAAATTGTGACCCTCTCCACCAATGTATGCATTTACTTCGTTTCCGTTTGTTAAACGAACCCTTGCTACCTTACGCATTGCTGAGTTAGGTTTTTTAGGTGTCGTTGTATAAACACGAGTACATACACCACGTCTCTGAGGACACGAATCTAAAGCAGCCGATTTACTCTTCTTGGTTATTTTGGCTCTTCCTTTTCGTACTAATTGTGAAATTGTTGGCATATATTTCTATATAAAATTTTATTAACCCTCACTTTTGAGGGCTGCAAAGGTAGAAATATATATTTATAATTCAAACACTTGGGAATTTATTTTTTAAAGAAATATTAAGTTTCATTTTACTCCTATATATAATGGTCTATTTTTACAGTACAATACTACTGAGTCATTAACGTTTCAAATTTATGAATCTAGAATTAAGTTTATATTAAAGATGCTTAAACCTTTTTATTTATTTTTTTTCACTTTTATGTTGATGTTTTCGAATCAACTAAACGGTCAGAATTTAAACTTAAAAGTAGTTGGTGATAACAATAATGAAACTTCTATTATCGATTCTATAGGGTATTTAAAGTACTTTGATAATTATAAAACTCTAGAAGCTGAATTATACAATTTTAAAGACAAACTCACCAGGCAAGGTTATATTGATGCAACTATTAAGAATATCACCAAACAAAATGACACGCTTTTTAATGCCCAATTAATTCTTGGAAAAAAAATAAACTCAATTCGTGTTTATTATGATTCAAATTTTAATGAGGACTTATTAGATTTTATTAATCATTATAATAATGATTCATATTTTGAATTAGATATTAGTCAACTTGAAAGTTCACTAAATACCTTAAACTCTAAAATTGCTGAGCAAGGCGATCCGTTTTCAACTTTACAGCTTGTAAATATTTCTAAAGTAAATTCTAATTTGATTACAGCAGATTTAAATGTTAAAAACAATCAAAAAAGAAGGATTGATAAAATTATTGTTAAAGGCTATGAAAAGTTCCCAAAGTCTTATGTAAAACGTTTTCTAAAATTAAAGACCGGAAAATCTTTTAATCTTAATGCTATTAAAGAAAAAGTTGAGCTATTAGATGACATTAGATTTGCCAGTAAAATAAAAGATCCAGAAGTACTTTTTACTCAAGACTCTACAACACTATATTTATATGTAGAAAAAACTAAAACCAATAACTTTGATGGTTTTCTTGGTTTTGGTACTAACGAAAACACCAATAAAATTGAATTTGATGGTTATTTAGATTTAAGGTTAATTAATAATCTCAATTTTGGAGAAAGTTTAAACCTTTTTTACAAAAGCGATGAGATTGATCAACAAACCTTTAAAGTGGATGCAGATTTACCTTATCTATTTGGTTCACCTGTAGGACTACAAGTTGGACTAAAGATTTTTAGAAAAGATTCTACCTTTTTAAATGCTAATCAAAATGCAAGAATAAACTATCAGATTAATGCACAACATAAAGTAGGAATTGGAATTACCTCAACTAAATCGACCAACCTCTTAGAAAACGATACTGATATTTTAAACGATTATACCACTAATTACTATACATTAAATTACAACTATTCTAAGTCACAATTTTACGACCCTTTATTCCCTATTAATTTTTGGTTTAATTTATATAGCGGTTTAGGTGATAGAGAAAATAACCTAGGAGACCAATCTCAAAGTATTTTTAATTTAGATACTTATAAAATATTTAATCTTAATAATAAGAACAGTATTTACACTAGATTCAATGGTGCTATTTTAACTTCTGATAATTATCTAGACAATGAGCTCTTTCGGTTTGGTGGAATAAATTCCATTAGAGGCTTTGAAGAAAATAGTTTAGTTGCTAATCTTTACGGAGTCATCAATACAGAATATCGTTACCGACTTAGCAATAGTATTTATGTACATTCGGTTATAGATGGTGCATATTTTGAAAACCAAATAACAGATACAAAAGAAAAACTTTTTGGGTTTGGTTTTGGACTTGGTCTATTAACCAATTCTGGATTATTTAGATTAAACTATTCGAGCGGAAAAACAGAAAACAGACAATTTAAATTATCAGACTCTAAAGTCCATGTGAGTTTGACTGCTACTTTTTAATTCTAAAATTTACTTTTCTTTAACAGAAATCTACATTTTTTATATAATCACACTCCATTTCTAATTCTATTTTTTGTAGGATAAAAAAGATCCTGAAACAAGAATAAAATGTAGTATTGTTAAAAATGGATGTCTCAAAATATCAAAATCGTAATTTTTCACACCAAAAAAAACACATCTTTCATAAAAAGAGTTTTTATATCAAATATTATTCATTAGCTTTAACGTTAATTTTAGGTTAAATCCCTAAAATAATTTAAGACTAACTCAAAATTAATTTAAAGTATGAAAACAAAATTCAAAGTAATTTTAACGCTCTTTTTAGCCTGTTTTGTACAGCTATCGTTTGCTCAAGAAAAAGCGATTTCGGGTACAATAACGGATGCATCGGGACTTCCCATACCTGGTGTTAGTGTATTGATTAAGGGGACACAAACAGGAACACAAACTGACCTTGATGGTAAATATTCTATAAATGCCAGTGTTGGTAGTGTAATTGTTGTAAGTTATTTAGGTTTAAAAACTCAAGAAATAACTGTCGGAAACTCTAGTACTTATAATTTCACTATGGAAGAAGACACATCCTTACTAGACGAAGTTGTAGTAGTTGCGTATGGTACTACAACGAAAGAAGCTTTTACGGGATCCGCCAGTGTCGTTGGTGCAAAACAATTAGAAACTAGAAATGTAACTTCACCAATTGAAGGTATAGAAGGTAGAGCAACAGGTATTCAATTTACATCACCTGCTGGACCTGGTGATTCGCCAGGAATCGTTATTAGAGGTGTTGGAACTTTAAACGGCTCTACTACTCCACTATACATTGTAGATGGCGTGCAGTATAATGCACCAATCAACACGCTTAACCAAGAAGATATTGCTTCATTTACAATCCTTAAGGATGCTGCTTCAACATCATTGTACGGATCTAGAGCTGCAAATGGAGTTGTTATAATTACCACAAAAACAGGTAAGAAAAATGAAATGAAAGTTACGGCAGGTGCATCATCAGGATTTGTATCACGTGGACGTCCTCTTTATGACGCAGTATCACCTGGTCAGTACTATGAGTTAATGTGGGAGGCACTTAGAAACTCAAGCGCAGGAGGTGGAGATCCTCAGTTTGCAAGTGATAATATTTATAACCAATTAGGATATAACCCTTTTAATGTTCCTAATGACCAAATCGTTGGTACAGATGGGCGCCTTAATCCAAATGCAGATGTCATTTATAAAAGTTTAAATTGGTTCGACGAATTAGAACGAACTGGCACGAGAAACAATTACAATGTTAACGTATCTGCTGGTGGCGAGAAGCACTCAGTGTTTTTCTCAGTATCTTATTTGGATGAAGAAAGTTATGTTATTACTTCTGATTTTGATCGTTTAACCGCTAGATTAAATGGTGAATTTCAAGTTAGTAATCGCATTAAAATTGGTGGAAGTATTAATATGGCTTTGACCAATGCAAACGCACCTAGTTCAGCAGGTTCTGGTAGTATAGTGAATCCTTTTAGTTTCGCTCAAGGAATTGGTTCAATTTACCCAGTATTTGTAAACGATTTAAACGGAAACATTGTTAGAGACGAGGTGGGAAACCGCGTTTGGGATAATGGAGAAGGATTTGCTGAGTATAATATTGGCTCTAGACCTGTTAATCAAGGACGACATGCCATCCAAGAATTAAGATTAAATCGCGAACTTAATGAAAACAACACGTATGGATTTAGAATGTTCGGTGAACTTAATATTTTGGAAGGCCTAAACTTTAGATTGAATTATGGTAGAGACATGACTGACTTCTTCTCTAGTGAATATGAAAATCCTGTAATTGGTGATGCACAACCTGTAGGTAGATTAGATCAAAGACGTGCAAGACGTGATACAGAAACCTTTACTCAAACACTTAGTTATATCAAGAGTTTTGGAAATAACCATAACATAGACGTAACTGCTGGTCACGAAAGTTATGAAACTAAAATTAATGATTTAGACGGTCTTGCTACTATACAAGCAGCAAGTGGTATTTACGAATTTGCAAATTTTTCTAATATAGTAGATCTCGATGGTGCTACCTTCGATAGAGCTTTAGAAAGTTACTTTTTTAGAGCACTATATAATTATGATAACAAGTATTATTTAAACGCTTCTGTAAGAACTGATGGTTCTTCGGTTTTCCAAACAGATGTAAGATGGGGAACATTTTATGCAATTGGAGCATCATGGCGTATAGATCAAGAAGAATTTATGCAAAACATCTCTTGGATAGATCAATTAAAAATTAGAGCTTCTTATGGTGAAATTGGTAATGATCAATTAAACGATAGTTATTTATCTCAAGCACGATTCAACATTACATCCAATGCTGCTGAACCAGCTATTTTGTTTACGGATATTGGAAATGCTGATTTATTATGGGAAACATCAGAAAGTTTTGATGTAGCATTAGAGTTTGGATTATTTGATAATTTCATAGATGGCTCTATAGAATATTACCAAAGAAACTCTACTGACTTATTATACAACTTACCAATTGCACCAAGTAATGGTTTAAACGTTGTACCTGTTAATGCGGGAGATTTAAGAAATTCTGGTTGGGAATTCGGAATTACAGCTCATCTTTTTAATGAAAGTGATTTTAAATGGGATTTAACCTTATTAGGGTCAACTTTAAAAAATGAAATTACTAGCCTTCCTGATCCATTTATAAACGGTAGTAAACGTTGGGCTGAAGGAAGATCTGCTTTTGATTTCTTTTTATATAGAACAGCTGGTGTAGATCCTGATACAGGTGATCAACTTTATTACATGTATGAATTTAATGACGATAACGAGAGTGTACCTGTCTTAGATGCAACAACTGGCGAACATCTTACTACTAATGATTGGACAGATACAGAAAGAGCATATACAGAAGAGTCTTCAGTACCAGATTTTATAGGTTCTGTTGCTAGCACAGTAAATTATAAAAACTTTACTTTCGATTTCTTAATAACTTATGGTATAGGTGGTAGTGCATTAGATAATGCTTATGCAGGTATGATGCATAGTGGTACTTATGGTAGATCAATGCATCCAGATGCATTAAACGCCTGGAGACAGCCTGGAGATATTACCGATGTTCCTAGGTTAGAAAACGGAAATGTTGCATTAGTACAAACACAATCTGATAGATTTTTAACTGATGCTTCATATTGGAATTTAAGGAATGTTAGTCTAAGCTATAGATTTGGTGATAAAATCACTGACCATATTGGTTTAGATAATTTAGCCGTCAATATAACTGGTGAAAATCTTATATTTAAGAGTAAAAGAGATGGTTTAGACCCTCAGGGTAATTTAGCCGGATTAGGACAAGGTAATAACTTCCTTGCACCAAAAATTGTTTCATTAGGATTGAATCTTTCATTTTAAAAAAAATTAGTTATGTTAAATAAATTTAAATTTATAACCCTGATACTCTTATTAGTATCAGTCAATTCGTGTCAAGATGAGTATCTTGAAAGAACACCTACCGATGCAATATCTGCTGCAGATGCTTTAGCGAGTGTAGAGAACATGCAACTCGTGCTTAATGGAGTTCATAGAGGTTTATATTCGCAATCGCAAACTATTTTTCCAGGTGGTAATACTGCCAGAGCGAATAATCATTACTGGAAACCATTAGGAGATAATTTAGCAGGATACCTTATCCACTCGGCGAATGCAAATAATTTATCTTGGAGAAGCGCAATGCAGTGGAATGAACATACTATACAGACATCGCTTACTAGTGAGCTTTTATGGTATCACCGTTACAATATTATTTTGCATGCAAATTTATTAATAAACGGTATTGCAGATAGTGGATTTACCGAAACTGCTGCACTAAATGAGATTTTGGGACAAGCTTATACTTATAGAGCTTACGCGTATTTATCTTTAGTACAACACTATGGTCGAGGTTATCTAATTGGTAACCCTTCAACAGATCCAGGAGTACCATTATTATTTTCTTCGGAGTCGCCTTTTACAAGTGAACCAAGATCTACAGTGCAAGTTATTTATGATCAAATAGGGTCGGATTTAGATGATGCAATTGCTGCTTTTGAAAATGGTAGTGGCAGAACTGGAAGTGGAGCTGCAGCAAAATCGCAATTAAATATCAATGTAGCCCATGGTCTTAAAGCACGTTGGGCATTATCTAAAGGCGATTGGTCAACTGCTGCAACATCAGCTGTAGCAGCAAGAGACGGATTTCCTCTTATGGATGAGACTGATTGGTTGTCTGGTTTAAACACTAATACGTTATCTGAAGTTATTTGGGGTAGCCATGTAATAGAGGCCGAAACAACATTCTTCCGTTCTTATTTTTATTTGGCTAGCAACACGTTTAACGGAAGCCAAATACGAAATAACCCAAAGATTGCAGACCGAAGATTAGTGGATGCTATTCCTGCAACAGATTATAGAGGAAAAGCCTTTTTACCAGATGCACCGAACTCCAATACATCGGCAGCGAATGGTGAAGGTGGTTGGGCTAACAACACAAATCCTTTATATACTACAGAAGAAGAATTTGATGATGCTATTGCAGCTATTAAAGCTGAATATGGTTTAGTATCAGGGCACAATACACATCCATATATGCATTTTAAATTGAAAAATGCAAATCCTGGTACTATTGATCCTGATGATGTTATCTACATGAGAACTTCTGAAATGCATCTAATTGAAGCAGAAGCTAGAGCTATGTTGAATGATATAACTGGCGCTCAAGATGCACTGAGACCATTAGGAGAAGAACGCGATAGCGCTTATGATGTAACAATCTTTAACACTCAGCAGTCTTTAATGGATCATATTAAATTTCAAAGACGACTTGAGCTTTGGGGAGAAGGCTTTGGTTATACAGACAAGATCCGTTGGGACGAAGGTATTGACCATGCAGCCGATGGAGGTTCTGGAGCTTCTGAAGTTCTTTATCAAGGAGCATATCAAGTAGATAGACCTTCAATTAATGATGATTGGATATTTAAAATCCCGCAAGCGGAAATTAATGCTAATCCAAATCTTAGTTCTGGTGATCAAAATTAAATTTGTAATTATTAGTAGTTAGTCTATAACTATTCTAATAGAATCTCCAACGATTATATATTATCGTTGGAGATTTTTTTATACTAAACGCTAAATTTCTTTCTTAATTCTGTTTTATTAAAGAATTCTTTATATATACCTTTGCTTCATGAAAAATGAAACTACAGTTTTTGGTATTAGAGCGATTATCGAAGCTATTAAATCTGGTGAAACCATAGATAAGGTTTTTATGCAGAAAGGACTTCACGGTGAATTGTATAAAGAATTAGAACATTTACTTAGAGCAGAAAGTATTAATTCATCTTATGTTCCTGTTGAAAAATTAAACCGATTAACGCGTGGGAATCATCAAGGTGCTGTGGCTCAAATTTCGCCTATCGCTTTTCATAATATTGATGATTTAGTTATGCAAGTTATTGAATCTGGCAAAACTCCTTTATTTCTTCTACTAGATCAATTGAGTGATGTTAGAAATTTTGGCGCCATTGTACGTACTGCGGAATGCACTGGAGTCAATGGTATTATCATACAGAAAAAAGGTGGCGCACCAATTAATGGAGATACAATTAAAACTAGTGCTGGAGCCATTTTTAAGATGCCAATTTGTAAAGTAGACCATATAAAAGATGCCGTTTTCCATATGCAATCCTCAGGTATAAGAGTAATTGCAGCAACCGAAAAAGCTGATAATTATGTATATGATGTATCTTTTAAAGAACCTTGTGCTATAATTATGGGCTCTGAAGGTAGAGGCATTAACCCTTCGGTTTTAAAAGTTGTTGATGACCAAGCGAAGCTTCCTATTTTAGGAGACATCGAATCTTTAAACGTTTCTGTAGCTTGCGGTGCCTTTTTGTATGAAGCTGTTAGGCAACGTTCTTAGTGGTCAATTTTTTAGTCTTCAGTATGCAGTCTAAATCTATAATTATAAAACTAATCTTCGTTTTTCTTAAAAATGTAATTAATGTTTGAATTTGAATTATTTTCAAGTTCAGAATCAATTTCTAGTTCAATATCCTCTTCTGGCTGAAATTCAATAAAGTTACCATTTTCATCAAAATGTCTCATAAATGGATCATCATCTTCATTATAATCTGGTTGTTCCCATTTGTAAATTTCTGGCTTGGCTACATGCCTTCTAAAGATTAGAGCAAACACTAATCCTGTAATTAACCCACCTAAATGACCTTCCCAAGACATTCCTGATTTTATAGGAAACACATACCAAATCATGCTACCGTATAAAAAAATAACCATAAGTGATAACGCAATAAGCCTGTAGTATTTTGCAAAAATGCCTTTAAAAAAAATAAAGCTAACCAGTACATAGATTAATCCACTAGCTCCTATATGATTTCCACCACTTCCTATTAACCACGTTAAAAATCCTGATAAAAGAATACCATATAAAATAACCTTCCATGCAATCTTTTTGTAGAAATAAAACAAGGCCAAAGACAAAACAAAAAGGGGAATAGAATTATTGTAAAGGTGATTGATATCTCCATGCAAAAAAGGACTTGTAAAAATTCCTAAAAGCCCTTCTAGTTTTTGAGGTCTAATACCAAATGCTTTAATACCATAATCTACACGGACTTGGTACCAAAAAACCAACCATTCTAAAAATAAGAGCATCAAAGGGTAAAGAATGACACTATTAGAATATTTAAATTGCTGTGTAGACATGCTATTGTTTACGTCAAATTTATAACCAAAAGTTAATTGTATGAAATATTGTCAGAAGTGTTTCGTAATCCTTAAAACTCTCAGTCTCATTTTGTAATTTTGAAATATGAATATTCCATTAGCTGAACGATTACGTCCAAAAACATTAAACGATTACCTAAGCCAACAACATTTAGTAGGCAAGGAAGGCATGTTGTATCAGCAAATAAAAAGTGGAGTAATTCCTTCGCTGATACTTTGGGGACCGCCAGGTATCGGCAAAACGACCTTAGCAAATATTATTGCTAACGAATCTGAACGTCCTTTTTTTAAGCTCAGTGCTATTAACTCGGGAGTTAAAGATATTAGAGAGGTAATAGATAAAGCGAAAAAAAGTGGTGGAATGTTTACCACAAAAAATCCGATTTTATTTATTGATGAGATTCACCGCTTTAGTAAATCGCAACAAGATTCATTATTAGAAGCAGTAGAAAAAGGTTGGGTTACTTTAATTGGTGCTACTACCGAAAATCCAAGTTTCGAAGTAATTTCTGCGCTACTCTCTCGTTGCCAAGTTTATACTTTAAATGCATTTAGTAAAGCTGATTTAGAAGCTTTATTACAACGTGCAATGAAGGAAGACAATATCATTTCTAAACTAAAAATTGAATTAAAGGAAACTGAAGCTCTATTGCGTTTTTCTGGTGGAGATGCTAGAAAACTTTTGAATATTTTTGAATTACTAGTTACTTCGTTTGAAACTGAACCTATTATCATCACTAACGAATTGGTCACTAAACAAGTGCAAAGTAAAGCAGCACGTTACGATAAAACTGGCGAACAGCATTACGATATTATTTCGGCATTTATAAAATCGATTCGTGGTAGTGATCCTAATGCAGCAGTTTATTATTTAGCACGCATGATTGAAGGCGGTGAAGATGTAAAGTTTATTGCTAGGCGTTTACTTATTTTGGCTAGCGAAGATATTGGCAATGCTAACCCAACGGCATTGGTTATAGCTAATAATACGTTTCAGGCAGTTTCTGTAATTGGAAATCCAGAATCTCGAATTATTCTTAGCCAATGTGCTACTTATTTAGCAAGTTCTCCAAAAAGTAACGCTGCTTATGAAGCAATAAATAAAGCGCAATACTTAGTTAAGGAAACTGGTGATTTATCTGTGCCATTATCTATTAGAAACGCGCCCACAAAATTAATGAAAGAACTTGGTTATGGTGACAAATATAAATACTCTCATAGTTATGAAAACAACTTTGCCGAGCAAGAGTTCTTACCAGACGAAATAGTAAACACAAAACTTTATGATCCAGGAAATAACGCCAGAGAACAATCTCAGCGCAATTATTTAAAATCTCTTTGGAAAGAAAAATATGGATATTAATTATTGCGTGTAACGCACATTTAAACTCATAACTTGAAATGAAAAGACCGTATTGGATGTTTTCAATATTAATTCTAGGATTTGCATCTTGTCATTTTACGGGACCAATTGATGTAAATATTCAAAGAAAAAATGTAGAAGTAAAATCAAATAATATTGTTGGAAAGTGGAAAATGGATAAGTTTTCATATAAATTCCTATCTGGAATTAAAAATGATAGTATTGTTTTGAGCTTAAATTCTGATAATCAATTCGAAATAAATAATCTCCAAAATTTATTTGAAGGAGAAATCAACAGTGGTATTTCGTTTGGAAAGTGGGAAATTATTGAACAATACGATACAAAAAAAATCAAGCTAACTTTTGATGATACCCAAACAACTAAAAATTTAGAAATTTATAAACTAAAAAATAATTATCAATTGTGGTACTTTTTATCGGATCCTGATAACGAAGAAAGAATTAGGTTTTTGAAATAAAGTAAAACACACAATAATTTGTATAACTAATTGCTTTGGAAAGTGAATGTTAAGAAGATTCATTTAGATTTTTTTGGCATTTGTTTTAGCTTATTGAATTTGCCCGAAACACGCTACTAATCAAACACCTATCCAGTTAGAACTTAATATTCATTAATTTCTTTTCCTTTAGTTTTCCATTATTTTCTGAGAAATACCAAAACCCATCTTCTTTATATACAATAGCATTTTTGCCTTTTACAATAAATATATTTTCAGCTGTTGTTTCCAACAAAATCATAACAATTTTGGGTTGAGAATCTACCAATTGAAAACCATTCTCTATCGCTTGAGCATAATACATTATTGAATGATTTTCTTTACTTTCAAGATCATTAGACTTGTTTTCAGTTACAGTTATTATTTCAGCTTTTTCGCTTAAAGATTCTTTCTCTTTAGTATCAATATCGCTTTTCTCTTTTATGTTTTCTGCAACTTTTGTTTCAACAGAAACCTCTTGATTAGACACATATTTGTAGTCTAATTTTTTATAGGTCTCAAAAGCATTTCTTAATGCCTGATTATAGGCTTTATCAAATTCTTTTAATCGCGATTCACCAACTTGAGAGGTCATAACAGCTGTACCATAACAGTCATTAAGTACAATCTCTAGCTTTGTTTTAAACAATCCTCCTTTTGGTTTTAAAACCTCTGAGGTTAAAGCTAGACATCTATCTTTTTTTAAATCATCAGGCAAATCATCACCCGCAAAATAAGCTTCATAACCATATTTGTTAAATAAAAATTTGGTTAAAGAGTTTAATTGGTATTGATCTTCACTCTTTAAAAAATCGAATGTCTTAGGTACAATAATGTACTTGTAGTTATTAATATCTTTTTGAGCTGCTCCACAAACACTTATGAGAACAAATGAAACTGAGAAAACTATTTTTTTTAGCATATCTAGATTATTTATAGATGTTTTTCTAGGGCCTTTAAATTAGTGATTCTTTTAAAATTATGACTATTATATTGATCTTTATAATCAAAATGTATCGTATCCATGCCTATATTATGAGCGCCTTCAATATCTGCTTCAAGGCTATCACCAATCATTATACTTTCTTCAACCTTTGCATTAGCCATATTTAAAGCAAAGTTAAATATCTTAGGGTTAGGTTTTTTTACTCCAACCATTTCAGAGTTTGTAATTGTTTTAAAATAATCCCAAATGTTAGACGTCTTTAATTTTCGCTCTTGTGCTTCTTCAAATCCATTAGTAATAATATGCAATTGATACTTATTATTGAGGTAATTTAATACTTCAACAGTATTATCAAACAAATAATTAAATGACGTTAAATGCTCAATATAAGCTACAGACAACAGGTTTATTAACTGATCTTCAACACGCACTCCAATTTCATCGAATGCCTCTTTTAGTCTTCCGTATCGTAACGCTGATTTAGTCACTTTTTCTTCTCTGTATAATTTCCAATAATTTAGATTTATAGGTTCATAAACAGGTAAAAAGTCATTGAGCTTAATATCAATATTATTGAGTTTAAAAATCTTTTCAAAAGTTAATCCAGAATTTTTATCAAAGTCCCATAAGGTATGGTCTAAATCGAAAAATACATGTTTTATATGTTGACTCATTCTGTGGATTCTAGAATTAAATTAAAAAGTGGTCTAAAGCCTATCCATTTGTTTGAGTTACTAAATGTGTAATTATGAAACACAGGAGTAAAGGTTCCGTTAACGGCTTTTATTTCGCTTATAAGTTTTTGCAAATGCTCGGTTTTATCTAATTGAGATTGATATTTTAAAAGGGCAAAGTCTAAACAATGATATGGATTTATTTGCAGTGGAGTTTGCACTTCGTAATCAAGATCGTAAAACTGAAATGGTGTACAGGTACCTGCTCTAAAACCCAATGTATCTATATAACCCATTGTAAAATCTTGATTAATCTCTAATTCAACTAAATTCCTATAAGATTCTGGTAAATTTAATTTTGAAAACGAATGGCGCACAGCCTTTAAATCGGTATTTGTAATCGCCTCCATTTTTAGTTTCTCCTTTTTTAAAATAGAAATATCCTCTAGTGCAAAATACGATGCTTTAATACCAACATCGCAATAATCTGCAACCGATTTTATTAATGACACAAACTGTTTTTTATTGGTGTTTATGTTTTTATCATAGGTGGAGTAATCACCTATTAAAAACAATACCATAAATTTAAAATTGCACTGTTTTTGCTTTGTTATAATCCATTTAAAGGTATCGTAAGGATCTCGCTCAAAACCCATTAAGACTGAAAAACGTTGGTAAAGTTGTCTTAATTTAAAACGTCTAACATCATTTAGCGCTCCTCCAATAGTTCTAAGCAATCCTTTTTGTCTAAAATAGTAAGCCATTGGTACATCGATTACTGGCTGTATTTTATATTGACGTTCATTAAACGTAAAATCTGGAAAACGCTTTTGTAAAACATCTTTAAGTTTATATGCCCAAATATCTATAACTGGTTGATTTAAAAATCGGTGATTATAAGCTAAACTTTCTGCAGCCATAAACCTACCAAAATCATCATTGACATGTGGCAAGTACTCTTCATAACGGCTTAATAAATAAAAAGATGCTGCAAAAATATCGAAAGGTAAATCACTGCGTTCACCTGTTGCAAAAAAACCTTTGGTATTGTCCCATTGTTGAACGCTAATATCTATATCTGATAAACCAACTTCAAACAATAATTCATTACTTCTCACAAACAGCTCATTACTCAACGGTTGCTTTGTATAAGACATTTTAAGGCTATCATGCGCAATAAAATCTTCAATCTTAGACGTAAAACTAACCTCTAAACCTAAAATGCGTTTACAAATATGTTTAAACGTGTAGGTTAATCGTGGTGTAATTTTATGAGTATAAACTAATAGCATAAACGAAGGAGGTTCCAAAGATTAAAAATAACAAATTCCAATGGCAATAATTAAAATTCCAATATTGATTCTGTATTTGATTTTTTTTGAAATTTATAAATTGAAAATAGAACATCACCTTCATAGAAGGTTGTCATCTGCAAAACTAAAATACGCTTTCTCTGTTACAATAAGATGGTCTAGTACTTTTATATCTAAACTTTCTGCAGCTGCTTTTAGTTTCTTAGTAATATCTCTATCTGCTTGGCTTGGTTTTAATGTACCTGATGGATGATTATGACAAAGTATTAAAGCCGTTGCACCAACTTCTAAAGCATTTTTAAGCACCAAACGCACATCTACTAAAGTTCCTGTAATTCCGCCTTTACTTAATTGGCTTTTGTGTATGACTTTGTTTGAATTATTGAGATATAAAATCCAAAACTCTTCGTGAGGTAAATCGCCTAAAATTGGTTGCATAAGATTGAAAACAGATCGGCTCGATTCAATTTTCTCTAATTGTAGTGCCTCTTCAACACGCCTTCTCCTTCCTAATTCTAATGCAGCTGCAATAGTAATTGCCTTTGCTTCTCCAATTCCTTTAAAAGCCATTAATTGCTTAATAGATAGTTTACCTAAGGCATTTAAGTTATTATCTACACTTGCAAAAATACGCTTGCATAAAGCTACTGCACTCTCGTCTCTGTTACCAGAACCTATTAAAATTGCAATTAGTTCTGCATCGCTTAAGGCAGCTCTGCCTTTGTCTCTTAATTTCTCTCTAGGTTGATCGTCTTGGGACCAGTTTTTTATAGAAAATGAAGTTGGTTTATCTACCATGCACTAAAGATAAAAATTGTAAATTTAAGCGTCAATTAAAAATCAATAAAATGAAATCTATTTTTGAAGAAAACGCTTATAACGAAATAAAAAAGCGTATTGAAAATCTAAACGAAAACTCTCAAGCCAATTGGGGAAAAATGAATGTTGGCCAAATGACATGGCATTGCCAAGGACCTTTTAATATTATTTTAGGAAAAAATGATTATGGCATGAAACCTAACTGGTTTGCTAAATTATTCTTTAAAAAATCATTATACAATGATAAAAAATGGGGCAAAGGACTACCTACGGCAAAGTTTTTAAAAACAAAAGAAGACAAAGATTTTAATACAGAAGTAGCAACACTAAAAGCCTTAATTGACGAAACCTATTCTCATAAAGAAAGAGACGAGTGGAAACCACATCCTGCATTTGGGTATTTTACAAAACAACAATGGGGACAAATGCAATACAAGCATTTAGATCATCACTTTAGACAGTTTGGAGTCTAGCTTCGACTACGCTCAGCTACCATTTATAATTTTCTATTGATGAATCACTAATCAAAGAAATTTTTTAAACGTTAGTAAATAATCAGTATACATTTGCATGAATTACCCACCAAAACATCATCAAGACAATGACATCAATCACATAATTGAAGTTATAAAAACCTACCCATTAGCAACCGTAATTTCTGTAAAAGATAAGCTTCCCTTAGTAACTCATTTGCCTTTGATATATGAAGATGAAAAACTTATAGGACACATAGATATTTACAATCCGCAAACAGAGTTATTAAAAAACAATAACGATGTCACTATCTTATTTGGAGGTCCACAGTGCTATATATCTCCAACGGTTTATTCTACAACCCAATTGCCAACTTGGAATTATATTAAAGTTCACTTAAAAGGAAAGGTAAAAGCCATTGAAAGCAAGGCTGCTCTAAAACAATCTCTAATTACAATGACTGAGTTTTTAGAAGCACCAGACCACAACTATGTTTTAGAATCTAATAACCCAAGATTGGATGCTAACCTTAATTATATTGAAATGTTCGAAATTTCTATAACTGAATGGGAAGGCAAGTTTAAATTATCACAAGACAAAAACCCAAAGGATAAAAGGTTAGCTCGCGAGGAGTTACTGAGGGCAAATCAAGAGAGTATAAAACAGTTTTTAGATAAGGTCTTTTAAAATTCGTATCTTATTACTCTGATTTCTATCAAAATACAACATCATGAAAGATTTAAAAAAAGAAGACATCAATCAAGAAGTTTTTGATCTATACGACGATTATGCCCATAACAAACTCAATAGAAAACAATTTGTAGAAAAATTAGGGTTATATGCTATTGGTGGTTTAACAGTATCTTCATTATTGAGTTTTATGTCCCCAAATTATGTAGACACTTTATTAGTTAAACCTAACGATCCAACATTAGATTCAGATTATATTACTTATGAATCTCCAAAAGGAGGAGGTACTATAAAAGGTTTGTTATCGCAACCAAAGGATAACAAAGAAAAATTACCTGGCGTTATTGTAGTTCATGAAAATAGAGGCCTTAATCCTTATATAGAAGATGTAGGAAGACGCACAGCAAAAGAAAATTTTATTTCTTTAGCACCAGATGCTTTAAGTCCATTAGGAGGTTACCCTGGAAATGATGATGATGGTAGAACCATGCAAAAAAAGCGCGATAGAAATGAAATGCTCGAAGATTTTATTGCCGCGTACAATTATCTTAAAAATCACAAAAATTGTGATGGTAACGTTGGTGTAGTTGGCTTTTGTTTTGGTGGTTGGATTTCTAACATGATGGCAGTTCGTCTACCAGACTTAGGTGCAGCAGTTCCTTATTACGGAAGACAACCAGAAGCCGAAGATGCAGTAAAAATAAAAGCTCCTCTTCTACTCCAATACGGGGAACTCGACACTAGAGTTAATGCAGGTTGGCCAGCTTTTGAAAAAATACTCAAAGAAAACAATATTGAACATCAGGCTTATATTTATCCAGAAGTCAATCATGGCTTTCATAATAACACAACTCCACGTTACGATAAAGAAGCCGCCAATTTATCTTGGGAACGCACTATTGCTTTTTTCAAGAAGCATTTAAAATCTTAACTATCTCATATGGCAAAGAATAAAACAACCGAAACTGAAGTAAGCGTAAATGATTTTATAGAGTCTTATGTTGATAATGAACAAAAGAAAGTGGATAGTTATCAATTAATTGATTTAATGCGAGAATGGTCGGGTTTTGAACCAAGAATGTGGGGACCAACAATTATAGGTTTTGGACGCTATCACTACAAATACAAGAGTGGACACGAAGGTGATGCCCCACTATTAGGTTTCTCACCTCGTAAAGCACAGTTTTCACTTTACATATTTTCTAACACAGATAAAAGCAATCGTTTACTAGAAGATTTGGGTAAATTTAAAATGGGTAAAGCATGTATTTACGTTAAAAAACTATCTGATATTAATATTCAAGTGTTAAAAGAACTATGCTTAGAAACTATTGCATACCTCAATGAGCATCATGAATGTGCTTGTAGAAATTAACCATTTCCTCTAAAAATTTCTATATCAATTTCCATTAAATTATATATAATAAAACGTCTTGTAAGATTTTCAACAAAAACCTAACTAATGTATCTTTACACACTATTAGTAAGACAGATTCATGCAAAATCATAACATCCTTAAATACACAAAAGCCGTATTAGAAAACATGCCAATAGATTGGTTGAACCTAACTACGCATCGTTTAGATATTTACAATGAAAAATTAGCCAAAACACAGTTTTTGGATGAGTTTGAAATCTTATTTAAAGAAGACAATTTTAATTCAGAAGCATTAGGTGAATTACCAACCGCATACGATTATATTCGTTTAGGACACCCATTATCTTGTATTTTAGAATGGGCCATTGCCAATTTGCATGGTTTTAAACCAGAGCAAGTGATTAGTTTTGGGTCACAAACGGCACCTATCTTATCTATTTTACGAAGCAACTTATTAGAAAACAAAAAAACACAAATTCTATACTCAGAAGAATTACCTCAATTTTTCGATGCAGATATCATCAAGAAGGTATATGGTTATAATTTTGATTTGGTTAAAGTTGATAGCCCAACTGCCATTTTAGAATTTAATGGCAGTACTATTTATATTTCACAGCAAAACGATATTTCACATATTGAAAGTAATGCCAATATTGACTTTCATATACATCTTCACGCACATTTGGGTAGTATCTTAATTGTTAATGGTGAGCAAAACGACGCTTATATTTCAGATATTCAACATGTGAGACGTCGAGAAACTATTGCTATGACTCCTTCTAATTGTTTGGTAGCCTTAAAAGCGTTAACAGAGCATACGTCAATTAAGGTTCAAAATAGCGATATCGAAACAAATAAAGCAGCTGTATTAAGCTTAATAAAAAACATTAATGGCACAACATCTCAACCATTAGTTGGTTCTAGTGGTTTATCAATTCAGTATGCCATTATGATGGGTTTAATTGACTATTCATTAGAAAATCATAAAGGCAAACCAATTAAATTTGTAGTACCACCAAATTGCTATGGTGGCACCAATGACCAAGCCAGACGTGTTGCTGCATGCTTAGCAAACGTAGAAGTAGTCGATTTACCTGTTGATGGTGATAATGACATGGTGCAAAGTCTCCATACTGTATTAAATAAAATTGCTCAAGACGATGCTATTCCTTACATCATTGCTGAAATACCAACTAATCCAAGAGTAGAAGTTCCTGATCTTCAAAAATTGAAAGAAGCCTTGAGCCTAGAGCGTAAAACGGCATCTGGTAGCATTGCGGTAGATCCTGTGTTTATATTAGACCAAACCTTTTGTCCTAATGTGCAGTTTTTAGGAGAAGGTGAAATTTTATCGACTATGAGGGCCATTTCATATGCGAGTGGTTCTAAGTTTCCTAGTGGTGGAAAATGTACAGCAGGTTATGTCGTTGGAAATGCAAAAGTAGATGCCATAATGAACAAAATAGACTTACATCTTACGCTTTGCGATAATGAGGCGACTGCACTTCAATATGAGATTTTGTCAAAGCAATTACCATCTATGAATCAAAGAATTGCGGATGCGTATAAAAACACACGTGAGTTTGTAAACTTTATTCAAGACACCTTACCAGAAGCGAAAATCAATTTCGTTTCGGAGGAATTGGCAGCACAAGGTTTTACTCCTTCTGTGTTTTCATTAGACCTTCCAACCAAAGGAAACACTCCTGAAGAAAAAGAAACCTACAAACGTGCATTAAATCATCGATTAATCAATTTAATGATTACCGAAATCCCTAACGAAAGTAAATACTGTGTTAGTTACGGTCAGTTAAAAGGCTGTTATTGGACCATACCTGCAACCTCAACACAAGGCACCACAAAAGAAGGCGATAAAGATTATATTGCACGTGTGGCATTGTCGCCAGATATGGATTTGGAAAAGCATAAGGCAGTGTTTGCGGATTTTGTTTCTAAGATTTAGGAATCACTAAATCTAAGCTATCACGTCAGTTCGAGTGTTTATTGATTCGGTGGTGAAACGAAGAATTAATAAATGTATCGAGAACAGCTTTAAAACTAAAATGGTTCTCGATAGTTCTGCTGAGCGCAGTCGAAGGACTCAACCAGACATACTTTTAAATACTAAACACAAATGGAAATTTTAGACTGGATACAAAATTGGTTTAAGGAAAATTGCGATGGCGATTGGGAAAAAAATGAAGTGATACAAATTACCAATTTGGCCACTCCAGGTTGGGAAGTAGAAATAGACATCTCAAAAACATCCATAGCCAATTTAGAAATAAAATGGATTCTTAACGAAATTAACCGACAAGATTGGTATGGTGTTAAAGTTGAAAACCAAAAATTTTTAGCGGCAGGAGACGCTGGGAAACTTATTTTCTTGCTAGATCTTTTTAAGCAGATGATTGATAAGGTTGAGAATGAGTAGGTTTGATATTTAGAAAATTTTAGCGAACTTACTTATCTTTAGATTTATCATTAAACATATTGCATTAACACCATTGGAAGTTTTTAAAATAATGAGAAGAATTATTTATCTGCTAGTAATATTAATTACTTTAAAAAGCTATTCACAAGAAATTAATATTAACGAGTTAAATGGAGATTGGGTTAAGTTCAAAATTGAAATGAAAGACAGTAGTAGTTTGATCGATAGATTCTATAAGGACTCTTCTTATGTAAATTTTCTTATTAAAAAAAATCAGCTTTGCACCAACAATAACCCATTATTCAAAAAAGAAAATTCATGTATTAACTTTTCTTTAAATGATAATTATATTAAAACTTCAGAATTCGCAGGTTACTTTATCGAAAAAATTAAAAACGACACATTAATAATTACTGAAAATATTGATAACCTCGAAGACGATAAAATAAAGCGGTTCTATTTTATTAGAGAACAAAATAAATTTGAAGAATTTAAGAATCAACAAAATGGTAGTACAGATCAAGTAGCAAAGCCATATTATACACCAACGTTGAAATCTAGCTTAACACTTCAATTAAATAATGCCTTTAAGGAAAAGCACAGTAACTTTAAAGCAAAAGGAACTATTATAATTGATATTAAAAACAAAAAAATAGAATCTTCAATTTATACTTCCGACACTAACGATTCAACAAAAATTAAGCGAGTAATTTCCGTTTTGAATGAATCATTTAGCCTTTGGAATTTAGAAAGATTCAAAGACCTAGAAACTATAAAACTTCCTTTTGTATTTCGAGATGAAAAAACAAAAACTTTCCGTGGAATTACAATAGTCTTTTTTACAAATTCTTATAAAAAGCTTGATGAAATATATGGAGATGACATTTATGATATTCGAGATGCAAAAAAATTCTTTAATAAAGGGCTAAAAGCATATCAAAAAAATGATTTTGAAAAAGCAATAAACTTCTTTACAAAAAGCTACAATCTTGACTCAGTGAATATTGATGCACTCTATAACATAGCTGCTATATATTATGAAACAGGTAGTTTAGAATTGGCATGTGTTAATTGGAAAAAACTTTCTGAATTAGGGCAAAAACGAGGCATTTCTTTATTAGAAAATCATTGCTTAAACTAATATGTTAACTATCTTAAAACGATCTTTTCACTTCATCAAAATCCAAACCATCATAATTACAAGGACTTACTCAAATCTTTCTGTAATATACAATGGATACTTTTCTTTTATTCTATCTCTTTCATTATTTAGTTTCTCATCTCTACTAAATTGATTTCGACGAATCAATGAATCTATTTCATCAAAATTTTCAGTAGCTCTTAATTCCCAAACTGCCTTTTTATGCGCTGACAAAACATTGATATAGTCCTGATAGGTTACATTTTCAGTATAAATGTATTCAATAATGGTTGACTTGTTAATATGATTTTTTAGCTTTTTTGAAAGCATTTTTAATGGCACTACAAGACCACCAATTTCTACCTTACTAGAAATATGCACCCTCAGTGTATCCATAAACTTGAGTTCTTTATCTAATTCAAAATCTTCAATGGGAGGAGGCATAGGTGGCCTAGCTGTTCCCGGAAGCTCATCTTTTAAAGAGGGTGAAATCCTATGCATTAATTGATTATTATAAAACCTAGAAGTCAGCTCATCATCATTAGATATTTCATATATAACATTACGTTGATTTAACTCTAAGAGCTCTAATTCAAATTGCTTTATATATTTAATAGGTAAATCCTTATTCGCCCTTAATTTTGGTGAAAATTTTGATTTCTCACCGAAATAGAGTTCTGTTTTCCATTCTCTAATATAGCCATACACTTCATATAACTCTATCGTTTGATTTGCATAATTATAGAGACCAACCGTATCATTGGATACAACCTCCATCTTAAAAACAAGGTTATTAAAGTTATAAGATTTATAGTTGTCATTTTTGTATAAACTAGAGGGAATATCAATGATTAATGAGTTATTTAACAACGACTTATCGATTGATTTATAATCTACAATATCGATTCTACTAAGGGTGAAAGTTAGAATTACAAAAGCAAGTAAGTGAACTACTTGTATTTTCCATCTATTTTTTCTCATAATAAGAATCAATGTTTTCCATGATTCTAAATACAATACTATAATTAATAAAATTGAAGGTAAAAAGAGATATGACAAGTATGGTAAATCCATAAATCCCATAGAAAATATAGAAACCAGAATCCAAATTTTTGTAAACCAATACATAAAATTAAACCCTAAAAATATTTGATCATTTAATATTCTTCCTCTTTTAACATTTCTTCTTGATAATGTGTTTTGTGGTCGACTAAATAGAGAACTAATAGCAATTGAATTTCCAAAAATAAAAGAAATAGCTGCACAAAAAAGATTGTATAAGTTACGATCACCTTCAGAAATTATTTTTGGTAGATAATCTAATCCTAAAGACATAAGCCTTATAGCTTCCCTTAACACATAAAAAAAACTATATATAAAAATAGCAGAAACCAAGCCAAGTAAAATTGACAAAACAAGTTTCTTTTTTGAAATTGACTTGAAGCTTATATCTGAATCATAAAAACGACGATTGAACTTCATACTTGATGGTTTATAACATATAAGTATAAAATATTAACTTTTTGTTACTATATATAAAAAGTCCATGTAAAAATGAGATCCTGAAACAAGTTCAGGATGACAAATCTTTAAAACAGTTTTGTCACCTCATCAAAATCTAAACCACCATAATTACCAGAACTCATCAAGAGTAAAGATTTATTTTCAAAACTCTGAGAGAATAAGAAGTTTTTAAAATCATCTGGATTGGTGTAGATGATTAAATCATCGCGCTCAAAGGCATTGGCAATTTGCTGTTCTGTAACTTCTTCTAGTTTTTTAATTTCTACAGCATGTGGTGAGTAAAAAACCACAGCAACATCTGCAGCATCTAAAGCACCTTTATATTCTTTTAGAAATTCGGCATTAAGACTACTATACGTATGTAATTCTAAACAAGCGACTAACGTTCTATCGCTATATTGTTCCTTTAAAGCTTTGGTTGTCGCTTCTACTTTACTTGGTGAGTGTGCAAAATCTTTGTAAGCGATGCTGTTATTAGACTCAGCGATTTTCTCTAAACGTTTGCTTGCTCCTTTAAAGGTAGAAATGGCTTCGTAGAAATCGTCTTCATCAATACCCATGTGCTGGCAAATCCATTTGGCTCCAGCTAAGTTATTTAAGTTGTGAGCTCCGAATACTTCAATTGGCATTGGACCTTCTGGAGTTTCTAAAAGTGTTTCACCATCTTCAACTGTATATTCTGGAGTGCGATATGCAATCTTACGTATTTGGTTTTCCGATGCTTCTACGACACGCTTAACTTCTTCATCTTCTTCGTTATAATTAATGCTTCCTCCTGTAACAATAGAATCTACAAAAATGCTAAACTGCTCCACGTAATTTTCATAGGTTGGAAACACATTAATATGATCCCAAGCAATACCACTTAACAAAGCAATATTAGGTTTATACAAATGAAATTTTGGTCGTCTATCTATTGGTGAACTCAAATATTCATCACCTTCCAACACCATAAAGTCATTGTCTTCTGTGAGTTTAACCATCACATCAAAACCTTCAAGCTGTGCGCCAACCATAAAGTCTACATCTCTATCGTGATAATGCATTACATGTAATATCATGGACGTAATCGTTGTTTTTCCATGACTGCCTCCAATAACCACACGTGTTTTATTTTTGGATTGCTCGTATAAAAATTCAGGATAACTGTAGATTTTAAGACCAAGTTCTTGGGCTTTTAGCAATTCAGGATTATCAGCTTTAGCATGCATACCTAAAACAATAGCATCTAAATCTGATGTAATTTTCTCAGGATACCAACCAAAAGATTCTGGTAATAAGCCTTTAGCATCTAATCTCGATTTAGAAGGATCAAAAATAGTATCGTCGCTTCCTGTTACTATATATCCTTTATTGTGAAGTGCTATGGCTAAATTGTGCATTGCTGCACCTCCAATAGCAATAAAATGTACGTTCATAAAATCCTTAAATAATTAGCGTAAAAATACTATTTATAATTCAGGATTTACAGCTAAACTATTAAACAACTTCGCCTTAGTGCTAAAAAACTTATTCTCAATTTCTATAGCCTTTAATTGACCATCTATTAATTTAGACTCACGCGAGTTAACTAAGAATAAAGAACTTTCACCTAATTCAAATTTACGTTCTTCTGCCTGCAACATACGTTCGTAATCTAATACCATTTGCGTTGTAATTTCATTTTGAACTACATAAGATTCTAGCTCTTGCTTTAGGGCATTAATCTTATTATTAAGGCTAACACGTGTTGCATCTATTTCAAACTCTGTGTCTTGCTTTTTTAGTCTTGCTAATTTCAAATCACCTCGTTCTTTTCTTAAAAATATGGGGAAACTTAAATTAAATCCACCTTTATATGCCGCAGTATTAAATGTCCTCGCAATATCTGGTGTTTGAGATAAAAAATTGTATTGTACGTCAATTTTAGGCAATAATTTATTTGCCTTTAATTTGGCATCAACCTCTAAACCCTCAAGTTTATAACCTAACGACAATAGTTTAGGGTGTGCATCTAATAGCACTTCATCACTTCTCAATTGATTGATATTGAAAGCGGAATCAACTATAGGTTCTGTATTTACATCTGGAATAATGTTTGGTTGCAATTCTACTGGTACATTATTCTCTAGCCATAAATAATTAGACAACTCTAAAGCCGCCTTTATTAAATTTACTTTCGATTGCTCTAACCTCAGTTTTCTATTATTAACGGCAATTCGTGCTTCAGTTTCATCGATTTGAGCATTTTCACCAACTTCGACTCCCTTTTTTACACCTGCAAAACGTTGTTCTGCATTTACTAAAATGTCTTGAAATAATTTGAGTTCGTTATAAGCTTTTAACCAATTAAAATATACTAAAGAGGCATCAAATAAAATATTATTTACATAAATATCACGATCTGCTTTGGCTTGTTCTCTATACAGTTTAGCTTGTTTTAAGGCTGCCATTCTATTATTAATTACTAAACCTTGACCTAAAGACATAGCAATACCTGCACTGTACAATCCATCTTCTGGCACAAAAGCTTCAGGATTTAAAAAGTCTCCTGTATTTTCTTCGAAGGTTGCCTTTAACTCAACTCCGTACCATGTTGGAATTTTAAACGTTCCGTTAAGTCTATCAAAATATTCTGTGCTTTTAAACTTCTTCCTGTCATGATCGACTTCTATTTTAGGATCAAAAGCACCACGAGATTTTAAAAGTTTTGCCTGACTTTCATCAATTACTAATTGAGCTTGCTTAACAATAGGATGAAATTTCTTTACATAAGCCAAATACTCATCAAAACGAAGTACGTTAGACAAGTCGTTAGACTGCGAAAACCCTATACAACTGAAACCAAAAATAAGAATGGCAAATTTTAGCTTCATCATTAAATAATCTTTTTAGTTTTTGTTTTTGTAGCATCATTTGGCTGGTAATAATTTGGCGGAAACCCATTAAGTTTTCTCCATAATTCAAACCAAATTGGGACATCTTCTAGCAAAGCCATAGTAAATGCGCCAGAACCTGCTCTTATATCTTTTGGCCATTTATAATCTTCTTCATCTGGCGCCAAAAGCACTCTAAATTTTCCATTATCACTAATAAAATTCTCTACAGCTACCACCTTAGCACCATAGGTTCCGTAAGATGCATTAGGCCAACCTTGAAAAACAATTGCAGGCCAACCATCGAACTGTACTCGTACTTTCTCTCCAATATGTAATAATGGTAAATCGATAGGCTCAACAAAGGTCTCGACAGCTAAATCAACTTTTGCCGGCATAATACCAACAAGTGCTTCCCCTTCTTTAAATGTCTGACCAACACCACCTCTAATTGCCTTGTTAATATAACCATCATATGGAGCTGTAACAAACATTAGATCGTTTCGCATTTTATAATTTGAATACTCACTATTTAATTTTGAAACTTGAGCTTCCGTATCAAATTGGCTCGACTGTGCCGTAAATTTATCGCTTTGTGCCTTTGATATTTTATCTGAATACTCTGCATTTACTCTAGAAATTTCGAATTGCGCATTAAGCACGTCGTTTTTACTTGCTAATAATTTATTTTCTTGAGAAATTAATTTGGCCTCTGTCTCTTGAAGCTTCAACCGCTTATCCTCTACATCTCTTGTCGCTTTAAATCCTTCTTCTTGCAAGGCAACCGTTCTATCAAATTGGCGTTGTGCAATTTGCTTATTGGTCTTGGCTGCTTCAAAATCTATACTATCACTTTGTACTTTCAGTTTAGACTGCAATAGTTTATTTTTTGCTTGCTCTAACTTAAGACTTCGCTCATTAGTTAATGCACTAATTTGTCTATTTAGGGCTTTTACCTTTTCCTCATAAGAGCCAACCGACTGTGCTTTAGCATCGCGTTGCTGCGCTGTCCGTTTAACTAAGTTAGGGTCGAAATACTCACTTTTAACTTCTGAGATTTTAATAATAGTATCTCCTTTTGCAACAAAATCACCTTCGCGTACAAACCATGTTTCAATTCGACCTGGAATTGGCGATTGAATAGTTTGTGGTCGCTGATCTGGTGTTAATGTAGTTACTTGTCCTCTACCAGTTATCGTCTGCGTCCAAGGCAAAAACAAAATAATAAAACCAATGATTGTAAATGCCGCTAAAAACCGATTAAAATATTTGTAATATCTGCCATGAAATACTCGTTTTCCGGATTTGGTCGTTGTAATGTCTACAGACTTATTAAGCTGATTATTTGATATATTTAACATAGTACGTTTCTTTAAATAATTTCACCTTCTTTAAGCGTTACAACTTGAGTACAACTAGGCGACCAATCGTTACTCATACTTACAACAATCAATGCCCAAGGATTAGCATTATTAGTTAAGAAAGCAATTATTTCATTGACTTCTTTTGGCTCAAAATACTCTAATGGATCTTCTAAAATTAAAATCTTAGGCATATTTACTATTGCTCTTGCAAGTACAATTTTCTTCGCAATTGTAAATGAGATTTGCTTGCCTTCTGGATATAAAACGGTGTTTAAACCTTGTGGACTTTCTTTTACAAACTGGTCTAATTTTACATTTTCTATTGCCCACATTAATTGCTCATCTGAAATTTCAGAATTTCCAAACGTAATATTCTCTCTAATAGTGCCTTCAAATGGTGTTTCGTCCGCTAAAGACAAACCTAATTGTGATCTATAATGATTTAAATTAATATTACTTAATCTAAATTTATCTACAAAGACTTTACCTTTTGTTGGCTCTAATACTCCTGCAATAAGACGTAATAAGCTCGATTTACCAGAACCACTTTCACCTTTTATCAGCAAACGGCTCTTTGGCTTAATACGCAATGAAATATTATTAAGAATTGGAGCTTCGCGATCCGGAACATTATAAGTAACCTTATCTAATTCGATATTAAAATCATCTTTAAATTCTGGTTTATCACCTTCTTGCATTTCTATTTCTTTATCTACAATTTGCCCCATTTTCTCCAAAGAAGTCAGTACATCGTAAAAGGATTCTAAACCAAGAATCAGTTTTTCAACGGAAGCAATTACCAATAAGATAATAATCTCAGCAGCTACAAACTGACCAATATTCATTTCTTGATTTAAAACTAATAAACCACCAATTAATAAAAGACCAGCCGTAACAAATACCTTAAAGCCAATCATTTGTATAAACTGAATTACTAGTATTCTAAAGTGACTTTCTCTTGCTACTAAATAATCATTCACTAATTCGTCATTTTTATTTAACGCCAAACTTGTTTTTCCAGATAACTTAAAACTCACTACTGCTCTAGCCACTTCTTGTATCCAATGTGCTACTTTATACTTGTGCTTAGACTCCTTTAGACTTGTTTCCATACCTTTTTTCGCCGTAAACTTGAACACGATATAAATAAGAATGAGCAGTAAGAATCCAAAAGCTATAAAAAATGGATGATAAAACGATAGTAGAATTAATGCGAAAACAATTTGTAAAATTGCGGCTGGTATATCTACTAAAATCTTAGCTAAACCTTTTTGAATATTTAGCGTATCGAAGAATCTATTTGCCAATTCTGGTGGATAGTTGTTACGCAATTCGTTCATTTTTAATTTAGGAAAACGATAGGTAAACTCAAACGAAGCTCTTGTGAAAATTCGCTGTTGAATAGTTTCTATTATTCGCATTTGCATTAATTGTAATATGCCAACAAATGCCACACCTACTGTAACAAGTATAACAAGTACAACCCAAGACGTACTTACTTGTGCTCCTTGTATTAAATTAATTATTGCTTGTATTCCTAATGGTAATGTTAGGGCCAAAAAACCAGAAAAAATGGCATAATAGATAACCTGCAAAACATCCCTTTTTTCCAATTTTAAAAGTCCTACTAATCTTTGCCAAGGAGACATCACTATTTTTTTGTTAGCCATTTTATGTTATGATTTTAATAGTCAATTCTTTAAAAAAATCTGTTGGTGTTGCATTAGCATCACAATTTGTAAGTGATGAAAAATGATTTGTTAAATAGTGCTGATGAAGAGACCCATCTATAATTGTACTCGCTAAGGTCAATGAAAACTTATAGTCTGGATTATTATTAGAAATCATTTCGCTTAAGCGTTTAACTAAGCGCTTGTATACAACAAAATAGCCCTCTTTGTTTTCACTATCGACTTCTTTAGTGAGATATGATTTAGAATTTTCGTTTATAATTATCCGATTCAAAACAATCTCATCAATATGATTAAATGTAACATCTTGTTTAATTGTGCGAGTTACGACTTCTATGGCTTTTAATAATTGTTCTTTTTTATCAGCCATATTAAAAGTAGCAAATACCATTTGATATTCTATCCAAGCCCAATACCAAGAAGTAAGATATAAAAGCAGTTTATGCTTACTTTCAAAATAGCGATAAATAGAACTTTCATTCGATCCAATCTTAAATCCCAATTTTTTAAAGGTAAAACCGTCAAAGCCTATTTCGTCTATTAATAGAATACTGTGCTCAATAATACGTTTGCCTAAATCCGACGATTCAGGATCCTTAATGTATATTTTATCAGGAACTTGAATCTTTAAATTTGAAAGTAAATTAATCATTAAAAAAATATTTGATTGCAAATATAATAGTATTACTATTAATTTTGAGATTTTAACAATTATTTAATACCCTCTATTAAGGGATACTTTAAAAAATAAAATTGAATAATGTTAGGTTACAGCTTAGAAATAGCTGTTTTTTCGTCTTTAAAGGCTTTAATCTTAGGAAGTCCCAAAATAGCTTTATCTATCCATTTTAAAGCTTCAGTTTTGTTTCCTTTATGCTTATAAATCTGTGCTAATCGGTAATAAGCCCATTCTTTTGGCACACCATCCTTAGCAGAGTGATTAGACAAATAAGCTTTAAGACATTTTTCTCCTTTACTTAATTGAATATTATAATCTGCACATACTTTTCCAATTTGATAGTGCATGGCATTGCGTTGCAATTTCTTCTGTCCTTCTTCTAAATTGCTAATAGCTTTTTCTGGTTGATTTTGCTTTTCGTAAAATGTGGTTAGTTTTTCGTAACATGTCACTGAGCCACCGACTTTAATAGCGAGCTTATAATACTTTTCTGCTAATTCGGGTTCGTCATCATATTCGTAAACATAGCCTTTAGCTAGGTAACCATCTACCTTAGACAGATTCTGCAATTCGTTAGCATATTTTAATGCTTTAGAATTGCTACCACCTACGATTCCTGGTAACGATACATACAGCTCAACTAAAGCCCAACGCGCATCTATATGATTTGGATCTAATTCTGCGGCTTTTAAAAACGCCTTTTTCACATCTCCAATGATTCCTAAAGCCTTAATTTTACTAACACTTAATGCTTTCATCCCTAAAGCTCCACCATATTTATATTGATAGTTGGCATTTTTAGGCTCTTTATCTTTAAGCTTTTCGTATTGCTCAATAGCAGCATCCCATTTTTTTTGGTGACCATAGGCATCACCTAACAATTCAATCGCCTCTTTGTCTTCAGGATTTAAATCTAGGAAGGTTTGTATTTCATTTTGAGCTTTCGTATATTTCTTTTGAGCAATAAAGCTTTCTGCTTTCTCTTTAGAAGCTTGAGAAAAACAAATTGAAGATATTAATACTATCCAAAGAAATTTATACATAGAATACTGATTTAAAGCAAAAATACAATTAATGTTTTAGTCGTAAAATCTTAATTTAATAACGTTCCGTTTCACTCACAAATTGCTTAACTTCACTCATTCAAATAGTGCGTTCACTATTTATTACTGTTTTTGGAATACCTTTTGAATGTATTTTGAAAAAAATAATATTACGATGAAAAATTATATAACCATACTTATGTTAATTTGTTTTGCTTCTTTTTCTAACGCTCAGAATGACTTTGAAAGTCAATGGAAAGCGGTCACTAAACTTGAAAACGAAGGATTGACTAAAAGTGCTTCGGATTTAGTTGAGGAAATTTATAAATCTGCTATCAGTAAAAAAGATAAACAACAACAAGTTAAAGCTTTACTCTTCAAAAGCAAATACATGCTTACGCTAGAAGAGGATGCACAATTAAATATTGTTAATCTTTTTAAAGCCGAAATTGAAACCAGTGAAGTTGTTACTAAACATTTGCTAGAAAATATGCTGGCAACCATGTATTGGCAATACTACCAGCAAAACAGATATAAATTTTACAATAGAACAAAAACAGAAACTAAAGTAGATGATGTTGACTTTAGAACATGGGATTTAGAAACCCTTTTTAATGAAATCCATGTCCATTATCAACGTTCTCTAGAAAATGGCATTCTATTACAATTAGAGCCTTTGAGTAATTATAAAATGCTTATTACAGAAGCTGAAAACTCTAAGGAGCTTCGCCCATCTTTATACGATTTATTAAACCATAATGCATTAGCATTCTACAAAACAGATGAAAATAGCATTACGCAACCTGCTTATAAATTCTTAATTGATAATGAGGAATTTATTGCCGATAGCGAACGTTTTATCAATGTAGATTTAACCTCTAAAGACTCAACGTCCTTGCAGCTACATGCTTTAAAAATTTATCAGAATTTACTGAAATTTCATCGTAAAGACCAAGCTTCAAAAGCATTTGTAGATGTAGATATTGAACGTTTAAAATTTGTAGCACAGCATGCTACATTTCAAAATAAAGAAGATTTATTGCTTAACACCTTAAAAGGAAAAGCTGAATCTTTAAAAACTTCACCACTTGCTGCTCTATACAATTTTGAAATTGCAACAGTTTACCAACAACAAGGTAATCGCTACAACAGCAATTCTAAACAAGGAGACGAAAATGAAAAGTATCGTTGGAAACTTAAAGAAGCTGTTGAGCTCTGTGACTTAGCATTTTCAAGATTTCCTGATAGTTATGGAGGAAAAAAATGTTTAGCCTTGCTAGAGCAAATAAAGTTACCAAGTATTAATATTCAAACCGAAGAATTTATTCCTATTAATACTCCTTCAAGAGTTTTAGTAAATTATAAAAACCTCACTGTAATTGACTTTAATATTTACAAAATCACTCAAAAGCAATTAGAAAAATATAATGATATCTATAAAACTGATGAGCGCTTAAGTTTTTTAAATAAACTTAAAACCTATAAAAGATTTGTTTCAAATTTAAAAACAGAGTTAGATTTTCAAAATCATAACACAGAGATTGTCTTACCTAATCTTGAGAATGGATTATATCTAGTGAAGGCAGACTTACATAATAACACGTTTGCTACATCGCTTATTCAAGTCACTGATATGGCATTAATTGAGAGCAATGGTAATAAAAATAATGACTATCAATTAATTAACAGAAATAACGGAAAACCTATTATTGATGCTAAGGTAAATGTGACTTATAAAAACAATCGTAATAAAACCTTTTCAAAAAAGTTTACTACAGACCGTTATGGTAAGTTTCAATTTGCTAAGGACAAAAACTACTATAGAAATGTAAAAATCACCATAAGCCATAAGAATGATAACGCCTTCTTTGGAGATTATTATTTTAATAGACGATACGACGAGCAGAAGAGTAATGACACTCAATATGGTAATTTCCTCTTTACAGATCGCAGTATATACAGACCAGGACAAACGGTTTATTTTAAAGGTATAGCCACCAAATCTAAGGATGGAAAAACGAAAGTTAATGCAAACGAAACTACCAAAATAAGATTGAAGAATGTAAATGGTGAAGTGGTAAACGAACTACTTCTTAAAACCAATGAATTTGGTTCTGTACATGGAGAGTTTATATTACCAAACGATGGCTTAACGGGTAATTACACTATAGATATGTTCTGTGGAAATTCTACTTACGCGTATATTTCTGTTGAAGAATACAAGCGCCCAAAATTTAAACCAGAATTTCAACCTATTACTGAAACTTATAAAGTTAACGACAGTATTACAGTAAACGGAATAGCTGTTGCTTTTGCTGGCAGCAATATTACAGATGCCAAAGTAGTGTACCGTGTAAAACGCCAAGTACAATACCCAAGTTGGTATTATTGGAGACGTCCTTACTTTAATTCTGAACCACAAGAAATTACATATGGTGAAACTAAAACAAACGCTAAAGGTGAGTTTGAGTTGATATTTAAAGCCATACCAGACGAAAGTGTCTCTAAAGATAATCTTCCTGTATTTAGTTATGAAGTAACAGCAGACATTACAGATATTAATGGAGAAACAAGGACAACAACCACAACGGTTAACGTAGGTTATCATGCTATGACGCTTCAAGTGGTAACTCCACAATTGATAGATAAAACCAAAAAGGAAATCGAATTGTCTTTAATATCACAAAACCTAAATGGTGAGTTTGTGCCTGCTAAGGGAACACTAAAGATTTATAAGTTAGAAGCTCCTAATACGGTTTTAAGACCAAGACCTTGGAATGCTCCAGATTATCAAGTATTAAGTAAGGAAGAATTTAAAAAGCTATTTCCTCACGATCCATATAATAACGAAGGTTTACTTGCCAATTGGGAAAAAGGAGATGAAGTCTTTAGTACTAATTTTGATACAGAAAAAGAGAAAACCATCACTTTAAAAAAGTTAAAAAAATGGAATTCTGGTAAATATATCATCGTCGCAGAAAGCCAAGATAAGTTTGGGCAAAAGGTTAAAGACGAAAAATTCACTTCCTTATTTAGTGAAAAAGATAAAACCGTTGCAGATCACCAATTATTTGAAGCTTCTTTAGACAAGGCCAGTTATAAAACAGGAGACATTGCTAAGTTAACACTTGGTTCTGCTGCAAAAAATATAACTTTAACTGTTGAAGTAGAAAAAGACCACAAAATCATCTTAACACAGTTAGTAACACTTAACGATTCTAAGCAAACCATTGTTATTCCTGTATTAAAAGGCGATTTAGGAGGCTTTGAAGTGCATTGTAGTTTTGCTGCCTTCAACGATTATACCTCGAGAAGTTTTAGAGTAAATGTCCCTTATCCTAAAACCGATTTAGAGATAGAGACCAAAACCTTTAGAGATAAGTTACAACCAGGACAAGACGAAACTTGGAGTTTTAAAATTAAAGGTCCTAAAGGAGATAAAGTCTCTGCTGAACTTTTAGCTAGCATGTACGATGCGTCTTTAGATGAATTTAGAGGACATAACTGGTATTTCAGTCCAATTAACAATCCTATCTATTACGCTAGAGTGAATAAAAATGCTAGACAGAGTTTTGGGAATACTAGTTTTAGATTATTTAATCACTTTAATACACCTATAGGTTATCCGCATCAAGGTTATGACCAATTGAATTGGTTTGGGTTTTATTTTGGGAATAACTATATGCAAAGAAGATTTAGAAAAACAGCAATGTATAATAACAGTGCGCCTGAAGCTGCTATGATGGTTGAAGACTCTATGGAATTAGAAGAAGAAGCTCCTGCTGGAGGATCTTTGGAAGGTGACGCAAATGGTCTTTTAAACTTATCTGATAAGGCTAAAATTGAACCGAATAAAAAAGTAGAAACTGGCACATCAAATATGTTTCAATATGATATTCCAGCGAAAGAAGAAGTTCTAATCCGAAAAAACCTAAACGAAACAGCCTTCTTTTTTCCACAATTGCAAACAGATGCAGAAGGCAATGTTAGTTTCAACTTTACAGCTCCAGAAGCTTTAACTAAGTGGAAACTGCAATTATTAGCACACACTAAAACTTTAGAAAGTGCAGTAACGCAATTAGAAACTGTGACTCAAAAAGAGTTGATGGTAATACCAAATGCACCTCGATTTTTACGCGAAGGAGATGAAATTAGAATCAGCACTAAGATTTCAAATCTCACAGAGAACGAATTATCTGGTGCTGCTCAATTAGTATTAATAGATGCTTTCACAGGAAAAGATATAACAAAGCAATTGAACAAGTACTACTTTAATGGTGATTTAGAAGGGAATTTCACTGTTTCAGCAAAAGGTAATACGGAAGTTTCATGGTATTTAGAAATCCCTGAAGGTATTCAAGCGGTTCAATATAAAATCATAGCAAAAGCAGGAGATTTTAGCGATGGAGAACAAAACGCATTACCTGTGTTATCTAATAGGATGCTAGTTACGGAAACGATGCCAATGTGGATTCGTTCTAACGAAACAAAGACGTTTACTTTAGATAAGTTGAAAAATCAGACTTCGACCACACTAAAACACCACAAGTTGACTTTAGAAATGACGTCAAATCCGGCTTGGTATGCAGTTCAGGCGTTGCCGTACTTAATGGAATATCCTTACGATTGTAATGAGCAAACCTTTGCACGTTACTATTCTAATGCATTAGCGCAACACATAGTAAAATCGAACCCAAAAATTGAAGCGGTTTTTAATCAATGGAAATCGACTGATGCTTTATTGAGCAACTTAGAGAAAAACCAAGAGTTAAAATCGTTATTAATTCAAGAAACGCCTTGGTTACGTGACGCACAATCTGAAACAGAACAGAAAAAACGCATTGGATTATTATTCGATTTAAATAAAATGTATAACGAGTTACAGTCAGCAAAACGTAAACTAAAACAAAACCAATTACCTTCTGGTGCTTGGCCTTGGTTTAATGGAGGTTATGCAAATCGTTACATCACACAACATATTATTGCAGGATTTGGTCACCTTAAACAACTTAATGTCACTTCGACTTCCCTCAGTGACCAAAATGCTATGGTTCATAGCGCTTTAGGTTATTTAGATCGTGAATTCGTTCAAGAATATAAAGACTTAAAAAAGTACAATAAAGATGTAGATTTAAGTAAAGACCATTTGTCTTATATGCAATTGCATTATTTGTATGTGCGTAGTTTTTATACAGAAAACAAGCCTTCGAATGAAGTTCAAAAAATTATGGATTATTACCAAAGTCAGATTCAAAAGTATTGGCTAAAACGTTCACTTTATGCCAAAGGATTAATGGCTTTGAGTATGCACAGAATGGATGACGATCAAACTGCTGGAAAAATCTTAAAGTCACTAAAAGAGAATAGCATTTCTTCAGATGAATTAGGAATGTACTGGAAAGCCAACACCAACTCATGGTATTGGTACCAAGCACCTATAGAAACACAAGCTTTATTAATTGAAGCATTTTCGGAAGTAGGAACTGTCATTCAGAGCGACGCAAAGAATCTCAATGACATTGACAATCTAAAAATTTGGTTACTAAAAAATAAGCAAACCAACCGATGGAAAACCACAAAAGCTACCACTGAAGCGGTTTATGCTCTATTATTACAAGGTAGCGATTGGCTAAGTGTTACAGACATGATTGATGTAAAAGTTGGAAACGAGACTGTTTCACCTGAAAAACTAGATGATATAAAAGTAGAAGCTGGAACTGGCTATTACAAAACTTCTTGGACAGGATCTGAAATTAAAAAAGAACAAGCCGATGTTACTATAACTAAAAAAGGAGATGGTATAGCTTGGGGAGCTATGTACTGGCAATACTTTGAAGATTTAGATAAAATCACTTCAGCAGAGACTCCATTAAAATTGGGCAAAAAACTCTTCTTAAAAACAAATACAGATAAAGGTGAAGAGATTTCAGAAATTACTTCGGATACTAAACTAAATGTTGGTGACTTAGTAAGAGTGAGAATAGAATTAAGAACAGATAGAAACATGGAATTTGTACATCTTAAAGATATGCGTGCTGCAGGTTTTGAACCAATAAATGTATTATCTAGTTACAAATGGCAAGATGATTTAGGTTATTATGAAAGTACTAAAGATGCTGCAACCAATTTCTTTATAGACTATTTACCAAAAGGTGTTTATGTGTTTGAATATGATGTAAGAGTAAACAACGCTGGTGATATGAGTAATGGCATTAGCACAATACAATCTATGTACGCACCAGAGTTTAGTAGCCATAGTGAAGGTCTTAGAGTTAGGGTTGACTAATTAAAAAGTATAGTTTACTTATAAAAAGACTAGGATGACTAATTATGTGTAGTAGAATTACACAATTAGTTGTCCTTTTACGTTATTAAACTAACCAACATGAAAAAAATTCAACTCTTATTTATTGTATTCTTCTTAGTAATATGTTCTATTAATGCTCAAAATTTTGACAAACTTTGGAAACAAGTTGAAGCTAAAGAATTAGAAGGAGATTTAGAAAAAGCAATAAAGCTTACAGACAAAATTTATAAAAAAAGCTTAAAAGTTAACAATCATCCTAACATTGTAAAAAGCTTTATTTATAAAACTAAATTTGATTTGCTTGTTAAAAAAGATAGCCAAAACCAGCTTATAGAGCGCTTTGAAAAAATCATAGAAAAAACCACATTTCCTTCACAAGCTTTTTTAGAAAACCTATATGCAAAATTTCTTATAAGCTCTTATGAGAAAAACAAATATAGAATTGACCAACACCCAAAACTGGGTATTGACACTGATAACATACACACTTGGAATCGCGAATTCTATATCAATCAGATTGAACTACATTTTAAAAACTCATTAAAACAAACTGCTGAGTTAAAAACAATTAATATTGAGGATTATTTTTCTATTATAGAAGGAGAAGCCAATAGTTTAAAGTATAGACCTACACTTTACGATTTGTTTGTTAATGATGCTATTAACTTTTATAATAAAAACTGGATGCCTCAAAATCTAAGGCATTATACTTCAGAAGCTTCAAGTTTTAGCGCAAATACACGAGAATTTATAAAAGTGGATTTGCCAAAAAGTGACATTCCCTCAGATTTAAACGCTTTACAATTGTATCAAGATTTAGAAAGATTTCATTTGAAAGAAGAAAATTTCCAAGCATTATTCGACACATATAAAAACAGAATTTACTTTCTAAATCCATTAAAAACAATGACAAAAATTGATAGTTCAGATATGTTATCAACTGCTATTCAATCTCAAATCAACGCCTTTAAGACTATAGAAGATGTAAGTATATTGTATTACCATTCTGCTAATTATATGTACGAAACTTCTAATAATTATTTTAACAAAAATGATACAATTCCGTATAGAATACTAGCATATAATACTTGTAAGAAAGCTATTAAAGAATACCCTAATTCTTTAGGTGCATCCAAGTGTGTAGCATTGAACAATAGTTTAGATAGTAAATTTTTAAAATTCCAAATTGAATCCGTATCCACAACAAACAAACCTGCACTAGCCTTAGTGGAATACACCAATACTGATTCAATTTATTTAAAAGCTTATAAAATACCACATTCAAAAATAAAAAAAGGTTTTCATGAAAATGATTCTGTCGTTTTCTCATATATAAAAAACATAAAGCCTCATAAAACGCAAGCTTACCAATTAATAGATAAGAAGGATTATAAAAAACATACCGCAGAAATATTAATTCCTAAGTTAGAAAATGGCAACTATATTATCGTCCTTTCTAACTCAAAAGAAATTACTTCTAAGAAAAATTTTGCTTACCATTCTACAACAAGAACTAACCTTTTTATCAATTATAAAGATGGTCCAACAAGTCATGAGTTTCAGGTAACAAACAGAGAAACAGGTCAACCAATTAAAGGAGCAAAAATTAATATTGTCTCTAAAGATTTAAAATATCATATAAAAAAGAAAACTAATACTAATGGCTTTGCCTACGAATTACAGAATGAATCTAATCAATATAACTTAACTACTACAGTAACTTATAAGAACGATACTTTAATAACTAATTCTCTTCGCCTTTATGGCAATGTACCCGAAAGTGATTGGAACATCTATTCTCACGTTATTTTAGATAGACAGATCTATAGACCAGGACAAACTGTAAATTTTAAAGTTTATTTATACCAAAATAAACAAGGAAAAAGTAGTGCTTTAACTAATGTATATTGCTCTGTTGTGTTATCTGATGCTAACGGAAATGACTTAAAAGAATATAGATTAAAGGTTAACGACTTTGGTACAGCCTACGGGAGTTATACCTTACCTAAAGATGTTGTGACAGGTGAATTTTATATTGAAGTAGATGAAGATTATGATTACGAAGAAGAGGATCACCCAGTTTGGGATAACTATGACGATTTTGAATATACAGAAAAAACCTTCTATGTAGAAGAATATAAAAGACCTCGTTTTGAAGTTCTTTTTAATCCTGTAACTAAAAATTATAAGCTTGGAGATTCAGTATCTATCAGCGGTGAAGCTAAATCATTTTTTAAAACCAAAATTATAAATGCCAAAGTTAAATATGTGATAGAACGTTATGGTTATGGAAATGACAAAATAAATATTACAGGGGAAACATTAACTGATGAAACTGGAAATTTCATTATAACATTTCCAACAAACTACAGCAAAAAAGACCTAAATAAACAGCACAATTTTTATCATAATTATAGTATAAATGTTTCTGTTACAGATATAAATGGAGAAACCCAAACCAAAAACAAAGAAGTAAATATTGGTAATTACAATCTCAATTTAAGAATTAACAATGATGCCCATCGAGGGCCACAAAAAGAAACTACATTTACATTAAATGCTCTTAACCTCAATGATGGTTATACACCTTGTGAAGGAGAATTTACAATTTATAAAACAAAAAATAGACGTGCTTTGTTTAGTCGATCTTGGAATATACCAGAATATCAGATGATACCAAAAGATACATTTAACTTTTATTTTTCTTATTTAAAGTATAATAATGATGATTATAAGTCTGACGAGGATGAATTAGTTTACACAAACAAATTCAATGTAAATATAAAAGAAGAGCTAAAAGTTAATACTTTAAACTGGGAATCTGGGCGTTATATAATAAAAGGAGAAGCTCGAGTTGTTGGTACAAATGAAACAAAAGAAATAAGCAATCATTTTAATTTTAAAAACACAGATAAAGATCAATACGATAAAGAAAAATTATTTACATATACTTTAGATAAATTCTATTCCAAAGATTTTATAAACTTTAAATTAAATTCCGTTTACAAAAATACTTTTGTAACTATAAGAGCCTATCATAGAAAAAAAGAGATTTATAATAAGGTTATAAATATAGATGAGCAACCATTTATTAAAATTCCAAAAAAAGGAATTTTATCTGGTACTATTCAAATTATGATTAGAACAAATAGATACGGAAAAATCTACCACGAAACGTTTGAAAATTCAATTTCAATTAATAATAACCAGTTTAATATTGAAACACTATCTTTTAGAAATCGACTTACACCAAACGAAACAGAAACCTGGAAATTCAAAATAGACCATAAAAATACAGATGTTGAAGTTTTAGCATCTATGTACGATAGTTCTCTAGACACATTCTTTGATAATGAAGACATAGATTCTTATACATATAGCAAGGATTGGGATTTATATTTTGAAACTTACGACAATTATTATAATTCTAGACCAGAAGTTCTAATATCTAACATGCGCTTTAAGAGTACTAATCATGTTTTTTATCAATATACAGCAATTAAGAGCAGATATATTCAACTCAATTCATTTGGTTTAGATTTTAAAAACTTTGAATACACTAACAAACGTTATATAGAACGACTTAAAGTTCAACAAAACTTAAAAAAATTACCTAAAGGCAATGTCAATGGCACAGTTATTACTGCTAGTGATGGCTTACCACTTCCTGGTGTATCAGTGATTGTAAAAGGTACAACTAGAGGCGCACAAACTGACTTTGATGGTTATTATTCTTTAAATGTTAATGAAGGGGAAACTTTGGTTTTTAGCTATGTAGGTATGGAATCTTCAGAGGTTACATATAATGGTAACTCATCTATTTATGTTGCGCTAGAGGACGATAGTAACTTAGATGAAGTGGTTGTTGTAGGTTATGGTACCTCAACGAAAAAAGCGTTTTCGGGTATTGCAGTAAAAACCTCATCAACTTATTTTATTCCAAATAATAGTTTTTTAGATGCAATAATTGGTCAAGCTGCTGGTGTTACAGTTATAAAAAGTGAGAATATTGAATCTAAGAACATAATAATTAGAGGTATTGCCAGCGCACAACACAATAAAAAAACACTATTTGTAATTGATGGTATTCCTGTTGATGAAAAAACATACGCACAGTTAAACCCAAATGACATAGCAGGAATTACAGTCTTAAAAGATGCTACTGCTACAGCTATATATGGTAGTCGTGGTGCAAATGGAGTTGTACTTGTAACCTCAAAATATGGAAGCGAACTTAAAGATTTAAAAGATGGACCAACTGTTGTTGTTTTATCTGGAAAAGCTATTGAAGCCATTGAAACACGTAAAGATCTTAAAGAGACTGCTTTCTTTTTACCAAATATCACAACAGATTCTAATAATGAATTTGAATTTAGTTTTAACGCACCAGAAGCGCTAACAACATGGAAGCTTCAACTATTAGCCCACACTAAGAATAGTGAATTTGGTTACTTAAACCTAGCAATAACTACAACAAAAGACTTAATTGTTACACCCAATTTTCCAAGATTTTTAAGAGAAGGAGATAAAATTAAATTGGTATCAAAAGTAACTTCTCAAGCCAATAAAACTGTTTCTGGTTACGCATATCTACAACTATTTGATGCGGACACAAATACAGAATTACAGCTTAACTCAAAGAGAACATTTATAATTAATAGCAATGAAACAAAAATTGTAGATTGGCTTATTGATATTCCTGAAAATGTCGACAGAATTAGATATAAAATTATTGCTTCGGCTGACACTTTTTCTGATGGTGAAGAAGGGATTTTAGAAGTTCTAAAAAAGAAAATATTGGTTACAGAAACTCTACCCATTGCTGTTAATGCAAATACTAAAAAGGAATTTAACATAGAAAAACTGGCATCAAATACTTCAAAAACATTACAAAACCAAAAATTAGTAATAGAGTACACCACAAATCCTATTTGGTCAGCAGTTCAATCGTTACCATATCTTATTGATTATCCATTTGACTGCGCAGAACAAACGTTTTCAAAATTCTACGCTAACACTTTGGGCAAGTATCTTTTAGAAAACAACCCAAAGCTTAAAAATGATTTATTAGAACTATTAGAAGAAAAAAAACAAAAAAATATAGCAAAATCAGAGTCATTAAAATCATTACTCAATTCAGAAAAATTAGAAGATCAAGAACTTCAACTCATTTCAAAATTAGATGAACTGCAACACAATAATGGAGCATTCTCATGGTTTAGCGACGGAAATCCCAACCAATTTATTACAAGACATATCGTTGCATCTTATGGTCACCTTATTAAAGTTGGAGCAATTAGGGCAGAAAACAATTACTTAGATAGTTTTATAATAAAAGCTGTTAATTATTTAGATAATATCTATTTTAATAAAATAGAAAAAGTTCTAAACGAAGAGGATTCTATAAACAATAGTGAAATTATTCATTACTTATATGCGAGGAGTTTTTACATCGAAAAAATAACTTTAGAAGAAAATCAATTAAATAAAATAAATAAATTCATTGAGTTATACGATACAAATTGGGTGACATTAAAACTTTATGAAAAAGCATTATATGCTAATGTTTGTTATTCTTTTAAAAACAAGAAAATCGCTCAAAAAATCATAAAAAACTTAAAAGCTTCTGCTGTAAAAAATAATGATTTGGGGATGTACTGGAAAGAAAACATAAATGGATTTTACTGGAATGAGTCTCAAATTGAAACTCATGCTTTATTAATTGAAACCTTTGTAAATCTAACTTCAGACTCAAGTAGTATATATGAATTAAAGAAATGGCTACTTGCCAAAAAAAGAACTAATAGTTGGAAAACAACTAAAGCTACAACTGATGCTATATATGCTTTGCTTTTAGGGCAAGAAAAACAATTTAAAAACAAGAATCAAGTAACAATTAATTATAAAACCAATACTAATAAATTATCTACGAATAAAGTAAAATCAAATTATAAAAAAATCGAATTAGATAAAAATGAGTTCAATAATTTATCATCAAAAGTTGAAATTAAAAATAATTCAGATGTTATAGGGTTTGGCGGTATTTACTGGCAATACTTTGAAGACCTAGATAAAATCACTTTAGCAGAGACTCCATTGAAATTGAGCAAAAAACTCTTCTTAAAAACAAATACAGATAAAGGTGAAGAGATTTCAGAAATTACTTCGGATACTAAACTTAATGTTGGTGACTTAGTAAGAGTGAGAATAGAATTAAGAACAGATAGAAACATGGAATTTGTACATATTAAAGATATGCGTGCTGCAGGTTTTGAACCAATAAACGTATTATCTAGTTACAAATGGCAAGATGGTTTAGGTTATTATGAAAGTACTAAAGATGCTGCAACCAATTTCTTTATAGACTATTTACCAAAAGGTGTTTATGTGTTTGAGTATGATATAAGAGTTAATAATGCTGGAGATATGAGTAATGGCATTAGCACTATACAATCTATGTATGCACCAGAGTTTAGTAGCCATAGCGAAGGTATTAGAGTAAGGGTTGACTAATACGTTATTATAAATTGTATTTGTTAGTTAAAGTTTTAAAACCGTCTAATACATCATAATTAATATTGTATTTTTCAACTTCTAATTTTATTCACTCATAAATGAGTCCAATAGTATTTATGTATCTAAGAATTGTGCTTGGCATCTTATGCATAGTTTTTGGAATAAATAAATTCTCTGATTTTTTACCGCTAACAGAACTTACTGGTGAAGCTGCAAATTATTTTAACGCTTTGTCGAACGCTAAAGCTATGCCACTAGTAGGAATTACTTTAATTGTTTCTGGATTAGCATTAATTTTAAATAAGTATGGTGCTTTAGCAACATTAATCTTAATGAGTATTTCTGTTAATGCATTTTTATTTCATGTTGTTTTAAATCCTAGTGGTATTGCTAGGACTGCGATACTTTTAGCACTTAACATAATTGTATTAATTAGTTATAGAGATAAATACAAAGTTTTATTGACTTAAAAGCCTGTTGTTAGTAACATAAAATTATAACGACAAAAGCTCAATAAATACAAATTTTTGTAAATTGAAATTACTAACTAACTAAATATTAAAATTATGAATTCAAAAGTTTTTATGGTTCTAAGAATTTTACTTGGAATCTTTGTACTTGTTTTTGGAGTGAACAAATTTGGTGATTTTATGCCAATGCCAGAACTCACAGGTGATGCTGTGGCTTACTTTGGAGCACTATCAAGTTCTAAGACATTAATACTTGTAGGTATTGTTGAGATAGTTGCTGGTTTAGCACTTATTTTTAACAAATATGGTGCATTATTAGCACTTATTTTAATGAGTATTTCCGTTAATGCTTTCTTATTTCATGCAGTTTTAGATCCTGGCGGAATTGGAGGAGCTGCTGTTTTACTAATTCTTAATATAGCTGTTCTTTTTGGCTATAAGGATAAGTATAAAGCATTATTGAATTAGAAATTAATTTATAAACAAAAAAAGAGGCTTAATTAAGCCTCTTTTTTTGTTACATACGTTTTGTAATTAAAGCCAATTGCCCCATATGATTGGCTTGATGCTCCATAACATGAAACCAAGCCCAATGGTTAGTCATATTACCAACTTTCTTTTTAAACCAATCGTCATCTTTGGTCTTTAAAAGTTTTTTGGTCTTAGCTCTTACTTCATCATAAATATCCATATAAAATTTTATAGGTTTATTTTTAAATTCTTTTCTGGCTTCGTCACCAAGATTTAAAGCCATTTCCCATTTAGCTCTTTCTTCAGCATTAAAACTTCTGCCTTCAAAAGTATAAACTTGATAGTAGGCTTCTGTGGCAGCCAAATGATATATTATAGCACCAGGACTATTAGCGTTTTCATCTAATAGAAAATCAGTGCCTTCTTGATCTAAATTTGTGACATGACGTTCAACACGACGTTTTAAATTATCGAGCATAGAAATCATATTTCCTATGTCATTTGAATAACCTTTTGGTGGTTTTATTTCGGATTGTGAAAAAGATATTGATGTACTTAGGAGTACAACTGCGAGAATTAAAAACGTTTTTGATTTCATTTGATTGAAGATTTTAGTTTCCTAAATATAAAACCCTAATCAATTATTACCCCTAAGATTAACAGGAGATTAACGTCTATTTTTTCATTCCTGCGTAGGCAGGAATCTATAATCCAAAATGGATTCCTGCCTTCGCAGGAATGACAACACTACTTCTTCGGCGGATAACCAGCAAATATTTTTTCAACTAATTTAGCTAAAGTGGCTTCACGTTTTTCAACTGAAGCATTTCCTTTGTAAGTACTCTCACTTACGGCTTGCCAAAACAATTTTTCGTTTTGGCTTTTATCTACAAAATCAATAGTAATTTCCCTTGAGTATTTGTTACTATTTAAAGGTACTCCCACGGAAACGCCTCCAAAGCCTCTGCCTCCGCCTCCACCTACTCCAACTCCTATATTAGGACTGTTTCGGTTCATCAGTTCTTTACTTTGTATATCGATATAAAAATCTGGTGTATTAGATCGATTAAGACCCATTGTAGAAAGTTTAGAATCAATTGTACTTATGATACGAACACTATCAAACTTGCTTAAACCAGTTACCATATCATCGAAATAATTGTAGGTTTTGTATTGCGTAAAATCCGTAGATTTTTCGTAGTCGTAGTTAACATAAGTTGATCCACAGGATGTAAATAAAACTGCTATCAATAAAAATTTGAGGAATTTCATATCGCTTTTTAGTTTAAAGATACAAATAAGCTTTTAAAGCTTATAACTTAATCATTCAACATCGTCCAAAGCTTATCTTTTAATTCTGTAAGCCCTTGTTGAGCAACTGAAGAAATAAACATATAATTAGCATCTAAATCCTTATCTAAAATAGATGATATTTCAGATTTAAGTTCGTCATCTAACATATCGGATTTTGAGATACATACAAAACGTTCTTTATCTAACATCTCAGGATTGTAACGTCTTAATTCGTCTAACAAGATTTCGTATTGTTCTACAATATCTTTAGCATCAGCTGGAATTAAAAATAACAAAATGGAGTTTCGCTCTATATGTCTTAAAAAGTAATAACCAAGGCCTTTCCCTTCTGCAGCACCTTCAATAATTCCAGGAATATCAGCCATTACAAACGATTTATAATCGCGATATTCTACAATGCCTAAATTAGGTTTTAGCGTGGTAAACTCGTAATCTGCAATTTTGGGTTTTGCTGAAGTTAATACTGAAAGAAGTGTTGATTTTCCGGCATTAGGAAAGCCTACTAAACCAACATCTGCTAATATTTTTAACTCAAGTGTAATATGTCGCTCCTCTAAAGGAATACCTGGTTGCGCATAACGTGGAGTTTGGTTTATAGAACTCTTAAAATGCCAGTTACCACGTCCACCTTTTCCGCCTTCGGCTACTATCTTTTCTTCACCATCTTCAGTAATTTCAAATAAGATGTCGTTAGTTTCAGAATCTCTAACAACTGTACCTAATGGCACTTCTAAATATTCATCAGATCCATCAGCACCTGTACTTCTGCCAGAACTTCCATGTTCACCATGGCCAGCCCTAATATGGCGTTTAAACTTTAAGTGGATTAAAGTCCAAAGATTAGAATTCCCTCTTAAAATAACATGACCACCACGACCGCCATCACCTCCATCTGGTCCGCCTTTTGCATTATATTTTTCACGATTTAAATGTGTAGATCCTTTTCCTCCGTTACCAGAAGAGACGTGCATTTTTACGTAATCGACAAAATTTCCTTCAGTCATATTCATTTCCCACGAAAGTGGGAATCTTTTTAATTAATAAGAAAAATAGATTCCTGCCTTCGCAGGAATGACAAATTACAGTTTATCAATCACAGTACTCAATCGAACTGTAATATCTTCAATACTACCTACACCATCAACTCCAAAATATTTATTTTGATCCGTATAGTAATCTTTTAAAATAGCAGTTTTAGAATAGTACTCTTTTATTCTATTTCTAATAATACTTTCGTCAGCATCATCCGCTCTACCACTAGTTTTTCCGCGTTCTAATAAACGCTGTACTAACACCTCATCATCAACTTCTAATGCAACCATCGCATTAATTTGCGAATCTTTGCTATCCATTAATTCATCTAGTGCCTTTGCTTGTGCATTAGTTCTAGGGAAACCATCAAAAATAAAACCGTTAGCTCCGGCATTTTTTTCGACCTCTTTATTAAGCATATCAATAGTTACCTGATCTGGCACTAACTCACCTTTGTCCATAAAAGACTTAGCTAGCATGCCTAAAGCCGTTTCATTTTTAATATTATACCTAAAAACATCTCCTGTAGAAATGTGTACTAAATCGTATTTTTCTTTTAAATAGTTAGCTTGTGTTCCTTTACCAGCACCTGGAGGACCAAATAGCACTAAATTAGTCATGTGTTGTGTTGTTTTTAATTGATATACGTCTGGTAAGTCTCTTCCTAAACCATCGTAGTCTAAACCATAGCCTACAATAAATTTATTAGGAATTTCCATACCTATGTAATGAAGTTTAAAATCTTTGTCATAAGCTTCAGGCTTATAAAACAAGGTCGCAATAATGAGTTCCTTAACGTTTTCATTTTTAAAAATACGATGAACCTCTTCAAGGGTTTTACCTGAATCTATGATATCTTCTAAAATAACAACTGTTCTACCTGTAAGATCTTGGGTTAAACCAATAAGTCGCTGAATATCTTCTGTTGACTTAACACCTTCATAAGAAGCTAATTTTATAAAAGTAACTTCACAAGGTTTAGGATACTTTTTAACAAAATCACTAACCAACATAAAAGAGCCATTTAAAATACCAACAAAAACAGGCATCTCATCACCCAAATCATTAGAAATGGCATCTACCATTTGTTGCACAGCTTGGTCTATCTCTTGTTCTGAAATGAAGGGTTTAAAGTATAAATCGTGAAGCTTTATCACTATCTTATTATTTTAGAAATGCAAAGATAATCAATAGATTGTGGAATACCGATTTTTTTGAATTTCAATTTATAAGAGTTCGCATTTTATAACGTATTTTTGCAGTAAATTAATGTTGAATCTTTAAAAGATTTCCACTTCTGTGGAAAGTGAACATGAATTATTTCTCTTCAGATTTTAAACTTGGTATTCTTGGTGGTGGTCAGCTTGGCAAGATGATGTTATACGACACTCGAAAATATGATATCTACACTTGTGTTATTGACCCAAGCCCAGAAGCACCATCGCGCTTAGCCTGCAACGAATTTACTGTTGGCGATTTACTAGATTATGATACTGTTGTTAACTTTGGAAAACAAGTAGATGTCTTAACTTTTGAAATTGAAAATGTTAATGTAGATGCTTTAGAAACGCTCGAGGATGAAGGTGTAAAAGTGTTTCCTTCATCTAAGACTTTGAGAACTATTCAAAATAAAGCCACTCAAAAATTATTTTATAGAGATCATAATATTCCAACGGCAGATTTTTCGAGATTTGCGCACCCATCAGAAATTCAAGATGCTGTTGACAATGGTGGATTAAGCTATCCATTTGTATGGAAAAGTGCGAGATTTGGTTATGATGGTACAGGTGTAAAAGTGGTAAGACGTTACACCGATTTAATAGATTTACCGAATGTAGAATGTATTGCAGAAGATTTAATTCCTTTTAAAAATGAATTGGCAGTAATAGTTGCAAGAAATGAAAAAGGTGATTTAAAAACGTATCCTGTTGTGGAGATGGAGTTTCATCCAGAAGCAAACCAAGTTGAATATGTTATTTGTCCCGCTAGAATACCAGATGCCATTGCAAAAAAAGCGGAGCTCGTTGCTTTAAAAACTGCTGCTGCATTTAAGCATGTTGGTTTATTAGCAGTTGAAATGTTTCAGACAGAGGATGATGAAATTTTAGTAAATGAAGTTGCACCAAGACCTCATAACTCTGGCCATTATAGTATAGAAGCAAGTTACACCTCGCAATTTGAACAACAACTAAGATGCATCTTAGGATTACCACTTGGTAATACCGAAAGTAAAGTTGCTGGAGTTATGGTAAATTTAGTTGGTGCAGAAGATTATACGGGTAACGTCCTTTATAAAAACATAGAAAAAATTATGGCAATGGAAGGCGTGACACCTCATATTTATGGAAAGAAACAAACCAGACCTTTCCGAAAAATGGGACATGTTACTATTGTGAATAAAGATATAGCAGTAGCTAGAGAAATTGCAGAAAAAGTTAAACGTACAATAGAAGTTATAAGCGAATAAATAATGAGTAAAGTAGGAGTTATAATGGGAAGTAAAAGCGATTTGCCAGTAATGCAAGACGCTATTGATATTTTAAAAGGTTTTGATATAGAAATTGAGGTTGATATTGTATCAGCACACAGAACTCCAGAAAAGTTATTCGATTACAGTAAAAATGCCCATACTAGAGGTATTAAAGTAATTATTGCTGGCGCTGGTGGAGCTGCACATTTACCGGGCATGGTAGCATCTTTATCTCCATTACCAGTTATTGGAGTGCCCGTAAAATCCTCTAATTCTATAGATGGTTGGGATTCTATACTTTCTATTTTACAAATGCCAGGAGGAGTACCTGTTGCAACTGTTGCTCTAAACGGTGCTAAGAATGCTGGTATTTTAGCAGCTCAAATTTTAGGAAGTAGTGACCAATGTATTTTAGATAAAATTATGGTCTACAAAGAAGGTTTAAAGGCTAAGGTTTATGATTCTGCTAAAGATTTAAAGTAAATGCTTAAAGAATTAATTCTAAAACTTTTTACTTATCCGCTTTGTGTTTTTTTACTTTTTACTTCGTCTTGGGTATTTTTTACCGTAATTGAAAACCCAACATCATCAGGTAATCTAATAGTTATTATATTAGGACCTCTTATTTTTGTAGCAGCCCTCACCTATTTAATATCGGATATAACTTTCACTATCAAAACATTAAGAAATAATGACAATCTTAAATAAACCCTTTAATACATCATACAATACAGCACCTTTTTCAGAAATAAAAGAAGAAGATTATCTACCTGCTTTTAAATTAGCTATTGATAAAGCTAAAGCCGAAATTGATGAAATTGTAAATAATACTGATACTCCAAATTTTGAAAACACCATTGAAGCACTAGATTATTCTGGGGAAGAATTAGACCGTATCTCTAGTATTTTCTTTAATCTAAATTCTGCTGAAACCAATGATGAGATTCAGAAAATTGCACAGGAAGTATCACCACTATTATCAGAATTTAGTAATGATATTACGTTGAATGAAGATTTATTTAAACGTGTAAAAGCGGTTTACGATTCTAAAGCAAGCTTAAACTTAACTACTGAACAAGAAACGCTTCTCGATAAAAAATACAAAGGGTTTTCTAGAAATGGAGCTAATTTGTCTGAAGATAAAAAGGAACGATTAAGAGCTATTGATAAGGAGTCTAGCCAACTAAAACTAAAGTTTGGAGAACATATTTTAGCAGAAACTAACAAGTTTGAATTGCACCTTACCAATGAATCTGATCTCGCAGGTTTGCCAGATGGCGCAAAAGAAGCAGCGAAACAGTTAGCAGAAAGCAAAGGAAAAGATGGTTGGTTAATTACCTTAGATTACCCAAGTTATATTCCTTTTATGACTTATGCGGACAATAGAGCGTTACGCGAAAAATTATCTAAAGCTTTTGGAAGTAAAGGATTTAATAATGATGATTTAGACAATCAAAACATTGTTTTAAAAATAGCGCAATTGCGTTTTGAGCGTGCTCAATTATTAGGTTACAAAACACATGCGCACTTCGTTTTAGAAGAGCGCATGGCAGAAACGCCAGAAAAAGTAAACTCATTTTTAAACGAATTACTTGAAAAAGCAAAACCAGCAGCTGAAGAAGAATTTAAAACTCTTGAAAATTTTGCTAAAGATTTAGATAACATAGACCAATTACAAAAGTGGGACTCAAGTTATTATTCTGAAAAGCTAAAACAAAAATTATTCAGTTTAAATGACGAACAGTTAAAACCCTATTTTAAATTAGAAAACGTTATAAATGGTGCTTTTATAGTTGCAGAAAAATTATTCGGATTGCAATTTGAAGAAATTGATAGTATAGATAAGTACCATGAAGATGTTTTAACCTACAAAGTAACGGATGCAGATGGCCATTTAGTTTCTATTTTCTACGCAGACTTTTTCCCAAGAGCAGGCAAACGTAATGGAGCTTGGATGACCTCTTACAAACCGCAAATGGTAAAAAATGGACATAATCATCGTCCACATGTTTCTATAGTCTGTAATTTTACGAAACCAACAAAAAGCAAACCGTCATTACTAACGTTTAATGAAGTAACTACGCTCTTTCATGAGTTTGGCCATGCTTTGCATGGTATGTTAGCCAATACAACCTACCCGAGTTTATCTGGCACAAGTGTGTATTGGGATTTTGTTGAGTTACCAAGTCAGATTTTAGAAAACTGGTGTTACGAAGAAGAAACACTTAAGCTCTTTGCTACACATTACGAAACTGGAGAAGTTATTCCTATGGAACTTATTGAAAAGATAAAAGCCTCTTCTACCTTTCAAGAAGGCATGCAAACTATGCGTCAACTAAGTTTTGGCTTATTAGATATGTCTTGGCATGGTGTAGATCCTTCAAATATTAAAAACGTAAAAGCCCATGAAGTGAAAGCATTTGGAGATACCAGCTTATATCCTGATGTTGCCGAAAATTGCATGAGTACTTCTTTTGCTCATATTTTTCAGGGTGGATACTCTTCTGGTTATTACAGTTACAAATGGGCAGAAGTTTTAGATGCTGATGCTTTTGAGTACTTTAAAGAAGAAGGTATTTTTAATAAAACGGTTGCCGATAAGTTTAAAACTTATGTCTTATCTCAAGGTGGTACAGAAAACCCAATGACTTTATATAAAAAGTTTAGAGGCCAAGAACCAAAACCTGAGGCTTTACTTAGACGTGCTGGGTTGTTGAAATAGAAATCAGATTGTCAATTCTGCGAAGACAGGAATCTATATTATTAATAGATTCCGCATCAAGTGCGGAATGACAAAACTCAATACCATCATAATTTCTAATCTTATTGCACCATATTATGAATTGCCTTATAAAATAAACTTTCAATAATTATTGAAAGTTTAAAAATTATTGTATATTTGCTATATGGAATACTTAGATGCAAAAGAAAAGTTTATTAGTACTTGGGGAAGTTTGGGGTCACTTTGGGGCATTAACAAAGCCATGGCACAAATACAAGCATTGCTTTTTATTTCTACCAAGCCTTTGTCTATGGAAGACATTATGGAAGATCTTAAAATCTCTCGTGGTAATACGAGCATGAATTTAAGACAACTTATGGATTGGGGAATTGTTACCAAAGTTTTAGTTTCTGGTGAACGAAAAGAGTTTTTTACTACCGAAAAAGATGTTCAAGAACTAGCAAAAATTGTTGCAAAAGAAAGAAGTCGAAGAGAAATAAAACCGGTCATTAAAGTGTTAGAGGAGGTCTCAACTATTAAAGATGATGGCACAGAAAAAACAAAAGAACTGATTAAGCAAACAAAAGCATTAAAGGCCATTACAAACGACTTAGATACCTTAATGAACAAACTCGTAGACCAAAAACAAAACTGGTTAACAAAGTCTGTTTTTAAACTGATGAAGTAGGTTATATTTTTTTATAACAAACTTTCAATATTTTCTGAAAGTTTAAAACATTTAGATTATGAAAAATTTATACAAATTCAACAAAATCGTCCTAATCATAACTTTGGTTCTGTACCTAACAATAATATTTGGTTTATATGCTCAAATTGTTCTTGGTGCAATTCAACTACTAAGCGCCATAGGTATTACATTTTTATGGAATAGATTCGAAAACCATAACAAAAAGCAAATACTAATTTACTGGCTAGTTGTTATTGTATATGGAATTGGATGGCATATAGAAATAAAATTAAATGATTTTTGGTGGTTAGGATTAATAATAATTCCTATGTCTATTGCTATTTACTTCGTTTGGATCTTGAATAATTTAAATAATCTTAATTATGAAAACAGCAACAAACAATCATAAAAGCATCTTCATGACAGGTAATTGGGAGGATTTAATTATTTCAACCTTTGAGGTAGACAAAAAGATCCTAGAAGCTTATTTACCTAATAACACTGAATTAGATTTGTATAAAGGCAAAGCTTTAATGAGTGTAGTTGCTTTTACGTTTTCAAAAGTGAAGTTCTTTGGATTTAAAATTCCTTTTCATCAAAAATTTGGACAAATTAATTTTCGGTTTTATGCTAAATCAAAAATTAATGGAGCTAAAGGTGTTGTTTTTATTAAAGAATTTGCTCCGAAACCCATTATAGCTCTAATTGCTAATACATTGTACAACGAACCTTTTTTCTTTAGAAATGTAAAACGCAATAAAAGAATTACTCAGAGTAAAAAAAGTATAAAATATTCATATAAAAATATAGATATAAAAGCCTTAACTAGTAAAACAACCAAAGCTTTAACTAAAAATTCATTAAACGAATTTATAGTAGATAGATACATTGCTTTTGTAAAAAGATCTAACACAAAAACATTTCAATATAAAATCTACCACAAACCATGGAAGCTTTATAAAGGTGCTTTAACTGAGATTAATAAAAATATAATCTTTATGCTTCCCAAAAAATTTGAAAACGCAAAATATCTAAATACTTGTGTTGTTGATGGTTCTGCTGTATCTGTAGAAAAAGGTATTTTGCAACACAAACTTCTATCAACTAAAGCAAAACATAGTTTCGCATAATAAAAATTTACGTTATTTTTGATTTCGCAATGAAATTGAAAAATGCCTAAGCATCAACTAGATCCTAATAATTGGATAAAACTATATTCTGATTATCTCTTTAACTATACGATAACTCGTGTTAGTAGTAGAGAGATTGCGCAAGACTTAGTATCTGAAACCTTTTTAGCCGGACTAAAATCCATGGCTAATTTTAAAGGAGAAGCTAGTGAGCGTACGTGGTTAATTTCAATTTTAAAGCGAAAAATTATTGACCATTATCGTAAAATAAATTCTAATAAAGGTAAAGCCGAAGTTAGAATAAACTACAATAGCGATACAGATGCTGAAGGAGATTGGTTAGAGGAACGTGTAGCAGACCCATTTGATAAAACAGCAGAAGACACCTTAGAAAACTCAGAATTAGGTGATGCTATACATGATTGTATTGGGAAGCTTCCTGAAAAACAAGCAGAGGTTTTTAAAATGAAAACTATTTTGGGTTATGATACAGAAACTATTTGTAATGAATTAGATATCACTGCGTCTAACCTTTGGGTAATTATACATAGAGCACGAACAGCTCTTGCAGATTGCATGGAAAAAAATTGGTTTTAATTAAGATGAAAAAAAGGTTTTTATTTATTAGTTGTGAAGAAGCAAAACATATATGCGATAAAAGGCAATATGGTGAGTCTACTGGCTGGGAAAGAATAAAGCTTGGTATTCGTTTAATGTGGTGTCGATTCACTAAAGCTTATTCTAAAAACAACAATAAACTTACGGATGCCTTAAACAAAGCAGAAGTTGATTGCTTAAACCGTATTGAAAAAGAAAAAATTCAAAAAGAATTTGAACAAGAATTAGCTAAGCATAAGTAATATTCCGAGCCAAATTATTGGCAAACTTTCTACCCAAAAGGCACTATAATACTTCGATTGATTTTTATTAGAAAAAACTATAAATAATAGTGTTATAAAAACTATTATTAATGTTACAATTACTGCGTTACTCGTTAATTCGTCTTTAAAAAATTCTAACATCATAAATATCATAAGCAAAAAAACGCCAATAATTTTTGTTTTTTTAACTCCTATTTTTTGAGGTATGGTAGATAGTTTTAAGTTATCGTAGTTTAAATCCCTAATTTCAAAAGGAAACATTAAAACTAGTACATAAATAAAACGTTGAACACTTGTAATTACAACATCAAAATCTAAAGAAACTTCATTATTTACTAATGGTAGAATAACTGTTGTAAAACTCCATACTAAAGCAATTACATAAATTTTAAGACCACTAATTTCTCTTAAATTTTTATGATCATCTATAAAATACTTTTTAGGCAATAAAGGAATTGCATATAAAAAGGTAATCAATCCTAATATTGCTATTAAAACGAGTGTATTAACTTCTAACTTAGAAGCATAATAACATAAGGCTATAAAAGCTAAAAATGAAAATATTTGAATAGCCCTTAGCCAACCCGCCAAACTTCTATGATGAAACTTTGCAATACCAAAATACTTTACAAAATTATAGCCAGTGATGGTTGCAAAAAACACAAAATTAAGACTGTTTTTATCATATTCAACCCCAAATTGCAGCAAGGTTATCCAGGTTAAGGCATACACACCTATTGCTACGTGAATACTACTGTTTAAATAGAAATTAAATATCCTTTTTAAAATCACCATTAAACAAAAATACACAATGTGTTAATAACCATCTATTATGGTTAAAAACTTTAGTTTTCCTTAACTAAAAAGCTTGGCTAAATACGTATTTTTGCAAAACAAAAATCAATTACATTTTTTCAATGGATACGACCTCTTTTGCACTTAGACATATAGGCCCAAATTCTCAAGAACAAAAAGCCATGTTAAACACTATTGGTGTTACTAGTATAGAACAATTAGTTTCAGAAACTGTACCTAATGACATTAGGCTTAAAAACGATTTAGATTTAGATACAGCTATGAGCGAACAAGAGTATTTAAGTCATATCTATGAGCTTTCAAAACTTAATAAAGTTTATAAATCTTACATAGGTTTAGGGTACCATCCATCTAATTTACCTGCTGTAATTCAGCGTAATATTTTAGAAAATCCAGGTTGGTATACTGCATATACACCATACCAAGCAGAGATTGCACAAGGACGTTTAGAAGCTTTATTAAATTTTCAAACTTTGGTTATTGATTTAACAGGTATGGAAATTGCTAACGCTTCATTATTAGATGAAAGTACAGCAGCAGCAGAAGCAATGAGCTTATTATTTGCAGTTAGAGAACGAGACCAAAAGAAAGCAGGAGTTAATAAATTTTTTGTTTCAGATTTAGTTTTACCTCAAACAATTTCTCTGCTAGAAACTAGAGCCAATCCTATTGGAATTGAACTAGTAATTGGTAATGAGGCGGAATTTAATTTATCTGAAGAATTCTTTGGAGCATTACTACAATATCCTGGTAAGAATGGTCAAATAACAGATATAAAAGGCTTTATTGAAAAAGCGAATGCATCTCGAATAAAAGTTGCTGTAGCAGCAGATATATTAAGCTTAGTATCTTTAGAAGCACCAGGAAAATTTGGTGCAGACGTAGTTCTTGGTACAACACAACGTTTTGGAATTCCGATGGGTTATGGTGGACCACACGCTGCATATTTTGCCACAAAAGAAGCTTATAAGCGCGATGTGCCTGGCCGTATAATTGGTGTTACTAAAGATGCAAATGGCAACAGAGCTTTACGTATGGCTTTACAAACAAGAGAGCAACATATTAAAAGAGACAAAGCAACTTCTAACATTTGTACAGCACAAGTTTTACTAGCCGTTATGGCTGGCATGTATGCGGTATATCATGGTCCTAAAGGTCTCTCATTTATTGCTAATAAAGTACAAAACTCTACTTCTACTCTTGCTAATGCTCTTGAAAGTCTAGGTTTAGAGCAAACTAATACGCATTATTTTGATACGCTTCAAATAAAAGCAGATGCCGTAAAAGTAAAATACGAAGCCGAGAAAAGTGAAGTTAATTTTCACTATCCAGACACCAATACAGTTACTATTTCAATTAACGAAACAACAACCATTACAGACTTAAATGAAATTGTTTCAATTTTTGAAAAAGCTACAGGTAGCTCAACTAAAAAAATTGAATCTATTTCAACACAAGATACCATTCCTGAACAGTTAAAAAGAACAACGGATTTTTTAACCTTTGATGTTTTTAATTCTTATCATTCTGAAACTGAATTAATGCGTTATATCAAACGTTTAGAACGAAAAGATTTGGCATTAAATCATTCAATGATTTCGTTAGGATCTTGTACCATGAAATTAAATGCTGCTGCAGAAATGTTACCACTAAGTTGGAGCAGTTGGGGAAATATGCATCCATTTGTTCCAGAAGACCAACCAATTGGATACAAATTAATGTTAAACGCTTTAGAAAATCAGTTAACAGAAATTACTGGTTTTGCAGCTACATCATTACAACCAAATTCTGGTGCGCAAGGTGAATTTGCTGGCCTTATGGTTATAAAAGCTTATCACGAATCTCGCGGAGATCACCACAGAAATATCTGTTTAATTCCATCTTCTGCTCATGGTACAAATCCTGCAAGTGCTGTAATGGCTGGAATGAAAGTAGTAGTTACTAAAGCATCTGAAAATGGAAATATTGATGTTGATGATTTAAGAGAAAAAGCAGAACTACATAAAGATAATTTATCTGCATTAATGGTTACCTATCCTTCTACCCATGGAGTATATGAATCTGCTATTAGAGAGATTACTCAAATTATACACGATAATGGAGGGCAAGTGTATATGGATGGTGCCAACATGAATGCACAAGTTGGATTAACAAATCCTGGAAATATTGGTGCAGATGTTTGCCACCTTAACTTACACAAAACTTTTGCTATTCCTCATGGAGGTGGTGGACCTGGCGTTGGACCAATTTGCGTCGCAGAACAATTGGTACCATTTTTACCAGGTAACCCAATTGTAAAAACTGGTGGACACCAAGCCATTACAGCAATATCTGCGGCACCATTTGGGTCGTCCTTAGCATGTATTATATCTTATGGATATATTAAAATGTTAGGAGCTAAAGGTTTAAAACAAGCTACAAAAACTGCTATTTTAAATGCTAACTATATTAAAGAGCGTTTAGAAGGTTATTACCCAACATTATACACAGGAGAAAACGGGAGAGCTGCACATGAAATGATTATTGATTGTCGTGATTTTAAAGCCAATGGTATTGAAGTTACTGATATAGCTAAACGTTTAATGGATTACGGATTTCATGCACCTACAGTATCTTTCCCAGTTGCAGGAACAATGATGATAGAGCCAACTGAAAGTGAAAACAAGGCAGAAATGGACCGTTTTTGTGATGCTATGATCTCTATTAGAAAAGAGATTGATGATGCAACTAAAGACGAACCTAACAATGTATTAAAAAATGCGCCTCACACAATGGAAATGTTAACTTCTGATGAATGGTTATTACCATATACTAGAGAAGCAGCAGCATTTCCGTTAGACTATGTAAGAGATAATAAATTTTGGCCAAGTGTAAGACGTGTAGATGATGCTTATGGCGACCGAAATTTAATGTGTAGTTGCGCACCAATGGAAGATTATGTTGATGCCTAAATATTTCAACGGATAATTTACAAAAGTGTTCTATTTGAACACTTTTTTTTTGTTTTCTTAATTTTCGATAATGATTTTTAAGAATTCACAAAAAATGAGGCTTTTAAAACAATAAATAGAGAAAAACTATATATTATTAATTAGTTTAGCAATACTAGAATTGATATAAAATAACTATGGCGATTAGAATAACAGGAACAGGAAGTTATATACCAAGTATTATTGAAAAAAATGAAGATTTTTATAATCATGAATTTTTAAATGCTGATGGATCTTCAATAAATAGTACTAACGAAGTTATAGTAGAAAAATTTAAAGCCATAACTGGCATACAAGAACGACGTTATATTAAAGACGAATTACTAAATTCTGATATTGCATTTTTTGCTGCTCAAAAAGCAATTGAAGATGCCAAGATTGATAAAGAAAGTATTGATTATATCATAGTTGCTCACAACTATGGTGATGTAAAACATAATACAGAACAAAGTGATACAGTACCCAGTATTGCTTCTCGAGTTAAGCATTTATTAAAAATTGAGAATCCAAAATGTGTCGGATACGATTTACTTTTTGGCTGTCCTGGTTGGATAGAAGGTGTTATACAAGCAAATGCTTTTATAACTGCTGGCTTAGCAAAGCGCTGTTTGGTTATTGGCACAGAAACTTTATCTCGTGTCATTGATAAACACGATCGCGATTCTATGATTTACAGCGATGGTGCTGGCGCAGTTATCATTGAAGAAACTGATGAAGAAGGTGGCATTCTAACCCATGAAACCGCAACCTTCACTTTAGATGAAGCACATTTTATTTATTTCGGAGAAACAAATCATCCTGAAATTACAGACAAACGTCGTTATATAAAAATGTATGGTCGTAAGATTTACGAATTTGCATTAACTAATGTTCCATTAGCATTAAAAACTTGCTTAGAAAAAAGTGGTGTTTCAATTAAAGATGTAAAAAAGATATTGATACATCAGGCTAACGAAAAAATGGACGAAGCCATTGTAAAACGTTTTTACAAACTACACGGCATGAAAATGCCAGATGGAGTAATGCCAATGACAATTAACACCCTTGGAAATTCTAGTGTAGCTACAGTACCTACGTTATATGACATGATTTTAAAAGGCGAGTTAGAAAATCAACAGATTAATAAAGGAGATATTATTATTTTTGCAAGTGTAGGAGCTGGTATGAATATTAATGCTATAGTTTACCAGCATTAATCCAATAGACTTTCTACATCTTAGAAAATAAACATGTACGAAAAAACCTTTCCGAATAAGCGATTTAAGCATACTTTAGAGTTCTTAAGAAAGCATATAGGTACAACCGAATCTATTTTAGATTTAGGAGTTAAAAATCCATTTTCAGATATAATGATTTCTGAAGGGTATTCTGTTGAAAATACAACAGGAGAAGATTTAGACGAAGACCATTCTACAATCAAAAACTCTTCGGCTGAGGTTATTACGGCTTTCGAAATTTTTGAACATCTCCTGTCTCCTTATGAAGTTTTAAAGTCTATAAAAGCAGAAAAACTAGTTATAAGTATTCCTATGCGATTATGGTTTGCTTCAGCTTACAGAAGCAAAACAGATAAATGGGATAGACATTACCATGAGTTTGAAGATTGGCAACTCGATTGGTTATTAGAAAAAACCGGGTGGCAAATAATGGACAGACAAAAATGGACTAATCCTGTAAAAAAGTTTGGTATTAGACCATTACTTAGACAATTTACACCGAGATATTATATTGTATATGCAGAAAGAGTAAAAAATTTCAAAAACTAAATATCAAATTCCAAATGGGTTTCGTTAGCTTTGGGTTTTGGAATTTAGATATTAAAATTTGGAATTTTATATTATCATACCTGCACACAACGAAGAAGACTTTATTGGCAAAACCTTAGAGTCTTTGGTAAAGCAAAAATTGCTACCCAAAAAAGTAGTTGTGGTTAATGATAACTCAACGGATAACACGCATCAACTTGCAGAAACTTATGCCTCTAAATACAATTGGATTTCTGTTTTAAATACTAAATCTTCTGATGCTCATTTACCTGGTTCAAAAATCATTAATGCCTTTAATAAAGGTTTCGCATCTTTGGATGGCGATTATGACATCATATGCAAGTTTGACGCAGATCTCATTTTTCCAGAAAATTACCTAGAACAAATTGCAAATCATTTTAATGCTCATCCTAAGCTTGGTATGGCTTCAGGATTTTGTTTCATCGAAAAAAACAATGATTGGGTTTTAGAAAACCTTACCAACAAAGATCATATTAGAGGAGCTTTGAAAGCTTACAGAAAAGAATGTTTTGAACAAATCGGCCAATTAAAGCCTTCTATGGGTTGGGATACGGTTGATGAGCTTTTAGCAAAATATCATGGCTGGCAAATACTTACAGATGAAACGCTTCACGTTAAACATCTAAAACCCACAGGAAAATCTTATAACAAAGCTTCAAAATATTTACAAGGAGAGGCTATGTATAAAATGCGTTATGGCTTTTGGATTACTTTAATTTCTGCTTTAAAATTAGCTTATAAAAAAGGAAGCTTTAAGTTATTTAGAGATTATATGAATGGTTATTTTAAAGCTAAATTAAATAAAACTGAATTTCTAGTTTCCAAAAATGAAGGTAAATTTATAAGAGATTTACGCTGGAAAGGGATCTTAAAAAAAATAAGTTAGTCCATTACAAACCCTAAAGGTTTACCAGTAGTACCATTAGGAAAACTAATTCCTAAAAGTGCAGACATTGTCGGTGCAATATCTGGAATCACTGTTTTATCTAATGTTTCACCATGCTTAATTCCTTTGCCAAAAAATAACAAAGGCACATGCGTATCATAGCTTAATCCACTGCCATGTGTGGAACCTGTTCTACTATAGGCAATATGCGCAATATCATCTACTATAATAACATCGCCAGAACGTTTTTGGTTAAATCCATTTTGCAATAAAGCCTCAATACCCGAAGTAAAATTAGTGCTATTCATCGCTGTAGCTGTATAGACTTTAGCAATATTTGGATAATTAATTTGTTCGTCAACCAATGCTTGTTCTACATCATGAATGTTTAAACCTAATTCTTTCAACTTAAGTTTATTAAAAAATATTTGATTGTTACTCACATTTTCTACAATATCCTTAGTACCATAACTAGATTTTAGGAAGTTAGTAAATCGCTCTTTTCTATCATTATAATCTAAATAACCTGCAGGTATCTTAACAGATTCCAAATATGCAGGCACGTCGACAGCTCCATGATCTGCCGTTAGAAAAACGGTATATTCATTTTCTCCGACGTTAGCATCTAAATAATTAAAAAGACGTTCTAAATCTTTGTCTAATCGTATATAAGTATCTTCAATTTCTTTTGAATTTACACCAAAATTATGACCTACATAATCCGTACTAGAAAAACTAACTGTTAAAACATCGGTTTCATTATCTTGGCCTAAAGCTTCACCTTTTATGGCTGCTAAAGCAAAATCAAGAGTTAAACTATTTCCATAAGCTGTCGCTTTAAGAATATCAAAACCATTATTCTCCGATTTTAATGCTGCTAAATCATACGGAAATGTTGCGCTTTCTTTCCCTTTAAAACCACGTTCAAAATTATTTAAATCATTACCACTTTCTATGTAAGTCTCAATTGGCATATATGTATCCCAAACTTTAAAATATGATTCTGCTATATCAGAACTATTAAAATCTTTTACCCATTGTGGCAAATCGTTTCTATAAAACGTACTCGTAATCCAAACTCCTTCATCCATACCATGAAACCAATAAGCAGCGTTGGCAGCATGACCTGCTGGTAAAATGGCACCTCTATCTTTTATAGCAATTCCAATACTTTTTCCTCTCATTTGAGTAAATAACCTGTTTTCATCTGCAAAACTTGTGGTTAACATTCTGTTTGGTGACATTTTACCAGCTTTGCTAGTAGTACCAACAGATTCAACTGAATCATCTTGAGCACAATACACAGTTTCTTTAGTTTCTTTATCATACCAATTGTTAGAAATTATTCCATGATATTTTGGTGTAGTACCAGTATAAACTGATGCATGTCCAGGACCTGTGTAAGTTGGCACATAATTAAAATGATTGTTTTTACAATTAAAGCCTTCATTCATCATTCGTTTAAAACCGCCTTCTCCATATTTAGACTCAAAACGAGTTAAGTAATCATAGCGCATCTGATCTACAACTATACCTACAACTAACTTAGGTTTAGAATTTGTTTTAATAGATGGTATTTCGGTTTTATACTCTACATTTTTTTCTTCTACAACATTTTGCTGAGAACCACAAGATGAGTATGCTAATATTAATACGATTAATGCGACTATTTTTTTCATTACTTAAGTTGTCTTACAATTCAATTTCAAAAATACAGATTTTAAAACATCTAAATTTAAATTAACGTTATTAAACTAATCATTTTTTATACTTTAGCATTAAGAAATTCTTACATGAAGTACCTTCATAATATTGGCGCTTACTTTATAATGATTAAAGACATTTTTCGCAAGCCTACTAAATGGTCTGTGATGAAAACTTTAATCCTTAAAGATATTGATGACCTTATCATTGGGTCATTGGGTATTGTTGCTTTTATAGCCTTTTTTGTTGGAGGCGTTGTTGCTATACAAACATCTTTAAATATCAATAATCCTCTCATTCCAAAATATCTAGTTGGTTTTGCAACACGTCAATCCATAATTTTAGAATTCGCACCAACATTTATATCCATCATTATGGCAGGTAAAGTTGGCTCGTTTATTACATCGAGTATTGGCACCATGCGTGTTACAGAGCAAATTGACGCATTAGAAGTTATGGGAATTAATGCCATTAATTACCTAGTGTTTCCAAAATTTATTGCACTAACGCTTTACCCTTTTATTATATCAATTGCTATGTTCCTAGGTATACTAGGAGGTTTAGCTGCTTGTGTATATGGTGGTTATGGTACTTTAGAAGATTATATAGAAGGTGTTCAAAACGACTTTATTCCATTTCATATGGCCTATGCTTTTATAAAGACCATGGTATTTGCTTTTATATTAGCAACTATTCCTTCCTTTTATGGCTATTTTATGAAAGGTGGCGCTTTAGAAGTAGGTAAGGCTAGTACGACTTCTTTTGTGTGGACTAGTGTGGTTATTATTTTATTAAACTTTTTACTAACCAGTTTACTCTTAGGCTAATGATAGAGGTTAAAGACTTACACAAATCGTTTGGTGAAGCCCATATTCTTAAAGGGATTACAACTTCTTTTGAAAAAGGAAAGACGAATCTCATTATTGGTCAAAGTGGTTCTGGTAAAACGGTTTTTTTAAAATGTTTATTAGGTTTATTTGAATATGAAGAAGGGTCTATTTCTTATGATGGAAAGATTTTTAGTGCCTTAAGTGCTGATGAGAAACGAGAATTACGTGCAGAAATAGGAATGGTATTTCAAGGCAGTGCTTTATTTGATTCTATGACTATTGCTGAAAATGTGATGTTTCCGTTACGCATGTTTACCAAGCAAAGTAAAAGTGAAATGGAAGATAGAGTTAATGTTGTTTTAAACCGCGTTAACCTTGAAAATGCTCACAAAAAAATGCCTAGTGAAGCTTCTGGAGGAATGCAAAAACGTGTTGCCATTGCTAGAGCAATTGTAAACAATCCTAAATACTTATTTTGTGATGAGCCAAATTCTGGGTTAGATCCAAAAACAGCTATTGTTATAGATAATTTAATTCAAGAAATTACAGACGAATTTAATATTACAACAGTTATCAACTCTCATGATATGAATTCTGTAATGGAAATTGGAGAAAAAATTGTTTTCTTAAAAGATGGTTTAAAAGCATGGGAAGGTTCTAAAGAAACTATATTTAGAACCGATAATGAAGCTGTAACCAACTTTGTTTATTCCTCAGAATTATTTAAGAAAGTTCGTAAAATGTATTTGGAAGAGAATCAATAATTAGTTTCTCTTAATACTTATTTTTTCTGTTTTCAATTCTTGTTTTAACCATTGCAATAATTCTCCTTCTTTCACCAAAGCTAAACTATCGCTAACGGTACCTTTCCATTTAATATTAGCCAAGGTTAATGTGTCTATTTTAATAAAATCTTTCGATTCTAACATTTTTGCATAACCAAAATAATCTAAATCATCGAACCTTATTTTAGCATCTTTAGCTAAACTAGAAAAAGCTATATCATTATTTTTTGAAGCGTTTTGAGATTCAATTTGCTGATTAAGCCCCAAAATATTTTCTTGCAATTCGGTAATTTCTTTTTGCAAACCAGAAATAATATTATCTTTTTTATCTAATTCTGCAATAGCTCTATCGTAGGCATCAGATATTTTATCTATACTTCTAAATTTATTTCCTTTAATAACAAGTTTAAAATCTTTGATTTTTTCATAATTTTTAATCTCATTATTTAAATCAGTCACAGTAGCATCTGTTATTTCACCATTAAAATATAGAATAATCTCTTTGTCTTCCCAGTGAGGTATCGCATTTTGAAACCATAATTCGTTATTAGAGCGAATCTCAGTTTTTAAAAACCTATCATAGTCAGCATCTAATCCACTTTGTCTAATAAAATTAACAAAGGTCCAAATAGCTGGTGCCATCACTAAAATTGCAACTAAAGACGCAAATTGAGCAATTCGTTTACGTTTTTTAGAATTTGCATATTTCAACATTGGGAAACGTAGAACCTTTAATACTAAGAATGTAGCTAAAGCAATAAAAATAGTATTGATAGTAAACAAATACATAGCACCAATAAAGAAATCCCAATTATGCGCTAATCCATAACCTGCTGCACATAATGGAGGCATTAATGCGGTTGCAATTGCTACACCAAAAATTACGGAAGCAATTGTTCCTTTTTTGGTACGTGCTATAATTAACGCGGCACCACCAAAAAAGGCAATTAACACGTCTCTTACATCTGGTGCAGTACGAGCTAATATTTCGGGTGCTGCTGTATCGCCTGTGGGGAAGAACTTAAAAAACAAAAAGGCTGTTAATAAACTCAGCACAATCATAGTTGCTAAGTTGATTAAAGATTTCTTTAAAGTATCAATATCATTAATTGCAATTGACATTCCTACTCCTAAAATAGGACCCATTAATGGTGAAATTAACATGGCTCCAATTACCACAGCCGTGGAATTTGCATTTAGACCAATGGAAGCCACAAAAATAGAACAAACCAAAATCCATGCAGTTGCTCCCTTAAACGGTATATCTGCCTTTATAGCAGTTATGGTAGCATCTCTATCTGTATCGTCTCTAAAATCTAAAAGTTCGCTTAAAAAATTTGAAATACTAGCAAAAAGCCCTTTGGCATCTTTTTTAACTGCCTCCTTCTTTTCATTGACAGCATTCTCCTTATTCATTTCATTGGTCATTTGAGAATTTTCATCCTCTGAAAAATTGAACTTACTTTCTTCCATTTAGTACTAATTAACTTTACACTACCAAGATAAGACAAAAATAAATTGCTTAAGTCACTCTAACTTAATAATTATTTATCTCCAAACTTCTTTTTAACGCGTTGTAATACTTGTTTTATATTTTGTTCTTTTCCTTTAGGGTATATAAGTAAAGTGTCATCTTTATCAACAATAATATAATCGTTAAGCCCATCTATAACTACGAGCTTACCTTTATTAGCTCTAATAATATTTCCTTCGGCATTTTCGGCTAAAGATTTTGCATTTAAAATAGCATTATTGTGTCCATCTTTTGGAAGTTTGTCATATAAGCTTCCCCAGGTTCCTAAATCATTCCAATCAAAAGTAGCAGGAATCACAAACACATTATCGCTTTTTTCCATTAAGGCATAGTCCACAGAAATGTTTTCTGCCTTTGCATAATTATCTCTTATAAAATCATCTTCAAACTCAGTATTATAGGCACTATAGCCACTTTCAAATAATTCAAATAATTCAGGTTGATTACTTTTAAAGGCTGAAATCACTGATTTAACACACCACATAAAAATACCAGCATTCCATAAGAAATTTCCTTGGTCAATAAATGATTTAGCCGTTTCATAATCTGGCTTTTCTCTAAATTGATTAACTGGTTTTATCTCTTTAGTTGAAGATTTATCATATTCTATATAACCATAGCCCGTATTTGGAAAGGTTGGTGTAATACCTAATGTCATTAACGCATCATTAGACTCACAATACTCAAAAGCTGTTTGCACATTGTTAGAAAATGATTGTTCATCTTCTATCCAATGATCGCTTGGAGCTACAATCATTACAGCATCTTCGTTCTCTTTCTTAATTTTTAATGATGCATATAAAATACAAGGAGCCGTATTTCGCATGGCTGGTTCTAATACAACCTGGCGTTTGGTTACATTAGGCAATTGCTCTAAAACCAAGTCATTATATCGTTCATTTGTTAATATAAAAATGTTCTCCTCTGGTATAAGATTCGCTAATCTATTAAATGTCTTTTGAATCAATGTATCACCTGTTCCCAACATATCGTGAAATTGCTTTGGAAATTCTTGCGTACTCACTGGCCAAAAACGTGAGCCAACTCCACCTGCCATTAATATGGCGTAATAATTTTTGTTTTTCATTCTTCTAATATTTCTACTTCAGCATTTGGGTTGAATAAATATAGTTTACCCGTTTTAACCTCAACACATTCAAAGCGTTTTCTTCGTTTATTTCCTTTTTTAAAAACTCTATCGTTGTAAAGTTTAAAGGCTTGCCCCAAAGGTACTTCAAAAACAAAGGTCTTATCGTTACTTTCGTCGAATCGCTTTAAGGCTAAGGCGAGTTGCGTATCTGTATCGCTAGATGCTTTTGGGTTTTTAAAATGTTTTGCTAATAAAGGCAACAATTCTATTGGGAAAATTTCTGGGCGTAAAAAAGGTAACATTAAATGCTGAAAGGTTTGTTTCCATTCCTTTCCATGTGGTTTTATAAATCGTCCATATAGATTATAAGCTTCAAAATGCGCAATTTCGTGAATCAATGTAATTAAAAACCGATACGGATTAAGATTAGAATTTATAGTAATCTGATGGTTTCCACTAGGCAACTGTCTATAATCACCATGCTTTGTTTTACGCTCGTTTTTTATTTTAACTACTAAATTATCAGTAGTTAATAACATCTCAATTTGAGGAATTGCTTCGTTTGGGATATAATCTAAAAGTTTACTTTCAGTCATAATCAATTTTGGACGAGATTAAGTAAACAGTCCATATTATTAAAAACCGTGTTCGTCTTTTTTACTAATTCATTTTTATAATCGTGAGCAGTAAATCCGAAAACATCAAAACCTCCGTTTATGCCTGCTTCAACTCCAATTGGACTATCTTCAATCACTAAACATTCTTCAGGATTGAAACCCATAGTCTCAGCAGCCCATAAAAATACAGCCGGATCTGGTTTCCATTTTTGAATAGTGTAACAACTAAATATGTTGTTTTTAAAATAAGGCAGTAATCCTGTAAGCTCTAAATTGAGTTTTATTTTGGTTTCTGGTCCACTTGATGCAACACAAAAAGGTATATCTAAATTGTCAATGACATTTTTAACACCTTTAATTGGTTTTATTTCATTTTTAAACCTTTCATACGAACGTTTTCTATATTCATCAATGAAATTTGAAGAAACATCAGCATCTACTAAATTAGAAATTTCAGCTACACAATTTTGAATTGAATTTCCCTTAAAATTTTTATAGGCATAGTCTAGATTTATATTCGCTCCGAATTCATTAGCCATTTCAACCATAACTTGATTTCCTATAGGTTCACTATCTACTAGGACACCATCACAATCAAAAATTACACATTTATATTTAGACATCTAAGGAGTTGAATTAGAAACCTGAAGCGCTTTACCGTTGTAATATTTATTACCTGTAAGAGCAAAATCGTATATATATGTTGCCATTTCCATAGCCGTTGTTGGTGCTTTATAATCTGGAAATGCCTCAGCCAACATTTCCGTCTGCACTGCTCCTAATGCTAACACGTTAAATTGTGGACCAGTTTCTTTGTATTCTTCGGCTAACAATTCTGTAAGTGTTATAACTGCTCCTTTACTTGAGCTGTATGCAGAAAGTCCTGGAAACTTCATACTCCCTTGAATACCACCCATGCTACTAACAGTAACTACATGGCTGTTTTGTTTCATAAATGGTAAAACAATTCTTGTCATTTCTGAAACACCAAATACATTAGTTCTATAAACCTGCTCAAAATCTTGAAAAGTGGTTTCTGCAAATGGTTTATTTAATAATGTACCTGCATTATTTATAAGAATATCTACGTGTTGCCATTCTGTTTTAATAAAATCAGTAACCTTTACATAATCTTCTTTTTTACATAAGTCAAATGCTAACGAAGTTATATTCTCAAAATGAAGATTATTTACAGGCTGTGCATTTCTTGATAATGCTAAAACATTATAACCTTGATTGGCAAATAAATGAACCAGCTCAAATCCAATTCCTCTACTGGTTCCAGTAATAATTATATTTTTACTCATCGTTTAATACCACTTCTTTAGTTGGTGCATTCATCATTCCTTCTAATGCCGGAATCATACTATTCATAAAATTTGCCATGTGCTTATAATCCATTTGGCTTGCTTCATCATCTACATGATGGTAGTAATCAAAATTTGTAAAGTCGAAAGTTGAAATGGCATGCGCTGGTATATTAAGCTCTTTATAAAATGGAAAATTATCTGAACGCATAAATAAATTCATCTCCTTAGCTTTAGAAAAGAAACCTACAACTTCTTTACCTGCATATTTATTTAAGGTTTCAGCAAAATTAGAACGCTTATATCCACTCATATATGCCATAGATTTATCAGCTGCTCTTGGCACTCCAATCATTTCAAAATTAATCATAGTGTAAGCATCTAAACCTTGAGATTTTAAACGCTCAGCTAAATGTCCAGATCCTTTTAATCCCATTTCTTCTGCAGAATACAACGTTATTAAAATACTTCGCTTGTTTGTTTTAGATTTAGCAAAATACTTTCCAAACTCCATTGCTGCAATTGTACCAGATGCATCATCGTTTGCTCCATTGGCTATTTTATCTCCGTTTACTTCTTTTCCCATTCCAATATGATCGTAATGACCTCCTAAAATGATGAATTCATTTTTTAGTTTTGGGTCGTTACCCTCAATAAAACCAATGACATTAAATCCTTTTATAACTTCATCTGGATTAGAACTTCTTCTATTTTTAAATTCAAAGTGATCTCGATAAGTTTCAAAATAGGGTTTAATATTATTTGCCTTAAAATAGTCTTCAATAAAAACTGCTGCTTTTTCAATACCTTCACTTCCTGTCGCACGACCACCTAACTCGTCTGAGGCTAAATACTCCATACTCTTTTTAATAGCTTCTTCAGTTATGGCTTCTACAATTGTTCTGTTTGTAGATTGCAAGTTTACTTCTTGCTTTTCTACTAACTGTTTTCCACCATCTTCTCCAGGCTTTCCATCTGCCGCTTTTTGCTTTATAGAACAAGATAATATAAATGCAATAATTACTACTGAAAGTATTTTTTTCATAACGCTTTAATTTTGAGTTTAAAGATAAAAAAATCCTGTTTCAAACTCGATAGTTATCGGGAGAAACAGGATAATTTATTATGGATTCTAAAACTAGTTCAGAATGTCGAATTATTATACTAACATTGTTACAGGATTCTCAATATACCCTTTTAAAGTTTGAAGGAATTGAGCACCTGTTGCACCATCTACAGTTCTATGATCGCATGCTAAACATAATTTCATTGTATTTCCAACAACAATTTGACCGTCTTTAACAACTGGTTTTTCAACAATATTTCCAACAGATAAAATTGCTGAATTCGGTTGATTAATTATTGACGTAAAACTATCGATACCAAACATACCTAAATTAGACACCGTAAAAGTACTTCCTTCCATCTCGTCTAAAGCTAGTTTTTTATTTCTTGCTTTACCTGCAAACTCTCTTACAGCAGCACCAATTTGAGGTAAACTTTGTTCGTTTGCAAATTTAACCACAGGCACTAATAATCCGTCTGGCACTGCAACTGCAACACCAATATGAACGTGATTATTTAATTGCATTCTATCATCAAACCATTGCGAATTTACTTGTGGATGTTGCTTTAGTGCTAATGCACAAGCCTTCACTACAATATCATTATATGAAATTTTAATATCTGGAACAGAGTTGTATTGCTTTCTAAAAGCAATAGCGTTTTCCATATCAAATTCTACATTTAAATAATAATGCGGTGCGCTAAATTTAGATTTTGCTAAGTTCTTAGCAATTGCTTTACGCATATTTGAATTTGTCACTTCATCAAAATCTTCTTGACCAGAAGGGACAAACTTACCATGTGAAGCAGATTGAGAAGATGGAGTATAATTTTCTATATCCTTCTTTACAATTCTTCCGTTTTCACCAGAACCACTAACTTGCGATAAGTTGATTCCTTTTTCATCAGCCATTTTCTTAGCTAAAGGTGATGCGAAAATTCTTCCGTTTGATGTAGAAGTTGAATTCGAAACCTTAGGTGCTTCCTTCTTTGTTTCTATTTTTTTAGTCTCAGTTTTTGGAGCTTCTTTTTTAGGAGCTGGAGCAGCTTCTTTTTTAGCCTCACCACCTGCAGCTTTAAAGTTTTTAGCAACATTAGACACATCAGTTCCTTTTGGACCAATTATAGCTAATAATGCGTCAACTTTTGCTGTATCACCTTCATCTAGACCAATATGTAATAATGTACCAGATTGAAAAGATTCAAACTCCATTGTTGCTTTATCAGTTTCAATTTCAGCTAAAATATCACCTTCTTCTACTTCTTCTCCAACTTTCTTTAACCATGTAGCAACAGTCCCTTCTTCCATAGTATCACTAAGTCGTGGCATTGTTACAACTACAACACCTTCTGGGAGTTCGACTTCAGTCACTGAATCAGAATCATCTTTAGAATCGAAATTCACATCAGAAACATCAGCGTTTACATCTTCCCCTTCGGGAATTGCGTCTGATTTTTCAACTTTAGCACTTCCATTTAATAAACCTGAAATATCCTCTCCTTCTTCACCAATAATAGCCAAAAGTGTATCCACTTTTGCTGTTTCGCCTTCTTGAATACCAATATGAAGCAATGTTCCTTCGTTAAAAGATTCGAATTCCATTGTTGCTTTATCGGTTTCTATTTCAGCTAAAATATCTCCTTCTTCAACTTTGTCGCCAACTTTTTTTAACCAGGAAGCTACAGTTCCTTCTTCCATTGTATCGCTTAAACGCGGCATATTAATTACTTCTGCCATAGCTTATTTAATTTTGTGGTCTATAAATGGGTAATCTTCTTGCTCATATACTACATCATACATCACATTTGTATCTGGATAAGGTGATTCTTCTGCAAATTTTTCGCATTCAGAAACTCTAGCTTTAACCGCTTTATCAATAGCTTTTAAATCTGCTTCTGTAGCATATTTCTTTTCAAGAATAATATCCTTTACTTGCGTAATAGGGTCTATTTTTTTGTATTCTTCTACTTCATCTTTTGTTCTGTAGTGTTGCGCATCAGACATTGAGTGTCCTCTATAACGATACGTCTTTACTTCTAAGAATGATGGTCCTCCACCTTTTCTTGCACGTGTAATTGCTTCATCAAAAGCTTCTGCAACTTTAATAGGATTCATTCCATCAACTGGTCCAGATGGCATTTCATACCCTAAACCTAGTTTCCAAATATCTGTATGATTAGCTGTACGCTCTACACTTGTTCCCATAGCATAACCGTTATTTTCACAAACGAATACTACTGGTAAATTCCAAAGCATTGCAAGGTTAAATGTTTCGTGTAAAGATCCTTGTCTTGCTGCACCATCACCAAAACAACAAATAGTAACACCATCTACACCATGATACTTATCACCAAAGGCAATACCAGCTCCTAAAGGTATTTGACCACCAACAATTCCATGCCCACCATAAAAACGATGCTCTTTAGAAAATATATGCATAGAACCACCAAGACCTTGAGAAGTACCTGTTGCTTTTCCATATAATTCTGCCATTACGCGTTTTGGATCTACTCCCATACCAATTGGCTGAACATGATTACGATAAGCTGTTATCATTTTGTCTTTAGTTAAATCCATAGCATGCAATGCACCAGCTAAAACAGCTTCTTGTCCATTGTATAAGTGAAGAAATCCTCTAACTTTTTGCTGAATATAAACTGCTGCAAGTTTGTCTTCAAACTTACGCCAGAACAACATGTCCTCGTACCACTTAAGGTAAACCTCTTTAGTTATTTTTTGCATTTAATCTATTTGTTATTTAAAAACACTACTTAATTTTATTTAGAGTAAACTTATAAATCTCAATTTAAAATTGAGACAAAGCTAATAACAAAAATAACACTTTAGAAAATAATGAAGAAAGAGTATATCGTAAAAAATAAAGCAATTATTGAGTTTATTGCAACGAAATCCCTATAATACTGAATTATCAAAAAGTAAAGGCAGTAAGTTTGATAAGGATTTTGATTTCACAACTTTTCCTTTTGCTCCCATAAAATAAATTTCAATAGGCTGGTCTTGTTTAATCTCGTATTCGGCAATTGACTGTCTGCATGCTCCGCATGGTGGAATTGGTTTATCTGTTACTTGATTTTGAGAAGAAGCCGAAATTGCCATTTTTAAAATTTTAGCTTTAGAATACTTGGCTCCAGCATAATAGATTGCAGTACGTTCTGCACATAAACCAGAAGGATATGAAGCATTTTCTTGATTACTACCAATAACAACTTCGTCATTATCTAGCAGTAATGCTGCACCTACATTAAAGTTTGAATAGGGAGCGTATGCATTGTTCCTTGCCTCAATAGCAGAATCCATAAGGCTTTGAATATCCTTAGGTAACTCATTTATATTGTCATAGACTTGTAAAGTTGTTGAAATAGTAATTTCATCCATAAATTAGTATCTATTTGAGACAAAAAAACTATTGCTTTTAACAAAACAATAGTTTTCAAATCTTGGTTAAAGCTATATTTTAATATTCATCATATTCGCCATCACCAAAATTAAAAGTTAGTGAAAAACGTAATGTATTTTCCAACGGACTTTGCACCTTAGATGCAGAGAATAAATATGATAAATCAATATTAATTGTTGTGTATTTGAAACCTGCACCAAGAGCGAAAAACTTTCTCGCACCTTTTTCTTCTGCCTCATTAAAATAACCAGCCCTAAAAGCGAAATTTTCTTGATATGTATATTCTGCACCTAAAGCCCACGTAAACTCTTTTAGCTCTTCTCTAAATCCACCTGGCGCATCACCAAAAGATTGAAAGACTCCACTTATAAAACTTACATCAGGATCTTGACCATCTATTATAACATCTCTATTGATAGGATCACTTGCTAAATCATCTTCATCTTCGTCATAGACTCCATTTCCATTATTATCCGTGTATTCATATTCATCTCCTAAAATTGGAGGTGTTGGCACTAATAATTTGGCTACCTCAGCTGTTACGCCTAACTTACTGTACTCATCAAAAATGAAATCGAAACCTGCTCCTAATCTCAAAGTAGTAGGTTGAAAATTTTCTCTTCCTCCATCATCGTACTTAAATTTTGGTCCTAAATTTTGAATAGCAAAACCTGCTCTCCATCTTCCATTAAAATCGTTGTATGCTTCTTCTTCACTTTGATAATAACCTGTAATATCTGCCCCAAAGGTACTTGCAGCTTGTGCATTAGAATTTGGTAATTGTTGAATTCTAAGGTCTGATCTCATATAACGCATGGCAATAGCCATTGAAAACTGATCCGCTAAACGAAGCGAATATGCAACATCTGCAGTAAATTCATTAGGTTTTACATTAGTACCTGGATCGTCTTCACTTTGTGTTAATGTAATCTCACCTAAACTGAAGTATTTAAAACTTGCAGATACTGCACTATATTCATTTAATCTATTAAAATAAGTTACGTAGCCAATAGAAATATCATTCACCAACTTACTTAAGTATGGCGTGTAACTAAGACTTGCACCAGATTTTGCTTCAGAAAATGCATATTTAGCCGGATTCCATTGTTGAGAGAAACCATCTACTGAGGTAGCGACACCCATATCTCCCATTGCTGCAGATCTAGCATCTGGTGCAATTAACATAAACGGAACTCCTGTTGTTATAACTCTACTATCTGTAGCTTTAGGTATTACTACTGTTTCCTGCCCAAAAGTTAGGCCAATGGTTGCAAATGCGATAAGGGTTATTGCGTATTTCTTCATGTTCATTTTTAGTTATTAATACTAATAAATTAGCACTAATTCGTTAGCAAATATAATTTATTATTTAAAAAGAGATTTTAAACTTCTTCTTTTTACTAAAAAACAAAAAATTTATATCATTTTAAAGAATGACAAGTTTTTGAATTTTTTCAACTTGTTTATTTAAACGGTTAGATTTCACTTTTAGTTTATAGACATACACTCCTTTTCCTATTTTATCACCAAAATCATCTCTTCCATCCCAAATAATGTCTTTAGATAATGAGCTTACAGCTTTACTTCCACCAGATGTTTGTCCATTTAAGGTTCTTACTAATTTACCAGAAACTGTAAATATCTGTACTGAAACGTCCAAAGGCTCTACACTATTGTGATTAAACCAAAACTCCGTGTAGTTTACAAATGGGTTTGGGTAATTTAAAACATTATTAATTACCAATTCTTCGTCCTTATCATACACTACGAATTGTATTTCGGCCGTAGACGAGTTATTATAAACATCCCAAGCTTTTACCGTTAACGTATGTAATCCTGGTTCTAAATCTCTAAACGGATAAGTTACCTTACCATTAGTATAATCATCTACATTAGCTTGGTAATAATCATTTAATACAATTGGATTGGTTTCATCACCATCAATTATTGCTGTAATATCGTGTCCAATTCCACTAGCTGTATTTATACCATTATCGTCTTGTAATTTTACAAGTAGATTAGGAGATTCGTTTGTAATACCACCAGACACAAAGTTTTCGTCATTCATAAATAAATTAATCACAGGACCAATATTATCTTCTGGTGCATTTTCATTAATTCCACCTATTTTAACATCGAAATTTGCTCCAGCATGATTGGATTGTGAATCGCTAGTTTGGGCATAAAAACTTATTTTACCATTACCAACCGGAATAACAATATCTCTTGGTACAATAAAATCAAACTCAAACTGACCATTTTCAATACTTGCTTGTCCTCTAAAAAGAATTTCACCTAAGGTTGTAAATTCTAACTTTATTGGCACTCTATTAGCTGGAGGACATGGATTACCTGGCCCAGAAGGAACTGTACAGTTGTATGTACCATCATTAGCTAAGGTTTCTCGTTCTATATCTTTATCATAAACGGTTGCTGTAAGCGTACCTGTGTAATTAGACAAAAGATTTCCGTTGGCATCTACTACTTCTCCTGCGAGTTTGGTATAGCTTAGAGCTTTTAGTGTGTCTATTTGTTGGGTAATATCTACATCATTGACCCTAGTAAGTCTAACATTAGGTTGAGCTATTGATAATTTCATTGCAGGATCACCAATAAAAAACACCAATCGTTTTTGCGTTGAACCAGCAATATTATTATCGATTTTAGTTAATCGTAAGGCTTCTGCCATTGAGGGATACTCATTAGAACCAAAAGCAAATAGATAATCATCTAGCTCTGTATTAAAGTCTTTTCCAACATTAACAAATATTTGTCTTGTGGTTGTAATTAAACTTATGGCTCCTCCTGTTGTATTCCAATACGTAAACTCACCAGCGGTGTCTCTTTGCGGATCATCGAATTTGGTGTATTCGCAAGTCACTGTAATAAACAGATTGTATTTGCAGATATTATTTATTTCTTGTGCATCGAACTTGTCAAAAATTCGTTCTTTGGCAATGCCTTCCTCGCCACCATGACCAAAATAATTAACAACCAAGGCTCCAACTTCAATAGCATCTTTAATTGCTTCATTTACTTTTGGATATCTATCACCTGCTGCAGAAGCCTCTTGCTCAAACGCATCTGAATGAATTTTAACTGAATTAAGAAAAGGTTTTTCTACAGCTAACGTAGTGCCCAAACCATCTGTAGTTACTTGTAACGTTTCCTCCCATTCTTCATCCACATCATCTGAAATAAGCAAGATATTATTTCTCCAACTTCCATAAGCTTCGGGCTGATAATAAGCACTAATTTTATCTACCATTTCTTTAGCACGCTGAACATCTTCTGCTAATATTCTACCAACTGCAATATCCATTCTATCGCCATTGTTCATTGAACCTTCATTAATATCTAGCATAGCATAAAAATCATCTGAGACAAATGAACTTGTAAGACTAAAACTATTTATTGAATACCAAGAAGGTACCAAATTTGTATTATTACGTAAGCGATCTTTATAATCATAAGAACCATCACCAAACAAGCATAGGTATTTTAACCGTTTACTTGGTATACTAGCATTATCGTAAACATACTTTATAAAATTTCTCAGTGCTGCTATGTCTTGACTTCCAGTGCTAAATTCATTATATATTGTTTGCAGATCGACTACTTTTACGTTTAAGTTATTATAATCTCTATTTATCTGAGCTAAGCGTTCTGCCTGTGATAAAAATTGAGACGGTGCTAAAATGATGTAATCTATATCCTGAAACTCTCCTTGATCATTGGTAAAGATTGTGCCTTTTAAATTTTGATTAGCAACCGATGACCTAGAATCCTTTTTTGGCTGATAAGTATTTGAATTAGAAAAAGCTAAATACAAACGCTCTTCACCCGATTGAGCTTTAAAAGAAAAACTGCTTTGGTTATCTACGTTTAAGACATTAGTTACATTAAAGCGATCTGTAATATCCCATATTTCATTAACATTTGAAGCATTTGTTAATGTATATTCAGCAATTCCTGGAGTTGAAATTACGCTTCTATTTTTAAAGGTTAGCTGATCACCTTCATAAATTAAATTTCTTGTTGCCTCAATATTTATATAATCTAAGTAGGCTTTACTAGAAGGGTTTCCATTATTATTATATTCTAACAGTACAGAAATAGCATCGGAGTTTATATTAACAGAACTATTATAAGTATTGCCTGCAGCCAATAAAGATGTAGAAATTTGACCAAAAGTTAAATTAGAAACTGCATTACCATTAATAGTAATTGACATACTTGTTGTTGCTTCTGATACAGCGCCAACACTAATTTTAAAATCTACAGGTTCAGTAGTTACTAAATTTGGAAAATCGAATTCATATTCGCGTTGATTCTCAATATCAAAATTATCTCCAAACCATCGACGGCCTATTTTAGCCAAGTTTGTTTCATCAACTTCATAAAACTGATAATCTTGAAACGAACTGACTTGTATATCTGCATCTGCATCTATCGTTGGCATAGACTGAATACGCTTTCCGTTTCCTGGACTTACATTTACATAGTAATATGTTTTATCTGTATATAAGTTTATGTTAGTTTCACTTTCTTCACTATAAGTTGTTGGCCCTTCGCCGTAAAAAATTATATAATCATTATTATTAAAATCTCCATCTTCTTCACCAACGAACTTTATAGCATTTTCAACTACATCAAAAGGGTAATTGGCAGAATTTGCATAAGGTAACATTCTTCCTCCATTACCATAAATTTTAATAGTTCTTGGATCCACAGAATTTGTGTTAACACCTAAACTACTTAAAAAGCTCTTAGATAATTTAAATATCCCAGACTTATCGATATAAAAACGGTACCAGTTTCCTGTACTTAATACTGAATTTGTAATCTCATTAGCATCTTTAGCACTATTTGTATTTCTGCTCAATAATTTATCATACTGAATTGTAAACGATGTTATCTTTTTATAAGAACCTCTATCATTAATAATAGGAGTAATTTCAAAATATCCAGAACGGTTTCCTCTAGCATTAGTATTGTAGATGTTATATTTAGGTGATTTGGGTATAAAATTAGGGTTTAGATCTTTTAAATCTGAAGCACTAATTGTTTCATAACTTATATTAGATATGGTCACAGAGTTTTCGTCAATTACATTTCCATTAGTTTTCCATTGAGCATAATACATTAATCCATTAGACTCATCATAATTTAGATGCTCTGCATCAAACGCAGGAATTTCTATTGTACCATTATCTGTTTCAAGTGATTTAACATCAATCCAATTAATATTAAACTGTTTTTGTTGTCCAAAACAGACGAAGGACAAAAGAAGAAAAGCAATAGAATAGCAATTTTTCATTAATTCATTTAGAATTTTTGTTGCAAGTGAATCTATATAATTATATCACTAACCTGAAATTATATAAATTACAGTAAAATAACGCCTGTAACTGTAGGTTATTATGAGTTAACAATTTTTATTTCAAAAATACAACAATAATTTATTTTTACGTCCGTTATTAAAGTGCAAAATACACCGATAATTGGCCAAAAATCCGTTGTGATGTTCAAAAAAAGGGATGAAATGCACATTTTTTTGCATTTTAATACAAAAAAAAGTTGTCAGTTTACCTTTAATTGTTATATTGCGACTCTAAAATTTAACGAGCTTACTTAAACTTATGGATATGAAAAATGTCTCAAACCTAAAATTTTTATTAGCAATAACGCTTTGCGCCTCAATAGTTAGCTGTAAGCGTTCTTCTAATTCTGGCAACGTGGACAGTGCCACAGGATGGAAAATCAACGACAAAAAAGGTGGTTTTCAGTACAATACTCAATTTAAAGAGCAAGAAACCCCTCCGGGAACTGCTTTTATTGAAGGTGGAACGTTTACAATGGGTAAAGTACAAGATGACCCTATGCACGATTGGAACAATACTCCAAATCAACAGCATGTACAATCCTTTTACATGGATGAAAGCGAGGTAACCAACTTAAATTATTTAATCTACTTAGATTATTTAAAAAATGTTTACCCACCAGATGACCCAAATTATACCTTAATATATAAAGGAGCATTACCTGATACTTTGGTATGGAGAAATAGACTTGGTTATAATGAAATGATGACCGAAAACTACTTACGTCACCCTGGTTATGCAAATTATCCTGTAGTTGGTGTTAGTTGGATACAGGCTGTAGAATATGCTAACTGGAGAACAGACCGCGTAGCTGAAATGGCTTTACAAGAAGCTGGTTACATAAAAAGAGATGCTCAATATACAGATGTAAATGCTGAAAGTACATTTAGTACTGATACTTATATTGCTGCTCCGACTCAAACTTATGGAGGAAATGAAGAAGTATTATCTGGCGGAAAACGTAAACAACAAACAGATGCTGAAGGTAATCCTATTAATCAATATGCAAATAGAGAAACAGGTTTAATTCCTGTAAAATTTAGACTACCAACTGAAGCAGAATGGGAATATGCTGCTTTAGGAATGAGTGAATTACGTAGCTATAATGTATATAGAGGTCGTAAAAAATACCCATGGGATGGTCAATATACAAGATCTGGCAAACGTGTTAATCGTGGAGATCAATTAGCTAACTTTAAGCAAGGTAAAGGTGATTACGGTGGAATCGCAGGATGGTCTGATGATGGCGCTGATATTACTGCCGAAGTTAAATCTTACCAACCAAATGACTACGGTTTATATGACATGGCTGGTAACGTTGCAGAATGGGTTGCTGATGTTTACAGACCTATTGTAGATGATGAGTTTAATGATTTTAACTACTATAGAGGTAACGTTTATACTAAAAATGCAATTAATGAAGATGGTAGTGTAAAAATTGTAACTGTAGATGAAATCGTTTACGATACTTTAAGTAATGGTAAAATCGTTGCTAGAGACTTACCAGGTGAAATTTCGAGAGTTGCAATTGACGAAGAAGAAACTTATTTAAGAACAAACTTCAGTCAAAGTGATAACAGAAACTTTAGAGATGGTGATAAACGTTCTTCACGTTATTACAGAGAAAGTTTTGACGAAGGTGAAAAAAACAAGAACAATACAGGTAAAATGTATAACTCACCTAAGCATAAAGTAGAAGTAGATTCTGCAGAAGGTAAATTGATTAGAGAATACGATAAATCTAATAATAGAACGTCTTTAATTAACGATGATGTTAGAGTAATTAAAGGTGGCTCATGGAGAGACAGAGCATACTGGATTGACCCAGCGCAACGTCGTTATTTCCCACAAGATATGGCTACAGACTACATCGGATTTAGATGTGCTGTATCTAGAGTAGGTTCTAAGACACAAAAAGGTGGAAAAAAGCGTAATTAATTAACGTTAAATAATATTTAGAAAAGTCCTGATAAAATTATCAGGACTTTTTTATTTTTAAGCCTATGGAAATAGAATCATTATATAAAAAATTTAAAGAGAATTATTCGGTTTCAACGGACACAAGAAAACTACCGAAAGACTGCATGCACTTTGCATTAAAAGGTGAAAATTTTGATGGTAATAAATTTGTATCAAAGGCATTTGAAGGTGGAGCTAAATATTGTGTTGTAGATGATAAAAGTGCTATAATTAATGAGAATTGTATTTTAGTTGAAGATGTCCTAACAACACTGCAACAATTAGCTACATTCCATAGGATTAGCATAGGTATTCCTATTATTTCTTTAACAGGAAGTAATGGAAAAACAACTACAAAAGAGCTTATCTACTCTGTATTATCTTCTCAATATAAAGTTAAAGCTACAATAGGGAATTTAAACAATCATATTGGTGTGCCTTTAACCCTTTTACATTTTACTAAAGATTTAGATTTTGGAATTGTAGAAATGGGAGCTAACCACTTAAATGAGATTGCATTTTTAAGTAAAATAGCACAACCAGACTATGGCTTAATTACAAATTTTGGTAAAGCACATTTAGAAGGCTTTGGAAGTATTGAAGGGATTCTTAAGGGAAAATCTGAGTTATATGATTTTCTAAGAAAAAACAATAAGACGGTATTTATCAATACAGATGATGACAAACAAATAAGACAAATCGGTACTTATTCTAAAACTATCACTTTTGGTAAAAATTTAGATAACGACTATAACATAACATTTATAAAAGCAAACCCTTTTGTAACATTAAATTTTAATAATGTTGAAATTAATAGTCAACTTATAGGAGATTACAATTATAATAATATTGCTGTTGCCGTTGCCATTGGTAGTCATTTTAAAGTATCTCCAGAAAATATAAAAGTGGCCATTGAAAATTACAGGCCAGATAATAATCGTTCTGAAATTATAGAAAAAGGGTCTAATAAAATTATACTCGACGCTTATAATGCTAACCCAACAAGTATGTTGGCGGCACTTAGGAATTTTAAACAATTAGATGCTGAAAAAAAATACCTGTTTCTAGGTGATATGTTTGAATTGGGTAGTGAAGCAAAAACTGAACATCAAGCGATTATAAATTTTGTTGAGAATAATTTTGAAAGCCATATATATTTCATTGGTGAAAATTTCTATAATACTAAAACACAAACAAAAACTAAGACTTTTAGAAATTTTGAAGAATTAAAGGTCGAATTAAAAGCAATTCAGCCTACAAATGCTACACTTTTAATTAAAGGTTCGCGAGGAATGGCTTTAGAGCGGATTTTAGATTTAATATAACAATGAAACCTACTACTACATAAAACCATTTATTTTACATTATAAGAAGGGCCTATATTATAGTTAGGCTATTTTTAAAAATAAAAAAATCCGATTTGAAATTTCAAATCGGATTTTTAATTGATGTGGGCGCGAAGGGATTCGAACCCCTGACCCCTTGGGTGTAAACCAAGTGCTCTGAACCAACTGAGCTACGCGCCCTAATTATTAGGACTGCAAATATAGACTAGTTTTTAAAATCTCAAAAGATTTTTTATAAAAAAATTAATTATTTCTTCAACTGCAAAAATCCTTCATTTTTTAGACCACAAAAGCTTCTATATTTTAATGGGTTTTCAGCAATTTTAATATATTAGTAACAAACAGAACTCTATTGAAATATTACTCCTATATAGATGAACTTAATCTAGGTTTTGAGGAATTCATTAATTTATCACCATATAAATTAAAAGAAATCATTAATCAATTAAGCGAGCAAGACACGCAATATAAAACATCCATTATTCGAGGTATAGAAGACTCAGTGTCCAGATCATACCATCTAACTATAGAAAAAAACATTTGGTTAAAAAACATACTATTTAAAAGATTTGAGGCTTTAAAAAAAAACCAAATTGAACTCAATTTAGAATATATAGACTACATAAGTGGTTTTAAACTCTTTTTAGAATTATATATAAGGCCTATTCTTCCTAATTTAATAAACCAGTTAATTGAAAAAAACGAATTAAAACTCTTATTTAATATCCTTAGTCAATCAGATTTATTTTCTAAAAACTGCGAAAAAGATATCATTGGCTTACTACATAATAAAGTTGATTATGGCGTTAGGTACTTAAATCAAAATCAAATTAATAATCCTGACGAAGAAATCAAGTACATAAAAAGTTATCTTTTTTACGAGATTCTTAACCTATATGAACCTCACTTTAAAGAAAAACTCATAAATCTTTATGATAGTATAACTACTATTAGTGACCAGTTTGATGACTACTCTAATGACCCATTATTTAGATATGTTTCTCAAGCCCAAGTAGCTTTTAGAAAAAGTCAAATAGATGATGTTGCAACTAAGTTAGTTATAGATAATAATGCTGAAAACGCCAAAGAATATGCCTATAAGTATGCTTCAGAAATAAAACCAAGTACAAGTAAATCTTCTTATAAACGTTATCAAGACCTAATTTCTATAATAGGAATTACAACCTTTGTAATTATTCTTTCTACAGTTGCTTTTAATAGTCTTCAGAAGTCTGATGTCGAAGAAAAATCATTTCAAACAGAAAACTATGACACAAAAAAGAAGAGAACTACTTACGACAACCGAATTCGGTTTTATTACTCCTTAAAAAGAATAACTAAAAAGGCTAAAAAAACCGAAGTTTCAACAAATGAAATAGAAGTACAACCCTTTTCTAACCCTTTTCCAAAAACATTTAATCTCATAGCAAACGACACAACTGTATCTAACAATACAAATGTGCAAATAGCTAACAAAACTAATTCTGATTTAATTGTCTTTAAGATGATAAAAGGCGTAGATGAATCAATTTATATTCCACAAGCCAAAACAATCTATATATCATTAAATCCTTCAGATTCGTTACTCTTTTATAGCGGAACCAAATTTATAACATCTAACCTTTCAAATTTTAAAGAAGACATGGTTATTTCTGACGTCTATAAAGTAGATAAAATTGATGATGCTTCTGTATCAACAATAAATATAACTCCAATTGATTCGCTCAATAAATTCAAAAAAAGATTAATTTCTAAAGAACATATTAAAACAACAGATAACATAAAATTGAGGAAAATTAGCCTTGACAACCTATACCGAATTTATTACAGCAAATATGCCAATTAAATAGCTTCTGCGACAACAAAAGTGCTGCCTCCAACATAAATTAAATCTTCCTTATTGGCAGCTTTTTTTGCATTATCTAAAGCCTCTTCTACACTATTATAAGCTTCACCTATTAAATTATTTTCAGCAAAAGTTGCTTTTAATATTTTAACATCTAAACCACGTTGTACATTTGGTTTACTAAAATAATAGGTTGCCGTTTTTGGTAGCAAATTAATAATTGAGTTTAAATCTTTATCATTAACCACCCCAAAAACAATATGAAGTTTACTGAATGTTTCAAACTGCAACTGTTGCATTACATAGGTTAAACCCTCTTTGTTATGAGCAGTATCGCATACAATTTTTGGTTCTAAACTTAAGACTTGCCAACGCCCTTTTAAACCGGTGTTTTTTGAAACATAAAGAAGCCCTTGTTTTAATTGAAAATCAGAAATTTTAAAGTCAGATTGTTTTAACACATTAACAGACTGAATTACTGTTTTTATATTTTTTAATTGATAAGATCCTTTTAAATCACTTTCTAAGACATCATTAATTAATTGATCTGCAAAGTATAATTTAGAGTCGGTTTCCTTCGCCTTAGTCTTAAACACCTCTTTAGTTTCTGACTGGGTTTCACCAATAACTACGGGAATATTTGCTTTAATAATTCCTGCTTTTTCCGCTGATATTTTATCCAAGGTATCTCCTAAAAACTGCGTATGATCTAATCCTATATTAGTTATTATAGACAATTCTGGAGTAATAATATTTGTAGAATCTAAACGTCCGCCAAGACCAACCTCAATAACAGCTATATCAACCTTTCGTTTTGCAAAATAATCGAAAGCCATACCAACGGTCATTTCAAAAAAAGACAATTTATTTGATACTAAAAACACTTTATTACGTTTAATAAAACCAATGACAAATTGTTTACTAACCACTTTACCGTTAATTCGTATGCGCTCTCTAAAATCCTTTAAATGTGGAGAGGTGTATAAACCTACTTTATAACCCGCTTCTTGAAGTATGGAAGCCAACATATGGCTCGTAGAACCTTTACCATTTGTGCCAGCAACATGAATAGTTTTAAATCGCGTATGTGGTTCTCTTAGATGCTGAGAAAGTTTCAGCGTATTAGTTAAATCCTTTTTAAAGGCAGACTTACCTTTATTCTGATACATTGGCAGTTGTTGGAACATCCAATTGACTGTATCTTGATAATTCATGAGTTATTGACCGACATCAAAATTAATACTAACAAATCCTACTTGTCTCGCAGGTGCATCATTATCAGCAGGCCATTTATGAGATAAAGCAATTTTCTTTGCAGGTTCTAATAAACATGGATGTGTATTAGTTGTACCTCTAATTCCTGGTTCAGCTTTTATTACTTTACCCTGTCTATTAACTTCAATTTTTACAACGACTAAACCATATTCGTTGCATTCTTGCTTATATATTTTTTTTGATGGTCTACCTCTACCGCCTAATCCATATCCTATTCCACCTTTTCCAGGTCCAGAGCCACCAAAATAACTAGGTGCGTACGGGTCGCCATCTCTTTGGCCTTTATTCCCACCTATATCGTCTGGTCCTTCTCCTCCATCATCTTTACCTTCAGCATCTTTTACTCCACCAATAAGAGCATCTAATTTTTTTCTTTTTTCTTCGTCTTCTCTACGTTTTTTTTCTTCAGCTTCTCTTTTTAGACGTTCTGCTCGTTCGGCTTCTGCCTTAGCTTTAGCTTCTGCCGCTTTTTGCTTTTTTATTGCAATAGACTCTGCTGATTCTTGTGTAATAACTTCTTCAGCTTTTGATGTGGCTTCTGTAGGTTCTACCTTTGTTTCTTCTGGCTGAGATTCTTCTATAACTTCTTCTTTAACTGCTTTTCTTGGTTCGCTTAACGGTTTATTACCACTTCCAAAATCAGTAGTTCCAAAATTAACAGCAATACCATATTCTTCGGGTGGATCTAAATATTGAGGACCTACTACAAACAAAAGTAAGAGTAGAATCAGTGCTATTAATGCGGTGATTCTTGCAGAATTACGTTCGTGTTTGGTCTCTAAATATCTCACTTTAATATACTTATGTTAGTACAGTTTCAAAAACAATGCCGTTTAGTTTGGTTTCACAGCTAAAATAACTTTGAATTTATTTCGATTTGCGATGTCCATTACCTTAACCACATTTTCAACAGGTACTGATTTCTCAGCTCTCAATACAATTGTTGGAGATTCTTGTGTTGCCATGGCAGAAATTAATTGCGATTCTAATACACTTTCACCAACTCGTTTTTGATCTATGTAATAGGTTAAGTCAGCCTTAATACTAACAGCTGTTGTCTTTTTATTCTCCGTTTTTCCGCTTGCGGTAGGTAAAATTATATCAATAGCATTTGTTGTAACCAAGGTAGATGCTATCATAAAAAAGATTAATAACAAGAATACAATATCGGTCATTGACGCGAAATTGAATTCTGGTGTTACTTTATTTCGTCCTCTAATATTCATAATTAGATAGGTTCATTTAAATGATCTAAAAATTCAACTGAATTGGCTTCCATTGAGTGCACAACTTTGTTAGTCTTAACAACAATATGGTTATAAGCAACATAAGCTATAATACCAACAACAAGACCACCAACGGTAGTTGTCATCGCTGTATATAAACCACTTGCTAGCACATCCATTTGTATGGTTCCGCCTGCATTAGCCAATTCGAAAATAGAGAGTATCATACCTACTACTGTACCTAAGAAACCAATCATAGGAGCAACACCAGATATAGTTGCTAAAACACTAACGTTTTTTTCTAAGCCATAAATCTCTAATCTACCTGCATTTTCAATAGCAGAGTTAATATCTTCTAAAGGTTTACCTATCCTAGTTATACCTTTTGCTATTAATCTAGAAACAGGTGAATTTTGTTGCGCACATAGCATTTGAGCAGAATCAATTTTACCATTACTAACATGGTCCTTAATCTGATTCATAAAATTAGAATCAACCTTTGAAGCTGCTTTTATAGCGAAAATACGCTCAAAATATATGTATGTAGCCACAATAAGAAGTAGAAATAGAATGAAGATAATAACCATTCCGGCGGTTCCACCACTTGTAATTAATTCAATAATCGAAAGTGTTTTTTCTACTTGCTCACCCTCAGTTAACACTTCTGCGCTATCTTGAATAGTACTTAATGATATCATACTATAGTTTTTAAAATTTTAATTTGTTGTTGTTATAACGTTAAGTTTTTTACTTAAGTATATTAAAAGATACTTCTTGTTACCATAAATGCTGCTGCACCCGCAATAAAGCCTACGAATGCTAACCATGATATTTTCTTTAAATACCAAAAGAAATCTATTTTTTCCATTCCCATAGCTACTACACCAGCGGCCGAACCAATTATTAACATACTTCCACCAGTACCTGCAGAATATGCAATAAAATGCCAAAGTTCGTTATCTAATGGTTCTGAAAACATACCTAAACTAGCCGCTACTAATGGAACATTATCTATAACTGCAGAACCAACACCCAATAATAATACCACTAAATCTGACACTCCTTCGTGATGAAATTCTGTTCCTAACATTGGCATAGATTCTTGAAGTGAACCAGCAAAACCAAACAAAATACCTAAAGATTCTAAAGCGGCTACGGCCATTAAAATTCCTAAAAAGAATAATATACTTGGTAATTCTATTTTAGATAATGAAGAATGAACTGGACTATGGCTTGCATGATCAGTATGTTCGTCTGAAGTCACAGTAGAAATCGCAAATTTAGAATTACTATAAATCTCAGCAAAAATTGCAACAACACCCAATGAAAGCATCATACCTACATAAGGTGGTAGATGCGTAATAACTTTAAATATTGGTACAAAAACTATAGCTCCCAATCCTAGAAATAACATTGTAGAACTGAATTTGTTTTTTGGTTTGTCGTCATCTGACTGCAATTCTAAAGTTCCTTTAAAAGGCTGAAGCAAAGAAGCTATAAACGTTGGTACTACCATACATAATAATGAAGGGATAAACAGATACATAAATAATTTGCCTGTTGAAACTTTATCGCCAATCCAAAGCATTGTTGTTGTCACGTCACCAATTGGAGACCATGCACCACCAGCATTGGCAGCAATTATTATTAAACCAGCATACCAAATTCTAATACTTCTATCTTTAACAATTTTTTGCAAAATAGATATTAGCACAATTGTTGCCGTAAGGTTATCTATGATAGCTGATAATACAAAAGCTAGTATAGAAAACATCCATAATAGTTTTTTTCTACTATTGAAATTCACCGCATTTTTAATAGTTGAAAAACCATCAAAATAATCAATGATTTCTACAATTGTCATTGCACCTAATAAGAACACTAAAATTTCAGCTGTTTTACCTAAATGGTGTAATAAGGTTTCTTCCATTAGATGCATTTTTTCTTCATGCGGAAGCAAACCAAAATTATCCATTAAACTATGTTTTGCTGAATCGAACCACTGCCCAAAATCATCAATACCTAAAGAAATCAATGCCCAACTTATGGCCATCATTACCAAAGCCGGAATTAGTTTATCTATTTTAATGTTATGTTCTAATGTAATGGCTAAATAGCCAAAAACGAATACTAGGATTATTACTGTTTCCATATTAAGGGATATTTATATTAGTTGTCTTAGTGCAATTTCGAAAGCAGTTTCGCTTACACCAATTTTTGTTGGATTATTTTTTTGAACTTCTTTTAAGGCCTTTCTAATAACTTTTGAAGTGTCTTTGAAAATGGCTTCATCGGTCATTTGTACTTTACGCTCCATAAAATAGGCAAAAACTCTTGCCATTCCACAATTTGAAATAAAATCTGGTATTAAACTCACTTTTTGATCAGTGTGCTCCATTATTGGTCCAAAAAATATTTCTTTATCAGCAAAAGGTACATTTGCACCACATGTAATAACCTCTAAACCAGTATCAATCATTTGATCTATCTGATTTTGAGTTATTAATCTAGATGCTGCGCAAGGTGCAAAAACTTCGGTTTGCAAAGACCATATTTTTTCATTAATCTCATTAAACGATATTAAGTTTTCTGCAACCAGTGTATTCCCGTTTTTATTAAGGTATAAGTCAGTTATTTCTTTAAAAGAGAAGCCTTCAGCATTAATTAAACCGCCAACACGATCTATAATACCAACAACCTTTGCACCCATTTGTGCAAAATAAAAAGCTGCCGCTGCACCAACGTTTCCAAAACCTTGTACAACAACACGCTTACCTTTTATAGAATCTTCATTAAGATCGTAAAAATGCTTAGCAGCAATGGCAACACCATAACCTGTAATCATATCGGCTACAGTATATTTTTTTGTAACATCTGGAGAATATTTAGGATTTTCAATAACCTTAATTACTCCATGTCTAAGCTGACCAATTCTATTTATTTTATCTGCCTGCGTAGGTTTAAAGTGTCCTTCAAAAACACCCTCTTGAGGATGCCAAACTCCGCTCTCCTCCGTTATTGGAATAACTTCATGTATCTCATCAACATTTAAGTCACCACCAGTTCCATAATAGCTTTTAAGCAAAGGAGATACCGCAGCATACCAGCGTTCTAATACACCTTTTTTTCTTGGATCTTGTGGATCAAAATTAATTCCAGATTTTGCTCCACCAATTTTAGGACCAGAAACTGTAAACTTTACTTCCATAGTTTTAGCAAGAGATAAAACTTCATTTCTATCAAGTCCTTTTCGCATTCTTGTACCTCCACCAGCGGCTCCACCTCTTAATGAATTTATTACAGTCCAGCCTTCAGCATCTGTTTCTGAATCATTCCAATGAAAAACAATTTCGGGAGATTTATTTTCGTACTTCTGCAGTAATTCTTTTATCAATTTATATCATTTAGTTAGTGATAACAAATATAAAAAACTCTAATGCGTATAAAGTGAATTAAATATTAATTTTAAGTATTTGGAAATAATATTTTTCCTGACGAATGATTTTCTTTGGCTCCAGTTACACTTTTAAGGCAGTTATATTCACCTCTTTCTCTCAATACTCCAAGCAAACCAAATATTAAGGCCTCTTTAAATTCTATTATTTCGTTATCTGGTAAAACGACATGTGAGTTCGAAAAATGCTTTATTCTAGTAATAAGGAAATCATTATAAACACCACCACCTGTTATTAATACTTGTTTCCCTTTAATATTATTTAAAGTTATAGAAATTTGAATTGCAATATGCTCTATAAAAGTTCTTAGAACGTCTTCAATATCAAGATTAAAAGATTTTATTAAAGGAAAAATATTTACGTCTACCCATTCTAATCCTAAAGATTTTGGTGGTAATTCTTTATAAAACTCTAAAATATTTAACTGTCTTAATAATTCTTCATTAATTGATCCTTTTGATGCTAATTGACCTTTATCATCATATTCTAATCCTAAGTTCGAAACAAAATGATTTAAAACAATATTAACAGGGCAAATATCAAAGGCAATTCGTTCAAAATTACTTTCAAATGAAATATTGGCAAAGCCACCTAAATTTAGGCAGCTATCATATTCATGAAATAACAATCGATCTCCAATAGGTACTAAAGGTGCACCTTGACCACCTTTTTGAACATCTTGAACTCTAAAATCGCAGATAACCTTTTCATTTAAAATATTAGCTATGACTTGTTGATTCCCTATTTGATATGTTAAGCCAGCATCAGGTTGGTGCAGTGCTGTATGACCATGTGAAGCGATAAAATCAATTATTTTAATATTATGCTCATTAATGAATTTTAAAATTACATGTCCTAAATATGTTGAATAATCGTTATCAATAGATTTTAATTCTTCCATCGATTTATTTACTAAATTACTTAAAATGGATTTCCAATCGTTTGAATAATTTATAGTATTAGATTGATGAATTTTAAAACTCCAATTATTATCATAAACATAGGTAACGTAAGCAATATCAATACCATCTAAAGAGGTACCAGACATTACTGCAATAACATTGTAAGTGGATATTATCATATTAGTAAAAATAACATTACTTATTGAAAATACCACAAGAAAAAGTTATCTTTGCATGAATTTTTTAAGAAATCAATAATTATAAAATTTTATGGACTTTAACTTAACAGAAGAGCATATGATGATTCGCGATGCAGCTCGCGATTTTGCACAAACTGAATTACTTCCAGGTGTTATTGAACGTGATAATGCTCAAACCTTTCCAGACGAACTAGTTCGTAAAATGGGAGACCTAGGTTTTATGGGAATTATGGTAGACCCAAAATATGGTGGAAGTGGTATGGATGCTATTTCTTATGTACTTATCATGGAAGAATTATCAAAAATTGACGCTTCAGCTTCGGTTATGGTATCTGTAAATAACTCTCTGGTTTGTTATGGTCTTGAAGCGTACGGAAACGAAAAGCAGAAAGAAAAATATCTAACAAAACTGGCAACTGGTGAGTGTATTGGTGCGTTTTGTTTGAGTGAGCCTGAGGCAGGAAGTGATGCAACATCACAAAAAACTACAGCCATTGATAAAGGAGACCATTATATTTTGAACGGTACAAAAAACTGGATTACTAATGGTGGACGAGCAGAAATATACCTAGTCATTGCTCAAACTGACAAGCATAAAGGATCTCACGGCATTAATGCATTTATTGTAGAAAAAGGAACACCTGGTTTTGATATTGGCCCTAAGGAAGATAAATTAGGTATACGAGGTAGCGACACGCACACACTTCAATTTAATGATGTAAAAGTACCTAAAGAAAATAGAATTGGTGATGACGGTTTTGGCTTTAGATTCGCTATGAAAACTCTTTCTGGTGGACGCATTGGTATTGCTGCCCAAGCTCTAGGAATAGCCTCTGGTGCTTATGAATTAGCATTAAAATATTCTAAAGAACGTAAAGCCTTCGGAACCGAAATATGCAATCATCAAGCCATTGCTTTTAAATTAGCAGATATGTACACTGAAATTGAAGCTGCAAGAATGTTGGTAATGAAAGCAGCTTGGGATAAAGATCAAGGTAACAATTATGATATGTCTAGTGCTATGGCCAAACTATATGCTAGTAAAGTTGCTATGGAACATACTGTAGAAGCAGTTCAAATACATGGAGGAAATGGATTTGTAAAAGAGTATCATGTTGAGCGCTTAATGCGGGATGCTAAAATTACTCAGATTTACGAAGGAACTTCTGAAATTCAGAAAATTGTAATTTCTAGAGGACTCATAAGAGGATAACTCATTTTAATATATTAAAAAGGCTTCAAACTAATATTCTGAAGCCTTTTTATTTTTTTGAGAGATCGTTTATTACCAATCTCAATTCACCATATGTATATTTATCATCAATTTGATGTTTTAAATCTGATATGTTTTCAAAAGTTTTTGTTGGAATAATTTTCTTCAATTCTAAATAGTTTGCTTCAGACATTAAGTCGGTAATTTTAACTTCACCTGAAGATATAAAACTAGCTAAATGCCCAAAGATTGTATTAGTATTTAACTCTCTTTCTATAGCTATTTGATCTATTGATTTTCCTGATTTAAATAATTCTAAAGATATTTTCTTTGTGTCCCCTTTTTGTCGTTTTGTTTTAGATTCTTCAATAATTGCATTATGGTTTGAAACTTCGATGTCATTTTCATCACAATAGCTCTTAATTACCTGTATTATTTCAGTTCCGTATTTTTCAATACGAGTTTTGCCCATTCCGTGAACTGCTTTTAATTCTTGTTTAGAAGTTGGTAGCAATTCACACATGGAATATAAAGATTTTTGGGTAAATATTTGAAAGTGTACTAAATCTTCTCGCTTGGCAATTTTATTTCTAAGTTCTCTCAATAATTCAAAGAGTTCAACATTAGTAGTACCATCAATAACCGATTTACGCTGTGTTTTTGGCTTATCCTTTGTTATAAAAATAGACTTTGCTCTTAACTCTAAAAACTGCTCTACACTAAAACCATTTTTTAAACCTTCAAAGTATAGTAGCTTCGCCGCTAATAATTCATCTAGAGCATCAAGTTGTTTAGTTAAATCTTTTTCAATGGCTTTATTATCAGTGGTAAAGCTTAAATCATTCAAAGACCCCTTTATTTTTTCTTTAGTTTGTGTAATAAAATAATTAATGGCTTTAACGAACCTTTCTTGTAAAATATTATTAGACTCCGGTAAATCCGAAGATTCTCCTATTGAATTTAACTGATGATTAAAAGAATTACCAACCTTGAGCAAATTAGCAACAGAATCCTTAATTGCTACGACAAGCATTTCTATATTTCCTTCAACACTACCTCTGTTTTTGTAATAAATATCTAATATTCGATTTGTTGGATATAAAAACTTATAAAAATTAAAAATTTCTGAAATTAAATCTAATTGAAATTTACGCTTAGATTTTTGTAAAATATCATCATTAGGTTGATTTGCTTCTGCATTTTCATTAAAAGAAACAACAGTACTATCACTAATAATTTGATTTGGAGTGATTTTACTTTTTAAAACTAATCCTTCAAGAGATTTACAACGACTAAGCGCCACATAAGTTTGGCCATGAGCAAATGCAGATTCAGCATCAATTATAGCTTTTTCAAATGTTAACCCTTGGCTTTTATGGATCGTAATAGACCACGCTAGACGAAGTGGTATTTGTGTGTAACTACCTATTTTATCTTCAGAAATTGCTTTGGTATCTGAATCTACAGTATATTTTATATTCTCCCAAGTTTCTGGTTTCGTAATAATATTAAAATCATCATCAGGGCAATTTACCACGACTTCGTCTTCCTCTAATAAAATAACTTTACCTATTTTTCCATTGAAATAGCGCTTATCGGGTGAGATATCATTTTTAATAAACATTACTTGAGCTCCAACCTTCAATTTTAACTTTTCTTTATTTGGGAAAGAATGTTCAGGGAATTTCCCATCTATTACGGCATTATATGTTTTAGATTGTCCTTTAAGTTTTTCTAGTTCTAAATTATTTGTTTGAATAGCCTTGTGATTATGAGTAGTTAAAGATATATAACCATCTTCTTTATTTGGAACAAAGTTCGGTTGATACCTTTTATTCAATTCTTCAGCAGAAAATTTACTAAGTTTATTGTTTCTGACCTCATTTAGTATATTTATAAATGTTGGATTTTCTTGCCTATAAATATGTTTTAGCTCAACAGTAATTGGATTAGAATTTTGGTACGAATTACTACTAAAGAAAAATGCATTTGTATAAAATGAACTTAGTAATTGCCATTCACTATCTTTTACAACTGGTGAAAGTTGTTGAAGGTCTCCTATCATTAATAATTGAACGCCTCCAAAAGGTAGATTTCTATCTTTAAAACGTTTTAATGTTCTATCTATTCCATCTAACAAATCTGCTCTTACCATACTAATTTCATCAATTACTAACAGGTCTAGCGATTTTATTATATTAATTTTTGTTTTACTAAATTTTCTATTAAATCCATTGGAAGCGTTTAAATCAGTATCAGGCAAAATAGGCCCAAAAGGCAATTGAAAAAAAGAATGAATTGTAACGCCTTTAGCATTGATGGCAGCAACACCAGTTGGTGCGACTACTACTATTCGCTTTTGAGATTGTACTTTTAATTTATGTAAAAAAGTAGTTTTACCTGTCCCTGCTTTACCAGTTAAGAAGATATTTCTATTAGTGTTGTTTACAAAATTCCAGGCTAGATCAAGTTCTTTGTTTATCTTCATAAATCATTTACAGATGAAACTTCAAGATAATAAAATTGACTCTTTTTAGTAAAAATAATTTTACTATATATAACAAAAAAAACCCTTACTAGATAACTAGTAAGGGTTTATT
>NZ_JACOQD010000004.1 GCF_014297365.1 Winogradskyella echinorum | reverse complement strand
TCCTTTGACTTTCCTATGCTTAGTAAAGACATACCTTTATTCATTACAAACACCTATTTAAGTACTGGCCTAAATCACTCATATAACTGCACAATACTAAAACTAATCAGCTTAAAAAAAAGTTATAGTAGATGGAACCACACATTTACGTCACAAACGCAAAAGTCAAACTCATTGAAATTTAAAGAAAGAAGTCCCATACTAATCCAAAACGGATTGTAAAATCTCTAAAAGGGTGATTAGGAGCAGAAAAATAATTGTATCCTGTAAACGATGAATTAAAATGTTCTGCTTTAAAAAATATTCTCGTTTGTCTAATTTTTGCATTGACAAAGAAGTCTAATACTGGAAACCCACCTAACTCTTTTTCATTTTGATTATAAAATTCTGCAAGTAATGGGTCATATCCATTCATATTATATTTAGTAAAATAATTTAATGTAATACCTGTTTGCAGAGTCATTGCTTTTTTAAACAGTTGATTGGAATAATATAAAGTGTTACGCGAAATAAAAGCTGGAACATTAAGAACCTTGTTATCACTAACAACATTTTGATACATTATAGTATTATCTAAAGCAAAACTACCTACTCGAATTTCCTTTTGCAATTTAAATCTAAGGTACTGTATGGTATTATTATATTGATTCGGCTTAATTACTTTATAATCATCTACAGTATCTGCAAAATTAAAAAAAGTGTAATTATCGATATTTGATACATCAACTGATGCATTAAAATATTTTTGAGACTCTAAATTAAATCTAACTTGTTGTGTTCTTACATTCTCAAAAACATTAAAATTATTCCAATTATAATTTACATAATCACTTTGATACAATAAATAATTATAGTTTGGTAATTTAGAACTTATACTTAACCCTCCTTTTAAATCAATATCCTCATTTAATTTATAATGTAATGTTGCATCAACGAAACTACCCTTAAATTCATTTGACAAATTAATAGAAGCCTTTGTCTTTAAATTGAAAAGGCCTATGCTTTTTGAGTAATCCCCACTAAGACCAAAGAAACTTGTTTTAATTCTATTAGGAATATATTCATTTGGGAATATAATTACACTATTGTAACCATAATTTACATCCTTATAATTAACCGCCAATTTAAATTGACCAATGATATTATTAAAGTAATTTACTCCTAATTGAGTTTCAAAATTTTCTAAAGTAGTTTTATCTTTTATGATACTTGTAAAAGAATTACCAAAAAAATCATTTGAAGGCGAATCTTGTTTGTATTGATAATATTTATCTTCAAAAGAGATTATATTCGTAATTGAAAGTTCATTCTTACTCAGAGAATCTTTCTTTCTAATAATACTATACGAATGATTAAGAAAAAAGCGTTTACCAACTAATATATTTTCTGCATTATCAAAATTTAGATCGAATACTGAACGATCTAAAAACTCTTCGGTTCCGGTTTCGAAGTTTTCAATATCATCATTGTTTAACCCACCATTTTCTTGATTCAATATATCTTGCATAACTACATTCGCAAAAGCTTTATACTTTCCATTTTTCGATTTATAATTAGTCGTGAAACGAAAATTTCCTGAACTTGTAAGTGCGTTTTGATAATTCCCTAAAGATCTTAGTCCTTTGTAAGCTATTGAAAAATTAAATTGCTTTGATAGGTTTACAGCAAAGGCAGCATCAAGCAACTGTCCTTGTTCGAATGCAGTTTTATATGTAAGTCTGGTCCATGGAGTAGGTACCTCGTAATATTTTACATCTTCATTTTCTAAATAATTGAAATGTCTTGCCCTCGCCCCAAACAATGGAGTTGTAACACTCTCTATTGGATCAAAGCTCAATGTATTATATGTTTGTCCAATATTAGCAAAAGGCATTAAACCAAAATTATCTTTCTGCAAATAATTGAATTTATAATTTTTTTTAATTGATATAGTAGTATCTACAAGTATTGAGTCTTTATCAATGTTAAATTGCAAATACATATCAATAGTTGCCAATTTCTTAAAACCTTTTGACTTTTTAATGGATGAAGAATCATTATTAAATGGATTATCTTTATCAGGCAATCTTGATTTGTTCAACTTTACTTGAGCATCAATATTACTTAGCAAAAAAAATAAAATTATAAATACTATATATTTAGAATGCAACATATATAATTACTAAACTTTTTTTAATTGAATTTTGTTTATCTATCAAAAATAGGTGCCTTTATCCTCCATTGAACTAAAGTTAACAAAATATTAAACATAGAATATTTTTAAATAATTAGAGCGAGAATTTAAAAATACATCTCGCTCTAAATAAAAATTTAATCTAATAATGGTTTTACCTAAATCTATTTTATAGTGTAAAACTATTTATTTGTATAATGTTAGTCTACAATAATTTTATGATTAACAACATTAGTCCCTTCTTTAATGGATAGAATATAAGTTCCTTTCGAATAATCACTTACATTTATTAATTCCTTAATCTCTGGACTTTCACCTTTTATAGTTTTTGCATATACAATTCTACCTTGTAAATCACTTAGTGTTAACGATACATCTTGATTACTTATTGTTTTGTAGTCTACATTCAGAATATTGTTCGATGGATTAGGCCAAATTTTCACATTAGACAAATCAAATTCTTTCGAGCTTAAAACCAAATTATTGCCAGTAATAATTAAAGAAAAATCCTGACTTTGTGGATCAAATGGTAAACCCTCATTACCTTCTAACGTTTCTTTGTGGGTAACAGTAAGAGTGTAATTTCCAGTTTCTGGTGTATCAATGTCAATAATTTCAATATTATCAACCATATTATCCCCTTTAGAATTTGAAAATCCAGTTGAAGGTGAATAATCTAATCTCCATGGCATATACGTTGTTCCATCCTTGGTTATTCTTAGATCTAAATCATTAACTAATCGTGGAGTTGGGTCATTTAATGTTCCATCGGATACGTCACCTGGCATATCAGTCCAACAAATAGTTGCTCGTAATTTATCGCCCGCTTGCGCAGAAAATGTATATGTGTAAGTCTGACCATTATCTAAAGTTAATTCACTTATAATAGAATCACTATTAATATCTTCTGCAATGGTTTCTGCTGAAGCTTTAGCATCTAAAAATCCCCAACCAAATATTGGATCTGGTCCTATAGTAGTTATATCATCTAATGAAGTATGACATACTAATCCTTTTAAAGTAGATGCATTCATATATTCCCCATTTAACTGATTGTAATATTGTTGTAATAAAACTAAAGTACCAGCTGTATTAGGCGCAGCCATCGATGTTCCTGTTGATGTCCCATAACCACTACCAGGTACTGTAGAATATAAATTAGTGCCATCGGCAGCTATATCTGGTTTTACTCTTAAATCATCAGTTGGCCCTTGGCTACTACTATTGTTTATAAACATACTAGTAATCTCATAATTACCACTGAAAATTGGCTGTTCCACTACAGATGGATTAGCGTTAGCGACAACCAAACTGTTTTTTGCATTTTTATCTGTAGTTAATTTATCGTAATTAGCGAACATTCCATTTGGATATGATGTATTTCCAGCATTTCCAGCGGAAGCAACAACTAAATATTTTGGATTACTTCTTATAATATTATCAATATCACGAGCATCTTGTGTATATGCGCCCATAATCCATGAAGCTATTGGGCCTGTTCCATCATTTGGATCTACCGGAATACCATAAGAATGATTTGATATAAAAATAGGGTTTGTAGCATCTGCAGCTGCAGCAACCATTTCTGCCTCATCATTACTCCAATTATACGACTTTACAGTAACATTAGGCGCCATACCAATAGCAGACGGATCTACACCTTTTGCCGCTATTGTACCTGTAACATGCGTTCCATGCGAAGCCGGATCTGAATTACCATCTGCATCTGTTGCATCAACCATAATAATCCTACTAGCAGAACCACCATTATCAGTGAACTCCGGATGCGTTGCTTGGGCTATTCCTCTATCCCACACACCAATAGTCATTCCAGAACCGTCTAAATTTAATCCTAAACTTCCACCTGCTTGCAGATGATTTGTTTTTGTTCCTCTACCAGCATTTCGGTTATCTGTTGATCTGTATAGAGGCTTTCCATCAATTATATCGTATAACTGAATCCATTCATTTTTATTATTCCTTTTTGAATGAACTAAACTCGGATTATTTTTTAAAAACACTTCAACACGACTCTTTCTTTCACTTTCTTGTTTCTCAAATTTTATTAATAAATCGTTATTAGCTTCAGAAAGATTCTTTGTTAAGTTCTGAGAATTTAAAAAATTACATAAACCAAAAATTGTTAAAGTCAGTAAACAAAATCTTGTACTTCTTTTCATATAAAATTTTTTTATTGCAATATAATGATATCTGAGAATATCAATATGCTTGGATAAAGTAAATTTAAAAAAAAAGCCATCTTGAATATCAAGATGGCTTAAAATATAACTTATGTAATATTTAGTTAACAGTAAAGGTATCTGAAGCAAAAGATGATTCATTTCCTGGACTTGCTGAAGGACCAACTACAGCAGCAGCAACTTCAACACCGTTAATAGTAACACTAAAACCAATATAAGCTGTTTCTGCTTCATTGATTACACCATCACCATAAGAATCATACATTACTACACCATAATCACCAGCTGATAAACAAAATTCATTAATAATTGATGAAAAATCATCATCTGGATTAATGTAAGGTCCACCAGATGCAATTAAAGTTGAACCACCTGTTAAACTATATAGTTCCCAAGTTGTTTCATCCGGCCAATTATCTGTATTCACAGTCAACCTTGCAACTGTCTCTGTACATAATTCTGCAATGTCTAATACTAAGTTGTCACCAAAATTAATTCCAGATTCATTTTGTAAATCTAAAACTAACGTTTTAGCTGAAAACGAAAGATCATCATTATCAGTTAACGTTAAAGGTATAGTTCCAACATTTGAGTTTGCAGGTATTGTTACAGTAGTTGCTCCTAAAACGTAATTATCTGCAGATAAAGTTGAACTAGGATCTACCATTACAGTAAATGTTCTAGCTGAACCTGTTCTATTACCTGTATAAACAACGATTTCTTCATTTACTGTAGCATTATTTTCTATTCTAATACTACGATCTGCTTCCAGGGTTACATAATTTGTACTTCCACTAGGAAGATCTTCTTCACAATTGTAAGCAAATGTCACCAAAACACCTACAAATATATAATTTAAAATTTTCTTCATGAGATAAGTCTTGTTTTAATTATTATTGATTTTGCTCGTTGATAAAGATATTATCTTGTATCTCTTGCTCTGGGATCTCAAATGTTAAACGCTCATCATCATAAGACATTGGTACACCTTGAAAAGATAAGTGATTTGACCCTCTATTTACTGTACCTTGATTTCTCTTAAGTGCTAAGTAAGATTTACCTTCTGCCCATAATTCAATACGAGTTTGTAAATAGATTTCATCTTGTAGAGCTGTACCAGAAAGACCATCTAAGTAAGATGTATCAGGAACACGCTGAGACATTAAAGTTCTTAACATTTCACGTGCAGGACCATCTTGTCCAGATTTAGCTAATGCTTCAGCATTTAATAAAATCATTTCTGCTTGACGCATATATACATAATCATTTACCATTGGTCCACTACCAGCTGGTTGTCTAGCAGGATCGTAAAATTTATCTAATGGCATTAAGTATAATGAACCAGCAGTTGTATAAAACTGAGCTTTACGCGCATCGTCTGCAGGAATAGCATTATATAAACCTTCATCAATAGATTTAGAATCACCAAAAGCTGGGTAACTGTAAGAGAAATAATCCATCTGTCCCCACCAAGAAACTAGACCTAAACCAATATCAAGAGTAATATCAACACCCCAAAACCATCCTGGTGTTGCTACATTATTAAAACCACCTGTAATTTCCTCAGCACTCATTAAAGTTGCACCATTTGTAGCCATTACTTCAGCTGTAAGTGCAGCTACTTCAGGCCATGCATTTCGCTTAGATGCTAATACATAAGCTAAAATCGCTTGCGCCACTGGCTTATTAACCTGTGTTTTAGTTGGTCTATTATAACCATCTAACAGATCAATTGCAATGTTTAAATCATTCTCAATAAATGCATATACCTCTGCAGTTGTAGACTTTGGTTGTCCAGTTGCAGTTGTCTCATCATAGATTGGTAAGATTTCTGCATCTGGGTAATAGTCTCTAGACATATATTGAGTTAAGTAAAACATAGAATGAGCTCTCATTGCTAATGCTTGACCTAAGATATATCTACTTTCTTCTACCACTGGTTGAGCATTAGTACCACCTAAAGTACCAATTACAATATTAGCATTTTTTACAACTCTGTAATAATGTCTCCATACTTGGTAGTTATCTGTATAAGTAAAATCTTGGGTACATTGTAGTTCAGTAATACTAGCTCTATACCATCCATAAGTACTTAAAGATAGTGCTAAATCACCAGATAACATATCTGCAAAGATATCATATCCTTTATGACCGAAGTCATCGTGACCAGTTGTACCTCCTGTACCTGTTGTAAAAGTAGTTGTATAAACTCCATCCATTGTACCTGCAACAATCTCAGGATTAACTGATGCTGCATCTGCAAGCTGATCTAATGTAATTAGACCACCCTGAGGTTCTGTGTTTATAAAATCTTTCTCACAGCTAAATGTCAGTGACATCACAGCTGATAACATTAAAAATTTAAATACATTTTTTTTCATATCGCTTTTTTTTATTAAAATTTCAATTTAACTCCCATAGTGAAAGTCGTTAATGGAGCGTAAGTTGCTCTACCACTACTACCCGACTCACTAAGTGAGGCATTAAATCCTGTTCTAGCTGTTTTTACAAATAAATTGTCACCAGATATATATAAGTTAACTAGATCTAAACCTGTTTTATCTAAAAACTTAGAAGATAAAGTATAACCTAATAAAATATTATTTAACGCTAAATAGTCCTTTTTAATTAAGAATCTTGTTGATTGAGCTCTAACGTTAGGTATTACTCTATCTGCAATTCTAGGAACACTAGTAATATCTCCAGGCTCTCTCCATCTATCTCTAATATCTACGTGTCTGTTTGTACCTGAAATACCACTGTTATTATCATGAATTAACTCAGCATATTGAGCATCATACGCATATCCACCTAAAGAATAAGTAAATTGAGTTGATAAATTCCAATTTTTGTAACGTGCAGATAAACGGAAGGCACCAGCTAAATCAGGAATACCAGATTTACCATCATTAAACCTTTCTGTAGCATCTGCATAAGTTTTAGTTACCGTCTTTTCTACATTAGCATCAGGGTTAGCATCTAAATAATCAGTCATACTCTGAATAGCTGTATCACCAGAATCAAAAATACCATCACCATTAACATCATCATAATATTGGTTCCACATTGGGTATCCATCAGCAGGATCTACACCAGCATACTCACGAATATAGAAGTCATATATTGACCCTCCTTGCGTATAAGCATAGTTTCCTTGTCTATCTATGATTTTTGGTTCACCTGTTGCAGGTTCGATAGGCATTGTTCTAATTTCATTATCATACATAGAACCATTAATACTAAGGTCTAAAGTAAAATCATCTTTTCTAATAATATGACCTGTTAAATCAAATTCTAAACCAAAGTTTCTTAAAACACCATCGTTAACTGTAATTACAGCTACACCAGTTGAAGGTGGGTTTCTACGTGGAAAAATTAAGTTTTCAGTATCCTTAATAAAATAATCAACAGAACCGTCTAACCAATTTCCTAAACCAAATTCAACACCTACTTGATATTGTACTGCCTCTTCCCAAGTTAATTCTGGGTTTTCAAAAGTATTAGGCGCAATTGCTATACTTCCACCTAAGTTAGATGCTGTAAAAGTATCAATACCAGTATAGAATCCTACACCGTTTTCATCACCTGTAATACCATAAGAACCTTTAAGCTTTAAATAAGTAAATAAGTTACTATCTGATAAAAAGTCTTCATTTGAAATAACCCAAGCAGCACCTATAGAACCAAATGTTCCGTATTTATCGTTAGCAAATCTAGAAGATCCATCACGACGGATTGAACCAGTTAAAAAGTACTTATCGTCAAAATCATAATTAACTTGAGCAAAATAAGACTCTAAAGTTCTTCCTTGACTGAAACCAGTAGATGGATTTGCATCAACAATATAGTTGTTTAATTCATAAATACCTGGTACAACCGCTTTACTTTTACTTCCTGTTACTTGCGACTGATCAAAATCATTACTTTCATGAGCTGCTAAAACCTCTAAAGAATGTCTTCCAAAATCATTTCTATAACGTAATAATTGTAAAAAATTCATTGTCAATGTCTCTGTATTTCTCTGGAAGAAAGTACCACCACTTGGCGCAGCACCACCATAAAATTGGTTAGATGCACTTTTAAAAATATTATTTGAGTACTGAGCACCAAATGTAGTTTCAAAAGTTAAGTTCTTAGCAACATTTACTGTTGCATTAAAACTAGCGTTAACCTCATGTCTATCTGTACCAACAAAATCATATAATGCAGATGCAATTGGGTTAAGACCATCAGAAGCTGCTCTAGCTCTAGGAGCAAAACCATTATTAATAGCAGATATAGAACCATAATCATATTGGAAACCACCAAAAATTGGATCTTCTACTAATTCTTGATTATCATCTCTTAAGAAAACACCATATATAGGTGGCATTTTATCCGCAAATTCAAAAAGGTTTTCTGCACCATTTGTTTGTCCATTTGCTAAAGTCTCAGAATAAGTATAACCTAAGTTAGTACCAAGCTTTAACCAAGGCTTAACCTTAGCATTTAAATTTAATCTTGTTGTATATCTCTTGTAACCAGAGTTGATAATATAACCTGAATCATCTAAGAAACCTAAAGAAACAAAATATTTTACATCTTCGTTACCACCACCCATTCTAAGGTTAGCTTCTGTTCTGTAAGCTGGGTTAAACGATTCTTCTTGATAATTCTTCGGTGTATACTTTCTAGTAACTCCAGGTCTTACTTGTCCAGTTGCTGGATCAATTAATTCAGCTCCATTGGCAACATTCCACATGTTGTACACTGGATTGATGAGAGTTGTAAATAATGTATTATTCACAGTCCCAATAGGATCAGCATTACCAGTTAATATCTCACGATTGACATTAGCTTCCCATACGTATCCAATAAATTCTTCTGGATTAGTAATTACATCATATCTATCTATTAACTGTGTGTTAATACCAGTTCTTACATCTACTTCAATATAAGATTCTGTTGCAGAACCACCTTTAGTTGTTATTAAGATAACACCATTAGCACCTCTAGAACCATAAATAGCGGTTGCAGTTGCATCCTTAAGAATTGTTGTAGATTTAATATCTGAAGGGTTGATAGCATTTAAACTACCAGAGTAAGGAACACCATCTACAACGTATAAAGGAGCTCTGTTACCATTAACAGATCCAAAACCTCTAATTCTAATAGTAGAAGTAGAACCTGGTTGACCAGATGTATTAATTACTGTTACACCAGCAGCCTCACCTGCAAGTGACTGAGAAACGTTTGAGAAGTTTTTCGTTTCAATATTCTCAGATTTTACTACCGTAGCTGTACCAGCATAGGATTTTTTAGTTGTGGTACCGTAACCTACAATTACCACTTCATCAAGAGTACTATCGTCTTTTAAAGCGACGTCGTAAGTATTAGCTGCTCCTACAGTAACTTCTGTCGTTTGCATACCTACATAAGATATCACTAAAACATCTCCTTGATTGACTTGAATAGTATACTTACCATCAAAATCTGTTTGTTGACCTTTATTGGTCCCCTTTACAAGTACGCTAGCACCAGGAAGGGGTAAACCATCTGAAGCTGTTGTAACTGTACCTGTGACAGTTTTCTCTTGTGCAAAAGAAAATTGCATCACGAACGCCATAAAAAGCGTTAATAACCATGTTAACTTTAATTTCATAAAACAATTATTTGAGTTAGTCTAGTTGCAAACATCTTAATTAAATATTAAATAAGCAAGTGTTTTTGCCAAAAAAATGTTAATGGTTTTGCGAATCTGTCAACAATAACATTAAATCATTTTTTCAATGTTTTAAACATATAACTCAATACTTAGATGTAAAAACTGTAAAAGGGTTGCGTTAAAATTTTAACTTTGTTCAAATTTTAACATTTTGACTCTTAAAACTAAGTTTTCTTCTTTTGAATTGGAATGCGGTACAGATGAGGCTGGTAGAGGCTGTTTGGCTGGCCCAGTTACTGCTGCAGCTGTAATACTCCCGTTATCTTTTAATAATGATTTATTGAATGACTCAAAACAACTATCAGAAAAAAATAGAAATATTTTAAAACCTATAATCGAAACTGAATCCCTTACGTTTGCAGTTCATCATATTCTAGAACTAGAAATTGATTCTATCAATATTTTAAATGCTTCAATAAAGGCCATGCACCATTCTATTGAAAAGCTCCATATTTCACCAGAATATATTATTGTTGACGGAAATAAGTTTAAACCATTTCAGGAGATTCCCTATAAAACCATAGTTAAAGGAGATAGTAAATACCTAAGTATTGCTGCCGCCTCAATTTTAGCAAAAACATATAGAGATGAGTATATGGAAAAAATTCATAAAGAATTTCCAATGTACAACTGGAAACAAAATAAAGGGTATCCAACAAAAGAACACAGAGCTGCAATTGAAAAATATGGTATTACGAAGTATCATAGAAAATCATTTAGATTATTACCAGAGCAATACCGATTAGATATATAACTTTATATATTTGTAGTATAAATATATTTTAATGAAGAAATTCGGATTTTTAATAGTGCTACTGTTTTTTCTACTAGCCTGTCAAAAAGATTATAACAAAACCAAATACGCTTATCAATATACACCTAATGATGCATCTGCTATTATTAAGATAAATGAACTTAACGACTTTATCAATAGTATAGACAACCACAATATACTTTCTAACATATATAATAAAGAATTACAAAAAGCTTCAGAGGTCTTAAAACTCCTCAATACAACGAAACAGGTATATGTGAGTTTTACGGATAATAAGTCCGATTATATAATTCTCACCGAAAATGATTCTACTCTATTTGTAATTGATTCTATCCCTAACCGAATATCTGAAACTTTAGTAGATTTTAAAATTGAAAAAACACAAATTGATACGACAACAGTTTACCACAAAATAATTGGAAATGTTTTCGCAGGATCAAATAATTTAGAACTTTTAAAATCCTTAAATTCTAAAAATGAAAATGCTGAATTAAAAAACCTTATAGAAACTACAGACGATAAGTCGGTTGCTTCTGTTGTTTTTAAATCTGATGCAAAAAACTACTCACAACTGTTATTTACTAATATTAATAAGCAAGACAGCACCGCTAATTATACTGTTTTAGATTTTAGATATACTGAAAATAGTCTTCATTATAATGGTATTCTTAAATCGCAAGATTCCATTTCTAATAACCTTGATAACTTTAAGCATACCATTCCTCAAAAAACACATTCGCCTGAGCTGGCACCATATAACACATCTTCACTATTGAGTATATCTTATGATGATTTTTTAACTTTTAATAATAACTTAAATCAAATTAACCAACAAGCCACTGATAGTATTCAAACTTTTCTCAATTTCACGAATGAAATAGCTCTGATTGATGAAGCTGTAATATTACATTCATTAGACACAAATCTTATTTTAGAATCTATTGAAGCTAAGTCTAGCGCAGAAACATTTAGAGAAATTGAAATTTATGAATTCGGCGATGTTGATTTTTTTAAATCTCGTCTTAAACCATTTATATCCTTTAGTGAAACTAAATATTTTTCGATCTATGAGAATTTCATTGTGTTTTCTAATTCTATTGATAGAATTAAAACAATACTAACTAATGCCTTAAATAATAACACCTTAGCTAATTCCGAAGCCTTTACTAGTATTAGTGAAAATCTTAGCGATGAAGCTTCGATGTTTATTTTTAAAAATTCTGAAGGTTTATCAGAAGTTTTAAATAAAGAAATTAAAGGATATAATGCTAATGCGGTTCAGTATATATATGAAGATAGTTACGCTCATGTCAATGGCATTATTCAAAAGTTCAAAAAAAGAGCGGCTTCAAATAGCATAACTGAAGCTTTCAACACAAACGTTGAATCAGAGATTATCTCAGCACCTCAAACCCTTAAAAACCATATAACCAATGCTCATGATATAGCGGTACAAGATGTAAACAATGTACTTTATCTCATTTCTAATTCTGGCTCTGTTTTATGGAAAAAACAGTTGAAAGGAAAAATTCTAGGGAAAATTGAACAAATGGATATGTATAAAAATGGTAGATTACAACTGGTTTTTGCTACTTCAAATCATATTTATGTTTTAGATCGTAATGGTAACGATGTCTCCCCTTTTCCTAAAAATTTTAAAGACGACATAACACAACCACTCTCTGTTTTTGATTACGACAAACGAAAAGACTACAGGCTATTAGTTACGCAAGGTAAGAATCTTATAATGTATAATGCAAAAGGAGAATTAGTAACAGGTTTTAATTATAAAAATAATAGTTCAACTATTGACACACAACCAAAGCATTTTAGAATTGGGAGTAAAGATTATTTAACTTTTGCCACTGGTGAAAATTTACAAATTCTAAACCGACAAGGAAACATTAGAGTCAATGTAAAAGGCAAGATTCAATTCTCTGAAAACGACATCTATTTATACCAAAACAAGTTTACAACAACCAACATACTGGGTCAACTTATACAGGTTGATACAAAAGGGAATTTGAGTACAAAAAACTTAATGCTAACAGACAAACATCGTTTAGAAACAACAAGTAAAACTTTAGTTTCTATGACAGAAAATAAATTAAATATAAAATCTAGAACCATAGATTTAGATTATGGTGAATACACCGCACCAAGTGTATTTTATTTAAACGATAAAATCTATGTTACTACAACAGATCTCCAATCTAAAAAAGTGTATCTTTTTGACAGCCAAGCTAAGAGTATTCCAAATTTCCCAATTTTTGGAACTTCTGCGGCAGAATTACAAAAATTAGATACAGAAAAAGGTTTAGAGCTCATTACACAAAGTGATAGTAAAAATATTGTAGTTTATAAACTACATTAAATCTTAAAACTAATCTAAATTCATTTTTTAATATCGATAGTTATTATTAATTTTAGACCGCTATTAATCAATTATTTAAAATGAGATCATCATCTATTATAAAGCAACTTTTTACAACAACTTTCCTATTTCTGTTCTTAGCTTCTAATTTAAATGCTCAAACTAAAAAAATAAAACGTCCTAAGAGCAGTGTAGGCATATCTAGTGTTGATAGTTTTGTAAAAGAATCTTTTGATTTATATGACAAAGTCTACAAATATGATGGCTATGCTGCAGCTGGTACTCCTTTAGAAGATGAAGATTTAGATGTACTAGAAGAAGCCTTAGCAGAAGTATCAGCGCTAAGTGAAAGTGCGCCAGATATATTAAACGATTTAGATGGTGCAGGTGTTTTTAAACAAAGTAAAGCAACGCTTCAAATTAATCGTGCAAAAAAAGCATTATCTTACAGTATTAAAACGGCTAAAAAATTACTACTAGGATCTAAAGTAGAAGGAGAAGATAAAGACGATGAAGACAACTCCAATTCTGATAGTAATGAAGATTCTAAACCCGTCTCAAATAAAGATGATAATGACAGTTCAGATGACCATAAAGACATTCAAAATGAAACCAGTAAAGACAAACCTTCAAATATTTCTGATGGTTTAGAAGTATATAGCAAATACGATTTTGTACCTGGTGATAAACTGATCTTTTTTGATGATTTTTCTAATGACTTTATTGGTGATTTTCCGGCCAAATGGAATACAAATGGCTCAGGAGAAGTCGTTACTCTAAACAAATTACCAGGACGCTGGTTTGAGCTAAAACAAGGTTACAGCACTTACGTAATTCCAAACTTGCCAAGAGAGCTTCCAGAGAACTACACAATTGAATTTGACCTAGTGGCATTAGGTATTAATGAGAACACATCTAGTTCTGCTTTCTTAGAAGTTAGATTAGACGACAATAATGAGTTTAGTACTGGTCTCGATTTTGCTAAAGTAGAAATTCCCTTTGTTCAGTTTGTAGTTTCTACATTTCGTGTTAGAAATAGAATCGATGGAAATAATACCATTACTAACAATGTAAAAGCAGATGTAAGAAAATCAGTACTTAACAAACCACATATTTCTATAGCTGTTAATAAAGAACGGTTTAGGGTATGGGTCAATGAAAAGAAATGTGTTGATATTCCTAAAATGATTGGTGCAGATTCCCCTTTAAAGGCAATAAAATTTCATCTTAATGGTTTTAAAGAAGAAGGTATAGAACGTTTATTTATGTCTAACTTAAAAGTTTCTGAAGGTGGTGAAGATTTAAGACGAAAACTAATGAACGAAGGCAAGATATCTACCAATGGTATTTTGTTCGATTCTGGTTCAGCAAACATACAACCACAATCATTGGGTGTTATTCGTCAAATCTCGCAAGTTTTAATGCAAGATGAAACGATTAAATTAAACATTATAGGACATACTGATGCCGATGGAACTGATGATGCAAATTTAAAATTATCTAAAGCCAGAGCAGAAGCTGTAAAAGAGGTTTTAATCTCAATTTACAAAGTTTCTAAAGACAGATTAACCACAGACGGAAAAGGTGAAAGTCAACCCGTTGGAGACAATAAAACAACAGACGGAAAAGCACAAAACAGACGTGTAGAATTCGTAAAAATATAACGATAACCAAATCTAAGTCCTCAAGTCAAGAAACGCCAAAGTAAATTTGGCGTTTCTTTAGTTTTAAGCCTATGATTTTGTAGTATTGTAAACTCAAAATTTTGATATTTTTAGAAGTATGATAAAACGACAAAAAGCCTCAATAAAAAGCTGTATAATACATAAAGTTGGTAACAAATTTAACGGCACAAAAAATGCCTTTTCTGATGCTGCCGTTCATTTTGACGAGGCCACTTACAACCTTATGCTACCTTATTTATTAAAACCGTTTGTTAGTGTGGCTGAAAGTTACCGTTTTCATCATCATAGCGATATAGGCCTTAATGAAATTAACACTTATAGCGAACAGATATTTAAAGATGAAGCAGACTTTGTAGAAGTCTCAAAACATATAGTTACACACCTATTTGAACAAAGTAATTCTGCGCAAATAAAAACAGGAGATGTACTAATTTGTCATTTTGAAAATGTACAATACGAAGACTATTTTACTGATGCTTTTGGTATCTACAAGATTGAAAATAAGACAGAATTTTTTCAGACGTATTTAGAGTCTGGAAATTATGATATTTTAGTACAAAAAGGTATTCAAGCCAAAAAAGTAGATAAAGGCTGTTTAATCCTTAATACCTCTGATTTGGAAGGTAAAATTGTATTTAGCGTGGATAATAATACCTACGATACACAATATTGGATTAAGAGCTTCCTAAACATTAGATATCCAGACGATAGTAACCAACATACTAAGAACTGTATTGAGTTATGTAGAGAATTCTCCAAAGAGGTCTTACAACCTAATTTTGGAGGTCAAGCTCAAAGTAATTTCTTAGCAAATACTGTTGACTTTTTTAAAGAAAATGAAATTGTAAATATTGAAACATTTAAAGAAGAAGTCTTCGATGAAGAAGACCATATTCAATTGTTTGAAGATTACAAAAAAAGCTACGAAACTGAAAACAAAGTACTGATCCGCAATCAGTTTGATGTCTCCGAAATTGCTCTAAAAAAGCAGAAGCAAAAAATTAAAACCGAAATAAAACTAGATACCAACATACAGATAAAACTCGATGTGGATGCACCAGATGCTTCCGCAGAATATCTAGAACGCGGTTACGATGAGGAGAAAAAAATGCACTTTTACAAAGTGTTTTTTAACGATGAGAGCTAATCTCAATTTTCGAAATTTTTCAACAAAATTCATCTATTATCTTACAACTATTTTCAATTTAATTTATCAGTAAAAAACACTTCAAACAGGTTCGCTTATTCTTAAAATAACATAAATTATATAGAATATTATAATTTACTTAACTTAGCTATATACCATACATCATATATATTAGCACATATATAATAGTTAGACTACTAATCATTTAACTTTCTTTATACAACAAAGAATGAATCAAACTATATTAGACTTTGTAATGATTGCCAGTGTAATTATAGGGTACTTTGTCAGTATCTCACTAATTACAACGTCTTTTTATAAGAGTCGTGCTAATAACTATCTGGCACTATCATTATTCTCAATGGCTAGTTTAACCTTAATAGAATGGCTTAGCATTAACGTGTCTAGTGTTATTGTAGAAATTTTGCTCCTTTTTAGGTTAGACTTTTTATTTGCTGCAGCTTTATTTACCTATTTTATAATTCAAATTAAGCATCCACTTCTAAAAAATAAGTGGTACAAATGGATATACCTTCCATTTATTGGCTCTGTTATTCTTGAGTTTTCATTGTATTTGCTGGACTTGTATGGTACAATCTATGATGTTTTGGTCTTTTACCTAAAAGATATTGCATCTATTAGCTTCAATATATTTTTGATTTTTTGGAGTAGAAAACTATTACGAAATTCAACTTCAATATCAGAGAACAAAAGACATTGGTTGTTACGATTAAACTTATTTGTTATATGCCTTATCATAATCTTGATACTCAATAGAGTAGAACTTCACTTGTTAGATTCATTATATTCAGCATATGTACTATGGATATTTATGTCTTTATTCTTATGGTGGATATTATATTATGGCGTATTTAGGTTGCAAGTCATAGACCAAAAAGAAGAAATACATAACTATTTAGTTTCAAAAAAGTCAGCTGATACTCCGATAAAAAAGAAAATAAGGAGCTCTACTACGTCTAAAATTATTACTCAACTCTATAAGTTAATGGAAGACGAAGAATTATATAAGGACCCGCTTTTAAGTAGATTAGATTTAGCAACACGATTAGATACAAGTGAAGGCTATTTATCTCAAATTATAAATCAGGAAATAAATAAGAGCATTATTCAATTTGTAAATGAATATCGTATTGAAGAAGCTAAAAATCTATTGCAAGATCCTGTGTTTAATAAATATTCTATTGAAGCTATTGGCATGGAAGCTGGGTTTAAATCTAAGAGTGCTTTTTATAATACTTTTAATATGAGTTTAAATATGTCACCAGGAGCTTATAGAAAACTTCAAAAAACGTCCTGATTCGTCTGATTCCACTGTTTTAGCACATCTACAATAAAAATTGTACTCTTTTATCTTTTTGGTAACTATACTTTTGCCCGGTATAAATCAAAAAACGAAAATCAATGAAAAGAGTATCACAAAAGATGATAAGTATTAATTATTATCGTCCAATTTTAAAACTAGTTTTAATAGTATTTTTCACAATCTCAGCATTCTCATGCTCTGATGATGGAGATCCACCTATAACCTTTAACGAAATTCCGCAAGAAATTAAGGACTTAATTTATTTTAATGGAGATGAAAAAGCTTCTAACGTGGTGATAACTGTACCAGGTGGTCCTAGTACAGAACTCGCCTCGGAATTAGTGGATTACTTTTCCGCAAATTTTAATACTACAGATATCTTAAATATAACTGTACACCAAGCTCAGACATTAGACCCTAACATAATAGAAGGCAATGAAATTACGTTGGACCAAGCTGTTAATTTTAATGCTGAAAGCATAGAAACACTACATCACGTTGTTAAGTATTTTAAAGATGAAGGAAGAACGGTTTACATTGCAGCGTTTTCATTTGGTTCATTTGTAACACAAGAGTTAATTGCAAAAAAAGGAATAGATGTGGCTGATGAATACCTAATTATATCAGGTAGACTAGACATTAACGATGTTATGTGGCAAGGTCTAGCAGATGGCAAAAATGCATATTTTGAAAACGGTGTTACTCCAATAGTAGAAGCAGAACAATTTGAGCAAATTTTTCGGAGAAATGAAGCTAGACTATTTGCTGGGTTAGGAATGAATAGATATACAGAGCAATTTAACACTATAGAAAGCTTATCTAACCTAACATACATTTATGGTGAAACAGATGAGGCAGTCGGTAGTCTTACAAACGAAGAGGTTACATTTTTACAATCTAAAAATGCTAATATACTTTCTGGAGCTGGCGGACATGACGAACCTTTTGAGGGCTTTATGGAACAAGGTTTTAGTGAAGCTTTTGGTATAGAATAATTATAATTAAAACTTAAATAAATGACAAAGATCATATTAGCATTAATGGCAGTATTTATAGTATTTGTAACAAATACTTTTGCGCAAGAAAACATAAAACAAAAAGAAACATTAAAACCAGAATTTGAAGTAAAAGTGATTACAAGCGTAGAATCTATTATATCAGATGGCTTAGGTAGATCGCGTTTAATTTCAGCAAATGATAAAAGAGATTATAAAAAATTTACGTCCACTCAAACTGAAGATGATAACTCAAGAAATAAATCTAAAAGAAAAGATATTAGAGTAAAGGATTTTGAAGAAACAAAATTATTAAACTTTTATAATGTTGCTGGCATACGTTTCCAAAATATAGCAGCAAATGATGCCGTAATTTCCTCAAAATTAACGACGATGATTTGTGAAGGTTGGGATTTAATATTTGTAACAAGTGCTGTAGAAAGTGATTCAGGTGAAAAAGACGGAAATGGTATTTTTATTACACGCTATATATTTAAAAGAAAATTGATTTAAAAACCCTTAATATTAACTTTAGATAATAGGTAGCGGTTTTATTGCTAAAAATAGAGATAATTATTCGTGATAATCTTTATAAATAGTAATAAAGCCGCTACTTTTTTATTCAAAAAGGTGAATGTATTAATCAAAAAAAGGGTACCCACAATTATTTATTAAAATTAGGATCTATGAAGAAAATCGAACCAAAGTATTTCTTGCTTTTAGTTCTGTTATTATTAAAAATAGAACTTATTAATGCACAGGATACATATATAGAAGCAGGTGTAGGAATTGGAAATGTTTTCGGAAATAAAAATGCTCGTGGAAAAGGCGAATTACATTTTAACATTATAAAATTTTATCAATTTGGACAAATAGGGTTAGACATCTCTACGGGCGGAAATTTTATCCCAGGCATAACAAGTATAGAAGATGAAAATATTGAAACTCTATCGTCAAATGACTTTAAATTTACCACTATTACAGCGCTATACAGATTACCTATAAAAAAACACCTGTTTGTTGAATCAAGGCTTGGATATTCGTCATTATTTTCCTTTGTGCATACGGATGATACAACCAAAATAAGTCAACCAAATTTCACCGCTGGAATTGGTATTGGTAGACACATCAATAATTTCACCTTATCCTTAAGATATCAATACCTCGGAGTTACTCCCAATTACGAAGGCTCCAGAAATATGACTATAGTCAAATCAAATTCCGAGTCTTTTGGATTGTTATTGTTCAGAATATCGTATCGATTCGATCTTAAAAATTTATTTTAAATGGAATGCATATAAAAGGAGTTAATAAAAGTCCTGATTCGTGTAATTCTGATGTATCAGTACGTCTTCAATAATGAAATTAACTTTTCGTTTTGTTTTGAAAATTACGTTTGCACTCTTAAATCAAAAAACACAAATTATGAAAAAATTATTTTTAGTAACTGTTATTGCAGTTTTAGGATTATCTAACATCAACGCTCAAGACATTAAATTTGGAGTCAAAGCAGGTTTAAACTTTGCTTCTATTACTGGTGACAATGCCAAAGATCTGGACCCTATAACAAGTTTTAATTTCGGAGTTATGTCAGAAATTAAGCTATCAGACAAATTCTCTTTACAACCCGAATTAATATATTCTGGGCAAGGAGCTGATACAAACGTTGCATCTGAGGGTAGCATTAATCTAAACTATTTAAATCTTCCATTAATTGGAAAGTACTATGTTACAGAAAGATTTAGTCTAGAAGCTGGCCCACAAATCGGTTATTTACTATCCACAAAAGGAGGCACTTTAGATTATAAAGAGTTATTAAAACAAATAGATTATGGTCTGAATTTTGGAGTTGGCTACAAACTCGATAATGGCCTCAATTTTACAGCACGTTATAATCTAGGTCTCTCTGATATTAATGATGTAGATGGTTTTACAGACAAAAATAGTAATGGAGTCTTTCAATTATCTGTTGGCTTCTTTTTCTAAAATTCAAGAATATAAAAACCCGAGCTAATCAGCTTGGGTTTTTATTTTTTACTTAAACATTAATAGCAATCAAAAAACATAAAATCATGAAAAAAACAAATAAAATCTTATTACTTCTAACAATGTCATTATCATTAATAAATCTTAGTTGTTCTACTAGTGATGATGCGGTAAAAATTGATGATTTTTTTGACCTTGATACAGAACTTATAGCAAGAGACTTTTCGGGTGTTGTTTTAGTCGCTCAAAATGACAATATCCTATTTAATAAAGCATATGGAAGAAAAAACAATCAAGAAAATGGATTTAATGATATCAATACTGTTTTTGATATGGGCTCTATTACAAAACAATTTACTGCAGCTGGAATTTTAAAATTAGAGATGCAAAATGAGCTTACAGTTAATGATAGTTTATCAAAATACTTTGACGCTGTTCCTAACGACAAAAAAAATATAACCATTCATCAATTACTCACACATTCTTCTGGTTTAGTAGTTGGAATTGGTGGAGATTATGAAACTATTACTGAGGAAGCGTTTTTAGATCAAGTTTTTGATAGCGAATTAATTAGCCCAGTTGGAGAAAGATTTAATTATTCTAATATAGGCTATAGCTTACTTGGTTTAATCATAGAAAAAGTAAGTGGAATGGATTATGAGAGCTTTTTAAATTTAGAGATTTTCGAACCTTCAAACATGCACCATACTGGTTATATAATTCCAGATTGGGAAACTAATGAAGTTGCCAACGGTTATTTAAATGGAGTTGAAAATAATAAACCAAATGAAGAAAATTGGAGTGACAATGGTCCATATCTCAACCTTAAAGGAAATGGAGGTATTCTAACACGAGCGAACGATTTATTACTCTGGAGCCAATCCATAATGAATAATACGGTACTAGATGAAGCAACTACATCTAAATATCTCTATCCTCATTTTGAACCTACAAATATATATGATAGCTATGGATATGGCTGGGGAATTGAAAATAATGATTCAGAGAATAAATTAGTGTTACATGGAGGCACTACTGATTTTTTTGCATCAGATATGTGGATCTACCCAAACAAGGGAATTACAATAATCGTACTCAGTAATGAATTTAAAGAATCTGTTTACACAATTGCAGGAGCGATATCAAACTTTTTACTCGCAAAGTAAAAGTATTACCAACAACAATATTTACACATAGTAATAAAATTAAAAAATTTTAAAATAAAAATGAAAAAAGCAAACGCAATGGTATTACTGCTAATACTATCATTACTATTAGTAAGCTTTAGTCATACAAATAGTAACGAACACGACTCAATGATAACTCGACACGACAAAGATGAAGCCGAGTTTATCAAACTTGCAGAGCAATTCGAAAAATACATGTGCCATCTAAATTTACCAGATTGTGAGGCGACTATAATAGCCGATCAATGGGTAATAACAGCAGCGCATTGTGCAGTATTAATTAAGGATAAATTTGAAGCTGGACGAAAACATTTCGTCATCATTAATGATACTGAAATAGAAGTTGACAAGGTGATCATGTATAAGCAATGGGAAAATATCGAAGAATACACTTCCATGGAACCATTAAATGATATCGCATTAGTACATCTAAAGACAAAACCTAAAGATGCAATGCAAGCAAAATTGTATATGGAAAACGATGAAGTAGATAAACTTATCTATATGGTTGGTAGAGGAGATAAAGGTGATGGATTAATTGGAGTAAACGGCAACGACGGCAAGCAAAGAGGTGCTACTAATAGGATAGAAACAGCTACCGAAAGATGGTTAACATGGACCTTTAATCATCCAGATACGAAAACAAAATATCTTACAGAGTATGAAGGCATTAGTGGTCCTGGTGATAGCGGAGGACCCGCTTTTATTGTTAAGGATGACATTGTTTATATAGCAGGTATTAGCTCGTGGCAAGACACAAAAGATGGACCAGAAGGCTTATATGGTGTTGTAGAAAATTACACCAGAGTATCACAATTCATTAAATGGATTAATGATGAAATGTCAGGAACTAGTGATACCAGAGAAGACATATTAAGGATTGAAGTAAAACCCGATGCTACCATCTATAAACCAAAAGCCATAGCTATAAATGCAAGTACTTTAAAACAATATGTTGGTGAATATGATATGCAAGGAAGAACCATAAAAATTTATACAAAAGAGAATGATACAAACCTCTTTTTTTTCTTGGATGGATTTCCAGAATTCACATTTATTCCAACTAAAGAGCATCATTTTTCCTCAAAAACAATAGAAGGTTTTTTATTAGATTTTAAGAATCAAGAAAATGGTGTTTTTAAACAATTATTTATTACACAACCTGAACCAGACGGAATCTTAAAAGCGATTCGTAAATAAAAAAATATAACACAATTACATTAATTGAAAATAGAAATGAAAACAACAAACACAATCTTAATACTTCTAATGATATCATTTTCATCTTTGGCCTTTAGTTACACAAATAGCAGTAAAAAAGCAACTATTGATAATAATACTCAAGATTCTTTAAAACAATATACAGGTGAATATGTGCTTGAAGCAGTAGGAATGATCATAGAGGTTTACACAAAAGAAAATGATACTAAATTATTTTTATTTGTAGACGGACAACCAGAATATGAACTTATTCAAACTGGAGAACATAAATTTTCTTTTAAAGTATCTGACGAGTATAAAATTGAATTTAAAAACCCTGAAAATGGTGTTTTTAAAGAATTAGTTGCTACACAACCAGACGGAACATATACAGCAATTCGTAATGGTGAGGTGAAAATTGATGATTTACCTACCATTGATAAAAAACTTACAGAAAGAGGTTTTTCGGGAGTAATTTTAGTTGCTCAAAATGACAGCATTATATTTAATAAAGCCTATGGGAAAAAGAATAATCAAGAAAATGGGCTTAATGACATAAATACTGTTTTTGATATTTGTTCTATTACAAAGCAATTTACCGCTGCTGGTATACTAAAATTATCAATGCAAAATAAAGTATGTGTAGATGATAACATATCAAAATACTTTGAAGATGTTCCTAGCGATAAAAGGAATATAACTATTCATCAGTTGCTTACACATTCTTCTGGTTTAACAGAAGGAATAGGTGATGATTATGATGCCATTACGGAAGAAAAATTCCTAAAGAAAGTATTTAGAAGCAAGCTAATAAGTTCGGTTGGTGAAAAGTTTAATTATTCTAATATGGGATATAGCTTACTTGGATTAATCATCGAGAAAGCTAGCGGAATGGATTATGAAACCTTTTTAAATACAACTTTTTTTAAACCTTCAAAAATGTACCATACTGGCTATGTAATTCCAGATTGGGAAACTAACGAAGTAGCTAATGGTTTTTTAGATGGAAAAGAAGCTAAAAAACCAAATGAGGAGAATTGGAGTGACAATGGTCCTTATCTTAATCTTAAAGGAAATGGAGGTATACTAACTCGAGCAAGCGACTTATTGTTATGGAGTAAAGCGATACAAAACAATACAGTACTAGATAAAGCAACAACCTCTAAATATCTCTATCCTCATTTTGAAATCAATGATATATATACACACTATGGCTATGGTTGGGGAATAGAAAATAATGATTCAAATAATAAGTTAGTAGTCCATGGTGGTGCTAGCAATCTGTTTGCTTCAGACTTCTGGATTTATCCTAAAAAAGGAATTACAATAATTGTACTTAGTAATACACAAGAGGAATATGTCTATTCAATTGCGAGAAAAATATCAAAATTTTTACTAAAAAAATAAATAAGACAATTTATCATTTCGATGTTTCAGAAATTGTTCTAAAAAAACAAAAACAATAGAGTAAAACAGAAATAAAACTAGATATTGATGCACCTGATACTTTTGCAGAATATCTACAAAGTTATGATGACAAGAAAAAAATGCATTTTTATAAGGTGTTTTTTAATGATGAGAGCTAACTTGACTTTGTGAAAATTTTCAACTAACTTCGTCTAACGACTTATTTAAGGCATTAAAACGGCCTCATATCACTATAGTTGTACACAATTTAACTACTATATGAAAAAGACTTTTACAATACTAATTTTGATTACTTTTTTTAGTTGTGAAAAAGATGATGGATTTAAATCAATTGAAATTGATAATAGTCCATTAACTCACGCTGAATTGGGGTTTGAATTAGATGAGCCAGACATTATTTTAAACGAATTAAGTAAAGGGAAGTTGGATAAACAAATTAATTCTATTTTGTTAGTAATGTATGAAAATACATACCGAAAATGGGAATTTGAATATATTGATAATTCAGACATCCTATCAAAAATGATATTTTACTTACCACATTATCAAGGGTGTGAACAAAATATTTACGAATTTTCATATAATGAAAATAACTTAATTGATAAAGTAATTTCAACCCGAGAAAATGTTTGTAATGAATATGAAGTTATTAAAACGTACACTTTTAATTATAACGATAATGGTTTATTAAAAAGTGTTTTTATGGATAATGAGTCTTTCGTGGAAGAAAATTACTTTGGATATTATCCGAACGGAAAAATTAAGGAGATTTATAGTGACCACAGAGGTAGAGGTGTTGAACCAAGTTTTGGTGTACAAAAGTTTACTTATAATGATTCATTTACAAACGTAATTGAAGTAGAATCTATTGGTGCAAGTACACATTATACATATAAATATTTTTATGATAATAATACGAATCCCTATAAAGATTTTTTTATTGCATCGTCAGTTTTTATGCCTTTCATTGGACCAGCATATTTATCAGAAAACAATGTTATAGAGATGATTGAAAAAAATGAAAATAATATTCATAATCAAGAATTTAGCACCGAATTTATATTTAATTACTCAAATAGTAATTCTTTAATTAACTATTCGTATTTAGATAACGAAAGAGTCTTTAATATAAATCAATAAAAACTGTGTACAACAATGGCTATAAGTAATTGCTTGTTCTCGCCTACTTTGGAAATTCCTGCGGAATTTCCAACTTGGTGTGTACTTGTGAAGTTTAGTGCTAAATCACGCAACTACTCATAGCCGATACCGTTAGACGAAACGAGCCTCAAAAAGCTCCCCAAAATGCTTCAAAAGCTTTTGCTTAACCTCATCTTCATCAACCTTTGCAACACCTAATTCATTATTTAATGTCGTTACCGCTTTACCTCTAATTCCGCAAGGAATAATATTATCAAAATAACCCAAATCCGCATTAACATTTAGCGCAAAACCATGCATGGTTACCCAACGGCTGGCTCTCACTCCCATAGCACAGATTTTACGTGCAAATGGCGTACCTACATCTAACCACACACCTGTTTCACCAGGACTTCGCTCTGCTTTTAGATTATATTCTGCCAACGTAAGAATAATCATTTCCTCTAAAAAACGGAGGTATTTATGTATGTCGGTAAAGAAATTATCTAAGTCTAAAATAGGGTAACCTACAATTTGCCCAGGACCATGATACGTAATATCTCCACCTCTATTAATTTTGTAAAACGTGGCACCTTTTTCGGTTAATTGTGCTTCAGAAAGCAACAAATTAGACAAGTCACCACTTTTACCTAAGGTATAGACATGAGGATGCTCTACAAATAGAAAATGGTTGTCGGTTTCTAAACCTGCGTCTTCTCTTCTATTCTTTATTTTGGTATCTAAAATGGCCTTAAAGAGTGTTTCTTGGTAATCCCAAGTGGCCTTAAAATCTTTTAACCCTAGATCTTGGAGCTTAACCGTTTTATTCATCTACAAACTTTACATTAGCATCTAGTACTAACGGATTTTTAAGATATTCTATCCAATTAATTCTATAAGTAACTGTCTTTCTATCTTTAGAAAATTCAGCACCTTCAACATCAATGGATTTTACAGGTTTTGGGAAAGTAAGTTTAACGTTATAAAAAGCATTTTCAAAATAGTCCATAAATTGCTGATTACTTTCATCCTCTTCATTAAACAATTCTTCCATTGCATCTTCAGCTGCACCTTCTGGGATATCAATCTGTGTTACTCTAGCAAAGCTATTTTCTGTTAAAATATAACCTGTTTTACTGTTTTCACTACCAAAAAAATTACCAAGAGGTGAGTTCTCTTTCATAGAACCAACTTGGTCTCCTTGAGAGTTTAAACTTTGCGCTTTTCTTATTTTTTCATTAATATCTTTTAGATCATCTATAGAGTTAAAATTTAGACCAATTCCAAAATTCATCACTCCTTCATCTTCGTTCATCTTCATATTCATAAACATGTCTTTTACAGCCTCCATTGCTAAACGCTTTTCTTCTGGTAACGCAGCAACACTATCTTTGTAAGTTTCCATGATATCTGCAAAAACCATCGTAGTATCCATAGTTTCACCACCTTCTTCCTTTTCTGAATCCGACTTACCTCCACCCATCGACTGTTCAAAGACTTTCATCGCTTCACCCATCTCATAAGTGATTAGAAACTGACCCGAGCCATTTTCGTTAAAAACAATAGATTCTGTAACATTACAGCTCGTTAAAAAACAAACCATAGCAAATAATAAGATAAATTTTTTCATGTGTACTTTATTGATTAAGTAAAGTACAAAGATAAGGATTTATCGCTCAGGATTATTGACAATAACTAATGCTGCAATTACGCCAGGAACCCAACCACAGAGCCATAATAAAAAAGTAATAAGAATAGACCCACAACCTTTATCTAAAACTGCTAAAGGTGGGCAAATAATGGACAGTATAACACGCCAGATACTCATAATTTATTTTTTGATTTGATGTATAGATAGGACGCAGATTTGTTAAAGTTGTTACACTTTTAAAACCTAACTATTTTAAAGTCAATGAAAATTATGTAGTTTCGTTCTATGCGAATAAAAATTCTTTTTGTCTTTTTAGTAGCTTCGTTGGTTTGCCAAGCTCAATATTCCTTTTCTGGTTTTATAAATCCAGATCAATGGGAAAATTCAGTCTACCTTTCTATTGTAGAAGATTACCGCAAAATGTCTGGTGTCTACGCCGAGCAAATCATAGCAAAAACTACAGCAGATGAAACTGGCTATTTTGAATTTAAGGGCAACATGCTCGATAATGAGAATAGAATTTATCGCATACATGTCGATAAATGCTCAGATATACAGCAAGATTTTAATCATTTTAATGGTCATTGTAGCGATAGTGAAGAACTCTTGTTTATTGCTAAAAATACCGATACTTTAAAATTGCCTTTTTCATTCGGCAATCAAGTATTTTGCGCTATAGAATCTAATAACCCAAAGGCCAATGCATTTGTGAAAATTGATTCTCTAAAAAACGATATGCGATTTGCTTATGGCGAATTTAGAAGTGAAGCCAACCGAAAATTGAATAATAAGAAATGGTTTAAAGCACTTCAGTCTTACGGAGAAGCTTTAAACGAACCCATTGCAGAATTATACATTTATTCTTACTTGTCTGATCGAAGTAGTGATTTACACAATTACTATGTCGAAGATTTAAAGAACAACTCCTATTACGACGGTCTTAAAACTCGTTTAAAAACCTCCTACCCTAAAGCTTCTTATACCAAACAATATACTAACGAACTCGAAGCGGATCGTTATATGTTAACCGCTTCTGCAGGAAAAACAGGTTTACACTGGAGTATTTATTTGTATGCCATTTTAGCAATCTCATTTATTTTGAATGCTATTTTGCTTTATCAAATGTGGAAACGAAAACAGTCTAAAACTAGAGATTTAAAAAATAAATTATCAAAGCAAGAGCAAATCGTTTTAGAATATTTACTCGACGACAAAACCAATAAAGACATTGCCGAAGCACTTTTTTTGAGTGTTAGCACTGTGAAAACACATACTAATAACATCTATAAAAAATTAAACGTACAATCTCGAAGCGACGCTAAGTCTCTTTTTATTAAGTAGTTAAAAAATTCAACCTAGGTACTAGTACCGATTTCCAACCCTGTTTTTTCAAAATTCACATCTATAATCTAGATGTTTGTTTCAGTATTAATTTTAAAATCATTTAATCATGAAACGAACATTTAACATCGCCATTCTTTTAGTTTTAGCAATTAGCTTTTTTAGTGCTGCACCAACAGAGTTTGATAAACACGACGCTAAAGTCGCTGTTATTAAATTTAAAACTGAAGTCATAGATTATGGTAAAGTAGAACAAAATTCTAGCGGTTTAAGAACCTTCAATTTTACTAATACAGGTGATGCTCCTTTACTAATCACAAAAGTTAAAACAAGCTGTGGATGCACAGTACCAAGTTACTCTAAAGCGCCAATACTTCCTGGTGAATCTGGAGCGTTAGAAATTAAGTATAATACGAGACGTTTAGGTGCTTTCACTAAAACCGTAACTGTAATTTCTAATGCAGAAGGAGGTAACAAAATCCTTAAAATTAAAGGGAATATTGTTGCTTCTAAATAAATCTACACGATTTTCAAAAGCTAGTTAGTTGTCATTATGAACTAGTTTCAGAATGACAACTATTTACATTTCAATATCAATTCTAAAATCATCACTATGAGAACTATTATTTTATCTATAATAACTGCATTATTTTTCTCTATTCACACAAATGCCCAAACCTTAAATAACGAAATATCTAAAGAAGGTCAAACTCCTTATTTACTTGGTAAAATTGATAAAAGCGGCTTAGAGGGTGAAAACTACGCATCTTGGTTTACAAAAAATCATAAAGACTATCAACCAAATACATCAATTACTAGTACAATTGCTTCAGAATTAAAATCGTATTCCATAACACTGTTTATGGGAACTTGGTGTGGAGACAGCAAAAAAGAAGTGCCAAGATTATACAAAGTTTTAGAAGCCTCTAACTTTCCTATGGATCAATTAACAGTTGTTGCTTTAAGCAGTCAACCAGGCATGTATAAACAAAGCCCTCAGCACGAAGAAGCAGGATTAAACATTCACAGAGTACCAACCGTTATTTTTTATAAAGATGGTAAAGAAGTCAACCGAATTGTAGAACATCCTGTTAAGACATTTGAAGAAGATATTCAGAACATTATTACTGTAAATGATTATAAATCTAATTATCAAATTGTTACAGCTGTTGATAAGCTTTTAAAGAAAAAAGGTGCTAAAGGACTAAAAAAGAAAAGTGATAAACTCTTAAAAACTTTTGAAGGCAAAGTTACTAGTATGTATGAGCTCAACACTTATGGAAGAATCTTATACAGCACAAACCGAACTAACGAAGCTATTGAGGTATTTACTTTAAACACAAAGTTGTTTCCAAATGAGCCAAGAGCCTATATGAGTTTAGCCAATACTCTTGGTGTTAGTAACAAAAAAGAAGAAGCTATTAAAGTACTTGAAGAGGCTATAAAAATTCTTCCAGATAATGAAGACTTAAAGAAAAATCTAGAGACTATAAAATCAAATTAAAAAGGAGTTTTCTAATGTTTTGAAATAATGTAATTTTGCACCTGCCTACTGAATAAGGTAGGGTTCAAAAAATAACAAGAATGCAACTTTCAGAACAAGAATTAGTACGACGCGAAAAGTTAAAAAAATTACGTGCTTTAGGGATTAATCCTTATCCAGCAGATTTATTTCCAGTAAATCATACTTCTAAACAGATAAAATCTGATTATAAAGAAGGTAAAAAGGTGATTATTGCTGGTCGTCTAATGGCAATTAATGTGCAAGGAAAAGCATCTTTTGCGCAATTACAAGATAGCGAAGGCCGTATTCAGGTATATTTTAATAGAGATGAAATTTGTACAGGTGAAGACAAATCGTTGTACAATGATGTGTTTAAAAAATTATTAGATTTAGGTGATTTTGTTGGGATTGAAGGTGAACTTTTTACCACTAAAGTTGGTGAAAAAACCGTAATGGTTAAAGATTTTAAATTGCTAAGTAAAGCATTAAAACCGTTACCTATACCAAAACAAAAAGATGGAGTTACTTACGATGCTTTTACAGATCCTGAGCAACGCTACAGACAACGATATGCAGACTTAGCAGTAAATCCGCATGTAAAAGAGGTTTTTGTAAAGCGCACCAAACTTTTCAATGCTATGCGTCAGTTTTTTAATGATGCTGGTTATTTTGAAGTTGAGACACCAATCTTACAACCAATTCCAGGTGGTGCAGCTGCGAGGCCATTTATAACGCATCACAATAGTTTAGATATACCATTGTATATGCGAATTGCCAACGAGTTATACCTAAAACGTTTAATCGTTGGTGGTTTTGATGGCGTCTATGAGTTTTCTAAAAACTTCCGAAACGAAGGTATGGACAGAACTCACAACCCTGAGTTTACAGCCATGGAAATATACGTCTCTTACAAAGATTACAATTGGATGATGGATTTCTGTGAGCAATTATTAGAGCATTGTGCTATTGCTGTTAACGGAACACCTGAAGCTACTTTTGGCGAGCATAAAATAAACTTTAAAGCTCCATATAAGCGTATTACAATGCGCGACTCTATTTTAGAATTTACAGGTTTTGATATTTACAATAAGTCTGAAGATGAAATAAGAGCTGCTGCAAAAAGTATGTATATCGAAGTCGATGAGACTATGGGTAAAGGAAAGTTAATCGATGAAATATTTGGAGAAAAATGCGAAGGCAATTATATACAACCAACCTTCATTACGGACTATCCTAAAGAAATGAGCCCGTTGTGTAAAGAGCATAGAGAAAACCCAGAATTAACTGAGCGTTTTGAACTTATGGTTTGTGGTAAAGAAATCGCTAATGCCTATTCTGAGCTTAACGACCCAATAGACCAACGTGAGCGTTTTGAGCATCAATTAAAACTAGCTCAAAAAGGTGATGATGAGGCTACAGAGTTTATAGACCACGATTTTTTACGTGCACTAGAATACGGAATGCCTCCTACATCTGGAATGGGAATTGGTATGGATCGTCTAATTATGTTTTTAACTAATAATCAGAGTATCCAAGAGGTTTTATTCTTTCCTCAAATGCGACCAGAAAAGAAAAAAATAGATTTAAGTGATAACGAAAAAACTATTTTTGAAATTCTAAAATCTCAACAACGTATGGATCTAAATGTATTAAAATCTCAGTCTGGTTTAAGCAACAAAGGTTGGGACAAAGGCATTAAAGGTCTTGGCAAACACGGTTTAACTAAAGTCGAAAAGACGGATGATGGTTTGTTTGTAGAAATCGTTTAGAAAGTAATTAACTATAAATTTTAAAAAGGAATTATCGTGAGGTAGTTCCTTTTTTTAATTCCCTCATTTAGTCAATAAAATGTAAAAAATTATACTTTACTTCTTTTTTAGTAATTTGGCTATATCGATACTTAACCAAAAATGTTCCTTATCGCATGAAAAAACTATGTATATTAATCGTTATTGGTTTTCTTTTTAACTCTTGTGAAAAAGATGATTCTACATCGCCTGTCCCTACTCCTCAGGTTGTTGCAGAATTTAAAACTAACCTTTCTGAATTAAATTTATTTACGGGTAATTTAAATGAACTAAACATTACTCCTTTAGCTTTTGAGTATAATCTCAATACAACACTATTTTCAGACTATTCTCATAAGCAACGTATTATTGCATTACCAGAAGGCACAAGTATGGAATTTAATGGAAATGGATTACCTAACTTTCCTGACAATACTGTGATTGCTAAAACATTCTTTTATAATAATGATGAACGCGATTTATCCCTTGGACGTCAAATAATTGAAACTCGAATTCTGATAAAAATTAATGGCGAATGGCAGTCTGGTGATTACAAATGGAATTCTGAACAAACAGAAGCTATTTTAGATTTAAATGGAAGTACTTTGCCAATAACATGGATTGATAGGGATGGAAATTCTAATTCAATTACTTATGAAATTCCATCAAATACCGATTGTTTTACTTGCCATCAAAGTTATGGCGACTTAATGCCAATTGGCCCTAAATTAAGAACTATGAATTTTGAAATCAATGGTACTAATCAATTAGAACAATTCATAAATAATAACCAATTAACAGGTATTGCTAATAGTGCTTCTGTTAGAAGTCTACCAAATTGGGAAGACCCTTCTGCTTCATTAGAAGATAGAGCAAGGGCTTATATGGATATTAATTGTGCACATTGCCATATTCCTGGTGGCCAATGTGAGGATGAATCGACTTTAAATCTAGCTTTTGAAACACCGTTGAGTGAGAGCGATATTGTTGAACGCAGTTTTAGTATTGATTATAGAATTTCAATTAATATTGAAGGATTAGGTATGCCATTTATAGGCACTACAATACTTCATACAGAAGGTGTAACCCTTATACAGGAGTACTTAAATTCACTTTAAAGATTCGTTAAAAAAATACTAAAATGTATTTTTTGATTAAAAGATTCTTAATAGAATACGTATTTTCATCAAAATTTAATAAAAACCGACAATTTTGAAACACCAAACCATTAAGCTACTTTTTGTAGCTTCAGCATTTTTGGCATTCTCATGTTCAACAGCCAAGAAAGCCAGTAAATCTAAAAAAGGAGCAGCCACAGCGATGGCAAAACCACCAGCAAAAAGACCTGGTAAAAATGACATTCAACCTTATAACAAGGTAATTACAAAAGAGGCAAAAACCGATGCTGGTTTATTTGCTGTTCACAAAGTAGATGAAAAATACTTCTACGAAATTCCAGATTCTCTTTTTGAAAGAGAAATGTTAATGGTTACTCGTATCTCTAAAACTGCTGCCGGACTTGGTTTTGGTGGTGGTAAATTAAGTGAACAAGTTTTAAGATGGCAAAAGAAAGACAAAAAAGTATTACTACGAATGGTATCTCACCAAGTTGTAGCTGCTGATTCTTTACCTGTGCACGAAGCTGTTGTAAACTCTAATTTAGAGCCTGTAATTGCAACATTTCCAATTAAAGCATTTAGTAAAGATTCTTTAAATACTGTAATTGATGTTACAGATTTATTCTCTAAAGATGTAAAGCCATTAGGTTTTCCTCAAAGAAGAAGATCTCAGTACAGAATTACTCGTTTAGATGGGCAATTATCTTACATAGAAAGTCTAAAATCTTATCCAACTAATATTGAATCTCGTACAGTAAAAACGTATTCTGCAGGTAATCCTCCTTCAAACTCTAATACTGGAGCAATTACTTTAGAGATTAATAACTCTATGATTTTATTACCTAAAGTACCTATGCAACGTCGTATGTTCGATCAGCGTGTAGGATGGTTTACAAGTGGCCAAACTGATTACGGTTTAACTGCTCAAGAAAGTAAAAGAGTTACTTACTTAGATCGTTGGAGACTAGAAGTTAGAGATGAAGATATTGAAAAATTTAAGAGAGGTGAATTAGTTGTTCCTAAGAAACAAATTGTTTATTACATTGATAGAGCTACACCAGACCAATGGAAAAAGTATATCAAACAAGGTATAGAAGATTGGCAAATAGCGTTTGAAGCAGCAGGTTTTAAAGATGCTATTATTGCCAAAGACCCTCCAACTAAAGAGGAAGATCCAGAATGGTCTCCTGAAGATGCAAGATATTCTGTTGTGCGTTATTTAGCATCACCAATACCAAATGCAAATGGACCTCACGTAAGTGATCCAAGATCTGGTGAAATTTTAGAAAGTGATATTAACTGGTATCACAATGTAATGACGTTATTACGTAACTGGTTCTTTGTACAAACTGCAGCAATTAATCCAGATGCTCGTGGAGTAGCATTTAAAGATGAAGTAATGGGACGTTTAATTCGTTTTGTATCTGCTCACGAAGTGGGTCATACATTAGGTTTACCTCATAACATGGGAAGCAGTGTTGCATATCCTGTAGAAAGTTTAAGAGATCCTGAGTTTACTAAGAAGTATGGTACTGCTCCATCTATAATGGATTATGCTCGTTTTAATTATGTTGCACAACCAGGAGATGAAGGTGTAGCTTTAATGCCAAATATTGGTATTTATGATAAATATGCTATTGAATGGGGTTACAGACCAATTTTAGATGCAAAAACAGCCGAAGATGAAAAGAAAACATTAGATAGCTGGATTTTAAAACATGCTGGAGACCCAATGTACAGATTCGGGAGACAACAATTTGGTGTTATTGACCCAAGCTCTCAAACCGAAGATTTAGGTGATGATGCTGTTTTAGCTTCAGAATATGGTATTGCTAACTTAAAGCGTATTGTACCAAACTTAATTGAATGGACTGCTGAAGATGGTAAAAATTACGATGATCTTAATACTATGTATGGTCAAGTATTAGGACAATTTAACCGTTATATGGGACACGTTGCTTCTAATATTGGTGGTGTCTACGAAATGTATAAAACATACGATCAAGAAGGGGCAGTTTACACACATGTACCAAAAGATCATCAGAAAAAAGCCATGAAGTTTATTCAAGATCAATTGTTCACTACTCCTACTTGGATGTTAGATGAAGATATCTTCAATAAAATTGAAAGTGCTGGTAGTATTGAGCGCGTAAGAGGTATGCAAACAAGAACCTTAAATAACATGTTAGACTTTGGAAGAATGCAACGCATGTTAGAAAATGAAACCTTAAATGGTTCTGATGCTTATGGTCTTTATGACATGATGAGAGATGTGAGAAGCGGATTGTTTAGTGAATTACGTACTGGAAAGAAAATTGACATTTACAGACGTAATTTACAACGTGCTTACATAGAGCGCTTAGAATTTTTAATGACAAATGAGCAACCTTCTATACCTGCACAATTTAGACGTTTCTTTGGCGGAACATCAGTAGATGTAAGTCAGTCTGATATTAGAGCAGTTGTAAGAGCTGAGCTTAAGTCTTTACGTAGTCAATTACGTTCTGCACGTGGTGGTGATTCTATGAGTAGAATTCATATTGCTGATGCATTAGAACGTGTAAATGATATTTTAGATCCTAAGTAATCTAAACTTCATATTTATAAAAAAGGCTTCAAGTTATCTTGAAGCCTTTTTTATTTCAAAACACTTTTTATGATTTTATGGTAAGCTTCAAACTCAATAAGGTTGTTATGATTTCCGCCATCGACCGTTACAAAATTCAAATTTTGAAGATTTAATTCAGACAACTTTTTACTTGACGAATATGGTACAACGCTATCATCGGTTCCATGTATTATAGTAACTGAGCAATCTGTTTTTGGTAAATACTGAAACGTTGGAAAATGATATTTCAATAACTTCTTTACCGGAAACATAGGAAATCGGTGTTCGGCCACATCTAAAATGCTATAATATGGTGTTTCTAAAATAAGCTGATTAGGTTTATTTATGGAAGCTAATTGCGACGCAATTCCTGTTCCTAAAGATCTTCCGTATAGGGTAATTTGTTTTTCAGAATAGTGTTTTAACAAATAGTTATAGCAAAACTGCGCATCACTGTAAAGTACCTTTTCACTTAACTTACCTGTACTTTTTCCGTAAGTTCTGTAATCCATTACCAAAACATCGTAATTCATCTCAACGAAATATTCGGCAATAATTCCCCAACGACTTAAATCACCTGCATTACCATGAAAATAAAGGATGACTCCCTTAGGATTTTCAACTTTAAAATGAAGTGCATTTATTAATGCATCATCATCAGTTTTTAGAAATAACTCTTCAAAATTAAAATTAAATTGATACTGATAATCTTGCTCTAAAGTGGTTGGCAAAAACAATATTTTTTCTTGAAAAAAGTAAAGTGCAGATCCTATCATAATATATAAACCAAAAAGTACAATGATGAACTTTTTAAGCCTTCTCTTTAGTTTTTTTTGAACTGTGATTGACATTGATACTTGTAGTTTCTAAATCGATGGTTTTTGGTTCTCGATTCAATATATCATCTAACATATTGTGATACGATTCAAAATTATTCAAATTTTTATGTCCACCTCCAATAACTGTGTGCAATTTTGTAAGCTTTGGTTTTATCTGAGATAGTTTTACACTTGTTTTATATGGTATCAACTTGTCGTGCGTACCATGAATGATATGGATAGGACATTGAACATACTTTAACCACTTGTAGGTTGGCAAAGGATATTTAATTAATAACGACAACGGCATAAAAGGCGCATAACGTGCCGTTACTTTGGTTAAACTATAATATGGTGCATCTAATATTAATAGTTTTGGATGATTCATCGACGCCAATTTTGTCGCAAAACCTGAGCCTAAGGAACGTCCATAAAGGATAATTCTGTCTTCGGTTGTTTGTTCCTTAATCTTATTATAGACTAATTGCAAATCGCGCTTAATGGCTTTTTGTGAGCGTTTTCCAGTACTTTTGCCAAAACCTCTGTAATCTACCATAAGTACATTATAACCATGCCTCGTAAAATCTACTGCAAACTTTCCCCAACCTTTTATACTTTTAGAATTGCCTTTTAAATATAAAACCACACCCTTACTTTCCCCTTTAGGAAAAAACCGTAGCCCATTAATCGTAGCTCCATCTCTGGTTTCTAAATTATATTCTTGTGTTTTTTGGTTTTCGTAATCGAACTGAAAATCTTTGGGCAACTTCTCTGGCTTAAAAAGCATATAATCTTGCAGATAATATAATGCTACACTAATGGCAATATATATTCCTAAGATTAATAAAATAGTGGAAATCCAGTATGACATAAAACTATGATTACTTTCTACAAGATAGGAAAATTTACTTATGTGGAAATAAGATTAAATTCAAAACAATTAGCGCAAGTACTATTAAATAAAAAGCTTTATTCTTATTAATACGATTCTCTTTTAGATAATAGCCACTATATATTATTATCATTATAATAGCTATTAATAAAATAAATGGCACAGTATAAACAATACCTATAATTACTCCTCCATTACCAACTGGCAGTATTTTTAGTAAAGGAAACGTTAAAAATCCTAAGAGTACTAAAATGATTTTTCTAATGAAATTTGTTTTCACAATAACTTTAACCTAAATATTTTAAAAATACATCTGCAAAAGGATCTTGGTTTACAACTGTATAATAAAACAACGCACCCAACCATCCGTGAAATAATCCAAGTACATATAGATTCTTCTTTTTTAAATAAATATAACCATAGAGTAAAGCCAAGATAAAAGTACCAAACATCAACCAAAATGAAGGATAATGCACTATGGAAAATAAAACAGCAGTAATTAATATTATTAGAGGATTGCTTAACTTAAATCGTTTAATGTGGCTTAAGTTGCCTGCCACTAGAGCAATAGTTAAAAATTGTTGAACAGTCCCCCAAACAGGATAAGTTATAAGTAGTGGTAATATATGCCAAGTTAAATTTAATGTACCTTGAAAGTATCCTATTATAAAAAATGACAAAATTGAAACTACAGCAAATGGTATCATTGGTCTTACAACTGATTTAAAATTATCTTTTCTAAATCCCCAATCCTTTAATACTAATTTATCTTTTTTATAACGGTAAACCACATAAAGTGTCCAAGCAAATATGGTGACAATTACAAATGGCAATCTCCAATTTAAATAATCTACAAAAATGAATTTCCCAATTGCTGTGAGAGCAACCGCAATAATTTCTAGAATTCTAATCTTATCAGAAACTGGTCGTGTGAGTTTTAAACTCGAAAATTCTATTAAATACGATGTGAGTCTATTTTTCATGATTAAATTAATTTAAAACCTCGCAGCTCTAAAACCAATCTGCGAGGTTTTGGGTTACTAACTAACCTATCATCAAAACTAATCTTCGTTTTCTTTAGATGCTATTTCTTTATCTATATAAGCTACATCTCTAGTATTTTTTTGTACTGCAATTGCAGCAAAAAGACTTAAGGTAAATGACATACCATAAAATCCTTTTTCACTGAGCTCTAAATTGGCATTCCAGAGTCCAATAACTAACAATACAATAGCAGCAATTGATGTAAACCAACTAATACCAAAATATATTTCCGTAACCTGAATATCTTCTAGTTTATCCCTTACTGCTTTTTGTACTGAGATTACCGAGAATAAACCAAAGAGTAATACCGTAAAGTAATAGCCTTTTTCATTGAGCATCATATCTGCATTCCATAAACCAACACAATAAGACACCATACCAATTAATAAAGCTGTCCAAGATGCACCAATAAATGCTGGTGTTGGCTTATTATTATAAACTTTTTTCTCTTTCTTCTTTGTTTTTACTTTTTCTTCATCTTTTAATGAAACTGTTGTTTGATAATTCATAATGTTTTGTTTTAATGATTATGACGCAAATTTGTAGATAAGCTCAGTAATACAGAAATCAGTTTATAAACAATACTGACGATATTTTTTGTTAGTATTTATAATAAAACATTATATTTATTGATATAATAATATATTTAATGACGATTAAATGATAGCATTAAACTCTATAATTAGCACATTAAGCCTAGAGGAACAGCAAAAATTCACTACATATTTAGAACAAAAGAATAAACGAAAAGACACCAAAAACATAAAATTATTTAAGCTTTTGGCTAAGGACGAAAATGATTCTAAAACGATATGTACTCAACTTTACAATACAAACCAAAGTAACGCATACCATGCATTAAGAAAGCGATTGTTTCAATCTTTAATAGATTTTACTGCTAACAAAAATCTTGAAGACGAAAACTCAATAGATATGCAGATTATTAAATATATACTTGCATCTCGCACCTACCTTCTAAAAAAAAACTATGATATTGCTTATAAAATATTAGATAAAGCTGAGCGATTAGCAGACGAGCATTTACTATTTCCTATTCTTAATGAAATCTACCATACTAAAATTCAATATGCCTCAAATTATCCAATTATAGATTTAAAAGAGCTTATTACAAAACAAAAGGAAAACCAAAAGAGGCATCAATTAGAAGACCAATTAAATATTGTTTATGCTCAACTAAAATCAGCTTTAAATGCTATAAGCTACGAGGGTAAAATCATAAATTTTGAAGATATACTACAAAACACCTTAAAGGATTACGATATAAAGCTGAATGAATCTCTTTCCTTTAAATCATTGTATCAGATTTTAGCAATAGCTAATATCTCAGCATTGGTGACGACGCAATACTTTCAGATTGAAAATTTTGTTTTAAGAAGTTATAAAATCTTAAAAAGCAAAAAGAATACAAACAAGCAACTCTATTATCAAATCCATATTGTATATATAATTGCCAATACACTATTTAGAAATAAAAAATTTGAGAGTTCATTAAAATACATTAATGAAATGGAGCAATTAATGCTTTTAAAGAGAAGCGCTTATTATAAAGATTTTATTCTGAAGAAAACTTTAGTGGAAGCTTTAAACTATAACTACAATAATCAACAAGAAAAAGCTATAGAACTTATTGAACTTATTATTGAAACTAAACATAAAGACATTGAATCTATGCTAGATCTTCATCTATCACTATTTATGTTTTATTTTCAAAAAGAAGACTTCTTAAAGGCAAAATCTAGTTCTTCACAATTTTATCACACAGATCAATGGTATATTCAAAAAACAGGAATTGATTGGGTAATAAAAAAAAATATTGCCGAAATACTACTTTACATAGAGTTACAGGAAGATGATTTATTTTATTCGAGATTAAAAAGTTTTAGAAGGCGTTACTCAAGTTATTTAAAGAAAATAAAACAATTTCGAATATTAACTTTTCTAAACTTTGCAGAACAGTATTACACTAAACCAAAGCGCATTTTAACTAAAGAGTTTAAAAATAAATTAGAAACATCCTTTCAATGGACAACTGTAATAGAGGAAGATATTTTTGTAATAAGTTTTTATGCTTGGTTAAAAAACAAAATGGAAAATGGAAATCTATATGAGACCACTTTAAAGCTATTAAAAACATAGCAAATGTTAAAATTGGTGTTAAATACCATAATGTATTTAAACTTAAAAACACACTTAAGGTCTAAACAGTATAACATAAAAATTAAAAAAATGAAAAAATTATTAGTAATCGCTATAGCCCTTTTTACGTTAAATGGAATAGCACAAGAAAGAAAACAAGATAGAAAAGGCAAACAAAACCGTTCTGAATTAAGAAAGCAAATGACACCAAGCGAAATTGCTGACTTAAGGGCAAAAAAAATGACTTTACATTTAGATCTTACTGATGCACAACAAAAGAAAGTACATCAAGTTTATTTAAATCAAGCGAAAGCGAACGAAGGTTTAAGAAAAAACCATAATGCAAAAGATGGCGAAAAAAGAGAAAAGCCTTCTAAAGATGAAATGGTAAAAATGCAAAACCTCAGATTAGATCAACAGATTGAAATGAAACGCGAAATGAAATCTATTTTAACTGCTGAGCAATATGCTAAATTTGAAAAAATGAAGCCTAGAAAGCATAAAAAAAGAGGCAAGCGTGGTGAAAAAAATGACAAAAAACGTGGTGGAAGAAGATAAATAAAAATCTTTTTTAAAGTAAAAAGTATCGCTTAAGCGATACTTTTTCTTTTAATTGAATAAAATTATTACTTTAGTAGCAAATAATTAAACAATCCAAAATGAAAAAAGTAATCACACTTTGCTTATTCGCTTTTGTTATGATTCTAGGTACTGAATCTATAATGGCGCAAAACAGTAAATTAGAGAATAGAGTTGAAGTAAATACTGAAGCCTCAGAAAAAACTGAAGCTCTAAGAAAGCATATTAAATTTACTAACGACCAACGCGATCAAATATATAATGCTCTTAAAGTTTACGGACAAGCTAAAGCTAGTATAAAAGGTAAACCTTCTACTGAAGAAGAAAAAGCTAAAATTGAAAAGCAGTTAGACGATAAAGTAAAATTAATTTTATCCGACGAGCAATACGAACGTTATAAAGCGTATATTCTAGAAAACTAAATAAAAACCTCGCAACTTGCGAGGTTTTTTATTATAATGATTTTGCAATTGTTTCTACAGCTGTAATAGTTTCATTTAAATCTTGATAGGTTAATGCATCTGTTATAAACCAAGTCTCAAAAGCACTTGGAGCTATATAAATACCTTCATTAAGCATACCATGAAAGAATTTTTTAAAAGTATCATTATTCCCATTTGCAGCAGAATTAAAATCTACAACAGCATCCTCTGCAAAATGAACTGAAATCATTGAGCCAATTCTATTAATAGTATGTGTAACATTGTTTTTGTTTAAGGCATCTGCAATTCCGTTATGTAGATATTTTGTTTTCTCTTCTAACCTATTCATTAACCCTTTATCAGCGTTAATTGCTTTTAGCATTGCTAATCCAGCTGCCATAGCTAAAGGATTACCACTTAGCGTTCCTGCTTGATACACTGGACCTAAAGGTGCTAAATGATTCATTATTTCATCTTTAGCCGCAAAAGCACCTACTGGTAAACCTCCACCAACTACCTTTCCGAAGCATACAATATCTGCATTAATACCTTTAAGTTCTTGTACACCACCTTTGGCTAATCTAAAACCAGTCATTACCTCATCAAAAATCAATAAAATACCATTAGTATCACAAATTGCTCTTAATCCTTCAAGAAAACCAGCAACAGGAGGAATACACCCCATATTACCAGCAACAGGTTCAATAATAATTGCAGCTACTTCATCTTTATTAGCCTCAACAAGTTCCTTTACATTTTCTATATCATTATAATTTGCCAATAAAGTATCTTTTGCAGTACCTTGAGTGACTCCAGGACTATTAGGAGTGCCAAACGTTACAGCACCACTACCTGCCGCTATTAAAAACGAATCACTATGTCCATGATAGCAACCCGCAAATTTTATAATTTTATCTCGCTTTGTATAACCTCTAGCCAATCTAATTGCACTCATACAAGCTTCTGTACCAGAATTAACAAATCTAATCTTGTCAATATTAGGTACCATAGATATAGCTAGTTCTGCAATCTCAGTTTCTAAGGCAGTTGGCATTCCAAATGATGTTCCTGCTTTTGCTCGCTCTACTACAGCTTCAACTACAGGAGGAAACGCATGACCGAGTAACATGGGACCCCAAGAATTTATGTAATCAATAAATCGGTTACCATCTTCATCATACACATAAGCGCCTTTAGCTGATTTTGCAAAAATTGGTGTGCCACCAACGGCATTAAAAGCTCTAACTGGTGAGTTTACACCACCTGGAATTACCAGTTTAGCATCTTTAAACAAAGCACTACTTCTCTGATATAACATATTAATTGCTAATTATAAGTTCTTGACCTATAGAAAGGTCGTTTGAAGTTAAGTTGTTTTTATCTTTTATAGCCTCAACCGTTGTTTTATACAATCTTGAAATTGAATACAATGTATCACCTTTTGCAACGACGTGCTTTACTTTAGTACCTTTCTCTATAACAGAAGTTTTTCTTGGCTTGGCACCTAATACTTCTTCATCGTATTTGTACAGTTGATAACGCTCTATTAAGCTAATTAATTTTTGAGGGTATTTTCTATCTGTTGCATAACCAGCAGCTCTCAAACCTTTTGCCCAACCTTTGTAATCATTAGGTTTTAACCGAAATAAACTTGCATATCGTTTTCGACCTGTTAAAAACTCAGAATGATCTTTATAAGATGTTTCTGCTTTTCTATATTTTCTAAAACATTCTTGAGAACGATCGTCATCATGATATATTTTGGAACCTTTCCAACCATGACACTTAATACCAAAATGATTATTAGCTTTAGTTGCCAAACGTCCACGACCAGAGCCAGATTCTAAAATACCTTGAGCAAGCGTGATACTAGCAGGTATTTTATGATTTCGCATATTATCTTGAGCAATATCAGAATATTGGTCTATATATATTTCTACTGCGCTTAAGGCTTTACTTGGTTTCGTTTTTGCAACTTCGGATGATTTATTAGTATCCTTCCCTTCCCTTTCTTTAACTACTACTTCTTTTTTTGTGCTATTTTTTTTCTTAGTTACAATCCCTTTTTTAGGGCCACAACTTAATGCAGAAAGCACAATTAAAACGAATAGGTATTTAAATTTTATTTTCATATTTCAATTTGAGGCAAATTTTTACGTCTTAATATTTCATTCATACCGTTTATTCCTTGCAAACCACCTGTATGAATCGCTAATATCTTAGAACCTTTTGGAAAAAATCCTTTATCCATTAAATCAAAGATTCCAAACAACATTTTACCCGTATATATTGGATCTAATGGAATATTGTATTCTTTTTTAAATGTATTGATAAACGTTATTAACTCTGGCTTTATTTTACCATAGCCACCAAAATGGTAATCTGTAACCAATTGCCAGTTATCTCGATTTGCAAATTTACGAATATCCTGTTGTATAAAATCATTTTTTAATGCTGGAAAACCCAATATTTTTTGATGCTCTCTTGAAGCATTTATAATACCCGATATTGTACCTCCAGTTCCTACAGCACAGCAGATGTAATCAAATTTTAAATCCTCTGTTTGCAGTATTTCTTCACAACCTTTAACCGCTAAATCATTTGTACCTCCCTCAGGAATTAGATAAAAGTCGTCGAATTCATTTTTTAATTTATCAATAAAGTCAGTATTGGTTTTGTTCCTGTAATCCTCTCTAGATACAAACTTAAGGTGCATTCCACAAGCCTTTGCAAACTGTAATGTAGAATTCATTTCTTTAAACTCTAATTCTTCCCCTCTGATAACACCAATAGTAGAGAAACCATATTCTTTTCCAGCAGATGCAACTGCAGCTATATGATTTGAAAACGCTCCACCAAAAGTCAATAACGATTTTGAATTTAAGTCTTTAGCCTTAACTAAATTATACTTAAGCTTACGGTATTTGTTACCAGAAATTACAGGATGAATAAAATCTTCTCGCTTAATTTCTAGACAAAACGTTGTATTACTAACGGATATACTTTGATTGTTTATTGATGTATTAAACAAATATTATCTTTTTTCACAAAAATAAGAAAGCAATATTAAATCCTCATCAATACTTTTTGTAGAAAAAAGAACACAAAGTTACATTTAAACGATGTTTTTTATCGTTTTATCGGTGAAAAATTATTTTTTTTAGTTTTTTTTTCTTAGGTTTGGCAAAAATATTAAGACTAATATAAAACCGATATAGAACAATTTTCGTTTATATATAAGATACCCCTCAATCTTAAAACCTACTAATTATGAAGAATACACTACATTCTCAATTGTTTTACTTTTCTAATTGTTATTTCAATTTTAAAAAAAAGCTATCCGTTTTATTACTTTTTAGCGCATTATTTTTAGTAAGTAATCTGGCCCATGCGCAGCTCCCTCAGTTTTATGATTTTGAATCTGGGTTTCAAGGTTGGACTAATAATGGTAATGATAGTGGAAGATACCAAACCAGTGGTTGGAGATGCAATGGTAGCTTCTCTATTTTTTCTAAAGATGACCAAACCAATAATAATATAGTTACATCACCAAGTTTAAATTTATCAAGTTATAATACAGTTAGTATATCTCTTTGTCACAAATCTTCAGGATTGGATAATGGGGAAGGATTTAGGTTACAGTTTTTTGACGGTTCTAATTGGCAAACAGTAAGAACATTCGTTATTGGCACTGATTTTTTTAACAACGGCACTGGTAATCCTCATTATTTAGCATCTATAATTTCGAGCAGTGATTACACTTTTGCAACAAACTCAAGATTTAGGTTTTCTGGAACAGCAAATAGTAATAGTGAATGGAACTTTTTTGATGATATTGAAATAGAATTCGTCCCACCACCTGCAAATGATGATTGCGCTAATGCTATATCTCTAACTTCTGGAGAATTTTGTTCTCCAACATTAGGTACAACTGCTGCTGCATCACAATCTCTTTCAGGTTGTTCTGGTACAGCAAATGATGATGTATGGTACTCATTCACTGCAACTGGTATTAATCATAATGTAATAGTAGAACCTACATCATTAAGTAATGCTGTAATAGAAGTTTTTGATAATTGTGGGGGCACTTCCCTTGGTTGTGAAAACAGTACTAGTGGTAATTCTTCTGAGATACTATCTTTAACAGGTTTAACTATTGGTAATGTATACTATGTAAGAGTTTATAGCCATTCTAATGGATCAGGTGAATTCAATATATGTATAGTAGAACCATGCTCACCATCAAATGACGTAGGTACATCTACATTAGGATGTCCATTTGTTGATCTGGGAGGTGTAGGACTTGGTTCAACAGCACCACCACCAGTTGATTGTTCAGTTGGAGAAGTTACTTTAGAAGCAACTTATTTAGAATTAGGAGATACAAATGACTACACCGTAGAGTCCATTCCATATAATCCTCCGTTTCAATTTGGTTGTTTGGCTAATCCTGTAAGTGTAAACTTAGATGATATCTGGTCTCCAGTTGTTAATTTACCTTTTGATTTTTGTTTTTATGGAAACACTTATAATTCTTGTGTAATCGGCTCTAATGGAGTGATATCATTCGACACAAGCTTAGCTAATAGTTCTTCAGGATGGTATACAAGTAGAAATATACCAAATACAATTAATGCTGAAGATGGTAATGGCACGTATTTTTTTGGACCATCTATATTTGGAGTACATCATGATGTTGACCCAAGTGTTGGAGGAGAAATAGGGTACCAACTTATTACTTTAGACACAGGTTGTAGAGCGTTAGTTGCAGCATGGGCAGATGTACCAATGTATTTCGATAATTCAATATTATACACTGGTATGATAGTTTTTTATGAAGATACCAATGTTATTGAAGTATATGTTAAAGAAAAAAATATCGACGGTGGTAATCCATGGAACGGTGGAAATGCAAGTATTGGACTTCAAGAAAGAAGTAATTCAGGAATTTCTGCACCTGGTCGAAACACTAATGATACAAATTGGACGGCAACTGAAGAGGCCTGGAGATTCGTCCCAGATGGAGCATCCATCACAACTTTAAAATGGTATGAAGGTTCAATATCTGCCGCCAATGAAATCACCGACCCAAATAATGATAACCAAATTACGGTTTCACCTAATTCAAGCACAACATATTTTGCTGAAGTTACATACACATTATGTAATGGCTCAACAATTGTTCAAACTAGTAGTACGGATGTTACAATTACAGGTAACAAAACATGGAACGGTTCACAAAGTACAGATTGGGATGACGCTGATAACTGGACACCCAATGGTGTACCTACAATAGATGATTGTATCACCATACCACCAACATCAAATAATCCAAGATTAAATAGTCCAACAAATGGTTTAGGTTATAACATGCAAATACTTGATGGTGCAGATTTATTACACCGACCAAATGCCACTCTAACTATTGACGACAGAATTGTAATTGAGCCTAATGGTAATTACAGACTTAGAACCAATGCTAGTTTAATACAAATTAATGATGTTGCTGCTAATGAAAATATTGGTGATGCAGAAGTAAGAAGAAGAGTGAATGGTGTAGGTTACTTTGACTACGTGTATTGGTCATCACCTGTAAGCAACTTCAATGTATTAGATATATCGCCAGGATCCCCTAGTCATTCTATATTTGATTGGAATCCCTCTGTAGCAAATGGTACAGCTGGAAGACATGGTACATGGACAAACACTACAGAAGATATGATTTCTGGTAAAGGTTATATAGTGAGAGGCTTATTAGGTACTCCAGCATCTGATCAGGCACAATTTGAAGGTACATTAAACAATGGTCAAATTTCATACCCAATTTCTAGAGGCACATATACTGGTGCAGATTACGCAGGTATTGGTAATACGGCAACTGCAGAAGACGACAACTGGAATTTATTAGGAAATCCTTATCCATCTGCTATTTCACTTTCAGATTTCATAGCCGCTAATCCAGCTATAGATGGTACATTATATTTTTGGAGACATATTGATCCGGCTGCCACAGCAATTGACGACCCATTTTATGAAGGCTACCAATACAATTACAACCCAAATGATTACTTGTCTGCTAATAGCTTAGGTTCAACACCTTCTGGCTTCAATGGTTATATCGCTTCTGGCCAAGGGTTCTTTGCTTTAATGTTAGATTCAGCACCAACACCTAACGTTGTTAATTTTAATAATACTATGCGTGGACTGTATGCTAATAACGTGTTTTACAGAAACTCATCACCTACGGGACTTGAGAATAAACACCGCATTTGGTTAGATTTAGTTAACGAAGACAATACTGCTTTGCCAATTTTAATTGGGTTCGCTGATGGAGCTACAAATGGAATAGATAGATTATACGATGGAATATCGATAAATCAGTCCGAAAATCAATTCTATTCTTTAGCATCAGATAAAAAACTTTCTATTCAAGGAAAGCCATTACCATTTGATAATTCTGAAACTATTCCTCTTGGCTATAAAACAGCAATTTCTGGAAGTTTTAAAATTACTATAAATAAACTAGATGGTTTATTTGAAGGTGCAAGTCAAGATATTTTTATTGAGGATACAAAGCTTAATATAATTCATAACTTAAAAGACAGTCCTTATTCTTTTACAACTGATGAAGGGACTTACAATAATAGATTTATAGTAAGATTCACACCTCAAGCTTTAAGTATTAATGATCAAGATATTATTGCAGATTTAAACATTAAATCTATTAATAAAACAATTAATGTTAGATCTACATTAAGTCTCATTAAAACTTTTGAATTATTTGACCTCACAGGAAGAACTATTCATAAAAATGTAAATATAGATAACAATACATATAACTATCAAGATAATAATTTAAGCGCTGGTGCATATATCGTACAAGTCACTCTTTTCAATGGATCTGTAGTGTCCAAAAAAATAGTTATATAACTAATCTAATAAAAATTAATAAATGCCATGAAAGGCCTTAACTTTATATAGTTAAGGTCTTTTTCATATTTATAAGCCTCACGTTCAAAAGAAATATTTCTATAAGCTATATTCCAATTCTTGTATTGAATTAATCTTACAAAAAATTCTATGCCGTAGATTACAAAAAAAGGAATAATTAACAATTCCAGTTGTTGTCTAAGATGAATTTTTTCATGATTTACCAAAACAGTATTTGCTTTTAAAGCCTTATACTTTAAAAACATAAAAGGAAAAATGGTAATTCCAATAAAACCTCGCGGAACTATATATTTAGAAATTAATATCACGATATAACTTATTCAAAAATCAATCCAATTTACATTATCTTTGTTAAACATGAAGAAATATGTCCCAATTGAAGATGGTGATTACTACTTAACGCCAGAAGGCTATCGCTGTTTCACTGAGCAATATCATTTAAAACGCGGTTATTGTTGCGAAAGTGGATGTAGACATTGCCCTTATGGATTTGATAAAAATGCTTTAAAAAAAAAGTAATGCAAAAAACAACATTATCTTTCAAAGATCAAATATTAGAAGGCATCCCAGATATACTACCTAAACTTAAATCTTATGATTCCTCAATTAATCATGCTCCAAAAAGAAAAGCAATTCTTTCTAAAGAAGAAGAGAAACTAGCGCTAAAAAATGCATTACGCTACTTTGACAAAAAGTATCATGAAGAATTACTACCAGAATTTAAAAATGAATTAAAAACTTATGGTCGTATATACATGTATCGCCTAAGACCAGACTACAAAATGTATGCTCGACCAATTGAAGAATATCCTGCTAAATCTAAGCAGGCTGCAGCTATTATGCTAATGATTCAGAACAATTTAGATTATGCTGTAGCGCAACATCCTCACGAATTGATTACTTATGGTGGAAATGGTGCAGTATTTTCAAATTGGGCACAATACAGATTAACCATGAAGTATTTGGCCGAAATGAATGACGAACAAACTTTAGTGATGTACTCTGGTCATCCTATGGGACTATTTCCATCGCATAAGGAGGCACCTAGAGTTGTTGTCACCAACGGTATGATGATTCCTAATTATTCTAAGCCTGATGACTGGGAAAAATTTAATGCATTAGGAGTTACACAATACGGACAAATGACCGCAGGAAGTTACATGTACATTGGTCCTCAAGGCATTGTACATGGCACAACTATTACCGTTTTAAATGGTTTTAGAAAAATTAAAAAAGACCCAAAAGGAAATTTATTTGTTACTTCTGGCTTAGGTGGTATGTCTGGCGCTCAACCAAAAGCGGGTAACATTGCAGGTTGTATTACCGTTTGCGCAGAGGTTAATCCAAAAATTACTCAGGTTAGACTAGATCAAGGTTGGATAGATGAAAAAATTACTAATCTAGATAAGTTAGTGACAAGAGTTAAGAAAGCAAAATCTGAAAAAGAAACTATCTCAATTGCCTATTTAGGAAACATTGTTGATGTTTGGGAAAAATTTGATGAAGCTAATATTCAAATCGATTTAGGAAGTGATCAAACTTCGCTTCACAATCCTTGGGCTGGTGGTTATTACCCTGTAGATATATCTTTTGAAGATGCAAATGAGATGATGGCAAACAACCCAGAATTGTTTAAAGAAAAAGTTCAAGAAACCTTACGTCGCCATGCTAAAGCAATAAATAAGCACACAGAAAAAGGTACTTACTTTTTCGATTATGGAAATGCCTTTTTACTTGAAGCGTCTCGTGCAGGAGCAGATGTAATGTCTAATAATCCATCTATTGGTCGCGAGTTTAAATATCCAAGTTATGTACAAGACATTATGGGACCAATGTGTTTTGATTATGGTTTTGGACCATTCCGTTGGGTTTGTGCATCTGGAAAACCAGAAGACCTCTTAAAAACAGACAAAATAGCTTGTGATGTTTTAGAAGAAATAATGAAAGATTCCCCAGAGGAAATTCAGCAACAAATGGCTGATAACATTCAATGGATTAAAGGTGCACAAGAAAATAAATTGGTCGTTGGTTCACAAGCCAGAATTCTATACGCTGATGCCGAAGGTAGAATGAAAATTGCCGAAGCATTTAATAAAGCTATTGAAAAAGAAGAAATAGGTTATGTAGTATTAGGAAGAGACCATCACGATGTTTCAGGTACAGATTCTCCATACAGAGAAACTAGCAATATTTATGACGGCTCGCGTTTTACAGCAGACATGGCAATTCATAATGTTATTGGTGATAGTTTTAGAGGAGCCACATGGATAAGCATTCATAATGGTGGAGGCGTTGGCTGGGGAGAAGTTATTAACGGAGGATTTGGTATGGTTCTTGATGGTACTAAAGAAGCATCAAAACGATTAAAACAAATGTTATTTTGGGATGTAAACAATGGAATCTCAAGACGAAGTTGGGCCAGAAATGAAGGAGCAATCTTTGCCATAAAACGAGCCATGGAAAACGAACCTAATTTAAAAGTAACGTTACCTAACCTCGTTGATGACGATTTATTAGAAACAAATTAAAATAAAGCAATATGAAGAAGTTACTCAAATTTACACCAATTTTAGTATTTGCCATCCTTCTATCATCTTGTAGCTCTGTTAGAGTTGCGGCTGATTATGATAGAGAAGCAAATTTTGATCAATACAAAACCTTCGCGTTTTTCAAACCAGGAATTGATAAAGCCGAAATAAGTGATATTGACAAACGTAGAATCCTAAGAGCTATTGAAGCAGAGTTAATGGCAAAAGGAATGACTAAATCCGAAAATCCAGATATGCTCGTTAGCATATTTACCAAATCTAACCAACGTGTTAACATCTATAACAATGCTTGGGGAGCTGGTGCTTGGGGCTGGGGAGGTTTCAACCGTTGGGGTTGGGGCTGGGGACCAGGCTTTGGAGGAAGCCAAGTTTCAACTAAAACAGAAGGCATGCTTTTTATTGATTTAATAGATACCGATAAAAAGGAATTAATTTGGCAAGGTTCTGGAACTGGCTATTTAGTTACTAGAAATGTTGATAAGAAAGAAGCTCGTATCAAAGAATTTGTAAGTAAAACGATGGAGCAATTTCCACCTGCTAAATAATTAAAAACCTTAAATCATATATAAAAAGTACTGTTTTGCAGTACTTTTTTTGTTTGTACTATTCATTAGGCTTTAAATCTAAATACTATATCTTTGCCGACTTTTAAGACTATGTATTATGATATTAGGCCAAACTACAAGAAAAAACTTTACTCAAAATCCTAAGAATGATATCCTTTCAGGTTTAACTGTTGCTTTAGCATTAGTGCCAGAAGCAGTAGCTTTCGCTTTTGTTGCAGGTGTCGATCCTTTAGTAGGACTATATGGTGCATTTATGATGGGAATAGTCACTGCCTTATTTGGAGGCAGACCAGGAATGATATCTGGTGCTACAGGAGCTATGGCTGTTGTAATGGTACATTTAATTCAAAAAGGAAATGAAGTAGGTATAGCTTTAGACACTCCAATTGAAAACCTCGGATTACAATGGCTATTTATTACACTACTCTTTGTTGGTGGTATTCAAATTTTAGCTGGTATTTTTAAACTTGGAAAATTCGTGAGATTGATTCCGCATCCAGTGATGATGGGATTTGTTAATGGTTTAGCTATCGTTATCTTCTTATCGCAATTAGGATTATTTCCTAATGCAGTGCCAAAAGATATTTCAATTTTAAGTAATACATCTGAGTGGTTTTCAGCATTATTTTCTAATGCAGCATTTTGGAAAATGATGGGCTTTATTGGTTTAACTATGGGAATAATGTATGGTTTACCTAAGCTTACTAAAAAAATTCCAGCTGCGTTAATAGCTATTGTTGTTGTAGCTTGTATTACCATTTTTGGTGGAATCGAAATGAGCACTGTGGGCTCATTTATTGCCGATGGTGGTGGAAAAGGTTTAGAAGGTGGATTACCAACTTTTCAAGATCAAATTTTTGGGTTATTTGGAACACTTGCTGGCCATTGGGATTTAATACTTTCAACTGCATTTATCTTAGCTGCCGTAGGTTTAATTGAGTCATTAATGACATTAAATCTTATTGATGAAATGACAGAGACAAGAGGAAGCGGTAACCGAGAATGTATTGCACAAGGTGGTGCAAATATGCTGAATGGATTATTTGGAGGCATGGGTGGATGTGCCATGATTGGTCAGTCTATTATAAATGTAGATTCTGGAGGTCGTGGTCGTTTATCTGGAGCTGTAGCAGCAATTGCTTTGCTATGCTTTGTTTTATTTGGAGCACCATTAATAGAACAAATTCCTATTGCGGCTTTAGTCGGCGTAATGTTTATGGTGGTTATCGGAACCTTTGCTTGGAGTAGCTTCAGAATTCTTAGAAAAATACCATTGTCTGATGCCATTGTTTTAATTGCTGTTTCTGCGATAACAGTATGGAAAGATTTAGCCATTGCAGTCATTGCTGGTGTTATAATTTCGGCTTTAGTTTTTGCTTGGAAAAATGCTACTATGATTAGAGCTAGAAAACGTATGCAACCAAACGGAACTAAAACTTATGAAATTTGGGGACCACTTTTCTTTGGTTCTATTCAAAGTTTTAATTCGAAATTCGATGTTAAGAATGATCCTGAGCAAGTTGAAATTGATTTTGTGGAATCTCGTGTAAGCGACCATTCTGCTCTTGAGGCGATTTTCAACTTAGTGAATAAATATGAAGCTGCAGGAAAAAGTCTAAAATTGAAACATTTAAGTGAAGACTGCAAGCAACTCATGTACAAAGCTAGTCCTAAGTTTAAGGAAGTTATTATAGAAGATATTGATGATCCTAGATACCATTTAGCGGCAGATCCAGAGAAATTTACTAAGTCTTTGTCTGAATATAATATATAATTACATAAAATAATATTATTAAGTACTCAACCTTAGATAGTTAGACAAAACAATTTTATTTTATCTAAATAAAAAATTAAAATTAATTGATTATCAATTAATTAGACTACTTTCGCAACTTAATTTAATATATTTTAATATGAGTACTGGTACAGTAAAATTTTTTAATGACTCTAAAGGTTTTGGATTCATAACAGAAGAAGGAAACGGTAAAGAGCATTTTGTACACATTTCTGGTTTAGTTGATGAAGTAAGAGAAGGTGACAATGTAGAATTCGATTTAACCGAAGGAAAAAAGGGATTAAATGCAGTAAATGTAAAAGTTATATAAGTATATACCTTACAATCTTTTTAAGAATAAAGCCTATCTTTTGGATAGGCTTTTTTTATGACTAATAATTAATTAACTGTTCTATTTTAGCTTTCACCTTTTCTGTGGAAGGAATCATGGTTTCTTCTAAGATTGAATTTAATGGAATCGCTGGCATATTTTCACTACCAATCGTCATAACTGGTGCATCCAAATATTTAAAACAATCTTCTTGAATTTTTCCGGCTAATGCTCTCGCAAAACTGTTATTACTTGGCTCTTCAGTAACCACTAAACACTTACCTGTTTTCTTGACAGATTTCATTATCGAATCTTCATCTAAAGGAAATAAGGTACGCAAATCAATCACTTCAATTTGGTCTTGCATTCCTAATTCTTGGGATGCATTGATTGCCCAATGCACACCCATTCCATAAGTGACAATGGTTATAGTTTCAACATCATCTTGTTTCCAGATTTCTTGTAAAACCCATGCTTTACCAAAAGGTAATATATAGTCTTCACTTGGCTCAACAGACGTTGCTCCTTGCGTTCCTTTTACTTTAGACCAATACAAGCCTTTGTGTTCTAAAATGATAACCGGATTGGGGTCGTAATAAGCAGCTTTCATTAAACCTTTTAAATCGGCTCCATTGCTTGGATAGGCTATTTTGACACCTCTAATGTTGGTAATCACAGATTCGACTGAAGAGGAATGATATGGCCCTCCACTTCCATAAGCTCCAATTGGAACTCGAAGAATCATACTTACTGGCCATTTTCCATTACTTAGATAGCAACTTCTACTGACTTCTGTAAATAATTGATTTAAACCTGGCCAAATATAATCTGCAAACTGAACCTCAACAATGGGTTTTAATCCAACGGCACTCATACCAACTGTAGAACCTACAATAAACGCTTCTTGAATTGGTGTATTGAATACACGATCGTCTCCAAATTTTTGAGCCAAAGTCGCTGCTTCTCTAAAAACGCCACCTAATCGTCCACCAACATCTTGTCCATAAAGCAGACATTCTTTGTGCTTTTTCATCAGCTCCTCTACTGCGAAAAGTGCACAATCTACCATTACCACTTTTTCGGCACCTTCTGGTGCACGTGTTCCCTTTTCTTCGGTAATTGGTGTTGGCACAAAATCGTTTGTAAACAAATCTTCAGGTTTTGGATCTTCGGCTTTTAAAGCCTTTTCAAAATCTGATTGCACTTTCGCTTTCGCGGAATTTTCTATGTTTTTAACTTCTTGTTCTAAAAATCCTGCGTCTACTAATTGTTGTTTTAAAACAGGGTAAGGATCGCGCGAACGTGCTTCGTTTAAATCGTCTCGATACCACTCCATTCTTACACCAGATGTGTGATGATTTAATAACGGAACTTTGGCATGAACCAAAAACGGTCTTCGCTCTTCACGTATCGTCTTTATTACTTTTCCTAATGCTTCATAGCTTTCTGTGAAGTTGGCTCCATCAATAGAAATAGCTTCTAAACCATGAAAACCTGCCGCATATTCTGCTGCATTTTGGGCTCTAGTTTCAGCTTCATTAGCAGAAATATCCCAACCGTTATCTTGTACTAAATACAAAATAGGCATTTGCTTTAAAGCTGCCATTTGGAAAGCCTCTGCTATTTCTCCTTCGGTTACTGAGGCGTCACCTAGAGAACAGACTACAAGCCCATCCTCAGTCCTTCCCAAAGGGAAGGAAATCGCATCCTGATTACTCGTAACTGGATTTTTCAAACTTTGCTTTTCTAAATATTGCATTCCCATAGCAACACCTGTTGCCGGAATGGCTTGCATACCTGTTGCTGAGGATTGATGTGGTATTTTTGGCTTATCATTATCCTTTAAACTTGGATGCGAATAATAGGTTCTTCCACCAGAAAACGGATCGTCTTTTTTAGCTAAGAGTTGTAACATTAAATCGTAAGGTTCTAATCCGAACGAAAGCAACATAGCGTCATCTCTGTAATATGGAAAGGCATAATCTTGAGGTAATAATTGCATTCCTAAAGCGATTTGAATCGCTTCGTGTCCTCGAGATGTTGCGTGAACATATTTTGAAACTTGCTTAAAGTTTGCTTCATATAATTCTGCCATAGCTTTCGCTGTGCAGAGTTTTGAAAATCCTTTTTTTAGTGTTTCTTTTTTCATTTATGTTGATCGCCAATGCGGTTTTTTTTAATTCCTGCGTCGGCAGGAATCTATTTTATCGTATTTATTTCAATGTAGATTCCTGCTTTCGCAGGAATGACAACTTCTCGTCAGTTCGAGTGAAATTGCTTTTTCTGCAATTTTGTATCGAGAACTTTTTGATTAACTTCTCGATACATAAAATTTTAAACTAATTCGTTCTCTACTTTAACCATCCAATTAAATTTATCTTCAATCTTACCTGTTTTTATAGCGTTAAGAGTGTTATTCACCTCTAATCCAACAGGATGTTCGTCTGATACATGAATGGTTTTTTCTCCCATGGCTATTTCTTTAATGTAAGCAATGCCAACTGCCGTTCCTGTCCCAAAGGCTTCTTCTAAACTTCCATCAATTGAAGCATCTCGTATTTCTTGAATGGTAATTGCTCTTTCTGTCACCTCGAATCCTTTATCTCTTAAAATATCGATAACACTCATTCTGGTAATGCCATCTAAAATGGAACCATCGCGTTTTGGCGTGATGAATTTTCCGTTGACTTTAAAGAAAATATTCATGGTACCAACTTCTTGAATATAATTATGCTCAACGGCATCTAGCCACAGTACTTGGTCGTACCCTTTGGCTTTTGCTAATTCTGTTGGACGAATGGCTGCAGCATAATTTCCTGCGGCTTTAGCTTCTCCCGTTCCACCTGAAGCTGCACGAATATATTTGTTTTCTGCCCATAATTTTATTGGTTTACTAAAAAATGGACCTGCTGGTGACGCCATAATTATAAACTTAAAATGAGTTGCTGCGCGCATACCAATAAAGGCTTCGTCTGCATACATGAACGGTCTTAAATACAAAGCGCTTCCATCTGTTGGTGGAATCCAATTTCGTTCTAAATCGACTAATTGTTTTAAACCTTCTACAAATAGATCTTCTGGAAAAGATGGCATTCCCATTCTATCAGCACTAAAATTTAATCGTGATGCATTTTTTGATGGTCTAAAAAGCATTGGATTTCCATTGGTATCTACAGTGGCTTTCATCCCTTCGAAAATGGCTTGTCCATAATGCAAGGCCATGGCCGCAGGATGTGTAGGTATCATTCCCATAGGTTCTATTCTTGGATTTTCCCAAACTCCATTATTATAATCGCAAATAAACATGTGGTCTGTGAAGGTTGTGCCTAATGGTATGTTGTTGAAGTCAATATTTTCAACTTTTGATTTTTCTACTTTAGTGATTAATATATTGTGTTTCATAATTTTATGCCCACGAAAGTGGGTATCTCATTAATTAAACTTAATTTTTTATTGTGGATTCCTGCCTGCGCAGGAATGACAAAACGGGTTATATTATTCTATTGACATCAAATTGTTCAAAATAATCGGCTACTCGACGGACAAAACTTCCTCCTAAAAAGCCATCAACTACACGATGGTCAAAAGACAGAGATAAATACATCATGCTTCTTATAGCTATTTCATCTCCATTTTCGGTTTCGATAACTTCTGGTCGTTTTTTAATGATACCTAATGCTAAAATGGCTACTTCTGGTTGGTTGATAATTGGTGTTCCCATAACACTACCAAAGGTGCCTACGTTTGAAATTGTGAAGGTGCTTCCCTTAATATCGTCACCCGCTAATTTGTTTTCTCTTGCTTTATTGGCTAGTTCATTGACATTAGCAACAATGGTTTTTAAATCCTTAGTATCTGCATTTTTCACCACAGGCACTATTAAATTTCCACTTGGTAAAGCAGTTGCCATACCAATATTGATATCTTCTTTTACGATGATGTTGTTGCCATCTACTGAAGCATTAATATTTGGAAAGTCTTTTACGGCTTTCGCGACTGCTTCTACAAATAATGGTGTAAAGGTTAAGCGTTCGCCATGCTTTTCTTGAAAAGCGACTTTGTTTGCATTTCTCCAGTTGACCATATTTGTCATATCTGCTTCAACATAAGCCGTAACGTGTGGCGACGTGTGCTTAGAATACACCATATGGTCTGCAATCATTTGGCGCATGCGATCCATTTCAATCACTTTTCCATTGCCTTTATCGAATTGCAATTGTGGAATACGATAAGCAGTTGGATCTTTTTCGGCTACTGGTTGCGCGAACTTAAATGGTCGTCCTTCTTCTATATATTGAAACACATCACTTTTACGTAATCTGCCTTCGTGACCTGTTGCTGGAATACGAGCCAATTCTTCAAAACTAATATGGTGTTCTTTTGCTATTTTGATGATTAATGGTGAAAAGAAAAGAGCCTCTTCTGACTTCCCCAAAGGGGAAGAAATACTGTTGACTTCTTCTTTTTGAGAAAGGTTTAATCTTGAATTAGGTTTTTGAGCTTTTTTCTTCGGAATTGATTTTTCATTTAAAATGACAGGCTTCTTAACTGAAGATTTTACTTCTTCTGAAATTTCAAGAATTGCGATAACTTCTCCAACGGGAACAACATCTTTAGCTTGAAACAATGTTTTTATCAATGTACCAGATGCTGGTGCAGGCACTTCATTATCTACTTTGTCTGTAGCTACTTCGAGGATAATATCGCCATCGTCAAATACATCTCCTTCAGCTACTAACCAATTAATAATAGTACCTTCAGTTATGCTCTCACCCATTTTGGGCATCTTAAGTTCAAAAGTCATCAAGCTATTATTGTTTACAATTTAAGAATTAAAGATAATACATATCAAATTATTCAATTGTTAAAAACTTTTAATTTAATATTAAAAAGAATAATATTCTTTTTATAAACAATTATGAAGTTTTTTTAACTTTTAATTATTAAATTTATAGCTTCAAAAAAACTAATTTTCTATGCCACATACACTCGATAAAATAGACACACAGCTGTTAACAATACTTCAGAAAAATAGTAACAGAACCACAAAGAGTATTGCTAAAGAACTCGGAATGACAACGTCACCAATTTTTGAGCGCATTAAAAAATTAGAAAAGGAAGGTTATATTGAAAAATATGTTGCAATTCTAAACAACAAGAAAATTGGCTTGAAGTTAACCGTTTTTATAGGCATAACCTTGCAAGGTCATACCAGAAGTTATTTGGAAAAATTTGTAAAGGAGATTAACAATTTTCCTGAAGTTATAGAATGCCACAGAGTCAGCGGAAATTTTGATTATTTATTGAAATTGGTGGTTGAAGATATTGAAGCATATGAAACTTTTATAATTTCTAAATTGACATTGTTGCCCTATTTGGGTAATGTTCAGAGTTTAATTGCTTTATCGACGAGTAAAGAGACTAATGAAATTGATTTGAGTCGAGTGCTATAAGTTCAAATCACAACAATATCATAGTTAAAGTTATATTCTTCATCTAAATCATAGCCCTAAAGTTCCCTCTTAAGAATAACTGATATTATTTATTTTTTAAATGTTTCACCAAGTGTTTTATAAACATCATCTTGCATTTTCATGTTTTCTGGCACTTCACGTAATGGTTCAACAGCTTCTAAACTGTCGTGGCAATCCTTGGGCAGCTTTTGATACAATTCCGTACCCTTAGTTTTCCAAGCAATCATTTCAGCCGTTACACCACGAATAATTTTTGCTGGATTACCAACTACTAAACTTCGATATGGAATCTTTGTTTCGGCTTTTACAAATGACATAGCTCCAACGATACATTCATCACCAATTTCAGCATCATCCATAATTACAGTATTCATTCCTATGAGACAGTTTTTGCCAAGATTAGCACCATGAATAATAGCTCCATGACCAACATGTGCACTTTCTTTAAGTGTGATGGACTTACCAGGAAACATATGAACAGTACAGTTTTCTTGAACATTGACACCATCTTCTAAAATGATTTGTCCCCAATCTCCACGAATAGCAGCTCCTGGACCAATGTAGCAGTTTTTACCAATAATGACATTTCCTGTTACTGCAGCCAAAGGATGCACGAAACTTGATTTGTGAACAACTGGTGTGTAACCTTTAAATGAATAAATCATATTTATTTAAAACTCTTTAATTTTTCTTTTGTAAAATCAGACAACACCAATCTTCCACTAGTTGCAGCACGTTCTGCTAACAAATCATCCCAATGGTCTGTACCTTGCCAGAATACTTTTTTCATTTCTCGCATAGCATCAGTATTGTAGGTGCATAAATGTTCCGCGGTTGTTTTAACAGCTTCATCTAGTTCTTCGTTACTTTCAAATACATGTGTAAACAAACCTTTTTGTTTAGCCCATTCTGCTGGATAAAATGTATTAGCATCAATTGCGATTTGCGACATTCCGCTTAAACCTATTTTACGCTCTATTGCTGGTCCAACTACAAATGGCCCAATACCAATATTTAGCTCACTTAACTTGATGGCTGCAAACTTTGAAGCCATACAATAATCTGTTGAAGCTGCTAATCCTACTCCACCACCAACGGTTTTACCTTGTATGCGACCAATGATAAATTTTGGACATTTACGCATCGCATTAATCACGTTAGCAAAGCCTGAAAAGAAAACTTTCCCAGTTGCTTTGTCATCAATATTTATTAACTCTTTAAAACTTGCTCCAGCGCAAAATGTTCTGTCTTTTCCGCTTTTAAGCACGATTACTTTAATAGCATCGTTAGTTCCTGCATCTGTTATAGTTTGTGCTAATTCTGCTAAAACATCTCCAGGTAACGAATTATGAGCAGGATGAAAAAATTCTATGTATCCTACTTCGTTTTCTATTTTTATTTTAACGTATGGCTCTTTTTCTGACATAATTATATTAATCCAAATTGTTCAAAATGATGGTTAAGGTGTTTTCTTTCTAATAAATACGATTCGTATTTATTCAATTCTCCGAAAACTAAATTCTTTAGTTTAGCTTCTGGGTTTTCTTTAAAAAACTCTAAATACTTTTCACGTTGTGCTTTAAACTTTTCAATAGCTGTTGCTAAATCGGAATGCTTTAAAGGTTCTAAAGTATTTTTTTCTAATTGTGGAAATTGACTATTCTTAGGAAACTTATCATAGTTCCATAAACTATTATGCACTTTATCTAAAATGGTTGATGGTGTTGCAATCTCAAAATCTTGAATGTCTCCGGAAGCTATCTTATAGGTATATTCTAAATGCTCAATCATGTGTTGTGGTGTCATGATTCCCCATTTTGGTTTTGCATCTGCATTTAAATTAGAAAGACATTCCGTAATTTTATCTTCTGTCATTTCGACAAAGGTGTCTTGTTTTTTCTGAACCATTGTTAAAATGGTTGCAACAGCGACTAACGGACTATCTTTTTCGGTTTTCTGACTTTCCGGACGGTTTTCAAAATTAGCATCAAATACCTCAACGTGCCATTTTACGATTCCGCTTGGGTGTTCTGCAGAAGCTACATCTCTATCTACTTTTTCTTTACACGTTAAACGTACATAAATGGTATCGTTATGATATAATGGTCGTAAAAAACGAATACTATCTAAACCATAATTAGCTGCTACAGGTCCTTTATTTGGATACACAAACAATCCTGCTGCTGCAGAAATAATAAAATATCCATGCGCTGTTCTCTTTTCGAAAATACTTCCATCTAACGAAGTAATATCAGTATGCGCATAAAAATGGTCCCAAGTTAAATTGGCAAAATTTTGAATATCATTATCTGTTAAAGTTCGCTTGTGTGTTTTTAAAGACATTCCTGGTTGAATATCTTCCCAATGGTATTGAAACGGATGCTGTTCTGCTTCCTTGTATTCTGAATTTTGTTGATAAATTCCAGTAATTTCAGTAATTGTTGTTGGCGAACCTTGAATGGCTGTACGTTGTAAATAGTGTTTAATACCACGTATTCCTCCCATTTCTTCGCCTCCACCAGCACGTCCTGGACCTCCATGTACTAAATATGGTAATGGCGAACCATGACCTGTACTTTGCTTCGCACTTTCTCTGTTTAACACTAAAATTCTTCCATGATGAGATGCAGCATTTATCACATAGTCTTTTGCAATATTATCATCGTTTGTAGCGATTGAAGACACTAGTGACCCTTTTCCCATTTGCGCTAAAGTTATAGCTTCATCTAGATTTTTATAAGGCATTATGGTACTTACTGGACCAAATGCCTCACGCTCATGAATAACGGTGTTTTGAAATGGGTTATCTGCTCGCAATAAAATCGGACTAATAAAAGCACCTTTTTTAACATCTGCACCAATAGTTTCAATTTTATCTAAACTTCCATAAACTATTCGCGCTTCTTTTGACAAATCATTTACCGAATCGCGAACAGCTTGTACTTGTTGATGACTGACTAAAGAGCCCATTCTAACCTCTTTTAATCTTGGGTCTCCAATAGTGACTTTATCCAATTGTTTTGCTAATGCAGTTTGCACATCATCAACTAATTTTTCTGGAACAATAATTCTACGAATTGCTGTACATTTTTGTCCAGCTTTAACCGTCATTTCTTTTCTGACTTCTTTTATAAACAAATCGAATTCTGGTGTTCCAGGCACTGCATCTTCTCCTAAAATAGAAGCATTTAAAGAATCGGCTTCCATAGTAAAAGGTACCGATTCTTCAATTAATCTTGGATGCGCTTTTAGTAATCGTCCAGTTTGTGCAGAACCCGTGAAAGTGACTACATCTTGAGATTCTACGGTATCTAGAATATTTTTAACCGTTCCGTTTATGATTTGCAAAGCGCCTTCTGGTAAAATTCCAGAATCTATAATGGTTCTTGCAACTGCTTCTGCTAAATACGAAGACGAAGGTGCTGGCAACACTACTGCCGGAACTCCTGCCATCCAGTTTACTGCACATTTTTCTAACATTCCCCAAACCGGGAAATTAAATGCGTTAATATGAACTGCAACACCTTTTTTAGGCACCATAATATGATGTGCCATAAAACGTCCACCACGAGATAAATCGATAGCATCACCTTCTACATGATACGATTGATTTGGAAATAACTTACGTAATGATGCGTTGGCAAATAAGTTACCAAAACCACCTTCGATGTCTATCCAACTATCTACTTTTGTTGCTCCTGTTCTATAACTTAAGTCGTAAAAAGCATCTTTTCTTTTGGTCAAATACAATGCTAATTTTTTAAGCATGTTTCCACGCTCTTGGAAGGTCATTTTACGAAGGACTTTTCCTCCTTTTGTTCGTCCGTAGTTAAGAATTTCTGGAACGTCTAAACCTTCAATAGCAACACTTGTAAAAGCTTCGCCAGTTACAGCATCTAAAATTGGTGTTCCTTCTTCTTTACCTGTTGTCCATTGTCCTTGGACGTAGTGTTGTATTTTTTTCATTTATTTCTTCTTTATGTTCATTTTGTCTTGAAACAAAACGAACCAAAAATTCAAGTTGAAATGAGAAATTTTTAAAACTTGTTCCACAGTTTTAAAACCTATAACTGAATCGCCTATTTTCTAATTTCTTTATTCTACTCTTTCAATAATTGCCGCATAACCTTGACCAACACCAATACACATGGTGATTAATGCATAGCGTTTGTTTTGCTCTTTCAACTCTAATGCTGCTGAATATGCTATTCTCGCTCCTGTAACACCTAATGGATGACCAATTGCAATCGAGCCTCCATTTGGGTTTAATCTAGAATCATCATCTGCTAATCCCCAAGCTCTAGTACAAGCTAAAGCTTGAGCTGCAAAAGCTTCGTTAAGCTCAATAATATCGATATCGTCCATGGTTAAACCTGCTTTTTCTAATGCTTTATTAGAGGCTTGCACAGGACCAATACCCATGATTCTAGGTTCTACACCAACCACTGCAGAACTTACAATTCTTGCTAATGGTTTTAAATTATACTTTTTCACTGCATCTTCGGATGCAATAATAGTTGCAGCTGCCCCATCATTTAATCCAGAAGAATTTCCTGCGGTTACGCTTCCGCCTTCTTTTTTGAAAGCTGCTCTTAGCTTTCCTAAAACTTCTAAAGATGTTGTTGATTTTACAAATTCATCTTTTGAAAATTGAATAGGATCTTTTTTACGTTGCGGAATTTCTACAGTGACTATTTCTTTTGCTAAGCGGCCGTTTTCTTGAGCTTTAGAAGCTTTCATTTGGCTCCAATGCGCAAACTTATCTTGGTCTTCTCTTGAGATATTATATTTTTCGACCAGGTTTTCCGCAGTCATTCCCATGCCGTCTGTACCATACATCTCGTGCATTTTCGGGTTTACAAATCGCCATCCGAAAGTAGAATCATACATTTTAGAATCGCCTCCAAATGCTGATGACGGTTTTGCCATGACGTATGGTCCACGCGTCATATTCTCCACTCCTCCAGAAATAAATACGTCGCCATCACCTGCTTTTATAGCACGATTTGCGTGAATAATTGCTGATAATCCTGAGCTACATAATCTATTTACTGTTTCGCCAGGTACTGTAAACGGTAAGCCTGCTAAAAGCGAAGACATACGTGCTACATTACGATTGTCTTCTCCTGCTTGGTTTGCACAACCCATTATCACATCGTCGTAAGCTTCTTTTGGGATGTTTGGATTTCGTTTTACAATTTCTTGAATTACTAATGCGCCTAAATCGTCTGTACGAACAGCAGCTAAGGTTCCTTTGTAGCTTCCTATTGGTGTTCTAATTCCGTCTATTATGTATGCTTCTTTCATAATTATGCCCACGAAAGTGGGTGTCTGTTTAATTTTACTTCAATTTATAATCTCATTACAATTAATGAGATTCCTGCCTTCGCAGGAATTCTATTCCCAATCTTTTTGAGTTCTATAAACTACACCTTTAAAAAGTGCAACCATTTCATCTCCTCGTTTTACTTCAATAATATTGAAGCCTAATTTATTCTTTACGGTTTCTATTACAGATTCTGCTGTTAAATAATCACCTTCTTCTAATGCTTCAATATGGTTAATACTTGTTTCTATAGACACTGCATATTTACCATGTGTGTTTGCTGCAAACCCGAAAGCTGTATCTGCTAATGAATAACTAATGCCTCCATGTGCTTTATTCATGCTATTTAGCATTTCTTTTCTTACAGTCATTGCTACTTTGCAGCGACCTATTTCGCATTCTAGGATTTCTATTCCTAGCCAAGTGCTATATGCATCTTGAGATAGCATTTTATGTGGAATGGCTTCGCCTTTCATTTAAAAAAAGGTTTTATTTTCTCTGTTCATTTTTCGTAATAGCGGACTACAACGGTATCTATCTTCATGATATTCGTTGTATAAAGCATCTAACTGTTCAACACACCAATCGATGCCTTTTTCGTCTGCCCAAGCCAGTAATCCTTTTGGATAATTAACACCTTTGGTCATTGCATTATCTATATCTTCTGCTGATGCAATGTTTAAAAATAGTGCGTCTGCTGCTTCGTTTATTAGCATGACTAAAACTCTGTTGAAAATAGTTTCAGATAATGCTGCATCTTTTGTTGGTTCTGGTTTTACTGCTCCTTCAGAATAATCATAATAACCTTTTCCCGATTTGCGTCCTAAGTAACCAGCTTCAGCAAAACGTTTTTGTGTGAATGCTGGTTTGTATCTTGGATCGAAATAGAATGCAGTAAAAACAGTTTCGGTTACGGTGTAATTGACATCGTTTCCTATAAAGTCCATAAGTTCAAATGGCCCCATTCTGAAACCTCCTAAACTTTTTAAACTGTAATCTATGGTTGCAAAATCTGCAATACCTTCTTCATAAATTCTTAATGATTCTCCGTAAAATGGTCTTGCCACTCTGTTGACTATAAATCCTGGTGTGTCCTTGGCAACTGCTACTACTTTTTTCCAATCGGAAATCGTTTGAATCGACTTATCAAGAACTTCTTTAGACGTTTGAATGGCAGGAATAACCTCAACTAATTTCATTAAAGGTGCAGGATTAAAAAAATGAATTCCTACACAACGTTCTGGTTTTTGTAATGAGGCCGCTATTGATGCTATTGACAAACTTGATGTGTTTGAAGCGATGATACAATCGTCTGCAACATAACTTTCTAATTCTGAAAAGACTTTCTTTTTAATCTCTAAATTTTCAATTATTGCTTCAATCGTTAAGTTAGAATCTGCTAGATCTTTTAAAGTATCGACGTATGAAATATTAGATTGAATTCTGTTTTTTTCTTCAGTATCTATTCGTCCTTTTTCAATAAGACGATTTAATATTTTTTCAAGACTAGCTTTAGCTTTATCCAATGCTGCTTGATTAGTATCGTATAATTTAACTGTACAACCAGAAGTTGCTGCGACTTGCGCAATACCACTTCCCATGGTTCCTGAACCTATAATTCCTATGTTCATAGTCTTTACTTTTATTGTGGATTCCTGCCTTTGCAGGAATGACAAAACTGTTTCTTTTTTATAAGATCCTGAAACGAGTTCAGGATGACAAACCTAAAATGGTAGGTTTGTCACATCTACATTACCTCCAGACAAAATAATGCCGATGTTTTTATTTTTAAATTCTTCTTTGTTTTTTAAAACTGCTGCAAAAGGAACAGCGCATGAAGGTTCTATAATAATCTTCATGCGTTCCCAAATTAGTTTCATGGCACTTATAATTTCGTCTTCTTCAACTCGGATTATCCTATCGACATACTTTTGAATAATTGGAAAATTTCGGTCTCCTAAATTCGTTCTTAATCCATCAGCAACGGTATGAAAACTCTCGTTAGTTTCTATTTTACCTGAAATTAGTGAGCGATACGCATCATCTGCTTCCATAGGTTCTCCTCCAATAACTTTACAGTTGTTTGAAAAATAGTGTGCTGCCAACGCTGTGCCTGCAATTAATCCTCCACCTCCAACTGGTGTTAAAATTACATCTAAATTTGGTTGTTCTGCTAACAGCTCAATTGCTGCTGTACTGTTTCCATAAATTACCTCATCTTGATTTGATGGATGTAAAAATGTCGCTCCTTTTTCTTCTTTTATGCTATTAGCAGTTGCTTCTCTTGCTTGAGGTGTCGATTCACATTCTATGATTTCTCCTTCATACGTCCTAACACCATCTTTTTTGACTTGAGGTGCATTCTCTGGCATTACAATATAAGCTTTAACTCCTAATTTCTGAGCTGCCAATGAAACGGCTTGTGCAAAATTACCTGACGAATGTGTCACCACACCTCGTTGTCTTTCTTCTTCTGAAAGTGATAAAATGGCATTTGCAGCTCCTCGCATTTTAAATGCTCCCATTTTCTGAAAGTTCTCACATTTAAAAAACAAGTTACAACCTGCTTTTTCATTTAACAACTGCGATGTTAACACAGGTGTTTTGTGAATAAAGGGTTTTATTCGGTTGTGAACTTCTATGAGAGTTTGTTTATTCATATTTGTTCTCGATACAAAATTGCTAAAAAAACAATATCACTCGAACTAACGTTAATCTAGTTCCCTTTGAATTTTGGTTGACGTTTTTCTATAAATGCTGCCACGCCTTCTGCATAATCATTGCTTTGTGCTGCTTCTATTTGTAATTTAGATTCTAAAGCTAATTGCGATTCTAAATCGTTTGTCATGGATTTATTGAATAATTCTTTAATTAAACCTAATGCTTTGGTTGGCATATTTGCTAGTTTTACAGCTAGCTTATTAATTGTTTCTTGGAATTCTTCAGTTGGAACACATTTATAAATCATTCCCATTTTTTCTGCTTCTTCAGCTCCAATTTTATCACCTAACATTGCTAGTGCTAATGCTTTCTGAAATCCAATAAGTCTTGGTAAAAAGAACGTTCCTGCACTATCTGGCACTAAACCAATTAAACTAAAGGCTTGAATGAAGCTTACTTTTTCATGAGCGACAACTACATCACACGCTAAAGCTATATTGGCTCCTGCTCCTGCTGCTACACCATTGACTGCTGCAATAATTGGTTTTTTGATAGCACGAATTCTGGTGATAATTGGATTATAATGTTCGTCTAATATTTTTTTGAATCCTGGATTTAAATCTGGATCTGTAACTTCTTTTAAATCTTGTCCAGCACAAAACGCTTTTCCGTTTCCTGTAAGCACAATTGCTCTTACATCTTCGTTTTTTTCGCAAGTGTCTAATGTATCGTGTAATAAAAATGCCATTTCACGATTGAAACTATTGAATACTTCTGGTCTATTTAGCGTGATATACGCTACTTTGTTTTCAATTTTTAAAAGAATTGAATTATTACTCATACCTTATAAATTCTTTGTCATTGGGAATACGAAAGACGTAACTATCTATTATTAAGAGATTCTTCGCTTCGCTCTAAATGACATTATTTTAAACATTTAAAATAGTCAAAAGGTTCTTGGCAATCATCACATTGAAATTGTGCTTTACATGCTGTAGAACCAAACTGACTTACTAATCTTGTATTTGTGGAACCACAATTAGTACATTTTACTAATCGTTTTCCGTTTAATAGCACGTCTTTATCTGCTTCTGCATTTAAAGGTGCTGCAATTCCGTAATCTTCTAATGCTTTACGACCTCTTGGTGTTATCCAATCGGTTGTCCAAGCTGGATGCAAAATCAAATCAATTTTGGATTCGTATCCTGCTTTTTTTAAAGCTACTTTTATATCGTCTCCAATCACATCCATTGCTGGACAACCACTGTAAGTTGGTGTGATTTCAACTTTTACAATATTATTTTCAATAACAGCAGAACGTACCACTCCCATGTCCATGATGGATAATACTGGAATTTCTGGATCAGATACTTTTTCCAGAATTGGAATTAAGATTTGATCTATGTTTTGTTCTGTTGTTGTCATTTTATCTAAATGAGATTCTTCGCTTCGCTCTGAATGACATTTGGTTTTAATTTATGAAATATCTGCTTTCGCAGGAATTTTACCATTCCATATTAGGATAGGTTCTTTGCATGTATTGCAAATCACTTAATAAATACCCTAAATGTTCTGTGTGAATACCTTGCTTTCCTCCTTTTTGAAAGTATTTAGATTCTGGTACTTCTAAAGTAGATTCTAGCAATAAATCACTAACATTTTTATAATAGGCTTCTTTTAATTTGGTAACATCAACACCTATTCCTTCTGCTACCATTGTTTTATCTGCTTCTGTTTGATGAAACAATTCATCTGTATACGTCCACAAATCATTTATAGCTTCTTGCATCTTGGCTCTACTTTCTTCTGTTCCATCTCCTAAACGTTTTACCCAATCTGAAGAAAAACGTTCGTGATAACTTACTTCTTTGATACACTTATTAGCGATAGCTGATAAGGTTAAATCTGCACTTTTCTGTAATTCTTTTAAAAACGCTAAGTGATAAACATCGAATAAAAACTGACGTCCTAATGTGTAGGCAAAATTTGTATTAGGTTGTTCTACAAGTAATACATTTTTGTATTCACGTTCTTTACGAAGCATTGCAATATCATCTTCTGTTCTTTCATCTCCTGCAATTTTTGCAGCATATTGAAAGTAGCTGCGTACTTGACCGAATAAGTCTAATGAAATATTTGTGCAAGCGATGTCTGTTTCTAGGCTTGGTCCATGACCTGTAAGTTCTCCTAATCTTTGACCGAGGATAAGACTGTTGTCTGCGATGCCTAGGATGTAATTGTATAAGTTTTCGTTTTTCATGTTTCTTTGTTGAGATTCATCGCTTACACTTCGACTGCGCTCAGTGTGACACTCTGAATGACATTTAGATTCAATTTTGAGATTCCTGCTTTCGCAGGAATTTTACATATGTTTTACTTCGTCTGGTAAATCGTAAAATGTTGGATGACGATATACTTTGTCTTGAGCAGGCTCAAACATTTCGCCATTATTTTCAGGATTAGATGCTGTGATGTGCTTAGATTCTACCACCCAAATACTAACACCTTCACTTCGTCTTGTGTATACATCACGTGCATTTTCTAAAGCCATATCTTCATCTGCAGCGTGTAAACTTCCGCAGTGTCTGTGTTCTAATCCGTTTTTACTTCTTACGAAGACTTCCCATAAGGGCCAATTTTTTGTTGACATAATTTCTAATGCCTGTGAAAACAGGTATCTTGTTAATTATATTTCTTTTTTCTTTTTTCTTTATGTTCATTTTGTCTTGAAACAAAACGAACCAAAAGTTCAAGTTGAAATGAGGAATTTTTAAAACTTCTTTTAGAGTTTTAAAACCTCAAAATGAAATCTAAATTTTTTCCAAGGCTTCAAAAATTCTTAACGATTTCATTTTTTTATTCTGCATTTCAACGTGGTGATTATTTACTAACTGATTTTTAAATCAAAAGTCATTGCCTATTTAACTTTACTAAACCGCTTGTTTTTCTTTTCGTTCTTGTTTCTTTTCGGCGTGAGCCATTGCTGCATCTCTAACCCATTTTCCATTCTCCCATGCATCAACCCTTGCTTTCATGCGCACTTTATTCATTGGTCCATGACCTTTTACTACTTGCCAGAACTCGTCCCAATCGATTGCTCCAAAATCGTAACTTTTTCTTTCTTCGTTCCATTTTAAATCTGGATCTGGAATAGTTAAACCAATTAGTTCTGCTTGTGGAACTGTTTGATCTATAAACTGCTGACGCAAATCGTCGTTAGATTTACGTTTTAATTTCCATTTCATGGATTGTTCTGTATGTATAGACTCTGCATCTGTTGGACCTAACATCATTAAACTTGGCCACCACCAACGGTTTAAAGCGTCTTGCGCCATTTCTTTTTGTTCTGGTGTTCCGTTAGCCAACTTTATCATTATTTCATAGCCTTGACGTTGGTGGAAACTTTCTTCTTTACATACACGAATCATTGCTCTTGCATATGGTCCATACGACGTATTACACAATGGTACTTGATTAATAATAGCTGCACCATCGACTAACCAACCAATTGCTCCCATATCTGCCCAGGTTATAGTTGGGTAATTAAATATGGATGAATATTTTGCTTTTCCTGTATGCAATTGCTCGTACATTTCTTCTCTAGAAATCCCTAAAGTTTCGGTTGCGGAATATAAGTATAAACCATGTCCTGCTTCGTCTTGTACTTTTGCTAATAATGCAACTTTACGACGTAATGAAGGTGCTCTTGTTATCCAGTTTCCTTCTGGAAGCATTCCTACAATTTCGGAATGCGCATGCTGAGACATTTGCCTAATATGCGTTTTGCGATATTTTTCTGGCATCCAATCTTTTGGCTCGATTTTTTCATCTCTTGCGATACGTGCTTCGAATTGTTTTTCTAAACTTTTTATTTGTTCTTCACTCATAATTTTTAGTATTTAGTGAATAGTTGATAGTAATTAGTGGATTCCTGCTTATGCAGGAATGACAAGTTTTATTTATACGTCGAAATCGACAACTACTTTATCTGATGTTGGTACTGCTTGACAGCTAAGCACCAAATTTTGCGACACTTCTTTTTCGTCTAACGCGTAATTTATTTTCATTTCTACGCTTCCTTCTTTGACTTCACATTTACAAGTACTACAAACGCCTCCTTTACAAGCAAATGGTAAATCTGCTCCAGCTCCTAATGCTGCATCTAAAATATTATCGTACTCTTTGGTCATTGTGAAAGCAAATTCTTTTCCTCCATCAACAATTACAACTTCAATACCTTCAACATCTTGCTGTGCTAAACGCTCTGCACGTTTTATATCTTCTTCTGACAATCCAGTTACGAATAACTCAAAATGCACTAATTCTTTTGGTAATCCTGCGTTTATTAAATACTCACTAACGTAGTTTACCATTTTTTCTGGACCACAAAGAAACACTTCGTTTGTATCTGGAATATCGATAAATGTTTTTGTTAACACTTCCATTTTTTCGTCATCAAAACGCCCATTAAACAACTCGATATCTCGACGCTCTTTGGTTAAGAAATAATAAATTTCTAACCTACCGAAATACTTATTTCTAAGCTGCTCTAACGCCTCTTTAAAGATAATGGATTTTGCGGTTTTATTTACATAAAACAACTTACAAGTTGCATTAGGTTCTGCTGCTAAATGTGTTTTAATCATTGACAACACTGGTGTAATACCACTTCCTGCTGCAAAAAATAGATAGTTTTTTGATGATTTTGAGTTACACTCTACTCCAAATGTACCACTTGGTGCCATGACTTCTAATTGGTCGCCAGCTTTTAATTTTTCGTTTATATAGGTTGAAAACTTTCCGCTAGGAATTAACTTAACCGCTACTTGCCATTTATTATCTAATGGACTAGAGCACAGTGAATACGAACGACGAACGTCTTCCCCATTAATATCTGCTTTAAGGGTTAGATGTTGACCTTGTCTGAAAGAAAACACCTTTTGCAAATCTGAAGGAACATCAAAAGTAATTACTGATGTGTCCTCTGTTTCTTTATATATATCTGCAACTTTTAAGTTGAAAAATTCTGCCATATTGTTTAATTAAAAACGAAACTAACAGTTGTTAGTTAACATGACAAAGTTATAAAATATAATCTAAATTATTTGTTAATGCCATTAATCAAGATCTGGCTTAAGGTATTTGATAAGTCATTAAGGTTAATATCCTCCTTTTTAGGAATCCAAATGTAGAGTGATCGTAAGGTTGTTAGAATAGAAAACATCATCACATCTGGTTTTACATTTACGATCTCTCCCGAAGCAATGCCAGCATTGAGTATACTCCTAAAATCGTTCTCATAATCTGAGCGCAATTTTTGATAATAATCTAACTTTTCTTCTAAATGCATCCAATCATTATTAAGTGATGCCATTCCATAAATATTTTGGCTAGAAATTTTTACGTGTAGTTCAATAATTTTATTTAGTTTATCTATACAATTTTCATTAGAAGCCTGAATTTGCTGCATTCCTTCTGTAAATTCTTCAGCAAGAGAAATAATGATGGTCTTTAGAATGTCTTGTTTAGACTTTATATGGTTATAAAGACTAGCCGCCTTTATACCCATTGCTTTAGCCAAATCTCTCATAGTTACAGCACTATAGCCCTTTTCTTTAAAAAGCTTTGCAGCTACTCTTACAATTTCTTCTTTACGGCTTTCTTGTTTCAAACAACTAAACTCTTTTTATTATTCGTAAATTTAATCAAAAAAGAAACTATGGGATTTTTAGATTTTATTTTTGGCGCTAAAAAGCGTCAAGTTGAAATGTATTTAAAAAATGAAGCCGTTATTTTAGATGTAAGGACACAACGCGAATGGGATGCAGGACACATTAAAAACTCCATTCATATACCTCTAAGCGAATTAAATAACCGTGTTGAAGAGGTAAAACAATTAAACAAACCCATTATAGCTTGTTGCGCAAGTGGAGTACGTTCTGCAAAGGCTGCTAAATTTTTAAATTTAAATAATATCGACGCCATTAATGGTGGTGGATGGATTAGTCTACAATCTAAATTATAGTTTTAAAGACTGCAAACCTTCAATAGAATTTACGGGAGTTTGATTGTACTCTAAAGACCAACCCAAAGAATTGGTAAGTATAAAGAATTTTGAAAGCTCACTAATTAATCTGTTTTGAGCATTAGACTTTAAGTCTGAAGCCTCAATTTTCTTCATTAAAGAGGCATTAACAGTTTCTTTAATTTCATTATAATCTTTCGCTTCAAACTGATTTAAAAAGTCCGCTTGTATATCGTAATATTCAAAATCTGGGCTAATTTTTATTTCTTCTTTTGGTATACTTTTTATTCTTAGTGTTTTTGTTAACTCATCAACTTCGTATTCAATTTTACTAAGATCGTACCCAATAGTAACATCTGCATTTACAATAACAACAGCTTTCTTTTCTGCTTCTAATAAATCTGCAAAAACTGCTTTAGAATTTTTATAAGTGAATACCTCACTAAAATGACCTTCAGTTACCACAAGTTTTCCAACGTTTTTAATTTGCTCTTGTATTAAAGCCGTGTTTTCTTGTAGTACAATTTTGTCTTCTTGTTTATCTCCACAATATTTAAATGTGAATAAAATTACTAATGTAATAATGACGCCAAATAGTGTTTTTCGCATAGGCTAATTTAATGAAAATAGCTTTCAATAGGTGTTAAATATAACGTTTTTAAATCCTATTTTTTTGCTTTACATCGGCGATGACAGTACGTCAACTATGAAAAACGTAAAACAACTTTGATTTTTTTTAACTACGCTAATAGTATATACCTTAGAGATATAATATGCTGATATTTATGTGTTAGAACTAAATAACAAACCCTCAAATTTTAAAAGCTAATATTATGATTAAATCCATTTGTTCCCTACTCGTCCTATTTTCTACTGTAATTATTAATGGCCAAAATGCTATTCTGTTAAAAAACTTTAACCCTAAAGCTGAAGACCTAAAACATAGTCTAAATAGCACAAAAGATAGTTTGATATTAGAATATAAAAAAGCTATCCTAAATGTTGAGATTTTTAATGAAGATTATGAAAAATTAATACCTATTGAGAATTCTCAAGCTCAGATTTCTTTAAGCGATCTTCCTGCAGGAAAATTTGTAATTAACACAATATTAGAGGATAAAACTATTGTTATGGGTCTATTAAAACGCGACCCTATTAATAACGCAAACACTTCTAAGGTAATGCAGGGTGAAAAAGAAATTGCTGAGGGAAAAGGTATGATGCTAGACGAAAGTTTAAATGTTATAAAAAGATCTCCAAAACATAGTATAGAATACATCTTAACAAGAGGGAAATCTAAAAAACATGCTAAAAAAAGTCAAAAATTCTTTTGGGTTTCTCTTAAGGTGAATAATGAAAGTGGGTCTAGTAGAACGATGAGATTGGTAAATAAAGAGACTGTTGAAAAAATGATTTTTAAAAATAAAAAGGAGCATAATAACCCAACTATGAGATTCAATGAATTAACTGTTTGGGAAGTTTATAATACTACAAAATTTATGGAGCTTCAAATGGCTAATTCCGACTTTATAAATTCTACTAGCTCAGAGTATTTTAATGTTATTCCGTATTATAAATCTGAAAATAATTCGAATGATCTTTAATGAATTGAATTAATTTCTTCCTCACAATCAATAGCCTAGTTGATGTTTTTATAATAATATAGTGCAGCACATTATATATGTTGATTCTTTATTAATATGAATTAAACCACTCTACACCAACCGGTTTAAATAGTAACTTTTTACTTTTTGTACCCTTTTTATTGACTTACATCGAACCACTAAACACGTCAACCAAAAAAAAATGCAAAACATCTTAAATTTAAAATTAGTACAGTAAATGATTATACATTTGTAGGGTAAACAGTACATATTCTTAAAAATAGAATATAAATGTTTCGTTTGTTTCCCAAAAACAAAACCTACTTATTATGAGAACACTATGCACTGCCGTATTTTTGCTATTGACTATCTTTTCTTATAGTCAAAAATCTACATTATTACAGAATGTTAATATTAGAGCAAAGGAATTAAAACACCATTTAAACAAAACAGAAGATAGTCTTATCCTAGAAGGAGAACGCACCATCTATAAAGTTGAAATTTTTAATAGAGATTTTGAACGCACTATTGTTGTAAAAGATTCTAAAGTAAAAATTCCTTTAAAAGATATTCCTGTAGGGCGTTTTGTAGTGGAAGCTGTTTTACCAGACAGGCTTGTTGTTATAACACTTTTAAGAAACGAATCATTAAATCAACCGTTAAACAGACCTCTACCTAAGCGAAAAATATCGCTTTTTGGAGATGCTCCTTTAGCGTCAAACGAGCCTAAAATCACACCAAAAAAGAAAGCAATAGAGCCAAAAATAGCAGAGGTTGTAAAAAAAGCAAATGCCATTGCTAAAAAACCAACAGTTGCTATAAAAAAATCTTCAATCATTGATGCAGCTGTAATCGATATAAAAAGAAAAGCTAGAAGTACAAAATCTTCAACTTCAGATGGTACATTAGAAAACTCAACTGGTAAATCTGTACAATCTTATTGGATTGTTTATAAGACAAATAATAGTCATGGTGGTGGTAGACAAATGAGGTTTGGTGACGAAGAATTGGTAAACAAAATGATTTCACATATTAACCTAGACAGAAGAACAGTTGCAGGTAGAGATAATGAATTAATTGTATGGGAAATCTATGACGTTTCAGCATTTTTAAAATATAAAATGAGGAACCCAGATTTTAATCAACCAGCAGATTGTTTTAATGCAGTACCTTACTTTAAATCTGAAAAAGGTACAAGCGAACCTGAACCTAAACCTTAATAGTTCTACTTTTTAAGCTCTAATTTCTCGGCAAAATAATCACAGAAATCTTTCATAGTGGCTGTCATTTTTTCGTCTTGTGTTGCCCTTAAAAAAGTATCACTCATAGTTACCAATGTTTGATGAAAAAATAGTTTCATTTCATCTACAGGCATGTCTTTTGTCCATAAATCTATTTTTAGAGTCTCTTGAGCATTACTGTCCCAAACAGACAACATTATTGCTTTAGCTTCTTCATTACTAACGCCTCCATCTTGTGCAGACCATTTAAGTTTTTCTGGCACTCGGTTTTCATCGAGTTCTACGTTTAATTCTATCTTAGAGTGTATGGTTTTAGACATTACTTTTTTGGTTTAAATTTTGCATTATTAAAAATTTCCTCTGGCTCTTTTTGTAAAATAGTCATTAGATCTTCATTAGATTTATCAGCATAAGCTTTTACAATTTGCCAACCGATATACTGCCCTAATCGACCAGGAGAATCATTATCTAATTCTAAATAAAACTTAGAAAATGGTGCATCAGCAATAAAGCGATTTGGCAATTTATTATCTGTGCTAAACAGTAGTTCTTTTTCAATAAAATAACTCCATATTTGGCTTTCATTAGCTTCTGCCCATTTTATCTTCTCTTCCGTGTATCCTATTCTTTCAGCATCTGTTTTAAAAGGAATAATAACATCTTTAAAATAGAGTAACTTTCCGAAATAAATCATTTCGTCTAAAAAGGTCTTTCTATTAGATTGAGACACGTACTTTTTAGCATAAGCCTCTGCTAAATTCACAACAATTTGCTCTTTATTAAAATTTTCAGCTAAATACTCAGGTATTCCACCATCTACATAAAACCTATGATCTTGTCCCAAATAATTATCTAATGCCACCAAAGCAATTGTATCTGTTACAATTACCTTATCTCTATATTGAACATAATTTGTTAATGTTACAACTCTTGGCACTGTAAACACTTTATCATAGTATTTTATGTGCTGAAACATACTCACTAATTCCTCTTTAGTTCGTTTAAAATCTTGAAACGTTTTATTGACTTCTTGTAGAATTTCATTTTGGAGAGTATCTTCTAATCTATTTATCCAAATAGAATCTGGTGTATGTTTAGAAAACAAAAAGGGATAAGCTTTCTTTAGTTTTGGCAAATCGCTTGGTTTTGCATTGAGTTCGGCTAAATCAAATCGTTCTAAAACAAAATCTGCTTCTATGTTAGCAATTTCCTTTTCAACTTTAGATTCCTCATTACAAGACACAAACGTTAATCCTAATATTAATATTAGGTAAATTCTTATGTGCATTTGGTAAAACATTTTTAATCCTAACACGTTTCCGTTATTTTTGTTGTGCAAAGGTACACTTCTTTGTTTTAAAAATTAAAAATTATGCAAACAGAAAAGGTTGTAAATCACATCGTAGATTGGTTAAAAAATTATGCTACAAATGCTAAAGTTAATGGTTTTGTTATAGGTATATCTGGTGGTATAGATTCTGCTGTAACCTCAACACTCTGTGCTAAAACTGGCTTAGATTTATTATGTATAGAAATGCCAATTCACCAAGCAGCAAGTCATGTAACCAGAGCACAAGAACATATTGCGCAGTTAAAAGAACGATTTTCTAACGTTAAGGACGCTCGCGTAGTTTTAACCCCTGTTTTTGAAGAATTTAAAACAGAAGTAAGTCTCGACGGTAAGCAAGAAACTGTAGATATGGCCTTGGCAAACACCAGAGCACGTTTACGTATGACCACGTTATATTACCATGCTGGTTTATTAGGATTGCTGGTAGCTGGAACTGGAAATAAAGTTGAAGATTTTGGAGTGGGTTTTTACACCAAATATGGAGATGGCGGAGTTGATTTAAGTCCGATTGCCGATTTATTAAAATCTGAAGTATACGAATTAGGTGAATTTTTAAACGTACCAGATTCTATAATGAAAGCGGCTCCTAGTGATGGTTTATTTGGTGATGCACGTAGTGACGAAGACCAAATTGGTGCATCTTATCCAGAATTAGAATGGGCTATGCAAATGAAAGACGAAGGTAAAACTGCAGAAGATTTCTCTGGAAGACAACGTGATGCTTTTAAGATTTTTATGAGATACAATAGATCTAATACTCACAAGATGATCCCTATACCAATTTGTGAAATTCCTAAAAATTTAAAATAATATTTGCTTTTTATCGAATAAATTAGTAAACCCTCTTAGTTTTTCTTAATTTTACGTAACAAATCTCCACTAAACACTGACTTATTTTTTTGTTATTATATTAATTAACCCTAACCAAAAAAATCAATTATCATGATACATATTCTGATTGTTGACAGTCATCCTATTGTAAGAACTGGTTTAGAACTATATTTAAATAGCAAACCAGACCTTAAAGTAGTAGGAAAATTAAGTAGTGGTATCGAAATCTTCGAATTTGTAAGACGCAACAAAGTAGATGTTATCATTTCTGAAGTCGATTTGCCAGAACTAAATGGCATTACTGCTCTTAGAGCTATTAAAAAAGAAAATAAATCTATTAATGTTTTAATGTTTAGCCACCAACCAGAAGAGATTTATGCTATTAGCACTCTCAAAGCTGGTGCATCTGGTTATCTAAATAAAACGGCTGATGTAGAAACAATAGAAGCAGCTGTAAGAAAAATTCATTCTGGCGATGTTTCTCTCAGTGAAAAAATGGATAAACACTTACGTTATGAAGATACACGAAAGAGCCGAAGCCGAATGTTTAAAAAGCTTTCTACTAGAGAGGTAGAAGTATTAAAATTACTGTCTATCGGTAGAAAAAATAAAGAGATTGCGCAAGAGTTAGATATTAACGAAAAAACAGTTAGTACTTATAAAGCTAGACTTTTTAAAAAATTAAATGTTACTAATATTGTAGATTTAATACATCAAGCAAAACATCACAATCTAACATAAGGTTAGCCACCAATAACTTTACCAAGCTTACGAGATAACAACATTTTTAAGGCTAGATAATCTTTTACATCTTCAATAATTGACCTTGTATCAGACGGTTCTCTTAGTGTTTCGTTTTTATACTCTGCTACTTTTTGGTCTATTAAATAACACCTTAAACTCAAAATAGTTTGACTAACTAATAAGGCTACAGAATGCTCCTTTTCTTTAGGAATAATTTGATTACGTTCCCAGTCATGAAGATTGTATTTTTCATCCTCCATTAAGATACTAGTTACTGTACTAGCATCTTCTTGATCTAGATTATTTATAAAATCTTTAGTCGAAAAATTTTCGTCTTGGTTTAACTTATCTATTATAGCATAATAAAGTGTCTTAAATTTCTCATTAGAAAACATCATTTCATCTTCCTGAAGGTCTAAATAAATTTTCTCAAACACTCTAGTTTCTTGTAAAGTTGGCTCTAGAATTAGATCGCCTGTAGCTTCATCTTCCTTTAAGATTAAATCTTCAAACTGCTCAGTTCTTTCACCATAAAGCATTAAAATTTCTATAATTTTTCTTTCAAGTTCGTATTGAACATCAACCTTTTGTTTTTTCTGTGGCTCGTTCTTTACAACCTGAAAAGCTGTTTGCTCTTGTTTAAATTTTTTATTAGCTTCTTGAAAATCTTTCTTACTAATTTGCGCCAACGTACTAAATAATACATTTTCACTGATGTCCATAATACGCGCACATTCTTGTATATAAATTTCGCGCTTTATAGAATCTGGAATTTTAGCAATACTGTTTACAATTTCTCGTATCGTTTCAGCTTTTTTTATAGGATCATTATTAGCCTCCTTAACCAAAAGCGACGCTTTAAATTGAATAAAATCTTTAGCGTTTTCATTTAGATATGCATTAAGCTCCTCTAGCGTATTAGATTTTGAAAAACTATCTGGATCTTCACCATCTGGAAACGTACATACCTTTACATTAACTCCCTGTTCTAAGATTAAATCTATACCACGAATAGAAGCTCTAATACCAGCTGCATCACCATCAAAAAGCACTGTAATATTATTGGTTAGTCTATTAATAAGGCGTATTTGATCTGAAGATAATGCTGTACCAGATGATGATACAACATTCTTAATGCCTGTTTGGTGAAATTGAATAACATCTGTATAACCTTCTACCAGATAACAATTATCTTCTTTAGCTATGCTTTGCTTTGCAAAATACAAACCGTATAAAATTTTACTTTTATGGTAAATTTCACTTTCTGGTGAATTTAGATATTTTGCTGCCTTTTTATCATTAGTTAAAATACGTCCACCAAAGCCAAGAATACGACCGCTCATACTATGAATTGGGAACATTACTCTACCCTTGAACCTATCAAATCGTTTCTCTTCCTTTACAATGGTAAGCCCAGTTTGTTCAAGAAAATTAATATTATAACCCTTACCAAGCGCATCATCTGTAAAGGCTTGCCACTCATCTAAAGAGTAGCCTAATTGAAACTTTTTAATCGTTTCTTCTGTAAATCCACGCTCTTTAAAATAGCTTAAACCAATAGATTTGCCTTGATCTGTATTGTGTAGTATTTTTTGAAAGTATTCATTAGCATATTCACTTACCAAATACAAACTCTCTCTGGCATTTTGTTGTGCCTTTTCCTCGTCTGTTCGCTCGGTTTCTTCAATTTCAATATTGTATTTTTTAGCTAAGTATTTTATAGCTTCTGGATAAGTAAAATGCTCATGCTCCATTAAAAACGTCACAGCATTACCACCTTTACCACTCGAAAAGTCTTTCCAGATTTGCTTTACTGGAGAGACCATAAAACTTGGAGAACGTTCATCACTAAAAGGACTTAAGCCTTTAAAGTTACTACCCGATTTTTTTAGCTGTACGAAATCACCAATAACCTCCTCTACGCGAGCGGTTTCAAATACTTGTGCTATGGAATTTTGTGAAATCAATTTTTCTGTCATTCCGCTCTTAGTGCGGAATCTATTTTTAAGTTATTAGTATACTTTGATTTCCTGCATCACTTCAATTTCGCTCAGTGACCATTGCAAGAATGACAAGTTTGTAAATTTAAGATATTCTATTTGTATTAAAAATTAATAACCCAAATTAACTTGACTTTCTCATTTGAAACAGCGAACTTCGTATAACGACTGATATAAGTCATTAAAACAGACTCATATCACTAAAGTTGGCATTAATTCGCATATCAGAATAAATGAGCTTTCTTTTACAATAAAGTAATACTAGTCTGAAAATAAAAAAACTATCCAATCACCCATAAACAATACATTGACAAATTAATGTCGTGTAAATGACGTACAAAAAACGTGGCAATAACTAGACTTTGACGGCACATTAAAATTACTTAAGCTATATATTTGAAAAAATTAAAAATAACTTCTAAATGAGAAAAATAGAATTTTCTAATGCTGTTAAGAAAATTAGAACCGAAAAAGGATTATCACAAGAGGATTTATCTGAAAAGTCTGAATTAAGCTTAAGAACAATTCAACGATTAGAAAATGGTAAAAGTGAACCACGTGGAGACACATTAAAAAGGTTGACAAATGCTTTAGAATTACCTGCTAATTATTTTAATAATATTTTGTTTGAGAATAAAAGCAATAAAAAATCATTCAAAACCCCTTGGTTCATATTAGGTTTTCTAATTATTGGAGGTTCATCCGGTTTTATTTTAAGCTTAATTCTAGCTAGCACAGGAATTATACCCTATAATGAATTCAGTCTACCATTTGTTATTGCAATTACAATATTTTTTACTGGAATTGGTGTTATAACTGGAAACATTATAGAAAAGAAATATGGAAAATAATCATCTTTTAGATTTAAAAACACCAAAATTATCAATAATGAAATATATTAAGACTTTTTCTTTAATCTTTTTTTGTATCTCTTTTACATCTTGTATTCAAAAAAATAATCTATCTGCTGAAATTGTCGGACTTGGAAATGACACTATTTATATAGAAAGCTATAAAATTTCAAATATTGAAGAAGACCCTATTATTGACACTATTTATTCTAAAAACGGAAAATTCTTCTATGACTTACCAGTAAACGAAGCTATTATAAGTATAGTAACGCCAAGAAAAGCAGAATATACCCGATTAGATAAAAGTCCATATAGACCACTTGAAAAATCAATACTTCTAATATTAAAACCAGAAGATAGAATTTCAGTAAAAGGAAAGCTTGAAAAACTGAATCTTAAATATCAAGCTAAAGGTTCAGAAATTAATGAAGAATATAGTGATAATAGAAATGAGTATGTTGCTTCTCTAATAGAAAAATCAAAAATTGAATTAGAAATAGACTCGTTAATGTTTAATAATGGAAATAGAGAAAAAATTAATAGCCTATTTAAAAAGCGTAAAGAATACTCTATAATAGCAAGCAATTTTCAATTAAATTATATCAATAATAATTTAGACAAAAGCCTTTCTGCCTACTATTTATCAAAACAATCATTAGATACCATAGGGAAATATTTTAAAAAATTAGACAAGTCTGTAAAAGAAGGTACATTTGAGAATCTTTTAAAATATCAATTTACTAGATTTCAAAAATATACAAAAGTCAGAGAGGCTGAATCAAGAATTAAATTAGGAGGAAAAGCACCTGAATTTTCCTTAAAATCTATAAACGAAGAACATTATTCAGTAGACTTCTCACAAAACAAATTTACGATACTCGATTTTTGGGGTAGTTGGTGTGCACCTTGTATTTCTGGATTTCCAAAAATGAAAAAACATTTTGAAAAATACAAAAATCGAATTGAGTTTATTGGCATAGCTTGTAATGATACAGAAACAAAATGGAGAAATGCGGTTAATGAATACGAATTAAAATGGAAAAACCTTTTCAATGACAATGCACTTGACAAAGATGTTTCTGTTAAATATGCTGTAAAAGGTTATCCAACAAAAATAATAATAAATTCAAGTGGAATCATAGAAGGAATATTTAATGGAGAAGGAGAAGATTTCTATAATAGACTAGATGAATTAATGAAAAATTAAAAAACTAATGCCAACAACATATATAATTTATTGCTAGTTCTCGCCTACTTACGAAAATCCTCGCGGATTTTCTATTCGGTTTTTATTTGCTAAATTAGGTGCTTATACACGCAACAAACCATATACAACAACGTTATACGAGATCAACAAAAAGCCTCAATCCATTTCTAGATTAAGGCTTTTAACACTCAAAAATTGGTTGATTTAATCCATATCAAAACGGACACCGACTGAAATATTATTTTGATCTATTACTTGATCTTTAAACAATGGGTTAAGATCGTACTTTACATATAAAGCTATATCACCTAGAGCCACATAGCCACTTACACCATATACAAACTCATTCACTTCAAAACCTCCACGTTGTTTATCTTTAATTCTATTACCATCTTCTTTATACTTTAGTTTTTGCATGCTACCTATATTTAAACCTGCATAACCTCCTAAACCAACTTTTAATTTATTGTAAGTTGAATATCTAAAATAATCTTTCTTTTCTATTTTTTTAGATGGCCCAAATTCTAGGTGGACAGGAAAAACTAAATTTGTTGTTCTAAATTTTGCTTTGCTTATATCCGACGGAAACTCTTGCAATGAAATTTCACCATCTGTATTTACTAAGTAATTGTTATCCTTAATATCAAACTTGTTCCACTGAAATGAAAAACCATACTTTATTCTCCAAAAATTTGTATTATCGAAGATTCTAGTTTTCCAGGCGTAACCTAATTCCATAAAGCCAGAACCCCAAACTTTATAAGGTGAATCATCAATATCTTGCCCATCGATTAAGGCATTATTAAGTCCAAAAGCAAATACAATATCTTCAGTGGTTCTTCTATCGTATTTTCTAGGTTTGTCTTTAGATTTTTCACCAAAATAAATAAAGCTTTCATTAGTATCTTCACCTCCACCTATTCTAAACACAAAACCATCATCACCCGAATCGTATTTTCTATATTGGTATGCGTCGTAACCATTTCTTTTTAACAAATCTATTCTCTGATCTATTATTGCCCTTCTATTTTCAATATTAAGAGCTGCAACTTTTGCTGCTTCTTTTTTTAGATTTTCAGCTTCTTCTGCCGTGATTTCTTTATTATCTAACCGCTTATTAATCTTTGTTATTTTTAATTTTAAAATACCTTTTTCCTGCTCTTCAATTTCAGCCTTATCTTCTTCTAATAGACTGATTTTATGATCTACTTTTTCTTTTCTAATTGAATCTAATTCTTTGTTTTGTCCATGTACTGTAGCAAATGTTAGTGATATTACTAAGTAAACTACTAATCTTGTAATTGTATTCATAACTGTTCGTTTTTTGATTTATTGATGTTTAATTTGATTCTTGTTTTTGGTTCTCATAATGAGATCCCTTTTTTCAAAGGGACTTAGTTATTACGATCTGCGACTGCTGTTTTTACAGTTTTATAACTTTCTTTTATCGCTTCGTATACTTTACTTCTAAAGGATTGTCCCATATCTTCTTCTACACTCATTAGTAATGCATTAGCATCAACTGTCATAGATGAATTTTTTAATAATTTATCATTGAAAAGTTCTTTACTTGCAACCTTTAATAGTGAATCTATTTCTTTGTCTGTTACAGTTATGTTTTCAGCATTAAATTCACTTTTTGCTTTTGCAACTGCATTTTTCATTACTGCCTCATCTAATAGATTATTAACTTCTTTATTAATCTCATCCTCTTGTTTAAAATTGCTGTTTTTAGTCTCCAAATTGTTTTGAACTGCAAGTTTTGTTTCTACTTTAGACTTTTTTTGAGTTACTTTTTTATAATCTATAATTTGTGGTTGTTTAATAATTTGCGAGTCTTCTTTTTTCTCTTCAAAATCATTTTCTTCATTTACTAACTCTATAGATTTTGTTTCATTTAGCTTTTGTTCTTTATTATCTTTAAGTTGTTCTTCAACTTCATCTTTAACTACTTGAGGCATAACTTCATTAGTTTCATTTCCTCCAAAAAACTGTGCAGATAACGCTATCATAATTATAATCGCTGCTGCTATACTTAACCACCAAAAGATTGGGTTTTTAGACTTTTTATTATCCTTATCTAAACGCTCAGATAATTTATCCCAACTTTCTGATGATGGCAACAATGTGCGCTTTTCGAGCTTGTCTTTTATATTTTCTTCAAATTTAATTGGTGCCATAACTACTGTTATTTAATTCTTTTATTTTCTTTTGAAGCATTTGTCGGGCTTTAAATAATTGCGATTTTGATGTCCCTTCAGAGATGTTCAATAATTCTGCAATTTCATAGTGTTTATAACCTTCTATAGCATACATTACAAACACCATTTTATATCCTTCTGGCAAACTATCTATTAGCTGCTGTATTTCTGCAACTTCAATATTTGTGTTAATATTATTAGAGTAATCGTGCTCTAAATATTCATCTTCTGCAGCAAACTCTATTTGCTTTTTTTGTCTTAAAAACGATATGGCTTCTCTTACCATAATACGTCTTATCCAACCTTCAAAACTACCTTCGTTTTTAAATGATTTTAAATATTTAAATACTTTAAAAAACCCATTTAACATTACTTCTTCTGCTTGGTGTACGTCTTTTATATAGTATCTACATACACTTAGCATTTTTGGCGCATGCAACTCATACAACACATGTTGTGCTTCGCGATTTTGTTTCGCGGCTCTCTGTATTAGTTTCGTTTCGTTTTTATGAAGTTGAATAACTTTCATTAAATTGATTTGTGTTGCGCTTCTATTTATAAAGACGCAATTTTATTACCATGGGTTGTCTGGAAAGTGAAAAATAATTAAAATAATTTTTAACTATTTGATAACAAGGTATTTAATTTATTTTTTTCTATCAATAACGTAATCTACCATAAGCTTTAAAGATGCTTTGTATTCGGATTCTGGGTGTTTTTCTAATAGATCTAGAGCTTCTTTTTGAAATGCTTTCATTTTTGAAACCGCATATTCTAAGCCTCCGTTAGACTTTACAAAATTGATAACCTCCTTTACACGCTTTTTATCCTTGTTATGATTTTTAATGGAATTAATAAGCCAAGACTTTTCTTTCTTAGTACAGTTATTTAAAACATGGATTAAAGGCAATGTCATTTTTTGTTCCTTTATGTCTATACCAGTTGGTTTTCCTATAGCCTCTTCACCATAATCAAACAAATCATCTTTAATTTGAAACGCCATGCCTATAAGCTCTCCAAACTTACGCATAGTTTCTACCTCAGGAGAATTTGGTTTTACAGAAGCAGCACCTAAACTACAGCAGGCAGCAATTAGGGTTGCCGTTTTTTGTCTTATAATATCGTAATAAATAGCTTCCGTAATATCTAGTTGCCTGGCTTTTTCGATTTGAAGTAATTCTCCCTCACTCATTTCGCGCACAGCAACAGAGATAATTTTGAGTAAATCAAAATCATTATTATCTATTGAAAGTAATAACCCTTTTGATAACAAATAATCACCTATTAGTACAGCAATTTTATTTTTCCAAAGTGCATTTATAGAAAAGAAACCGCGTCTTCGGTTACTATCATCCACTACATCATCATGAACTAATGTAGCTGTATGAATTAACTCTATAACCGAAGCACCTCTATATGTACGCTCACTAACCTCTCCATTATTCATCATTTTAGCAACCAAAAACACAAACATTGGTCGCATTTGTTTGCCTTTACGGTTTACAATGTAATGAGTTATTCTATTGAGAAGTGCAACCTTACTAGCCATAGAGAGTTGAAACTTTTGTTCAAAAAGTTCCATCTCATAAGCAATTGGTTGTTTTATTTGTTCGGTTATTTTCATTTAATATTAAAAACAATGCAAAATTACGAATAAACACGCTTTAAATTACTAAAAGCTCAATTAGTAGTACTTTAACATTATTAATGAACATTTATTTGTAATTTTAATTCTATTAATCAATTCATTGAACTTATGAAAAAAATTACTTTACTAGTATTAGCTTTATTAGCTTTTCAATTTAATTACGCGCAGGATTCTTGTGCTACTTCTGGTACAGCCGCGGTTGGAGTAACTTCTGTTGGTGCTGTCGATGGGACTGCGGATAATAGTTGTGCTTGGGATACACCAGGGACTTTTGGTGAATGGTATACCTATACTGCTACTATTGATGGTATCGCAACAGTATCATCTGATTTACCTCAAAATGATGGTATTACTAATAGTGACGATACAAGATTGAGCATATTCACTGGCGCATGTGGAAGTTTAACCTGCCTTGGTGGTAGCGATGATGTTAGTGATATTAATTATCTAACAACAACTAGTTTTACTATAGAATCTGGAACTACATATTATCTGCATTGGGATGATCGTTGGTCTGCATTACCATTTGATTTTGAATTAACTGAAGAAATTGTTAATTGTCCTAATGGCAATTTACCATATGCAGACGATTTTACAGATCCAAACACATTATTAGTCTGTTGGGAAAATATCGATGACGATGGTGATGGACAGGCTTGGTTTACGGCGGATTATGATTCTAATGGTGATGATTTACCTGACGGAAATCCAATGTTAGGTTCTGCATCATATGACAACAATACTGGTGCCTTAACTCCTGATAATTGGCTTATTTCTCAGGCTTTGGATTTGTCCTCTTATTCAACTAGTGACAACATCAATCTAACGTGGGATGCACGAGGAGTGGATGTTAATTTTGCTGATGAAAATTATACGGTTTATGTTGCTAACAGTAACCAAATTGTAGATTTAGCTGCAAGCTCAACTACATTTAATGAAATTGTTGGTCAAAATGGTGGTGCAGGAACATTTGTAAGCAGATCTCTAGATATTAGTGCACTTGCTGGCCAAGCTGCAGTATACATCGCTTTTAGACATCATAATGTAACTGATGAATTTGTATTGAATATAGACAATATCGCCGTTAGTGCGATACTGGGAGTAAATGACTTCGATTTAAACACATTTACTTATTATTATAATAAAGATATTGAGGTGCTTAATTTAGAGTCTTCAAATGTTGCGATGACGAGCATAGAAATATATTCTATTTTAGGTCAAAGTGTTATCTCAAGATCATTGGAAAATGCAACTGAATCTATCGATATTTCTTCTTTAAATAATGGAGTTTATCTAGCAAAAGTTAATATAGATGGTAATTTCAAAACGATTAAGTTTGTTAAAAATTAAATCATATAAATAGATTATAAAAAAAGCGACCAAATGGTCGCTTTTTTTGTTCTTAACTCTTATTAGCCAACTGCCCACAAGCTGCATCAATATCCTTTCCTCTACTTCGCCTTACGGTTACTGTAATATTGTTTGCTTCTAAAACATTTACGTACATATCTATCGCTTTTGAATTGGCTTGTTGAAACTCGCCATCGTCAATAGGGTTGTACTCAATAAGATTAACTTTACTTGGTGCAAATTTGCAGAATTCCACTAAGGCATCAACGTCTTTTCTTTTATCGTTAATACCATCCCAAACGACATACTCATAGGTAATTCTATTTTTTGTCGCCGCGTACCAATATTGTAATGCTTCTCTTAAATCATTTAGCGGAAAGGTTGCATTAAAAGGCATAATTGAAGTTCTCACTTCGTCTATTGCAGAATGTAAAGAAACAGCTAGCTTAAATTTTACGTTATCATCTGCCATTTTCTTAATCATTTTTGGCACACCAGATGTTGACACTACAATACGTTTAGGCGACATCCCTAAACCTTCTGGAGATGTAATTTTATCTATGGCTTTAAGTACGTTATTATAATTCATGAGTGGTTCTCCCATTCCCATAAACACAATATTACTCAAAGGTCTGTTGTGGTATAATCTACTTTCGTTATCAATAGCAACAACCTGATCGTAAATTTCATCTGGATTTAGATTTCGCATTCGTTTTAGCCTTGCTGTTGCACAAAACTTACAATCTAAACTACAACCCACTTGAGAAGACACACAAGCTGTTGTACGTGTTGCTGTTGGAATTAAAACTGATTCTACAATTAAATCATCATGAAGTCTAACAGCATTCTTAATTGTACCATCAGAGCTACGTTGCATCTGATCTACTTTAATATGATTAATTACAAAATTATCTTGAAGCATTTGTCGAGTTTCTAAAGACACGTTAGTCATATCTTCAAAACTATGCGCAGATTTTTGCCACAACCATTCGTATACTTGATTACCTCTAAAAGCTTTATCTCCTTGCTTTACAAAGAATTCTCTTAGTTGCTCTTTAGTTAATGCACGTATGTCTTTTTTCTTTACTTCCATTTAATGCAAAAGTACTTAAATGATATGGGTTTTTTCTTAAAACAAAAAAAGCCTCATCTAAGAGGCTTTTCTATATGATTTATTATTCTTAATTAGATGATAAGCATAGCATCTCCATAAGAATAGAATTTATACTTTTCTTTTACCGCTTCTTCGTACGCCTTTTTCATAAAATCATGACCAGCAAAAGCAGATGTCATCATTAACAATGTAGATTTTGGTGTATGAAAATTAGTAATCATACAATTAGCAATACTAAAATCGTAAGGTGGAAATATGAACTTATTTGTCCAACCATCAAATTCATTCAATCTTCCGTTAGATGATACAGAACTTTCAATAGTACGCATTGATGTTGTACCTACGGCACAAACACGTTTTTTATTATCAATCCCTTTATTTATTTTTTCTGCTGCTCTTGGTGTTATAACAATCTCTTCACTATCCATCTTATGCTTAGATAAATCCTCAACTTCTACAGGATTAAAAGTACCTAAACCAACATGCAATGTTACTTCTGCCATTTCTACACCTTTAATTTCTAAACGCTTTAATAAGTGTTTAGAGAAATGTAAACCTGCAGTTGGTGCTGCAACAGCTCCTTCATTTTTGGCAAAAATTGTTTGGTAACGCTCTTCATCTTCTGGCTCAACTTCTCTCTTAATGTATTTAGGTAAAGGAGTTTCACCTAATTCGGTTAATTTTCTTCTAAAATCTGTATAAGATCCATCATAAAGAAAACGTAAAGTACGACCTCTAGAGGTTGTATTATCAATTACCTCTGCAACCAAAGTTTCATCATCACCAAAATAAAGCTTATTACCAATTCTTATTTTACGAGCAGGATCTACTAAAACATCCCAAAGACGCTGATCTTGGTTTAACTCACGTAATAAAAATACTTCGATACGTGCTCCTGTTTTTTCCTTGTTTCCGTATAAACGCGCTGGAAAAACTTTTGTGTTGTTTAAAATCATCACGTCACCTTCATCAAAATAGTCGATAATGTCTTTAAATTGCTTGTGCTCAATAGTTTGTTTTTCTCTATTTAACACCATTAATCTAGACTCATCTCTGTGTTCTGCAGGATGTTCGGCTAATAATTCTTCTGGTAAATCAAAATTAAAGTGTGATAATTTCATGTGTATTTTTTATTTTTTTAACGAAGTTGCAAATATACAATCTCGACATAGGCCTTGTCAAGTAAATAGGTGTTTATTTTAAATTGAAACCAATCTCCTTAAAATCCTCCCAAAATTGTGGGTACGATTTACTTACCACATCTGCATTTTTAATAATAATAGAAGTTTTTAGCCCTAGTGGTGCAAATGCCATCGCCATTCTATGGTCATTATATGTATTTATTGAAATATCACTTTTTATTTCTTTTGAAGCATTTACTTTTAATGACGCTTCAGTAATATCTATTTCTGCTCCTAATTTTTCTAGTTCAACCTTAAGAGCTACCAAACGATCTGTTTCTTTAATCTTTAGTGTATGCAATCCTGTCATATAGCATTCTACACCAAGACCAAAAGCAGTAACCGCAATAGTTTGAGCAATATCTGGAGCATCACTAAGGTGAAATTCCAAATTTGAAGTTTGTGCTTCTTCAACTTTTACTAATCTAATACTATGCGCATCAAAATGAGTAGCAACACCAAAGCTTTGATATATTTTAGCCAAAACCGAATCACCTTGCAAGCTATGTTTCTTATAAGATGATATGGTAATCTCTGTTCCGATATCGCTTAGAGCTATGATACTATAAAAATAAGATGCTGAAGACCAATCGGACTCTACGACCAAAGTTTGAGGTAAAAGTTTTGTAGTGTTTGGTTTAACTGTAATTTTATTTTCAACAAAACTGGTTTCAACACCAATTTCGTTGAGTAAACTTAATGTCATTTTAATATAGGGAACAGAAGTTATTTTGCCATTTAGAGTTAACTCCAAGCCATTATCTAATTTTGAAGCAATTAGCAAAAGTGCCGAAATATATTGGCTACTAACGTTAGCTTCTAAACTTACTTTATGCTTACTAAGTTTTTTACCTATTATTTTTAAAGGAGGAAAACCTTCGTTTTCTACGTACGAAATATCAGCGCCCAAACTTAACAAAGCATCTACCAAAATTTTTATTGGTCGCTCTTTCATACGAGAAGAGCCTGTAATTACAACTTCTTCACCATTTTGTGTCGCTAAATAAGCTGTGAGAAATCGCATTGCTGTACCAGCATGATGAATATCTATAATAGATTCTTTTGTAGCCAATGCTTTTTGCATTAATACAGAATCGTCGGAATTAGATAAGTTGTTTATATTAATTTGAGGGTACAATGCTTGTAATAACAACAATCGATTAGACTCACTTTTTGAGCCTGTAATTTTAATCTCTTGATGATTATAAAGCTTAGATTTTTGGATACTAATGTCCATGAGAAAACGCTAAAATAAAATGAAGCTACAAATCTACTTTAATTTCTCGTTATTATGATGCCTATCGTGATCGCGTTTTGCTTTTTTATCCATTTTTTTATCAAATGCGTGTTGTAAATCTATTCCTGTTTGGTTGGCTAAGCACAAAACTACAAACATAACATCAGCAAGTTCTTCACCTAAATCTTTATCCTTGTCGCTTTCTTTTTCGCTTTGCTCGCCATAGCGACGAGCAATGATACGTGCTACTTCACCGACTTCTTCGGTAAGTTGTGCCATATTGGTAAGTTCATTGAAGTATCGCACTCCGTGTTCTTTAATCCAATCGTCAACTTCTACTTGTGCGTTTTTGATATTCATAATTAGGCTTTAGTTAATACAATTTGCTCTGCTTGTTTTTCTACAATTTTAGAATAAAAATCTTTAAAATCTTTATAATCTGCAGGTAATATAAGTGGATTATTTATTTCTAACTGAACACTAAGCTGTAAATATTTTCCATTTTCTTTTGCTATATATGTAAACTTAGCTTCCCCTGCCTTAAACTCCATTCCTCTATTCTCTGGAAGTGATTCTACTTTATAGCCCTCTGGTAACATAATATTTATCTTATATTTATCTGCAAAAGGTATTACAAAGTCTATAGGATATTTACGCTCTTCTAATTTAAAAGGGCTTTCTTTGATCGCTAAGAAAAGGAGTGGCGAAAAATAGAGTTTATCACCTATCTCATCTACACCATCTGACAATTTATAATTGTAAGTTACTTTAACTGGCTGACTATTATCATTACCGCTTTCATAATTTAATTCACTAATCTCTATATCACCTTTATTAGATTCAAGAGATTTAATGTGCTCTTCATTAGTATGGTTAAAATATTTTTTTCTGTAGTCCAATGCTCGATAAAATGTCATGTTTTTTCTAACTTTTCCCGAAACACTGTAATCATCCTCTATTTTGATATTTAAAGCTGTAGCATCAATTGAATTATTATTTGCAATTAGATCAACCCATTTATTGGATCCTTCTTCTAAAACTACCAAACCTTGCCAATTGAGCACTCTTTTAGGAAGTAGGTTATTAATAGCATGAGGTTCGGTTGCATCTATAAATAGGTGGTTTGAGCCAATTTTCACCATACATATTACATAATTAAACCCATTTTTAGTTGGGAATAGTGGCACTCCATTATTTCTTGTACTTACTAAAACTGGATTTGCGTCTATACCTCGAGAACGCAACATGGAAACGACTAAAAGATTAATATCTGCAACATTACCTTCTCCTTGTTTATATGCTTCTCTAATGCCTTTTTGTGTATACTTTCCGTATTGGTTATTCCATTTTACTTTAGATTTAACATAATTCTCGACTAAATTGGTCACCTTTAGCTCATCAACCGTATCTCCCAAAAGTTCATTTAAATCTTTTTTATAAAAACCTTTTTTTTCCGATTCTAATCCAAACCTACTACTCTCAGAAATAGTTTTAGATATTTTTTCCCAACTTGCTGAAAAATCTCTGGATACTGTACCATACTGGGTTAAAGTTCCTGATAACTCAAAATTTAATTTAGCTCTATAGTTATTAACATTTCCTGAAAAAGGTTCTGTTTCTAATGAAGGAACATCATTTTCTAAGATTTTAATAACTCTATCGTAATTAACCTGCATACCCTTATTTTCTGAATAATCTAGGTATTTTAGTTTAGGCTGAAAATGTGACTTAGGATTTAAAACCGTATTATATTTATAAGTTTTTGGCTTACTTATTAATACATCTAATTTTTTTATCGGAATACTATATTGCAACGCTACTTCATCAATTGCCAAATAAGGAGATATTATAGAGTACTTATATTCTATAATTGATCCTTTTTGTACATTAGGGAACGTGAAAGAAATGGCTTTAAAATATTTTGACATATTCTCCTCAAATATTCCATCATCCTTTAAATTCTCTATTTTGATTGCTCCATTTACATAATTATATGTAGAACCTGTTAGATCAACTAGTTTTTCTCCTCTACTTCTAGTTTCAAATAAAGTTACTTTCCTAGTTGCCCATTCAAACCCTTCTTTATCATATATTTTAATCCTTACATGAACATCCCTCTTTTGTTTTAATCCACTAGTTTGATTATGTTCAAAATCTATTGTCTCCTTAAGGTATAAAATGGCTGCATGAGCTGATGAATCTTGTGAGTAGTAATTTTCTTGTAATTCTTCAATAGAAACGGAACCAAACTCAATATTTTGACCTGTTATTGTATTGATCAATAATAATGTAACTAATATTATGAAATATCTCAAAGTATAAGTTTTTAAGGTAATTTTAATTCTTATCCTTTAGTTAGTACTATCTGCTCAGCTTGTTTTTCTATTGTTTTATTAAAAAAATCTTTAAAATCCTTATAATCTACTGGCTGTATAATAGGGTTATTTAATTCTAACTGAACACTTAGTTGCAAATATTTTCCATTTTCTTTTGCAACATACGTAAACTTAGCTTCCCCTCCTTTAAATTCCATTCCGCCACTTTCCGGAAGTGATTCTACTTTATAACCTTCTGGCAACATAATATTTACCTTATATTTTTCATCAAAAGGAATTACAAAATCTATTGGGTATTTACGTTCTTCTAATTTAAAAGGGCTTTCTTTGGTGGCTAAGAAAAGTAGTGGTGAAAAATAGAGTTTATCACCTATCTCATCGACACCATCTGACAATTCGTAATCATATGTCACCTTAACTGGCTTACTAATATCTTTATCATTTTCGTAGTTTAACTCACTTATCTCTACATCACCTTTACCATTTTCTAATGACTTAATATGATCATCCATACTTAAGTTAGTATATCTTTTTCTGTAATTAAGTGCTAAATAGGACGTGTAGTTTTTTCTAACTTTACCTGTAACCGACAAATCTTCATTTATCTTAACATTTAGCATGGTAGATTCTACAGATTTTTTATTCGACTTTAGATTAATCCATCTCGATGTTCCATTTTCCATTAACACTCTACCTTGCCAGTTAAGAACGCGCTGTGGCAACACATTATTTGTGCTAAAAGGCTCAGTAGCATCAATTAACATGTAATTTGCACCACTTTGTATCATACAAATTACATAATTAAAGCCTTCCCTAGTTGGAAAAAGTGGAATTCCATTGTTTCTTGTACTAACCAAAACAGGATTTGCTTTGACGCCAACAGAGCGTAACATCGACGTCACTAATAAATTTATATCCGCCACATTACCTTCTCCTTCTTTGTATGCTCCTCTAATTCCTTTTTGTGTATATTTACTATACACACCATTCCATTTTACCTTCGATTTTACTAAATTTTCTACTAAAAATGCTTTTTGAAAATCATCCTCTACACCATTTAGCAATTCACTTAAATCGTTTTTAAAAAAGCTTGATTTTGTTAATTGACCACCAAAGTCATTATTTTTATATATTTCTTCTGAAACCTTTTCCCAACTTGAAGCAAAAGATTGTTGCACTACTCCTTCTACAGACAAGTATGCATCAAATTCCATACTTAGTTTAGCTTTGTAATTATTGATATTTCCGGCAAAAGACTCCGCCTTTAACGCAGGTATATTTTCTTCAGAAAACTTAATAACGTTATCATGATAATCAGTTGTACTCGTTCCATAAGAAACTAGATTTTCTTCCAAGCCCTGATATGTTTGTCCATTAGACGTCCTATATGTTGGTCTATAACTTGAAACTTCTTTAGTAGTAGTACTTATTGTTCTTGGGATTATAGATTCCTTATAGTTTAACACATAAGATGCTTTAGGATTTAAAAATTTATTATAACTATACATTCTTGGAGTGGCAATTCTAACATCTAATTTTTTTAATGGAATACTAAATTGTAATTCTACATCGTCAATTAAAGGAAGTTGAGATGCGATTTCATATCTATATTCTAAAATAGATCCTACTTTTACATTTGGCATTGTAAATGTGTTAGACGTGTAAAACTCTGACACTTTTTCTTCAAAAACACCATTGCTTTTTAATTTATCTTTATTGATTTTTCCATTTTCTAAATTATAAGTATATCCTTTAAGCCCCTTAATTTGGTCATCATTCCCATTTCCCCCTTTATATAGAAAAACTTTTTTATTTGCCCAGTTAAACCCTTCTTTATCGTATATTTTTATTCGGACATGCACTTCTCTTTCTTGAACAAATCCATTGTTTTTATTGTAATTGAATTTTATCGATTCATTTCTATATAGAATCGCTGCATGAGCAGAGGAATCTTCTGGATGAAACTTCTCTTGAAGCTCTTCTTTTGAAACTTTACCAAAGTCATAATTTTGAGCTTCTAGTTGGCTGAACCCAAAAACAAGTGTTAAAACAAAAATTAAGTTTTTCATAAATAGCGGTTTGTTGATTGTTAAAATTAAATTTTATTAGGGTTAAAATTTATTAGTTTCTTATCAGTACAACTTTAGTTTTATCGTTCTTAACGATCTGTTTTCTAAAATCTCTAAAGGCTTTATAATCTTCTTTTTCGTAGTTGCCCTTATTTAAAATGTATTTTCTTGTATATTTTAATTTATTTCCTTCTAGAGCTTCTATCTTAAAATTGTAAGTTCCGAATTTAGTATCTATGTCTTTACCTTCAGCCATGGCTTCAACCTTAAGACCTTCTGGAATTTGAATTATAAATTCGTCTATGTCTTTAAAAGATCTATCTATTTTAAATTCTAATTTTCTTTCTGAATATCTCGGTGGAATATTGGTGACTTTATTAAACATATTAGGCTGAAAAATAAGTCTATTCCCACTTTTAGAAGCATAGTTCTCTGATGACAATTTTAAAGTTTCTTTGTAAACTATATTATCCTTGTCATTTTCTATGGCTATATTACCTATTGTAAGGGCATTTATATTATCCCAATATTCTTTATAGTGTAATTGTTGATCTTTTTCAGTTTTATTTTCAATCCCTTCATGGATATTATACTGAAACCCAGTCGTTGTAATATCTACATCTGCAACAAAACCACCAGCGTCATTCAAACTAATATGAGCCATTGTTTTTTGCACACTATCATCAGCATTATATACCTTAGTATGCACAATCTCTCCACCTTCAGGTTTTACCAATAGCACATCTCTATCGTCTGTAAAACCAGCAGTAAACCCAAAAGGATTGGTTTGACTCGTACATTCTAAAAATATATTTTCATCGTTGTTAGGCACACAAAGTATAACATGATTACCTTCTATAGATGAAAATTCAGTATCAATACTTCTTATACCATTGCCACCATAAACAACTGTATAATACGATGGAACTTCTACAGCTTCTAATAATGCTTTGGTATAATTTGTTAAACCTTTACAATCTGCATAACCAAGCTTATCAACATCATTAGCCATCATAGGTTTCCAACCTCCAATACCTACTTGAATGCTTATATACCTAGTTTTATCTTGCATATATTGATACACAAGTTTAGCTCGTTCTATTTTATCATCTACTCCAGCAGTTAAAGCTTTGACTTCATCAATAGTTGATTGTGGTATTTGATCTGTACCAGTTAATAATTTATCGTACATCCATTTACCAAAGTCGTTCCAGTTGTTATTTACACCTTTAACGCCAACCATGCTAAAATCTTTGAGTGCAACTTTATAACGAGGTACAATACTTGCTAACTCTGGTGTGTACACTTCGTATTTAATTCCTTGAATATTATCTGCAATAAAATGATGTTCGGAAGTTTCCTTGATGTTATAATTGCTAAAATTCTCCTTTTTTACTTTTATATCTACACCAGCTGTATTTATAATTTTATATTCGGCATGTTGAACACTTACATAGTAATCATCTATAGGTTGCCAATTGGGAAAAAATGCAGTACTCTTAAAGATAATTTCAGAATCATATTCTACAGTATACGGGTACTTAAGTGGTATATAACTTAGATATTTAACGCGATCGTCTTCATAAATTGAAATTTCGCTCACAGCACTGGCATCTGTAAAATCCCTCTCTTTAATTCGTTTTATTTCTTCACCAGTAGCATCATAGATATGTGCTTCCATGTTTTCTATTTCTCTATTTGCATCATAAAACGCTACAGCATTAACATGTCTATTACCATATTTATTAAATACAGTTGTAATTCGTTTTGTGGATACTTTTATTTCATCTATACCTAAAATTTCTACTGTTTTTTTCTCAAATCTAACCACAGCATTTGCTTTGGTCTTTAGATCTGCAGGAACAAAAAGAGAGTTATACACATCTTCTGTTTGAGAAAAGCTATAAAGTGAAATAAAAAATAAAAAAATAGGGAGCTTTGATTTGAAGCTAAGCATGATTGATTTACATTGAGTTAGGGACTACAATATAAAAAGTAAATTTAATCTATCAAATCATTTACATCTTATATTTCCTACACAATTCAATTTTTCGATTATCGGCTATTTTTTTAGTTATTTTATATAACTACCTGATTTCCTTGCAATAGACATAGTTATTAAAATTAGTAAACAAGGAATACCAATATATTTTAGCTCACTAAGAATAACATTAACACCCCATTCTGAAAAGAATTTTTCTATACCAATTGGTGATACTTTTATTTCTCTAAATGGGAAGAAATATCTCGAATTTTCAAAGGGAATAAAAAAACCAACGCCTTTACCTCCAGAAGTCATAGCATCTAAAAGACCGTGAGATAATGTTGAGAGGAATAAAACTATAGCAAAAATTAGTTTTCTAGTTTTTCCGAATAAAAATGCTAATGATATAGACCACAACACAGCAAACACTATAGAATGTGTAAAACCTCTATGACCAAATGGATGTAAATAATCGATCCCTAATTTAAATGCCAAAACATCTAAATCGGGTAACATTGCAGATCCTATTGCTAAATATAAAAGTAGTTTATTAGATTTAGAATCAATAACTTTTGAAGTGGTAAACGCAACTAATCCATGACCAAAAATCGATGCCATTAGTCTCTATTTTTAGAATCTATGATTATGGTTACAGGTCCATCATTAATTAAATGCACTTTCATGTCCGCACCAAACTCTCCTGTTTGTATAGGCTTTCCTACTTCTGATTGTAATGATTTTACAAATTGCTCATAAAGCGGTATAGCCACATCTGGTTTTGCAGCTTTAATATAACTAGGACGATTTCCTTTTTTAGTACTAGCATGGAGCGTAAATTGACTTACAACTATAATATCACCTCCGAAATCTATTAAGGACATATTCATAACGCCATTTTCATCTGGAAAAATGCGAAGGTTTAAAACCTTTTTGCAAAGCCAATCTATATCTTCTTGGGTGTCTTCATTTACTATTCCAAGCAGTATTAGAAGTCCATTATCAATTTCAGCAACTTTATTACCCTCAATTACAACATTTGCTTCAGATACTCTTTGTATTACAACTTTCATTCGTTATCCCAATTATCAGTTCTATAATGCTCGTCTTCACCTTCTAAAATTTGAATATAACTGCGGTATCTAGAGTAAGATATTTTATCCTCTTCTAACGCTTTTTTTATTGCGCATTTAGGTTCTTTGAGATGCAAACAATTATTGAATTTACAATCTTGTTTAAGCGCAAAAAATTCAGGAAAATAATCACCTACTTCTTCTCGTTCCATATCCACAACACCAAAACCTTTTATTCCAGGTGTGTCAATAATTTTAGCATCAAAACTTAAATCAAACATTTCAGCAAAGGTCGTTGTATGTTGACCTTGCATATGTTGTTGAGAAATAGTTTTAGTTTTTAAATCTAGCGAAGGTTCAATTGCGTTGACTAAAGTAGATTTACCAACACCAGAATGGCCAGCAAACATGCTCACTTTTCCTACCATTAAGGCTTTTACCTTATCAATATTTTTTCCTGTTGTTGCAGAGATACCAATACATTCGTAACCTATTTGTCTATAAATACTTTTTAAATACTTAACTTCTAGTAGAGTTTCTTCATTATAAGCATCTAGTTTATTAAACAATAATATTGTTTTAATTGAATAAGCCTCTGCAGTTACTAAAAACCGATCTATAAAAGGTGTAAATGTTGGAGGATTATCTATTGTTACTAGTAAAAACACCAAATCAATATTAGAAGCAATAATATGTGTTTGCTTAGACAGATTAACAGATTTGCGAACAATATAGTTTTTTCGTTCTTCTATTCTATTAATAACACCTGTTTCGGTATTATTTTTTGTTTCTAATTGAAATTGAACAATATCACCAACAGCAATAGGATTGGTACTTTTAATACCTTCTAACCTAAAACGGCCTTTAATTCTACATTCATAGAACTTACCGTTTAAGGTTTTTACAGTGTACCAACTGCCTGTAGATTTATATACTGTTCCTGTCATCCAAAAAAATTAGTAATAACAAAGTAACAATTTTTAACTAAAAAAGTCTTTACTTTAATGACATAAAACTTAAAACAATTATCATGAAAAAAAATTTCTTATTTATTGCAGCAATTGCTGTTGGCCTAATTTCATTTTCTTTTATCAATAAAGAAGATTCTAATAATAGTGAGACTGTTGCGCAAGTTGAGTACAAAGTTGTAACGGTTGTAGAATCTATAGTACCTAATGGATTAGGTAGATCTCGAATGATTTCAGCAAACGAATCTAAGGACTATAAAGAATTTACAACTGTAAGATCTGGCGATAAGGATAAGGATGAAAAAAACAAATCTAAAAGAGGTGAAATAAGAGTAAAAGATTATGAAGAAACTAAATTATTAAACTTCTATAACTTAGGTGGTATTCGTTTTCAAAATATTGCTGCTAATGATGCTGTAATGACCTCTAAAGTTAATACTATGATTGCTGAAGGTTGGGAACTTGCATTTATTAATACAGGTGTTGAGAGTTCTGGTGGTAAAGGTGATGGTCAGGGTATTTTTATTACACGTTATACTTTTAAAAGATCTATTTAAGATAAAAAAAGGCTCGCTATTTGCGAGCCTTTTTTTTCAACTTTTTATAGCTTTAACTGCCTTTAAACGTTTTCCATCTGCTACTATATTTATAATGTAGATTCCAGCAGAATGCTCAGACAAATCTACACTAAGCTTTTCTCCAAATTTTTGATGTGTTGAATTTTGTATCGTTTGACCAGACATATTTGCTATTGAAATTTTAACGTCGTTATAATCTTCTACAAACATTAATTGAAAAATTCCGTTTGAAGATGGATTTGGATAGAGTTTCAATGCATCAGCTTCAAAAATTTCTTTAGATTCTAACACTTCTTCAGAGTAAATACCGCATTTTGTAACACAATAACAAACACCGCAAGTTACTTTGCGTGCAATCCCATATGCATTTACAACAACTTCATCTAAATTGCCTCCTTCCTCTAGTTTAATTCTAAAAATCTCATCTTGATTAACAACGATGTCTTTTGTTTTATAGCCTATGTAAGAAATAGATAAGGTATCTCCTTTTTTTGCTTCAATTTTAAACTCACCAATCATATTGGTAATAGTACCTTTTTGCGAATTTTTTATAGCAATGCTAGCCGACTCTAACGGTATAGAATCATTTTGAACTTTACCTTTTATAGTGATTTGCCCGAAACTTAAAGTTGAAACCGATAGAGCTAGAATTATGAATGTAATTTTTTTCATTTGTAATTAGTATTGGTTAATAGACCAAACCTACTATGAAACTTCATTTTATAAAATGAGCAATACGTAAACCTACCTTTTCAGTTAGTAAAAGCATCTAAAAAAAAAAAGGCTCGCAAATTGCGAGCCTTTTTTTTTAAAACATTTAATATTCTAGTTATTAATAATCTTTTCTTGATGATTAATAGATTCTTGGTGAATGGCCTTAAACATCTTTAAGATAAACTCTTCACTTAATCCTCTCTCTTCTCCTTCTAACACCATTTTACCTAAAATCTCATTCCAACGTTTGCTTTGTAACACAGCAACATTCTTTTGTTTTTTTAGTGTACCAATGCCATCTGCAACTTTCATACGCTTGCCTAACAAATCTATAATCTGATTATCTACAACATCTATTTGCGCTCTTAAATTATTAAGTTCAGAATTGTATTCAGCTTCTGGGTCAGACTCTTTTCTAATCTTTAAATCTTTCATCATCTGCACTAATGCATTTGGTGTTACTTGTTGTGCTGCATCACTCCATGCATTATCCGGATCGAAATGAGTTTCAATCATTAAGCCATCAAAATTAAGGTCTAATGCCGTTTGAGACACATCAAAAACCATATCTCTTTTCCCTGTAATGTGAGAAGGGTCGTTTATTAATGGTAAATCTGGAAACTTATTTTGAAATTCTATAGCCAATTGCCATTCTGGTATATTTCTGTATTTAGATTTCTCATAGGTAGAAAACCCTCTGTGAATTGCACCTAAGTTTTTAATTCCAGAACTATGTAATCTTTCAATACCACCTAGCCATAAAGCCAAATCTGGATTTACAGGATTTTTAACTAAGACAATTTTATCAGTTCCTTCTAAAGCATCAGCAAGCTCTTGCATTATAAAAGGACTCACTGTAGAACGTGCACCAATCCAAAGTAAATCTACATCGTGCTCTAATGCTAATTCTACATGATTTCTATTGGCAACTTCCGTACAAGTTTTCATACCTGTTTCTGCCTTTACTTTTTGCAACCATTTTAAACCTAATGCGCCCACTCCTTCAAAATTTCCTGGACGTGTTCTCGGTTTCCAAATACCAGCTCTGTAGTAATTAACATCTGTATCTTTTAGCTCGTGGGCTATTTTTAATACTTGCTCTTCTGTTTCTGCACTACATGGTCCTGCTATTACTAGTGGATGATCAAGCTTCATATCATCCAACCATGTTCTCATTTCTTTTTTGTTTTCCATTTTTGCTTATTAATCTAATTTTCTATTGTATTCCGTTTAATATATCTTTTATATGATTCGTTGTTTCCATTTCGTTATAAACTGCTTCAAAATTTCCATCTTCCATTAAACTTTTAAAATGCTTTAAGTTACTTATGTATTCATTTAAAGTTTCGATAACGTTGGTTTTATTTTGCTCAAAAATTGGTGTCCACATTGCTGGCGAACTTTTTGCTAAACGCACTGTACTTTCAAATCCACTACCAGCCATATCAAAAATATCGCGTTCGTTTTTTTCTTTTTCAATTACAGTTTTTCCGAGCATAAAGGCACTAATGTGCGATAAATGCGAAACATAAGCAATGTGTTTATCATGTGCTTTGGGATTCATATAGCGAATGCGCATGCCCAAATCTGCAAATAACTTTAAAGCTTTTTCTTGAAGCTTAAATGCAGTTTCTTCAACTTCACAAATAATATTTGTTTTGTTTTTATACAATCCATGTATTGCTGCGCTTGGACCAGAATATTCAGTGCCTGCTATTGGATGCACGGCTAAAAAATTTCTTCGTTTTGGGTGATTTTTTACTTTAGTACAAATATCTTCTTTCGTTGAGCCAGCATCAAATACAATAGCATTATCCGAAATAGCATCTAAAACCTTTGGTAAAACACTTAAAGTTGCATCTACAGGTATTGCTACAATAACTAAATCGGCTTTTTCTAAATCATTAAAACCCGCTTTTTCATTAATTACACCAAGAGTAATCGCTTCATCTAAATGTGCTTCGTTATTGTCAACACCATAGATTGTGCATTCTGGATTTAGCTTTTTTATATCTAATGCAAAACTTCCACCAATTAACCCAACTCCAACGACAAAAATATTCTTCATACTTATTAAACTCTTGCTATAGCTTCCTTAATTATTTCTTCTGATGCACATAACGAAAAACGCACATAACCCTCACCATTACTACCAAAAACTGTTCCTGGAGTGATGAAAATTGAATGCTCTTTTAATACTAAATCTGTAAACTCCTCAGATTTTAAGTGAGGTGGTAATTTTGCCCAAACAAACATACCTGTTGTATCTTTCTCGAAAGTACAATTAAGTCCTTCTGCTAATTTCCAAATTAACTCTCGTCTTTGTTCGTATACACTGTTTAAACTTACAAACCACATATCTGAGCACTTTAATGCTTCAATTGCTCCTTTCTGAATGCCGTAAAACATACCAGAATCCATATTACTCTTTACTTTTAAAACAGCACTTACTAAATCGTAATTACCAACTAGCATACCTACACGCCAACCAGCCATATTAAAAGTTTTACTTAAAGAATTCAGTTCTAAACAAATATCCTTAGCTCCTCTGTAACGCATAATACTTATAGGTTTTTCATTGAGCACAAAACTGTAAGGATTATCGTTTACTATAAGAATATTGTGACGCTTACCAAAAGCAATAACATCATCATAAAACTTGTTATTTGCGTTTGCACCAGTCGGCATATGCGGATAATTAATCCACATAATTTTTACCTTTTTTAAATCTAATCGCTCTAACGCTGTAAAATCTGGCTGCCAATTATTACTTTCCTTTAAATCGTAAAATATTGGTTTAGCTTCTAACAGTTTTGTTACCGCTGAGTATGTGGGGTAACCAGGATTTGGCACTAATACTTTATCTCCTTTATTTAAAAATGCCATAGAGATATGCATAATACCTTCTTTACTGCCTAGTAATGGTAAAACTTCGGTTTGCGAGCTAATATCTACCTTATAATGTTTTTTATAAAAGTTAGAAATCTCTGTTCTTAATTCTGGCAAACCTTGGTAACCTTGATATTTGTGAGCACCTTCTTCTACTAAACTATCTTGAAGCAGCATCGTAGCTTTAAAAGGCGGTTCTAAATCTGGACTCCCAATACCTAAATTAATTATCGGTTTCCCTTGAGCTTTTAATAATGCTACTTCCTTTAACTTTTTTGAAAAGTAGTATTCTTCTACATGTTTTAAACGATTAGCAACTTCTATCATAATCTTGCATTTTTATATTCACCCAACACTTTAAAATTCTCTGCCATTAACTGCATTATCGATAGTGCTTTTTCGTAGTCTTTATAATCTTTAAAAGTAACATCTACAAAGAAAGCATACTTCCATAGCGTTTCTAATTTTGGTAATGATTGTATTTTGGTTAGGTTGAGTTTACAATCACTCACAACATTGAGGATTGTAGCTAAGCTACCACGTTTATGGTCTAATTCAAATTTTAATGAAGCCTTATTAATTGTTTTTCGTTTAATTTCAAGATTTTCGCGCTTAACAATAGCAAAGCGTGTTTCGTTATGCTTTATAGTTTGAATACTTTCTGCTAAAATATTAAGTGTATATAATTGAGCAGCATTTTTACTAGCTATTGCCGCAATCCCTTTTAGATTTTGTTCAGAAATTTGTTTAGCAACATCTGCCGTATCCTTTGCTTCCACCAATTTTATATGCGGATAATCTTTAAAAAAGATTTTGCATTGTAACAACGCCATAGGATGGGAGTGAACTTCTTTAATTTCTGAAATAGATTGCCCTTTTAACGCTAACAAATTATGCTGAATATCTAAATAATGCTCTCCAACAATACTTAAATTATGAGTGTCTATAAGCGCATAATTTGGTATAATAGAACCTGCTATAGAATTTTCTAAGGCCATTACGATAAAATCTGTATCTCCTTTTAAAAGGCTATCAACAGTACCATCAAACGACATGCACTCTACAACTTCTGCTTTTTCATTAAAGTAAAGCTGAGCTACTTCGTGATGAAACGATCCTTTAATTCCTTGTATGGCAATTGGTTTTGTCAATTTTCAATTTCTTTAATTATATCTCGACATAAAATCGAAAAACTTTTCAACCCAAAAAGGTTAAAAATGAAAAAGTCCCGATTTAAAATCGAGACTTCATAATTTATATTTTAATTAAAACATACGTAGTCTCGTTCTTTTAGCTAAAAAAGAAATAAAACCAGTTATAATATGTTTTAGATGTGTTCATTGTAATAATATGTGGCTAATGTAATTATTATTTTTACAAATCAAAATTGTTGAATTGCTTTTTTAATAATTATTTTGAAATTTTAAAGAATTAATAATAATAGTGATACAATATTCTGAAATCCCTATTTTTGAATAAAATCTTTCTGCATGTCTATTGAAGTTACAAACATTACTAAAGTTTATAAGGATCAAAAAGCACTTAACGACATTTCTTTTAAAGTTAATGATGCTGAAATTGTTGGGTTTTTAGGCCCTAATGGTGCTGGAAAATCTACTATGATGAAAATCTTAACTACATATATTGAAGCCTCAGAAGGCTCTGCAAAAGTTAATGGATTTAACGTCTCTTCAGATAAAAAGAATGTACAAAGTAGTGTCGGTTACTTGCCAGAACACAATCCGCTTTACACAGATTTGTATGTTAAAGAATATTTAAATTTTAATGCCAATGTTTATGGCACATCCAAATCTAGAATTAATGAAGTTATTGAGTTAACGGGATTAACACCAGAAGCACATAAAAAAATTAGTCAACTTTCTAAAGGTTATAGGCAGCGTGTTGGTTTGGCAAATGCATTACTACATAATCCTGATGTTTTAATTTTGGACGAACCAACAACAGGTTTAGACCCAAATCAATTGGTTGATATTAGAAACTTAATTAAAAATATTGGTAAAGAAAAAACAGTCTTTCTATCTACACACATTATGCAAGAAGTAGAAGCTATGTGCGATCGTGTGATTATTATAAATAAAGGCGAAATTGTGGCTGATAAATACTTAAAAGATTTAAGAGAAGGGCAAGAACAAATTGTTATTGTAGAATTTGATTATCGAGTTGAAGATGCCTTTTTACTGAAGCTACCAAAAGTAACTTCTGTTAATAACACGCACGATTTCACCTATGAAATTACTTTCTCCACAAAAGAAGATATGCGTTCTCATGTTTTTGATTTTGCACACGATAATGACTTAAAGATTTTACAACTGAATCAGAAAAATGCGAGTTTAGAAAGTTTGTTTAGAGACTTAACAAGTAAATAAAACTTTTGCATAATTCCTTAGATTGGTTAACCAATTCTTTATTTTCGTAGAATCCATGACAAATATCATCTTTATAAAAGGATACTGATGCTAATTTTGTCACCTTTATTAAATTCAATGGTTAACTATAATTAACCTTACTTATAAAATACAGGTATAATGAGCAAAGGAATTTATGTAGCAACCATAGAGCCTAACAGTGGTAAATCTGTAGTGGTTTTAGGGCTAATGCGCATGCTTTTAGGTAAAACAGCCAAAGTCGGTTACTTTAGACCGATTATAGAAGATACAAAAAAAGGAGAACTAGATAATCACATCAATACGGTTCTTACTCATTTTGAATTAGATATAAATTATAAGAAAACGTTTGCATTTACTAGAAGCGAAATACTCGATTTGTACAATAAAGGCAAGTCGGGAAAAGTAATTGATGAGATTATAAAAAAATATAAGTACTTAGAAGAACGCTTTGATTTTATACTTGTTGAAGGCACAGACTTTTCTAATGAAAACACCAATTTAGAGTTAGATATTAATATCCTAATATCAAAAAACTTAGGGTTACCTGTAATTATAGTTGCTAATGGCTTTAATAAATCATTAGATACTATTGTAGAGAATATACAATTGGCTTATAATACATTTAAAGAAGAAGTTAAAGTACTTTCTTTAATTACAAATAAAACAAATCCTGAAGATGAAATTACTCTAAAGGCGCTTCTTAATAATCGCATAAAAGAAACTACTAATGTTTCAGTAATCCCAACTATAAAAAGTTTATCGTCTCCAACAATTAAAGAAATATCAAAAGCCTTAAATGGGACCATTCTTTTTGGAGAGGACATGATTAATAACGAATCTGAAAACTTTGGTGTTGGAGCTATGCAACTACGAAATTATTTAACTCATTTAAAAGATAATACATTAGTAATTACACCAGGAGATAGAGCAGATATCATTTTAGGTGCATTGCAAGCCAACATATCAAAAAACTATCCAAAAATATCTGGTATTATACTTACTGGCGGAATTGTTCCAGAAGAACCAATATTAAAATTAATAGAAGGTTTATCTAGCATTGTACCAATAATCAGCGTAAAAAATGGAACCTACAAAGTTACGAATGCCATTGGTAAGGTTAAATCTAAAATTTATGCGGATAACACCGAAAAAATAGAAACCTCAATAGCTACATTTGAAAAGTATGTAGATACTGATAAATTATCTAATGATTTAATAACCTTTAAATCTGAAGGTTTTACGCCAAGAATGTTTCAGTATAATCTCTTACAAAAGGCCTTAAAAGACAAAAAGCACATTGTATTACCAGAAGGATATGATGAACGTATCTTAAGAGCTTCTGCCAGATTAATTGATGCACAGGTTGTTAATCTAACATTAATTGGTGATAAAGAAAAAATACTAGAGCGTGTTAAAAAGTTAGATATTCCTTTAGATACAAATAAACTTAACATCGTTTCGCCTCAACAATCTGAGCATTTTGACGATTACGTAAATACGTTTTACGAATTGCGAAAACACAAAAATGTAAACTTAGATATGGCAAAAGACATGATGTCTGATGTATCTTATTTCGCAACTATGATGATCTATAAAGGTCATGCAGACGGTATGGTTTCTGGAGCAGTACATACAACGGCACATACACTACGTCCTGCATTACAATTTATTAAAACAAAACCTAATGTTAAGATTGTTTCTTCTGTGTTTTTTATGTGTTTAGATGATAGAATATCCATATTTGGTGATTGCGCTATAAACCCTAACCCTAATGCAGAAGAATTAGCAGAAATAGCAATTTCATCTGCAAAGACAGCCCAAGATTTTGGTATCGAACCTAAAGTTGCCATGCTATCTTATTCCTCTGGCGCCTCAGGTAAAGGCGAGGATGTCGATAGAGTTAGAAAAGCCACAGAAATTGTAAAGAAAAATGCGCCACATATAAAAATTGAAGGACCAATTCAATATGATGCTGCTGTTGATATGCGTATCGGAAAAAGTAAATTACCAGACTCTGAAGTTGCAGGTCAAGCTAGTGTTTTAATATTTCCTGATTTAAATACTGGAAATAATACCTACAAAGCTGTGCAAAGAGAAACAGGTGCATTAGCCATTGGACCTATGTTACAAGGGTTAAATAAACCTGTAAACGATTTAAGTAGAGGTTGTACTACAGATGATATATATAGTACGGTTATTATAACTGCCATACAAGCCCAAGAATTTTAGCCTATGCAACAAATATTGATACTAAACTCAGGAAGTTCGTCACTAAAATTTCAATTATTCTTAATGCCAAATGAAACGGTTTTATGTTCTGGATTAATTGAACGTATTGGCAATGAGAATTCAAAATTCATATACGAAAAAGAAGATTATAAATATGAAATCGAAATCCCGATTCTAAATCATAAAACTGCTTTACAATTAGTAGCAAAACAATTATTAGATAAAAACACCGGAATCATAAAATCTTCTGAAGACATCGATATTGTCGGACACAGAGTTGTACATGGCGGAAAATACTTTAGTAATACTACGGTTGTAACAAAAGAAGTAAAAGACAAAATTAACGAGTTATCTTCATTAGCTCCATTACACAATCCTGCTAATTTAGAAGGAATTAATGTTGCTGAGGACATTTTTAAAGAAGCTAAACAGGTTGCTGTTTTTGACACTGCTTTTCATCAGTCTATACCAGATTATGCCTATAAATATGCAATACCAAACGAATATTCTAATCAGCATAATATTCGTTTATATGGCTTTCATGGCACGAGTCATAAATATGTGAGCGAAAAAGCCATTGCATATATCAATAAACCAAACTCTAAAATTATAACTATTCATTTAGGTAATGGTTGTAGTATGACTGCTATAAAAAATGGTAAAAGCATTGATCATTCTTTAGGTTTTTCGCCAATTACTGGGTTAATTATGGGAACACGCTGTGGAGATATAGACCCAACAATAATTTTTCATTTAGCTAAAAACTTTAATCTAACCTTAGAAGAAATAAACACTATGCTTTTAAAGAAAAGTGGTATGCTAGGATTAACTGGTCATAGTGATTTAAGAGATATACAAGCAAAAGCAGATAAAGGAGATAAGGCCTGCCAACTAGCACTTGCAATGAACACTTATCGTATTAAAAAATATATAGGTAGTTATTCTGCTATTTTAAATGGTTTAGACGCTATAGTATTTACTGCTGGTATTGGTGAAAACTCTAGCTATATTAGAGAAGCTGTTTGTAATGATTTAGATTTTTTAGGAATAAAAATTGATGCTAATAAAAATAATGAATTACTTAAAACTACAAGAGCCATTAATACTAAAGATTCTAAAGTAAAAATTCTAGTAATACCTACAAATGAAGAATTAGAAATTGCTAAACAATGTTTTAATTTACTCAAAAATTAAACGACCAGTATAAATACGCTCAATATCTATAACAGGTGGCTCGTTAACCGAAATTAAATTACCTGTACCTCTAAGTTCTCCAGTTAAAGATAGTTGCGGATTTACCTTCATGTCATTACTTCCTCGATGATAAACACTTACATTTTGGGCTACTAAATTCTCACCTTCAAACCGCCCAGCACCAGCATAAAAGCCAACAAACAAATGTTCCACTGTACCATCAATATAAAAGAAGGATAAATTATTAGCTGTAATCGATAAGTTTTCAGAATTTATTGTGAGTCTAAAATCACCAACTGTGAATTCATTCTCTTCATTATAGTCTTCAGAATTTAGGGCTAGATTATTATAATTTAAAGGTCCATCAGAAGATATTTCATATTGCGAAGACGTTCTTATTTCGGTGAGATTTGGGGCATCTACATATACTTTTGTTATCCCATAATCTCTTACATAATTACAAGAATTATTATCTGTAAGTATTAGTTGGTTATCTATAATTTGTACAATAACATCGTTCAATAAATTTGCACCAGTCTCTATAGTTACAGCATATTCTGGTGCCTCTTTAATTATTACTTCTATATCTCTATTAACAAAAATCTTATCGAAACTTGAAACATCAACCGTTTTTTGAATTATTTTACCAGAAGTTTGAAAACAATTATTTGCATCTTCACTATTACAGGCGAAAAACAAAAATAAGGTGAGTATGAATATATATCTTCTATTCATAATTTTTAATTCAAAACATTTATGAAGTTACAAAAACTATAACCTAACTCCTACTCCAAATTCAACAGCTTCTGCCCTTGCACCATGAGATTTTAACGTTACTGACCCAAAAAATTTATTTCCAAAATAATGCTTTAGACCTATTCTCATATAAACGCGAGTCTCAAAATTAAAAGGGTAATATACATAATAACCTAATTGAGTTATTAAGGACATTTTATTAACAAACAATTCGTGCCCAGCAAACAACCCAACACGCTTATGGTCTTCATTACCGCTTAGGTTATCCTCAGGAAAAGCCACAGATCTGTAATAAATAAACTCTTTTAAAAAATTAGAAAAGAATACATCAGTACCAAACTGAATTGCACTATAATGACTCAATCGCTTATCGGCATATGCAGATAGAATATAAAACGGAAACTGATCGCTACCAATGACATCACTTTGATTAATTCCTGTTCTAAATGCAAAATTATACTTAATTGGTTCAGTGATTTTTTTTGTATCAGAATCTTTAATAAATTCTTGACTTCCATCATCTAAATTATAATGTAAGCCAACATTAACACCTACGGTATTAATACTTGTATTAGGTGCTTTTACGTTAGCATTTGAATAATGAATTAATGTTAAACCCGTTTGAAATCCGACACGATTAAATAAATTCTCTTTTTTATAGTTTAACATAAAATATGTTGAACTTAAAATATGAGAGCCTAAAGCCACATTCTTTGGGTTATTATATTTATCATAAGGATTGGTATTGTAGGCTAGACCTTGACCTACACGAAACATTACATTTCTCTTAAAAAAATAAAAGTTGTAATGGCCGTAAATTCCATAGCTATGACCTAAAACGTCATTTTTTAAATCTTGATAAATAAAGGAAGCACCATAGTCTGGATAGTTATAGCGCTGTTGCCAAGTCTCATCTCCAAAGGTTTTTTTATTCCAACTGAAAATAAAACCTTCCGGATGTCCTTTTATGAGGTGCAATAAATCGTTATTATGTAGCGAAATATTACCTCTAATGTAGTTTAAATCGAAATATGAATTATTTGTCCCTTCTTGGGCGAAAAGCGTAACTGATGTAAAAAATAAAACTGCACAAATTAATCTTCGCATTCTCTTTTATTGAGCAGCAAAAATAGTCAATAATTCCAATTTTAAAATCTATTGTAAAATCGGGTTATTAAATAAAAAGAGTTATAATTAAAGAAGTCGCAGTTAACGCTAAAATTTGCATTGCAAATATAAATTCAGTTCTGTTTTTTTTAATTCGTTTCATTTTTTGAGGCTTTAAATATTTAGTTCAAATATCTAAATTAAACTTAGCCTTTTTGTTAACTTAAGCCTAAGAAATAGTTATCATTTACATGAATTTAATATTCTGGAGCTATCTCAATTTCTAACTCGTTTAACGTTTCGGAAATTGGTATTTGGCAACTTAAACGACTATTATTTTTTACATTAAACGCTTCTGCTAACATAGCATCTTCTTCAGCTTCTTTCTCGTTTAGTTTGTGATTTGAATTAATATAGCATTGACACGATGCACACATGGCCATTCCTCCACAGATTCCTATTGTACCCTCTGGTGCTAACTCGTAAGAACGTACAACTTCCATTAAATTCATGGCCATATCAGTAGGTGCCAAAACAGTATGTTTTATTCCTTCTCTGTCTGTGATATGTATGGTAACATCTTGCATTAAACTATTGCTTTTACTATAGCTTTTGGTGACTCTTTTCTACTTCCATCAAATCCGTTAATACCACTTACTGTAGTGTATTTTAGAACAAATTTTTTGCCAGGATTTAATCTCTTGTATGCAGATTGGCACATTAGAGTCGCTTCATGAAATCCGCATAAAATCAACTTTAATTTACCTTCGTAAGTGTTAACATCTCCAATGGCATAAATGCCCGGAATATTAGTTTGGTAATCTAAAGTATCTACTTTAATAGCGTTCTTCTCTATCTCAAGACCCCAATTTGCTATTGGACCTAGTTTTGGAGATAAGCCAAAAAGTGGAATAAATGCATCTGCTTCTATAGTTTGAGTTTCACCATCTTTAGTTACAGAAACACCTTCAATCTTATTCTCACCGTGCAATGCTGTAATCTCAGCTGGAGTAATTAAATTGATTTTATTCAGCCATTTCAATTCTTGCACTTGTTCTACAGAATCTAATGCACCTCTAAATTCATTTCTTCTATGAACTAAGGTAACTTCTGAAGCTACATCTGCAAGAAAAATACTCCAATCTAAAGCAGAATCACCACCTCCTGCAATCACTACTTTTTTATCTCGATATACTTCAGGGTCTTTAATAAAATAGTTAACTCCTTTGTCTTCGTACTTTTCAATATGTTCTAACTTAGGTTTTCTAGGTTCAAAACTACCTAAACCACCTGCAATTGCTATAATTGGTGCATGATGCTGTGTTCCTTTATTTGTTGTAACAATAAAGCTACCATCATTTTGTTTTTCTATAGTTTCTGCCCGTTCACCAAGTGTAAAACCAGGCTGAAATTGCTTGCCTTGTTCAAGTAAATTAGAGGTTAAATCACCTGCTAGAATCTCTGGAAAACCTGGTATATCATATATCGGTTTTTTAGGGTACAATTCGGAACATTGACCACCAGGTTGTGGCAATGCATCAATTAAATGGCACTTTAATTTTAACAATCCAGCTTCAAATACTGTAAATAAACCTGTTGGTCCCGCTCCTATTATTAGTATATCTGTTTTAATCATGGCGTTATATTTTTTCTACTAAACCTTTAGTGAATTCATTTAATTTTTCGACTTTCTGCTCAAAGTCTCCTTTTATTGTTTTTCTATAGCTATTGAGATTTTTTACTAAATCATCTATGTTTTCTGGTATCACATCTTCAAAAAATTGACGCAGTCGTTTTGCCGTAGTTGGTGACTTTCCGTTGGTAGAGATGGCAACTTTTACATTACCTTTTGTTACAATGCCTCCCATATAAAAATCGCAATATGGTGGATTATCCGCTACATTTACTAGTTTGCTTTGTGCTCTGCAATCTTCGTAAACTTTTATGTTAACTTCAGGATTATCTGTTGTGGCAATAACGATATGATTATCTTTTAAATAATCACTATTATACACATCTGTAATTCGTCTTACATTTCCTGAATTAGCGATTTTAATTGTATCTTCTCTAAATTCTGGTGCAACCATAGTTACATTTGCATCTGGACTAGATTTTAAAAGAAAAGTTAATTTTTCTTCAGCAACATAACCACCTCCAACGATTAAAACATTGAGATTTTTTGCTTTTAGAAATATGGGATATAGATTATTCCTTTCCATTGTTAAACACTTTGTTGTTTAGAATTGCGTAAAGCCAAATCAGCTTTCTTATAAATATCAGTAAGATCTACACGTTGGTTTACTACTTCGCCAATGATTATAATTGCCGGATTTGATAATTTCTTTTCTTCTACAATATCTACAATCGTATCTATAGTGCCAATGCCTATTTTTTCACTTTCTCGTGTACCATTCTGAATAACTGCAACAGCCGTTTTAGCTTTTCCTTGTCTTTTAAATATTTGAACAATTTCGGATAACTTACTCATTCCCATCAAAATAACAACCGTTGCTGTTGATTTTGCTGCAAGTGTAATATCACCTGAAATTTTATGAGATTTCGTTGTCCCTGTAATCACCCAAAAGCTTTCTGATGCATTACGCTTTGTTAACGGAATTCCTTGATAAGCTGGCACAGCAGCCGCTGATGAAATACCTGGCACTACTGCCACTTCTATTGCATAATCTTTTGCATATTCTAATTCTTCTGCACCTCGTCCAAAAATAAATGGATCACCACCTTTAAGACGCACTACATGACCACATCTTAGGGCACGCTCAACAACCAATTCATTAATTTGTTCTTGTTGATATGCGTAACATCCTTTTCGTTTACCAACAAATATCTTTTCAGTTTTAGGTGAAGCATACTGAAGTAATTCTTCATTCACTAAAGCATCAAACAAAATAACATCTGCAGATTTTATGGCTTTAATTGCTTTTAAAGTAATTAAGTCTGCATCTCCTGGTCCTGCGCCTACAACGGTTAATCTTGGTGTCATGTTTTTTAGTTTTTTAATACAACTTGAGTTTCTCTAAAGGCTTTCACATTTTTAAGAAATTGTTCTGCAGCTTTTATATAATTACTTGCAAAGTCTTCCGTTGGAGGATACACTTTAATTTGATAAATAATATCCGAAAATGAACTCCCTAAATCTATTCGATCGGTATCTATAAAGAGTTCATCGAATTGTTTTATAATTCCGGCTTGCGTGTTTGTTTTAATGTTTTCAGATAATAAGATGGCTTTAGCAGAATTTACCATAGAACGATAGGCTTCATAAATAGCACCAGAGTAAACTGTGTTATTGTAAGCGTCTTTTGCCTCCGCAATTTTCTCATCACTTTCTAAGAATAATGTTGCTATTAAGTCGATAACAACTCCAGCACATTCTCCAATTCCGATAGCCTTTACATATGGTTCTTCTGTTCCCCAGTCAATAAAATCTTCTTGTGTAAGATTTTCAATATCAGATAAGTCTGTCAGTAATTGGTAAAAGTATTTTTCACCTTTGTTTATATAATAATCTACAAATAGTTTTCCGTCTGCATTTGCTTCATAATCATTTAATATTCTGCGTAAAGCTTCAGGTCCTCTTCGACTAGGTACTTTAACCACCTTGTCAGCGAAATAAGCCTTACCGTTTCCTAAATTTCCACCTCCTAACAGCACCTGTAATGCTGGCGCCACTAATTTATCTTTAGTACGAATGGACATCCCTTGAAACCCAATATTTGCCATATTATGTTGGCCACAAGCATTCATACATCCACTAATTTTAATAACTAAGTCTTCGTTTTTTAGATATTGAGGGTATTCTGCTTTTATAACACGTTCTAATTCCTCGGCAATTCCTGTACTACTTGCAATACCTAAATTACAGGTATCCGTTCCAGGACATGCGGTAATATCCACTGCCTTATTATATCCTGCTTCTACGAAACCTAGTTTTTCTAATTCGGTATAGAAAAACGGAAGCAAATCTTCTTTTACAAATGGAATTAATATGTTTTGACGCAGCGATAAACGAATTTCTCCAGCCGCATATTTCTCTACTAAATCGGCTAATAATCTCGCTTTATCTGTGTAGAAATCGCCCAATAAAACTTTAATACCAATAGCAAAATAGCCTTTCTGTTTTTGAGGAATAACATTTGTTGATTTCCATAGTTGATATACTTCAGCATTTTTAATTTTTACAATTGGTGCAGTTACAGAAACTGGTTGAGACGCTGTATACTTAGCTTCGTCAATCGTAACTGTTTTAAATTCTATAGCATTTTGTTCTGCTTCAACAAGTTCTTTAAAAGCATCTAAACCAATATCTTTTAATAAAAATTTTAATCTTGCTTTGGCTCTACTTTTACGTTCACCATAGCGATCAAACACTCGTAAGACACCTTCCATTAAAGGAATTATTTTATCTGAGGGTAAAAATTCATAGAACAAATCTGCGTGTCTTGGCTGCGAGCCTAAGCCACCAGCTAACATTACTTTAAAGCCTTTTACACCATCCTTTATTTTGGCAATAAAACCTAAATCGTGCATATAAGATAAACCTGTATCTTCTTCGGTGGCAGAAAATGAGACTTTAAATTTTCGTCCCATTTCTTGACAAATTGGGTTTCTCAAAAAGAATTTAAATAATGCATCTGCATAAGGAGAAACATCAAAAGGTTCGTTAGCATCTATACCTGCAGTTTCACTAGCTGTAACATTTCTAACGGTATTTCCACAAGCTTCTCGCAATGTTACATTATCACGTTCTAATTCTGCCCAAAGCTCTGGCGTACGATTTAAATCGACATAATGAATTTGAATATCTTGACGCGTGGTAATATGCAATCTACTTCTAGAATACTCATCTGAAACCTCAGCAATACGATGTAATTGATGACTCAACACTTTACCGTAAGGCAACTTTATACGAATCATCTGAACACCTTCTTGGCGCTGACCGTAAACACCTCTTGCTAAACGAAGACTTCTAAACTTTTCTTCGTCGATTTTTCCATTATGAAAAAGCTCAATTTTATTAGCTAACTCTATAATATCTTTTTCTACAACTGGATTTTCTAATTCTGTTCTAAAACTTTGCATTACTTTTATATTATTCCTATAGACTTACTAGGATTTTATTTAAAAAATTACAAAAAATGCTTTTGTAATTCGTTACATATTTTTAAATATTATTGCAGATGTATTCCACATTCTCTATTAAGCAAAGCCTTTACCGGGTCAAAGTAATATCCATTTTTTTCTAAATGGTTCGCTTCTATATAGGCATCCAAATCCGCATCGCTCCAATAATAGAATGGACTCACTTTAAGGATTCCATCTTTACTATAACTTAAAATATCTTTTTTGTCTCTATACTCAGTTTGTCTCACTCTAATGTTAGTAAACCATATATCTGGATCTTGTTCTTTTAAAGCTCGTCTAAAAGGTTCTAACTTTACGGCTTCTGAGAAAATCGCATGATTATCGTCTTCTAAGCTTGGTAAACCAATTGTAGCATCAATTTCTTCTTTTGTATATAAAGATTGATATTTAAGAATATTAAGGTTATACTTTTTTATCAATTTAGATGCATGCTCATAAGTAGTTGGCTGATTATACAACGTATCGCACCAAACCACTCTGATATATTTATCGAGTTGAGACATTGTACTCAATAAAACTGAAGAATATACTCCAAAACTTGTAGTTACTATATAATTATCGGATAGCTTTAATGCCCATTGTGCAATTTCAATAGGCGTTTTATCCTTTAGTTTTTTATTCCAATAGTCAATATCAATTTTTATCATTTTCCCCATTTTATGTTATTCCAAGCACGCTCATGAAAAAAGTATAACACCATTTTAGATACTAATTCTATGCCGCCTATTGAAAATGCTAATGCCATTGTACCAGTGATTATATAAGAAATAGTTACAGTTGCTATTGTTCCTACAGCTCGCCAACTAATTGTTTTTACAATACTTCTCTTAATATTTTCTTGAGACGAATTAAGTCCTTTTTCATCTTTTTTCAAGCTTAAATCTGCTTGTATTACATTTCCCATAATTTCGTTTGAATTTTTAAATCCTATTACCCTATCGATTTAATAGGATAATGCAAACATAGAATTTATTTTAAAATAACGGAGTAATAATTTCGAAAAAATAAATGTAAAAAATTGAGAATCTACTAATTTGATAAATCAGCCAAGGTGGTATTTCTGAAAATTTCTAAAGTGTTATCACGCACTTTAAGCATAATTTTATGAACTGCACAAGCGTTTTCATCTGGGCAGTCATCACATTTTTCATAAAAATTAAGGCTAACACATGGCACCATAGCTATCGGTCCTTCGAGAAGTCGCATAACATCTGTCATAGGAATATTTTTAGGATCTTTTAATAAGTAATATCCTCCACCCTTTCCTTTTTTAGAACCTAAAACACCATTTTTTCTAAGCGTTAATAAGATACTTTCTAGAAATTTTCTAGAAATATTCTCTGATTGAGAAATAACAGAAATCTGAACAGGAGCTCGATTCTCTTGTTTCGCTAAATAAACTAAGGCCTTTATTCCGTATTTGGTTTTCTTAGATAACATTAGTCTATTATACGTATTTTAAAAACTAAATACTAATTTGTTGTGTGTGATTTTTCTAAAGCGTAAAAGGTGGCTTGCACATAATCATTGTCATTTCCTGTATTGTTAGCTTGATAAAGTCCAGCTTTAAAATACATATATTGACCACCAACATTAAAACCGCTATTTACCATATTTACAGTATTAACAACGTCATCCTTTCCTTCTCTGATAATTGTAACGGTTAAAATATCGCCAACAACCTTAATGTTATAGCTAAATATCTCATCAAGTGCTATTCCGTCAGTAGGATTAGAAGCACTATTACTTCTGGAACCTATCATTTCGTGCCATTGTTCATCTCCATTTCCATCGGTAGGTTCGTGAGCAAAGTAAATAGAACCTAGTGAATTATTTGGTAGTTTTCTATAATAAAGTCTAATAGGCTCATCATTATTGGCATGTATTTGCCCTATAATAACACGCCCTACATGACTATTACTCCCCGTTGTTGTTACATGGTTTACTGCAAGGGTGGCATTCATTTCACCATCATATGCTGCAGCAGCATTTATATCTGAAGCAGGAGCAGAACCAAAAACCCAGTTGTTTCCGTTAACACCTTGTGTACTTATACTTGTGTTAGTACCTCTTAGCATTTCACGTAATTCTACTCTTGTATAACTTGTATTAGCCGAAGTTGTAAAGCCAGCTACTGGACATTTAAAAACCATACCACCATCATTACCAGTATAAAAATAGTTACTGTTTTCATAACCTGCATTAATTTCTGCAACAGAAATAGTTTTAGAAAAACCACTACCATTATTCTCAGGTGTATTTAATTTCCAAGTAGATAAATCAAAGTTTTCTGAAGGCGCTTTATTTGGATCTAATTCATTATTTTGTGCTTCTCCACCTGCTTGTATAACAGTCATAGTTCTCGAAATACCACTACCAGAAACTGTAACTATACCTTCACGACTATTTTCTGTTGGATTTGCCTCTACATAAATACCAAAGATACCATTATCAGTTCCATTTGAGGGAGTAGTGGTAATCCAGTCCGCATCTACACTTACTACCCAACTTACATTAGACGTTACAGTTACCGATTGCAGTTCTTGATTTGCAGAAAAGGTTGAAATAGAAGATAGCTCTAAACTATCTATAGATACATCGTCGTTAGAATCTTTAGAACTACAGCTGTATATAAATGTTAGCGCTAAAAAAGTAAAAACTATATAAAATGGCTTCATAATATATTTTTTCAAAAGTATAATCATGTTATAGGAATACAAAACCTAACGAATTTAGAATTCAAAATTAAACAATTTTAAACTTTCATAATTCTCTTTAGTTTCCTTAATTAATTTAAACATTTTAGACATATTGATAATTATTAAATAATTTAAATCACAAAAAAAAGGAAAAAAATTTCCTTTCCATTTAATTTTTCTACTTTTGCACCAATAATTTAAGAGGAAAAATTTGTCTGATTGCAACCTCTTATTCTGAAAACAATTCAGAATAAAAAAAATGCTAAAGCAGTAAGTATTGTACTTCTCTAGCGACCTTGTAATCATAATTTTCCTTATTAACTATAACCTAAATTAGGATTTATGCCATATTTATTTACGTCGGAAAGTGTTTCAGAAGGACATCCAGACAAAGTAGCAGACCAAATAAGTGATGCTTTAATTGATAATTTTTTAGCTTTTGATCCTGAATCTAAAGTTGCTTGTGAAACCTTAGTAACTACAGGACAAGTTGTACTTGCAGGAGAAGTAAAATCTAATACATATCTCGATGTGCAAAAAATAGCAAGAGATACGATTAATAAAATAGGCTACACTAAAAGTGCCTATATGTTTGATGGTAATTCTTGTGGAGTATTTTCTGCTATACACGAGCAATCTGAAGATATTAATCGTGGTGTTGATAGAGCTTCTAAAGAAGAGCAAGGCGCTGGTGACCAAGGAATGATGTTTGGTTACGCAACAAACGAGACAGAAAACTACATGCCGTTAGCTTTAGATTTATCGCATAGAATTTTAAAAGAATTAGCTGCATTACGTCGCGAAAACAAGGATATTACTTACTTAAGACCAGATTCTAAAAGTCAGGTTACTATTGAGTATAGCGATAATAATACACCTCAGCGTATTGATGCTATCGTCGTCTCTACACAGCATGACGATTTTGATAGCAAAGACGAAGTAATGCTAGACAGAATTAGAAAAGACATTGTTACTATTCTTATGCCAAGAGTAGTTGCTAAATTACCTGAAGCTATCCAAGCCTTATTTAATAACGACATTAAATACCACATTAACCCAACTGGTAAATTTGTTATTGGTGGTCCTCATGGAGATACTGGATTAACAGGTCGTAAAATTATAGTAGATACTTATGGAGGAAAAGGTGCACATGGTGGTGGAGCATTCTCTGGTAAAGACCCAAGTAAAGTAGATCGTAGTGCAGCCTATGCAACGAGACATATTGCCAAAAACCTAGTTGCTGCAGGTTTATGTGAAGAAATTTTAGTCCAAGTGTCTTATGCTATTGGTGTTGTGGAACCTATGGGGATTTTTGTTGATACTTACGGTACTTGTCCATTTAATTTAACTGATGGTGAAATTGCAAAAAAAGTAGAAGAAATTTTTGATATGCGACCTGCTGCTATAGAAAGTCGTTTAAAATTACGTCAACCTATGTATAGCGAAACAGCAGCATATGGTCATATGGGAAGACAACATGAAATTGTAAATAAAACATTTGAGCAACCCAATGGAGATCCTATTACTTTAGATGTAGAATTATTCACTTGGGAAAAATTAGATTATGTTGATAAGGTAAAAACTGCTTTTAATATTTAAAAATTTTAATTTTACAAACCTAGAAACCCTTATAATATGATTATAAGGGTTTTTTTATTATATTAAGTAATAAATCCAACAAATTTTATTGAACCTTTCTATGATTTATACCAAAATTGCTTTAAATAAACTAACCGCTATGAAACCAACAAAATTTACTTCAACAATATTTCTCGTAGTTCTTTCATTACTTATATCATGTGAGACTGAAGACGACATTCAAGACAATGAGCCAGAATATATAGAATATACCATTGACGACGAAGATAGCGTACTCATAACTGAAAATATATCAGCGACTTATAATCCAAATGAATTATACATCCGAGATCAAGATAATTGTTTTACTCTATATGGTTTTTTACCTGACCCTTATAATTTAGGTGAATATGACACATATATTGTTACAGGTGAAGCTCCTATAAACACCGGTTTTTTTATTACTCGTCCATGCTTAATGGGTATTACTAATTTGCAAGATATTGTCTTCACTTTAAATAATTGGGGAGAACCAGGTGAATATATTGATGTAAACTTCAGTGGTACTTTTTTAAATGGTGATTTAAATCAACATTCTATAACTGGTGCTTTACATGTGTTAAGAGATGAATAATAAAATCAAAATGCCTTTTCAATTGAGAAGGCTTTAGTTTTTTTTTGTGGAATATACGAGATACTACAAGTTATAAATCTTAACAATATAAATACTTTGTCTACCACAATAGAGGTTAAATAATTTACTTAGAAAAAAATGGCTTATGTCCATAAGATAAAAGCTACTTAAAACATAGAAAAATTATATAATAGAAAAAACCACGCTGTTATCCATCGACTTTACTTAGGAAACAACGTGGTTTTTTTATACCTAAAAAATTAACACTTATTTTTTCTTAGGCTTGTCTCTATTCATTTCTGTGATATCAACACTAGATGCTTCAACACCTAAAAAGTGTTTACTAAAATGATCTGCTCTTAACCAAAACGAATACTCTGTCATATTTCCAAAACCATGACGTTGGCCTGGCATAAGCATAAAGTCGAAACGTTTATTCGCCTTAATCAAAGCATTTGCCATTCTTATGGTTCCACCAGGATGCACATTATTATCTACATCACCAGTAATTAACATTAGTTTTCCTTTAAGGTTATTAGCTAAAGACTGATTATTATCAATCATGTACTTATATTTTACATTACCATCGGCATCTTTCTCTTCTTCTACACCATGGTGAGTTTCACTCCACCAACTGTTATAGATAGCATTATCATGATTTCCAGCAGAAGAAACTGCAGCTTTAAAGAAATCTGGGTATACAAGCATTGCTGCAGTTGACATAAAGCCTCCACCTGAATGACCATAAATACCCACTTTATCAATATCAATATAATTGTACTTATCTGCTAATTGCTCAGCCACATGTCTTTTATCAGCTAAGCCATAATCTCTTAGATTGCCGTAGCCATAATTGTGATACCATTTAGAACGATCTGGATGCCCTCCTCTATTACCCATGGTTACCACAATAAATCCAACTTGTGCCATTCGGTCTAATCTATCCATTCTTACAGAAAACGATTTATTCACAGCTTCTGTCTGCGGTCCTGGATAAACATATTCTAATAAAGGATATTTCTTGGTAGAGTCCATATCAAATGGTCTATAAATAACACCGTAAATATCTGTAATACCATCATCTGCTTTCATCTTAAAGGGTTCAGGGAATTTATATCCTGCAGCCATTAATTGAGATAAATCTGCTTCTTCTAATTGCATAACCACATTACCAGCACTATTTCTTAACTCAGATTTAGGCACTGTATTAACTCTAGAATAATTGTTTACAAAAAAGCGATTAGAATCTGCCATGTCGCTACTGGTGTTGTAATCTCCTGGATTAAGAGCTTTTAATCCACCTCCATTGAGGTTAATCTTGTAAAGATGCTCATAATATGGGTCTTCATCGTTAGGTATACCATGCGCTGTAAAATATAGTGTACGAGATTTTTCATCTACACCAATTGCTCTTTCTACATGGTATGATCCTTTAGTAACTTGATTTTTTAAATTGCCATCAGTATCATACAAATAATAATGTGCCCAACCAGATCTCTCTGCCCAATGCAACATTTCTGTTTCATTATTAAATAATACTAGTGGACGCGATTCTATATAGGTATTAAAGCGCTCTTCAATTAACACTTTTACCTCGCCTGTGTTAATATCGGCTACACAGATATCTAGCTTTTTACGATCTCTACTTATGGTATTAAAATAGATTTTACCTTTTTTAGACAACAGTAACGATGGACTAAAATCATCATCATAACTCGATTTTTTTCGAGGTGCTCTATACACTTGAACACTTTGTTGCTTTACAGTATCTAACTTAACTTGGATACTACTTTTTGAGGGCATATCAAACACATGAAGCTCTGTTTTATAAAAATCATCTTCGCCTGGCATATGATATTTATACGTTTCAAGTGTTGGACGTTTACCAGATGTAGTATTTATAACCCATAGATCACCAATGTGCCTAGAATCTTGCCTTTGGAATACAAACTTTTTAGAATCGTGCGACCAGATACCGCCAACATACTTTCGTTTATCTTTATCCTTTATTTTAGTTTCATTGTTTTCTCCCCAACTTCTACCACCATAGCCATAATTCTCTTCACCATCAGTTGTCCATTGGTTTTCAACTATAGTAGTATCTTTTTCATTTTTTACTGCTTTAAGAAAATTTTCTTTATCCATCCAATACAAATTGTAATGTTTAGAAAATAATACGATAGAACTATCTGGCGCTATATTTGCCCATCTTTTCCAATCTTCTTTTTCTTTCTTTTTGTTATCTAAGACAGTTAAAGAGTTACTTCCAAGTTTATATTCAAAATGATAAACTTTATTTACCATTTTAGGTTTACCCTTTTTCTTTTTCTTAGTTTTTGTAGAGTCTGTTTCAGTTTCTTTTGTATCCTTTTCTTCTTCTTTAACTTCCTCTACTTTTTCAGTTGATGTTACATAAAATCTAATAGCAGTTTCGTTTTTAACAAACTTAAAATTAAAACGTGGTAAGTGTTTAGCATCATAAGGATCTTTGGTAATTTCAGTTAACCATTGTGCCATTTTTTCATTATCAAATAGTTCTTTTTTACTTCTATTATCTGCATCAACAATATAGTATTTTGAACCTTCGGTAGTTTTGTACTGATACCAAAAACGGTTACCGTTTTTTAACCAATGTGGCCTTACAGAAGTAGAATGAACCAGCTTCCCTAAATTAGTAGGAGAAAATTTAGCAGCTGCTCTGTAATTGGGCTTTGGTAAAGTACTACTATCTTCTTGGGCAATACCAAAATTAAAGGTGAGCCCTAAAAAGAGCAATAGAATTATTTTTTTCATTTTTGAGTTGGTTTGAGTTAGGATACTAATTAAATTTAGCTACTAATGTAGTAAATCTAATTATGCATATAGATTCATCAACTGTATCTTAAGAAAATTTAAAGAAATATTTAACATTTATGGATAAGTTGCTATTAACTTTTACAGATTTTAGTATCTTGAAATCTCTAATACTTTTAAAGTTTGAGCTGGTTTAAAAAAGACCCATTACAAATTATTTCATTTCAGAGTTACGGAACAGACTCACATTTTTATGCAAGAGGTAGAGCACTAGAAGATGAATCTATTGATTTAGAAGAACAGCACATTTGGCATCTAATTGTAAATACTTGGAAACGTTTTGAAACAGATGAAATTAAACATGTTGGATTAGATGTAAAATTACCTAGTGGTAAAATCATTAAAGTAACTACTGATGATCATGGTTATTTTGTCGCTGAAGAAAACATCGAAAATTTAAAAGCGTTTGCAAATGAAGAAGGTTGGTTGTCTTTTGAACTCTCTTACAATAGTGTTAATATTAAACGCACCATACAAAATCAAAATAGGTTTCCTGGAGAATTATTAATCCCATCTAGCAAAGCTCAGTTTGGTGTAGCCAGCGATATCGATGACACCATTTTACATACAGGAGTAGTCTCTATACTAAAATGGAAAGTAATATATAATTCTATTTTTAAACATGCTAAGAATAGAATACCTTTAGAAGGTGCTGCAGATTTTTATCATAAACTGCACAGAGGTATTTCTGGTAATAATGCCAATCCAATATTTTATGTCAGTCATAGTCCTTGGAATTTGTATCGTTATTTAGAACTTTTTTTAAGGCAAAATAATTTTCCTAAGGGTCCTATCTTATTGAGGAGTCTTAATAATTTCCTTAGAAAAAAATCAAAAGAGGAAAAGCCTCAAAAACAAAAAGAAATCCTCAATCTATTAAAAACATATCCTAGCTTACCTTTTATTTTAATTGGAGATAGCGGAGAACATGATCCGGATATTTATATGGAAATTGCCGAGGAGTTTCCAGATCGTATTTTAGCCATTTATCTTCGTAGTGTTAAACACAAAAAGAAAATGATTAGGGTAAAAGGACTTATTGAAAACTATAAAACAACACCTGTATTAATCGTAGAAAACAGTAATCAGGCTATAGTCCATGCCAGAAAAAATGGTTTTATTGATTAAAACAAACCGTTGATCTGAGCGTCAATTTTATTGATGATTCCTCCTAAATCTTCCGGGTTAGCAACAAAATCTAAATCATCTACATCTATTATTAATAGATTTCCTTTATTATATTTTGTAATCCAAGCCTCGTAACGCTCATTTAATCTGCTTAAATAATCAATACTAATTGTATTTTCATAGTCACGTCCACGCTTATGAATTTGTGCTACTAAATTAGGAATTGAACTACGTAAGTATATTAATAAATCTGGTCCTTTTACAAAAGACTCCATAAGCTCAAATAGTGAAGAATAATTTTCGAAATCGCGATTGGTCATTAAACCCATTGCGTGCAAGTTTGGTGCAAAAATATGAGCATCTTCATAGATAGTTCTATCTTGTATAATGTCCTTACCACTATCATGAATTTGATTGACTTGGCGAAATCTACTGTTTAAGAAATAGACCTGTAAGTTAAAGCTCCAACGTTCCATTTGATTATAAAAATCGTCTAAATATGGGTTATCAACAACATCTTCTAATTGGGCTTCCCACTTATAATGTTTAGCGAGTAATTTGGTGAGCGTAGTTTTTCCAGCTCCTATATTTCCTGCAACAGCAATGTGCATATTTTATTCTATTTTTAATTGGTATTGTCTTAGCGTTTCGCTGTCGTAAATATACAAGGTTTCATTGGTTACCAAAAACTGATTTATTAACAAATTTTGATGCTCAATCTTTTGGATTTCAGTACCATTTTTAGGTAAAACATATAGCTGTTCTGCTTTTTTTAATATAAGATGAGCCTTACTGTAAGCCAAACTTTCGTAACCTTCATTTTTAAATTTAGAAATTAAGCTTCCAAAATAATTATAGATATACAAATACTTTTCTGTAAGCATATAGCAGTTATTATAATCGCTTTTTAAATCCAAAATGTTAGACTGAACTGGTACTGTTTTCAGTCTAGTTTTATTGGTTTTGTAATCATACAATTCTAGCTGCTGTAAATCTTGATTGAAAACCCAAAGTGTATTATCAAATCCTGTAGAAACAAAACTTATATTCTTATATGGAGAAATTGTATTAAAATCTATTTTGAAGATTTCAGCCAAACGATTATCTAAAATTATAACCGTATTAAAATCACTGTAAAACAGATTTATTTTTAAAGAATTAAATGTATTTGCAGATGTAATTTCACCTAATTGAAAATTAGAATAAGTAATAATGGTGTCCTTTGTTTTTTTATGAAACGTATTATTCTTAGTGGTATAATAAAGTGTACCAAAGGTGTCAACACCAAAAATCTTATCAGCCTTAAAGATTGTTGAGTCTTTTATACTAGCTTTTATTTGCTCTTGAGCAACTAAAGAAAAACTGAATAAAAAAAAGAAAACTACTATCTTTTGCATACGAACTAGAAAAATACAAAAATTGCACCAATATAAATATAGGTGTAGCTTCAATATTTCTCTACACAATTAATTTATAACCAAATCCGCGAACATTTATAATTTGAACACTTTCATCTTTCCTAAGCTTTTTGCGTAGTTTAGAAATAAAGACATCCATACTTCTTGCAGAAAAGAAGTCATCTGTTCCCCAAAGTTTGTTGAGTATTAAAGAGCGATCTAAAACCCGATTTTTATTTTTTATTAAATGAAATAATAGATGTGCTTCTCTGTGAGTTAATTGTAAAACTTCTTCATTTTTAAACTGTAAGTTTTGTTTAGGAAAATTGAAAGTATAATTACCTATTTCTAAAATTTTAGATGTTTTTTGCACCTGAGTTCTACTAATAAGATTATGTATTCTAACAATAAGTTCTTCCATGCTAAAAGGTTTTTTAAGGTAGTCGTTTCCACCGATAGAAAAACCTTCAACAACATCTGCTGTTTGTGATTTTGCAGTTAAAAATATAATCGGAATTGTATCATCAATAGCCCTTATTTCTTTTGCTAAAGTAAAACCATCCTTTTTTGGCATCATTACATCTAAAACCAATATTTCTGGTGATTGAGAATTATAAGCCTCAAATGCTTTTTCACCATTATCACACAAAATAACCTCAAAATTTCTGGTTTCGAGACTCTCTTTTATAATTTGTCCTAATGCTGCTTCATCTTCAGCTAATACTAATTTTATGCTATCTGCCATTTGGAAGCGTAATTTTAAAGGTCGTTACATTTTTATTTAAATCTAATGCTATTGAGCCATTATGTTTATCAATAATAGTCTTTGTATAGTAAAGTCCAATTCCAAATCCTTTAACATCGTGAGTATTCCCTTTTGGTACGCGATAAAATTTTTCGAAAATGCGTTCTTTATTACCTTTGGTTAATGAATTACCATTATCTGAAATTAAGACATTAAACATATTTGCTTTTGGAATTAAATCTATAGAAATAATGTTTCCACCATATTTAACTGCATTATCTAAAATATTATTTAAAGCGTTTTCAAAATGAAAGACATCAACATAAGCCTCTAAACTTTCAACCTTGAAGCTTAAATTAAATACTTTCTCCCGAAATTGAATTTTATATCGATTTACCAAAGCATTAACCAATGCTACTACATCAATAGGTTCTTTATTCAGTTCTAAATTATCACTATCTAAAGTTGCGGTTTCTAATAATTTCTCAACCATAACATTTAGTTTTCCTAATTGCTGAGAAGACATATGAATATATTTTTTTGTCTTCTCCTTATCTTCAATGGCATTAAAACTATTAATACTCTCTAATGCCACACCAATGGTAGCAATTGGTGTTTTAAACTCGTGTGTAATATTGCTTATAAGGTCGTTCTTCACTTCGGCTAATTGTTTTTGGTGCTTTATTATTTTGAGCAGATAAAATAAACAAGATATAATAGCAATAGAAAGTAAAAATGATATTATAATACCAGAAAAACTCAACCTCATTGCATCGTTAAATGGGTTTTCAAATTGCAGCCTTATGCTTTCGTTAGATTTTAAATAGGTAGATTTTGAAACGACTGATAAAGCGGATTGAGAATCTAATTTTTTATTAGATTGATGCACTATTGAATCTCCCTCTAAGTGCATTAACGAATAACGGGCTGAAATATCTTTTTGTTTAAATTGAATGTCTATTAGAGAATCAATCTTACTATATTCTAATGTATCTCGATCTATAGAAATAAGAATTGATCCAATTTTTCTCTGTAAAACTTTTAAACTATCAAAAGCCTTTTTGCCTTTTAAGACTTGAACATCACTAATGTTTTTACCATATTCTAAATGGAAACCTTTGTTAGGCTCGCTAAATTGTGTATAACCAATAATACTGTCTATTGGTTCTTTATTTTCTGAAATTAACTGTTCATTTAGTTCGTGTTTTATACTAAATAAAATAGAATCATTTTTTATCGTTGTTTTCTTATTGATAGTAGTATACTGACTTTCAATTGTATCTTTTAAGCTATTTTGCCAAATAGCTGTATCTGAATCAGTATTGATTATTGTTAAAAAATCAGTCTTAGCAATTTCAGCATAATATTCCTCTAGAGCATTATCTAAACTAAATTGTATCTCATTTGTAACACGTTGCTTATTGCTTTGATAATTTTTATAATTCCAGTAGAACTGCACAGCAATAGTAATTATGATCGTAACAGCAATACTATATAAAATCCAATTAATGTTTTTAATGGTCATATATCAAATATAGGGTGTTAAAACCTATTCGTCATAATTGGTTAACACACGTTAACACAAGATAACATTTGTAATGCATTTGATTTTGGATATTTGAAAAACAACAAATACCAAAAATTGATTTTATGAAAAATATAATTTTAGTGACAATTTTGTTAAGTACCATTTTGTCTTGTTCAAGTAATTCAAAAACTAAAGAACCTTTAACCGATCTTAAAAAACAAGAATTGATTTCTGAGTTACAAGACATGTTACAAAAAGATCAGTATAATAGATCCTTTCTTTCAGCAGGATCATTAGACAAAAAACTAATAGATAGTTTGAATGAATTAACAACCGAAAACTATATTGCATTTAAGCAATCACATAAATCTGAACTTTCAAAGCAACAAAAAGACTCTTTATGGAATATCCAAAATAAGATTGATTTAGACAATACTAATCGCCTTTATGAAATAGTTGTAGATTATGGATGGCTTAGCAAAACCCAACTAGATTCAATGGTTGATCCAATGGTATTTTTATTTCATACACCCAAAAAGACTATTGTGAAGATGCAAGATATTCTATTGAAAGAAGTACAGGCAAAAAGAATGGAACCTATAAAATATGCCATGTATGTAGATAACATGAGAAAAAAAGCATTTGGAAAACATCAACTGTATGGTACAGGAGATGAATATGATAGTAAGACAAATACGATAGCGCCACCGATTATAGAAAATATAGACAGCACCAATTTTGAAAGAAAAAAAATAGGTTTATTGGCATTAAAAAAAGGAGAATATCGAACAAATAAATAACACAAATCAATTATGAATAAGTACAAAACACATTTGGTAATAATGTTACTTTTGATAACAATTACGACGTCAGCTCAAGATTTCCAGGGAGTAGCAACCTACAAAACACAACGTAAAATTGATATTAAAATGGATAGCACTCAAGTAAATAATGAGATGCAAACCAAGATGATAGAAATGATGAAAAAACAATTTCAAAAAACATACAATCTTACCTTTAATAAAGAAGAGTCCTTGTATAAAGAAGAAGTTAGTTTAGATAAACCACAAACTGGTATGGGAGGTGAATTTCAGATAGTATCTTTTGGAGGTGGAGGCGGAACTGATGTGTTATATAAAAACACAAAAGACCAACGTTATGCAGACCATAAAGATACTATGGGCAAACTCTTTTTAGTAAAAGATGACCTCGAAAAAATAGATTGGAAACTAGAGGCAGATACTAAATATATAGGCGAATATCAATGTTATAAGGCCACCTATACTAAAATGGTGGAAAAGCCTAGATCATTTTCTAATAGCGTTACAACCATAAAAGATGAAGAAGAAAAAGGAGAGGATAAAGAACCTGAAATGATTGAGCGAACTGTTACTGCTTGGTATACACCTCAAGTTCCTGTAAACAATGGTCCAGCAATGTACCAAGGTTTACCAGGATTAATTTTAGAAATTCATGATGGTAAACTCACCATAATCTGTAGCAAAATTGTATTAAATCCTGAAGAGAAAATTTCTATTGAAGAACCTACTAAGGGTAAAACTGTTAACCAAAAAAAGTACGACGAAATTATGGAGAAAAAAACAAAGGAAATGATGGAACGTTATGCACCTAGAAAAGGTAGTAGAAATGGTGAAAGCATTGAAATTAGAATTGGTGGCTAACTATTTCATATATACCTTTTAGAAAGCTGAAAATAAAACACTTAGTGTTAATATTTTAATAAACTAAATAATTTTGTTTAATTTTTAGTTAATTTTGTTAAACAAAACTAACTAAGCCATGAAAACAATTTTATTAAAAATAAGTGTTCTAACATTTATAGTTTTATTTTCCACAAATTCATATCAAATTAAAAATCGAGATGATCAAGAATTTCAAGGGCAAGCCATTTATATTTCTAAATCGAAAATGGAACTTGGTAATTGGGGAGCAAGATTAAGTGAAGAGCAAAAGAAACAAATTGAAGCTCGAATGAAAAACAGACTCGAAAAGGAATATATTCTTAATTTTAATAAAGAAGAATCAATATTTTATGAAGATGAGAAATTAGATGCTATTTCTGGTGCTACTGATTCTTGGGGAAAAAACTTTGCACCTGGCAAACAATATAAAAATGTAAAAATAAATTCGCAGATTCAGAGTCAAGAATTTTACGGAAAACAATTTTTAGTTAAAGATCAACTGCAAGCTATAAAATGGAATCTAGGTTCAGAAACTAAGGAAATTGGAAAATATACTTGTTTTAAGGCAACAGCTTCCATCCCAACAAAAGAACTAACATGGTATAATTTTTCATGGGATAGATTGAGAAATGTAAATGAGAAAAAAGCAGATTCTAATGGTGTTAAAATTGAAAACACTAAACCAATTGATTTTACCGAAGTAGAAGCTTGGTACACACCGCAAATACCTGTTGGTCATGGTCCGCTAGAATATTGGGGACTGCCTGGATTAATTTTAGAAGTTAGTGCTGGTAATACTACAATGCTATGCTCTAAAATAATATTAAATCCTGCAGAAAAAGCTGAGATTGAGGCACCAGCAAAAGGAAAGATTGTTACCAAAAAAGAGTATCAAAATACTGTTGTTGAAAAAATGCAAGAATTCCGCAACAATCGTGGTAGACGACGAGGTTAATTTATTAACATAAGTTTAACTAAAGTCAATTTAACTTTCTATCATCTTTGGAGTCTTACTCTCAACAAAACAAATTAACATTCAACTATAAAGATGAAGAAATCAGTTTCAAAACTCGCATTATTACTTTTTACTATATGCTTTAGTTCTATAGCTTTTGCTCAAGATTTTCAAGGCAAAGCTTATTACATGTCTAAAACAACAATAGATATGGATCAATTTGGTGGTGGACAAATGAGTGCTGAGCAAAAAAAGAGAATGCAAGATCGTATGAAAAGCTTTTTAGAAAAGCAATACGTACTAACTTTTAACAAAGAAGAGTCTATTTACAAAGAAGAGGAAAAATTAGAAGCACCAGGCGGAGGTCGAGGATTTAGAGGTTTTGGCTCTATGACTGGAGGTCCTCAATACAAAAACGTAAAATCTAAGGAAGCATTACAAGAACAAGAGTTTTTTGGCAAACAGTTTTTAATAAAAGATGAGCTCAAAGACCTTGAGTGGAAAATGGGCACTGAAACAAAACAAATTGGTCAGTATACTGTTTTTAAAGCCACAGCTACTAAAGCTATAGACGAGTCAGATTTTACTAGCTTTAGAAGACGAGGAAGAGACAATGATCAAAAGAAAGAAAACGATAAAGCTAAAGATTCTACAAAAACAGGAGAAAAAGCTGATACAGATTCTAATAATACATTAGATGAACTAGAGATTCCAAAAACCATAGAAGTTGTAGCTTGGTACACACCACAAATACCAATTAACCAAGGACCTGGTGATTATTGGGGTTTACCTGGTTTAATATTAGAAGTTAATGCAGACCGAACTACTATACTTTGTACTAAAATTGTAATGAATCCTGAAGAAAAAGAAGATATTGACAAACCAAAAAAAGGTGATGAAGTAACTCAAAAAGAGTATGCTGAAATCATTGCCAAGAAAATGAAAGAAATGCAAGAGATGTATGGTGGTCGTGGTCGTGGAGGCCGTGGCGGAGGTCGTAGAAATTAAGACTTAAATTTAATAAAGAGGTTTTAAAATCCTTAAAGCCTCTTAAAACTTTACTTAGTCTTCACTAAGTATAACCAATCTAATAAACCAAACAGTTACAGATGAAAAAATTATTAATACTACTATGCTTAGTAGTTGCAGGAAGTTCCTTTGCTCAAATTAAGATGCAAGGTGTTGTAAAAGACAGTATAGGTGCGCCTTTAGAACTTGCCAATATTATTGCTATTAATGAAGATACAAAGGCATTAGAATCTTTTGCTACTACTAATGAACAAGGTAAATATGTATTGTCTCTAGGAAAAAACGGTAAATATAAAATACAAGTAAGCTACATTGGCCTAAAAACCAAAGAAGAGATTATAACAACTCAAGAAGTAGATATTAATAAAGATTTTACATTATTACCAGATAATTCTTTAGATGCCGTAGAACTGACTTATGATATGCCAGTAACTATAAAAGGAGATACTTTGATCTATAATGCAGATTCTTTTAAAAATGGCTCAGAACGAAAATTAGAAGATGTCCTAGAAAAGTTACCAGGAGTAGAAATTAATGCAGATGGTAAAATAGAAGTTGAAGGAAAAGAGGTAAGCAAATTGATGGTAAATGGTAAGGATTTTTTCGATGGAGATACTAAATTAGCAACAAAAAACATCCCTTCAAATGCCGTAGATAAAATACAAGTATTACGTAATTATGCTGAAGTTGGTCAATTAAGTGGTGTACAAAACAACCAAGATAATGTGGCAATAAACATTAAGCTTAAAGAAGGAAAAGAAAACTTCTGGTTTGGTGATGTTACCGTTGGTGGTGGTGTAGCTCCTTCCCCAAATGATGAGCTATATTTAGCACAACCAAAATTATTTTATTACAGTCCTAAATACAGTATCAACCTAATTGGTGATTTTAATAATATTGGTGAAGTCGCTTTAACTAACAGAGATATACGAAATTTTGGTGGTGGGTTTAGGCTTCCAAGTAACAATAGTGGAACCAGTATTAATTTAGGTGACAATGGACTAAGCGGTCTAACAAATATCTCCAATGCGCAAGAAGTTATCACTAAACTAGGGGCAACAAACTTTAGTTATTCACCTAATAAAGCTTTAGACTTAAGTGGTTTTATAATCTATAAAAGCAGTCGACTAAACACAAGAGAAGAAAGTTTTGTAGATTATATTGAAATAGCTGATGACCCAAGTACACCAGAAGATGAGTCTTTAGGTCTTCCACCAGACGAAGCTACTGCACAAACAGGTAAAGAAGCAACTAATCAATTCCTTGCTAAATTAAGTGCTAGTTACAAGCCAAATGTTAACAATCAATTGAATTACGATGTATTGGCTAGAATTTCTGATGACGAAGAAAAACAAAACTTATTTTCTTCTGTTGTTGGTAATACAGATCAGTTAAACAAAGCAAAGCCTTTTAGCATAAACCAAAATATAAATTACTATTACACGCTAAATGAAAATAATATTTTTGCTTTTGAAGCTCAACATTTAATAAAAGACGAAGATCCTTTTTATAATGCCCAATTAGTTAACGATCCAACAAATAATAATGATCCAGACCCTAGTAACAGAGATGCTTTTGATAATACTGCTGCAGGCTTAGGCCTAGACCAAGATCAATTTGGGTATAATCTAAATCAAGAAAGGCGTGTAAAATCTAATCAATTAGATGCTAAACTAGATTATTATAATATCTTAAACACCAAGAGTAATATTAACTTAACTCTAGGTACTATTTTAAGCAGACAAGATTTTAATTCTAATATCTTTCAATTTTTAGATGATGGTTCTACGGTTAATCCAACTCCTACAGGACAAGATGATAATGGTAATGACTTTGTTAACGTAAACGATACTCAGTATAATTTTAGCGATGTTTATTTAGGTGTACATTACAGATTGAAGACAGGTAAATTTACATTTACCCCAGGATTTTCATTACATGCTTATGGAAACAAAAACACACAATTTGGTGAAACTTACGAAGACAATTTCTTTAGAATACTACCAGATTTTGAAACACGTATTCAATTTAAAAAGAGTGAAAGCCTAACGTTACGTTATAATATGCGTAATTCATTTACAGATGTAACTAATTTAGCACAAGGTTTAGTATTAAATGATTACAATAGTATTCAATATGGTAATCCAGAATTACAAAATGCTTTATCACATAATGTAAACTTGAGTTATTTTAGCTTTAATCTCTTTAATTACACCAATGTATTTGCATTTGTTAATTATAGTAAAAACATTGATCAAATTAGAACTCTCACTGATTTCGACAATGTAATTAGAACAAGCACATATTTTAATTCTAACTTTGCAGACGAAAGTCTTTCAGCTTCTGGCCGTGTTCAACGTACTTTTGGTAAGCTAAGAGCTAGTCTTAGAGGAAACTTCAACTACAGTAAGAGCAATCAGTTTGTACAAGGAAGTAGAACTTTAAATGAAAGCTATACACACGGATTTACACCTGAGTTACGTACCAATTTTAGAGAAGCTCCAAATGTTAGTTTGAAATATGGTTATACTGTTAGAAATAATGATCAAGGAACCAATACAACTAAGTTTGTAACAAATACTCCATCAATAGAGTTTGATGCTTACATCTGGGATTCAGTTACTTTTTTAACAGACTTTAGTTATACAGAACAAGATAGCAACGGACAAATTGATACGTTTAGAACATGGAATGCTTCGTTAAGATATAGAAAAGATAGAGATGCAAAATGGGAATATTCATTAAGAGCGTCTAACTTATTAAATATTGATTCTAATATTAACAATGGTGCAGGCGCAATTTCTGTATATAGTTCAGAAACATTTGTTCAACCACGATTTGTAACTTTTAGATTGACTTATTCATTGTAAAAAACAAAATACTTTATTTAAAAAACCCATTAGTAGATTTAATACTAATGGGTTTTATTTTTTAACATAAAGTGTCACTCAAAAATTGTAATTTAAAACCCAAAACCAACTAAAAATGAAACAATTATTAATCACCACTGTTTTAGCATTAGGCTTTTGCTTTAGCAGTTTAAATGCGCAAGACAAAAATCCAGTTATTGAAAGTATAATTAAAGAAGCCAATGAAAACTCACAACTAGAACCTTTAGCACACGAAATGTTAGATATCATAGGTCCACGATTAGTAGGTACACCACAAATGCAACAAGCACACGATTGGGCTGTTGCAAAATATAAATCTTGGGGAGTTACGGCTCGAAATGAAAAATGGGGAGAATGGCGTGGCTGGGAACGTGGCATTACTCATATTGATATGATTTCACCAAGAGTGCAATCCCTTAGAGGTATGCAACTCGCTTGGAATCCTAGCACATCAGACAAAGGAGTTACAGCAGATGTAATAACACTACCTGAAAACATAAAAGATTCATTGTCATTTCAAAAATGGTTGCCTAATGTAAAAGGAAAGTTTGTATTAGTATCCATGAAACAACCAACTGGTCGTCCTGATTATAACTGGGAAGAATTTGCAACTGAAGACTCATTTGAAAAAATGAAAGATGAACGCAACGCACAATCTAAAGAGTGGAGAGAAAATATTGGTAGAACTGGCTATAACACGAGGTCAATTATAACAGTGTTGGAGGACGCAGGAGCCGCTGGCATTGTTGCAAGTTATTGGTCTAGAGGCTTTGGTGTAAACAAAATTTTTAGTGCTCGGACTAAGAAGATTCCAACGGTAGATTTAGAACTTGAAGATTATGGAATGTTATACCGTTTAGCAGAATCTGGTAATACACCAAAATTGCATGTAGTTGCCAAGTCTAAAGAATTAGGACGTATACCTACATTTAATACGATTGCAGAAATAAAAGGCTCTGAGAAGCCAGATGAATATATTATTCTTTCTGCACATTTCGATTCGTGGGATGGTGGAACTGGAGCTACAGATAATGGCACAGGTACCTTAGTTATGATGGAAGCCATGCGTCTACTCAAAAAATACTATCCTAATCCAAAACGTACAATTTTAGTCGGTCATTGGGGAAGTGAAGAACAAGGACTTAATGGCTCTAGAGCTTTTGTAGAAGATCATCCTGAAATTGTAAAGAATGTACAAGCACTGTTTAATCAAGATAATGGTACAGGGCGTGTTGTAAATATTTCTGGTGCCGGTTTTCTACATGCTTATGACTATTTATCGAGTTGGTTATATGCAGTACCTAGAGATATTACAAAACATATTGAAACTAATTTCCCAGGCAATCCAAGTGGTGGAGGTTCTGATAATGCCTCATTTGTTGCCGCAGGTGCACCAGCGTTTAATTTAAGTGCTTTAAATTGGTCGTATTGGAATTATACTTGGCACACTAACAGAGATACTTACGACAAAATAATTTTTGATGATGTTAGAAACAATGCTATTCTCACTGCAATTTTAGCCTATATGGCTTCTGAAGATGATGAAACCACATCAAGAGAAAAAATTGTATTACCTATGAATCCTAGAACAGGGAAACAACGTACTTGGCCTTCACCTCGCTCACCACAACGTGATGGTGGTAGAAATTAAAATAAAAGCCTTCTTTATTGAGAAGGCTTTTTTATTTATTAATTAAGTAATGAATGGTTATGCCTACAAAACCAAAATAAACATTGCTCATCTATTTTAGATAGTATAATTGATATATTGTTAGAGGCATCATCAATACTTCTAGAGATGTCTTTATAACCTTCCTTTTTAACTTTTAAAAACGCAGCATTTGTATTGATAGTAGCCTCTTTAATTGTAAAAGCTCCATTACTGTTAGTCATCGTAGATTTGCCACCTATTATAATAATAGCGCTTTTTAGTGGGTTTCCTTCGTCATCAACAACATTACCCTCAAAATCTTTTTCAATTTTTTCACCTAAATATTCTGATAAGGTATTAAGGCTGTCAACCTCTTCCTTTTCATCTGAAGAAGCATTACTTTTTATACAAGCAGATATGCTAAGAAAAGATATAGCTAGGACTATAGAAATTGATTTGATTGATTTCATAACTGATTGATGATAATTCTCACTTATAAGATGTAAAAATCTCTAAATGGTTGCGTTAAAAGTCTTACAAATAAAATAGCCTTCAAAAAATTGAAGGCTATTTATTATTTATTTAACGTTTGGCTAGTTATCTCTTAAAACATGAACTACACCAGAAATTGTATGTGGATTCCCATCATAATCTTCGTAAGAGCCACTAAAATTAACGTCTATATATTCACCTATTTGGCCAATAGTGGTTAAATTGTAAGTTACATTATTGTTAATATTAGACATGTTAATACATTCAGCAATATTAAAACCTGTATCAGTATTATCATTCCAATCAAAAAAATCGTAAGTTCCTTCGTAAGGTTCTTCCGAAAGCCTGCCTTCCATATAAAAGCAATTACCATCACTTCCTGAACCTCCAATATTAACGGCTGGACCATTATAGTTTGGCGAATCAGGATAAAAATTAGCGTAAATGTTTTCGAATACAATAACACTATCTCCATTATCAATAGAGTATTGTATAAATTCAGTTATAGAGTTACAGGCACTTATCGTTCCAATATTAGTTAATGGAGTTGTAAAAGTATAACTAATACTATCTGTTGTCTGTAAGTTTACGTAATCGCTCGCTTTTATATTAAAGGTATTGTCATCTTCGCAACGTAACATATTAATTTCAAATGTACCATCATTAACAGCATCTATAAATGTTTGGTAACCATAACGCAATTGCACATAACCATCAGTTACCGCATTACCATCGCAAGTATTAAAGTTTCCAATAACAGTTTCTGCAATAATGTCTGTACTATAAGGTACTACTACTGAAATACTAGAATCCACTGAAAATGGTCCTATAACTTGAGAATATAAAGGCTCACTTCCACAGAAATCATAACTAAAAATAGCTAACTCTAAAGTTTCACCACTTGGTACAAAACCGCAAACTTCTCCACTATCGTTAATATAGCCTCCACGAGACCCAAAAGTGGCACTTGTAATACTTGTATATAAATTATTTAAAATATTACCGTCTTCATCTGTGGCTGTTACACAAAGTGTTATAGCCTCTGCTGGTATATCGCAATTCCAGAATGAAAAATGGGCTACTGTACCAACATACATATTTCCTTGTAAAGTTGCTTGTCCTTCTTCTTTCCAATAGCCATTTACTTCATCAAAATACCAAAGTGGAATAGTTGAAGGTGCTATACCCATTAAACTAGCATCGACAGGAATTTTAATTTCAGAAGAAGAACCTTCTGGTAAATTTAAGTCTTCACCATTTGTGCCTCTTAATTCTACAGCTAACATGCCTAACGTTTGAAGCATTCGCTCTGCTCCATTTTCATTTTCAGCATATAACATACCTGGCATTTGCACAGCCATATCGTCATCCGCAGGATCTAAATGGTGCATAATTACATCTACTGTGCCAGAATATTCAGAACCATCAGCCTTAACGAAATTACCGTCAAAACTCACTGAACTTCCGTTACCCATAGAAACCGTTTCGGCAGAACCACTATTTATTGTACCTGCAACTGTAGCTTCCAGCAGCATAATAGTCACTTTATTGGTTCCATTAGAAGGAACAACACTTCGAGAGCCATGGATATAACCAGCTTTTTCAGCTTTAACATAACCAAAACGCTCTTTTACGTTTGCATTATTAATCATAAATACACCATTACTGTCTGTAGTGGCAGTTTCATTACCAATTGTTACTGTAACACCTTCAATAGGATTTTTATTTATATCAATTACATTACCCAAGAAATTTCTTGAAACTTGATTTCCAAAATATTCTGAAAACGTATCTGGTATAATTTCTTGTTGTTGATCTCCTGAATTGCCATCATCCTTTTCACAAGATGTTATAGTAGTTAAAGCAAATAGAAGCATTAAAATAAGATTGGGGAATTTTTTAATGTTTTTCATAAAGTGTTGGTTTAATAAATTGATGGTAGTCAAAATATATTGACTCTTTTATATATAACAGCTTAAATTATTAAATTCCTACTTCATATTATAAAACAAAAAACCCTCATAAATAATATATGAGGGTTTTTAACAGTTATTGTATTAAGCTTATTGTTTAGTTATATCAACTTTTTCAATTTCTTTTTTAATATCATTCGTTTGATTTTTCAAACTTGCTTCAAAAGCTTTTAATTCTTTTTCTACTTCAGCTTGTGTACCTTCAAAAACAATGGTCTCCATAACTTTCTCACCATTTTTTATGGTAGAAAAATCAACTGTTGCTTTAGCTATATCTTGAGACTCTACCGTCATCTCTATATTAACCTCATCCGAATTATTAGCTAATGCTGTATCATCAGTATGACCACCTAAGATTGGAGCAATAACTAAACCAATAAGACATGTTAACTTAATTAATATATTCATTGAAGGGCCAGATGTATCTTTAAATGGATCTCCAACAGTATCACCTGTTACGGCTGCTTTGTGGGCATCGGATCCTTTATAAGTCATTTCTCCATTTATCTCAACACCAGCTTCAAAAGATTTCTTAGCGTTATCCCAAGCTCCACCAGCATTGTTTTGAAAGATTGCCCATAGTACACCTGATACTGTAACACCAGCCATATAACCACCTAACATTTCAGCTATGGCAATATGACTCATACCAAATAACATTGGCACAAAAGCTATTACTAATGGAAAACCAATAGTTAATAAACCTGGTAGCATCATTTCTTTTAAAGAAGCTTGTGTAGAAATTGCTACACATTTGTCATATTCTGGCTTCCCAGTTCCTTCCATAATACCTGGAATATCTCTAAATTGACGACGTACTTCTTCTACCATTTCCATAGCTGCTTTACCAACGGCATTCATTGCTAATGCAGAGAATACTACTGGCACCATACCACCAACAAATAGCATAGCTAATACTGGTGCTTTAAATATGTTAATTCCGTCAATACCTGTAAAGGTTACATATGCAGCAAATAATGCTAAAGACGTTAAAGCTGCAGAAGCAATAGCAAATCCTTTACCAGTTGCAGCAGTTGTATTACCAACTGAATCTAAAATATCTGTACGCTCTCTAACGATTGGCTCTTGTTCGCTCATTTCTGCAATACCACCTGCATTATCAGAAATTGGTCCGAAAGCATCAATAGCTAACTGCATTGCGGTAGTTGCCATCATTGCAGAAGCTGCTAAAGCAACTCCATAAAATCCTGCAAAAGCATAAGATGCCCATATAGCGCCAGCAAATAATAATACTGAAGGGAATGTAGAAATCATACCTGTTGCTAAACCAGCAATTATGTTTGTACCTGCACCTGTAGATGATTGTTGTACAATATTTAAAATTGGTTTTTTACCTAAACCAGTATAGTATTCAGTAACAGAAGAAATCATAGCACCTACAAATAAACCTACTAAAGTAGCATAGAATACGCGCATTGAAGAAATTTCTTGTAAGCCTTCCCCAAAGAAATTCATTTTCATAGTTTCAGGAAGCATATACATACACAATGCAAAACATGCAGCTGCAACCAAAACAATAGAAGTCCAGTTACCTATGTTTAAAGCTCCCATTACTTGAGCCTCTTTAGCATCATTATTTTTAATTTTCACCAACATAGTTCCGATAATGGAAATAATAATACCTGCACCAGCGATTGCCATTGGTAATAATATTGGACCAATACCTCCAAAGGCCTCACCAATATTTCCACCCATATCTTTAATCACATAGTTACCAAGTACCATTGCAGCTAAAACTGTTGCAACATAAGATCCAAACAAATCAGCTCCCATACCTGCAACATCACCTACATTATCACCAACGTTATCTGCTATGGTAGCAGGATTACGAGGGTCATCTTCTGGAATACCAGCTTCTACCTTACCAACTAAATCGGCTCCTACATCTGCAGCCTTAGTGTAAATACCACCACCTACTCTTGCGAATAAGGCAATAGACTCTGCTCCAAGTGAAAAACCTGCAAGTGTTTCTAATACTATGGTCATATCCATTGTATTTGTCCAAACACCGTCCATAAACACATGGAAAAATATGATAAAGAATATTGTTAAACCTAATACAGCTAAACCTGCAACTCCAAGTCCCATTACAGTACCGCCTCCAAAAGATATTTTTAGTGCATTTGGCAAGCTTGTACGTGCAGCTTGTGTAGTTCTAACATTGGTTTTTGTTGCTATTTTCATACCGATGTTACCAGCGAATGCCGAAAACACAGCACCAAATATAAAAGCAATAACAATTAACCAATGAGTTGTTGGCACAACAAATGATACCACTGCTAATAATGCCGCTACAATAACAACAAAAATTGCAAGTAGCCTATATTCAGCATTTAAGAAAGCTAAAGCACCTTCGTAGATGTGATCTGAAATTTCTTTCATCTTACCATCTCCAGCATCTTGTTTCATAACCCAAGATTGCTTTACAAGCATGTAAATTAACCCTAAAAGTGCCAACGCTATTGGCATGTAAATCATCATTGATTCCATATTATAAATATTTATTTCGATTTATTTTTAGCTGGGCAAAAGTAGTAAATTCAATCAAATATTACGAAAAAAGCAATATTAATTACTCAATATTGCTTTTCTCTTATTTAAATACTATATAAATATGTTGTTTCTACAATATCTATAATTATATGGTAAACGTGCGTTTCTTTTTGTGTTCACTTTCATCATAACGCTTAACACATTCGTGATAGATTTTTACAGCTTCATCTGCATCTCCCCATCCACCAACATCTACTTTCTTTTCTTCTAAATCTTTATATACTTGAAAAAAATGTTCAATTTCCTTTAATCTATGAGGATTTAAATCACTGATATCTCTGTTATTACTCCATATAGGATCTGATACTGGTACGCAAATAATTTTCTCATCTGGTCCTTTTTCATCTGTCATATGAAACACTCCTATAGGTCTCACCTCCATTACTACCATAGGATATGTTGGTTCTGTACCTAAAACCAGTACATCTAAAGGATCACTATCTAAAGCTAAAGTTTCTGGAATAAAACCATAATCTCCAGGATACATCATAGATGAAAATAACATACGATCGAAACGTATCTTATTTAATGTAAAATCGTATTCGTATTTATTACGGCTTCCTTTCGGAATTTCTATTAAAACATCAAAGGTTAATTCTGTTTTTGACATGGTCTATTTGATTTGTTTTACTGTAATTATCAGTAGGTTATATTTCTATTCTTCAGTGGGTGCAAATATAACGTATTGTTTGATTTTTGCAATGAATTAAAGCGAATTCAAATCAGACATCTAATTGATTTTGTAATATAACTGTGATTCTAAAAGTAGAAACCAAAACTGCCTGTTACCCCAAATTTACGAGCATCTGGATTATCTAGGTAATTACCTCTAAAGTTAAAATCTATACGCAGTATCTTAAAAATGTTAGCAACACCAATACTGTATTCGTAGTAGATACGAGAATCTGGTGCTACAAGAGGAATCTCGGCTAAATTGCCTGTTGTGCTTAGTGCAATATTTTCATCTGATAACTCACCCCAAACACCTCTTACACTTGCTATAGCTCTAAGGTTATATTTCTTTAAAAATGGAATTCGAGAAAACAAACGTCCATTAAAATTATGCTCAATATGCATAGAAGTATAAGTATCTGTAACAAACTCGTAGAAATCGAGTTGAGAAAAAGTATTGTAAATTGAAAAATAAGTTTGGTTTCCTGGTACAACACTTAATAAAGCTAATGGTACTTCCCCAAAAGTTTTACCAGCCTCAATTGAAGTAGTTAAACGACCAAAGCCGCCAACTTGCCATGGTTGTATATACGAAAATTGTACTTTAGTATAATCAAAATCACTATCAAACCAATTGCGATCACCACGACTTACTTGGGCGAATAGTCTTGCAAAATTATCGTTCTTATTTTTACGCTCTACACCAAACCCTGTCATTTGACGCTTTGGATAATAAGCCAAAGACAATCGACTTTCAAATTGTTTTACTTCAGATGAAATACCTGTGGATGATTCAGAATCATTATAATCTAAACTAAATGTTGGTGAAGCAGAGCTCAATGTTCGGAAACTACCGTCTAGTCTTACTTCAAAATTTCTTGCTGGCTCAATTGACATTCCAAAATTAGTTAACGTGATATTTGTTAACTTATCATTTGCACCAGTTCCTATTACAGAAGAAGATGCTAAGCTACGACCTAAGACATCGGTAGAACTTGTTAAACTTGCTCCAATTTGCTCAACATCGCGCCTATTACCTCCAAATAAAGTAAACCTACTCCTTTTATCTAGTAACCATTTACCTGAAATTCCATATTTAAACTTATCGTCTTTAAATCCATAGGCTAAAAATCCTTCAAGCCTCCATAAATCATTAGGTCCAAAATAGGTTCTACCACCTGTTCGTAATCTTAAGCCTTCAACTTCATTATATCCAAAGGTTGAAAATATTGGACCATAATCAAAATTGATACTTGGAAACTCAATGTAACCGGATGCTAAAATGCTACCTAAATTATACAGACGCTTAAACTTTTTAACCGTTTTTAAGGTGTCTAACATTTTATAAACCCCTTTTTCGTCTTTATTTAAAGCCTCTAATCTATTGTTTTGCCAAAAGTCGTCTTCTCTATTATAAACATCCTCATCGTAGTTATAAACCACTTTGTCATAATATTCTTTATCCTTTGGCTGATTGAATTTATAATTATCAAAAAGTGTGGTTCGCTTGCCGTATACACCTCTAGATTTTTCTTTCTTATTTAAAGCAAAATCAGATAAAAAGTAATCGCGTTTAATTAAGAAAACAGAATCGTTTAACACTTCAAATTCTTGCTCTATATAAATCTCTTTCACCCAATTTATATTAGCACTTTTAGAAGCCTGAAGATTAATCTCCTTTATAGCATACGTAGAATCATTTACCCAAAAATCCCCTTTAAAAGTCAGCTCGTTTTTACGTCTCGGATAGTATATAATATTGTAACACCATTTATTGTCTATAAAAGCACTATCGGACAACACGTAGTTATATGTCTGCACTCCTGTTCTACTAAGTGGACTCACAAAGCTTTTATCGAAAAACTTAAGATAATTATCATACACATTGTATTCGGAGTATAAATCATCTATAAAATCAATAATTACCTGATTGTTGCTGAACCCAGAGTTTTTATTTCCTTTTAAATCTTCGCGTTCTTTATTGAGAATATTGTCTCCAGATATCTTTTTTACAGATTCGTTTAAGAATATTGGTAGATAGGTTTTTCCAGTAACACTAGACGTATCAACTTCTTCAAAAACAAACTCCATACCTTTAAAAAGCTTACTTTTTATTAAAGCACTGTCAATGGTATTAAGATCGAACTCAACTTTTTCGTACTGGTCGTATTCGTATTGCTTAAACTGCTTTAAACCATTTTTTCGTTTGCGTTCCCAAATCTTTTTTAAGATTCTAATGGCCGGATTCTCAGAAGCCTTCTTAGATTGTTTACCTGTAACTATTAAAACTTCATCTAATGAGGATGCCTCTTCTTTGAGTATAAACTTTAAATCGTAATTAACTCGTTTGGTAAGTTTCAATTCTTGAATTTCGAAACCCAAAAAAGAAACCACTAGTGTATCCCAATTTTCATCAGATTCTAAATAGAATTTACCATCTTCATTAGTAATAGTACCTTCTGTAGACCCTTTAAATAAAACATTAGCAAAAGGAATTGCTTCATTGTTTTCATCGTACACATAGCCACTAACCTTAGTCTGCGTAAAAGCAGAAATAACATTGAGGCATAAAAAAGCTATGAATAATCTTATCTTCATATTAAAAAATAAACTTCATCAATAACCATGCTAAAAATAGCTTAAGACTTATTAATGAAGTTTAAAAACGCAGAAAACTGCAATTTATTTATTTGTACATTACTTTTTTCACTGCCTTTACAACAGAATCACTATTTGGTAGCCATTCTGCAAGTAATACAGGTGAATAAGGTGCTGGAGTATCTGCTGTATTTATTTTTACAATTGGTGCATCTAAATAATCAAATGCTTCAGATTGTACTAAATAAGTAATTTCAGTCGCTACACTACCAAATGGCCACGCTTCTTCTAAAACTACTAAACGATTCGTTTTTTTAACCGACTCTAAAATAGTATTTCTATCCATAGGACGAACTGTACGTAAATCTATAATTTCACAAGAAATACCTTCTTTTTCTAATTCGTCTGCTGCTTTATAGGCTTCTTTTATAATCTTTCCAAAAGATACTATAGTAACATCTGTTCCTTTACGCTTTACATCTGCAACACCAATTGGCACAACATATTCTCCTTCTGGCACTTCTCCTTTATCACCATACATTTGCTCACTCTCCATAAAAATTACTGGATCATCATCTCTAATAGCAGATTTTAAAAGTCCTTTTGCATCATATGGATTAGATGGTACAACCACCTTTAATCCAGGTGTGTTAGCAAACCAATTCTCAAAAGCTTGTGAATGTGTAGCTCCTAATTGACCTGCAGAACCTGTTGGACCTCTAAATACAATGGGACACTTAAATTGTCCACCAGACATTTGTCTAATCTTAGCTGCATTGTTTATAATTTGGTCAATTCCAACTAAAGAGAAATTAAAGGTCATATACTCTACAATTGGTCTATTACCTGTCATTGTAGAACCTATTGCAATACCTGCAAAACCTAATTCAGCAATTGGAGTATCTATTACACGCTTAGCGCCAAACTCGTCCAACATACCTTTTGAAGCTTTATAAGCTCCGTTATATTCTGCTACTTCTTCACCCATAAGATAAATACTTTCATCTCTGCGCATCTCCTCGCTCATAGCTTCGCAAATAGCTTCTCTAAATTGAATTGTTTTCATTCTTTAATTTTTATTCGAAAAACAAAAATAATAATTATTGATTATATAATGACATTAAATCGAATGCGAAAAAACAAAAAAAAATGTAACTTGTTTAGGAATTCCTTAAATAAGATTTAATGAGTTATAGAAAATATATTTTTAGTATAATCTTTATAGCGTATACTTTATTCGTTATATCTCAAGAAACCATACTATGTCCTTTGCAGAATGAAGTTTTTAAAATTGAAAATTCAATAAATGTGCCCATTGTAACATACAACGGAGATAACACTATTTCGTTAACATTTCAAGATAATAACGCTACAGAGGTATTTAGTAATTATACCATCTACGACTTTTATCAAACTTTCCCTAATTCTTCTGAAACTTTGCAGAAGTATTATAATATAACATTTGACACCAACAATTTACTTGAAGATATGTTCGCAAGTGTACCTGCAGATATTATTGTGTACTCTGGCTCTGCAGTAGACACTACTAATTTTCCTTTTAAAACCGATATTAACCCAACTATTATAGATAATTTAGATGGTAACACCTATAGACTAACTAAATACATCTCCACTTCCGATACCAACCCATGTAGCAATACATGTATATTGCTTGATGTACCTGAAGCTTTTAGTTTTATAGTAAGTTTCAACTATGATACAACAGAGGAAATTTTATATATGGAAAGTTATGAACCTACAACATGTGGAAATTCATTTTTAATTGGTTTAACTGGTGGTAATCCAAATTTTATAGGCAATACTGATGATACGTTACAATTATGGAATACTACTCCTGGTGTTTCTGCAGTATATGAAGATCCTCAACCTTGTATTGGTTTTGAGTCACAAGTTTTCTCAGTTTTAGGAATTTCATGCGGTGATTTTAATTTTGGAAATATTGATGTTCAATTTGATGAAGAAACAGAATCATTTCAATTCTATAGAGAACATATACTTTTCGGGTATCATATCCTAGAGTTTTCATCCACTAATCTTTCTGTAATGGAAGATGTTTTCAAGAAAACTAAACCATTTCAAATTGAAGGTAACCCATATTTGCAACTTTCAAATCAAAACAATCAAACCATTAAAATCGAAATATTTAATACTTCGGGACAAGAAATAATTAAATCCACAACTTTTAAAGAAAATAGTCTAGATCTCTCAAATATGTCAAGCGGATTGTACTTCATTAGACTCTCAAACTTAAACAATCAACAAAAAGTCTTTAAATTTTTGAAAAATTGACACTTTAATCGAAAATTATTGAATTTTTAGAAATTTTACTATGCATGCATAGTAAAATTTAGATTTTTATATTTATCTTCGTGCTCAGTAAAAAAGACGTTTAAAATAAATCATTTTTATATGAAGATATTAGTATGTATTAGCCATGTGCCAGATACAACATCAAAAATTAATTTCACTGATGGTGACACTAAATTTGACACTAATGGTGTGCAGTTTGTTATTAATCCTAATGACGAATTTGGACTAACTAGAGCCATGTGGTTTAAAGAAAAACAAGGTGCAAGTGTGGATGTAGTTAATGTTGGTGGACCTGAAACAGAACCTACTTTAAGAAAAGCTTTGGCTATTGGTGCAGATTCTGCAATTAGAGTAAATACTGAAGCTACAGATGGTTTTGCCGTTGCTAAACAATTGGCTAAAGTAGTTAAAGATGGTGGTTATGATTTGGTAATTGCTGGTAGAGAATCTATAGATTATAACGGAGGTATGGTACCTGGAATGTTAGCGACTATGATAGACGCTAATTTTGTTGCTAATTGTATAGGTCTTGAAATTGATGGCACAAATGCAAAAGCTGTAAGAGAAATTGATGGTGGAAAAGAAACCGTTAGTACATCCTTACCACTTGTAGTAGGTGGGCAAAAAGGTTTAGTTGAAGAAAGTGATTTACGTATTCCAAATATGAGAGGTATTATGATGGCTCGTAAAAAACCTTTAACGGTTTTAGATCCTATTGATTCAAGTGCTGAAACAAAAGCTTCTAGTTTTGAAAAACCAGCCCCTAAAGGTGCCGTAAAATTAGTGGATGCAGATAACATTGATGAATTAGTAAACTTACTTCATAACGAAGCTAAAGTGATTTAGTCTGTCATTCCTGCACAAGCAGGAAATCGCAGATTCAGCGCAAGCTAATCCACAAAATAATTTATAATAAAATAGATTCCTGCCTTCGCAGGAATGACAAAAAGAAGAAATTATGTCTATTATAGTATATACAGAATCAGAAAAAGGAAAGTTTAAAAAAGGAGCTTTAGAAGTTGTATCCTATGCAAAAGCTATTGCAGACCAGATGGGTACATCAGTTACTGCGGTTACAATTAATGCAGATAATGCTGAAAGCTTAGGAAACTATGGTGCATCTAAAGTACTTTCTATTAAAAATGATGCATTAAACACATTTAATGCTAAAACGTATGCTTATGCCATTGAGCAAGCTGCAAAGCAAGAAGATGCAAAAGTGGTGGTAGTTAGCTCTAGTGCAGATAGTAAATATTTAGCACCAATACTAGCTGTTGGATTAGATGCTGGTTATGTTTCTAATGTGGTTGAAGCACCAACCAATGTATCGCCATTTACAGTAAAACGTACTGTTTTTACTAATAAAGCCTTTGCAAACACAGAAATTACAACAGATGTAAAAGTTGTTGGCTTATCTAACAATTCTTTTGGTTTAGTTGAAACTGGAGGAAGTGCTTCGGTTGAAGATTTTTCACCGTCATTACCAGATTCTGGTGTTTCTGTAGAGTCAGTAGATAAAGCGACTGACAAGGTGAGCATAGCTGATGCAGAAATTGTAGTATCTGGAGGAAGAGGTTTAAAAGGCCCAGAAAATTGGGGAATGGTAGAAGAACTTGCAGAAGTTTTAGGTGCAGCAACAGCTTGTTCTAAACCAGTATCTGATTTAGGTTGGAGACCACATAGCGAACATGTTGGCCAAACAGGTAAACCTGTAGCGTCTAATTTATATATAGCAATAGGTATTTCTGGAGCAATTCAGCATTTAGCCGGTATTAACTCTTCTAAGGTAAAAGTTGTTATCAATACCGACCCAGAAGCACCTTTCTTTAAGGCTGCTGACTACGGTGTTGTTGGTGATGCTTTTGAGGTTGTACCTCAGTTAATCGAAAAATTAAAAGCTTTTAAAGCTGCAAACGCATAATTTTATTACCTTGTAATTACAAAAGGGCTGTTTAAATTAGCACCAAATTGAAATCCTATGGATGCAGTTTGGTAAAGTCCTAATTTAAACAGTTCTTTGTGTTTTTAATTTATGAGTTTAGTACGTTTAAATATCAAGGGCATTTCATACAGCCAAACGCAGAATGGTGCTTACGCTTTAATTCTTAATGAAGTTGATGGAGATAGAAAGTTACCAATTGTTATTGGTGCTTTTGAAGCGCAATCTATTGCTATTGCATTAGAAAAAGAAATTCGCCCACCGCGCCCACTTACTCACGATTTGTTTAAAAATTTTGCTGACCGCTTTGATATTGTTGTTAAGCAAGTGATTATTCATAAACTGGTTGATGGTGTATTTTATTCGAGTTTAATTTGTGAACGTGATAAGATTGAAGAAATTATAGATGCTAGAACTAGCGATGCTATTGCATTAGCCTTACGTTTTCAAGCGCCAATTTTTACTTACAAAAATATTTTAGACAAAGCCGGAATCTATCTTAAAGTAAATCCTAAAAAGGAAGACGAAGAGCAAGATAGTATTCTTGTAGATGATATGGTTGCAGAAGAAATTGAAGCTGCAACAGTAGAACAAGAAGGTTATAAAGACGTCCCTTTAGAAGAACTTCATGCATTATTAGAAGAAGCCGTTAACAACGAAGATTACGAAAAAGCAGCAAAAATAAGAGACGAAATTTCTAAACGTTAATCAACACTTTACTTTATGAATTATTTTTTCAAAGCCCTTATTGCTATTTTTATTGGATTTTCATCAATAACAGCACAAGAGTTAGAAAAACCAAAAAACGATTCAATTTATATTGAAGTTGCAGAAGAAACGCCAACGCAAATATCAGAAATTGAAGATTTCAAAATCAACAATTGGCAATTATCTAAAAATGTAACATACGAGAGTTATCCAGACAGTATTTTAGCAATAAATGAATTTGTTAAGGGCAAAGAATTCTTAGACCTAAAAAAAAATGGTGAATATGAATCTGTTCTTAATAGCGCTTTTAATAAAGGGGTCTGGCTACAAAACAACAATCTTTTAGTTTTTAAACAAAAAGCTCCTTCAAATGTTGATATCTATTACGAAGTCTTAAAACAAGACGCTACAATCTTACAATTAAAAAATGGGGATAACGTTCTTACTTATGTTTCAAAAGAACATCCCAATTATATAACACAAGCAGCTACAAATGAAGCAATAATAGAAAGTGAAGGTTTTACATTTACTAGCCTTTGGCGTGGTGTCTTAGGTATGGTTTCATTAATTTTTATCGCTTTTTTATTTAGCAGTAACCGTAAAGCCATCAATTGGAAAACAGTTGGAATTGGATTAGCATTTCAATTACTAATCGCAATAGGAGTTTTAAGAGTCGAGTTTATCAAAAATGCTTTCGAAAGTATTGGACAAGTATTTATTAATATTTTAGATTTCACCAGAGCTGGTAGTGAATTCTTGTTTAGTGGAGTTATGTATGTGAATTCTTATGGATTCATATTTGCATTTCAAGTATTACCAACCATATTATTCTTTTCTGCCCTAACATCTGTTCTTTTTTACCTTGGCATTATACAGAAAGTTGTAAAAGCAATGGCTTGGTTATTATCTAAGACTTTAAAAATATCAGGTGCAGAAAGCTTGAGTGTAGCAGGAAATATTTTCTTAGGGCAAACAGAAGCTCCTTTATTAATAAAGGCGTATTTAGAAAAAATGAATAAGTCCGAAATTCTTCTAGTAATGATTGGTGGAATGGCAACGGTTGCAGGAGCAGTACTTGCAGCATATATAGGTTTTTTGGGAGGTGATGATCCTGCTTTAAGATTATTTTATGCTAAGCATTTATTAGCAGCTTCAGTAATGGCTGCACCTGGAGCGATTGTTATTTCTAAAATACTATTTCCACAAACCGAAAAAGTAAATACTGACGTTACTGTATCTCAAGAAAAAATTGGTGCAAATATTCTCGATGCCATTGCAAACGGAACTACAGAAGGCTTAAAACTTGCTGTAAATGTTGGAGCTATGCTTTTAGTTTTCGTTGCATTTATAGCTATGATAAATGGTATTTTGGGTTGGGTTGGAGATGTCACATCTCTAAATGGATGGATGGCAGATAATACACCTTACAAGAATTTTTCACTCGAAGCAGTTTTAGGAACTGTATTTGCACCACTAATGTGGTTAATTGGTGTTGCCAAAGAAGACATGATGTTAATGGGACAGCTTTTAGGTATTAAATTGGCAGCGAGTGAATTTATAGGTTACATACAATTAGCAGATTTAAAAAATGTTTCTAATGCAACGCATCTTACTTACGAAAAGTCAATTATTATGGCAACGTACATGCTTTGTGGTTTTGCCAACTTTGCTTCTATTGGTATTCAAATTGGTGGTATTGGATCTTTAGCACCTGGACAGCGTAAACAACTTTCAAAATTTGGTATGAAAGCCTTAATAGGTGGAACAATTGCATCATTAATATCTGCGACTATTGCAGGAATGATTATTGGGTAAATCCCGTTTGTCCTGCGGACATTTCCCCAGAGGAGAAAACTCATAATGTGTAGTTAATAACTTTTCATATTTATGACTTCAATATTTAAGTTTCGAACTTACATTTTAATTAAATTCGTTCATTCAATTTATTTTAATTAAAAGAAAGTTTCTTCCCTCTGGGAAGACGGAAGATGGGATGAAACAATATCACGACTTAGTAAAACACGTTTTAGCAGAAGGGAACGAAAAAGGAGATAGAACAGGCACAGGAACAAAAAGTGTTTTTGGTTACCAAATGCGTTTCGATTTAAGCGAAGGTTTCCCAATGGTAACCACTAAAAAATTGCACCTTAAATCTATTATATACGAACTACTTTGGTTTTTAAAAGGCGATACCAACACAAAATATTTAACCGAAAACGGAGTCCGTATTTGGAATGAATGGGCAGATGAAAACGGAGACCTTGGTCCTGTTTATGGTCACCAATGGCGTAATTGGGCTAGTGAAGAAATAGACCAAATAAAAGAAGTGATTGCTACACTAAAAAATAATCCTAATAGCAGAAGAATGTTAGTTTCTGCTTGGAATCCTTCAGTATTACCAGATACTTCTAAATCATTTTCTGAAAATGTAGCCAATGGAAAAGCCGCCTTACCTCCATGCCATGCTTTCTTTCAGTTTTATGTAGCAGATGGCAAATTATCTTGTCAGTTATATCAACGTAGTGCAGATATCTTTTTAGGTGTACCATTTAACATTGCATCTTATGCTTTATTTACAATGATGATGGCTCAGGTTTGCGGTTTTGAAGCTGGAGATTTCATCCACACGTTTGGTGATGCCCACATATACAACAACCACATGGAGCAATTAGAATTACAACTCTCTAGAGAGCCTAGACCACTTCCAAAAATGATTTTAAACCCTGAAATTAAAGATATTTTCGATTTTAAATTTGAAGATTTTACTTTAGTAGATTATAATCCACACCCACATATTAAAGGGGTAGTTGCCGTATAGATTTATTCAATTTATTATAAAACAAAAGCGTCTCGAATATTCGAGACGCTTTTTTTAATGTCTTAATTTTATAAGATAATCTTATAAATTGATTATCCCATTCTCTGCACCCGCAAAGTCATTCCAAGCATAAGAATCTGCTTGCTCATCGTTGATGTAAGATGTACCATCAACTAAGTATCTAAACTCATAAGAGTTGTCTTTTTCTAAATCAACAGTTCCTTTGAAAGTACCGTTTTTTAATTTCTTTAATTTAGTAGCTTTTTTAGCATTCCACTCGTTAAAGTTTCCAACAACCGCTACACTTTTCGCCTCCTCTGCAGGTACAGAAAATGTTACCTTACAAACGGGTTTACTTTTTAAATACTGCTTTTTAATTGCCATAAGAATAAATTTAATTACCAAGCAAAAGTATAAAAGAAAACTGCATAAAAATTCGATTAAAAGCTTAAAAATTAAAGAATTATCATTTTCATAATATTGAGATTGCTTTTTGTTAACTACATAAAATTCATCAACTAATTTTAAAGTATTAATAACATTATTAACGGCTCCTTACTGACTGATTTTCAACTAAATCGTTTTCGAAATTATATAATATTAAAACTCTCAAAATTACAACACCCATAAAATGAAAAAAAAAGTATCTTTATACTATTAAACAAGGATCATGTTCGGCAAGAAAAAACAAGTTACAACAATAGATAAAGATCAACTTGAGCTTATAGAGAATGCTCAAAAACGTATTAGACAAAAAAAGCGTTTATATATTCATTTTGTTATCTTTTTAATAGGTGCTGTATTCTTAATTTTGGCCAATACGGTTTTAGGTATTGCCAAAGATTTTACAATTGCTGGTATAGATTGGTTTGTATATGCAATTCTTGCTTGGTTATTTTTATTTGCATACCATTTTTTCAATGTTTTTGTTACTAATAAATTTATGGGTAAAGACTGGGAAAAACAACAATTGGATAAATTAGTAAACCAACAACAGCATAGAATAGAAAAACTAAAGCAAAACTTCTTAAAAGAAGAAACCAAAATAGCGCAAACCGAAGCTTACAATGAGACTTTAAAGCAAGGGGAGGTATCAGAAAAAAAAAAGTCCAATGAACTAACAATAATAGTTGCTGCTGGTGAAAATAATGCTATCGGCAAAGACAATGATTTAATTTGGCATTTAAGTAACGATCTTAAACGCTTTAAATCCTTAACTAATGGTCACCATATAATAATGGGACGCAAGACTTTTGAGAGTTTCCCTAAACCGTTACCAAATAGAACACATATCGTTATTACAAGGCAGTCAGATTATAAAGCTCCAGATGGTGTTATTATAGTTAATAATCTCGAAGATGCACTTGATGCAGCAAGAAATGATAAGCAGCCCTTTATTATTGGTGGAGGTGAAATCTATAAACAAGCTATGCCTATTGTAGATAAATTAGAAATTACGCGAGTACATGCCTCCTTTAAAAATGCTGATACCTTCTTCCCTGAAATTGATGATAGTAAATGGCAGGAAGTCAGCAGAACAACTCACGATGCTGATGAGAAACATGCTTATGCTTTTTCTTTCATAACGTATTTAAGAAAATAAAAAAATCTTAAATCATTTTTTATATTTTAATTTTATCTCAAGGCAACCCTCTACCCTTTTTTAGCGTCTTTATAAATAAATGGCTATTTTGTAAAAGAGTAAATCAATTTTAAATTGTAACTCTTTTAAAAATAAGTCGTCATATTACTAACTAATCAATCAAAAATCACTTATATGAGTACGCTAAAAATTCACAATTTATCTAAAACTTATGCAAATGGTGTTAAAGCCTTAGACAATGTAAACCTAGAATTAGAAAATGGTATGTTCGGCCTTTTGGGTCCAAATGGAGCCGGAAAATCGTCATTAATGCGCACGCTTGCAACGTTGCAAGAAGCCGATTCTGGAACTGCAACTTTAGATAACATCGATATATTAAATCAACCAGCAGAATTAAGAAAAGTACTAGGTTATCTACCTCAAGAATTTGGCGTTTATCCTAGAATTACAGCAGAACAATTATTGACGCACTTAGCAATACTTAAGGGAATTACCAATGCTAAAGAACGAAAACTTCTCGTTGATTATTTATTAAATAAAGTTAATCTCTACGATAAAAGAAATAAATCTGTAAAAGGCTTTTCTGGCGGAATGAAACAACGTGTTGGCATAGCACAAGCATTGATTGGTAATCCAAAATTAATCATCGTTGATGAGCCAACCGCAGGACTCGATCCTGGTGAACGTAATCGTTTTTATAATTTATTAGCAGACGTAGGTAAAGATGTCATTGTTATTCTTTCTACACATATTGTAGAAGATGTGCACGAATTGTGCACCAAAATGGCCATAATGAATTTTGGCGAAATTGTTTATCAAGGGTCTCCTAAAGATGCAACCGAAGCGCTTAATGGTAAAGTATATCAAAGAATTGTTAGCAGAGATGAACTAGAGAAATATGCTAGCGAGTATAAAATTATTTCAAATAAAATGGTAGGTGGACAACCACTTATACATGTATTTAGTGAAGAGCATCCACAAAACGGATTTGAACAAGTATCCCCTAATTTAGAGGATGTCTTCTTTTCTAAAATCAACACGTCTAACGTACTTGTATAATTAACCCTAACCATTTAAATCATGTTTAAAACATTCTTTATATCAGAATTAAAATATACGCTTAAGCAACCTATGGTGTATATTTTTATATTCATATTGGCATTGATGGAATTCTTTGCTACAGTGAGCGACAACGTGCAAGTTGGTGGAGCTATTGGTAATGTATACCGTAACTCACCATATACTTTAACACTGCATGTTACAATCTTTTGTATTTTCAGTTTATTGATGGCTGCAGCATTTTTTAATAATGCAGCTTTAAGAGATCATAACAATGAATTTAACGAAATCTTATTTACAACTCCACTAAGCAAACCTGGCTACTTTTTTGGTCGCTTTTTTGGAGCTTTGTTAGTTTCTACCTTACCTCTTTTGGGTGTATTTATAGGTATGCTTTTAGGAACCTATATGAATTCCATTTTCGGATGGATGGACACCTCTCGGTTTGGAGATTTTTATTTAGAGACATTTATTAATAATTACCTATTATTTATTCTTCCAAATATGTTTTTAGCTGGAGCTGTTATTTACGCTATGGCAAACAAATGGAAGAGTACTGTTATTTCTTTTGTTGGTGGTTTGGTGATTATAGTTGCTTATATAGTTTCAGGCTCATTAATGTCTGATGTTGATAACGAAACCATTGCTGCATTATCAGACATTTTCGGAATTAACACTTACGCTATTGAAACTAAATATTTTACACCTGCTGAGAAAAACACCGTTAGTCCAGGATTTTCTGGTGTACTTTTTTGGAATCGATTAATATGGACAGGTGTAGGAATTATAATTTTAATGCTTTCTTACTTTAGTTTCTCTTTCAAAAAGAAAAATAAAAAAATAAAGAAAGAGAAGGTTAAAACTTCAAACAAAAGTACTGTATTTACACTTCCAGAATTAAACCCTTCTTTTTCAAAAGCTACAAATTGGGTTCAGTTTAAAAGTTTCTTTTACACTAACTTTTTGAGTATTATAAAGAGTGTCACTTTTAAAATATTATTCCTTTTTTGCATTATTATATTAGTGGCAGATTTAAGTGGTGGTTTTGAATATTTTGGTCTCAAATCCTATCCGCTAACGTATAAACTTATAGATTCCATAAAGGATAACACAGACATCTTTATCATCATTATTGTGGTGTTCTTTAGTGGAGAGCTAATTTGGCGCGATAGAGATTATAAAATTAATGAAGTAATTGATGCTACAGCACACACTTCCTTTATTTCTATGTCGGCAAAAGCACTGTCTCTAGTGTGTATTGCTTCTATTTTAAATATATTCTTTTTAGGTATTGGTGTTATTTATCAATTACTACATGGTTTTACGCGTATAGAAATCGACGTTTATCTGCTAGATTTTTTCTACGATAATCTACCACTATTTATAGCCTTTGGAGGTGTAACAATTCTTGTTCAAGTTCTGTCGAGTAATAAATACATTGGATATTTTATTTCTATTCTTATACTCCTTGTTTGGGAAATTGTACTAAGCATTTTAGATTTAAATTCTAACATGTTAGATATTGGTGGTGCACCTTCGGTATTCTACTCAGACATGAATGGTTTTGGACCAGGAGTAAAAGGAGCATTATGGTTTAATTTATATTGGAGTTTACTTGCAATTTTAGGATTACTTGTTGCTGGTGCATTGTGGAATCGTGGCTCTAAAAGTTCGTTAATAAACCGCATTAAAACAGCTAAAAAAGAAGTCCCTAAAAGTTATAGAGGAATTATCGCTATCGTTGGAGTTATATGGCTTGCAGTTGCTGGTTTTGTCTATTACAATACACAAGTATTAAACCCTTATCGATCTAATGATACGACCGAGCAATTGATGGCCGATTTTGAAAAGAAATACAGCAAATATAGAGATGCTGTGCATCCTAAAGTCACCGATGCTAAATACTATATAGATATTTTTCCAAATAAGAGAGATATTTATGTTAAGGCAGACATTGAATTAACCAACGAATCTAATCAAGCAATTGATTCACTACACTTTTTTAATGGTGAAGGTTGGGATACAAAGCTTAATATTCCAAACGCCAAACCTGTTTTTAAAGACACAACCTATTTGTATACCATTTATAAATTGAGTCCTGCTTTAAAACCTGGTGAGACCATTACTATGAAACTAGATAATAAATATATTACTAAAGGTTTTCAAAATGGTTCGGGTAATACCATGATTGTAAAAAATGGAACCTTTTTTAATAATGGCGAAATATTGCCAACCATGGGATATAATGAGGCTTATGAACTGAGTGATAAAAATACACGTAAAAAGTATGGTCTAGAACCTAAAGAACGTACCCCAAAACTAACAGGTGAACTCAGTGAACTGCACAACCGTAATTATATAAACAATGGTCAGTCCGATTATATTAATGTGGAAAGTATTGTGTCCACAATAAAAGGACAAACCGCAATTGCACCTGGTTCTTTGATTAAAAAATGGGAAGAGAATGGTCGAAATTACTATCATTATAAGACTGATACTCCTTCATTAAATTTTTACTCTTTTATGTCTGCCGATTACGAAATTAAAAAACGAAGATGGAATGGTATTGATATTGAAGTTTATTATGATGAAAAGCATCCAGAAAATGTAGATATGATGTTAGACGCTGTTGAACGTTCTTTAGCTTACTATACAGAAAATTTTGGTCCTTATTTTCATAAACAATGTAGAATTATAGAGTTTCCAAGATATGCATCATTTGCACAAGCATTTCCAGGAAGTATGCCTTATTCTGAATCTATTGGATTTGTTATAAATCTTGAAGATGAAACTGGAAATAACGTTGTTGATGCTGTTATTGCACACGAAATGGGTCACCAATGGTGGGCGCATCAAGTTATTGGTGTAAACATGCAAGGTAGTACTATGATGAGTGAAAGTTTCTCTGAATATTCCTCTTTAATGACTATTAAAAACATTACTGAAAACCCAATGAAAATGAGAGAGTTTTTAAAGTACGATCATGATCGTTATCTAAGAGGTCGAAGTGGTGAACGCGAAAAGGAATTACCATTATACAAGGTAGAAAACCAAGGCTATATTCATTACGGTAAAGGGAGTTTAATTTTATATGCCCTTCAAGATTATATTGGCGAAGACAAGGTTAACTTAGCGATGAAAAATTTCTTAGAAGAATATCGCTACAAAAAACCACCTTACCCAACATCATTAGATTTTTTAAGGCATTTAGAACCTCAAGTTCCGGATTCATTAAAGTATTTAGTAAATGATTGGTTTAAGGAAATAACACTTTATGATAACCGTTTAAAAGAAGCTAATTACAAAAAATTAGATAATGGAAAATATGAAGTCACTTTAGAAATTGAAAGTGCAAAAATTAAATCTGATAGTTTAGGTAACGAAACCAGAACTACCATTAATGACTGGATAGATGTTGGATTCTTCATGGACAATGCAGAAGAAAATTTATATCAACAAAAACGCATAAAGTTTAATAAAGAAGAAACAATATATACTGTTGAGTTAGATTCTCTACCTGTAAAAGCAGCTATAGATCCTAGACATATATTAATAGATCGCGTTTATAAGGATAACATTAAAAGTATTAGCTTAAAAGAATAAGACTGATTAATTTTTTTTAAAGTGCTCTAGTTAAAGATATAGCTAGAGCATTTTTGTTCTATTAATTATTAATTTCGCAATATGATAAAAGCCTTACAATTACGAATTAATCTTCATCAAGAAGGACAACCAAACGGCCTGCTTAATAAAGCTGCTTACGATTTGGGCATGCAACCTTCAGACATTTCCGGAATTAAAATTCTAAGAAAATCAATAGATGCTCGTAAGCGTAACATAATGTTTAATTACAAAGTTGAAGTTTATATCAACGAACCGGTTCCTGAAACTTCAGACTATCATTTTGATTATAAAGATGTATCAAATGCAAAACCTATACATATCATAGGTTTTGGACCAGCAGGCATGTATGCTGCTTTACGTTGTATTGAGCTTGGTTATAAACCTGTTGTTTTAGAACGCGGAAAAAACGTTCAAAACCGTCGTCGCGATTTAAAAGCTATTAATCAAGACCATTTTGTAAACGAAGATTCTAACTATTGTTTTGGTGAAGGTGGTGCTGGAACCTATAGTGATGGTAAACTCTATACAAGAAGCTTAAAACGTGGTGATGTTCGCCGCATATTCGAAAACTTAGTTTTTCATGGAGCTACTGACCAAATTTTAGTAGATGCACATCCACACATTGGCACCAATAAGTTGCCAAAAGTAGTTCAGAACATTAGAGAAACTATTTTAAAATATGGTGGAGAAGTACATTTTGAAACGAGAGTTACAGACTTTACAATTAAGAGTAATAAAATAGTTGCTATTCAACTTCAAAATGGTAATGAACTCAACGTTGAAAAAGTAATTTTAGCAACAGGTCATTCGGCTAGAGATATTTTCTATTTATTGAATGACAAAAACATTGCTTTAAAAGCAAAATCATTTGCCATGGGAGTTCGTGTTGAACATCCTCAAGAAATTATTGATGGTATTCAATATCATTGTTCCGGAGAACCGCGAAACGAGTTATTGCCACCTGCCGCTTATAGTTTGGTAGAACAAGTTAATAACAGAGGAGTTTATTCATTTTGCATGTGTCCTGGTGGATTTATTGTACCTGCTGCCACAGCTAATGGAGAAGTCGTTGTCAATGGTATGTCACCTTCTAAACGAAATAATAAATTTGCTAATTCTGGCATTGTCACTGAAATTAATGTAGATAAGGATTTATATAAATACGAACAATTTGGTGCTTTAAAAGCTTTAGAATATCAGAAGAATTTAGAACGTTTGGCTTTTACATCTGGAGGAAGAACTCAGTCTGCGCCAGCACAACGACTCACGGATTTTGTAGAGGGGAAATTATCTTTGAGTTTAAACGAAACTTCTTATCAGCCAGGTTTAAAATCTGCACCATTACATTCATTATTACCAAAAATAATTGGTGGTTCTTTACGCAAAGGCTTTAAAGCTTTTGGTGATAAAATGAATGGTTATTATACGGAAGAGGCCAATATTATTGGCGTAGAGTCTCGTACCTCATCTCCTGTAAATATTCCACGAACTGATACTTTAGAACATCCCGAAATCACCAATTTATATCCTTGTGGTGAAGGTGGTGGATATGCTGGTGGTATTGTTTCTGCGGCTATGGATGGTGAGCGTTGTGCAGAAGCTGCAACTTCATCCATATAAGTTTAATATTATTCCTATTTTTGCAACTTAAATTGAAACACAAATGAACGCATATATATTTCCAGGTCAAGGAGCACAATTCTCAGGAATGGGATTAGATCTTTATGAAAATTCACCTTTAGCACAAGAGCTATTTGAAAAAGCTAATGATATTCTAGGGTTTTCTATTACAGATATAATGTTTGAAGGTTCTGCTGAAGACTTAAAAGAAACTAAAGTTACACAACCTGCTATTTTTTTACACTCAGTAATATTAGCTAAAACTTTAGGAGATAGCTTTAAACCAGATATGGTGGCTGGTCATTCTCTTGGAGAATTTTCTGCTTTAGTTGCTGCTGGTGCTTTAACCTTTGAAGATGGTTTAAAACTAGTATCTCAACGTGCCCAAGCCATGCAAAAAGCATGCGAAATACAACCTAGCACAATGGCTGCCGTTTTAGGATTAGATGACGACGTCGTTGAAAAAATATGTGCTACAACTGATGGTGTTGTAGTTGCGGCAAACTATAATTGTCCTGGTCAATTAGTAATTTCTGGAGAAGTTGAAGCTATAAATAAAGCTTGCGAAGCTATGAAAGAAGAAGGTGCAAGACGTGCTTTAGTATTACCAGTTGGTGGTGCTTTCCACTCGCCAATGATGGAGCCAGCAAGAGAAGAATTAGCTGCAGCTATTGAAAACACAACATTTAGTAAACCAACTTGTCCTATATACCAAAATGTAACAGCTTCGGCTATTACTGATGAAAACGAAATAAAAGCCAATTTAATTTCGCAATTAACAGCTCCAGTACGATGGACTCAATCTGTACAGCAAATGATTGCAGATGGTGCTACTCATTTTACAGAAGTTGGTCCTGGAAAAGTACTACAAGGCTTAGTAAAGAAAATACATAGAGAAGCAGAAACGGCTTCAGCAACTTTAGAAACTAACGCCTAAATAATTCTGCTTTGAATAGAAATCTTTTTATTGTACTTCTTATAGTTTTCAATATTGCTATTGATCAAATTTCTAAAATTATTGTAAGATCTACATTAACATTTAAAAAGTCCGTTGATGTAATTGGAGAATATTTTCAGTTAATTTGGGTTGAAAATGAAGGAGCTTTTTTAGGTATGGGAAGCGATATGAACCCGACTTTAAAACTAATTTTTCTTCTTATACTACCAACTTTAGTTTTAGGCTATGTGATTTATTACATCTTTAAAACAAAAGAATTAGACCGATTAAGTTTAATAGCATTCTGCTGCATTATTGGTGGAGGTATTGCCAATGTATTTGATAGAATAGTTTTTAAGCAAGTAACAGACTTCTTCTTTATAGATTTAGGCGGTGTTTTTAAAACAGGTATTTTTAATGTAGCTGATCTTTCAGTAACTACAGGAATGCTAATATTATTATTTAGTGGTGTCTTTGCTAAAAAGAAGAGTAAAGAAGTTTCTCAGGAAGCTTAACGAGCCAATTGGCAGTCTTCACAGTCTTTAATTTCTCCATAGTAAGTTTCACGATACTTGTGAATTGTCTTATAAGGAATACTCAAGAATTGCTTTTTAATGTAAGTGACGTTAGTTAATAAAACGCCCATTTTTTTTGTGAATCGACCTTCAAGTTTGGTCTCTCTTTTAATGCTTATCAGTTTCATGTTATTCAATTATCATTAGCTACAAAACAACAAAGACTTATACGCAATCCCAAGGAATAAGTGTTAAAACCTAGTTAAGCATTTTTAACATTATCATATTGAAAATCAGACACTAGAATAGTTAACAGATTCTTAGCGAATTGTACCTAAGGTTATTAGTCTGACAATTGAAATATTAACAGAAATGAATTATTTTTTATAAATAACACCATTCTTCATCACAAAAGTGACGTTTTCCATAGTAGAAATATTTTTAGTAGGATCATCATCAACTGCTATAATATCTGCAATAAAACCTTCTTTAATTTGCCCTAATTGGTTGTCCATTTTTAAAATCATGGCATTGGTAACCGTTGCACTTTGTATAGCTTCCATTGCTGGCATACCAGCCTCAACCATATAGCCAAATTCTTTACCATTATCTCCATGATAAAAAACAGCAGCATCGGTTCCAAAAGCAATACCTACACCTGCTTTATATGCTCTACCAAACATATCCTGAATTTTTGGTCCAATATCTAAAGCTTTAGGCACAATTACAGCTGGATAATAATTAGGAATTTTAGCTTTATCTGTCACAAATTTTCCTGCGCTAATTGTTGGTACTAAATACACATCGTGTTTTTTCATAAGCTCCATAGTTTCAGAACTCATTAATGTACCATGTTCAATAGTTTTTACACCACCTAAAATAGCACGTTGCATACCTTCGTCACCATGTGCATGCGCTGCAACATGAAAACCATAATCTTTAGCTGTTTCGCAAATGGCTTTAATTTCTTCTACTGTAAATTGCGGATTCTGACCACTTTTAGCAACACTCAATACTCCACCAGTAGCTGTAATCTTAATTAAATCTGCCCCATTTTTATAACGTTGTCTAACAGCTTTTTTAGCATCTTCAACTCCATTAACTACACCCTCTTTTGGGCCAGGATTTCCCATTATACTTTTTTTCGATCCATTTGTCGGATCTGCATGACCACCTGTAGTAGCCAAAGCTTTTTCAGCAGTAAAAATTCTCGGTCCTTTTACCTTATTGGCATTAATAGCATTTCTTAATGATACATTAACACCAGAACCACCTAAATCTCTAACAGTAGTAAAACCACTCATTAAAGTAATCTCGGCATATTTTATAGAATTAAAGGCAACATCAGCATCATTAAGCGTGTATTCCTCTAAATACGATTTTGGATTCGTTTCACTTTCAATATGCACATGCATATCTATTAAACCAGGCATAACCGTTTTAGACTTTAAATCTATTATTTGGTCCTTCGAATTTTTGGATTTAGTATATCCATTTTCAACAGATACTATTTTACCATCAGAAACCACTATAGTTTTTTCTGTCAATACTTTCCCAGATTTAGTATCTATTAATTTTCCACAGTGCAAATACGTACTTTGTGCTGTAAGTGTAACGGTAAAGAGTAATACTAAAATTCTGAGTAAAGATTTCATAGTTAATTCTTTTATTTATTTCTAACTTTTTGTTCCCATTTCCAAGCTGAATCCATAGCGTCATCTATAGTTAACTCTGTTTTCCAGCCTAAAACTTCCGAAGCTTTTGATGTATTTGCATAAGCAGCTGTAATATCACCTTCTCGTCGGTCTACTATTTTGTAATTAAGAGATTTTCCAGAAGTACGCTCAAACGATTGTATCACTTCTAAAACTGTACTTCCTTTGCCAGTACCTAAATTGAAAAATTCAAAATTCGAACTATTTTTTTCTTCTAACAATCTTTGTAAAGCAACTACGTGAGCTTTAGCCAAGTCGACTACATGTATATAATCCCTAACACAGGTACCATCTGATGTTTTATAATCACCCCCAAAAACCGAAAGCTGTTCTCGAAGGCCTATAGCCGTTTGTGTAATAAATGGCACTAAGTTTTGAGGCACACCAATTGGAAGTTCGCCTATTTCAACCGAAGGATGAGCACCAATCGGATTAAAATAACGCAAGGCAATTGCCTTCATGCCCTCTACAGCCTTACATGTATCTCTAATAATTTCTTCGCCTATTTGCTTTGTATTTCCATAAGGTGACTCAGCTGGTTTTACAGGAGCATTCTCCGTTATTGGCAGTTCGTCTGCTTGACCATAAACCGTACATGATGAACTAAAGATAAAATTCTTCTGATCTAAGCCAGACAATTCTTGAAGCATATAAACTAGAGTTGTAATATTATTTTCATAATATTTTAATGGCTCTTTTACACTTTCTCCAACAGCTTTACTGGCTGCAAAATGAATAACTCCGACAATATCGTTATGACGCTTAAAAAAATCTTGAAGGTCGGACTTTACTCTTATGTCTAGTTTTTCAAAAATAGGTTTACGGCTTGTTATTGCAGTTATACCATCTAATACTTCTAATGAAGAGTTAGATAAATCATCTATAATTACAACTTCATAACCTTCATTTTGCAACTCTACAACTGTATGTGAACCAATAAACCCTAAACCACCAGTTACTAATATTTTCATATAATTAATTTGCGTTTATAAAATTTAATACTGTACTAGTAATAAAATCAATTTGCTCATTGTCTAATTCTGTGTGCATTGGTAGAGAAATTACAGACTTTACCAATTGATTAGTTACTGTAAAATCAGCTTCGTTATAGCGATCGTCAGTATAGGCTTTCTGTTTATGCAAAGGTATTGGATAATACACACCACAAGGAATTTGTTTTTCTTGCAAATGTGCCACTAGAGCATCTCTATCAACATTCTTTAAATTTAAGGTATATTGATGGAACACATGGCAATCACATGTGTCGCAAATACCATTGCATACATCTAGTCCACTTGGCACCGTAATATTGGGATGGTCCTTAAATGCTTCATTATATTTTTTTGCAGCACTTCTTCTTGCCTTATTATAATCGTCTAGATGTGGTAATTTAGCATCTAAAACTGCAGCTTGTATAGAATCTAATCGCGAATTAACACCAACAACATCATGGTGATATCGTTTATACATACCATGATTAACAATTCCTCTTATGGTATGCGCTAAATCGTCGTTATTGGTAAAAATGGCTCCACCATCTCCATAACAACCTAAATTTTTAGAAGGAAAAAAAGATGTTGAAGCTACATCACCAATTACACCAGCTTTTGTTTTTCTACCATCTTTATGTGTATAATTAGCACCAATTGCTTGTGCATTGTCTTCGATAACATATAAATTATGTGCCTTTGCCAAAGCCATTATCTCATCCATTTCTGCTGGTAAACCAAATAAATGGACAGGCACTATGGCCTTAGTTTTTGGTGTAATTGCTTTTTTAATAGCATTAACATCTATATTAAAAGTCACAGGATCTACATCTACTAAAACTGGAGTTAGTTGCAATAAAGCAATGACCTCCACGGTTGCAGCGAAGGTGAAATCTGCAGTTATAACTTCATCGCCTGGCTTTAAACCCAAACCCATCATTGCAATTTGCAATGCGTCTGTTCCGTTAGCACAGGGAATTACATGCTTTACGTCTAAATAATCTTCAAGATTTTTTTGAAATCGATGTACCTTTGGACCATTAATAAAAGCCGCACTATTCATCACTTCCTCAATTGAAGGATCTACAATAGCTTTAATTTTCGCATATTGACCTTGAAGGTCTACCATTTGGATTTTTTTCATTCTTGAAGACTACTATTTAGTGTATAAATAAAAAAGCAAAATGCTCTAAGCGAAAATACAAAATTGTAATCGCTATGACAATAATTGAAAGAAATGTATTTTAGCACAAATCTTTGTCTTTGAGAATACTTTATTCCATAGGAATTTATATTACAAGTTTTATTTTAAAACTGGCTTCTTTATTTAATACCAAGATAAAACTAGGTACAGACGGTAGAGCGGAAACATTTCAAACACTTAAAAATTCCCTTAAACACGAAGATAAAACCATGTGGTTTCACTGTGCATCGTTAGGTGAATATGAGCAAGGCTTACCTGTTTTTGAAGCCTTAAAAGAGAGATATCCCAATTATAAAGTTGTTTTATCTTTTTTTTCACCTTCGGGCTTTGAGGTTAGAAAAAACACAAAAATTGCTGATGTTGTTGTTTACCTTCCATTAGACACTAAAGCAAATGCTAAACGCTTTTTAGATATTGTAAATCCGGTTTATACCATATTTGTTAAGTATGAGATTTGGCCAAATTTTTTAAATGAAATAAAAAAGCGCAATTTAAAAGCTATACTGATTTCTGCTGTTTTTAGAAAAGATCAAGCCTTTTTTAAATGGTATGGTGGATTTATGAAATCTTCATTATTAGCTTTTAATCATATTTTTACTCAGGATGAAAATTCTAAAATATTACTTAAGCAAATCAACTACATTAATGTTTCTGTTTCAGGAGATACACGTTTCGATAGAGTTTCAAATCAATTAAAAGTTGACAACACAGTATCATTTATTGAAACGTTTATTAATAAAAAACTATGTATTGTGTTTGGTAGCACATGGCCCGAAGATGATAAATTGTATCTAAATTTTATAAATAAATACTCAAATAAAAACATAAAATTTATCATTGCTCCGCATAATATAAAAGCGCGTTATACGTCTTCTTTAAAGTCTCAAATAGATTTAAAAACTATCAGCTTTTCTGAAATGGAAAATCAAAACTTAGCCAATTACGAGGTATTTATTTTAGATACTATTGGATATTTAAGTAAGATATACAGCTATGCCGATATTGCTTATGTTGGTGGTGCGGCAGGCTCAACTGGATTACACAATATCTTAGAACCTGCTATTTTTGGAGTTCCGATAGTGATTGGTAAAAACTTTGAGAAATTTCCTGAAGCCAAAACACTTGTTGAACTTGGTGGTGTAAAGTCAGTTTCTAATTCTACACAATTAGAGTCTATTTTATCTCAACTACTCGAAGTAAAATCTGATAGAACTAAACTCGGCTCAATTAATAGTAGTTTTATCGAAAAAAACAGAGGTGCCGTCATCCAAATACTTAATTATATACGTATATAGCACAGATGTACGTTGAAAAAATCAAAAAATAATGTTAAAATTTCAATGAAATTAGTATTTTCGTACATTAACAATTAACACTAAAACTATAAAAATGAAAAAAGTTGTATTAAGTTTAGCACTAGTTGCAGTACTTGGATTATCATTTACTTCATGTAGAGAAACAGCAGACAAAGCTGAAGATGCAGTAGAAAACGCAAAAGATGCTGCTGAAGAAGCTGCTGAAGATGCAAAAGATGCCGCTGAAGATGCTGCTGACGCAGTAGAAGATGCTGTAGATGATGCTGCTGAAGCTGCAGGTGATGCTGTAGATAGCGTAAAAGAAGGAGCAGAAGACATGGCAAATGATGTTAAAGATGCTGCTAATGATGCAGTTGACAATGCAAAGGAAGCTGGAAAAGATGCAGTAGATGCAGCTAAAAAAGCTGGAAACGATGCTGTTGATAAAGCTGCTGAAAAAGTAAAAGGCAACTAATCACCTTTTATTTATAAAAACTAAAAAGCCTGATGTAAATCAGGCTTTTTTTATTTAATATTTATTTCTTTCATCTACTTTGTAGATTCACTCAATTTAACCTCACTAGGCACAACTATAGTTTGCAATTTGTGCTCGTTGTTTTTCATATTATCAATCAGTAACTCAATAGACATTTCTCCTATCTTATGAGCCTTTTGATGGATTATAGAAATTTTAGGAGAAGATAATAGTTGTGTGTGCTCATAGCCAAATCCCAGAACAGACAATTCTTCAGGTATTTTTTTACCTATTTTTTTTGCCATATTAATAGCAACTATCCCAGTAACATGGTCTATGGATATTACGGCATCAATATGTTTATGCTTTTTTAAATAATTGTATGTTTTTGTTTCAATATCAAGATCAATAGCGTTATCGAGTTTTAGAATATTAGGATTTAAATTATGCTCTTTTAAAGCTTTAGAATAACCTTCTATTCTTAACTTACCAACGCTTAGCTCCTCAATATTACTTACTAATAGAATGTTCTTTCTTTTTTCTTTTTTAATTAAATATTCAGTCGCTTCATAAACAGATTGAAAATCATCGACAATTACCTTATCGCAATTAATTTCATTAACAACCCTATCGAACATTAATACAGGGATCTTACGGTCAATCACAGTTTGTATATGTTCTGTTTGCATCTTTACTTGGCCTTCCCTTGCTACAGCCATTATAAATCCATCGACACTTCCGTTAGATAATAGCTCTAAGCTTCGCTTTTCTTTATGTAGAGTTTCGTTGGATAAACAAACGATAATATCATAATCGTTGTTAGCAGCAGCCATCTCAATACCATGCAATACTTCAGCAAAAAAAGGGTTTGTAACAGTTGGCAGTATAACACCTATTGTTTTAGTTTTATTGGTCTTAAGCTGTTGCGCTATCCTATTGGGTTTATAATTTAGCTTTGTTGCTAATTCCTTAACTCTAACTCTTGTGTTCTCACTAATTTCGTGGCTATCATTCAATGCTTTAGAAACCGTTGAAACAGAAATATTTAATAGTGCAGCTAATTCTTTAAGTGTTGTCATGTTTTTTTAATCTTTCAATAAAAAAGAGCGTAGAATATACGCTCTTTATTTTTATTATAAAACAAACATCAAATTAGTTTTTAATCAGTTTTACTGTTTTAACTCCTTTTTCTGATGTGATTTTTGTTAAATATATTCCGCTTTTTAATTCTGAAGCATCTATGAAAACATTAGAATCGTTAGGCTGAATTTTAAGTACTTGTTTTCCTAAAATATCAAAAACTTCAATATTTGTTACGTTTTGATTTGAGCTAATATTCCAACTATCTAAAGTTGGATTAGGAAATACTTTAAAATTATCTGTCTTAAGAGCTTCTGGAGTACTTAAAGCTTGTTGTGGAGCATTCCAAACAAAATTTACAGTTTTATTGCCATCTACTTTAATATATCTATTTGTAAAGGTTCCATCAGTAGCAGTTTGCACATCACCAGGATTGAATGCTTCTTGATCATCCCATCCATTAACCGTAAATTTAAATTGGTAAGAGTATTCTTCTAATGATAAAGTTGTCTCCCAAATACCACTACCCATATCTGTCAGTTCGTTTCCACAAGCACCGCACCAAGCTCCAAAACCTTGTGAATTATGATTTTCACCATTAACATAAACAGTTCCTAAAGTTCCTCCGTATCCACTCATATCTATGGATAATGTTACTGTAAAAGGACCATCATTACCATCATTAGTTTCGGCACACGCACCAAACATAGTTGTTGGCAATACTATATCAGAACCTGCAACAACTAATCTTCTATTTGTGTTTCCATAATTAGTAATGGTACAAACATCTCCTTGGGTAAAGGTATCTTGTCCTGCCCAATTATCGAAAGTAAACTTATACTCATGTTCACCATCCATTACTGGTAAGGTAGCTTCCCATATTGTACCAATGGTATTTGTTAATGGATTTGCATCTCCGCTCCAAGAATTAAAACTTCCACTAACATAGGCTTGTGTAAATGTTTGACCAGCCATATCTACACTAAAAGTAACATTGCTTTGTGCAAAAGAAACCATACTAATTATTAGCATAGAGATTAAAAAAGTAGTTTTTTTCATATTATTATTTATTTAGTTAATTCTGTTAAAGATATTGAATGATCTCTATTTTAAAAAAGAAATCACCTATACAAAACCCATACAACTATAAATACAAAAAAGAGCATATACTGACATACGCTCTTTAATTGCAAATGAAATATGATAATCTAGTTTTTAACTAGCTTAATAGTTTGATCACCGTTAATGGTTGAGACTTTAGCTAGATAAATACCATCATTTAATCCCGAAGCATCAATTTCAACCTCTATTGCATTCGGCTTTATGGTTAAAACTTGTTTTCCTAAAATATTGAATACTTGAACAGAAACAATATTATGGTTTTTAGTTTTTAAATTCCATACATTATTTGTTGGATTTGGATATATGCTATATTCTGACAATTCGAAATTATCATCGCTTAATGTAGGTGCAACATTAGAAAAATACAAATTATCTATATATACAGTCCCAGAGAATAAATCTGATGGTACATCGAATTTGTATTGAAACCAATTTACAGGATCAAAGTTTGGATAATTAGTTGCAAAAAATGAACGTGGAATAACCACTTGTTTCCATTCTCCTAAAACAATTGGTTCGTCAACTCCAATAGTATAAAATGCTTCTTGATTTGGTGCTCCTTGACTGATAATATCTAAATAAAATTGTGTAGCGTCAGTCGTATAATATTGAAATGATATAAAATCATCAAAGCCCGAGACATCAGTTGGGTTATTTTGACCAGCACCCCAACCTGGAGCAAAGTCAAACCATAATGCTAAATTAGTTACTGTAGGACTTGAATCAAAATCTTGATCGGCTCCCCCTAATTCTCCAAAAGTATAGTCATATTGCATATTATTAGTATAACCTGGTGAATCACTGTATAAATTAAATACATTAGCATCTGGTGTACTAGGTGTTGGAGCCGGTGTTGTAGGTGGTATAGCTGGTGTAATGTTTGTTCCTCCTGCTAAATCATCAATTAAATATGTATCTATGCTAGTATTATTAAAATCAGTGAATATGACCACAAGGTCGTAAGTACCCAAACCAGGTCCAAAATCTAATGTGATGTCTTGCCAATCAGTCCCTGTGGTAGTAAATGGTAATTCTGTAATTGGACCAGAACCACCTTCAAATTTTAACAAATGACTACCGCTTCCTGTTCCATTAACTGGTTTAATTCTAAATGTAATGGTATTATTAGCATCATCTGAAAGATCTAAGAGCGTTCCTAAAGTTAACTGCGCCGTGTCAAAAGGTAAACCTCCACCTATTACCTGCCCAACTTGGTTGCCTGCGTCAACTATAATACTAAAGCCACAATCATAGCAGATAAAAGTATCATCAGCTATTTCAAAATCAATAGGAAACTCTGTTGAAGGTGGTGGTGGTGGCGCCACATTTGTTCCACCTGCTAAATCATCTATTAAATAAACATCATTACCTCCATTATTAAAATCAGGAAAAATAATTAAGTTATCATATACTCCTAAACCAGCTCCAAAATCAATTGAAATGTTTTGCCACCCTGCACCAGTAGAAGTAAATGGCAGCTCAACAGCAGGTCCCGAACCTTCGAACTTTAATAAGTGTGTTCCGCTTCCTGTTCCATTAACAGGTCTCCATCTAAATGTTATAGTGTTATTGCTGTCATCTGAAAGATCAATATTTTCTGCTAAAAGCCCTATAGTTTGAATGGTATCGAAATTAGCTCCAGAACCTGAAATTGAACCAACAGCATTACCAGCATCATCAGGATCTACGGTTAAAGCAAATCCGCAATCAAAACCGGTAAAAAAGTAACTTGGATCAGAAGATTCATCAAATGAGTACGGCAAAGATTGGGAAAGCCCAACATATCCAGTACATAACATAAATAATAAAGTAATTTTTTTCATAGTCAAGGATTTAATTAATATTGCTTGTGAATTTTATGATTACATCAAAAAAACTATTATAATAATGCAATCTTCGTAAATATAGAGTCAATAAATTAGCAAATTGATAATTAGAACTATATCAAAACCATACAAAACTCTATTTTCTAATTTATCAATTACCTATATCTGTTTAGCCCAATGAATTAGGGCAGAATACCAGCTTGAAAAGCAGAAACAAAAACTCTTAATTACTTAAAACACTGAAAATGTAGTGTTGATGTATTGGTGAAAATTTAAATGAAGTGGAAATGTTGTAGTGAATCTAAAGGTGAGAACTCAAATATGTGTGATTTTAGTAAGGTATTAGTTAAATTTTGAATTGCAATCGCTAATATTTTAATTTTTCATTTTTATCCCAAATTCCCCAATAAGCCCCTACATCTCCTTCTTTATCAACTTTCCAAGATTCATCAAAAGATGAAAAATAAAACATCTCAATATCTTCTTCTTTAGACCATTTTTGAGAATTTATAAAATATTTAATAGCATTCTCTTCTGACGGAAATGCACCTTGTAAACTAGAACCTTCACTTGGCCAACCTGTTTCGGTTATAATAACTTTCTTACCATTACCTGCTCTTAATGCTCTATTGTACATGTCCTTCATGTAAAGTAAAGAGTAATCTTGATCGCATCCCTCCCAAAATGGATAGCAATTCGCCAAAATAATATCACAAGCCTCTGTAAGATTAGGACGATCTGCAAATTCGTAGTAAGCATCTACATAGCCTACAGGCACCTTTTTAATGTGCTTTTTTACACAGTATATATGCTCTATTAGTTCTTCTTCTGATAAATCTCCACGATACATAACTTCATTACCAACTGCTGCAACATCCACGTAACCTTGGTTGGCAAGTTCAATGAGTCCTTCGATTTCATTTTCGTTAACTTCAAGATTATCACCTAACCAGGCGCCAACGAGTGTTTTTATACCCATTTCTTTAGCAATTATAGGAATGAGTTCATTGCCTTCAGTACATGAAAAAGAACGAATCCATTTAGTATATGGCTTAATTATTTCTAATCTGCGACGAATCTGTGATTCGGATAAACAATCGCCAGGTTCTTGTCCTTCTTCATAAGGACTGGAACATAATCCATGTACACCTGATTTTAATACTTTTCTGAATAATGTTCTTAACGCCTCAATGGTCATCCCTTCATAATCGATGGATGCTAATGCCAAAAATTTTTCTTCTCTTACTGACATTAATCTCTATTTTATTTCGTTTTGCGCTTATCTAACTGTGTGCGGATTTCGTTGGCACTGTCTTCAGTAATATTATAATTTCTCATAATGTACATAGCCACTAGTGTGCCTACCATAGGGAAAAAGCAAAAGAAAGCATGCAAACCATCTACGGCAGATTGTTGATCTGTAGTAGCTAACTCTGAATTAAAACCAACAATCCAAATAATAAGACCACTCAATGCACCAGCAATTGCAAAACCTACTTTAACCATCCACCAATAAATCGCACCAAAAATTCCTTCTCTTCGTTTGCCTGTACTTAATTCATCAACATCAATAATATCTGCAGTCATAGACATCATTATTGTAAATAAACTTCCTATTCCAAAAGAAAAAAATGGAAGCGCTATAATATACATCCAAGGTTTTCCAGGTACAAACAGAAACCATAGCATTATGTAGCCAATAATTGATATTCCTTGAGCATACATAAATGCTTTTTTCTTTCCTAAAATCTTAGACATCCAAGTCACTACAGGTATCACAATAAATGTAGTTCCGAGAGCTCCCAAACAACCAAATAAAGACACCCATATACCAGTTGCTTCAGCATCACCATTGAATAGTTTATATACAATCACAAAAAATGTAAGTGCTGCTACAGTATTAAATGCATTAAAAATTAAAAAGGTAGCTCCGCATATTTTTCTAAACTCTTTAATCTTAAAAGCTTCAGAAAAACTATCCAATATTTTTTTAAAACTATTACCAATATTCGCTGAGTTTAATGGCTCATAATCTTTTTGAAGGGTTGACTCGCTTTTTATAAATAGTGCTGGTACCATTGCACAAATTGCACATGGGATTGCCACCCAAACTGACAATTGTCTTACAGCTACATCAGCAGATGAAAACCAATTAGGGTCGTACATAATGATCCAAAATAAGGGCGCTATTACCCATGCCCATTGTCCTATAAATTGAGCTATTGCCATAATATGAGTACGCTCATGGAAATCATTACTCATTTCATAACCCATAGCTACATAAGGCACACTAAAAAGAGTAAGACCCAAATAAAAAACTAATGACCACAAAAAGAAATACCAAAAATTATATTGCAAAGAGTTTTCTCTAAAAAGTTGCCACATAATAATGTATGAAATTCCCATGATAATGGCACCTATAAACACATACTGTCTCCGACGTCCCCATTTAGACTTTGTATTGTCAGAGATAAAACCCATAATAGGATCAGTGATAGAATCGAATATTCTTGGCGCGAAGAAAATAACGCCCCACATCCATCCGGGAAAACCTAAATCCTCTACCAAAACAACCATAAAAATCCCCATAATAGCAGGAAACATTTGATTAGCAAACATTCCGATACCAAAAGCAATTTTTTGCCCGATTGGAACTTTATTTATAGCTGAACTTGACATATTTATCTTGTTTTAGTTGGAATTAGAATCGTTTGTATAGCTTGTTGGTTAATTTTTACTTTTACAGTTCGTTCACTAAGAGATAAAGTAAAGTCCTTTGGTGTTTCACCTTCATTAAATAATACCACTGCTATTGATCCATCAGGATTTTTCGCAGCCGTAACCATTAAATCCATATCTGTATTTTCTACTCCAATAACTTCTGCTCCTGGTCTAATGTATTTGCTAAAATGTGCCATGGTATAATACAATGGTGTAAAGTAAACCTCATCGGCTTCTGGGTCTACAATAACTGGTGCTACACACCAATTTTTAAACCAGTTTGGTCCTCCTTGTCGGTCTAAAACCATATTCCAATCGACCCAACCATCTACCCAATTGTTAAGGCAGCCAATAATATCTCTTGCATAGCGATTTACTGGTGCATACTTTGGATGTAAATGTTTATCTTCTTCTGATGCCCAATCCCAACCCCAATCTGTAGCTTCTTTTCTCCAATACCAAGCATCATCTTTCCATTTTGGGATTTCAGAATCTACACACCCTTCGGTCTCTATTAAATATTTATTTGGTGCTTTGTTATGAGCGTATTGTAATTCTTCGGGAAAATAATCATAGGTACTTTCATACCAATGAATGGCTAATCCATCAAAATATTTTGAGGCCGCTTCATCTTTATACATTTCATCTACCCACTCTTTTATCCCTTTTCGGTTTTGATCGTAACCCAAAATATTAACGTTTGCGAAACCATCAGCTTCCAATTTAGGGCCTAAGTGATTTTGTACAAAGTCTGTTTCTTCTTCTGGAGAAAAGTGCATACTTTCCCAATTGTTCCCGTTTCCATGTGGTTCATTAACTGGTGTTAGACCCCAAATATCAATTCCCTCTGCTTTATATGCTTCTAGATATTTTGAAAAATACAGTGCAAATGCATCGTAGTATTTTGGTAGTAATTTTCCGCCTACATATGCCTTATTATCTTTCATCCAAGGAGGTGATGTCCACGGTGAAGAAATAATTTTAAATCCATCTTTTGAAACCTTCTGAGCATCCTTAATCATTGGAATTAAATCATCACGATCGTCATCAATGTTAAAGCTTTTCATTTCCATATCATCTGCAACAGGTGCATATGTATAATTGTTTAATGAAAAATCGCAAGAAGCAATATGTGTTCTTGTTAAAGAATAACCAGCACCATCCTCAGCAAAATAAGCTTGAAGGATAGTATCGCGATTTTTTTTACTCAACTTATTTAATAAATAGGCTGAGGATTCTGTAAAAGAACCTCCAAAACCTGTTATGGTTTGAAATTTTTGCTCTGGCAATAGCTTTATAACCGTTGAAGAATCTACTTTAGAAAACTCAGTAATTCGTGTGAGTTTATTTCCATTTTCTGAAGTTTCATAAATTTCAACGTGTAAGTTTTTAATTTCTTTTTTTTCTGAAGTACAACTCATTACAGTAAAAATTAAGAGTACGATTATGCTATATCTTGATAATTTCATTTGTCTTTAATTAGTTGTTTTTATTTACAGATGTATAGATATCTTTTACTACTGTGTATACTTTCTTCTTATTTCTATCAATATCTACAATACCCCAAAACTCTTCATTAGGACTACCATCAAAGGGTACTCCTGTACTGTTTGGTGCAGTTCCACCAGTGTCTTGCACGTCGTTATTTCCTGCTTTCCACCAACCATCAGTAAATTGAAAAAGTGTTACTCCAGAACAAATATCTTTACCTTTAAATGTGGCTTTCAAAATAATTTCCGTGGCATCTGCTTGTGCCTTTTCATTAATGCCTTGCTCATAGCCTTGATTAGCAATTTGCATATAACTATCTGCTCCTGTTTCGGATAAATACATGGGCTTGTCACTGACTTCTTTCCACTCTTTAAAAATGGTTTCTGGTCGTACTGAACGATATACATTCATACCCCAAACATCAATATTAGCACCCATAGAACGAGCTAAATCATCTGGTAAATCTCCATGTGCAGTGGCCACAGGATGTAAAGTGTCGTTCTTATGAATTACAGCAGCAGCTTCATTCATGGCTTTATACCAATTTTTAATGTCTCCGTTAAACCATTCAGGATGATAATTGTATTCATTCCCTAGTTCCCACATTAAAATAGCGTTGTGATTTTTGAATTTATTGACGTAATCTATAAATGTGCCTGAAAGAATATCATTTTTTCCACCTTGGTTATATCCAAAACCAATAATTACTTTTAGTCCAACACTATCAATTTTATCCAAAACATTCTCATCTTCAATTGGCTCATAAACTCTAACTGTATTGATACCCGCTTCTACCATCAGTTTTAGATCTTGAGTTAAAGACCCAAAATCTCTTTTAGATTTGCCCTTTGATACTGGATGATAGCATATACCTGTAATTAAATAGTCTTTATCATTAACCATTAATTGTCTTCCTGTAATAGATACAATATCAATCTTTGGGGTTTCTGTATTTAATGAAATTCCCTTTTTATTCGATTCATTTTTACACGAAACAAAAGCAGTTAGACTAATTATTATGGCTATTAATTTCTTCATTCTAATCTCTTGGATATTCTGTATTTGGCACTAAAACATCTTTCATTAATGCTTCAAGGTTTCCGTTATAGGTTTTAGTAATTGGCTTTCCATCTCTGGTTAAACCATTAAATATTCCGTCATCTACTAAACTCCATAACGGATATTTTGCTTCACTTTGTAGATTAATGAGACCAAAGTGGTTTTCTGATCCTAAGGGGTTTTGTCCATCCTTCCATTGCTCATCAAAAGCTTCGAAATAGAAACATGAAATATTTTCTTTCTTGGTCCATTCTCTCATATGCTTGTGATATAAGCCTTGCTTATATTCGTCCGTAGCTCTCGAACCCTCTTTTCCGTAATGGCCATTAGACACTGACGCCCAACCAGTTTCACCGATATGAATAGGTTTGTTTACGCCAATACTTTTCATATAATTTGAAACAGAATCATATTGCGTTTTGGCAAAATTTAATGCTCGCAACATGGCAGCATCTATCTTTTCTTTATCCGTTAAATTTTCTTCTATTTGTGGTATTTTCCAAAATTCTGGGTTGTAATGAGAATTATGATATGGGTAAGTATGCATAGAAATATAATCTACCGCATTGGCTAGCTTTTCTAAATCTTCTGTATGGTAACTTGCATCTCCACCACCCCAAGATGCATAATCATCTGAACTTGTAATCCATAAATCTGCTGGTAATTCTCCTGTTTTCTTTAAATCTTGAAGATGATTTACCCATTTTAAAATAATCCATGGTTGCACAAAATAACTAGTTGCCCATCTTACCATTGCTTCGTTACCAACGGCCAAAATTTTAACGATGTCTGGATATTGTTTAGCTAATGAAACCGCTGTATTAACCTCAATAGGATTTCTTTCACTTTCTTTACTATGGTCTGGCTCACCATTTTCCCAATTAAAAGCAGATTTACAATCTATCCAAATCCCTAGCATTACATACATCTCGAAACTAGCATCTTCTTTTCTTAATTCGGTTATTGCTTTTAAGAGATTTGCGGCTTGATTAAAATGTACATTGTAAGTTCTTAATATTTTTACACCCATGGCACTTAAGATTTTCATATCTTCTTTAAGTTCAGCAATAGTTGGTTGTACTTCTCTATTCTTTTCTCTATAACCTCCATAAGAAATCGCTAAATAATCCGGATTTCCTAAAATATCTTTTGCACTCACAGCTTGTTCTTCTTTTACAATTTTTTCGTTGCGCTCTTTTTTTGTGTCATTGCACGAAAAGACTAATGACATAACCAATACAAATGCCGCTAATTTTAAACTGTTATTCATGTTTAAACCTGTTGAATTATTCTTTAACTGATACAATTATTTGATTCACTTCGCCTGCACGATTAAATATTTTAGCACTAATATTTTTATCTAGTTTTAGTTCATTAAAACTTAAAACCGAACCCTCATTAAATTTAACTTCTAAACTGTTTTTATCTTGAAGCTGGTAAATAATAGGTACTTGGCAATAGGTAAAACATAATGATCCTTTTAAAAGTTGAATTGTTTTTTTCGTTTTGTCTATTGCAGTGTACACGAATTCTTTTGGTTCGCTTAAAAACTCTTCTTTTCTTAAAAGTCTTGGGTTAAAATACAGTGAACCTTCAGTTACAAACACACCTAATTCCCCAAAACGACATAAAACATCTTCCTTAACTTGACCCGTCATTCCTGGTTGTTGTGCACCTTTTCCACCTGGTGTATGAGAATATGGATCTGTTGGAAAAGCACCATACAATTTTGGTGACTTGTGTACTCCAATACCTTCGTTAATTTCGTAATAATGTTCTAATAATCTTCCTATTGTTTCTTCGCTTTCATTTCTCGCTACTGCTAACAAACAATTTTCTTGAACCGCTAATAATAATTTAGACACCATGTGCCAATAAATGGACCCTAAGCCTTCATAACCGTAAAATGTACCTGAGCGACCTGTAAAGGATTTATGATCGAACATCTCCTCAAAAATATCTAATAACAATTGTTTCTCAGCTTCGATTAAGACTTCGTATTTTCCTTTTGGCAACCCATTTAATGCAGCTTTTAAACTGTCTGCATTATTGAAATTACCATTAAAATGATACTGACCAGTAACATCCTTTTCAATAATCTGTGTGTTATTATCTGAAATTAATTGCGTCAATAATTTTGAATTTGCAACAGATTTAGCAGGAATAATATTCTTATCCACAAAGCGCGACAATTCCTTATTTGGGTATAAAATATAACTATATTGATCGTGTCTAAAGAGTGCACTAGCTTTTAATCCATCTAATAAACTTAATGCTTCTTTTGGTTGTAAATATCCTGAACTTAAAACAGCAACTTGTCCTTCTAACATTTCTGACAAATATGAAATTGATACTTCTGTATCATTTTCAACCGTCATTAAATTGTATGCATGATATAAATTATCTGATCGTTTATTGGCTTTTATAGTATGGTCTAAATAATCTTTTAATTCTTTAAAAAACTTTAATAAGTCATCCTTAGAGATAGATGCTTTATCACCTAAAAAACCAGCTTCATAAATCTGTAATCTGTATTCACTACCAGCAGTTCCTAAACCATCTAAAATGGTTTTTCGATCTTTATCTGACACCTTACCCGAGAGTACACTTCTATTGGCATTTAATGTATTTACAACAGCTTCAAAAAACGTTTTTAATTCTATTGAAAGATCGTATTTGGCTTCTGATGCATTTTCTACAATAGCTTCAAAGAATTTAATAAATCGTCTTAGATAATATAGGGTAACCATAGAAACTCCATTGCCAACTAAGGCGTTATTAGCATCGTTCCATTCTGGTCGTTGTGTATTTAACCAAATACCTCCTTCTGGTATAAAATTAGATACCTTAGCTAATACAGTAGCTAATAATTTTTCAACTAAATTAACTTTATGAATAAAGTAATTTTGGTCTCTTAATAAAGCTCCATCAGCACCTAATCTATCTTTTATTTTATTTATCTTTACATCTAAATCATAATCAAAATCTATAGTATCCTTTGGGTTTTTTAGCGTGTCTTGATAACTCTTTATTTTATATGGCACATTAGCATAAACAAATACATCTTGAGTGAAATTGTTTGCTAGTTTATTAGGGTTGTGTTTCTCAATAAACTCTAAAAACTTCAATAAATAGATGATTTGATGATCGCCCCAATACCCAATGTAAGACCAAGGATCATCTGCTTCGATAGTTTCCCAATCGAACCCGTCTTTTGTTACTCGATAAGGGTTATAACCCTCGAAAGTAGTTGCATTAAAGAACTTATGGATCATCCCTTCCATAAAGGCAGGATATGAATGTGCAAGGGTTTCCCAATTCTGAAAAATATCTCTCCAATTCCCTTGGTAATCTAAAATTTTGGAACCATCTACTTCACTTCGTGTATTTATAGAAAACTTATTCCATGGTCGGCTTGGATCTCCATGTCTTCTACTAAACTTCAGCGGTAAATATTCGTAGCACAACCTTTTAAAATTGCTATCCTCGTCTTTATCTGCAATGTTCTTAATATAATCTACGTTAAAGATTTCTGGTAAATTATTTAAAATATCTTCTTTGCTTTTTGAAACCTTTGTATTAGCCTTAGCGATATATTTTACAAAATCTTGTTTTTCGATGTTATAATTATCATCAAAGATTCCACCTCTCATAATATTAAAAAGGGTATTGGCAAAATGCCTTGTATCCCTTAATGTATCATCTGTTAATTGAATTCCATCAGATGCACCAACTAATTCTAAAAGACTCCTTGTACCAGCGTCAATATCTTGCTGAATAAGTTCTTTGAGATTACTATTGCTTTTAATTTTTTCTGAGATATCGTTTATAGCACTAATCGTTTGATTGACATTAGCCACAAACATCCAACTTTTTTCTTCTTCTGGATTTAAGCTTAAATCTTTTGAAATAAAGTAAGCACCTTTTTCTGCTCTTATATCTTCCTCTTGTGTTATGGTTTTACCATTTCTAAAATTATCTAACTGTAAAGCCGATATTAAATGTGTAGGGTTTTCTATTCCCGTAGACCAAACCGTATTTGCTTTTAAAGCTTCACTTGGTTCTGCTCTATCTACAATTATAGCGCTTAATGCGAATATCCCAATTCCTGTATCGGCTTCTAACTCACACTTTTTATAAGCGTCAATAAGGTTACTTGTTGCATTTTGAAATACTGAATCTAAACCATAAGGCAAAATATTTTGTATACCATCTAGAATTGTTGCTTCAACTTTTTCATTGGTATTATTAATAATATTAGCCTTCCTAACAAAACCAAATTGATCACTAGTGTTCCATTGGTATCTAAAAGTTAGTCCTAAATCTTCATTGATTTCTTCAAAAAGTACTTTATTACCACAACTATTTTTATACAAATTTCGTTTTGTAGCATAAACACCTTGATAGCGATTTGAAAATGGCTCCCAAAGAAAAGTTTTTCCGTCTTTATGAACCTGAACAATAGTCTTACTTCCTGTTGTTTCTAGTGATTCTGTTATTTTATCATCTGTATAATATGGGAACAATGCATTATTAGCATCTTTTCTACCAGCCGTTAATGCTCCATTACTAGAAATAAACAACCAGTGATTAGAGTTACTTACCAAACTCATAAAGAATGGTCTCATTTTATCACTGTTTGATATTTTATAATAGGTCTCACCTATAATTGTTACCAATTCTCCTTTCACTTCTAAGGTATCAAAAGCTGCCAGCTTTTCACCTATGTATATTGGATTCTTACTCATTAATTCTTTTTGTGTCTCTTCGGTGTATTTATGAAATAAAGTATCATTCATAAAAAAGTTCTACATCATTTTAATGGTCATTAAAGACCGCTATATTCAAATTAGTTTGAAAAGGTCGAACCCATTTGTTCGACCTTTTAGATAGTTGCTCATAAAGACTACTCATAGATTTTATGATTCAATTTTTTTTTTATCATTTTATTATTGATAAACTCTTATATAATCTACTTCCATTGTATCTTCAGTAAATGCTGGATTAATAGTTCCGCCTAAAGTTCCTCCCATTGCAATGTTCATTATAAAAAAGAAATCTGCATTAAAAGGTAAATCAGGGTTATTAGCTAAAGTCATATAAGGAACCTCATCTAATGAAATTTTAATAGAGGTTTCATCCCATTCAATTGAATATAAATGAAATTCTGTTGAAGCATTTGCTACAGCAGTTGTTTCTCCATAACTAGCATTTGCATTAGTGCCGTTATCAAACCAATGGCATGTTCCTAAAGTAGTCCCTTTATCCCAACCAGTTTGCTCCATTATATCCATTTCACCACTTTGAGGCCAACCTACAGTTGGGAAATTAGATCCTAACATCCATAGTGCAGGCCATGTACCTTCTGCCGAAGGTAATTTTGCACTAATCTCAATTTTACCATAAGTAAATTGTTGAAGTCCTTGTGATTTTATTCTTGCAGACGTATAACCTCCACTACCATCTGCTTTTGCTGTTATTTTTAACACACCTCCTTCTACAATTACATTTTCTGCATTACTTGTATAGGTTTGCACTTCACCATTTCCCCAGCCACCTGCACCAAGATCGTAAGTCCAGTTTGCGGCATCTGGCGCACCATCTGTATTAAACTCATCTGACCAAACTAATTCATAATCAACTACATTTCCACCTTCCTCTGAAGTTAAAATAAAACCCCAATCAAATTCTCCGTTACCATCGGTTGATCGCACGCTCATTTCATTAGCAGAACGCATTTCAATTTTATAAGTATGATCTCCACCTATATAGTAGCCTAAAAACGCAATACCAGATAAACTTAATGTTTCAACACCTCCTGGCGCAGAAAGCGACCATTGTGCCGTATAATCGGAATAAGGATAATTTTCAATATCCGCACCATTTGCTGTACCAGGACCACCAGTTCCGTTTAACTCGTCGATTAAAACTTCGCGACCAAACACAGTGCCATCTGTATTAACTCCTCCATCATCATTTGTACTATTGGTAATATGTGTAAATGTACCATCTACATTAAAAATATAGCGATCATCATACATACCCACTCCAGCTTTCTCTTCTGCACTAGCTTGATACCATTCATTAAAACCGCCACCAACTGGACCTAAACCAAAATGACTACCTGTTTCACTTTTAATTCTCCATGTTCTCGAACTGTCTGCCGTAAGCATTGTAATTAAATCTGCTGGTGGCTCATATAATGAAAGCACGTCAACATCTATTGTCTCGCTAGTTGATGCACCACCAGTACCAAAAGCAATTACAGTAACCGAATACGTATTTAAACCAAGGTTTGCGAAGTTGTAACTCTGTTCACCATTTGGTGCTGAAGTTCGTGATCCATTATACACATATTGATATGAAATAGCATTAGTTGCTGTTGTCGTAAAATTTACGACTCCACTACCATCACCATTTGGGTTATTAGCATCAGCACCAACAATATCAACAGTAATTTGAATATTACTTGGTGCAACAACTTCCCCAAAATCTGCATCATCTTCTTGACAGCTAGTAACCACTAAAAACATGGTCAACAAACTGTATATTATATATTTTAAATTCTTCATAATTAATAAATTAGTTTGTTAAAATAAAATCATCAAAATAAAACGTTTCACCTTGACCTAAGTTTCCAAAATCTGGAAAAACAATTACATTGCTATATTCAATTGACGTACTAAATGCAGTAAAACTTGTTAGGTCAAAACTTACTTCTTCCCAACCATTAGCAATAGTTGTTGTTCCTATAACTTCAACAAATACACTTGGGTTTCCATTACCATCTGGTGGTGAATTCACATCTTCCATTTTAAATAATACAGGAACACCTGATCTAGGAGACCATACTTTTATTTTAACAATTGTTCCATATGCAAAATCTACAGGAGCATCTAACGGCATAGAAGCACCAGCCCATACTTGAGAGCCCGTTGGTTTTTGAATTTCTAAAACATTTGAGGAAGTATTTATTCCTGAAGAATTTGGGTTAGCAATAACTGTAGCCGGAATTGGTCCGAAACCAGGATCTCCAAAACCTGACCATGTATAATCTAAAGCATTGGTTTCAAAATTTATTGGAAACTTCTTAGATGCAAACTCTATATCATCGAAATAAAATGTTTCTCCTTGTCCTAAATTACCAAAATCTGGAAAAATAATTACATTTTCATAGTTGATAGCAGTATTAAAGCCACCGAATGTAGTCATATCAAAAGATAATTCTTCCCATTGGTTAGCTGTGGTTGTATTGGCTATAACTTCAGCGAATACAGAAGGATTACCATTGCCATCTGCCGGTGAACTTGGATCTTCTGTTTTTAACAAAATAGGTACACCGACTCTTGGAGACCAAACTTTAATAGTTAGTGTAGTACCGTTAGTCGCAAAATCTATCGGGCCATCTAAAGCCATTGAAGCTCCCGCCCATACTTGTGAGCCACTAGGCTTTTGAATTTCTAAAACATTTGATGTTGTATTTATTCCTGTTTGATCAGGATTAGCAATAACTGTTGCCGGAATTGGTCCAAAACCAGGATCACCAAAACCTGACCATGTATAATTTAAATTAGCATTATCAAAAGTAACAGGTAAGTTATTTAGAACAGAAGGGTTTTTCCAAAAATAGATGTTATCTATAAATACTGTTCCGGCAGCCCAAGGTGTACCTACAAATTTTAATTGAAAAATCTCTGTAACTGTTAACCCTTGATCTGTATAATCTGAAATTGGAATTTCAATACTTGTCCAACTATTTGGTGTTAATGCTGAAGTAATCGGTGCTTCTGTAACCGTACCAGAAGCATTGTTAATTAAAGATGTTTCTATATCTGTAACTGCTTCTGCTGTCCATACATCTAAATGAAGGTATTCCATTTGCGATACATCTACTGTTGTTCCATCTGCAAGTGCAATTCCTTGGTAACTTAGATTAATATATTGTAACATATCATCGCCATCTAAATTATACATTGCCCAAGAACTTCCTTGTCCACCTTGTCCCCAATCTGGGAAATAATTAGTGTCTGGCACGTCATTATATGCTGCACTAAAAATAGATATTACATCAGCATCATTTCTAGCAGGAGGTGCCGGAGCAGATACAACTGGTGCTTCAATAGCAGTTACTTCAAACGCTTCTGTATAAGTTGTGGTTTCAATTGCAGAACCCATAGCCACTACTGTGATAGTATATGTACCAGCTTCTTGGTATATATATGAAACTGTATCACCTATATTTCCACTTACTGGTGTATCTTCTCCAGGCTCACCGAAATAAACATCATAGCTCATTGCAAAGTCTGCTGTTGCTGTAACATTTACTTGTTTTGAAACTGCTGCATCATTTTCTATTGTTACCACTAGATTTTGAGGTGCCTGAAAAGACACAACTAATTGTTGTTCGGCTTGTGTTGTTAAACCATTAATACTTGTAGCAGTTACCGTAACCGTATGTGTTCCTTCTGGATAAACATTGTCTACAGATTCACCAGGATCTAAACTTACAGATTCGCCTGAGCCATCACCAAATAATATATCGAACTTTGTAGCTCCTACCGCTGTAGGTGTAATGGTAACAAGCCCTGAATTGTCTTGTGTAGTTCTAAATTGCAATACAACTTCGCTAGGAGCATCTGCATTATCAACAAATTGGGTACTGCGTTCATCCTCTTCACAGCCTAAAAATGCAATGAGAAAAAAACTTGCTAAAATTAATTTAATATTTTTCATTTTTCTTTTTTTTAATATCCTGGATTTTGTTCCCACTGATTACCAGCTAATTGAATTTCTATTAATGGTATTGGGAACACTTCGTGCTTACCCGCTTCAAATCCATCAATTTCAGCTGCTGCTCTTCCTGTTCTTACCAAATCAAAGAAACGGTGACCTTCGCCAACCAACTCTACTCTTCTTTCGTGATAAATTGCATCTGTTAATGTTGCACCTGTAGCACTCACATTATTATCTGAATTACCAAAAGCACGTTCTCTAACTCTATTTAAATACATTTGTGCTCTAGCGTCACTTACGTTACCTCTATTAAGTGCCTCTGCAGCCATCAATAGTACATCTGCAAACCTAATAGCTCTATAATTATTAGGATTAGTAAGGTTAGCATCACCTGTATTAGCATCACCTTGTCTTGAGATATACTTTCTATTATAATAGCCCGTATGCTCATAACCTGTACCAAACGTTGCTCCTGTATTTGCAGCCCAAGTCTCAATATCCAAGATTGCAGTTTCTAATCTCATATCACCATCTTCAAACTCATCTACAACTTCTTGAGTTGGTACATTAAAACTGAAACCAGACTCAAATAATGGTCCATTGTAATTTCTTATGCCATTAAATCCAACAGCTACATTTCCTTCACTACATTGTAAACAACCAAAACCAGCACCTTCTTCATCAGTGTATTGTACTTCAAAAACTGATTCGATGTTATTTTCATTATCATTCTCAAACATGGTACTATAATCTGATAACAAATCATATGGCCCATTGTCTATTAAATCTTCTAATACGGCACCAGCTTCAATAAATTTGTCTTGAAATAAATATACTTTTCCTAATAATGCTTGTGCAGCACCTTTAGTTATTCTTCCTGTTTCGGACTGTACATATGGTAAATTATCTGCTGCAAATATTAAATCTTGCTCTAATTGAGTATAGATTTCTGCTTTTGGGGTTCTTGCAATTGAAAACTGGTCACCAAATTGAATACGTCTATCAACAGCAAAAGGCACATCTCCAAACCACTTTACCAATTCGAAATAATAATATGCTCTTAAGAATCTTGCTTGAGCCAAAACACCTTCTTTACCAGGAAAATCTGTTTTATCCTGAAATTCCATAATATAATTAGCTCTATTTACACCAGCGTACATCCAATTCCAAAGCGATCTTAATTGAGCATTTATTGGAGTATGAATCATATCATCAATTTGCTGAAAACCAGGTACATCATTTGCATTCTCTCCACCACACAATGTATTGTCTGATGCTATTTCACCTAGCAAAACATTTTGATATGTTGCTTGTAATAAATCGTACGCACCAATTAAGGCGTTTTGATAGTCTTCTTCTGAATTGAAATAATCTTCAGAATTTTCATTGTTAGATGCTACATCTACAAAGTCGTCACTGCATGAAGCCATGACAAACAATGCTATAAAAATGTATGTAATTTTTAAATTTTTCATGGTTCTATTAAAATTTTAAGTTCATTCCTACTAAATAAGTTCTTGGATTTGGATAAAATCCGTAATCGATTCCACCACCAATTGGTGCACCATTTGATGTTGTTGGGTCATAACCGCTATATTCCGTTAACGTAAATAGGTTGCTTGCTGATACATAGAATCTCAGTTTATCAATTCCCCATTTTTCGGCAGTATCAGATGATATTGAATAACCTAATTGTACGTTTTGTAATCTCACAAAAGAACCATCTTCAACATAAAAATCTGAGAATAAGGTGTTATTTGTTGCACCTGTAGTTACCCTTGGAAAACTATTACTTGTTCCTTCACCCGTCCAACGATTTAAATACTGAATAGGTCTATTGGTTAAAGGAAGATTTCTTTCGTAATTCCTTACAATTTCATTTCCAATTGATGCAAACGCATAAGCTCCAAAATCGAAATTATAAAAATCGAATGATAGGTTTAATCCCATTGTAGCATCTGGTATAGGATCTCCGAGGTTTGTTTTATCTAAATCATCAATGACTCCATCTCCATTAATATCGACAAAAATTAAATCACCAGGCTGCGTATTATTGTTAAGCACTGCCGAATTATCTATTTGTGCTTGATTTTGAAAAATACCATTGGTTTTATATCCTCTAAAGTAACCGATTGGATAACCAGCTTCCATCCTTGATGGTGCTTCTTGACCTATTCCAAACGCACCACCTGGCACAAAACCACCTTCTTGACTTACCGAAATAACGTTATTATCTAAAGCGGTAACATTATATTTAAGGTTAAATTTAAAATTGTCACTAATCTCTTCAGAATAACCAATAGCAAATTCTAAACCTTTATTTTCCACAACACCAGCGTTAATAATTGGAGGAGAAGCTCCTGGAGCGGCAGTACCCAAAATACCTGAAGCATCCGGTTGCACTAACAAATCTTCGGTACGCTTTTTAAAGTAATCTACCGTAACATCAATTTTATTATCCCAAAAACGCATGTCTAATCCAACATCGAAAGTTTTTTGCTTTTCCCATCTAATTTCTGGATTTCCAATTCTTCCTGCTGCAGAACCAAAATATAATGTATTATCAAATACATAAGTAGCTTCACCGTCTAAAACAGATACAAAGCCATAATCTCCAATTCTATCGTTACCTAATATACCATAGGAAACTCTAAACTTTAAAAAGTCAATAAAATTGCTATTTTCTAAAAATGTTTCTTCGGAAGCTATCCACCCAATCGAACCAGATGGAAAAATACCAAATTTGTTTTCTGGACCAAACTTAGTTGAACCATCACGTCTTACTACTGCAGATAATAAGTATTTTCCTTTATAATCGTATTGAAGCCTTCCAAAATAAGATAACAATCTAGAATCGAAACTAAGATCATTGCCATTTGGATTGTTATTTTCGACTCTCATTGCGTCTTCTAAGTTAGCATTACCAAAATAATTATCTCTAATGCCATAACCCGTAAAAGACTTAAAGTCTCCAGTGGTCTTAAATACCGATGTTCCTAACAATACATTTAAATTATGATTGTCAGCAAAGGTATTTTGGTATTTAATAAAAGCATCAAAAGTATAATCTCTATAATGCGCTTCACTTTCATAAACCGTATTATTATCTGCATCTGCATTTGGTATTAAATCGAATACTTTATCAACTGTCCCTAAAATTCCGTAATCAACAAAAGGGGCAAACGACTTAATATCTACTCTGGCATAATTAAATTGATAGCTTGCTTGCGCTGTAAAATGTTCTAAAAAATTATAAGACAGATTAAGGTTTCCATTAATTTTATTCACTAAACCTCTGTTATGTGTATTGCTTATTTGTTTTAAAGGATTGACAACCTCAAATCCAAGATTGTTTGCAGCATCATTTACACCTAGTGTAGGAGCCATGTTTACAGCATTGAAAAGTACAGAACCAATTCCTGTTTCTGGTAAGGTTTGTCTTGTAGTGTGGGTCCAAGTAATACCAGTGTTTAGTTTAAAGTTTTTAAGAAAATCTAAACCATAACTAAGTCTTTTAGTTAATCTGGCAAAATTTGATTTATTTCCACCAACAATACCATCTTGAGTTAAAAACGAACTACCAAAAGCATACGTTGAATTTTCACCACCGCCCTTAAGTGTAAGAGCAGTACTTAATATTGGCGCTTTTTGAAAAACCTTATTTTGCCAATCTGTACCTTGTCCCAAACCAGCTGCATTTGGATAAGGTATTGTTTCACCATTAGCCGCATAAGACTCATTAAGTAACAATGCATATTCTGTAGCATTTAATAATGGTATTTGCCTTGTAGTTTCTTGTACTCCACCATAAGAATTAATTTCAATAGTTAATGGCATACTTTTTCTACCAGATTTTGTTGTGATAAGAATAACACCATTTGCAGCTCTTACTCCATAAATACCAGCAGTTGCGTCTTTTAAGATATTCATGGTCTCGATGTCATTTGGATTAATAACACTTAAGTCTTCTACTACGGTTCCATCTACCAATATTAATGGCTGATTGGCTCCGTTAGTAGAAATACCTCTAATACTAATTGTAGATGAAGCTCCTGGTGAACCAGAATTTGATACAATATTTACACCAGCCACTTGACCTTGTAAAGCTTGTTCAATCCTAGTAGGCTTTAAAGTTTCGACCGTTTCACTAGAAACGACAGATACAGCACCAGTAATTTCTTTTTTCTTTTGAGTACCATAACCAATGACTACAACCTCATTTAAAGATTCTGAATCTTCTTGGAGTAATATGGTTATTGGCTCGTTGTTAGTAATTGTAACCTCTTGTGTTACAAAACCTAAATAAGAAATAACTAATACAGAATTTAAAGGCACATCGTTTAAGGTAAACTTTCCATCAAAATCTGTGGAAGTCCCTACAGATGTATTTTTAAGGATGACATTTACACCCAGTAAAGGTTGTCCCGAAGACGCTTCAGTAACGGTACCTTTAACATTAACATTTTGCCCATAAAATGCCATTGTAAGAATAAAGGCAATGAGCGTTAAGATTTTTGTTTTCATATTATGTTGCTTAGATAATGCAACTTATAAATTGATACTGATAAATCCGCAAAATATAGCAATACAAAAAACATACAATTCAAAAAAAAGACACATATTTTGTCAAAATCGCATTTAAACCCCTTTAAATATTAGGAATTGAACTCATAACACCAGTTAATATAAAAATAACATTTATTATAAAAAACTACTATTTAAGCTGTTTGTATAGGTATTGTATAGGTAATAATTAGATTTGTATAGGTGTTATAACTCGATAATGTAATTAGATAAGCTCTGGTCGTGATCTAATCCTATTTTTTTTCGCAAACGATATCGCTTAACTTCAACACTTTTATGTGAAATATTTAATAAGGGAGCAATTTCTTTTGAAGATAGATTAAGTCTTAGATAAGCGCATAATCTTAAATCATTTGGAGTAATGGCAGGATGTTTACTTTTTATCTTTTTCATAAAGTCTTTGTCCACATTATTAAAAGCTTCTTCAAATAATTTCCAATCGCCAGTGTTATTTAAACTCGAATTTATAAGCTTAACTACCTTTTTAATGTCATTTACTGAATTACTTTTCGATAATTCGGTCTTAATATTATTTAGCAATTCATTTCGTTTTACCAAATTCATAGTAGCCATACCAAGCTCTCTATTTTTATTCTCAATGTCTAATTGTAAGTTTTTATTTTTAAACTGAATTAATTGACGCTGATTTTCTAATTGGTCTAACTTCAATTCTCTTTCTTTCTTTTCAAGAAGCTTTTGTTGCTGCTTCTTATAATGGCGTTTATTAAAAAAATGCAATAAATACATTAAAAACAAACCAAAACCAACATATAGAACTATTGCTAATGGTTTAATGTACCAAGGTTTTTCAATATTAAAACTATAAGACAAGACTTTATCTGATAAAATTCCACCAGACATCGCTTTAGCCTCAAATGTATAATCACCATGCGGTAAGTTCTTAAAAAAGACCTCTGAATTCCTTGACCAATCGCTCCAATCGTTATAAATACCTTTTAATCTATATTTATATTTAGAAGACAATAGTTTTTCATAATTGGCTATACTGTAATTAAATTTTAAGTTATTGAACTTATTTTTAAGCATGGCTTCATTAACCAGGTTTAATGGTTGAAGTTCATTAGGCAAAGCACCATATTTAATGTTGTTTAAATGTATTTCTAATGGTTGATGTGCAATTTTATTTAGGTCCATTATCAGATAGCCTTCTGTTGTACCAATAAGATAATTATTATCACGAAGAAGCAGTATGTTCTCAAAAGCGGGTTTACTTTTACGAACTTCACTTGAGATAGCAATGACGTTAACTTTTGGTTTGCTAGATAATTTTCCAGGTTCTACATAAATAATTTCATTATTAGAAAAACCCCAAAGTTTATCCCCTTTTTTATCATAGATAAGCTTACCTGAAACGTATTTATCGCCACTTAACAACTTGCTTAAAACGGTATCTTTTTTAAAGCTGTTATTTTTAAATTTGAATACGCCTTCTCTAGAACTATATAAAATTTCATCATTATAATTAACAATACTCGACTTTATACCTTCATTAATTGACATTTTTTTGTAATCAATTATCTTCTGATAATCTTTATCAATCTTTATTTTATAAACTCCTTTATGCTCATGACTAACAAACAATTCATTTAAATCTATAAATTCAAAATATCGAGATGAGATATTAAACCCTTCAATCTTATTTCTAAATTGCCATGTGTTATTTAATTTTTCGAGTATAAATAACCCTTTATAGTTTCCTTGAATTAAAAGATTTGGTCTACCCACAATTTCTTTTACAGCCCAAGTTCCTATCTCACTGGATACTTTTTGTGCAACAAAATTATTGATAACAAATGTTCCTTTATCATGACCACAAAATAAGGTTCCTTTTAGAAAGGATAAACTCCATACTTGACCTTTTGTACCCTCAATAAATTTAAATTTCACATTTGTATTTATAGGCTTATAAAACAGTCCTTGATTTGTACCTAAATAGAGGAAATCATGCGTTTGAGCTGCAGCATAAACCGTTCCTAAAACCCCTTGTTTGTCTGTGTAAACTTTAAACGGAGAATTTAAATTAACAACATTAATTCCGTTATCAAGACCAAGCCAAATATTACCAAAATTATCTTCGAGCAAAGAAAGTATTGTGTTATTACTAAGCCCGTAAGATTGATCAATTTTTAATAGCTGCTTACCATTTTTATCTAATTGTATAATCCCATTAGCAATAGTCCCAAGAATAAAACCACCTTCCCTTAAACTTATACTACTATAAATACTAATATTAGATAATAAATCGTCTATTTCTGTACTCCATCTATTAACACTATTATTCTGAAAGGTATAGAAACCATGTTCTTTAGTTTGTAGTAAAAGGCCATTGTCAAAATCATAAATATTAACTAACTCTTTACCTTTTATAGCTTCTGATGATATAATTACGTTGGCTTTACCATTTCTTATTTCAAAAACACCAACATCCATCTTCTGAAAATAAATAGATTGGCCGACCTTAAATACTTTATTTATTCTTTCATCTGATTCTATAATATCAAAACTTAAATCTGTTGTATTATAAATATAAATTCGGTCAAAAGATTGAAAAATTACATAACCCTCAACATCAATAATGCCCCAAAAATCCTCATCTTCTTTAATTGAAAAGTTTTTATTTTCTGCAAGTGAAGTATATTGAAAACCGCCGAAATCATCTTTAAGCCAATACCCAAAATCCATATAACCTCCAGAAAAAATCTTATCACCTACAACTCTTACGGATCTTAAAATACCATCATTGGGTGAATTATAAAGTTGCCATGATGCACCATTATACTCTAATAAACCCTTATTGTTTGCGACATATATAAAGTCATTATCAGCTTGAGAAATAGCCCAGTTTTGATTCTCAGCACCATAGTCTTGGGATGAAAAAACTTGGATTGGAGGCATCTCTTGACTAAATGAATTAACATTAGTAATTAATAAAAATAATACTAGGCAAAAATTAACCTGCCTATTAATATTTAACAACATAAATTTAATTTGTATTAATGTTGTTAAGGTATAAAAATTAAAGAAGACTAGAAAACATAGTAAAAACCGCTACGCTTGAAATGACATTGTATAGGTATATTTACTCAATACTGTTTATATTTTTTAATGTGAATTTTTAAGTACTAAGAATAAGAAATGGCTTCGCGGAGTTTTATATCAACATCTTGAGAAAAGCCAAATCAAAATATTGGATTGCTTTTTTGGTTTAAAAATACACTTGAAAGTAAGCTCTCAGCTATTTTTAAAACAAAAAAGCCGAAACTTTCGTTTCGGCTTTTCATCTGTACTGAAGACGGGAATTGGCTTAACCGAGTCCCAGTTTCAACATTTTGAGAAAAGCCGATTCATAAAAATGAATTGCTTTTTTGGTTTAAAAACATACTTGAAAGCAAGCTTTCCGTATATTTTTAAACCAAAAAAGCCGAAACTTTCGTTTCGGCTTTTCATCTGTACTGAAGACGGGACTTGAACCCGTACGTCCTAATGGACATTGGATTTTAAGTCCAACGTGTCTACCAATTCCACCACTTCAGCATCCTGATTACGACATTGTAATCAAATTGGTATTTTATAAAAGAATAGAGCGAAAGATGGGATTTGAACCCACGACCTCCACCTTGGCAAGGTGATGCTCTACCCCTGAGCTACTTTCGCAATTTTTAAAGAACTATTTCGCTTTAAAAGCGGATGCAAATTTAAAATATTTCTTATAAATGCAAAGCCTTTTTCTAAATAAATTAAAAAACTTTTAAGCTTGCTTTTTCTTTACAAGCATTCGTTTAATCTCATTAAGCTTCATTAGGGCTTCTACAGGCGTTAATGTATCTATATCTGTATGCAAAATTTCATCCTTTATCTCTTCTAATAAAGGATCATCTAAGTTAAAAAAACTTAACTGCAGATCGTCTTTTAGTGTTTTTACCTTGTCTGTTAGCTCTTCACTAGAATGTGACTTCTCTAATTTAGATAAAATTTTGTTAGCTCTTCTTATAACTTGTTGTGGCATTCCTGCCATTTTTGCAACATGTATTCCAAAACTATGCTCGCTACCTCCTTCAACAAGCTTACGCACAAATAAAACATTGTCCTCTAGTTCTTTTACTGAAACATTAAAGTTTTTTATACGACTAAATGTTTCAGTCATTTCATTTAACTCATGGTAATGTGTAGCAAATAAGGTTTTTGGTTTTGCAGGATGCTCGTGCAAATATTCACTAATTGCCCAAGCAATAGAAATACCATCATAAGTACTGGTTCCTCTTCCTATTTCGTCCAGCAGTACCAAACTTCGGTCGGAAATATTATTAAGAATCGACGCTGTTTCGTTCATCTCTACCATAAACGTAGATTCTCCCATAGAAATATTATCGCTGGCACCAACTCTAGTAAATATCTTATCTACTAACCCAATTCTAGCACTTTCTGCAGGTACAAAACTTCCTATTTGTGCCAATAAAACAATTAAAGCGGTTTGTCTTAAAATAGCCGATTTACCAGACATGTTTGGTCCAGTAATCATAATGATTTGTTGAGATTCGCGATCTAAATAAACATCATTGGCAATATAGGGTTCTCCTAACGGTAATTGCTTTTCAATTACAGGGTGACGACCATTTTTAATCTCTAAATCGAAACTATCATCAATTTGTGGGTAATTATACTTATTAGTTTTTGCTAAGCTTGCAAAACCACATAAACAATCTAATTGTCCTATAAGCTGAGCATTCTGTTGTACTTGAATAATAAATTGATGCATCCACGTCACCAATTCGGCAAATAACTGTTGCTCAATGGCTAAAATACGCTCTTCAGCACCAAGAATTTTTGCTTCGTATTCTTTAAGCTCTTCTGTAATGTAACGTTCAGCATTTACCAAGGTTTGTTTACGTATCCATTCTTCTGGTACTTTATCTTTATGCGAGTTTCTAACTTCAATATAATATCCAAAAACGTTGTTTGACGCTATTTTTAAAGATGTAATGCCTGTGCGCTCACTTTCGCGCTGCAACATATTGTCTAAATAATCTTTTCCAGATTTAGACAAACCTCTTAGCTCATCTAATTCTTCTGAGAATCCTTCAGCAATAGAATTTCCTTTTAAAATATTTACAGGAGCTTCTTCATTTAAGGTTTGCCTAATTTTTTCTCTGAGTAAATCGCAATTATTTAAGTTATCTCCTAAAACTTTTAAGGCTTCGTTATTACAGTTCTCAGCTAAAGATTTGATTGGCACAATAGCTTCCAATGAATTTTTAAGTTGAATAACTTCTCGTGGACTCACTTTGGTGGTAGCAATCTTAGAAATTAAACGTTCTATATCACCAATATGCTTTATCTGTCCTTGTATTTTTTGAAGTACAACTTCATTATCTAATAGAAATTGAACGACCTCATGACGTTGTTTTATTTTATCTGCATGCTTTAATGGTAATGCTAACCAACGTTTTAACGTTCGTCCTCCCATTGCAGAAATCGTTTTATCTATAACATTTATAAGCGTTACCGCATTAGCGTTGGTAGAATTATATAATTCTAGATTTCTTATGGTAAATTTATCCATCCACACATAATCGTCTGTTGCTATTCTAGAAATTGTTGCAATGTGTTCTAACTTATTATGTCTGGTTTCACCTAAATAATGAAGCACAACACCAGATGCAATAATGCCTTCGTATAAATCTTCAATACCAAAGCCTTTAAGGGTTTTAGTATTAAAATGTTTAATTAAGCTCTCATTAGCATAATCTGCTTGAAATACCCAATCTTCTAGATAAAATGTATGAAAATCATTTCCGAAAGTCTCTGCAAATACTTTTCTGCATTGTTTAGAAATTAAAACTTCACTTGGCTTAAAATTTTGAAGTAGCTTATCAATATACTCGGCATTACCTTGCGATGTTAAAAATTCTCCTGTAGAAATATCTAAAAATGAAATTCCAATATATTTTTTATCAAAATGGACAGCCGCTAAAAAGTTGTTTGATTTTGAATGTAAAATATCATCATTAAAAGCCACTCCTGGCGTTACCAATTCCGTAACACCACGCTTTACAATAGTCTTAGTCTGCTTAGGATCTTCTAATTGGTCGCAAATGGCAACACGCTCACCTGCTCTTACTAGTTTAGGTAAATACGTATTTAAGGAATGATGTGGAAAACCTGCCAGCTCTGTTTCACTATCGCTACCAGCACCACGCTTGGTTAAGATAATATCTAAAATCTTAGATGCTTTTACCGCATCACTACCAAAGGTTTCGTAAAAATCCCCAACACGAAACAATAACAAGGCATCAGGATATTTAACCTTGATGGCATTATACTGCTTCATTAATGGTGTTACTTTTTTTACTTTTTTAGCCAATGGTTTTCTTTATTTTTGTTGAAATTGTAAGATTGTAAATTTACTTATATTTTGAGGCTTATTGAAGCTTAAAACCTATAAGTTATCTACAAGTGTTGATAAACTATACTGTCATTCCTGCGGAAGCAGGAATCCACAAGCTGTAATAAAAAATAGATTCCTGCCTTCGCAGGAATGACAAATATGAGAAAACTAAAAAACGAAGAATTAGACAGACTAGATGTTTCAGAGTTCAAAGCAGCTGAGAAGTCACCAATCATTATCATTCTAGATAATATTAGAAGCCTAAATAATATTGGCTCTGTCTTTAGAACAAGTGATGCCTTCTTAGTTGAAAAAATTTATCTCTGCGGAATTACTGCACAACCACCTCATAACGATATTAGAAAAACAGCTCTTGGCAGCACAGAAACTGTAGATTGGGAGTATGCAGAAAACACGTTAGAAATAATTGAAAAGTTAAAAATTGAAGGTGTAACTATTTGTTCTATTGAACAAGCTGAAAACGCCAAGATGCTCAACGAATTTAAACCTCGACCTAATACTAAATACGCATTTGTTTTTGGTAATGAAGTTAAAGGTGTGGCACAAGATGTTGTTGATGCCAGCGATCTAGTTATTGAGATTCCGCAATATGGCACTAAACATTCATTAAATATATCTGTAAGCTGTGGTGTTGTGGTTTGGGATGTGTTTAGTAAACTTAAAGACTAATGAGACTGATAAAATTAATTATTGTTTTTTTTATTTCAATTCAATTGTGTCACTCTCAAAGTGAATTTTCAAAAAAAGGAATTAAAAGAATAAATATTACAGAAACATATAGACAGTTATTAAATGATAGTACATATCATAACTCTATAACTGAAACAAATGAAACATTTTATGATATACATGGAAAAAAGCTAAGAAGTATAAGAACCATTTATAACAATTCTATTCCAAAAAGTAAAAATGAAACTAAGTTTTATTACAACAACAATAATCAAATAATTTATTCTAACTCATATCTTGAAAGAGATTCTATCAATATTAAAACCCATTACGAATATCGTAATGAACTATTATTTAAAATACATTTCAATTATATTAGAAATGAAAAAGAATACAAATTTGAAGAATTGTATTATTATGATTCTAATAATAAACTAATCTCTAGCAACTATTTTTATTATGAAAAGTATTTAGATGCAATTAAAGATGATTACTCCACTTATATAAATCTTAAAGAAAAATACGATAAAAAAGAGAGAACAATAGAAATGGATTGGACTAAGTCGGATATTAAATACAAGCATAATAGATTTACTTATAAATGGAGAAAAAGCAAACTTTTAAAACTTGAAAAAGAGTTTGATAAAAATGATAAATTAATTAGTATTACAAGATTTAAATATATTCTTGACAAGAAAAATAACTGGATAGTTAAAAAAGAAATTAAGAACAAAGCCTTGAATAAAATTACTTACAGAGAAATTGAATACTATTAAAAAATAGTAAAGTGGTTCTTAAATAAAAATGTCAAAAAAAACAAAAACACCATGGCCTACAAAAGCCGTAATGCAACAAATTTACGAGCAACATCTTTGGGGTGGTAAAGATTTCGATTTTTATTCTGGAGAAGGTTCTCACGAGGCTACAATAATAAAGCCTTATTTAGATGCTGTTATTTCTTTTTTAAGTTCTCACAACAATGATTTAACCGTTTGCGATTTGGGCTGTGGCGATTTTAATATTGGAAAACATTTAGTTAAGTACACTAAAAAATATATTGCCGTAGATATTGTTGAAGACCTAATCATTAGAAATAAAAAATTGTTTCAGGCTAATAATCTTGAGTTTCATTGTTTAGATATTTCAAAAGATAAATTACCAAAAACAGATTGTATTATACTAAGACAAGTGCTTCAGCATTTATCTAATGAAGAAATAAAGAGTATTGTCAACAAACTTTTAGATTACAAGTACATTATTCTTACAGAGCATTTACCGAATGGTAATTTTGAACCCAATAAGGATAAAATTGCTAGTCAAGGGATAAGGTTAAAACAGAATAGTGGTTTAGATTTGTTGGCTGCACCTTTTAATTTCAAGGTTAGATCATCAGAAATTATTAGTGAAACTACTCTTAGCGAGAATAAGGGTAGAATTACAACTATTCTTTATTCACTTTTTTAGCCATTTATCTCATTCAGCAACCACAAATAATCTTCACGATTCTTAACAAAATCACGATCAGAAATATCTATAATCTTCACATTTAAATCGGTTTGAGATTTTAAGAATTCTAAATACCCAGAATTTATTTTTTCTAAATACTCATCCTCTATTTCACTTTCGTATTTACGCCCTCGTTTTTTAATATTAGCTTGTAAACGCTCTGTATTTTGGTAGAGATAGACATATAAGTCTGGCCTAGCAATGTCTTTATATACCTGATAAAACAGTTTTCGGTATAATCTAAACTCGTCTTCTGGCAAGGTCACTTTAGAAAACACCAACGATTTATGTACATCGTAATCACTCACCATAAAATCCTTAAATAAATCTAATTGCGATAAGTCGTCAGAGATTTGTTGGTAACGATCTGCGAGAAAAGACATTTCTAAAGTAAAGGCATAACGTTCTGGCTCTTTGTAAAACTTTGGTAAAAACGGATTGTCAGCAAAACGTTCTAAGATGAGCTTGGCATTAAAATCTTGTGCTATTTTTTTAGATAAACTTGTTTTCCCTGCACCAATATTACCTTCAATCGCAATAAAATTAAAATCACTAAAACTGTAGCTCTTTTTTGGATTTTTTAACCATATTCTAATTGCTTCTATTTGCGATGTATCTTTACATTCCTCCAATAAAACTGCAATAGATTTTTTAAACACAGGATGCTCTATATCTTTTGCAATATCAGCAAGCGGCTGTAAAACAAACCTTCTTAAATGTAAACTTGGATGCGGTACAATTAAGGACTTTTCATTTATAACCTCATCTTCATAAAACAAAATATCTAAATCTATTTCACGAGACTCGTAACTATCTTTAGTTTTCTTTGCTCTACCTAATTTAGACTCAATGCCTTTAAGTTCTTTGAGTAATTTTTTAGGCTTCAATTCGGTTTTCACCATTATACAAGCGTTATAAAAATTGTCTCCCTCAAAACCTAAAGCTGGTGTCTCATATACCTTAGAAATTTTACCAACCGCACCAATTTTCTCAAAAACAGCATCAATGGCAGATTGCAAAAACTGCATCTTATTGCCCTTGTTACTTCCTAATGCTATATAAATGGTTTTGTTAGATGTCATCGAATTAGCAAAATAACTAAAAGAATAATTAATCCTTTATCTTTACTAAAACTATTTATTAACCATTTTCAATGCCATTAAAAGACAAGCTTTTAGCGCAACGTATATATTTATTACTTGGTGCTCTTTTTATAACCTCATTAGTCGTTTCAAACTTAATTTTTCAGAAGTTTTTTTATTGGTATCCTGTCGATATAGAAATCTTTGGATCTAAACTTTTCGAGATTTCAGTAGGTATTCTGCCGTATCCTATAACATTTCTTATTACCGATTTAATTAGTGAAATCTATGGTAAAAAGCGTGCTAATGATGTTGTCGTGGTTGGAATTTTTGCCTCACTTTTTTCATTACTGATTATTTACGCTGCTTCAATTGTACCAGCAACGTCGTGGTCTCCTGTTGATAATAGTTTGTTTAATACAGTTTTTGGCAATTCCACAATTGCAGTATTTGCAAGTATGCTCACCTATTTATTTGCTCAGTTTATTGATATTCAGATTTATCATTTCTGGAAAAAACGAACACAAGGAAAACACCTATGGCTACGTAATAATTTCTCAACTTGGTTTTCGCAATTTGTAGATACATTTACAATTGTATTTTTACTTTGTTCTTTTGGTATAATCGAATGGGAAAATTTTAAAGGTCTTTTAATCAGCGGCTTCTTATTTAAAGTTTTAGTAGCCTTCTGCGACACACCATTTTTGTATTTAGGAGTTTACTTGTTTAGAAAACGATTTAAACTAAAAGTAAATGAAGAAATTGACTTACTCTAAACTCCTTGTTCTCGATATAAAATTGCAAAAAAGCAATTTCACTCGAACTGACGTTAAAAATCTAACCTTTCGTCACTTCGAGTAATTTTGAAGTATGAGAAATTGTATCGAGAAGCTTTTTTAATGTTACTAAATCATTAAAGTCTTCTTAAAGTTTAATAAAATCACAACTATTCTAATGACTTTTGCGTATAATATATAGAACCTATATTAAAACCATACTCCTCGTTATGAAGAAAATTTTCAAGATTATTGGTATTGTATTATTAATTTTCATTGCAATTCTTATCGCTATTCCTTTTGTTTTAGAGTCTAAAATAGACACTATTGTACAAAATTATGCGGATGAAAATTTAGATGCCGATTTAAGTTTTGATGATATTAGCTTAAGCCTAATTAGTAGCTTTCCAAAAGCTGAAGTCAATGTTGAAAATTTAAAAATAATTAACCGAGCACCATTTAAGGGCGAAACTTTAGTAACCGCCAAGTCTTTATCTTTTGAAATGCCATTGGGTGAATTATTTAAAGGAGGAGAAGAACCTTTAGTCGTTAACGAAATCATCGCAGATGAAATGTTGTTAACCCTAATAACCAATAAAAATGGTACTACAAATTATGATATTGTAAAGGAAGATGACAATACTGAAGTAACCAATAATAATGATGAATCTAGCGGTTTTAGTTTTGATATTGAAAATTACGAACTCAACAATAGTGCATTTACCTATATAGATGAAGGAGCAAATACGCAACTATACGCTACCGAAATAAATCATAATGGAAAAGGTATTTTTTCTGGTGAACAATCTGAATTAGACACTAAAACCGAAGCTAAAATTAGCATGTCTATTGACAGTACAGAATACCTGAGCAATAATATTATAAAGCTCAATGCTTTAATTGATTTAGACCTAAAACAAGAAAAATATACGTTTAAAGAAAATAAAGGTTACATAAATGCTTTGCCGTTAGAGTTTGAAGGATTTGTTCAGATGGTGGAAGAAGGACAACAGATAGACATCAGTTTTAAAAATCCTGAATCTTCTTTTAAAGATTTTTTAGCTGTAATTCCAAAAGCCTATGCAAAAAATATTGAAAGTGTAAATACTACAGGTAATTTTACGGTAAATGGTATTATTAAAGGATTGGTTTCAGAAGAAACAATTCCTAATCTCGATATTAATTTACGTTCGGATAATGCCTCTTTTAAATATCCTGATTTACCTAAAAGTGTTAGAGATATAATGATTAACGCTTCCGTAAAAAATACGACAGGAAATGTTGATGATACTTATGTCGATTTAAATCAACTCGATTTTAAAATAGACGAAGATGTCTTTAAGTCTGAAGCGCATATCAAAAACCTAACAGGCAATATGTTAGTAAATGCCAACTTAGATGGAGTTTTAAATTTAGCTAATATCTCTAAAGCCTATCCTATTGAATTAGAAAATCAGCTTAGTGGAATATTAAAAGGAAAATTAAATACATCTTTTGATATGGATGCTATTGAAACTAATGCCTACCAACGTATTAAAAATAATGGTACTGTTTCAATTTCTGACTTTATATTCTCTTCTGAGGATATTGTAAACCCAATTCAGATTAACAAAGCAGATTTAACTTTTAAGCCAGGTACAGTTAGTCTTAACAATTTTGATGCTTTAACTGGTAAAAGTGATTTCTCAGCAACCGGAACTATAAATAATCTTCTCGGGTTTTTATTGAGCGATAAAAAACTACAAGGTAATTTTAATGTGAATTCTAACACCTTTGCCATTTCAGATTTTATGGTTGAAGATGAAGCTGCTTCAGAAACGTCTAACAAAACAACTTCTGATGCTGAGTCTCTTAAAATCCCAGACTTTTTAGATTGTACTATTACAGCCAATGCAAAAACAGTTATTTATGATAATTTAAATTTAAAGAATGTAAAAGGGCAATTATTAATTAAAGACCAAAATGCCAATCTTAAAAATATGACTACAGATTTGTTTAATGGTCAATTAGGCATTTCGGGTAATGTTTCTACAAAAGAGGCTAAGCCAAAATTTGATATGAAACTTGCTATGCAGCAATTTGATATTTCGCAATCTTTTAAAGAATTAGAAATGTTGAAATTTTTAGCACCTATAGCCAAAGTATTACAAGGTAAACTGAACTCTACAATAGATTTGAGTGGTATTTTAGATGAAAACTTCTCGCCAGACCTAGCAACCATAACTGGAGATGCGCTAGCTGAAGTATTAACAGATAAAGTAAATACAGAGCAAAGTGCCATATTATCTGGACTAAGTAGTAAATTAAATTTCTTAGATTTAGATAAACTAGATTTAAAAGACATAAAAACTAAATTAAGTTTTGAAAACGGTCAGGTTTCTGTAAAACCTTTCACGATTAATTATAAAGACATCCCTATTGAAGTATCAGGAACTCATAGTTTTTCTAACTCCATGAATTATAGTGCTGTTTTGCAAGTACCAGCAAAATATTTAGGTAGTGAAGTTAACCGTTTGGTAGGAAAAATAAATGATGCAGAAGTAAATAAAATTACAATTCCTGTAACGGCTAATATCGGAGGTACATTTTCTAGTCCAAATATTACTACAGATTTAACGAGTGGGGTTTCTAACTTAACGAAACAACTCATTGAAATAGAAAAACAAAAGCTAATTGGTAAAGGCAAAGACAAAATTAATGATTTATTAGGAGGTGTTTTAGGTGGAAACTCTACTACAACAACTGATTCTACAAAAACTGATAGTACAAAAAACAAAGCTGAAGATAAAGTGAAAGAAGGTATAAAGGATGCTTTGGGAGGTATTTTTGGCAAAAAGAAAAAAACTACGGATAAAAAAGCCCAAGATTCAACTAAAAAGAATTGAAAATTACGCTAAAACCGTACATTTCTCCCAATTTCTGTTAAATATTCCATTTTTACTTGCTTTTCTAAATAATTAGATTATAATGTAGGTTCACTAAATTTCTAAAGGATATATGAGGCAATTAAAAATCACCAAGCAGGTTACCAACAGAGAAGATAAATCGTTAGATAAATATCTTCAAGATATCAGTAAAATTCCACTTATTACTGCAGAAGAAGAGGTAGAACTTGCACAACTTATTAAAAAAGGTGACCAAGTTGCATTAGATAAATTAACTACAGCCAATTTAAGATTTGTGGTTTCTGTAGCTAAGCAATATCAAAATCAAGGTTTAAAATTACCAGATTTAATTAATGAAGGCAATGCTGGATTAGTTAAAGCTGCAAAACGTTTTGATGAAACACGAGGATTCAAATTTATTTCTTATGCTGTATGGTGGATTAGACAAGCTATTCTACAAGCCTTAGCAGAACAATCTCGTATTGTACGTTTACCATTAAATAAAATTGGTACCATAAATAAAATTAACAAAGCATTTTCTCACTTGGAGCAGCTTCACCAAAGGCCTCCAAATGCTGAAGAAATTGCTCGTGAGTTAGACATCAGTGCTCGTGAGGTTAAACAATCTATGAAAAATTCTGGTCGTCACTTATCTATGGATGCACCATTAAAAGATGGAGAAACATTCAGTCTTTATGATGTTGTTAGCGCAACGGAATCTCCAAGGCCAGATAAAAACTTAATGAAAGAATCTCTAAACCTTGAAGTTGAACGTGCTCTTGAAACACTGACGCAAAAAGAGAGTGATGTTATTAGATTAAATTTTGGAATTGGTGATCAACCACCAATGACTCTTGAAGAAATTGGAGGAATTTACGATTTAACTCGTGAGCGTGTAAGACAAATTAGAGAAAAAGGAATTCGTAGATTACGACATGCTAGTAAGAGTAAAATCTTAAAAACTTATTTAGGATAATTTAATTATAGATCTCTACGCTGTTAGATTTAAGCAACTAGACTTATTTAATGGTTCAATTTATAATTTAATTGCTATTTTTTTAGTTGTTAAATGCATTTTAAATTTAAAAGTTTAAAATATTATTCTAAAACGTAGATTTAATTTTTTATTTTCAAATAGTTAGCATATATTTGCCGACCATTTGCAAGAATTAGATAACAAAAATATATCGATATAATGATTAAAATCGAAATCAAAGAAGGAGAAAACATAGAAAGAGCTCTTAAACGTTACAAGCGTAAGCACAGAAATGTACAGATTATGCAAAACTTAAGAGAATCTCGTTATTTCACTAAACCTTCTGTAAAAAGAAGAAGAGAAATTCAGAAAGCTGAGTACATTCAAGGTTTAAGAGACGCTGAAAACGTATAGTCTTTTCTTATATAAAATTATAAAAGAGCAACATTTTTGTTGCTCTTTTTTGTTTTTAAATATTTATTTCAACCACTAGGCCTTCATTAGCTCTAATGTTAAAAACGGTTTGGTCCTTAAAAATTAAATATTGTCCTTTTATACCTACCAACTCTCCAGAATATTGAAGTTGCTTTTTTAAATTTAAACTATTGGGCTTTATTGGGTATTGCTCCACCGGAAACTTTAGATGTGTTTCTGTATTAGTTTCAATAAAATAATCCTTTGCTTCTTCTGGTATATATTCTTTTAGTTTTTGCCTCCATTCTATTAAATCTTCATCTTCAATATCATTTTTTAGCATTTTTCGCCAATTAGTTTTATCAGCAACATAATCTTTTAAGGCTACTTCGGTTATACCGGCTAAATACCTATTTGGTACTTCCACAATTTCTATAGCTTCATGTGCACCTTGGTCTATCCAACGTGTTGGCACTTGGCTTTTGCGCGTTACGCCTACTTTAACATTACTAGAATTTGCTAAATAAACAATATGTGGTTGTAATTGCACTTTCTTTTCATATTCTAAATCACGATCTTCTTTATTTAAATGCGCTGTACTTAGCTCTGGTCGCATAATCCAATCACCAGCCAAAGGCTTATCGAAAAAACAAGTTCTACAGAATCCTTGTCTATATATTGGTTTGTCTAACCCACAGCTTAAACATTGATGTCCAACAAGTTTCATTTCAATTGATTTATTTAATAATTGATTCATATGTATAAAATCATTATCAAATACCAAATAATATTGAATAGGTTCTAAAAATTCAGTTTGCATTTTAGTAAGGACACCTTGATAAATCATAGAAGAAATTTAGTATTTTTAGCAATACAAAATTAGCCAAAAGAAAAGTAATCCATGCCAATTCCTATAGTAAATTCCATAGCTTCATGGTTTTTGAAAAAACGATTTCATCAAATTGAATTGTTTTTAAAATATCCTAATGAAGTACAGAATGAATTGCTTTTTAGCTTATTAAAAATTGCAAAAGATACTGAAGTAGGTAAACAATATGATTTTGCTTCGATTAAAACTTATAAAGAATTTAATGAGCGCATACCAGTTGTTAACTACGAAACTTTTCAGCCTTTAATAGAGCGTTCTAGAAATGGTGAACAAAATATTTTTTGGCCAACACCAATAAAATGGTTTGCTAAATCGAGTGGAACCACAAATGCTAAAAGTAAATTTATTCCTGTAAGCACTGATTCTTTAGAAGATTGCCATTATGCGGCAGGTAAAGATTTACTTTGCATGTATCTTAATAATAATGAAGATTCGCAACTCTTTACTGGTAAGAGCTTACGATTAGGTGGTAGTAAAGAATTATATAAAGAAAACGGAACTGTGTTTGGAGATTTAAGCGCAATTCTTATTGATAACATGCCTTTTTGGGCAGAGTTTAGTAGTACTCCTAGTAGCAGAGTATCTCTAATGAGTGATTGGGAAACTAAAATGGCTGCTATAGTTGATGAAACTATAGAGGAAAATGTTACAAGTTTAGCGGGAGTTCCATCCTGGATGCTAGTACTTCTAAACAATGTTTTAGAGAAAACAGGGAAAGATAATCTTTTTGATATTTGGCCAAACTTAGAAGCTTACTTTCATGGTGGAGTGAGTTTTAATCCATATGTAGATCAGTATAAAGCTATATTACCTTCTAATAAATTTAAATACTACGAAATTTATAATGCCTCTGAAGGCTTTTTTGCAATTCAAGATCAAAATAACTCAAGTGATCTACTCCTCATGTTAGATTATGGTATTTTTTATGAGTTTATACCAATGGATACATATGGCACTGAAACCCAAAAAGTAATTCCGTTGAGTGAAGTAGAGCTTAATACCAATTATGCTGTAATCATTACTACAAATGCTGGTTTATGGAGATATAAAATTGGAGACACCATTCGCTTTGTCAGTTTAAGTCCGCATAGAATTAAAGTTTCTGGTAGAACCAAGCATCACATTAATGCCTTTGGCGAAGAGTTAATTATTGAAAATGCCGAAGAAGCACTTAAAAAAGTATGCAAAAATACAGCTACAGAAATTGTAGATTATACAGCTGCCCCAATTTTTATGAAAGGTAAAGAAAAGGGAGCACATGAGTGGATTATAGAATTTAAGAATCCTCCAGATAATATGTCTCAATTTGAAGAATTATTCGATAATGCACTTAAGTCATTAAACTCTGATTACGAAGCCAAGCGTTTGAATAATATGACATTAAACAAACCATTAATCCATAGTGCAAGACCTAATTTATTCTACGATTGGTTAAAAGAAAATGACAAGCTTGGAGGACAACATAAAGTACCTCGTCTTTCTAACTCTAGAGATTATGTTGATGCCTTATTGCGCCTAAACTCAGGTAATTACATCGGATAAATTTGTGTTTTATATTAGATTGTCGAATAAAAATGAGTCTTAACTAATAAATCATGTAAAATACTGAGTGTTCGCTTTTTGATTAGTAATTTGTTATATTATTAATCCATAATTCCCTCAATTATGAAACTCACCCTCTATGTGGTTGCTATAGCTGTAATGTTATTTACTAATGGCACTTCACACAAAACAGACCCAGTTAAAAATATTAAAGTTGATGCATTAAACGAAAGCGGTTACGTTTTTAATGTTAATGTTTCTAGGATAAACTCCAAATACTCTGAAGTTGCCAGCGCAGTTTTTAGAAACAAACTAGTTATTGTATCGTCCAAAAAAATTGGTGCATTAGGTAATAACGTTGATCCTGTAACAAATGAACCTTACACAGATTTATTCTGTATGGATATAAAGCCAAAAGGCGATTTTTCTCCTCCATTATTGTTTAGTAGAATTTTAAATACAAAAGCCAATGAAGGGCAAGTGGCCTTTTCCTTAGATGGTTATACTATATATTATACCCGTAGTACAAGAGAAAACTCTAAAAACTATAAACTATATAAAGCTACTTTAGAAGAGAACTCTTATGGTAATTGGGACAATCATATAGAACTTTCAATTAGCAGTGACAGTTATTCTATTGAAAACCCACATTTATCTGCAAACGGTGAATTTCTATATTTTGCTTCTAATATGGTTGGAGGTTTTGGTGGTTTTGATCTTTATAAGGCAGCTATTTACGAAGATGGTAGTATTGGTAATCCTATTAATTTAGGAAGTTACGTTAACTCATCGAAAGATGAGAAATACCCTCACACGTCTTCTGATGGTAAAGAGCTATATTATTCTTCTAAAGGTTTTAATAGTATTGGCGGATATGATATTTTTATTTCTAATATAACCAATGGAGTTTATTCTAAACCTAGAAATTTAGGATATGCAATCAATTCAATAAAAGATGAAGTTGGATACATGATTATTGATAATAATACAGGAGTATTCTCATCTAATAAAAATCATGCATCAAATGGGTTTAATATATACCATTTTGAAGCTGAAGCCATTTACAGAGAATTACAAGGTGTGGTAGTAACTGAAGACAATAGAATTTTACCAAACTCTATTGTTGTATTATTAAATAGTGAAGGCCAAGAAATAGAACGCCAAACCACTAGTATTGACGCATCGTACCGTTTTAAGGTAAAAGCTTTTGGAGATTATAAACTTGTAGCTGTAAAAGAAGGCTTTGAAGATTACTCTCTTAAATTTGAATCAGAAACAAAGCAATTAAGAGCCGTTTTAAGGTTATCACCAAATGTAACTTACAATAAAAGCAAGCCTTAACCCTTTATCGCAAAAAAATGCAATAAAGTTTCATATAACCGAAATTCTTAACTTTTGTCTAATAAATAAGCTTAGTGAGCTCTGCTTTAAAAACAAGCCTATATATTAGCATCAAATAAATGTGCTACATTATTTAATAACCCATTAATAAAATATTGCAATCAATATTAAATTAATCAATCCCTAACTAAGTAAAAACCACAATTTCAAATAGTGAAATTGTGGTTTTTTTTATGCATTAAAATTATATTAATACGTAATATTACGTTTGGTGTCGCTTCTTTATTTGCTAAAACTTGTATCAAACAAAATAAGGCGAATTTTGCTACGAAAAAGTAGATTACTTTCATAATTTACCTAATTTTAGTTAGAAAAATAACATCAGTTACGAAATTTTACGCTAAAAGATAACCGCTATTTTATAACTTAGAATAATAAACCTAATCTTATGAAAAGTTTAAAAAAATTATTCCTATTGTTTATCATCTTAGCATATACAACTCTTAATATAGCCTGTAACAATGATGACGATAATGAGGGTCCGTCATGGGATTGTGGCTGTGACTCGGAAACATATGACACAGTCCCAAGTGAACACTTTCCAAATGTACCAATTGATGTACAAAAAAGTGGGTTGTTATTTTATAAAACTTCTGAAATCGAAGACGAATATGTTAATGAAGACCAATTTAATAACCGTTTCTGGATTTTTCAAGGTACAGAAGGATGTAACAATTGCCAACGAAAATTTATTATTTGTGATACAGATTTAATAGGTGTCGAATTCGATTATTTAAAAAATGTTACTGATTCTGTACCTATAAGTTTCTCAGGAGATTTAAAATTACCGTGCATAGAACCATTTCCTGCACCTGCAGACTATTCTTATGCAGAAATAGCACTTAACTCAATAGCACAACAATAATTATAAAATTTAAACAAAATGAAAAACTTTTACACTATTATCCTTCTCTTATTTTTCTTTTCATTCCAAGCACAAGATTACTATTCTAGCGGTAGAAGTCATAGATAATACTTTGAGTGGTCATCAAACCATAAATGCTTCGATAGAATCAGTTGTTGTAATTACAAAATAAGGTCTATCAAGTAATATTAAATATATAATTATTAGCCTTAAACATAAAAACCACAATTTCAATATTAGAAATTGTGGTTTTATTTTTTATTTAAGTGAAATCTTTAAGATACCGCTTTCAACTTTTTTAATGTGGACTTGGATAACCTATCTTCTGCATAAGCTTTAGTAACGTTTAATTTGGTTTCTCCAGATCCTGGTAAATCGAACATTGCTTCGGTTAGGATTTCCTCACAAAGCGAACGTAAACCACGTGCTCCCAACTTATATTCTATAGCTTTTTCTACAATATAATCTAATGCACCATCTGTAATAGTAAAAGCAACCTCATCCATAGCAAACAATTTTTTGTATTGCTTAATAATGGCATTTTTAGGCTCTGTTAATATGGCTCTTAGTGTATTGGCATCTAAAGGATCCATATGTGTTAGTACAGGCAAACGACCAATAATTTCTGGAATTAAACCAAAGTCTTTTAAATCTTTTGGAATGATATATTGTAAAATATTATCATCATCTATAGTATCTGTTTTTATAGAACTATAGCCAATAGCTTGCATATTAAGTCGCTTAGTTATTACACGCTCAATACCATCAAAAGCACCACCAGCAATAAATAAGATATGCTCTGTATTAACTTCTATAAATTTTTGATCTGGATGTTTACGTCCACCTTTAGGTGGTACATTAACTACCGTTCCCTCTAACAATTTTAGTAATGCTTGTTGCACACCTTCACCAGAAACATCTCTAGTAATGGATGGATTATCACTCTTACGTGCAATTTTATCTATTTCATCTATAAAAACGATACCTCGTTCTGCCTTTTCAAGATTATAATCTGCAGCTTGTAATAGGCGCGTTAAAATACTTTCTACATCTTCACCAACATAACCAGCTTCAGTTAGCACTGTAGCATCTACAATAGCTAAAGGTACATTTAACATTCTGGCAACCGTTTTAGCCATTAAGGTTTTACCTGTACCTGTTTGCCCAACCATAATGATATTACTTTTTTGTATTTCAATATCATCATCACTTGGTGGTTGCAATAGACGTTTGTAATGATTATAAACCGCAACAGACATTACACGCTTTGTATATTCTTGCCCAATAATATATTCATCTAAAAAAGATTTAATTTCTTTAGGCTTTCTTAGCATTAATTCTGCACTGAGATCTGAATTTCCTGCTTGTTTGGATTCTTCAATTACAATACCATGAGCTTGCTCAATACAACGATCACATATATGTGCATCTAAACCTGCTATTAATAAATTTGTTTCTGGCTTCTTCCTACCACAAAATGAACATTCTAATTCTTCTTTTGCCATATTATAACTTTAAAATATTGTGCTTTAAAAAAACACTTTACTGCCATTCTGAGCGTAGACGAGAAACTTTTGAAATATAACATTTCGACTAGGCTCAATGTGACAGTATTAACTAAATTTTATTCTAGAACTTTTAGTCGCAATTAATTACAATTACTTGCGTTCTAAAACTTCATCAATCATTCCGTATTCTAAAGCTTCGCTAGATCGCATCCAATAATCTCTATCAGAATCTTTCTCTACTTGCTCTATTGTTTGTCCAGAATGTTTTGCAATAACTGCATATAATTCTTCTTTTACTCTTATTGTTTCTTTTAAAGCAATTTGCATATCACTTAACTGACCTTGAGTACCGCTACTTACTTGGTGTATCATTACTCTTGAATGCTTTAAAGCAGAACGCTTACCTTTTTCACCTGCACATAATAATACTGCTGCCATAGAAGCTGCAATACCTGTACAAATTGTAGCTACATCTGGTTTTACAAATTGCATAGTATCATAAATACCTAAACCAGCATAAACAGAACCACCTGGTGAATTTATATAAATCTGAATATCTTTTGAAGCATCTGTACTCTGTAAGAATAATAATTGTGCTTGAATAATATTTGCTACATGATCGTTAACACCTGTACCTAAAAAGATAATACGATCCATCATTAAACGTGAGAATACATCGAAAACAGCAATATTCATTTGACGCTCTTCAATAATGTTAGGCGTCATATTAGAAGGATACATGCTTTCTATAATCTTACTGTAATAATTACTGTTAATTCCCTGGTCTTTTATTGCGAATTTTTCAAATTCTTTTCCGTAATCCATATATTTTTTAATCTATTAATTAATGAGTTTGTTTTATATACAAACTGTCACATTGAGCCTAGTCAAAATGCTTTTAAGCGTTATAGCCTTGAAGTTCTCGACTACGCTCAAAATGACAGAATTATTAGCTTCTTTATAGTCATAAAAAAAGCGTAAAACTTTTCAGTTCTACGCCTTAAAGATACTAATATTTTTGGGTTCCGTTTTTACCAGAACAACATTTTAATGTTTTAAGGCTTAGCCTTAACAAATTTTATAATTAACTGTAGAATTCTTTAACAAAATCATCGTAAGTGATTTCCTTTGTCTTAATATTCGCTTCAGTTTTATATAGGTTTAATAATTTCTGACTCATTAACTGTTCAGACAATCTCTTCACCTCTTCTTGGTTACCTAAAATACGTGCTGCAATATCTTCTAATTCTTTTTCTGAAGGGTTCATTTGACCAAACTGAGCCATTTGCCCTTTTATCATTTCCATGGCAAAAGCTTTCATTTCTTCAAACTGAACTTGAAGATTATGCTCAGTAATTAATTTACCTTCAATTAACTGGTAACGCATGCTTTTTTCAGACTTTTCGTATTCTTCTTTAGCTTGCTCTTCAGTCATTTCTTCTTCACCTGCTGTTTGCATCCATTTTTGTAAGAAACTTGCTGGCAAATCGAATTTTGTATTCTCAACTAAATATTCAGTAACATCGTTTAATAATTTCTGATCACCTTGTTGTGCAAATTGTTTTTCAGAATCTTCTTTAATCTTATCTTTTAATTCAGTTACAGATGTTACTGCTTTTGGTCCAAATAATTTATCAAATAAGTCTTGATCTAAATCAGCTAATTCTCTTCCGTTAATTTCAGTAATCTCAAAATTAACTTCAACATCTAATCCATGAGCATCATCATGAGATACTTTTAAAAACGTCATTAAATCATGATCATCGTTAAAAAGTCCTTTAGTTTTTAATGTGATAACATCACCAACTTTAGCACCGATAAATTTCTTAGGATTAGTTTTTCCTTTTAATTTATCTAACGTAATCATTGTAGAATTATCTATTTCTTTTTCCTCATTGAAAAAAGTACCTGTGATTTCAGAATCTTTTTCTACTTCTGCTTGAGATACAATTTTACCATATTGTTTTTGGATATGCTCAATTTGATTATTGATCATTTTATCATCTGCAACAATATTGTAATGTGTTATTGCCTTTTTACCTTTTAAGTTTACGTCGAATTCTGGCGCTAAACCTAATTCGAATTCAAAAGTAAATGCATCTGCATCCCAATCTAAATCATCTTGTGGTTTTGGTAATGGGTTACCTAAAACATCTAGTTTTTCTTCAACTAAATACTTACCAAGAGCATCTTGAAGTAATTTGTTAACCTCATCCACCAATACAGCTTTACCATATTGCTTCTTTACCATTCCCATTGGCACATGGCCTTTTCTAAAACCAGGAATGTTAGCAGACTTGCGATAATCTGTTAAGATTTTCTCTACTTTATCGCTATAATCTTCTTTAGCGATATCCACTTTTACAACTGCATTTAATGCATCGATGTTTTCTCTTGTAATATTCATTATAATTTGAAACTAAAATTGGGCTGCAAAAATACAATATTTTTTACAACCCAACAACAGTTTTAAGTGTTTGAATTTTAGTTACTTTTTGTCTTCTTTTAAGAAAGATTGAAGCAATGATTGAAGTATGGATAAAAGAATACTAAAAAGAAGAGCTGTCCAAAAACTACTAACTCCAAATCCGTCAATAAGTTTATCTGCCAAAAGTATTATTAAAGCATTAATAACTAGCAAAAAAAGACCTAAGGTTAATATAGTTATAGGCAAGGTTAATATGACCAAAATTGGTTTCACTAATAAATTAAGTATTGATAGCACTACTGCAACAATGATAGCACCAACATAGCCATCTACAGTTACTCCGTTTAGGATATGTGCTAAAACAAAAACCGCAATAGCATTGAGCAAAAGTCTAATAATTAAATTCATAATTTAGGTTTTTACCTAATATACAAAATTCATCACTGATTTATAAAAATCTTTTGGGTTTTCAGCATGTAACCAATGGCCAGCATTAGAAATAGTAATAATTTCTGAATTTGGAAAATGTCTTTTTATAATAGCTTCATCTGCATTACCAATATATTCAGATTTATCACCACGCAAAAACAAAGTGTCTTTTTCGAAAGCTGCGTGAATAGGCAAAGCTTCACCAACCTCAGAAACATTTTCTTTTAAAACTGGTAAATTAATTCGCAATCCTAACTGCCCTTTTTCTACCCAATATAGATTTTTTAGCAAAAACATGCGAGTTCCTATTTCATGCACATAATTGGCTAAAGCTTTATCTGCCTGTCCTCGGCTTTTAATTTCAGAAAAATCTAAATTACTTAAACCTTCTAAAATAGCATCGTGATGCACTGGATAGTAACGTGGTGAAATATCTGCAACAATAAGCTTACTAACTAATTCCGGATATTTTGTTGCAAATAGCATCGCTGTTTTGCCACCCATTGAATGACCAAGTAAAACGATGTCTTCTAAACTATTTTCATTGCAATAATGTTTTAAATCCTCTGCCATTAAATCGTAGTCAAAATCGTCTGAATGAAAACTACGTCCATGATTACGTTGATCTACTAGATGTATTTCAAAATTAGATTCAGAAAATTGCTTTGCAAGTGTTTTCCAATTATCTCCCATTCCTAAAAAACCATGTAGAATTACAAATGGTTTTCCTTCTCCTATTTTATTTGAATGTAATATCATATTGTTCTTTCTAGCAAAAACGCTAAGACGCAAAGCTTTGTATTATTATGTTGTATGATTTTTTCTTTGGGTCTCTGTGTATTAGCGAGACACTTTTTATTTCAGTTTATCTAAATACATACCAATTACATTTTCAACACCCATGTATAAACTTTCTGCAATTAAAGCATGCCCTATAGAAACCTCTAACAGGCCTGTAATGTTTTCTTTAAAAAACTTAATATTATCTAACGATAAATCATGCCCAGCGTTCACTCCTAATTGTATAGCATTTGCCAAGCCAGCACATTCCATATAAGGTTTAATAGCGTCTTTGTTTCCTAAACTGTATTGATGTGCAAAAGCTTCAGTATAAAGCTCTATTCTATCTGTTCCGGTTTCTTTAGCTCCTTCAATTTGATGTAAGTCTGGATCTACAAATATGGATGTTCTAATACCATTATTTTTAAATTCTTTAATCACTTCAATTAAAAAATTTTTATGTTTTATTGTATCCCAACCAGCATTAGATGTAATGGCATCTATTGAATCTGGCACTAAGGTTACTTGTGTTGGCTTTATTTCTAAAACCATATCTATAAATTTAGGAATTGGATTGCCTTCTATATTATATTCTGTATAAACTTCTGGTTTTAAATCGTAAGCATCTTGGTAGCGAATATGACGTTCATCTGGTCTTGGATGAATAGTAACTCCTTCTGCACCAAAACGCTGAACATCTTTTGCAAATTGCACTACATTTGGCACATCACCTCCTCTACTATTTCTTAAGGTTGCAATCTTATTTATATTAACACTTAATTTGGTCATATCAATAGCTTTTGAATAGCAAAAATACAAACTACAACACGCATTTTATGGTTATTTTTGATTAATTTGCAAGATATTTAAAGTCCATTATGCAGCTACAAGATTTTATCATAAACGATATAAAACCACTAAGTACAACAGATAAAATAAGTGATTTACAATTACTTTTTAATCAGCTAACCTATTCTCATATTCCTATTTTTAATGATGGAGTATACCTAGGTTGTATTTCTGAAACGGATGGTCATTGTTTTGACGGAGCCATTTCAATAAATGATTGTAAATATGCCACTGAAGGTTTTTTTGTTAGACCTACTACAAACTGGTTAGATGTCTTAGAAGCATTTGCTCAAAATGACTCTAACATTATGCCTGTTTTAAGTGAAAACAATAAATATCTTGGTTATTACGAGCTTAATGATATAATTCACTTATTTAATGAAACACCATTTTTCTCTGAACCTGGCGGGATTTTAATTGTAGAAAAAGGCCTTAATGATTATTCCTTTAGTGAAATTAGTCAGATAGTTGAATCTAACGACGCTAAACTTTTAGGAGCATTTATTTCTAAAATGGATGGAGATTTAGTACAAATAACAGCAAAAATAGCCAACGCAAGTCTTAACGAAGTAATACAAACCTTTAGACGTTACAGTTATAATATCGTTTCGGGCCATGAAGAAGACTCTTATATAGAAAGCCTAAAAGAACGTTCGCAGTATCTCAACAAATATCTAAATATGTAATTGATGAAAATAGCAATTTATGGACAGAATTACATTAAGAATGCTACTCAAGAAGCAGTAGAAAAACTATTAGATTTTTTATTAGAAAAGGAGGCTAATGTCTTTTTTGAAAAAGAGTTTATAAAAACTCAAAATTCGGCCATTCAAAAAAGTTCGGCTGTAAGGACATTTAACCAACTAGACGATAGTTTTGATTTACTTATTAGTATCGGTGGAGATGGTACTATTTTAAGAGCTATTACTTATGTTAGAGACCTAGGAATTCCTATAGTAGGAATTAACACAGGTCGATTAGGTTTTTTAGCAACAATACAAACCGATGAAATTGAAAATGCTTTAGAAGAGATTTTTAAGGGAAATTATAAAATTTCTGAACGTTCACTTCTAAGTGTATCGACAGACCCAAAAAACAATGACATCACCGAAATTCATTTTGCTTTAAATGAAATAGCCTTAAGTAGGAAGAATACTACTTCAATGATTACAGTAGAAACTCATCTTAACGATGAATATTTAACATCGTATTGGGCAGATGGTCTTATTTTATCTACACCTACTGGCTCAACAGGATATTCTTTAAGTTGTGGTGGCCCTGTAATTACACCAGATGCTAATAATTTTGTGCTTACGCCTATTGCACCACATAATTTGAGTGCTCGGCCCTTAATTATTCCTGATAGCACTAAAGTAACATTAAGAGTAGATGGAAGAGAAGATCAATTTTTAATGTCATTAGACTCAAGAATTGTTACACTTCCTAATGCTACTACAGTTACTATTAAAAAAGCCAATTTTGTTGTTAAAATGGTTGAGCTTTTAGATGAAACCTTTTTAGATACACTAAGAAAAAAATTACTTTGGGGAGAAGATAGACGCAACTAAGTCTAAACCATACAATAATTACCTCTAAAATCTGTTTATCTGTAATACAATTTGTGTCAAATTATTTAACACAAATCTTAATTACTATATTTGCAAACTTTTAAAATTTTATGAGGTACTTTTTATTATTATTAATAAGCCTTTTTGTAATCGAAAATTCTGATGCTCAAATCTATGAAGTAGGAATATTTGCTGGTGGAAGTAACTTTATTGGAGATATTGGGTCTACAGATTATATTTCACCAAATCGCATAGCATATGGTGGAATTATTAAATGGAATAGAAGTGCAAGACATTCATTTAGAGCGACTCTACTCTATACTCGTCTAGAAGGTTATGACTCCAAATCTAATGACCCAAGACGAATTGAACGAGATTATAAATTTAGTATGCGAACAGTAGAGTTTTCTGCCGGAATGGAATTTACCTTTTGGGATTTTAACCTTCATCAATTAGGTTACCAAGGCACTCCGTATATATACTCTGGCATTAGTGCTTTGTTTCACCCTAATTATTATTTTATATCTAATGGTACACAGACAAGGGAAAATACTATGAGTTTGGCGTACGGAATACCAATTGTACTTGGTTATAAACAACGTATAAGTAACAACTTAATATTAGCTGGCGAAATTGGTGCGCGCTACACATTTTCTGATGAGTTAGATGGTAGTGTGCCAGATTCCGAAAACAGAGAACAATTTAGTTTTGGAAATACAAATAGTAATGATTGGTATGTATTTTCAGGAATTACATTAACTTACACCTTTGGAAGAAGACCTTGCTATTGCAATTTTTAAATGAGCTTAAAAGAACAAATACATAAAGACAAACTTCCCAACCACTTAGCAATTATAATGGATGGAAACGGTCGTTGGGCAAAACAACAAGGCTTTATGCGTGTTATTGGGCACGAAAATGGAACAAAATCAGTGAGACAAACCGTTGAAGCAAGTGCAGAACTTGGTATAAAAAACCTAACGCTTTACGCGTTTTCTACTGAAAACTGGAATAGACCCAAACTAGAAGTACAAACACTCATGAAGCTCTTAGTAAAGTCATTAAAAAAAGAGATAAAGACTTTACAAGACAATAACATAAAACTATCCGCTATTGGGTGTCTAAATGATTTACCAAAAAAAGCACATCAAGAACTCCTAGATGTTATAGAAAAAACCAAAAATAATACAAATATGACATTAACCTTAGCGTTAAGCTACGGATCTCGTGAAGAAATTGTTAATGTTGTTAAAGAATTATCATTTAAAGTTAAAAATAATATAATTTCTTCTGAAAGTATTGATGAATCCATTATAAATAAGCATCTTTACACGCAAAATTTACCAGATGTAGATCTACTTATTCGCACAAGTGGAGAGCAACGCATTAGTAACTTTTTGTTATGGCAAATAGCCTATGCAGAATTATATTTTACAGATATTTTATGGCCAGATTTTAAAAAAGAAAATCTGTACGAAGCAATCATAAACTATCAAAATAGAGAACGAAGATTTGGAAAAACAAGCGAACAACTTACCTAATAAAACAGTATTGAAATCATTAATTAAAATAATTTGTACTGTATTTCTTTTTACAATTTCACTTACTGGTAATGCCCAAGTAGAAGGTGGAAAAAAATATTTAATTAAGGAAATTAACGTTACTGGAAACACTAATTTTAGTGCTCAAACTATTATAGCCTATTCTAAGCTTAGAAAGGATGAAGAAATTCAAATTGGTGGAGAAAAAATTGCCAATGCCGTAAAAACCTTATGGAAATCTAATCTTTTTAGCAGTATTGATATCTACGTTACTGATATCGAAGGAAGCACTGCAAATTTAGAAATTAGACTTATTGATTTACCAGAGCTTTTAGATCTCACAATAGAAGGTATTAAAAAGGGTAAGAAAGATGAAGTTGTTAATGAAAACAATCTTCAATCTGGTCAAAAAGTTACTGAAAACCTTATTGCTACTACAAGAAATTATTTAACTAATAAATACAAGAAGAAAGGTTTCTTAAACACTAAGGTTAATATTAGCACATCTCAAGTTATTGATTCTGTTGAGAAAGAACGTGTTAATATGCGTATTAAAATTGATAAAGGCCAAAAAGTTAAAATTAAAGCCATTAATTTTGTAGGTAATGAAAAAATAAAAGGTAAGAAGCTTCGTAAAGCGATGAAAAACACGAAGAAAAAGAATTTTATTCGCCTATTAAAACGTTCAAAATATATAGAAGAAGACTTTAAAGAAGATTTAGTTAGCGTAATAGATTATTATAAAGAAAATGGCTATAGAGATGCTAGGATAATATCTGATTCTATTATCTATAACGACGAAAAAACAATAAGCCTTAATATAAAAGTAGAAGAAGGTGAAAAATACACTTTCGGTAAAATCACCTTTGTTGGTAATACGGTTTACACTGACCAACAGTTAGCTAATTTTCTTCAAATAAAAGAAGGAGACACCTATAACGGTGTAGAGTTAAGAGAACGCATCGCTGATCCTTCTAATCCTGATGCACAAGATTTAACCAATGCATATCAAAATACTGGTTATATGTTCTCTACTATAAATCCGGTAGAAGTTAGTGCAGAAGGCAATGTTATTGACATGGAAATTAGAATTGTAGAAGGTAAGCCTGCATATTATAATAATATAACTGTATCTGGAAATGACGTTACTAACGACCATGTTATATATAGAGAAATAAGAACAAGACCAGGTGAGCTTTATCAAAAATCAGAAATAATTAGAACGCTTAGAGAACTAGGACAACTTGGCTTTTTTGACGCTCAACAATTAGTTCCAGATGTTAAAAACCCAAATCCAGTAGATGGAACATTAGATATTGATTATAAAGTAGTAGAACAAGGGTCTAGCCAGATACAACTACAAGGTGGTTATGGTGGAGGTGGCTTCATTGGTACTTTAGGTTTATCATTTAACAACTTTGCAATCAAGGATATTTTTAAGAAAGAAGCTTATAAACCTGTACCTAGAGGTGACGGACAAAGTTTGGCATTGAGACTTCAGGCAAGTCAATTCTTCCAGACCTATAGCTTCTCTTTTAGCGAACCTTGGCTTGGAGGCAAAAAGCCTTATCAATTATCTACCTCTATATCGCATTCTAAGCAGTTTTTATACAACTCAGCAACTCGTAAAGCAGATAAGAGTAGAAAATTTGATATTACTGGTGTAACAGTTGGTTTATCGACTAGATTAAGTGAACCTGATGATTACTTTGTATTATCGCAAGCTTTGAGTTACCAGCACTATAATCTTAAGAATTATAACACAGGCTTATTTACCTTTGGAGATGGTACATCAAATAACCTTTCTTATACCATAGGTCTTAGCAGAAGTAATTTAAGTATAGATCCTATTTTCCCTACTGCAGGTTCAAATTTTTCCGTTTCAGCTAAATTTTCATTCCCTTACTCTTTAGTTAATGGTGTTGATTATGGCGCATTAAAAGAAGAAAGAGATGGATTAGACCCAACAGATGTTGATGATTTTGCACGTATTGGAGAAATAGATCAAGAACGTTACAAATGGTTAGAATTTTATAAAATTAAATTCAAAGCAGATTGGTATACTTCATTAACAAAAAAACTAGTTCTTAGGCCAAGTATGGAATTTGGTTTCTTAGGAGCTTATAATAATGATAGAGGTGTAATTCCTTTTGAACGTTTCTTTGTTGGTGGTGACGGTTTAGGTAACTTTTCATTAGATGGTAGAGAAGTAATTCAATTACGTGGATATCCTAATCAGTCCCTATCCTCAACTGATGGTGGATCTATTTACAATAAATTCTCATTAGAACTTCGTTACCCAATTACACTAGGTGCACAAGCAAAAATATATGCACTATCGTTTTTGGAAGCAGGTCAATCTATAAATGATTTCAAAGATTTTAATCCTTTTGAGCTTAAAAGGTCTGCAGGTTTTGGATTAAGAATCTTTATGCCAGCCTTTGGTTTATTGGGTATAGACTTCGGTCATGCTTTCGATAATTTACCTGATGGTTCATCTCCAAAAAAATGGGAAACTCACTTTATAATCGGACAACAATTTTAAGTTTGGCACGATATTTTCTAATAGCTAAACAAGTATTTCATCATGATGCTAAAATTTTTAAGAATATATTTCGTTAAATTTGAAGCAAAGTAATACTAAAACGACTAAACATTTGGTTTTACCAACATACGTCTCAAATACTAAAACTTATTAATGATGAAATATAAAGTTCTTTTTTTACTGGCAATAATAAGTCTAATGAGCTTTAATGCAAATGCGCAGCGTGGAGTTAGAATAGGATATATTGATACCGAATACATTTTACAAAATGTTCCAGAATATCAAGAAGCTTCTACACAACTTGATAAGAAAGTTTTACAATGGAAAACAGAAATTGAAAAGCGTCTTGCGGAAATAGAGCAAAAGAAAAAAGAATTGGATAACGAAAGTGTACTCTTAACAAAAGAATTATATGAGGAGCGTTTTGAAGATATTTCTTTTGAAGAAGCCGAAATATTAGATTATCAACAAAAACGATTTGGACCTAATGGAGATTTAATGATTCAGAAGCGTCAATTGATAGAACCAATACAAGATCAAATATTTGCTGCAGTACAAGACATCGCAGAAACAGGTAAATACGATTTTGTTTTTGACAAATCAGCTGATGTAGTGATGTTGTTTTCAGCAGAGCGTTACGATTTAAGTGAGCGAGTTTTAAATACAATTACCAGAACATCAAAACGATCGCAAGCTAAAAACAAAAAAGAGCGTAAGGCATTAGAAGAAGAAGCTGTAGTACCTGTTGTAAATGATGAGAAAGACGATCGTCAAAAAGCATTAGACGAAAGAAAAGCAACTAGAGAAGCAGAGTTAGCGGCTAAAAGAGCAGAACGAGAAAAAGCTGCAGAAGATAGAAAAAAACAACAACAAGAATTAAGAGAGGCTAAAAAGAAAGAAGCAGAAGAACGTCGCCAAAAAGCTATCGATGCTAGAAACAATAGAAATTCTAAAACTAGTGATTCAACAAAAACAACTGTTAAAGACACTACTGTAAAAGCAAAAACAAGTGTAAAGGTTGATAGTACAAAGGCAAAAGGAGCTGTTAAAAAAGATTCAACAAGTACTAAAAAACCTAAAACTGCCGCTCAAATATTAGAAGAACAACGCCAACAAAAAGTAAAAGATAGAGAAGCTCGTAAAAAGGCTTTAGAAGATAGAAAAAAGAAAATTTTAGAACAACGAAAAAAAGCACGTGAAGAACGTGAAAAACAAGCAAAAAAGAACGACTCTATAGCGAAAGCTAATAAAAATGGAGGAAACATTTAATATTTTATAACACACAAATACAATTTAGAAAAAATGAAACATTTTAAAACTTTACTATTCGCAGCAGCACTTTTTATTGGAGCTACAAGCTTTTCAACTGCCCAAAGTAAAATTGCGCATATTAACACGCAAAAGCTAATTGAAGCTATGCCAGAATATATTTCAGCAGATGCTGAAATTAAAAAACTTGGTAAAACTTATGAAGCTACAATACAAGAATCTTTTAAAGAACTTGATAATAAATTAAAACAATACAACGCTGAAGCTGAAGCGCAAACGCAAGAAGAAAACCAAAAGCGTATGGAAGAAGTTGAAGGTATAAAGCAAAGTTTAGGTCAATACCAACAGCAAGCTCAAAAGGATTTAGAAGAAAAGAGATTTAATCTTTTAAAGCCAATAACTGAAAAAGCAAAAGCTGCTATAGAAAAAGTAGCTGCAGCACAAGGCATTGAATATGTTCTAGAAGCTGGAACATTAATAGTTGCTAAAGGAAAAGACCTTATGCCAGACGTAAAAGCAGAATTGGGAATTTAATCTCAAAAAAAAAATCATATAGAAAGTCGCTTAGTATTAAGCGACTTTTTATTTTTGTAGTAATGAGTAATTTACCTGTTGGCATATTCGATTCTGGTATTGGAGGTACATCTATCTTTAAGGAGCTTCATGCCCTTTTACCAAATGAAAACTTTATTTATTTGGCAGACAGTAAAAATGCACCTTATGGCAATAAGTCAAAGGAAGAAATAATTCAATTAAGCATTAAAAATACTGAATTACTTATTGAAAAAGGCTGTAAACTTATTGTAATAGCTTGTAATACGGCAACTACAAATGCGATATCATATTTAAGAGAAAATTACCCAATTCCTTTTATAGGTATAGAACCAGCCATAAAACCAGCTGCTTTAAATACAAAGTCTAAGGCTATAGGTATATTAGCGACTAAAGGAACTCTTAGTAGTCAACTCTTTCATAAAACTACAGACTTATATGCAAATGGTGTAAAAGTCGTTGAGAAAATTGGAGAAGGCATAGTACATCTTATAGAAACAGGACAAATAGAGTCTAATGAGATGAAAGCGCTTTTAAAAACTTACATGGAACCAATGGTAAAAGAAAATATCGACTATTTGGTCCTTGGATGCACGCACTACCCATATCTTATTCCTATGCTTAAAAACATGCTTCCAGAACATGTAAAAATTATTGATTCTGGGTTAGCTGTTGCTAAACAAACAAAAGCTATTTTAGAGTCTAAAAATTTATTGAATGATTCTGAAATTAAACCAACTATAGAATTATATACAAATGGAAATATTAATGTCCTAAATTCAATTTTAGAACATCAATTTCCTACCAATTATTTAGATTTTTAGTAAGGTTTTATACTTAAATCGCACAAATGCATTATGAAATTACTGTTTGTATATAATGCCAACTCAGGTACGTTAAATGCTCTATTTGATGCAGGTCATAAATTATTTAGTCCATCAACATACAAATGTAGTTTGTGCACTTTAACACATGATACATTTACTGAAAACACAATCTGGAAAACCTTTAAGGAAGACAGTAATCTAAAAATGGAATTTTATCATAAGGATGAGTTTGAAACAACCTTTCCTAATGTAAAAATGATTTATCCCACAGTTTTAAAGCTTAACGGCAATCAAATCTCAACAGTTTTAAGTAGTGATGTTATAAATGAAATTGTAGATGTTGAGGAATTGATAAGTAGTTTAAAAACTAAAGTTAAGATGCTGAAATAAAATCAGCATAACAAAGTTTAAGGAGTTTTTCTAATTCATATACTAAAGTATATATTCTAAATTCTTAACTAAAACTTCTAGGTTTCTTAACTACTCTTTAAACCAACTAGAATATTCCACATAATTATCGGCAATTCTATTAATCTCTCCAGAAATTAATTCTTTACTAATGTCTTTTACCTTTTTGGCTGGTACACCAGCATAAATACTACCAGATTCTACAATGGTGTTTTTTGTTACTACAGCACCAGCTGCTATAATGCTATTGCTTTCTACAACACAATCATCCATAATAATACTACCCATACCAATAAGTACATTATCTTTTATGGTACAACCATGAACAATAGCATTATGTCCAATAGACACATTATTACCAATAGTCGTTGGCGACTTTTGGAATGTTGCATGGATTACGGCTCCATCCTGGACATTCACCTTATTCCCCATTTTTATATAGTGTACATCACCTCTAATAACAGCATTAAACCAAACACTACATTGATTTCCTATAGTTACTTCTCCTACAATGGTGGCATTTTCTGCCACAAAGCAATCTTTAGGTATTTGAGGATGTTTTCCTTTTACTGGTTTTATTACTGGCATAATCTATTCCTTTGAAAAAAGGAATCTCATTATTTTTAGATGAGATTCCTTAATATAATTATTGTTTTTTTGTCTTACTCAAATTCTTTAGTTTCAGGCTAAGCTTAAAAAATTTAGTTTTCAATTTATCAGATCCCTTTTTTTAAAGGGATTTATTACTTAAAATAAGATAACAAATCAGACTTTTTAGAAGCAGAAACCATAATTTCTTTTCCGTTGCTAAGTACTACACTACCGCCTTTACCTTTAACATACTTAACTATTTCATTAACGTTAACCAAATAGCTTTTATGTACTCTGGCAAAATTAGCATCTTTTAAGCTCTCTTCTATATACTTTAATGTTTTGCTTACGAGCTTCTTTTTGTTAGTATTAAGGTAAATTTCTGTATAGTTATCATCTGCTTTGCAATACATAATATCATTTGTTTCTATAACCTCAAAACCATCTTGTTGAGGAATGGTAATTTTACCATTAACCGAATTGGTTTTAGGGATCAAAACCTGGTCTTGCAAAGCATCTTCTTTCGTTCTTATTTCTGTGACATAATCCACGGCTTTAATCAACTCATCAATAGAAATAGGTTTCATTAAATAATAGGAAGCATGTGCATTTAAAGCTTCAATAGCATAATGGTTATAGGCTGTTACAAAAATAGTTTCAAAATTTATATCACCCACTTTATCTAATAAATCAAAAGCATTACCATAAGGCATTTCTACATCTAAAAACACAACATCTAAATCATTATTTCTTATTAAAACTAACGCTTCGTCTACATTAGCAGCCTCACCGATAATTGAAATATTTGGACAGTATTTAGTGAGATAGTTCCTTAAAATTTCTCTACTTTTTTCTTCGTCTTCTACAAGTATAGCGTTTAGTTTCATACGTCTTACCTATTTAATCTTTTTTTAATGTGACAACTACTTTTGTGCCCGCGTCTTCTAAATCTTGAAAATCTTCAATTGCCACATCAACTTTATCTTTATACATTTCATTTAAAATAGCAACACGTTTCTTAATGTTATTCATTCCTTTAGATTTCTGCTTCTTTTGATGATCTGTCTTTAATGCTTTTGATCGCATTCTCCCAATACCATCGTCTGTGATAGTAATGGTAATTTCATCTTTAGATTTTGGTTTAATGTTTATGTTTAAATGACCTTTTTCTGTTTTATAACGCAAGCCATGCCAAACCGCATTCTCTATATAAGGTTGCAATAACATTGGCGGAATTTGAAAGCTTTCAACATCTATAGTGTCATCTACATCTATTGAATAATCAAACTTATCCTGAAATCTAAAATGCTCTAGTTTGGTATATAACTCTAATAATTCTACTTCCTTTTTTAAGGGAATAAAATCTTCTTCGCTATTCTCTAAAACAGAACGCATTAAATGAGAAAAATCAGATAAATATTTATTAGCCGTACGCTCATCATTTGTCGCTATAAAACTATTTACAGAGTTAAGAGCATTAAAAATAAAGTGTGGATTCATTTGGCTACGCAAAGATTTTAAAGCCAGTAAGTTATTTGCCAAACGTTGTTGTTTTATATATTTATACATAAAGTAACCTGTAATAAGAAACAATAGTAAACCGCCTATTAGAGAATATATAATAAGTTGTTGACGCTTGTTACGCTCTTGAGTTAACTCGTACTCACTTTTAGATAATTCACGATCACTTTCTAAAGAAGTAATTCTATTTTGTTGCTCTGCAATATTCCTACTAAAACGCGCAGCTTGTGATATTTCTTGTTCCTTTCTTGCATACAATTCATCAACTATATTTTCATAGTTCTCTATCATGGCAAGTCCTTCTTTTGTATCTCCTTTTTTAATAAGAGCTTCAGACAATTTTCTGGTAGCGTCCTTACCAACGATAAGGTCCCCTTTTTCATTTGCTTCTTTTCTACTTTCTTCTAAATAAGGTATAGCATCTTCATTTCTGTTCTGTAATATAAGGGCATTACCTATCTTATAATTTTGCTTTTGTGAGGTAATTGGGCTTTCATTAGAAATAATGGAATCCCGTTCAATATCTTTAATATCATTTATAATTTCTTTTCTAAGTTCAATTTCACTTTCATAATCTTGATTTACACTATTAAATTCGGCTACTTTAACTTTTTCTTCAACGGAACGTTTCTTATTCTCCTTTGCTGCTAAATTTAATGAATTATCAAAATAACCTTTTGCTTTACTCACTTCACCTTTTTCATTATAAGCCTGAGCAATTTTAGAATTTAAGTCCGTAACTTTTGGAGCGATTAAATGTTGCTTTGCCACCTTTAGTCCTTCTTCATATGTGGTAATAGCTTTAGGAATATTTTTAATTTTAAGGTTAGAATCCCCTAAACCCTCATATAAAAGGGTTTTTTCATAATTAGATAAATCCTTTATATTTAGATTTTCATAAGTAGAAATACTTTTTTGAAAATCCCCGTTACTATGAAAAGCTTTGGCTAATTTTAATTTTACAGAAGAAGTTTCTGTATTTTGAATACTAATTTTATAAGCCGAAATTGCCAAATCAAACTGCTTCCAATACATATATACATCACCTAATAACTCATGCGCTTCTGCACTTTGACTTGTGCTCACATTTACATCTAAAGCGTCACCAACAAATTTTAAACTTTTTTCTGCATCTTTTTTGAGATAAGCATCCGCTGAGTCAATCATTTCATTAAAGCGCTTTATATCTCTATTAGTCTTAAAAGACCTTCCTGAACGATTGCTTTCTATAACCTCGATGTCTATGCGTTCATTTTTTTTAATGGTATGATAAATAGTTTCAAAATCTTTATGACTTATAATTATTTCGTCACCAATCTTTGCTTGTACAGTAAACTTACCATTAAAATCTGTTCTAGTATATCGACCTCCATTTATCATAATCTCAACATCCTTATACGGTTGTCTCGAGGCTTTATCATAAACAGATCCCCTTATGGTAAACGACTCGTCACTTGCCACTTTTTTCATTTCGTTTACCTGCCCAATAACAATGCTACTGAGTAAAAGAAAAAAAAGTGTTAGACTATATGTTTTAAATATTTTCAACTATTCGATTTTATTAATTTGAATAAACTTACATACTTTATTTGGTTTCAAAAAATGGCCTATCTACATTTTAAACCAATTATACCTTTAAAAAGTGATTATCCCTAAAAATTAAAACCGCTTCACTCACTGAAAACAACACTTTACTCATTGCTGTTTTTTCTTAAAGTTTTTTCAGCGCAGCTTTACAGCATTAATCAAAAAACATAAATCAAAATGAAAAAAAGCAATTTAGCTTTAATGCTATTACTAGCAATCGGTATTAATCTTTATGCTCAGCACAGAGGAAACTATAACCAGATTACACAAGATATTTCTCGGCAAAATATTTTAACTTCAGGAAATGCCCAGATTTACAATCCAACAGTACAACAACAAATTAACAAAACACTCCATCCAAGTAATATACTAACAATTGATGTAAAAGCACTTCAAAATACTGGTGCAACAACTTATACAGCCTTGTTTAATGTATCGCAAATTGGACCATCAGCAGAAAAAACAAATCAGTTGATGAAAGAGCGTATGGATAACATTAAAAATCGTCTCAATGCTATAGGTATCACACAAAAAGATATTGCGATAGATGTCATTTCATTTATTCCGATTTACGAAGTTGAAGTCACCAAAAAATTATTTAGTAAAACTTATACCGAAGTTCCTAAAGGGTTTGAATTGCAGCAGAATATCCATATTCAATTTACTAATACCAATCAATTTGAATCCATATTAGGCGCCTGTGCACAAAGTGAAGTTTACAACTTAGTAAAGGTTGATTACTATATTGAAAACATTCAAGAGGTTTACAAAAACTTACAAGACCAACTATTAAAACTCATAGAAGATAAAAAAACTTACTACAAAGTCTTAGGTTTTGATATGAGTCAATATAACGTTGCCATTGCAGATGATAAGTATTGTTATTTCCCAAAGGATTTTTATCAGAGTTATCAGGCTTATAACAGTACTTCAGTTGAAGCTCTAGATAAAAATAAAGGTGTCACTGTAGCTAAAAAACAAACTTCATACTATTATCAACCTTTGACTTACGAAAATTATGATGTAGTTATAAATCCATCCATTTTAGAACCTGTTGTGCAAATAGGAATGAATATAAAACTCGTTTTTACTCCTAAACCAAAAGAGAAAAAAGAGCGACCAATTACAAAAACAGAAATAGACCATAAATACTATGTAATATCTCCAAACGGAACCATAGATGTTAAAGAATTAAATACAAAAAATTAGAAATTATGAAAACACAATTGAACGCTTTTATCTTAACCTTATGCCTTACTACAGTTATGGCATGTAATGCAAATTCAAAATCGAATCAACAAGATCTTGCAATTGCAGAAACGAAAATTGAAACCAAATCTAAATATGATAAGCCTGAAATAAAAGTTGCCCTTCTCTTAGATACTAGCAATAGCATGGATGGTTTAATAGATCAGGCAAAAGCACAGCTATGGCAAGTTGTAAATGAACTATCTTATGCAAAATGTAAGGATGAAAGTCCTAACCTAAAAATTGCACTTTACGAATACGGAAATAATAAACTAAATGCTGATGAAGGCTATTTAAGACAAGTAATTGCCTTTAGTGATGACTTAGATGAAATTTCTAAATCGTTATTCTCCTTAACTACTGATGGTGGTGAGGAATACTGCGGAAAAGTTATTTCTACTGCCTTAAACCAATTACAATGGGGAAACGATAAAGATGATTTAAAACTTATATTTATAGCAGGTAACGAGCCATACACTCAAGGTAATGTTAGCTATAAAACGGCTTCGAAGTTAGCACATCAAAATGATGTTACTGTAAATACTATATTCTGTGGAGACTACAATCAAGGTATTACTAGCTATTGGAAAGATGGTGCCGATTTAACTCATGGAAATTACATGGCTATTAATCATAACCAAGCAACTGTGCATGTGGCTTCCCCTTATGATGATAAAATTTTAGAATTAAATGAAAAATTAAATAGAACCTATGTAGCATACGGAAGCACTGGTAGAAAAAAAATGGAAATGCAAGCAGAGCAAGATTCTAATGCTAGAAGTTATAATAAGGCAAATGCGGTTAGCAGAACGGTTAGCAAAAGTTCTAGATTATATAAAAACAGTTCTTGGGATTTAGTTGATGCAGAAAAAGAAGATGACTTTTCTTATGACCAATTAAAAGAAGAGCAACTCCCTAAAGAATTAAAAGGAAAATCTAAAGCCGAAATTAAGTCTTATGTAGAAAAGAAACGTAAAGAACGTGAAACTCTACAAAAAGCTATTGCAGAACTTAATATTAAGCGTCAAGGTTATATTGAAAGTAAAACCAAAGATTCCGATAACGGTCTCGAAAATGCCTTAATTAAAGCTATAAAAGCACAAGCAAAACAGAAAAATTACAAATGGGAAAAATCTTAGAAACAAAAAAGGCTCAATTTACATTGAGCCTTTTTTATTAATTTATTGCTGGACAGTTACATTCATATTTCTCTCGTCTACAGTTAAAGTTATAACCTAAGGTTATTTGATGAAAACCACCTTTATTAAAGCTAACCGTATTAGCTTGGTAAGAGAATGTATAAGCAAATACAAATTGATTATAATCTACACCTACAAATGGTGTAATATATTGTAATTTTTGATTGCTAGTACCAGAGCCATCAACAAACTCTGCACCATCTAAGCTACGTCTATATGACAAACCTCCCCAGACTTTACCAAAGTCCATCTCTTTATATACTTTTGCATTAATATCAATCGAAGATTCTTTTGTTGCTTCTCTGTACATATACATAATAGAAGGTTCATAACTCCATTCACTACCAAATTTATTAAAAGTATAACCTGTAGAAAATAAATACGTCCTTAGATTTTTAAATTCAAAACCTTGATCGTTAAAGTTTATTCCTTCATTCTCTAATATGTTTTTAGCCGTAAAATGAAAATAAAAGTCTATAAAATGATATGAAAAACCAAAATCGATATTAAAGTTTGTAGCACTTTGTTCTATTCCAGCAATTAATTGATCGAATTCACCCGGTGCTAAAAAGTCTGTTTCATCTAATTTATATTGAAGAAGTCCTGCACTCAAACCAAATGATAACATATTTAAGTCAATTTCATTTCTTGAAAACATTAAATGATATGCAAATGTAGCATAACCACCAACTGTCGAATGGTACCCGTTAGAATCATTAAATAGTACACCTCCAACTGCTACTGGAGAATCGCCTATTCTTCCATTAATACTCAATGTTTGTAAACTTGGTGCATCATCTACACCAAACCATTGTTGCCTTGCAGTTAATCTTACCTTAGCACAATTAGCTACGCCAGCCATCGAAGGATGAATTAAATAATAATTATCTGTTAAATAATCTGAATAAATAGGTATTCCCTCCTGAGCAAAACTAAAATTTGCTACTAAAGCTATAAATGCTACTAAACAATACTTTTTTAATCTCATAGTTTTT
>NZ_JACOQD010000003.1 GCF_014297365.1 Winogradskyella echinorum | reverse complement strand
GGATAAAGTGGTTTATATAAAATAAAAGGCCTGAAGATTATTCTTCAGGCCTTTTATTTTTAAGTTTAATATTGGACTAGATGTTAAAAGTTAATGAGAGAATAACATCCGTAAATTTAGATTCAATTCTTGCAGAATCAGTTAATCCAATGGTATATAATTGATAGTTCATGTCTCTTTCAGATTGGCTAAACGCTAAATCTAAATTAAAATTTCCAAAGCTGTAACCCAGGCCAAGAGAATAAGCAGTTAAATCACCAAAAGCATTATCATCTTTATAAGGGCTTTCTTCAAATCGATAGCCGCCTCTAAAACTAAGTTGTTTGTAACGATATTCACCACCGAATCTATATGTAGAAGCTGAAGTTAGAGAGTCACTTATATCGGTATTTAGATTCGAAAAATTAATATTAGTAGTTGTTCTAAATTTTACGCTACTATAATCTTTAACCGTATAATCAAAACTTAATAATCCTTTACTTCCAAAAACATAGGCAAGACTTCCCGTAATTTTTCCTGGAGTTTGTAATTTGTATTCAGGATATAAATTTACCACGTCACTAATATAATTAATATCTGGATCTGCATTATTAGAATTAATTCCTTGTATTAATTCTTCACTTATTCTATACCATGTTGGAGAATTATATGAGACACCTGCTCTCAATTCTGGTGTTAATTTTGCAATTGCTCCAAGTTGAAAAGAAAAACCACTACCATTAGTAGTTAGTATATTATCGAAAGTAACATTATTTACAATTGATCCATTGTTTGAATTAGTTTCATTAAGCCTAGAAAACTTTTCATAATTAATAAAGTGAGTATTTAAGTTTACTCCTAAAAATAGTTTATCGTCGTATTCTGTAGCAAGATTAAATGCAAGCTTTCCATTATATCCTGTCGCAGAGTAGAGATAATCTTGATTGAAATTTCCAGGAGAAATATTAGAAACATAGTTAGTTTCATCATTATTGGTATTATCATCTAAGTTTTCTGGATCAATTATACCAGACCAATAGCCTAAAAATGCTTGTTGAATATTGTAACCATCATTTGGAATGTTGCCTATATCCATGTAAGCTTCCTCAATAAACTCACCTTGCTGAAGTTTTAAAATACCAAAAGGAATTTCTAAATTGTTTGTTATACCGAGGAAATAACTGTCTATTGAATTGTTATTTGTGCCTCTAGCAACCCATTCATCATTAAAATCTGCAACACGATCATATGCTGCACTTAATGTAAATTTTTTCCAAGGAGAATTAATATCTGTATTCCTGAAGACAAATGTAGCTCCTAATTGATTCAAATCTAGAGTAGAATTTGAAGATGAGTTTATATTGTTGAGATAATTAATGTCATTATTTATATTAAAAGATCCTATGGATACTGTGGCCCGACTATCATTAAATATGGCAGAACCAGCAGGATTTATATTAACGCTAGATAAATCGCCTCCTAATGCACCAAAAGCACCACTCATAGCTCTAAATCGAGCTGTACCTTGAATTTCATCCATAGAATATCTTACGGCATCTGTAACGTCTTGTGCTAAAATATAAGACGTACTTATTAAGCCTATGCAAAGCATAAGTAATTTTTTCATAACTAATTTTTTGAAATTTGGAATTAAATTAAAGTTTATCCACGTCCACGTCTTCCGCTACTAGAAGATCTGCTACCAGACGATGATCTTGAAGAACTACTAGAAGATCTTGCACTGCTACCTGAAGACGATCTAGAGCTACGAGAACTTGACCTTACGCTTCCCGATGATCTAGAGCTACTGCTACTTCTAGATGATCGCATTGTTCCAGAAGACCTTGTAGTCCTTGATGGACGAGTCACCCTTGTGTTATTGGATCTTGTTGTTCTAGTAGATCTTGTTGTATTTGTAGGAGTTGAGCTCCTAGAAATTCTAGTAGATCGACTAGTACGAGTTGTACCTGAATTTCTCAATGTTGAATTATTAGATCTTACTCCAGTACTTCTTGTATTTCTTGACGTAGTTGCTGCATTAGATAGCCTACTTGTAGAATAACCACGTCTCGATATTGCAGAATTACTTCTAGAATATTGACGGCTTAACCCATTATTGTATGCCAATGATCCTCTTCTGCTATTACTGTAAGCATATCTATTGTTTCGATAGTAACCATTGTTCCAGCCCCAATTGTTATATCCTCGCGGATACCAAGCATTCCAACCCCAGTTATTCCAGCCATATCCGTAGCCCCAACCAACGTTCCAACCCCATCGGTGATTCCATCCCCAAGAGTCCCATCCCCAACGATTCCAACCCCAAGGTCGTCCCCAACCGTATGAAGCAAAACCAAAACCACCATTCCACAACCATGGATCATTCCATCCAAAGCCATACCAACCATTATCAATTACATTAATGGTAACAGTACTATTGTTTTGCCCCCAACCACCATAAGCTGGTCTTTGTTCTAGGGTGTCTTGAGCTTTCTCAATATAGTTTCCTTCATAAGAATCTATATCTGTAAAAATTTCGTTTTCCTCTTTTATAGCCTCAACTTCTGCTGAGTTCTCTGCGAAATAATTTTTATAATAATTTGAGTCACTAGTAGATGTAGTGGCTACTGGTTGCTCAACTTCGGTTTCATATTCATCAGTATAAATACCGTCATTGTCATATCCTGCATATTGAAAGGAACCACATGAAGTTAACACAGCCATTAAGCCGAGTGCAACAAAAAATGGCAATTTCTGTTTTGTAATAGTTTTAAATTGCATATCTCTTATATTTTATTGTTGAACAATACAAAAATAGTTAGTTTTGCTGAACTATTTTATTATTTAACATAAGCACAATATCTGTGCCAAAACACTGAAAATGAGTAAAAATCTTACGAGTAGAGCTGAAGATTATTCTAAATGGTATAATGAATTGGTTGTTAAAGCCGATTTAGCAGAGAATTCTGCGGTTAGAGGTTGTATGGTCATAAAGCCTTATGGTTATGCTATTTGGGAGAAAATGCAAGCTGAATTAGACAGAATGTTTAAAGAAACTGGTCATGTAAATGCTTATTTTCCATTATTTGTTCCTAAAAGTTTATTTGAAGCTGAAGAAAAAAATGCTGAAGGTTTTGCTAAGGAATGTGCTGTTGTTACACATTATAGATTAGAAAACGATCCGGATAATGAAGGTAAATTGCGTGTAGATCCTAATGCTAAATTAGAGGAAGAGTTGGTTGTAAGACCAACTAGTGAAGCTATTATTTGGAATACCTATAAAGGTTGGATACAATCTTATAGAGATTTACCAATTTTAATAAACCAATGGGCAAATGTAGTACGTTGGGAAATGCGTACACGTTTGTTTTTAAGAACAGCTGAGTTTTTATGGCAAGAAGGTCATACAGCACATGCAACAAAGTCTGAAGCTTTAATTGAGGCAGAACAAATGAATAATGTATATGCAGAATTTGCAGAAAATTTTATGGCTATACCAGTTATAAAAGGTGTGAAAACTGAAAGTGAACGTTTTGCAGGTGCTGAAGAGACCTATTGTATTGAAGCTTTAATGCAAGATGGAAAGGCATTACAAGCTGGTACGTCTCACTTTTTAGGACAGAATTTTGCCAAAGCATTTGATGTTAAGTTTACTAATAACGAAGGGAAGTTAGACCATGTTTGGGCAACATCTTGGGGAGTTTCTACACGTTTAATGGGTGCTTTAATAATGACTCATAGTGATGATAAAGGTTTAGTTTTACCTCCAAATCTGGCTCCGTTTCAGGTAGTTATTGTTCCTATATATAAGAACGATGAGCAATTTGAATTAATTTCTAAAAAAGCGAATGCTATAAGTAATGAGTTGAAAGCTTTAGGAGTAAGTTGCAAGTTCGATAAAAGAACGACCCATAGGCCAGGTGCTAAATTTGCTCAACATGAGTTACAAGGTGTTCCTTTAAGAATTGCTATAGGACCGAAGGATTTAGAAAATAATACAGTTGAATTAGCAAGACGAGATACTTTGACAAAGGAAATCGTTGAAATGGAGGATTTAACACAAACGATTAAGGATTTGCTGGTAAAAATTCAAAGTGAATTATTCTCAAAAGCATTAAATTTTAGAGATTCACATATCACAGAGGTTGATGACTTTGAAACTTTTAAGAAAGTTTTAGAGACTAAAACTGGTTTTGTTTCGGCACATTGGGATGGTACAGCAGAAACTGAGCAGAAAATAAAAGAGTTAACTAAAGCGACTATTAGATGTATTCCTATGGATAATAAAAAGGAAGAAGGAACATGTGTTTATAGTGGGCAATTATCAACTCAGCGAGTACTTTTTGCAAAAGCTTATTAAAAAAAAATCAAAAAAATTATGATAGTAGTTGCAACATTTAAAAATAGTTGTATTTTTGCATCCGCAATGGAAACATTGTAGGTTCATTTAATTAGTAAAATAACCAAATGGCCCGTTCGTCTATCGGCTAGGACGCCAGGTTTTCATCCTGGTAAGAGGGGTTCGATTCCCCTACGGGCTACAATTTTAATAAGAAAAATAAAATGGCAAATCATAAGTCAGCTTTAAAAAGAATTAGAAGTAACGAAAAAAGACGTGTACTTAACAGATATCAGCATAAGACAACTCGTAATGCTATAAAGAAATTACGTGAGATTACTGATGCAAAAGAGGCACAAAAAATGTTACCTTCTGTTATTAGTATGATAGATAAGTTAGCTAAAAAGAATGTTATACATTCGAATAAAGCTGGTAACTTAAAATCTCAATTAACTAAACACGTTGCTGCAATTTAAATTGTAGTTCCTACTAAGATATTAAAGTCTTTCCTTATGGAGAGACTTTTTTTGTTATACACCTATTGCTTATTTTTTATAGGTCTTATTATTAATACTACCTTTACACCAAATTTTTAATGATGCATAAAGCAGGTTTTGTAAATATTATTGGTAATCCTAATGTTGGTAAGTCCACATTAATGAATGCTTTTATTGGTGAAAAGCTATCTATTATAACATCAAAGGCTCAAACAACAAGGCACCGTATTTTAGGTATTGTTAATGGTGAGGATTTTCAGGTTATTCTAAGTGATACTCCTGGGATTATAAAACCAGCTTACGAGTTGCAAGCCTCAATGATGGATTTTGTAAAGTCAGCGTTTGAAGATGCCGATGTTCTAATTTATATGGTTGAGATTGGAGAGAAGGAACTTAAGGACGAAGCGTTTTTTAAGAAAATTACCAACTCTAAAATTCCAGTGTTATTATTATTAAATAAGATTGATAAATCTAATCAAGAACAGTTAGAGGAGCAATCAGAAATATGGCAAAATAAAGTTCCAAATGCTGAATTTTTCCCTATTTCGGCCACTGAGGGTTTTAATGTTCAGAATGTATTTAATAGAATCATTGAATTGTTGCCTAAATCTCCTGCATTCTACCCTAAAGATCAATTAACAGATAAGCCAGAACGTTTTTTTGTAAATGAAGCTATTAGAGAAAAAATATTAATGCATTACAAAAAAGAAATTCCATATGCTGTTGAAGTAGATACAGAAGAGTTTTTTGAAGAAGACAATATTATAAGAATGCGCTCTGTGATTATGGTAGAGCGAGAAACACAAAAAGGGATTATAATTGGTCATAAAGGCTCTGCTTTAAAACGTGTTGGTGTAGAAGCCCGTAAGGATTTGGAAAAATTTTTTGGTAAGCAAGTCCATTTAGAGCTGTATGTAAAAGTCAATAAAAACTGGAGAAATGACCAACGTCAACTTAAGCGCTTCGGATATAATCAACGATAAATGCTTAGTGTGTTTTTCATAAAATTGTGTAGTCGGTGCATTTCTGGCTTTCCTTTAGTTTGGCCTAATCGTCCTGTAAAATAAAGTATAAACCAAATTACTACCATTAGTACTGCAAGCAATAGCTGAATAGAATAGGAGCTATTTAAAGTTGCATTTGTATAAGCCCAAACTCCAAATCCAAGGAATAGTCCAGCAACAATAAAGTGGAAAAACATAAACATGGTCCAAACTGTAGGATTCGGCCCAAAAAGACCATGGACAGTTGAGTTTTTATCGTCCTTTTTATTGATTTCTAAATGCAATTGTGGTGACCAAAAATGTTGTTCGGATTTAGGGAATTTAATAAACACATGATCATCTATCCGAGACACAATAAACTCAGATTGGTTGGTTTTAGTTGTTTCAAATCCTTTTAATAGTTTTTCGTTGTTGGAATTGACATTAAACTTAAAACGTGGCCTTAATACTATTTCATTTGAAAGCTCCATTTTAATTAATTGCTAGAAAAATAACCTACTTCAGAATTAGAAATTCACAACGTCTATTTATCGAAAATTCTGTTTCGGTACAATTATCTCCACAAGGAACTAAAGGTTGCGTTTCCCCATAACCTTTATAAGTTAAACGATTTCTAGAGATGCCGTTTTCAACAAGATATTCTAAAGTCGCTTTGGCTCTTTTTTTGGATAATTCTAAATTAAACTCAAATCCTGCCCTAGAATCTGTATGTGCTCCAAGCTGTATTTCCATTCTTGGATATTTTTTCAGTAATGCTACTAGTACATTTAAGGTATTTGCGGCTTGCGGTTTAATATCCCATTTAGCAAAATCGAAATAAATGTTTTCTAATTCAATAAAAGTATTGCCATCTTCATCGTCAGTAACAATTTCCTCAGCGTCTTTATATGATTCAATTTCTAACTCTATATTAAATTCTATGTTTCCGCTATCGTTGGTATCAAAGAATGTAATTTCTGGGATGTATTTTGGTTGGAAACCTTCTAATGAATAACTTTTATTTGGTTCTGTTTTTAGCTTATAACGAGCATCTTCACCGGCAATCACTTCAGAAATCATATTACCATCTTCATCAAATAAAGTTACTGTTGTGTTTGGTAATAATTCGCCCGTTACTTTATCGGTAACCAATCCTTCAATGAAATATTCTCTTTCTGTCGGAATACGTTCAAATGTATATATATTATCGATACCACTTCGATTAGAAGATACATACCCAGTGTTTAATGAATCTACAACAACGAATGCAAAATCATCTTTTTCGCTATTAATAGTTTCACCTAAATTAAGAGCATCTAAAAATTTACCCTTGTTTACACTACTCGAAAATAAATCTAATCCTCCAAAACCATATTTGCCATTTGAGGCAAAATAAAGCGTACTATCTTTAGCTACATAAGGAAAATGCTCTCTGCGCTCTGAGTTAATGGCTGGTCCTAAATTTACAGGCTCTCCAAACGTATTATCTTCTAATATATCTACATAAAAAATATCAAAAGAACCTATACTATTGGGCATATCACTAGAGAAAAATAATTTAGTTTCATCGCTATTGAGAGCAGGATGCATAGTAGAATAGAACTCACTTGAAAACGAGACAGGTTCTATATTGGTCCATTCATTATCTACTAATTCTGCCTTAAATATACTTACAACTGCGACTTTAGTAGAATCTAAATCTACACGTTTTTTTAAATTTCTAGAAAAGTACATTGTTTTACCATCTTTAGTAAAGACGGCACTACTTTCATGTTGTTTTTTAGTATTTATAGCTTTATCAAATGGTTTAATGCTATCTATTATGATGGTATCACCTTTTGGAATTTCGGCCTCATATAAGTCTAAATAGGGCTTTCCATTCCATTTATAATTAGGGTTTTTTAAATTTTGTGTTGATGCAAAAACAACTTTATTTCCATATAAACCAATTCCAAAATTAGAACCGCCTAAATCTTGGGTAATGGGTTTCAATTCGTATTCGTAAGGAATAATACGTTTTAATATTGATTTAAAATTTTCTGTACTAAAAGGATCGTTAAGATGCACCGTTGAAACCTCATCGGCTTCTTCATAATTTTTTGTTCCTTTTAGTACATCGTAATATTTTAAATAAAAAGATTCAGTAAGTTCCGACTCTATTTTTCGGTCATAAATCTTTTTATAGACTTTGTAAGCTTTTTCAAATTCAGAATTATAATAATAACAATCACCTAACTTTTCTAATGTTTTAGCAGTCTTTGGTAGTTTAGAATAGATTTCTGCTGCGTCAACATAGGCTCTATTTTCGTAAAGTTTATCCGCTTTTTCCTTAGATTGAGAAAAAGATACATTGCTAATAACTAAAGCTGTTAATACGATAAATAATTTAAACGTTCTCATTTGTCTTTAATTAGAAAAATCTTGGTGATTTATCATAGCCTTTACCTAGTTTACTTATATCAAATAATAGAAATACCTCATGGGTTCCAGAATTAAACCTTCCCAAATTTGATACTGTATAATCATAAGCGTAACCTATTCTTAAAGTAGGTGATACAGCTAAATTAGCTAGAGCACTTACTGAATCATCAAACCTGTATGAGGCTCCAAATTCTACTTTATTATTAATTAAAACATTTGCTGTAAAATCTACAGCTATTGGCGCACCAGAAACCTGTTTCGCCATAAAAGCAGGTTTCAATTTTAGTTTATCATTTAAATTAAATACATAACCACCTGTAAAAAACAAATGTATATTTTCCGATCCTTCTGTAACAATACCACTGTCTTCATCAAGATGTTTTGATTCTAATAAATTCGGTGCAGAAAACCCCAAATAATATTGGTCTGTAAAATAATATAATCCGGCTCCAATATTTGGAAATGTTCTACTTAAGTTCTCAGCAAAAGCAGGATCTGGCAGTGGATCTGAGTATACAAAGCCATTAAAGTCAGTACTAAAAAATGTGGCACCTGCTTTTACACCAAATGATAATTTTGAATTGTCACCTGTAGGGATTACATAGGCAAAATCTACATAAGCATTTGTTTGTTTTACAACATCACCAATTTGATCGTGAATAATAGATAAACCTCCTTCTAATCGATTAGTAAATTTTGTGTGCGCAAATAAAGTTCCGGTTGTAGGTGCGCCGACTGAACCAACCCATTGCGAGCGATAGATTAATCCAAGATTTATAAGAGAGCTATCATCCGTAGCGTAAGCCGGATTTAAAACACTCATATTATACATATATTGAGTGTATTGAGGATCTTGTTGTGCAAACGATTTTAAACCTAATATTAGGATAAAAAATGTGATGCTATATGTTATAAACTTATTTATCATAATTATCTACTCAAGTACACTCTACCTTGTAATGGAGAACGTATGCCATCATTAAATTCTAATATGAAGAAATAAACACCTACTGGTAAAATTTTACCACTTTTTTTAGAAGTACCATCCCATCGATTTGATGTAATATCTCCTTCATATAGTATATTACCATATCTATTATAGATACTTAATTTAAAATTAGGATATAACTCATTTAGATTTACTATATGGAAATCGTCATTGATATTATCTCCATTTGGTGAGAAGCCATCTGGAATGATTAATTCTAAAATACAATCAATAAAAGTAACTGTAACAGCTAATCTTATAGTGCTTTCACAACCTGATTCTGCTTGAGTTGAGGCATAATAAGTGACTCCATCTTGGAGTAATTCACTTTCGGAATAAGCAATGCCACCATTAGGCATGTTATACCATATTATCGTTCCTGGACTAGTAATGTTTTCTGTGAGATTGGCTATAGTTGGGTCGTCAAATTCACAGAAATCTGCACCATCGGCACTTATTACAGGTGTAGGTATGTCTGGAATAATTATTTCTATTGTGTTTATTGAAGAAGTATCTGCACTACAAAATTCGCCTTCAAAATACAATTCGGTTAATGTTAATATAGTTATACCAGGATTAGGCAACAAATTTTGTGGAACAGTAAAAGTAGTACTTCCTGAAGTTATAGTAATAGTAAAAGTATTAGAAGATGTGTTTGCACCAGTAAGATCATATGCAATAGTATAATTACCATCTGCCAATTGGGTAGCACCATTAATATCTACTACGACATCATTAGCAAAACAAACAAAACTATCTACAGTTAAAGTTAAGCCTGTTGCATCAGGTATATTTCCTATGGTTACATTAACTGTAGCTTCATCAGATAAATTACATTCAGTCGAAGTTACGGTGTATGTATATATTCCTGGAGTGTCAATTGTAGGATCAAAAATTCCTGTTCCACTGTTTAGGGCAGGAGACCACGTACCACCAGAATCTGGTGTTCCTTCAAGGCTATCAAATAAATTTACAGTACTGGTTTCGTCAATACAAAGATCTAAAATACCATCATCGCCTGCGTTTGGTAAAGGTCTAATTGTTACGGTAACACTTGCTGAATCATCTGGGCATAATGACCCTTCATTAGAAATGGTATAAACATAAACTCCAGCAGGATCTACGCTTGGATCAAAAATTCCAGTATTACTTGTAAGTGTTGGTGTCCAAAACCCACCAACCTGAGGTGTACCATCCAAGCTGTCAAATAAATCTACAGGGCTGTCATTACTGCATAGTTCTATTGAACCATCATCTCCGGCATCATTTAAATCTGAAAAAGAAACAGTTACTGTTGCAGAACTAGTACCGCATATATTATTTATGGAATATGTGTACATTCCTTCTGGGTCTACATTAGGATCGAAAACACCAGTTCCACTAGTTAAAGCAGGAGACCATGTACCACCAGTATCAGGTGTTCCTGAAAGCGAATCAAATAAATCAACTAAATTTGTTGCATTACACAAATTTAATGTACTATCGCCTCCAGCATTTGGTTGCTCTACTACAGTCACAATAACACTTGCCGAATCATCAGGGCATAATGAACCTTCATTAGAAAGTGTGTAAACATAGGTGCCAGAAGGATCAACACTTGGGTCAAATACTCCCGTTCCGCTAGTTAAGGCAGGAGACCAAGAACCACCTGGTTGAGGTGTACCTCCTAAGCTGTTAAATAAATCTACTGGTGAATCATCAATACAAATATCTAGAGTACCATCCTCACCGGCATCATTTTGGTCATTAAAAGATACGGTAACAATAGCAGAGCTACTTCCGCAAATATTGGTTACAGTATATGTGTAGGAACCTTCGGGATCTACATTAGGATCAAAAATTCCTGTGCCACTTGTTAGAGAAGGAGACCAAGTTCCTCCAGCATCTGGCATGCTCGCTAATGAATCAAATAAATCTACAGGGTTTGTTGCGTTACATAAATTTAAAGTTCCATCAGTTCCAGCATTTGGTTGTTCTGTAACAGTGACGATTACGTTAGCAGACGCATCAGGACAAGTTGCTAAGTTACTTACCACTGTGTAGGTATATGTACCACCAGCATCTAAACTAGGATCAAAAATACCTGTCCCACTTGCTAACGCAGGGAACCAAGTTCCACCTGTATCTGGTGTACCTTGCAAACTATTAAATAAATCGATTGGTGTATCAGAGATACAAATTTCTACAGCTCCATCAGTTCCAGAATCAATTGGGTCCGCTATAGACACTGTAACTGTAGCTGAACTATCACCACAAGTTGAAGGTATGGTGTAGGTATAAATCCCTTCTGCATCTACATCAGGATCAAAAACACCAGTGCCACTTGTAAGCATAGGAGACCACGTTCCACCTGTGTCTGGCATATCTCCAAGGCTATTAAATAAATCAACAGGACTACTAGTGTCGCATAACTCAAGAATTCCATTTGTTCCAGCATTAGGCGCCATTTCTACTGTAACGATTACAGTTGCTGAATCATCGTCACAAGGTCCAGATTCCGATATTGTATATGTATAAGTTCCTTCAGCATCAATACTAGGGTCAAAAACACCGGTACCACTTGCTAATGCAGGAGACCAAGTACCACCTGTTCCTGGTGTTCCTGACAGAGAATCAAATAAATCTACAGGACTATCATTAGAACATAAGTCTATATTTCCATTAAGTCCAGCACTTATGAATGGTGCAACCGAAATGGTAACTGTAGCACTAGCATCAGGACATGGTGTTGTACCTAAAACTGTATAAGTATAAGTGCCTTCAGGGTCTTGTGTAGGGTCAAAAATACCAGTACCACTTGCTAAAGCAGGTGACCAAGTACCACCAGAATCTGGCGTACCTCCAAGGCTATTAAACAAGTCAATTGGACCATCATTATCACATACTTCTATTGTAGTATCTATACCAGCATTTGGTTCTGGTACAATTGTAATGGTAACAGTTGCAGAAACATCTGGACAAGGAGCTGTTCCGGTTAAAGTGTAAGTATATGTGCCTTGAGAATCTAATGTTGGATCAAAAATGTTTGTTCCACTAGCTAAAGCAGGTGACCAAGTTCCACCAGTTTCGGGTGTTCCACCAAGATTATCGAATAAATCTATAAGGCTTGTGTCATTACTACATATTTCAAGTGCACTACTTGTTCCAGCATCAGGCAATTCATTTACGGTAACAGTTACTGTGGCAGAATCTTCAGGGCATGGTGCATTGCCGGAAAATGAATATGTATATATGCCTTCTACATCTACTAATGGGTCAAAAACACCTGTTCCACTAGCTAAAGCTGGAGACCAAACTCCACCAGTATCTGGTGAGCCACCAAGACTGTTAAATAAATCTATAGTACCATTAGTATCGCAAATAACTAAAGTGCCATCTTCACCAGCATCTCTAAATGGTGTAACCGTCACTGTAACTGTTGCAGAAGCATTAGTACATGGTGCTGTTCCACTAACAGTATAAGTGTAAATACCTGCACTATCAATAGAAGGATCAAAAATACCAGTTCCACTCGCTAATGCTGGAGACCAGATTCCTCCAATTTCTGGCGAACCACCAAGACTGTTAAAAAGGTCTATAGGACTATTAATACTACATAAATCTTCTGTGCCATCAGTGCCAGCGTTAGGCTCTGGGAAAATTGTTACTGTAACTGTAGATGATGCGTCAGGGCAAAGATTCGTTGAACTAACTGTATAGGTGTAAACCCCTTCAGGATCTATACTTGGGTCGTAAACACCTGTTCCACTATTAAGAGCAGGTGACCAAATACCTCCAGGTTCAGGTGAGCCTCCCAGTAACGTAAATAAATCTACTGTATTTGTATCTGTTTCACATATATCTATTGTCCCATTAGTTCCTGGATCTGGACCATCTCTTAAAACAGCTAATACTGCAAATCTTCCTGTACTTTCACATGGAGGATCTACTGTAGTTGCATAATAGGTCTGTCCGTTTACTAAAGGTGTGTTTTCTGGTAATGGTAATGCTGAGAATAATGAGATATACCAATTATTTGTACCACTTGCTACCAAATCTGCAACCGTAGGAGTGAATTGCGAAGAGAAACAAAACTCTTGAATCGCATCTCCAGTAGGTATTGGAGTAAAACCAACGTTTACCAATACTGAAAGTCGCGATGTTCTACAACCTGTATCCGGATTTGCTTGGTCAGCATAATAAATAGTATCATCGATTAAAACCGTATTGTCATTTAAAGGTAAACCTCCAGACGCTGTTAAATACCATTCTACGTCGTTACCGATAGCAACTAAATCTGCAACTGTTGCAAGTGTAGGATCATCTAAACAAACTCCTTGAAAATTTTGCCCAATTGGTGGACCATATATGGTAACATCTACTCTTTGTCTTGTACCACAAGTCCCAGAACTATCATCTGCATAATAATCTTCACCATTTACTAAACTTTGGGAATTTATTAGTGGAGTAGTTGATGTTGCAGAATCATACCATACAATACCGCCACCATTATCTATAGCAACTAAATCTGAGACTAAGATAGATTCGAGGTCACAAAATGACTGATTGCTATTGGTTACGGTAGGACATTGTGCATTAACAGATGTTAATCCAAAGATTAAAAATGTAAGAAACAAAACTACAAGAGTAGGCTGAGATTTTGTACTATTCTGTTTGGCTTTCATTAAAAAAATATACTAATTGTAGTTGTTGAAATCGATGCCATGGATTAAGAACAGCAAGTTCAGTGTTATAACGTTTACTTGTTAAATAACAAAATAGAGGGTAAACAAATATATGTAAATAGCCTTTATTAAGCAAAATAATAATGATTTATAGATTTGTAAGACTTTTCCATTTAAACTTTACAAATTGATTATTCAAGTTCAATCATACCTTCATTTGAGTCATATTGCATTAAATAAAGACCTGTATTTGAATAATTTTTATCAGCTGTTTTTTTGTAATCAAATCTTAAGTGTGGGTGTTCTGAGGATATATTTTTTATAGTATTCTCAAATGACGAATTTTGTGATAATCTTAAGAGTACATCTAAAGTGATATCAAAGCCTAACTTAGCGTAATTAGAGGGTTCACTATTAAATGTCTTTTCATAACTCATTTCAAAATCAGTCTTTGCCTTATCGCTGTCATTAGTTATAGTTGTAGGATATATGAGTTTTAATATTCTATATCTCATGTCTGAAACATCTTTGCTTTCTGGTAACAAAGTAGAATCTATTAATACCAATTGAATATTATAATCAGAAAGTTTACTCATTAAAGCTGTTGTAGAATTTAAGAAAACAATAGTTTTTTCACTATCTAACACAACATAGTTAAGTTTGTCTTTACTTAGAGCCAATTGAAGTGCATTACTTTCAAAAAAACCTGCATTATCAACTTTTAAGAATTTAGCATCAGGAATGGTTTTAACAATTAATTCTTTGTTTCGTGCTTCTTCCAAATCGCTGACTACAACAACCTGAGCATTTTTACTTGCTAAATAATTTAATATTTTATTTTTTTGAAAATTTTCAGATGGTACTGATTTATAAACTTCTCTGTTTTCAATAGGACTCATGTTAGAATTAATATCTATAACAGAAATTATCTCATTTGATTCAATATCAGGAAAACGAGTTCCACTTTCTAAGAATGGAACGAGAAGAGCATTCTTGTAATAAGGGCTTTCAATTTTTAATCGAGATTGTACATCATTCTTTTTAATCAAAGTAATGTCAAAATTGAGATTTAATGTTAACGCAGAGTCAATGGCTATTTGTGCACCTTGAAAAAATTCTAAAAATTTCTTATAGTCATCATTATTTTTAAGCATCTCTTGTCTCAATTCAGGAGAGCTCAGTTCATTACCAGAAAAAGGCGTATAGAAATAAAGACCATTAGTGTTAGAAGTGTTTAGATTAGAGTATAATGCTAAATTTTTATTATTGGATGTTGCATTAGAAGGATTTGTTGATGCGTTGTTAGTATTTGAATTTGTACTTGTCTGTGAAACATTTACAGGCATTTTTATAATGTCACCTGCATTAACAGAAGTAAGTAATTTAGGATTTAAGTTGGTTAATTCGTTTATGGTTATACCAGCTTTTCTCGATAAGCTAAATAGGGTTTCTTTTGGCTGTATGACATAATCGGTATATTCATCATCGCCTGAATCTACTGAGGTAGTGTTTTTCGTTGTAGTGTCGTCTTCATTAGGTTCAGTACTATCATTGTTATTACGAGTATCTACTGAAGCAACTGTATTATCAATATCTAGCTTATGACCTGCCATTAACATATCTACAATATGTGGGTTTTTTTGCTCTAACTGAGCGATAGTCATATTAAAGCGCCTTGCAAGTTCAAATTTTGTATCACCACGTTTTACTATATACTGCCCAGTTATTGTTGGGTCAGAATTTATATCTGGAATAATTAATACCTGCCCAATTTGTAAAAATTCGGATAATCTACTCGCATTGGCAGCAGTTAAATTCGCGAGACTTACTCCATAGCGTCGAGATATTCCCCAAAGTGTTTCTCCTTTTACTACAATATGTTCACCTTCTCTTGCTTGTTGAGCTTCTTCCTTAATTGTTTTGTCTACATTAATAATATGGCCAGCTTGAAGCATTCTTATAATATGAGGGTTTTGCTGTTCTAGCATGGCAATACTAACACCAAAACGTCTAGAGAGCCCAGACTTAGTTTCTCCTCGCTTAACTTCGTAGTTAGAGATTAGAGTATCGCTAATTACGGTATTGTTAGATGGGTTGTTATTGTTTGGTGAAGGAATACGTAATGTTCTGCCAGCATATATAACGTTTTCAGAGCCAGGATTTAACTCAAAAATCGCATTCATACTTACTCCGTATCTTTTGGATATAACATAAACGCTTTCACCTTTCTGAATGGAATGCTCTATAATATTTTGCTGAGCTATTGTAAGATTTGAGCCTATAAAGAAAAAAATAATAAGCGTTAAAAATTTCCCCATCCCTTTTTATTATTGTTTTAAATCAGTAAGCTTATGATAAGACTTATTAGGTGTGTTTTTTAATATTAAGCAGAAATAATTATACAATTCAGGGGCATTTTCTTTGTAGTAATCTACCTGTTAATATTCAAAAAATCACATAAAAAATGATTAATGTATATGAGCAATAAAATTACTAAAAATATAGGCTTTACTTCTTAAATCTATACTTCTTATCAACAGGATATTAACAATGATTAATACTTCATTTTTAAGGTTTTAAAGTAGTTTTATTATTTATTTTAAAAATGTCCAATTGTTCTAAAAAACTAGGGAGTATATACTATCTTTGTAGCCTTAAAATAAGACAATGAGTAATATCGTAGCCGTAGTGGGTAGGCCAAATGTAGGGAAATCGACTTTTTTTAATCGTTTAATTAAAAGACGCGAAGCAATTGTTGATGCTGTAAGTGGTGTTACTAGAGATCGTCACTATGGAAAAACAGACTGGAATGGTAAAGAATTTTCTCTTATTGATACCGGAGGATACGTTGTAGGAAGTGATGATATTTTTGAAGCAGAAATTGATAAGCAAGTAGAACTCGCCATTGACGAAGCAGATGCAATCATTTTTATGGTAGATGTAGAAACTGGTATTACTGGTATGGATGAAGATGTTGCGAAACTACTGCGAAAAGTAAAGAAGCCTGTTTTTTTAGTTGTAAACAAAGTAGATAATAACAAACGTGCTGAAGATGCGGTTGAATTTTATTCACTAGGATTGGGTGATTATTATACAATTGCAAGTATTAATGGAAGTGGAACAGGTGATTTATTAGATGCCTTAGTAGAAGCATTACCAGAAAAAGAAGACGTTGAAGAGGAGGAGTTACCGCGTTTTGCTGTTGTAGGACGACCAAATGCAGGTAAATCATCTTTTATAAACGCTTTAATTGGTGAAGAGCGTTATATAGTTACTGATATTGCTGGTACCACAAGAGATTCTATTGATACAAAATACAATCGTTTTGGTTTTGAGTTTAATTTAGTTGATACAGCAGGTATTCGCCGTAAATCTAAAGTAAAGGAAGACTTAGAATTTTATTCTGTAATGCGAAGTGTAAGAGCAATTGAGCATTCCGATGTTTGTTTAATTGTTTTAGATGCCACACGTGGTTTTGATGGACAAGTTCAAAACATATTTTGGCTAGCAGAACGCAATAGAAAAGGAATCGTAATTTTAGTGAATAAGTGGGATTTGGTAGAAAAAGACACTAAGACGGCTAAAGACTTTGAAAAACATATAAGAGAACAAATTGCACCATTTACAGATGTGCCAATAGTTTTTATTTCGGTATTAAATAAGCAACGTATTTTTAAAGCCATTGAAACGGCAGTCGAGGTATATAAAAATAGAACTAAACGTATTAAAACTAGTGTGCTTAATGATACGTTATTACCTGTTATTGAGCATCAGCCACCACCAGCATATAAAGGGAAATTTGTGAAAATAAAGTATATTATGCAATTGCCAACTCCGCAACCGCAATTTGCGTTTTTCTGTAATTTACCTCAATATGTAAAAGAACCATATAAGCGCTTTTTAGAAAATAAATTAAGAGATCATTTTGATTTTCACGGTGTACCAGTAAGTGTATATATGCGTAAAAAGTAGTACTTTTATTTTCTTATGAAAGAAATTAAATACGCTTCTTTTTTATGTTTTATAATATTGTATAGTATTACAGGTTATACTCAAAATTTACCGCCAGAAATCACTGTAATTGGTGAACAAGTTTATTGTATTGAAGCTCCGATACCAATAGTCACTTCAGCAGAAATCATAGATCCAGATCCAGAAGACACTTCCTTGTCAGAAATTTTTGTTCAGATAGCAGAAGGATATGAGGTTGGAGAAGATATACTAACTTTAGGTGGAGTAAATCCTAATATAACATCTAGTTGGAACGCCTCTGAAGGTATCTTAACGTTAATTGGTCCAGCTACGTTTGCAGAGTTTGAATACGCAGTTGAAAATGTTTTTTTTGAAACATCTCAAACAGAATACATAAACGATAGGCAAATCTCAATTAATTTAAGCGATGCTAACTACTTGCCAAGTACAGGACATTACTATATATATGAACCTGCTGTCGGAATCACTTGGACAGAAGCAAGAGATGCTGCAGCTTCACAAACTTATTTTGGATTACAAGGTTACTTGGCAACCATAACTACGGAAGAAGAATCGCAATTAGCAGGAGAACAGAGTGCAGGTACCGGTTGGATCGGAGCTACTGATGAAGAAACTGAAGGCACTTGGAAATGGGTGACAGGACCAGAGGCTGGACAAATTTTTTGGATTGGCACAGTTAATGGGAGTTCTCCAAACGGTGAATATACATTTTGGAATACAAATGAGCCTAATAATTTAGGGGATGAAGATTATGCTCATATTACTGCGCCAAGTGTAGGGATTTTAGGTTCTTGGAATGATTTAACAGTAACAGGAAGTACCGATTCAAGCAATCCTTATCATCCACAAGGATATATTGTTGAGTTTGGTGGCATGCCAAATGAGCCCGAGATTAACTTGTCCGCCAATAGCACTATATTAATGCCACGTATCATTAGTGAAAATATATCAGTTTGTGGCTCTGGAGATATAAGCCTGTCAATTGAAGCTTCTACTAATGATGTTTGGTGGTACGATTCACCGACTTCGGCATCAACATTAAATACAGGATTGAGTTACGATGTTAATCTTAGTATTTCAACAACGTTTTGGCTTTTACCTGTAGTAAATGGTTGTACTGATAATGCCAGTAGGTATCCTTTAACGGTAACGGTTAATACACTACCAAATGTTACAGATGTTACAATTTTTCAGTGTGAAGATGAAGTAATGGATGGAATTTCTAATTTCAACTTAAGTGAGTATAATGATGTAATTGTAACTGATGATTTAGGCAATATTGACATGCAATTTTTTGAGACTATAGATTTATCAGTACCTATAGATGAAGAAAACTATACTAATTTAACTAATAACCAGACTATCTATGCATTGGCTGTTAATACCATTACAAATTGTAGTGCTATGGCAGAAGTAGTGTTGTCTGTGAATACCAATTCAGCTCAAAATGCAAATTTATCTGTCTGTGATAACTTAGAAGAAACTGGTATGGTTAATTTCAATTTGTCTTTAGCAGAAATTCAAATTTTAAATGGAGAAACATCTGGTGTCACAGTTTTTGGTTATTATGAAACGTTTAATGATGCGTTATTACAAGAAAACCAATTGGGAAGTAATTACACAAATGTAGAACCGTATAACCAAACTATCTATGCAAGGTTAGAACTGAATGGTGGTTGTTATAGTATTGCTGAGGTTAATCTAAATGTAGAACGTCTACCCAATCTTTTAGATGATGAAACAGTTTATTATTGTCTAAATACTTATCCGGAACCGTTAACACTTTACGGCGGGATTATAGATGATGTGCCTAATAATTACAGTTATAATTGGTCTACTGGAGAAACAACTATTAATATAGGAATTAATGAACCAGGCACTTATACGGTAGAGGTAACAAAACCTTTTGGCTGCACTAATGAGCGTACAATTACAGTTTTACCCTCTGATATTGCAGCCATCGAAACCATTGAGGTAACAGATTTGTCAGAAAATAATAGTATTACTGTTGTTGTTTCTGGTGAAGGTGAATATGTTTATACTTTAGATGATGAAAATGGAATTTATCAAGCGTCTAATACATTTGAAAATATTGTTTCTGGCGTTCATACCATTTTTGTTAAGGATATAAAAAATAATTGTGGTATTACTTCTGAAGCTGTTTCAGTTTTTGGTTTTCCAAAATTTTTCACGCCAAACGGCGATACAGTCAATGACACATGGCAGATAAAAGGATTTTCCTCTCAATTTCCTATGACTGCTAGTGTTCAAATATTTGACCGTTTTGGACAAATACTAACAGTACTTAATCAAAATAATACTAGTTGGAATGGTTCTTATAATGGCAAATTAATGCCAGCATCAGATTATTGGTTTGTGGCACATTTTTTAGATGGTAGAAAAAGAAACGGTCATTTTACTTTAAAAAGATAAAATTTTATAATTCTTTTAAGAAAATTCATACGAATTCTTAGTTACTTGCGTTAATAATTAAGCTATTAGGAAATCATCAATCAACCATCATGAAAAAACTAGTATTAGTTTTTGCATTACTATTTGCAATACTTTCATTCTCTCAAGAAAAATCATTTGAAATCGTTGGAACGCTTATGGCGGAAAATGACAATACACCTATTGAGTCTGCAACCGTTTATGTAGAACGTATTAAGGATAGTACCATTGTCACTTACACCATATCGGATAAGGATGGAAAATTTAAACTTCAAAATTCTACGTACGACAGTAGCTTAAATTTTTTCGTTTCTTATGTAGGTTATGAAACCTATTTAAAGAAATTGACTATTGATAAAGAAAAAATAGATTTAGGCACTATTTCTCTTAAATTAAGCAATCAGCTAGATGAAGTTTTAATTAAATCAACTGCGCCAATCACTATAAAAAAGGACACTTTAGAGTTTAATGTAAAATCTTTTAAAACAAAAAAGGATGCCAACGTAGAGGATTTGCTTAAGCAGTTACCAGGTGTAGAAGTAGATGAAGAAGGAAAAATTACAGTAAACGGTAAAGAAGTGAATAAAATTCTTGTAAACGGTAAACCTTTTTTTGGTAACGATCCTACTATTACTACTAAGAATTTAACTAAAGATATTATTGAAAAAATACAAATTGTAGATACTAAAACAAAATCTCAAGCATTCACAGGTGAGGCTGGTGATGATGAGAATAAAACAATAAATCTTACCATTAAAGAAGAAAATAATAAAGGTGTTTTTGGGCGAGTGTCTGCAGGTGCAGGTACAGATAAACGTTATGAATTTGCGGGTATGGCAAACTTTTTTGATAATGATCAGAGAATTAGTGTGCTTGTCGGTGGAAATAACACTAATTCACCAGGTTTTAGTTTTGGTGAAATTTCTAAAATGTTTGGAAATGGTGGTGGTATTAGCTTTAATAGTAATGGTACTTTTAGTGTAGGAGGACGTTCTTTTGGAGGTGGACAAGGTATAACAACGTCTCGAAATGCAGGACTGAATTATGCTGATAAGATTGGCGAAAATTCCGATATTTCTGGGGATTATTTTTATTCATCTAGTAATTCTGAAAATGAAACATCATCAGAACGTGAAACGATTTTAGCAGATTCTCGTTTTTTTACCAATTCTAATTCGAGATCTAACAGTGATACAGATAGCCATTCTGCCAATCTTGAGTTTGAAATTAAAACGGATTCCACATTTCAAATAAGTATAGAACCTTCGTTTAACTATTCAAAATCAAGAACACTTTTTAGTAGTAATGAAGAAACCTTAGATGAAGATTTAGTGTTAACTAACCAGTCCGACGTCAATTCTAGTGTAGAAAGTTTTGCGAAAGATTTTTCTAATGAAATTTCAATTACAAAGCGCTATGGGAAAAAAGGAGGTTTTGTTAGATTAGAGTTTGATGCTAACATTAACCAACAAGAAAGTGACGATTTTTTAAATTCTAATACCGAAGTATTTGGTTCAGATCCAGAAACCATTGTTAGAGACCAATTTACAGATGGTGAAAATAATAGTTATGGAATTTCTACAGAGTTAACTTATAGATTGCCAATAGTTGCCAAGAAATTCTTTTTAAATTTTGAATACCGTTACTCTAGAGATAAGGATAATAATAGACAAAGTACGTTCGATTTTAATGACGTTACGCAAGATTTTACGGATTTTAATACGGATTTAAGTACAGATTTTGAATATACCGACTCTAGGAGCATACCTAGTTTATCTTTAACTTATAGAGGTGAAAAATGGTACACTTATTTTAAGATGGGTTATAATATTCGTACACTAGAAAATCAAGATTTATTAAGACCTCAATTTAATGTTGAACGCGAGTTTAAAAATATTGAAGCAAACTATAGATTTAATTATAGATTTAGTCCAAAATCTTCATTTTATGCAGGTTATAGTTTAAGAAACAATCCTCCAGCTTTAAGGCAACTACAAGCATTTACTGATGTGTCTAACCCGTTAAGTACTATTATCGGTAATCCTAATTTAGGGCCTTCTAACAGGCATAATTTGTATATGGGATTCGATTCTTTCGATTGGCAGAAACGTACAGGATTTTATGGAAATGCATATGTTAGTGTTACTAATGACCAAGTGATATCTAAAACTGTTGTGGATCCAGAAACTTTAAGGCGTACTACTACTTACGAAAACGTAGATGGCAATTATAACTATGGGGTTTCGGGCAATTATGATAAGCAAGTAAAATTAGATACACTAAGAAGTTTAAAGTTTAGAATGAGAGCTCGTTATAACTTCTCTGAACGTATTAATTTTAATAATGATGTTAAGTATGCTAGCCAAGTTAGATCTATATCACCAAGATTCGGTGTTGATTTTATTTGGGATAAGGTTATGGAGTTTAAACCTTACTACGAAATTAATTTTACAAATAATGCATACGATATTGAGGCTTTTGAAGATAGAGAATTTACTAGGCATAATGCAGGTTTAAGAACAGCAACATTTTTACCTAAAAACCTAGAATGGAGAAATGATATAAGTTTTAATTATAATCCAAATGTTGCAGATGGTTTTCAGAAAAGTGCATGGTTTTGGAATTCTACTTTAGCATACTCTGTATTAAAAGACAAAGGTATTATTACACTGAAGGTTTACGATTTATTAAATCAAAATACTAATGCTAGACGTATTGCTACACAAGATTATATACAAGATTCTCAGAGTACAGTGTTGCGTAGATATTTTATGCTAAGTTTTAGCTATAAGTTTAATAGCTTAGGTTCTAAGGGTGAAACAAATGATGGTGGTGTTATCTTTTTTGATTAATCCCAGAGTATAAACAAACTGTCTAAAGCTTTATTTACACCATTATAATAATTTCTGTTTTTAAATTGAGGAATCATTAGACTGTCAATAATGACTTTACATTCATGATCTGAAATTGTTTTTTCAGTTTTTAGGCCTGTTGATATTGCTACTTTTCTATCGTATTTAGAAATTGTTATCAGTAAACCATTATCCTTTTCTTTTTTACCAATGCCCCAAGAATTAGCTACTTGAGTACTGTAATACTGAATAGTTGTGTTTGTTGGTATAGAATCAACCGTTAATACAGCTATTTCATTAGTAGTGAGCTCCTCATATTTAATTATTTTATGAGTTAATGAATCGTTTTCAATATTTGAAAATAACTTTGAATTATCTACTACTACAAATTGTAGTTTGTTTTCAGGAAGATCTAATAATTTTTCAGATTGATTATCTTTACAATTTAAGCACAATAAAAAGACAAGTGAAATTGTAAAATAGATAGATTTTTTCAAAACATTTTTTTTAATTCATTATCAGTATTACTGAAAAAGAAAGATTTAGTTTTACCATCCACCAGAAGCGCCACCACCTCCAAAGCTTCCACCTCCGAAGCCTCCGCCAAAACCTCCTCCACTAGAAGAGCCTCCGCCGAAACCACCAAAACCTCCAGAAGACGAACCTCTCGAGTAGCTGCCACGTCCCATGTTACTTAAAATAATAGCTTCGAGAATACTTCTGGCATCATCATTATTACGATTACCTCCATGGCCTCCTTTTCCACCACCTCGACTCTTAGAAATAGCAATTATAAAAATGACGAAAATGATAAATAGGAAAATAAAAATTTCAAAAGGAAAACGAACTTCGTTTTGTCTAGTCCCTTGGTATTCGCCTGTCATCACCTCAAAAATAGCATCTGTTGCTCTATTGAGTCCACCGTAATAATCATTTTGTTTAAAATAAGGAATTATGTCGCGCTCAATAATACGTTTACTCATGGCATCAGTAAGTAAATGTTCTACACCTTTACCAGTATTAATACCAATTTTTCTATCATCTCTTGCAAGTAAAATAAAAATACCGTTGTCTTTATCTGCTTGACCAATTCCCCATTTTTCAGCCCATTGCGCACCTAAATAATTGATATATTCACCTTTAGTAGAACTTATGGTCGCAATAACTATTTGTGTGGATGTGGTATCAGAATAGCGAATTAATTTTTGTTCTAAGTTACTTTTCTGAGAAGTAGTAAGTAAATTAATTTCATCATAAACGCTAGTTTGAAATTCAGGTACTGGAGGAATTTCATATTGTGCAAATCCAATAATAGGATTCACTAAAAATAAAATAAATAGTAACCTAAAAGCTATATGTTTTAGTTTAAGCATTAACCTTTTGAGATTGCGTTATCTAATTCGTTACGATCTCCGTGTTCCCAAGGGAAATGTTTAGAAAGTACTTTGCCAGCTTCTGCTACACCATCTATAATCCCTTGTTTAAATTGACCAATCTTAAATTGCGAAGCAATCTTATCGCGAGTAGAATTCCAAAAGTCGGCACCAACAATATTGTTAATACCTTGATCTCCGAAAATAACAAAAGCTTTATTGTTCACAGCCACATATATAAGTACACCGTTTTGTTGTCTGGTATTATCCATCTTAAGAATGTGGAAAACATCTAAAGCACGTTCGTAAACATCTATATCGCAGTTACGCTCAATATGTACACGAATTTCACCAGATGTATCACACTCAGCAATACGTATAGCTTCTACGATTTCCTCTTCTTCTTTTAAAGTGAGAAAATCTTCAAGTTTGGACATGATTATATTTTATTTAAAGTCGAATTCTACATCAGGAGCATTTTCACTTCCTGCATCAGCTTTGTAAAGTGGCATACCATCAAAACCTCTCATGCTTGCAACAAAATTTGTCGGAATCTTTTTTATGGTAATGTTATAATCACCAGCTAAATCATTGAATTTATTTCTTTCAACATTTATTCTGTTTTCAGTGCCTTCTAATTGGGATTGTAATTCAAGGAAATTTTGATTGGCTTTTAATTCAGGATAACGTTCTACTGATACTAAAAGTTTAGATAATGCACCACTAAGTCCTGATTGGGCTTGTTGGAATTGAGCTATATTTTCAGGAGTTAAATTACTTGCATCTATAGTGGTTGATGTAGCTTTTGCTCTTGCTTCTATAACTTCTCTTAAGGTAGTTCTTTCAAAATCCGCAGCTCCTTGAACCGTTTTTACTAGATTGCCTATAAGATCATTTCGTCTTTGATAACTGCTTTCAACATTAGCCCATTGAGCCTGAGCTAATCCTTCTTTTTCAACAAGCATATTATTAACACCAATTCCCCAGTTAAATATTAACAAAGCTATTGCTACTATTATAATTAGCGGTAACCATTTTTTCATAATTAATAAGTTTTAAAGTTGAGTTTTTATTTTAACTAGTTGTGCTTTTATGTTTTCCAGCTTTTCTATGATTTCGTATTTTTCTAAAGCTTGTTTTTTCTCTTCTTTTAAATGTGTTTTAGCACCTTCAAGCGTAAAACCACGTTCTTTTACAAGGTGGTAAATAAACTTTAAGTTTTTGATGTCTTCTGGAGTAAACTTACGGTTGCCCTTGGCATTTTTTTTAGGCTTAATAACATCAAATTCTTTTTCCCAAAAACGAATTAAAGAGGCATTTACTTTAAAGGCTTTGGCAACTTCGCCAATACCATAATAACGTTTTTCTGGCAATTCTATATACATCTTAATCGAGGGATTGATTTTCTAATGAAGCTTTTTTAAGCAATTTGTCATATTCTTCTGCAGATAAGTTGCCGTAGTAAAAGTTAATTGGGTTTATACGTTCTCCGTCCTTAAATATTTCGTAGTGCAGATGAGGTGCTTCAGATCGACCAGTACTACCAACAAAACCAATTAAATCTCCACGTTTTACACGTTGGTTTACTTTTACATTATACTTATACAAATGTGCATAAAGTGAAATATAACCATAACCATGATCTATACGAATATGGTTGCCATAACCAGTAGATGCGTTATCAGCTCGTTTTACAACTCCATCTCCAGATGCATAAATCGGAGTACCACGAGGTGCCGTAAAATCCATACCAAAATGAAACTTTCTCACTTTTGTAAAAGGATCTGTTCTATAACCATAACCAGATGCCATACGCGTTAAGTTTAGATTATTCACTGGTTGAATGGCTGGTATGGCTTCTAAAAACTTTTCTTTATCCTCAGCAAGTTTGGCTATTTCATCTAGTGATTTAGATTGCACTACAATTGCTTTTTCTAAAATATCTAAACGTTTATTGCTTTCGGCTATGAGCTGTGAATTGTCGAAACCTTCATATTTTTTATAACGGTTAATTCCTCCAAAACCAGCTCTTCTCTGTTCTTCTGGTATTGGGTTAGCTTCAAAATAAAGTCTGTAAATGGCATTATCGCGTTCTTCAACATTTTCTAAAGCAGCAATAGCATCATCCATACGTTTATTTATTAGCTCGTATTGCAATTGCATATTTTGTAATTCTCTAGACAGTTGACGCTCTTTTGGAGATTCAAAATATTGACTAGATATAAAGTAACTAATAAATCCAAATAATGCGGCAGCAGTTAAAAATGCGCCAGCATACTTTAATGTTGTAGTTTTTTTACGCTTTATCTTACGATAAGAAAGCGTTTCAGAATCATAATAATATTTTACCTTAGCCATGTTCGAATTTATGCTATTTTTGCAGCTAATAAACACATATTGTGTCTTAAAATATCTGCAAAACCATCAAACCTACAAAAATATTTTCATTGTAAAATTAAAAAAGACAATGAAATATATTTGTAAGAGCTTATCTCTGACTTTAAATTTAAATAAAAAAAGTAGAGAAAATATAAAAAATGTTTTGCAATTGTGCTAATATAAACGAAATCAACAAAGATTCTATCTGACAGATATAAATAATAAGTATTAACAGATAAAACAAGCTATAATTTCAGTATATGAAATCTCAAGAAATACGTACTAAATTTTTAAATTTCTTTGAAGGAAAACAACATTTAATTGTGCCTTCGGCTCCTATGGTCTTAAAGAATGACCCTACTCTAATGTTTGTAAATTCTGGTATGGCACCTTTTAAAGAATATTTTTTAGGTAATGCAGAGCCAAAGAAAAATAGAATTGCCGATTCTCAAAAATGTTTACGAGTTTCTGGAAAGCATAACGATTTGGAAGAGGTTGGATATGATACTTACCATCATACACTTTTTGAAATGTTAGGTAACTGGTCTTTTGGTGATTACTTTAAAAAAGAAGCTATTGCTTGGGCTTGGGAGTTATTAACAGAAGTTTATGGTATAGATAAAGATATTTTATATGTCACTGTTTTTGAAGGCAGTGATGATGCTGATAATCTAAAAATGGATCAAGAGGCATATGATCTATGGAAAGAATTTATTCCAGAAGATCGAATTCTTATGGGGAATAAAAAGGATAACTTCTGGGAAATGGGAGACCAAGGACCATGTGGACCTTGTAGTGAAATCCATGTAGATATTCGTTCAGCTGAAGAGAAGGCTAAAGTAGACGGAAAGTCTTTAGTCAATATGGATCATCCACAGGTGGTAGAAATTTGGAATCTGGTTTTTATGCAATACAACCGTAAAGCAAACAAATCTTTAGAAGCTTTACCTAATAAACATATTGATACGGGTATGGGATTTGAACGTCTTTGTATGGTATTACAAGGAGTACAATCTAATTACGATACAGATGTATTTACACCTATTATTCGCGAAATTGAAGCCATCACTAACAAGGATTATGGTGAGGATGAAAAAGTTGATGTTGCAATTCGTGTTATTTCAGATCATGTAAGAGCAGTTGCATTTTCTATTGCAGATGGACAATTGCCAAGTAATAATGGAGCTGGTTATGTGATACGAAGAATTTTAAGACGAGCTGTTAGATACGGTTTTACCTTTTTAGATAAAAAAGAACCATTTATATATCGTTTGGTTGACACTCTAAATAAAAAAATGGGACAAGCATTCCCAGAGTTAAAAGCACAAAAGCAATTAATTGAAAATGTAATTAAGGAAGAGGAAAGTTCTTTTTTAAGAACTTTAGATCAAGGTCTAGTGCTTTTAGATAAGATAATAAGAGGTTCTAAAACCAAAGAAATATCTGGTGCTAAGGTTTTTGAACTTAAAGATACCTATGGTTTTCCTGAGGACTTAACAGATCTTATTCTCAGAGAAAAAGGATATACATATAATTCTGAAGAGTTTAAAAACGCGCTAAAAGAGCAACAAGATAGAGGTAGAGAAGCTTCAGAATTAAAGTCGGATGATTGGACTATTTTGCATCATGATGAGGTTGAAGAGTTCATTGGCTACGATACTTTAGAAGCACATGTAAAAATTACAAGATACAGAAAAGTAACGTCTAAAAAAGATGGCGAAATGTATCAGTTGGTGTTTAATGTTACACCATTTTATCCAGAAGGTGGTGGGCAAGTAGGAGATAAAGGTTATATAGAAGATAAGCATGGTGACGTAGTTTATGTACTCGATACAAAAAAAGAGAATAACCTTATCATTCATTTTACTAAGAATTTACCTAAGCTTAAAGACGACGTATTAAAAGTTGCGGTAGATGCTAAACAACGTCACAGAACAGAATGTAATCATACAGCTACACACTTATTGCACCACGCATTAAGAGAAGTTCTCGGAGATCATGTAGAGCAAAAAGGATCTGCAGTGCATTCTAAGTATTTGCGTTTCGATTTTTCGCATTTTTCTAAATTAACAGTGGAGGAATTACGAGATGTAGAAAACTTCGTTAATGCTCGTATAGATGGTAAACTACAATTAGAAGAAAATAGATCTGTACCAAAGGAACAAGCCATAGCAGATGGCGCCATGTCTTTATTTGGAGAAAAATATGGTGATAATGTGCGTACTATTCGTTTTGGACAATCTATTGAGCTTTGTGGTGGTACACATGTAAAAAACACATCAGATATTTGGCATTTTAAAATCACTGCAGAGAGTGCTGTTGCTTCCGGAATACGAAGAATTGAAGCCATTACGATGGATGCTGTTAAGGATTTTTATTTTGAAAATAACAGAGCTTATTTTGAAATGAAGGACTTACTTAACAATGCAAAGGAACCTGTAAAAGCGTTACAGAATTTACAAGCGGAAAATTTAGATTTAAAGAAGCAAATTGAGCAACTTCTAAAGGATAAAGCTAAGAACGTAAAAAGTGATCTTAAAAATGAGATTACGAATGTTAATGGGGTTAATTTCATTGCGAAAAAAGTGGATTTAGATGCTTCGGGTATTAAAGACTTATGTTTTGAGTTAGGTGGTGAAGTAGATAATTTATTTGCAATATTTGGTTCAGATGTTAACGGTAAAGCAATTTTATCGTGCTATGTTTCTAAAAATCTTGTTTCAGAAAAGGATCTTAATGCTGGTACGATTGTAAGAGAATTAGGAAAACATATCCAAGGAGGAGGAGGCGGTCAGCCATTCTTTGCAACTGCTGGTGGTAAAAATCCTGATGGTATAGATGCGGCTCTTAATGCTGCTAAGGCTTATTTAAAGTAAAAGAGATTTCTCAGAGGTGCGTTGAGAGAAAGCATTGAGAATCACTGAGGATCTAGTTAGTTCAGATTTTCTTTGTGAAACTTCGTAAGGCTCTGTGTAATAAAGAATAAATGAATTTTCATACAAATATTCTGCTAAGTAAACAACGGCATAATCAAATAGATTATAAGTCTAAACTATTGTTATTAGGCTCATGTTTTTCAGAAAACATTGGTGATAAATTTGAGTATTTTAAATTTCAATCTACCGTAAATCCATTCGGAATATTATTTCACCCTTTAGCGATTGAAAATCTCATAACAAGAGCAATAAATAAAGATTACTATTCCGAAGATGAAATTGTATATCATAATGAACAATGGTCTTCTTTAGACGCACATTCTAGAATGAATAGTCTTTCAAAAGAAGACTTATTAACCAATCTCAATAATGCTTTAGACCAAGCAAATAAAGAAATAAACGAATCAACTCACATAACCATCACATTAGGGACAAGTTGGGTATATAGGCATATTGCTTCAGATACAATAGTTGCAAACTGTCATAAATTACCTCAAAAACATTTTCAAAAAGAATTATTATCTGTCGCTACTATTTCAGAGTCTCTAATTGCCATTATAAGTTTAATTAAAAGTATTAATCCAAAGGTTACATTCATTTTCACGGTATCACCTGTTAGACATACAAAGGATGGCTTTGTGGAAAATACACAAAGTAAATCGCATTTAGTTGCTGCAATTCATCAAGTTGTAGAACCAAGAAATCAGTTGTATTATTTTCCGTCTTATGAAATAATGATGGACGAATTAAGAGATTATCGTTTCTATAGTTCAGATATGATTCACCCTAATGAAGTTGCTGTAAATTACATCTGGGAAAAATTTAAGCACGTTTGGATTTCCGAAACTACTGAAATTACAATGCAGCATATTGAGATGATACATAAAGGGTTAAAACACAAGCCTTTTAATCCAAAATCAGAAGCACATCAAAAGTTTGTAACCAAGCTTCAATCTCAAATAAAAGACTTGTGTCATAAATACCCACATTTTAACTTTGATTAACGCATTGGTTTTTTGAGTTGTTCTTTAACACGATCAAAAGATTCTTTGCTAGCGCGTTTCCAACGATAAATGTTGTGCTTTTTATCCTTTTTTACTTTGCGATTTTCTTCTTTATCTCTGAGTTCTTTTACCCAATTAAAGCGTTTTCTAGTAATAGAAATAACCAAGTCGTCATTACACCCTAAGGCTTCTAGAGCATTTAAAGCAGCAATAGAAACTTTCTGAATTTTATCGTTCATTGCATTGAGCAAAATAGGAATCGATGACGGTCTACCAATTTGCTCTAAAGCCTCAGCAGCGAGCTGGCGCGTCTTATAATTACCATGTTTAAGGGCATACTCAATTTTATCTACAGCATTAACATCTCTCCAATCCATAATCGTATTCTCCGAAGGCTGAATCAACTTCATTTTAAAGAATAAATATGTAAATGTATGTGCCATAACAAAAGTGTAACATATTAATTATATGTAGTAAAATACAACATTTTGTTACAGAAATTCAGATGTGTTTTTAGACTTGTGTATTAAAATACACTGAAAATAAAGTTGTTGTTATTTTGAATTCTATTTAGAATTAACTCTTACGCTTTCAGGAACAAGTTTAGTATAGTCACCATTATTTCTAATCACATCTCGTACAATTGAGGAAGATATATACGAAGTCTTAGCTGCAGTTAATAAAAATACCGTTTCAATTTTAGACAGTTTTCTATTAGTATGGGCAATGGCTTTTTCAAATTCAAAATCGGCAGGATTTCGCAAGCCTCTTAATATAAACTGAGCATCAATTTTTTCGCAAAAATCGATAGTTAATCCTTGGTAAGTGACAACTTTTACTTTCGGTTCATTTTTAAAAGACTCTTCAATAAACCTTTTTCGTTCTTCTAAAGAAAACATGTACTTTTTATCTGCATTAACACCAATAGCAACTATGACTTCGTCAAAAAGTTTTATACCACGCTTTATAATATCGAAGTGTCCATTTGTTATTGGGTCGAAAGATCCAGGGAAAAGTGCTCGTTTCATAGCTTTTGATTTTTTTTGATTTTTTGAGAATCATGAATAACGACATTCAATCATCAAGTTTATCGATAAAATTTGATATTTTTTGTTGTAATGTTTTTACACTTTCTGCTAAGGATTCAAATTTTTCTAATGGTATAAAGTTAAGGTTTTTACAGACGATTAGTTGTGTTTCTAATTCAAAAGCTGAACCTAAGCTATCTTCCAAATATTTTATAAAATGTTTGTCAGTTCTTTTACTAGTTCCTTCAGATATATTTGATGCTATAGATACACTACATCTGTTCATTTGAGTCCTTAAACCAAACTTCTCATAATCTGGTAAAGTTGCCGTAAACGCGTAAACATCAGCAATTATTATAATACTCTCTTGCCATATTTGAAGCTTTTTAAAATTATGTCTTTTCATTTTGTCGTTCTAAAAATGCGTCCTGTTTCATGTATCTAAAGTATCATGATTCAAACTATTTCAACGCTTCTTCAATAGCATTATCAAACAAATCACTCATGCTAATACCAGCTTCTGCGGCTTGCTGAGGTAAAATACTTTCTTTAGTTAACCCTGGGACAGTGTTTACCTCGAGTAAATAGGGCTCATTATTTTTAGCTATAAATTCGCTTCTAGAAAACCCTTTCATTTTTAGAATTTCATATATTTTTTTTGCTTCGACTCTTACTTTATTGGCATAAACTTCAGAAATACGAGCAGGTGTAATTTCTTGAGATTTACCTTCGTATTTAGCTTGGTAATCGAAGAAATCATTTTCAGATACAATTTCTGTAATTGGTAAAACAGTTGTTTGTCCTTTATAAGAAATGACTCCAACAGAAACTTCAACACCATCTAAAAACTGTTCGATTATAATTTCATTATCCTCTTTAAAAGAGTTATCTATTGCCGTTTGTAAATCTTCTTTTTTATACACTTTTGAAATTCCGAAGCTACTACCAGCCTTATTAGCTTTTACAAAACAAGGTAAACCTACTTTAGAGATAATTGTATCTTCGTCTATTGTATCTCCAAGATTAAGAGGGTAGCTTTCTGCCGTTTTAATTCCATATGGTTTTAAGGTTGCTAGCAGATCTCGTTTATTATAGGTTAGAGCAGATTGATACATACCACAACTGGTCTGTGGTAAATTAATTAATTTAAAATAAGCCTGCATAAAACCATCCTCTCCTGGAGAACCATGTATAGCATTAAATACACAGTCGAAAGTAATTTTGGTTTCATTTACCAAGACCGAAAAATCATTTTTATCAACAGGGAATTCTTCATTAAGATCATTTACAAACACCCATTTATCTTTAAAAACATGAATACGATATGCATTATATTTTTCCTTATTTAAGGTTTCATAAACCACATTACCACTCTTTAGCGAAATTTGAAACTCGCTTGTGTAACCTCCCATTATGATTGCAATATTTTTTTTCATTTATGCTGAACTTGCTTATGATGATTTTTTTTTCAGTAGTTAAGAATATACACTAGGTTTTTAGTGTAAGATATTTTAATCTTTATATTGTAACGTAAATGTATAATTTATTTTCAACAAACTAAATGTCATTTTGATACGTATTTTAATTATGTGCCGTTATTATAACGTTATATTTTATTAGTTTTGTCCAATAATTATTTAGCTCATGAGTTTTGTTAAGTTTCTTACCAGTAAAGTGTTTTTTAAGCAATTAGCATTAGCTGTTGTTGCAGTAGTAGTGTTGTGTTTTTTAATGTTAAAATGGTTAACGATTACGACAAATCATGGTGATTTTGTGGTTGTGCCAGATTTAAAAGGTAAGTCTATAGAAACTGCTAAAATAGAATTGAAGGATAATGATTTAACAATGAAAATCCAAGACTCGGCAAATTTTAATCCTAATTATCCTAAGTATTCTGTAATTGAACAAAACCCAGCTGCAGGTGCTCAGGTAAAAGAAAACAGAAAGATTTACTTAATCTTAAACCCTTCAGATTATAGAAAAGTTGAAGTGCCAGATATTTTAAAACGCACCTTTAGACAAGCCAAGCCTCAATTACAGGCTTTAGAGTTTAAAGTGGGTAAAATCACATACATAGATAACATTGGAAAAGATGTTGTTTTAGGTATGAAACACAAAGGCAAAACATTAAAACCAGGTGAACTTTTACCACTTACTTCTACCATAGATTTGGTTTTAGGAAATGGTAAACGCTAATAGACATGCCAAATATTCCAGATATTTCCGAACAAGAAGATGAGCTTTACGAGCATCATGCAATTAATGTAGATAAAGGCCAACAGCCTCTTAGAATAGATAAATACTTAATGAATTTTATTGAAAACGCTACGCGTAATAAAATTCAGGCCGCAGCAAAAGACGGAAGTATTTTTGTAAATAATGTACCAGTAAAATCGAATTATAAGGTAAAACCCAATGATTTTATTTCTGTAAAATTTGAGCATCCTCCTCATGAGAATTTATTAATTGCAGAAGATATTCCTATAGATATAGTTTATGAAGATGATGATTTGTTGGTAGTAAACAAACCAGCTGGTATGGTTGTACATCCAGGTCATGGAAACTACTCTGGGACCTTAATTAATGCGTTAATTTTTCATTTTGAAAATCTACCAAATAACTCTAGTGAAAGACCAGGTCTTGTGCATCGTATAGATAAGGATACCAGTGGATTACTTGTAATTGCTAAGACAGAGCAAGCAATGGCTCATCTTTCTAATCAGTTTGCAAAGAAAACAAGCGAACGCGAATATGTTGCTTTAGTTTGGGGAAATATGGAAGAAGACGAAGGTACTATTGAAGGTCATATTGGTCGTCATCCAAAAAACAGATTACAAAATACAGTTTACGAAGGAGAAGATATAGATAAAGGAAAACCAGCCATAACGCATTATAAGGTGATAGAGCGTTTGGGTTATGTTACTTTAGTAAGTTGTAAACTCGAAACAGGTCGTACACATCAAATCCGTGTACACATGAAACATATTGGCCATACACTTTTTAACGACGAGCGTTATGGTGGTGAGCGCATTTTAAAAGGCACAACATTTACAAAGTACAAGCAATTTGTAGATAATTGTTTTAAAGTATTACCAAGACAAGCTTTACATGCAAGAACTTTAGGTTTTGTGCATCCTACAACAGGAAAGTTTTTAAAGTTTGAATCTGAAATCCCAGAGGATATTGCTCAATGTATTGAGAAATGGAGGCATTATGCAAAGCATCAAGACTCCTAAAGAACTATGATATTCTTTTTTTATCATGCTGAATTTATTTCAGCATCTAACACAGCATTCAAGCTTTAAATTTAGAATATCAAGTTCATAGACTCAAAGCGATATAGACTTTAATTATATCACTATCGCGATTAGTTGTCACTAACATTTGAAACTCTTTAAATTACATTGTATTTTTACAAATAGGAAAGAAAAATTGTTTAACCTTTTAAGAGATACCCACTTTCGTGGGCATGTATATGAAACTCGTATTATCACCTGCAAAGTCTTTAGATTTTGAAAGTAAACTTCCAACTACTAAAACTACAGAAGGTTGTTTTTTAGCTGAAGCAGAACGTTTAAATAAATTATTAAAGAAAAAGTCTGCAAAAAGTTTGTCTAAACTAATGCATATCTCAGATAATTTAGGTCAGCTTAACTATGAGCGTAATCAAGAATGGCGCTTACCATTTACAAAAGATAATGCCAGACCAGCTATTTATGCATTTAGTGGAGATGTTTACAGAGGTTTAGATGCTTATAGTATAGATACTAAAAAACTCGATAAGGTAGAAGATACCGTTAGAATTATATCTGGACTTTATGGAATCCTAAAACCTTTAGACCTTATTCAGCCATACCGTTTAGAAATGGGAACTAAAATGCCCGTAGGAAAAAACAAAAACCTTTATGAATTTTGGCAAAAAAAGGTAACACAAGCTCTAAATGATGAGTTAAAAGAAGGTGAACTTTTTTTAAACCTTGCTAGTAACGAATATTCTAAAGCCATAGATAAAAAGGCATTAAAAGTGCCAGTAGTAAATATTGCTTTTAAAGAATTTAAAAACGGACAATATAAGATCGTTGCTATTTTTGCGAAGTTAGCTAGAGGGTTAATGACACGTTATATTATAGATACAAACGCTAAAACCTTAGATGATATAAAAGGTTTTAATTACGAAAACTATGGTTTTAGTGAAGAATTGTCTTCAGAGAATGAGTTGGTTTTTACAAGATAGTTTCTATCTTTAAAGGACTAATTATTTTTCATGCATTATTATTTAATCGTTGCCCTTCAGGCATTTTGTATTTATCATGTTTACAAAAACCATAAGCCTTATTATTGGTTTTTTCTTATACTTTTTATTCCTGTTGTAGGTTCTATAATTTATATCATTACACAAGTATATAATCAACAAGATGCTGTTAAAATTCAGGATGAAATTACGTCTATAATTAATCCTACTAAAAAGATAAAAGATTTAGAAAAGAAGATTGAATTTTCTGATACTTATACCAATAGAATTGAGTTAGCTGATGCGTATATTGAAAATAAAGATATACCAAATGCTATAATTAATTATAAGAAAACCTTAGAAGATACAGATCAAAATAGTCTGTTTGCGCATCAGCAATTAATTTTATGTTATTTTCAACTCAATGATTATGCAGGTGTTATTGGGCATTCTGAAGCCATTTTAAGTAAACCAGAATTTAAAGGCTCTAAACAACAGTTTTGTTATGGCTTAGCGTTAAAAGAAATAGGACAACTAGATAAAGCAGAAGAACAATTAAAACAAATCGATAGACCTTACTCTAATTATAACGAACGTTTAGAGCTTGCAAAATTCTATCTAGAAAACAATAGAACTGCTGAAGGTAAGGAACTCTTACAAGAAATTTCAGCAGAAGCGCAGCACATGACAAAACCCAACAGACGTATATACAGATCTACAATCATTGAAGTAGAACGTTTAATAAAAACGTTGTAGTTTATCATTTCTGCGAAAGCAGGAATCTCTTAAGTTAAAACCAATCAGAAAATTGATTTCTGTCTACGCAGGAATGACAGATAATAAAATGTTTAAACACAAACACCCATACAAACCTTTCATTCAGTCAGACACTAAAAAACTAATCGTTGGCACACTACCTCCTCCACGATTTTCAACAGGAGAATTACTCGAAAAAGATGTGGACTTCTGTTATGGTAGTTATTACAATTCCTTGTGGTTGTTTATAGACAAAATTCATAATCTCAATTTACGGTACGATAACTCTAATGAAGCTATAGACCAACGCAAAGCGTTTCTAATAAAACACAAAATAGGTGTTTGTGATATAGTAGAAAGTGCAGAACGCGAAAAAATCGATGCCTCGGACTTAGGAATGAAAAATATTATATTGCGAGATATTGTTGGGTATTTAAAACAATATCCAAGTATAGAAACAATTTTGTTTACTGGAGGTAATAGTAAAAATGGACCAGAATATTTTTTTAGAAAACATTTAAAAGATTACAACCTAAAATTAGAATTAGTAAATAACGAAGTGCCACGAATACACAAATTCTCACTTTGTCAATCTGAGCCAAAGACAGGATCTCAAACATTTAGAACTATAGAAACTGTATCTTTAACCTCAGGTTCAGGAGCAGCAAATATTTCTATAAGCAGGTTACCATTATACAAACAACTCAAATCTAAAAATCCAAATTTTAACACTTTTGACTTTAGAGTAATGCAGTATGCTGAGTTTTTTTAAGGAAGAATATTTAACGGTCTCGGCTATCAGTAGTTACGCTATTTAGTGATTACCTTTGTGGGTACGCACCAAACTGAAAATCCCAAGAAATGTTCAGAAGTAGACCAGGCCAAGCAATTACTTATATCCCTTGTTATAAAACGTAATTTTAGTATTCTTAATCATCTAACAAAATTTCCAGGCCTTCTTTTAAAAGTAGGTTGAAATATTTTCTGTGTTCAATTTTTACACTTACTACTTTAGCGTTTTTTGATTTGAGGAATGCTATTTCCTTTTCTGTTAGTTTTCCAACACTTTGGTCGATTTCGCTGTAATAATAGGTGAGGTTAGAGAGATCTGAATCTTTTAGCAATTCAGTATATTTTTCGTCTCTATTTATTGCTGCGGCAATTTTACGCATGTTAACTGTATATACATTATCTGATTTTTCACCAATTATTGGCGTGGTTGCGTCTTCTTCAAATTTCGCCTCGTACCCTTTAGAATAAGCTGTACTGATTTCTTTAGTCATATCAAGTCTACCGCACATTAATAAATATCCGTCTGCAATATTGTTGTAATCAACAAGAGATTTTAAACCAACTAAAGAGCCGTAAGATCCACCAACAACATACACTTTTTTATTTAATGATTTAAAGTAACTAATGAGGTCATAAAGGGTTTTTACCGTTTTTTCATTATAATTTTTAGCTTCTTCCCACGATATTTCTTCCTTTTCTGTTTCTTCTGGATGTAGTGTTTGTGATTCACGCATATTTATTAAAAAATAATTGTTTTCATCAATTTTACCTAGAACGCTAAATATATATTCAAACACATACGTGTTAAGATCATTTTCAGGTCCACCATCTATATTTATGATTACCGTATCACTGTCAGGATTGCCAAAAGAATAGCCATGTTTTTCCAATGATTTAGGTATATCAGCAAATACAATTCTTATGTCTTCATTTTTAAGCGTGCTTTTAACAACTAAAGCTTTGTATTCTCCATTTTCATCGACAAACATTTGAGGTATTAATTTTCGATTCATAATTAATGGCAGTACATCTTTAAATGATGCTTTTGTTCCATCCTCATAATATACTGGTTCAAAATCTGCAGGTGGTTCTTTTTTTACCAGTTCTCGCATTGGAAGTAACATTAAACTATCTGGTATAAAGCTATATTTTTGCCCATGGGAAGCAAAGCATAGAATTAAGCTAATAATTAATAGTGTTTTTTTCATTTTGTTCTGGTTTAACTTTGGTTGATTCTGTTTATGGCTAGGGTGATCTTAGCCCGTTTTAATACTTCGACTTTGTTGAGAAATTTATTTAAGTCAGAAGTTAAACAAAATTAGTTGAAAATTTTCAGAAATTCAATTAAATATTTGATAGTCAGAAAGTTGGTGTTGTTTCTTAATGTAAGAAAATTGATACCATTAGTAGTTAACAAAAACATAGATTTCTATAGCTTTGATTTTGGTATAATGCAGTATGCTGAGTTTTTTTAAAGAAGATCGTTTAACGGTATAGTGTATGAGCGGTAGCGGATTTTGCACTATTACTTTTCGGTAAACAATATAATTAATGAAAAGCAAAAACGGTTCAAGTTTACACTTAATCCGCTATTGCTTATACACAATGTTAGCCACAGTTATTATTATAAAGAATATCCTCCATCACAAACCACCTCACTTCCAGTCATAAAGGATGAATCGTCTGAAGCTAAGAATAAAGCAACGTTTGCTAGTTCAGAAACTTTTCCTATCCTACCTATAGGTATTTTTTGAGATACCATTTCCATCATTTCAGGTAATTGTTCTGCTGGAATTCCTACTTTAGAAAATATTGGCGTTTCTACTGGTCCAGGACTCACCGCATTTATTCGGATACCTTTTGGACTTAAACTTGCTGCCAAAGTTTTAATTAGAGAAGCTATAGCCGCTTTAGTAGCTGCATACGCTGTTGTATATGGGTCTGCCATTTGATTAGTAACTGAAGTAGTGATAATAATACTGGCGTTATCGTTTAAGAAGGGTAATGCTTTTTGTATTCCATAAAAAATACCTTTAAAATTCACATCTACCATATAGTCAAAAGCATCTTCATCAATCATTTCAAATGGCATAAGTTTTCCTGTTCCAGCATTAAGATAAAGGACATCAATTTTTCCATATGTGTTATGTACTTGACTATATAAACGCTCTATTTCATTAGGCTTAGAAACATCCGCTTTTAGAATCGAATCAAATTCATTTTTAAATTGTTCTTTAGATTCATTTAAACGTTGTTCATTTCTTGCATTTACAATTACTTTTGCCCCTTCTTTTTTAAAAAGCTGTGCTGAGGCAAGACCAATGCCACTTACACCACCTGTTACAATCGCTACCTTATTGTTCAACTTCATGGCTAGACTTTTTTATACTTCTTTTTAAGCACGTCCATACTCACATTTTTTTCACCTGTTTCCATATAGTGTTTGTAGGCAATTAAAGCTTCGTAAGCCGAATTTCTCATCTTCCCTTTCATTGGCCAAGTCATAATTCTTGGCTTTAATCGATAGCGAATAGTTTGGTAAATAACAGTTTTACCATTAACAGTTTTTACACCAAAGGTGTTTTGCATTTTTTTAAGCGGAAAATTTACCCAATCGTATACTTCATAAGTATAATGTTCGCCATCTTTAATATCAATTATTTTTTCCTTCACAGTAATTTTTCTTTTACCATCTTCCAAATAGCAAACTCTGTCACAACCTAATTCCGCAATATTACCACTTCCGTTAACAGATTCTGAAGATTTTATCCCAGAATGATAACTTCCTACATCACCATATGAGGCTAATACTTCCCAAGCTTTTTGGGGGCTTACATTTACTTCGATTTCATAATTGACTTTCATTAATTTCATCTCTTTTTGTTTTTTTTGTGCATAAATTTGTTGTGTTCCCAAGCCCATAATCAACATTATGAACAAGGCTGAAATACCTGTTTTTTTCATCATTTTTTGATTTTATTAATTCTTTATAATCTTACGATTACAAAGTTGGGAAGAGTGAAATAGAACTGTATTGCAGTTTATCTCAATAATTGCTCATTTCGTGTCAAGAATAAACTGCGAAGGACTTTTCTGATAAGACTTTTGAAAAAGACGGTTAAAGGTAGATGTGGATTCGAAACCACAATCATAAGCAACCTCTGCAATTCTAGAATTATTTTGACGCAGTAGTACAGTTGCTTTTTCTAGTTTTTTGGAAGTGATATATTTTTTTGGACTTTCTTTGTATATTTCTTTGAATTTACGGTTGAAACTAGATAAACTCATGTTACATAAATGAGCTAACTCATTAAGAGATAAACTCGCATACAGGTTGTTTTCTATTGTCTTTTTGAAACTGAATTCATAAGGACTAAATATTTGTTTGAGAAACTCTGGTTCTGATTTTGATTGAGTCGCTTTGGTCATCAAAATAATAAACTCCCGCAGTTTATTTAAGATTAAAGCTTCATCAGCAAGTTGTGGATTATCAAGAATTATGTTAATGCTATTTTTGAAATTTAATAGCATTTTGTCAACCTGTATTTTGTTAATGTTGTAATTGTTATTGGCTTCAATACTATGTTGATACGGAAATATTTGTTTGACAAGTTCAGGGTAGAGTAGAACTCCAATAAGTTCAAATGTTTCATTCTTTAGTTGTTGTTTCAGTGAAGTTTCAGTATAGTAATTGAAACACTTAGCCAACATTCCACTACCTTCTTCAAATGTGACTAACTTGTTTGGCGTTCTAACTATAAAACTTCCTTTGTCTATAAACATGAAGCATGATTCATTATCATTAAAAAGTTTGGGAATTCTGTTAAAAGTGGTCAGCTTTACTTTTTCAAATACAATTTTCCCTTTGTATTCTATGGCTTGAAATTTAATCGGCTTGTGTAGCATCTTTAATTGTGGCTAACTTAAGTGATATGAGTCCGTTTTAATGACTTATATCAGACGTTAAACGAAGTTAATTGAAAATTTTTAGAAAGTCAACTAAATATACGGTAGCGAATAAATTAACACTACCTTTGCAGCTAAGAAGAATGACACTAAAAATTAGATGGTCATTTACCAAATAATATATATGTCATTTAAATCATTAGGCTTATCCGAGCCTTTACTAAAAGCTATTAGTAAAAAAGGATACGAAACTCCTTCACCAATACAAGCCAAAGCCATTCCGCCAGTTTTAGAAGGTAAAGATGTATTAGCATCAGCACAAACTGGTACAGGGAAAACAGCAGGTTTTACCTTGCCATTATTACATTACTTATCAGAAAACCCTAAAGCAAAGTTTAGACCAATACGAGCGTTGATTTTAACTCCAACACGAGAGTTAGCTGCTCAAGTTTATGATAATGTAAAGGAGTACAGCGAATTTTTAAATATAAGAAGCGCAGTTATTTTTGGTGGTGTTAACCAAAAACCACAAGTTGCAAGAATAAGACAAGGTATAGATGTTTTAGTCGCTACACCTGGTCGTTTAATAGATTTAGAGAGTCAAGGTGCGTTATCTTTAAAGCGTGTTGAGGTTTTTGTATTAGATGAGGCAGATCGTATGCTAGATATGGGCTTTTTGCGCGATATAGAGCGTGTAATGAAGTTAATGCCAGACAAACGCCAAAATTTAATGTTCTCTGCAACATTTTCTAAGGATATTAAAAAGTTAGCGTATTCTATTCTTAATAATCCAGTGCAAGTTGAAGCAACGCCAGAGAATACGGCTGTTGAAATTATTGACCAGAAAGTTTACCGTGTCGCAAAAGGTAAAAAAACAGGCTTAATTATTAAGCTTATTTCTGAGGGTAATTGGAAACAAGTATTAGTTTTTACCAGAACAAAGCATGGAGCTAATAAGCTTTGTAAAAAAATGATTAGTGCAGGTATTTCTGCCGCTGCAATTCATGGAAATAAAAGTCAAGGGGCAAGAACCAAAGCTTTAGCCGGATTTAAAAACGGTTCAATAAGAGTATTGGTTGCTACAGATATTGCGGCTCGTGGATTAGATATTCCGTTATTGCCACATGTTATTAATTTTGAGTTGCCTAATATTTCTGAAGACTATGTTCATAGAATCGGTAGAACAGGTAGAGCAGGAGCAAGTGGAGAAGCTATCTCATTAGTAAGTGCAGATGAAACAACGTATTTAAGAGATATTGAGAAATTAATTGATATGAAAATTGATGTTGAGATTGTTGAAGGTTTTGAGCCAGATCCAAATGCTTCAACTGAGCCTGTTAAACCTGGCCAGAATAGAAATCAGGGTCGTAGACGCAGTTCAAACTCAAAAGCTAGTTCTAAAAACAACTCAAGTAATAATAAGAATTCTAGCCGAAATAGAAATAAAAACCGTAGACGTAATAACGAGAATAGACGCTAGTTGCTATTGTCATTCCTGTATTGGTAGCAATGACAAAAAGGTAACCTCTTTGTAAAAAAATATAATGTAATGACTCCAATCCTCAAAATCAAAATTTTAGAAGTTTGCGATAAAAAAATTGCACAAAAAGGAACTAATGTTGGAATTTCTTTTTATGCTTTTTTTAAAAATAAAAATGATACTCCTGAGTTATTAATGGAAGCTGCCACTTGGTGGATACAAACACATACGTTAGATCATTTTGAAAAAGCAGTGAAGATTAAAGAATTAGTTAAAAACTTATAGTTTGTCTACTCAGCCTAATAACCCACTTCACGGAATAAAACTAGAACAGATTATTACTGAGCTACAAGCTCATTATGGCTGGGAATATATGGGTTACCAGATAAACATTCGCTGTTTTACTCACGACCCTTCTGTAAAATCGAGCTTAAAATTTCTAAGACGTACGCCTTGGGCAAGAACTAAGGTAGAAAATATGTATTTAGAGATGTTGCGTAAAAATCGTTAATGTATCTATTCACCTAATGCACCATATACAATCTTTTCTAATTTTGAATTAATCTCGTTGTTGTAAGGAGATTGAAGCACTTGTCTTAGTTGAATAACAATCAATTCATTCACTGGGTCTATCCAGAACACTGTGCTAAAAGCTCCACTCCAGCTATACGTTCCGTTTGGTCGCCTAGGATGCTCATTAGCAACATCAAACCCAAAACCGAATTTTGATTTTCCCCATGGGTAAGTAATAGTGTCAATCTGATTCTGGTGCATAGATTTTGCGGTTTCAGCTTTCAAAATACGATGACCATTAAGAATACCATCATTTAGCATCGCTTGGCAAAATAGAAAATAATCGCGCGCAGTACCTGTCATACCACTTCCACCAGACAAATAAGTTTTAGCGCCTTGTGTAGGGTAGTCTGCAATATAGAATTTCCCCATTTTTGATACTTGTTTGATTTCCCCATTTTGTCCAGGTACAAATACTTTAGTTAAATCCTTGGTTAGAGAATCATTAAAGTAGAAATCGAGCTTTTCTATCTCTAAAGGTTTTGTAATGTGTTCGCGGATATAATCACCTAATTTTTGCCCTGAAACAACTTCTATTACACGACCTAAAACATCTGTGTTTAGTCCATATACCCATTTTTCACCAGGTTGGTGCACCAAAGGTAGATTACCTAATTTATGAGCAGTTTCTTCAATAGTAATTGGTAGATAAGTACTTAAATCCGGAATATTGTTTTTCGCTAAAATAGCTCCGTTTACGGGAGGATTCATAAAACCATAAGGTACACCAGCTGTATGTGTTAACAGGTGTCTTATGGTTGGTTTTCTGTTTGATGGCTTACTCGTCCAAGTTGTGTCTGCTGCATTAAAACTGTTTAAAACTTCTGTCTCATTAAAAGAAGGAATATAGTTGCCAATTGGATCATCTAATTGAAGTTTACCGGCTTCAATAAGTTGCATTGCTGCTACTGATGTTAATGGTTTGGTCATAGATGCCATTCTAAATAAATGGTCTTTTCTATAAGGTTCAGTTCTTGCAGAATCCGACCAACCAACTGCCGATTCATAAATAATTTTGCCATTTTTGGCTATTAAAGTTACTGCGCCAGAATATTTATTAGCATCGACATAACTTTTTACCATATCATCAATTTGAGCAAGGCTGTCTGTCACCATACCTACATCACTAGGATTTGCTATTGGAAATTTTTCTAAAACAACTGTCTCTTTAATTTCCTTTTTACAAGAGTTAAAAAGTAGAAAAGCAAAAAGTGTGAGAATTAGGTTAGTGTATTTCATTTTGGTTGTGGTTATGTTAATTTTTAGATGGTATTTGTTATGTTGCTTTTACTCAATGATTAATTCTGTATATATTTTACCATCCTCTCCTTTAATATCTCGATTGAACACTTTTTTGCCAATAATCTCTTTAGCTTTTATCATCTCATCGAGATAACCGCCAAATTCAAAGATAAATGTATTAGAATTTGCCTTGTTTTTAGATGCTAAGAAATCCGAAACGTACATTAAATACTTGTCTAAAATATCTTCTAAAGGATATTGATTGTTGGTTTCATTCGCTACTAACTCATAAGATATGGTCATTCTATATTTGGCGTCGTCTTCATCTTTTAAATCCATGTAAATACCTTCCTCGATTTTCTTGTATCGTTTTTCATTTTTATATTTCTTAAGTGTTTCTAAAGAAATATTGGTCATCACATTATATTCCATTCTAAGTTCTTGGTTGTCTGTAGAATTAGAATCTTTCTTTTCTGATTGACCAAATAAATTACCAAATAGTCCCATGGTTAAAAACAAAATAGCAATATTTTTCATTATGGTGTTTTTATAATTACGTAGCAAATAGTTGTTTGTAATTTGCTACTGTGATTAGCTTAAAATTAGTTAAAGAAATCTAATCATTAGAAAATTACGAATAATTATGATAACTATGGCATAACCATTTACTTACTTATACAAGTTATGGAAGGTTGCTTTATTTTTTTGGTAAATACAATTTCATTGTCCCAATTTTAAGTGCATCTAAATGGCCCATTTTGCTTTCATCTTTTGTAATTAAATGCATATGTAAAAATGAGTCGTGATGTGTAAAAATTCCTTTGTGTTCAGTTGAGAAAAAGCCAACTATTTCGACATTTTCATTTTCTATAGTGTAATTTGTTTGGCCTTTATGTGCCTCTGCAGGAGATGTTACTATGGAGCCTTCGGGTAAATTCTGAATATGTATGGTTGCACTTGAAACCTTTCCGATTATTTTAAATGTAAAAGGTCTTATAAAATGAGATGTTTTGTCGTCAATAAATTTTTCTAAATCTTTAATGGTTTTTAAATTAGTAGGCAATTCTATTTCGGTCCATTCGGTTACATTGCTATATACAAAGAAAGGTGCAGACGCTTTAAATGTCTTTTTAACTGTCATTGTTGAATCTGAAGTAACTTCAGAGACATAGCTATTTCCGTTATTGATAAGTAATTCTCCTTTTAAATAACTCACAGGTCCTAGTCCATAAAGCCCATTTTTATCAGAGATAGTATCAAGATTAATACTATTACTTAGTTCGCCCTTCCACATCACATTTTTCATGGCGCCAACAATTTTTATGTTAGGATAGGTGTGTGTTTCTACAGGTTTGTTTTCTTTAGATTTTAAATTACAACTTATCAATCCAATAGTTAGAAGTCCGAATGCTAATTGTTTTATGTTCATTTTTTATTTATGCGTTTTTAAACATTTTCAGAAACTAGTGTTTTATAAACTTGTAAGATTCGATGCTATTTCTGCGTTTATTTTTAGATGTATACAACGGACTCTGGCCATTGCTATGCAACGTTTTTATTGTTTTATCACCAAGAATGAAAGTAATACATAAAACTTCCATCGCTTTTTAAATATAGTGTAAATCTTTCTCCTTCCGAATACATATGGACAACTGTAGCAACGGAATTATATTCTATTGGGTCAATGGCGAAATGTAATTCGGTTAAATTTCTGTCTGATAATCCTGTAATTGCCTTTTGCCAAATAATAGTTCCGGTTTTGTCTTTGCTTGTAAGTATGGTTTTATCATTAGCTTTTGAAACAACTAAAGTCCCAAATTCGGTTTTCTGTGTTTTAGTTGGTTTTAATTCAGATTGCGCGTTGTAGTCAAATCCATAAAAAGGGCCATCATCGAAAGTTGCTGTCATTTTAGGCAAATAAGCCACATTTTCAACTTGAGCATAGAAGTCAGAGCGTAAGAAGTCAATTTTATCGGCAATTGATTTTTTTAGAAAATCGGTTGAATCAATGCCTCTAATTTTTAGATAGATTTCTGAAATTTTATCAAAATAACTCGTATCAATGTCTTTATTACAATTAGGATGATATTCCTTTAATTGATATACAATCATCGGAATTATGAAGTTGGTTTTAATTTCAGATTGTCCTTTATCATTGCTGAAATCCATTTTCAATAGTCCGTTAAGTTGAGATTCAGGCCATTTTATAATTTCCGTGTTGTCTAAACCAAAAAAGTCCAAATACTTTATTTCATAACAATCATTAGATGCTTGTCCAAATACAGTTAGACTTATAACTAAACATAATATTGTTAAAATTTTATTTTTCATTTTTTAAAGAAGAGGTTGTAAACGAATTATTTTATGATTAATTACTTTGTTTTGATATCTAATTTTGAAACGCGAATTGAATAAAAACCTTATGTATTTCTCTAGAATGTGCATAAAATGATTTATCTAAACCAAACCATATGATGTCCCGCAAATAACTCGAGATAACCGTTTGTTTATTTGTGTCTCATCCGTTATAAAACTACAAAATTCATCGCACTTTATTATACGTAACTTTACATATATTTTATGAAAAAAGGGCAACGATTCTAAAGCCTAATTTGTGAGGTAATACTTTTAAAAGATCTCTTTAAGCTGGTCTTCGTTCTCATCGTCTTCTTTTATATCTATATGTTCTATGAGGTTTTTGGGTAGATTGTCCTTAGATGAAAATTTTAAAGGAAATGGTACCAAACAAGCCAAAACAATCATAAATATTAAGGCCGTAAACCTTAAGGTTTTTTTAATTTTCATTGAATAATAATGTATGGCATCTCTAGGTATAGAGACGCTGTTGTTACTAGATTGTGGTATAGCTAGTTAAAGCTATTTAAAAACTAGGATATACTATTATTATAAAGAGTTTGGCGTGCAGCATAGCTGTAGAGCTTGGTGTGTAGTTGAGTTGCTCTAAGACTAAGCGTGTGGTATGTATAGGTTTTAAAAGCTGTATTGGCTTTTGTTGTAAATTCCTTACGAAACTGTGAAAAATTAAATGCTGCAAACCTAGCATTGTCAATAAATACAAGGGTAATGGCTTTGTGATATGCTAAAGAAAATTGGGTTTTAAAACTAGGTTCATTAACAACTAAAGCTGTTTTTACAGCCTCTACAGGCAAACGGTTGTCAACATTTGTATACGCAACTAAGCTTAAGATAAGCGAAAGACTTACAAATAAGACGTTTTTATGTGTTATGCGTTTCATACTCAAAGATACTAAATAACGCGCTCATTGTTTTAGAGCTAGAGCTATCTTTGCAGTACTATGGTAATAAATGTATATAAAAAATCCTCTAGGATGCTAGAGGATTTTTATTTTGTATAGAAAAAGAATGACTATAATTAGCCTTTCTTTGCATTAGTTTTCTCTGTTCTTCTTTGAGAAGTACCTTCATAAAAAGCTCTAAATTCTGCTTTATCTACAGATCCATTATTGTTGGTATCCATTCGAGCAAAACGCTTTTCAACTTGTGCGGCTTTAGCAGGATCTTTTATGCGCATTTTTTTAAATTCTTCTAAAGTAATTTTGTTATCCTCATTAATATCGAGGTGTTTAAACATTTTTTTAGATGTATCTTCTTTATTTGCACTTAGCGTATCTTGCGCACCTACAAATGAAAATGAACCTATAGCAATTATAAAAAAACCTGCTTTTAATGTCTTGGTAATCATAATTTTAAGATTTGGTGTTAAACGTAAATTTAGAGCAATATAAGTGAAAAAGCGTTAATATGCACAATTTTATTCTAATTGTCGTAAACCTTCATATACAATTATACTTACTGCGTTGGCTAAATTTAGGCTTCTAATGGCTTTGTTATAAAGTGGAATCTTAAAAAGTTGGTCGTTATATTTTTTAAGTAATGGTTTTGGTAAACCCACAGATTCTTTGCCAAAAACTAAGAACATATTATTTACGAACTCAATATCCCAATGAGATTTAGTACCATGACTAGATAAGAATACCATTTTGGCGTTATTGTTTTGAGTAAAGAAGTCATTTATAGTATCGTAATAAATTACTTCTAAGTGTTGCCAATAATCTAAGCCGGCACGTTTTAGTCGTTTATCATCGATCTCAAAACCAAAAGGTTTTACTAAATGTAATCGAGAACCTGTAGCCAAAGCTAATCGACCAATATTGCCCGTATTGTTTGGGATTTCGGGTTCTATGAGAACGATGTTTAATGCCATCTTGTATTTGCTTGTTTTACTAAACTCTTCTTCTGAGTATAATTTAGATTCTTACTTTTTTAGTTTTAAAATGAGTAATCTTATTAATAATACAAAAGGAAAACCATGCATTAGAACATCAAAATAATCTTTTGGTTCCATGCCATTTGCACCTCCACTTATCCATCGTATTTTTCCAAAAAGATGAGGTTCTGGAAAAAATGGAGCCAAACCCAAGGTTAAGCAAAGCAGAATAATTAGCCTCCAATCGTTTAAGACTTTCACAATATACTATCAACAAATTTATGAATAGAATTTACTCCGTGTTCAGTGACATGCTTAACAAAAGCAGAACCAATAATAGCACCTTTGGCATACTTGGTTGCCTGAGTAAAGGTGTCGTTATTAGAGATTCCGAAGCCAACTATTTGAGGGTTTTTAAGTTTCATGTTGGCAATACGCTCAAAATAAGAGGTTTGTGCATCGCCAAAACCAGCTTTTGCGCCTGTTGTACTAGCAGAACTCACCATATAGATAAATCCATTTGAGACTGAATCTATATAATTAATTCGTTCGTCTGAGGTTTGTGGTGTAATTAAAAATACGTTGATTAGACCATGTTTTTCAAAAATGGCTCTATAGTCATCATTATAAACGTCTACTGGTAAGTCTGGAATGATAAGACCATCGATACCAACTTCTTGACATTTTTTACAAAATGCCTCAACACCAAATTGCAACATAGGATTAAAGTAACCCATTATAATTAATGGAATAGAAACAGATGATCTGATATCTTTTAACTGTTCAAACAACAACTCTGACGTCATACCATTTTGTAATGCTTTGGTAGAGCTGGCTTGTATAGTTGGTCCATCTGCTAAAGGATCACTAAAAGGTAATCCTATTTCAATCATATCTACACCACTTTCTTCTAAGTTTTTAATGGTAGAAACGGTATCGTCTATATTAGGATAACCGGCTGTAAAATATATAGATAAGAGCTTTTTCTCTTCTTGTAATTTTTTGTTTATTCTGTTCATATTTTTGAGAAAATAGAAAGTAGAATAAAGAGTTTAGACTATTTTAAGAATGGGTCCTTTCTCTTTTTTCTTGTTTCTTTAGGTCTTTTTAAAGTTTAAAATAATCAATATAATTTTGTAAATCTTTATCTCCTCGACCAGATAAATTAAGTACTACAATATCATCTGGTTGAAATGTTTTATGTTCAAAAACGGCTAATGCGTGAGAGCTTTCTATAGCCGGAATGATACCTTCTAATTTACACAACTCTAATCCAGAAGTCATGGCATCTTTATCAGTAATTGCAATAAACTCCGCGCGACCAGTTTTATAGAGATTTGCATGCATTGGTCCAACTCCAGGATAATCTAATCCGGCAGAAATAGAATACGGTTCTGTAATTTGTCCATCATTTGTTTGCATTAACAAGGTTTTGCTACCGTGAATGATACCTTCTTTTCCTAAAACTGAGGTAGCAGCACTTTCACCCGAATCTACACCCAAGCCTGCAGCTTCTACAGCAATAATATTTACATCTTCATTGTCTAAATAATGATAATAAGTTCCGGCAGCATTACTGCCACCACCAACACAGGCAATTAAATAATCCGGATTTTCAGTACCTTCTTTTTCTAATAGTTGGCTTTTAATTTCTTCTGAAACTACAGCTTGAAACTTAGCCACCATATCTGGATATGGATGAGGACCAACTACACTTCCAATAATATAATGTGTATCTACAGGATTGTTAATCCAATCTCTAATGGCTTCATTTGTAGCATCTTTTAAGGTACGACTACCAGAAAGTGCAGGGATAACCGTTGCTCCTAACATTTTCATACGAGCTACATTTGGTGCTTGGCGCGCAATATCAATTTCTCCCATATAAACAATACACTCAATACCCATGAGCGCACATACCGTTGCAGTAGCTACTCCGTGTTGTCCAGCACCAGTTTCTGCAATAATTCTGTTTTTACCTAAGCGTTTAGCCATTAGGATTTGCCCAATTGTATTATTGATTTTATGCGCACCAGTATGGTTTAAATCTTCGCGTTTTAGATAAATCTTAGTATTGTATTTTTCTGAAAGGCGTTTTGCAAAATAGAGTGGAGTAGGACGGCCAACATAATCTTTTAATAAAGCATGAAACTCTTCTTGAAACGAAGGCTCTGCCATAATCTTAAGATAGTTTTGGCGTAATTCTTCTACATTAGGATAGAGCATTTCTGGAATATACGCTCCACCAAACTCTCCATAATATCCTTTTTCGCTGATGTTATAACTCATAATAATTTTCCTGTTTTCAATAGCAATGCAAGTTAAGGAATTATGAGGTAAACTGAAATGAGAATGAGGTTTGTTTTAATCAAAAATAGTTGGGTTTAATTGCGATATTTATATTTTAAAGTTTGGTGCTTTTTTCTAAGCATTCAGCTTTCTTTAATAACTGAATGTTTTGTCAATCTCAACATTTAGTTCATTTCATTTCGCTGAATGTTTCGTTTCTCTAAACATTTAACTCGCTATACGCGTTGAATGTTGCCTTACTCTCAACATTTAACTCACTACGTTCGTTGAATGTTACGAGCACATTTTGCGCGCTCGTAACATTTCACGTTTGCCAGGAGGACCAGGAAGTCGCTCTACTGTAAAACCAACAGCTTGCATAGCACGTCTTACACTGCCTTTTGCAGAATAGGTGACTAAAACGCCATTTTTTTTCAGTGCTTTATACATTATTTTAAAGATAGCTTCTGTCCATAAATTGGGTTGAACACGCGCTCCAAAAGCATCAAAATAAATGATATTGAATGTATCTTCTGCATCTATGTCTTCAAAGAACTTTTGTTGTTTTTCTAATATAAAACTAGACGTTATGTGATATTCTTTTTCCCATGAAGTCGCATGTATATCTTGAAAAACTGTTGCATGTTTTTGAGAAATGAGCTCTACATAATTAAGCGCTTTTACTTCTTCTGCTTCAACAGGATAGGCTTCTACACCTGTATAACTAATATTTAGGTTTAGTTTTTCGGCTTCAATTAAAGTTAAAAAGGTGTTGAGTCCTGTACCAAACCCAATTTCTAAGATATTTACTAAAAAAGATTCTTCTCTTTTCTCAGAATGAAATGTATTGTAATAAAAAAGCAAACCATGTTTTAAAAATACATGATTTGCTTCTTGTATGGCACCATGGATGGAATGATAATGTTCATCCCAATCTTCTATATGTATGGTTTTAGAACCATCTGAAGTGGTGATTATTTTTCGTCTCAATGGCTATTGAATCAATAGTTTTTTAATCTTTGGAATTGGTCCTACGCATTCCGTTTTATGACAAGCTAAACAATTATTAATAGCATTGTTATATCGTGCTTTCAATTCAACATTAGAAAGCGTGTCTGCAATTGTTTGCTGTGATTTTATAAAAACGTTTACAAAGCTATTCCATACATGAGTTCTGTCTTTTCCTTTAGTCATTTCCGCAGAATGTAATTGCATTAAGTCTAAAGGCATAGAGATAGGTGTTTCTCCTGCAATAATTTGATTTTTTATCTGTAAGTTGTAGGCATACATTGCATTCATAAAGTTGGCCATTTCAGAAGGTTGATACATGGTGTATTCAACTTTCTTGATAGGTTTATCTTCTGGTTTTTCGTCGTTTTTACAACTGCTTAAAAGTAGTACTAACAAGAAAAAAAGAACTGTAACTTTATTCTTTAAGTAAAACACCATCGGCTTCAAAACGATATTCTAATTTAGGCTCTGTAATGGCTTCAATTTCTTCTTTAGATTTGCCTGCATCTTCTGCATAATGTCTTAATTCTTCTACCGGAGTTTCTGTAACAAATGCTTTTCCGTTAACAACAACATCACCTTTTGCATCTAATGGCATAAAGAAGCCGTAGTCTTTAAATTTTACCATAACTTCATTTTCACCATCCATATCTAAAGTCATCCAACAACCTTTTTTAGAACAAACTTCTACAATTTTAGCTTTCATTTTAGCTGGTATTGTATCGCCAGATTTTAATCCTTTATAATGTTCCATCATGCGCTCAGATGTTAGTGCATCAGTGTCATTTATTTCCATTCCGAAAGAAGCGTACGCAATCTCTTGTTTTGCTTCATTCACTTTGTTTTCAGCAGTTTCTTTTTCGTTTTTACAAGAAACTACGATTAAACTAATTGCTATGAATAATAATAATTTTTTCATTATTGATATTTTTTGATTTGAATAATTATTGAATTACAAATTTACACAATTAAAGGGAATATTAGCTTTTTTTAACGCTTACGATTGTGTATTTTTGACAATAAAATTATAAGTAATTATGGCTATTCATACAGAAAATATCATAGTTGAGAAAACTAAAGCATCTAGAATTAACAGTGTCGATTTTAGTAACTTAAACTTTGGAAGTGTGTTTTCGGACCATATGTTTGTTTGTGATTATGAAGATGGAAAATGGCAAACGCCAAAAATAGTACCATATCAGCCAATTACTTTAGAGCCATCAGCTAAAATTTTTCATTATGGACAATCGATTTTTGAAGGTATGAAAGCCTACAAAGATGAAGAAGGTAGTGTATTTTTGTTTAGGCCAATGGACAATATAAAGCGAATGAATATTTCAGCTAAGCGTTTAGCAATGCCCGAAATACCAGAAGCGTATTTTATGGATGGTTTAAAGGAGCTCTTAAAAGTTGAAAAAGATTGGATTCCTAGCGCTAAAGGTAGTGCGTTATACATTCGTCCTTTTATGTTTGCTACAGGTAAAGGTTTTCATGCTTCACCTGCAGATTCTTATAAATTTATTATAGCATGTGCTCCTTCTGGAGCTTATTTTTCTGGAAAGGTAAAAGTTCTTATAGAAGAGCATTATTCGCGATCAGCAAATGGTGGTGTTGGTTTTGCTAAAGCCGGAGGTAACTATGCTGGACAATTTTACCCAACTCAGTTAGCTAAAGATAAAGGCTATCAGCAAGTGATTTGGACCGATGACAATACACACGAGTATATTGAAGAAGCTGGTGCCATGAATATATTTGTTAGAATTAACGATACTTTACTAACTGTACCAACAAGCGATAGAATTTTAGATGGTATTACACGAAAAAGTATTTTAGCTATTGCTGAAGCGGAAGGCATAACTACAGAAGTAAGAAAGATAAAAGTGTCAGAGCTTATTGAAGCGTCAGAAAACGGAAGTCTTAAAGAGCTTTTTGGTGCTGGTACAGCTGCTGTTATTTCACCAATTTCTGGTTTTGGTTATAAAAATAAAGATTACGAATTGCCAGAATTAGAGAATACTTATGGTGAATTATTGAAAAAGCGTATTACAGATATACAAACAAACCAAACTGATGATGCTTTTGGTTGGAGAGTAAAAGTATGCTAGAATAAAGGTGAAGTTCTAAATAACTTCGCCATATTACAATTCAAATTTACTTTTCTAAAATTTCTTTAATATGAGGTTTAAAATAGTTAGGTCCTTTTAAAACTTTACCATCTTCTCTGTAAATAGGTTCTCCATTCTCACCTAATTTACTCATATTACTGCGTTGAATTTCCTCAAAGACTTCTTCAATTTTGTGTTGCATGCCATGTTCAATTATTGTTCCGCACAAAATGTATAGCATGTCGCCCAAAGCATCAGCAACTTCTACTAAATCATTTGCATTTGCTGCTTCTAAATATTCTTCATTCTCTTCGCGCATTAACTTGTAACGCAACATATTTTTGTCTATTCCTAAGTCTGCTTTTGGAGTTTCTCTGTGACCAATTTTAAATGCGGTATGAAACGCTTTTACAGCATTGATTTTATCTTGCATAGTTGTAGTTTTAATCCTTATTTTTGCATAAAAATAAGAAGATGTTTAGTAACGGTCAATTGATTTTTGGATTATTATTTTTTATTGCCTTCGCTGTAATTATTGGCTATCAATACCGTAAAGATCTTCGTCTTCATAAAAAGCACTACAAGGGAACAGTTTGGGTACTTATAGCTTTTATAGGTTTTATAGCTATGATTGCTGCGGTTAAATTCATTTTTATGTAAAAAAAAAAAGAGCAGTTGTTAAAAAAAACAACCACTCTTCTTTATGTATGTTAGACTATATTTTATTTGTTGGCTACCAAAGTAACTTTCAATTCAATATCATCATTGATAAATTTATCACCTAAATTATCGAAAAAGGATTTAGAGCCATATTCAACATTCCACTTAGAACGATCAATAGTAAAAGTTTCGCTAGTTAAAATCATTGTGCCATCTTTCATTTCTGTACTCACAGGAATACTGATGTTATTTGTTTTGTCTTTCATAGTTAAATTACCAGAAAGCATTGTTTTTCCATCTACAGTTTCAGTTCCTGTTATTTCAAAACTTGCAATTGGGTATGTTTCAACATCAAAAAAGTCAGCACTAGTTAAATGGCCTTTTAATTTTGCATTCCCTTCTTCTTCTTTTGGGATATCTGTAACTGCTATACTACTCATGTCAATTACAAATTTACCGCTTTCTATGGCATTGTTATTTACATTGATTTTTCCTTGTTTAATCCCAATTGTACCAGTATGAGAACCAGTTGGCTTAAAACCTTTCCACTCGATTAGTGATTCATCGATATTGGCTTTATAAGTAATAGCTGTATTTTCTGATACTGCAGCTTTTTCAGCTTCTTTCGTTTCAGCTTCTTTCGCTTTTTCTCCACAGCTTGCGAGTGAAACTAAAGCTATTACAGTAAAAATTTTTAAAAAAGATGTTTTCATAGTTAATGGTTTTGTTTTAAGTCTGCAAAGATAAGCATTAGAAGAATTAAACTGTCGTAAAAAAATGTTAATGACATTTTGACATTTTAATAATAATGGCAGTACTTTTGCCATCTCTAAATCGAAGATTTAAAAATGAAACTCAAAATGAGTAAAAAAAATAAAAATAAAAAAGTGGAAGAACCACAAGTTGAAGGAGCAACAACTGCAACACCAGAAGTTGAAGTTGAAGAACAAAAAGAACAAAAATCTGCAGAAGAGCAATTGCAAGATCAATTAGCTGCTGAGAAGGATAAGTTTATGCGTTTGTTTGCGGAGTTTGAGAATTACAAAAAACGAACTAGTAAAGAGCGTATAGAATTGTTTAAGACAGCCAGTCAAGATGTTATGGTATCAATGTTACCTGTATTAGATGATTTTGAACGTGCTTTAATGCATATTGAAGAGGATAAAGAGGCCGAAGAATTACGTAAAGGAGTATTATTAATTTATAATAAGTTAATCAATACTCTAGAGCAAAAGGGTTTATCTAAAATTGAGGTAAAGCAAGGAGATGTATTTAATGCAGATGATCATGAAGCTGTAACTCAAATCCCTGCGCCAAGTGATGATTTAAAAGGTAAAATCATCGATGTGGTAGAGCGAGGTTATAAGCTCGGTGAAAAAGTAATTCGTTTCCCTAAAGTGGTTATCGGACAATAAAATTATATAAAAGTGTTTTCCAGAGTATTGGAAACGAATAATAAATCATTCTATGAAAGAAGATTATTACGATATATTAGGAATAAGTAAAGGTGCGTCTGAAGCTGAGATAAAAAAAGCGTATCGAAAGATGGCTTTAAAATATCATCCGGATAAAAACCCAGATAATAAAGAAGCAGAAGAGAAATTTAAAAAAGCTGCTGAAGCTTATGAGGTTTTGAGTAATGCTGATAAAAAAGCACGTTACGACCAATTTGGTCACCAAGCCTTTGAAGGCGGAGGAGGCTTCGGTGGAGGTGGCATGAATATGGATGACATATTCAGTCAGTTTGGCGATATTTTTGGGGGAGCTTTTGGCGGAGGCGGATTTAGCGGCTTTGGCGGAGGCGGAAGACAACGTGTGGTTAAAGGGAGTAACCTTCGTATACGTGTTAAGTTAACTTTAGAAGAGGTTGCTAACGGAGTTGAAAAGAAGATAAAAGTAAAGCGAAAGATACAAGCACCTGGTACTACTTATAAAACGTGTGATACGTGTAATGGAGCAGGTCAGGTTACTAGAGTTACAAATACTATCTTAGGAAGAATGCAAACTGCAACTACTTGTCCGACGTGTTCAGGGGCTGGTCAAATAATAGACAAAAAACCGGCAGATGCAGATGCACAAGGCTTAAAAGTATCTGAAGAAACAGTATCTGTTAAAATACCAGCAGGTGTTGTAGATGGTATGCAGTTAAAAGTAACAAGTAAAGGTAACGATGCACCTGGTAATGGTATTGCTGGTGATTTATTAGTAGCTATACAAGAGGAAGATCATCCAACCTTAAAGCGAGAAGGAGATAATCTGCATTACGATATGTATGTAAGTTTACCAGACGCAGTATTAGGAACCTCTAAAGAAATTGATACCGTAACCGGAAAAGTGAGAATTAAAATTGAAGCTGGAGTTCAGTCTGGTAAAATATTAAGACTTCGAGGAAAGGGTATTCCTAGTATCAATGGATATGGTAAAGGTGACCTACTTGTACATGTAAATGTATGGACACCAAAGACTTTAAGTAAAAAGCAAAAAGAGTTTTTTGAAAGCATGAAAGAAGACGAACATTTTGTACCTAAGCCAGAAAGCTCGGATAAATCTTTTTTTGAAAAAGTAAAAGATATGTTTTCATAAAAAGCGTCTAATTCATAAAAAATAGTATCTTTGAGTTATCGCTAATGCTAATTAGCGGTAATTTTTCTTTTTCATAGCAATTTTTTCCCATCCTTATCTAACCATAAGGGTGGGTTTTGTTTTTTATACCACCATCTTAAAAATAGCGAATAATAAGTGTTCGATTATTCTTTAAAACTCTACAACATTTAATATATTTACCTAATAACCTTACTTAAAAAAAATAGCTATATATGAATGACTTATTAGTTGCTAATTCCGTTTCAAAAAACTTCGGGAATTTTAGAGCACTAAATCAAGTATCTATTGCTGTACCCAAAGGCAGTATTTTTGGATTACTAGGCCCAAATGGTGCAGGAAAAACCACTTTGATTCGTATTATTAATCAAATTACAATGCCAGATGAAGGCTCTGTTTTGTTAGATGGACAACCATTAAAACCAGAGCATATTAAAGATATTGGCTATTTGCCAGAAGAGCGTGGTTTGTATAAGTCTATGAAAGTAGGAGAACAGTGTTTGTATTTGGCGCAATTAAAAGGTCTAAGCAAATCTGAAGCTAAAAGTAGATTAAAATACTGGTTCGATAAACTAGAGATAGGAGATTGGTGGAATAAGAAAATTCAGGAATTAAGTAAAGGGCAGGCACAAAAAATACAGTTTGTAGTTACTGTGTTGCATAAGCCAAAACTATTAATTTTTGATGAACCGTTTTCTGGTTTCGATCCAATCAATGCCAATTTAATTAAAGATGAAATTCTACAATTAAGAGATGAAGGTGCAACAGTAATCTTTTCAACTCATAGAATGGAATCTGTCGAAGAATTATGCGATCACATAGCACTAATTCATAAATCTAATAAGGTTTTAGATGGTAAGTTAAATGATATAAAACGTCAATACAAAACCAACACATTCGAAGTAGGTTTACAATCTAATAATAGTGATGCTGTAGTTGCTGATATTAAAAATAAGTTTGATGTATTACCTGCAACATTTAAAAATTTAAATGATGATATTAAGTTAAACATTAAAATAAACGATACCACATCATCAAATGATTTGCTTTCGTTTTTAACATCTAGAGCAGAGGTGCATCATTTTGTTGAAGTCATTCCTTCAGCAAGCGATATTTTTATTCAAACTGTAAAAAACAACTAAGCAATGAATCATTTACCACTCATCATAAAACGCGAATATCTCACCAAGGTAAAGAATAAATCATTCATAGTAATGACATTTTTGAGCCCAATAATAATGATTGCTCTCATCGCTGTTGTTGCTTATTTATCGCAATTAAATAATGATAAAGAGCGTACCATTTCTATACTAGACGAAACAGGCTATTTTAAGGATGTGTTTCAGAATACAGAAAACACTATTTATACCAAACTTAATGGTTTAAGTTTAGAAGATGCCATAGCCTTAGTTAAGGAAAAAGAAGATTATGGTTTATTGTATGTGTCAGCTGTAGATTCTTTAGAGGCTTTTGCCGACAATGTTAAGTTTTATTCAGAAGAATCACCTTCTTTAACCATAATGTCTAATCTAGAACGTAAAATAGAAAAGCATTTGCGAGATATGAAACTGCAGAAAGATGGTGTAACATTTGCGCAAATTGAGGCTTCTAATACCAGTATAGATATTGCTCAAGAAAGTTTTGATGGACAAAAAAGTTCTAAAATAGATAACATTGTAAAATTAGCCTTTGGAGGTATTGCTGGCTACTTATTATTTATGTTTATCATTATCTACGGAAACATGATTATGCGTAGTGTTATAGAAGAAAAAACAAGCCGAATTATAGAGGTCATTATTTCTTCTGTAAAACCAATTCAACTTATGATGGGCAAAATTATAGGAACCTCTTTAGCTGGTGTAACTCAATTTGCAATTTGGGTAATTTTAGGAGGCTTATTAATGATAATTGTGTCGTCAATATTTGGTATAGATTTAACCCAAGCATCCGCACCACAACAAGAATTAATGAACCAAGCCATGCAAGCTGAAGGAGCTCAGGCTATGGCAGAAAATTTATTTACAGCGATCAGTAATTTGCCTATTATTAATCTGGTTATTGCATTTATATTTTTCTTTATTGGAGGTTATTTGTTGTATAGTTCTTTGTATGCTGCTATTGGTGCAGCGGTTGATAACGAAACCGATACACAACAGTTTATGTTGCCAATTCTTATGCCACTGATTTTAGCGGTTTATGTTGGTGTATTTACAGTAATAGAAGATCCACATGGAACTGTTTCAACCGTATTTTCTTTTATTCCATTTACATCTCCAGTAGTGATGTTAATGCGTATTCCGTTTGGTGTACCATTATGGCAACAAGGGTTGTCGTTGTTACTTTTAATCGGAACTTTCATTTTTGCAGTATGGTTCGCAGCAAAAATTTACCGAGTAGGTATTTTAATGTATGGTAAAAAACCTACCTATAAAGAGTTATTTAAGTGGCTGAAATATTAAGGTCGTGATACAAGATTTAAAACATATAGAAGAGAAAATAACTGAAAGCTCTATTTGGGAAAATATTAGTGAGTTTTTAGGAAGAAATCTAGATTTTGGCGATAAGATTAAAATATCAATATTAGATGTATTAATCGTTATTACCGTAATATTTATAACTTCTATTATTTTAAGAATTGTACTAAAGCTTATTACTAGAAATCTACCAGAAGATGATAAAGGTAAATTTAATGTAGTCTATGGTTATTTTAGATGGTTAATTTATCTTATAATTTTACTAATTACACTGCATTCAGTTGGAGTTAATGTTACAGCAGTTTTTGCAGCATCAGCAGCCTTGCTTATCGGTGTTGGTTTGGCATTGCAAACCTTGTTTCAAGATATTATTTCGGGTGTGTTTATTTTAATTGATCAGTCGGTACATGTTGGTGATATTATAGAAATTGAAGGTAAAGTTGGTAGAGTAGAAGAGATTAAATTAAGAACAACAAGAGCAGTTACTATTGATAACAAAGTATTAGTAATCCCTAACCATTTATATTTAACTAATTCTTTATACAATTGGACACAAAACGGAACGTTAACTAGAGAAAGTGTATCCGTTGGCGTTGCATATGGAAGTGATGTGGCGTTAGTAAAAAAGTTGTTGTTACAGGCCGCAAGTACACACGAAGCTGTAATTAGCATTCCAGAACCAACAGTTCTTTTTACTGATTTTGGTGATAGTTCCTTAAATTTTAAAATCGTATTTACGCTTGCAGATAGTTTTAAAGCCCAATTTCCAAAAAGTGATATTCGTTTTGAAATTGAGCGACTATTTAGAGTGAATAATATCACTATTCCTTTTCCGCAACGCGATGTACATATTATTCAAAAATAAAATTCTTATATGACTTTAAGCTTTTCGAGATGCATATCTATAATAGTAATTACATTATTTAGTGTACATTTTGTAGAAGCTCAGCTAACAGATTTAGCCAGATTAGAGTATTCTTTTGTCCCAAAAAGTGAGTCTGAAGATCAATACACAAGGCTAAGAGCGTTAGTAAATTATCCCATAAAAACTAGTGAAGACTGTTACTTAATTATTGGAGCTGAGTACAACAGAATTATTCTCAATTTAGAAGATGAATACCCATTTGATAAATCTTTATTAGAGACGATTAATATCATAGACCTTAATGTTGCTTACACTTTTAAAACAAGCGAAAAGTGGAGACTTGGACTAAAGTTTAATCCAAGAATAGCTTCTACCTTAACAGAAAAATTAACTTCCGAAGATGTTTTTTTAAATGGTGGATTTTATGCTATTAATGATAGAACAAAAGACGAAAGTGCTAAGAAGCCATACCGTTTAATACTAGGACTTACATACAATACTACGACAGGATTACCATTTCCTTTACCTTTTGTAAGTTACTATAGACGAGTAAATGATAAATGGTCGTTTTCTGCTGGTGTACCTAAATCTAATCTCAAATATTTCTTTACAGATAAAAGTATGCTTCAAACCTTCGTATCTTTAGATGGTTACTTTGCTCACCTACAAAGACCACAACAAATAAATGGAAAGCAAATAGATAATATATCTTTATCTTTAGCGGTAGGAGGACTTGGGTACGAATATTGTTTTACTAAAAATTTAGTAGCGTATATATACACTGGTTATACCTTTAGACTAAATAATGTTTTACGAAACGATAATAGAGACGAAGTCTTTAAGTTAAACGATGTAAATACCTTTTACTTAAGATCTGGATTAAAATTTAAAATATAAATATGCCAAAAATATTAATAATAGAAGATGAAGCGGCAATTCGCCGAGTTCTAGTTAAAATACTTTCGGAAGAAAGTGATACGTACCAAGTTGAAGAAGCTGAAGATGGCCTAGCAGGAGTTGAGAAAATTAAAAAAGACGATTTCGATTTAGTGCTTTGCGATATTAAAATGCCAAAAATGGATGGAGTTGAAGTCTTAGAAGCTGTGAAGAAAATAAAACCAGAAATACCAATGGTAATGATTTCTGGTCATGGTGATTTAGACACTGCAGTAAATACAATGCGTTTAGGTGCTTTTGATTATATATCTAAACCACCAGATTTAAATAGACTTTTAAATACAGTACGTATTGCACTAGATAGAAAAGAGCTCGTGGTTGAAAACAAAATGCTAAAAAAGAAAGTTAGTAAAAACTACGAAATGGTTGGTGAGAGTGATGGTATTGAGCGTATTAAAAACATGATTGATAAAGTTGCACCAACAGATGCAAGAGTACTTATTACTGGTCCTAATGGCACAGGAAAAGAATTGGTAGCACATTGGTTACACCAAAAAAGTGAACGCTCTAAAGGCCCTATGATTGAGGTGAATTGCGCTGCGATTCCTAGTGAATTGATTGAAAGTGAATTATTTGGTCATGTAAAAGGAGCATTTACTTCTGCAGCAAAAGACAGAGCTGGTAAGTTTGAAGCCGCAAATGGAGGAACTATATTTTTAGATGAAATTGGTGATATGAGCTTATCTGCACAAGCAAAAGTATTACGTGCTTTACAAGAAAGTCGTATACAGCGCGTAGGCAGTGATAAGGATATAAAAGTTAATGTAAGAGTTGTGGCTGCGACTAATAAAAATCTTAAAAAAGAAATTGCAGACGGAAAGTTCCGTGAAGATTTATACCACAGATTAGCAGTGATTTTAATTGAAGTACCCGCATTAAATGATAGACGAGAAGACATTCCGTTACTTATAGAATACTTTACCAGTAAAATTTCGGGAGAACAAGGCACAGCAAAAAAATCCTTTTCAGCTAAAGCTATAAAATTGCTTCAAAACTATGACTGGACAGGTAATATACGTGAGTTAAGAAATGTTGTTGAGCGTTTAATAATTTTAGGCGGTAATGAGGTTAGTGAAAGCGATGTAAAAGCTTTTGCATCAAAATAAAATAGTATAGTTATGAAAAAAATCAATATCGAAGATTTTAAAATCTCATCTCAGATAAAAATTGAAGATCTACCAACCTCATACGATTTAAACGCTTCAAAAAAGCAAACGGTTAGAGAATTAAGAACAGTAAGTGAAGATTTGGCCGAAATTCAAAATGCTATGTATGCTCATGGCAAATATTCAGTTTTATTTTGTATTCAAGGTATGGATACAGCTGGTAAGGATAGCTTAATCAGGGAAGTTTTTAAAGAATTTAATGTGAGAGGTATTGTTGCTCATAGCTTTAAAAAGCCAACAGAATTAGAACTAAAACACGATTACCTTTGGAGACATTATATTGCCTTACCTGCAAGGGGTAAATTCGGGATTTTTAATAGAACACATTACGAAAATGTCTTGGTAACAAGAGTACACCCAAATTATTTAATGTACGAAAACATGCCAGGTATTAACTCTGTTGATGATATAAATGATGCTTTTTGGGACAGACGATTTCAAGAAATCAACAATTTTGAGAAACATATTGCCGATAATGGTACTATAGTTTTTAAGTTCTTTTTAAACCTTTCTAAGGACGAACAAAAAAATAGATTAATAAGACGTCTCAATAGACCAGATAAACAATGGAAATTTTCTTCAGATGATTTAAAAGAACGTAAGCTTTGGGATAAATATCAAGAGTGTTATGAAGATGCATTAAATAGAACATCAAAACCGCATGCACCATGGTTTAATATTCCTGCGGACGATAAACCAACTGCACGCTATATTGTGGCTAAGATATTATATGATACATTAAAGGCTTATACAGATATTAAAGAACCAGAATTACCTGCTAAAGAAAAAGCGAATATCGGTCTTTATAAAAAAGAGTTAGAAAATGAATAAATCTCTAAAAATAGTTTCTAGAATAACATTGATTATATTTTTTACATTTTCATTAATTGTAAATGCGCAATCCGATGAAGATGTTTTAAAAACTGTTTATAAAACTTCACTTACAAATGGTAAAAGTTATGAATGGTTAGATTATTTATCTAATACCATAGGTGGACGTTTATCTGGTTCTACAAACGCTGAGCTTGCTGTGCAATACACCAAAGTAGAATTAGAAAAATTAGGCTTAGACAAAGTTTGGTTACAACCTGTCATGGTGCCAAAATGGGTGAGAGGTGAAAAAGAGATGGCCTACATTGAAGCTAATGGAACAATTAATAAAGTAAATATTTGCGCTTTAGGTGGTTCTGTCGCGACACCAAATGGTGGTGTAAAAGCACAGGTGATAGAGGTTGATACTTATAAAGATTTAGAAGCTTTAGGTGAAGAAAAAATAAAAGGTAAAATTGTATTTATCAATAGAGCATTACAGCCAGAATTGATTAATACGTTTCAGGCCTATGGTGGCTGTTCATCAGAACGATATGCAGGTGCAGCTGAAGCGGCAAAGTATGGTGCCGTTGGTACTATTGTGCGTTCACTGAGTTCTAGACAAGACGATTATCCGCATACGGGCAGTATGAGTTATGGTGATCTGCCAGTAGAGCAACGCATTCCTTCTGCAGCAATAAGTACTAATGATGCTGTAAAATTGAGCGAAGCACTTAAGAAGAATAAAAATTTAGAATTTTATTTTGAGATGAGTTGCCAACAATTTGACGATGTAGAGTCTTATAATGTTATTGGTGAGCTAACTGGTAGCGAATTTCCTAATGAGTATATTGTTGTTGGTGGTCATTTAGATTCATGGGATTTAGGAGATGGTGCACACGATGACGGAGCTGGTGTTGTACAATCCATGGACGTACTTCGTTTATTAAAAGAAAGTGGCGTTACGCCAAAGCGAAGCATAAGAGTTGTTTTATTTATGAACGAAGAAAATGGACTACGAGGTGGTAGAAAATATGCTGAGGTTGCTAAAGCAAAAAATGAAAAACATGTGTTTGCTTTAGAAAGCGATGCAGGCGGATTTACACCAAGAGGATTTAGTTTTGATTGTAGTGATGTAATGTTTTCTAAAATTGAAGCATGGAGACCACTTTTTAAGCCTTATCTAATTCATTATTTCGAAAAAGGTGGCAGCGGAGCAGATATTGGTCCATTAAAAAGTGATGATATAGTGTTAGCAGGTTTAAGACCAGACTCACAGCGTTATTTCGATCATCATCATGCGGCTAACGATACGTTTGAGCACGTTAATAAACGCGAATTAGAACTTGGTGCAGCAACCATGACCGCATTAGTGTTTTTAATGGATAAGTATGGTACTGAAACGATTACTAATACTAAGGAAATAAAGGATTAAAAGTAACTATTGAAAAAAAGAGACAATAGACATAGATTAAAAGAAATTCGGAAAGAAAATAGATTTTTGAACTGGTTAATTCTTTGTGTAGGTTTAGTGCTTTTTATTGTAGGCTTAATTAAACTTTTGTTTTTTAGACTAGAAATAGCTGTAAATGCAAGATACCTGCAACCAACAGTTGATAATGGTGGTGTTATTTGTATAGCAGGTTTTATACTATTAATTTGTTCTATTTATAGATTTAGAAATAAAGAAAAGGTGATTAAGGATACTTTCGATTTAGAAAAAGATGACCTATGAAAAATTTAATTTTAATTATTGCTTTACTATTGTCCAATTTGCTGTTAGCACAAGATGAACCTAAGTTACCATACAACGAAATCCCAGAATATTCAGAAGAATTTACAGCAGGTACAATGGCTGCACGTATGATTGATGCTCTAGGCTTTCGTTATTATTGGGCTAGTGATAGCTTAACGGTTAAAGATTTAGAATACAAAGCCAATGAAGAAGGTCGCTCTACTGAAGCAACCATCAAACATATTTATGATTTGTCTAAGATTATTGTTAATTCAACTTTAAAAGAGCCAAACACTAGTAGAGGTAAAGAAGAGCTGTCTTATGAAGCGATGAGAGCAAAAACATTAACTAACCTTAAAACTGCCGCAGATATATTAAGAGAGAGTGATGATATTTCTCAATTCAAAATCATTTTTGGAGAGCAAGAAATTCCGTTTTGGAATCAAGTAAATGGGCCAATTGCAGATGCGATTTGGCATTGCGGACAAATAGTAATCTATAGACGTACTACAGGTAATCCAATTAACCCAAAAGTGAATCATTTTACGGGTAAGGTGCGTAAATAAGACATTAATATTAAAAACATATGCGCTTATTTTATCTCGCAATAGTATTTATATGTCTTGGGACGTTTATATCTCCATCACAAGAAAGACAACAATTGCTATTTAGAGTTATCAATGCAGAAACTAAAAAACCTGTTTCTTATGCAACAATTAGATTCGCCAACAGTAAAAGTGGGACTGTAGCAAATGTTCTAGGAGATTTTAGAATTCCCATTCGTTATAAAAAGGAAAATGATACACTCGTTGTAAGTTGTATAGGTTATAGTACAAAGCGTTTTGTACTAAGTTCTTTAACGGAAAAATCATATCATATACTCATTCTATATCCAAAAACCGAACAGCTTAGTGAAGTTTTTTTAGATACTAAAAAGAAAAAGGAATTAACTGCAAAACAGATTGTAAAGAAAGCTATTGAAAGTATTAAGGATAATTTTCCTGTTGAACCTTTTTCATATATCACTTACTACAGAGATTATCAATTTGTTGACGAAAAATATATTAATTTAAATGAAGGAATAGCGGAGGTCTTTGATCAAGGGTTTTTAACACATAAAATTAGCGACCCTTTGAATACCACGGCATTATATAGTTATGACCTTAATACTGAATTTACTAGAGACACTTTAATAAGTAATTCTATCTATAATGATACAAAACAGATTAAAGATGGGAAAATGGGTACTAGCATAGGTAATGAGTTAACATTATTAAATATTCATAATCCCATAAGAAATTACAAAAGTGGTAGTTTTTCATTTGTTTATATTTTTGAAAAGGACTTTGTTAAAAATCATAAATTCTATAAAAAAGGAGCTATTTTTTTAGATGACGAAGAGCTGTATAAAATTGAATTTTCAGCTCACACTGATTTAACAGGATATGCCTATAAAGCAAATGGATTTATCTATATTTCTAAAGAAGATTTCGCAATACATCGATTCGATTATAAGTTATATTCTGAGTTATTGAAGAATTCAGTTTTTACTGTTGATTTAGAATATAAACGCCAAGAGAATGATAAAATGTATCTCAACTATATAACGTTTAATAATAATTTTTTTATCACAGAAAATAATGCTCTTAAGATTGAAAGTTATAGTTACGACAAAGCTAAACGTTCGTTTATTATGTCCTTTAATAGAGCCTTAGACGTAAAGTCCATTGAAAAAACAAGTAATGTAAAACTCTCTTATAAGGATGAAAAGTTACCAACTTATAGACTAAATTTTATAACACCTACAACCGTTGAAGTAAAGTTTAAGAAGGAGGTTTCAGATTTTTTGAATGCACAAAATATAGCAGATAAAGCCTTGTTTAGTATTAAACTTAAAAATTTTCAAGATCTTCTAGGATTTAAGATGGAAAAATCTAAAGTGAAAGGCTACCAATTTAGAGAAATGTTTATACAGCGTGTATTTTTAAATAACCCTTCAAACTCAAATCTAAAATATGTTGATAAGGCTAAGTCCTTAAAAGAAGCATTTATAAATGACTTTAATGCCGAAGACTATTGGCTTAATTCACCATTAAAAACTACAGATAACTAAGTATAGTTGGTTCTATGGCTAAGAATTTTAATTAAATTGTTACATTTATAAAGATTAATTTTTGAAGAAATGAAATCTGGTTATTTAAAACAAATTCATCCAATATTACCAGTTAAGGATGTAACCAAAGCAGTAGATTATTATATAAATAAACTAGGTTTTAGACTAGCGTTTACTGATACTACAAGCGATAAAGGTTATGCTGGAATAAAAAGAGACGGAATTGAAGTTCATTTGCAATGGCACCATGAGCAAGAGTGGATTATTGGTTTAGACCGACCAATGTTGCGTATTTATGTAGAAAATATTGAAGCATTGTATATTGAGTATAAAACTCAGGCTATTTTTCATGAGCAAACGTCTTTAAAAGAAACATCTTGGGGCACTAAAGAGTTTGCGTTTTATGATATTTATGGAAATGGCTTAACTTTTTACAGAGATTTATGATGTAAAATTGGTGTAATTTTTGATGAGCTATTATTAACTTTTCTAAACTAAAATGAAATATAAACTTACCCTGTTTTTACTTGTCTTACTAAGTTCTACAAATATACTTTTGTCGCAAAATGCTACAGATATCTTATGTAGAATTATAGATTTTGATTCTAAATATCCTGTGTCCTTTGCTACTATAAAATTTGAGATAAATAATAGTGGTGTTATAGCAGACGAAGATGGAGAATTTAGATTACCATTACAATATAAGACAGATGAGAAAGCTGTAATTATCTCTTCTATTGGTTTTGAAACACTCCGTGTTGAAATGAGTACACTAAAACCCAATACGATTAACATTATTTATTTAAATCCTAAAGTAGAAGCCTTGGGTACAGTTATGATATCGGGAAAAATAAAATCGAACACTGAAGTATCTACAGCTGAGCAAATCATTAAGGAGGCCATAAATAGGATACCGAAAAATTACCCGCAATCGCCGCATTCTTATATGGCATATTACCGAGATTATCAATTGGTTAATAATAAATATTATAATCTTAATGAAGCAATTTTAGAGAATTTTGACGCTGGTTTTCAAACTAATAAATTTGGATATTCTGAGAATGTTACTGCCTTATATTCTCATAACTTAAATAAAAAATTTCATTTAGATTCTGTGCTTCTTAAAAGTGTTTATGGAGATTCTAAAATTATAAATAAAGACGAAAGTGCAAAATTTAATACAGCACTAGAAAATGAATTAGAAATACTAAATGGACATAATCCAATTCGTAATTATAACAGACGTAGCTTTTCGTTTGTAGATATATTTAGAAATAACTTTATTGATAACCACCTTTTTAAATTAAAAGAGATAAAGTATTTAGATGGCACACCCTTGTATGAAATTACTTTTGTTTCTAAGGATACCGAAAATGCTAAATTTCAGGCAAATGGTATAATTTACATTGCTAAAACTAATTATGCTATTTATAAGTTTGAATACAGAATGCTGCAAAACGACAAATTCGGTCATTCAAAATCTATAGGTGTTAGTGGTCCAAGAATTTTAGGCTCCTTAGAACGATTAAATACGGTTTATGAAATAAAACTAGAGTATAAAGCTGTAAACGAAAAGATGTATCTTAATTATATGACATTTAATAATAGATTTATAATAAAAGAACCAAATCCGTTTAAGGTTGCAGATTTTGAATTCGATCCTAATGATGAGGCTTTTTACATCACATTTAATAAATCAGTTGATGAAGCTTCTATTCAGCGTAAAAGTAGATTTAAGTTATTATATAATGACAAAAAGCTCATAATAAAAAACATAAAACTTGTAGAATCTAATGTGGTTAAAATTGACGTTATAGATTGGGCTGCAGGTACTAAAGCTGATGTAAAAAAAGTAAAATCAGAAGATTTCTCTTATAAATTAAAAAGAATTAAAGATGTTTCTGGAGTAACTATATATAAGGAATCTAAACTTTTAGGTTATCAATTTAGAGAATTTTTTACTCAAGAAATATTTGAGAATAAGAAACCACCTTCAGAATTAATTTTTGTGAATAAAAGAAAACCTTTATCTGCTACTAATGTCAATAAAATTGGTTTTGATATTGATAAATATTGGGTGAATTCTCCTTTAAAACAAACTAAAGGGGTTGACTAACTTTATTTTTTTCTAATTTTTTTAAAGATGCAAATCATGGTTTAATTATCTTTTTTGTCATCATCTTCTTCATCATTACCTTTTTTTATTTTTAAATATCTAGATACTAAACGCATACCTAATCTAGCAAAAAGGATAACGGCAAATACCATTACAATGTCAAGTCCACTCATTAATCAATGATTACGTTTAAATTTATTAGTCTGTAAAAAGTTAAATAAGTTACAAATAACTTAACCACCATTTATCTTTATTATTGGCTTTATATTGCATGTATTTTTTGCAAATTGGGTATAACATAATAATTACTACAGCCCAAACTACATAGGTTACCCAAAGATCAAAACCAATATTAAATAAATAGCCTTTTTTAAATCGATCAACAGTTAAAACGAGCTCTTGCCAATTTTCACCTAAAACTACAAGTCCAACCATGCCTAAAAGATGAATTAGGTATAAATGAATTATATAATAGAAAAAAGGTACACGTCCAAAGACTAGCATCATATTTGTAAATCGGTTTTTTACCGATTCTATAGTGTATAAAAACAAAAAGGCTGGTCCTAATGTCATTAAGGTATAAATGAGAGATGGTGGATATTTTGTAACATTAAAAAATGATAAAATAGTATATATAAAATTATCTTGAGTTGACCAAGGTTTTAAATCACCATAGACATTAATAAATCTTAAAATAAAGAATAAAACAATGGCTCCAATCCCAAATCTAAGCAACCATGTTTTTCTAATTTTAGAATCGAATCCTTTCTGATAAAAATAACCAAAACAATAACCCAAAATAATAATTCCTAACCAAGGCAGAAACGGATAAGCAATGGCAAGCAAACCATTTCCTTCATTAATCACCTGAAAATTAAATTGGTGCACATAATACCATAATATGGATAATGGTTCTGTACCATGTTGTGTAATTCCGTCGAGTAAATTGTGGCCAAACACAATTATAAGACCTAAGGCTAAAAGTAGTTTTTTTGGCAAGTATATTAGTGCGGCAAGTAGCATCATGCAAATACCAATAGCCCATATCACTTGAAAAATGTGTACGCTAAGACTGATATCGAAGGTCCACGAAAAATTGACCACTGTTAATTCTATAAATACTAACCAAAGCCCTCTTGTAAACAAAAACTTGGAGAGCTTATTTTTAGACGTTTTCTTGCTACCATATAAAAAAGCAGATGTACCTGCCAAGAATACAAATATAGGAGCACAAAAATGAGTAATCCATCGCGTAAAAAATAGCGTAGGAGTTGTAGAATCTAGATTCGTAGGGTCCGCAAACATATACCCAGTATTGGTATAATCTCTTACGTGGTCTAAAGCCATAATAACCATAACGAGACCTCTAAGAATGTCTATAGATTCTATTCTGGTTGATTTGATTGATTTCATGTGTCTTTAATGTTAGGATTAAAAGACTTGAGGAATTTTAAAGGTAGTATTTTTTTATCTATTATAGTTTTTGATTTAAAGAGTTTAAAACGAATCTATTATTTGAGCTAAACTCTCTCTAGTAATTGGCTTAATAATATAATTACTCACTTCTCTATACGTTTTTGCTCTTTCAATATCTACAGGGTCTATTGAGGAACTAACGATATAAAGAACTATTTTTTTGTTACATTTTAATTTTGAAAATTCATCTAAAAATTGCCAACCATCCATAATTGGCATATTGAGATCTAACAGAATCAGCTCTGGTACATTTTCATTAGACTCAATTATTGGTTTTAATCCCTCTAATGCTTCTTTACCGTTATGATAGATAAGAATAGATTCGCAATAATTGTTAAAGTCAAATAATTTTTTTGTGGTGAAAACAAAAATAGGATCGTCATCTATTATACACGTAAGTTTTAATTTTTTCATTTCTTTATATATATTGAAAAAGTGCTACCAAGGTTTTCTTTACTTTGAACTGTAATTTTTCCTCCCATTACTTCTATGTGGTTTTTTGTTAAAAATAAACCGAGACCTCTTGAGTCTTCGTGTTCATGAAATGTTTTGTACAAACCAAAAATCTTGTGCTTGTGCATGTTTAAATTGATGCCTAAACCATTATCTTTAAAATGAAATATGTGATAATCTTCGTTGTTTTCATGTGATATTTCAATCTCAGGATCAATATTTTTTTGTCTATACTTTATAGCATTAGACAATATATTATATACGATACTTTCAAAATATGCCAATATAACATTAATAGTAATGTTCTTATTTATCTCATTTTTTATTGTGACATTATAATCCATTATTTGTCCAGATAAACCTTCTATCCCAATTTCAACAATATCATACGCTTTTACTTTTGTGAATTGCTGATCAATTTCAGTGTTTATAACTGCCACTTCACTAAGGTTTACTATAGTTTCATTGAGGTTATTAGAAGCTTTTAATAATAAAGGATAATAATCGTTTTGTGTAATATTTGGATGCTCAACTGCCATTAAATCTAAAAGTATAGACAAGTTGCCAGAATGCGATCTTAAATTATGTGATACAATATGAGCAAAATTAAGTAACCTTTTATTCTGGCTGTTCGTAGTTTCAAGTAATGATTTTATCCTTGTTTCCGAAGTTTTTGTTTTAGTTATATCTGTAACATGTGCCAAAAAATGAATTGGCTTACCACGATCATTTCTAATTAAGGATACACTAGACCAGCACCAAACACGTTGACCATTTTTTTTAATATAACGCAATTCGTGCTGAAAAACATCTTGATGTCCTTTAAGTAAATTATCTGCAGCATTATTTCCGATATCATGGTAATCTTCATGTACAATATCTTTTATAAATATTCCAATAAGTTCTTTAGTGGTATAGGCTAGAGTCTTTGCAAGCGCTTGATTAGTTCTAAAAATTTTGCCATCTAAATCTACCAATGCCATGCCAGTTGCGGCCATTTCAAAAGAAGCTCTAAACTGTTCTTCTTGTATTTTTATTTTAAGGGCATTATTAGTCTTTTCTGTAATATCCTGAAATAAACCAAATACTTTAATACAGGCACCATCTTTAAAAACAGGATAACCGATAGACCTTACCCATTTCTCAATACCTTTAGCAGTAATTATTTCGAGTTCTACATCAAAGTATTCGCCATGTTCTAGAGCACGCGATAGTTTTTCTTGAATAGTAGAAATGCTCAGTCCAGGTTTATAAAAATTAATAGCTGTCTCGACGTTAGGCTCATAATCGAGTTGAACGTCGTGTATTTTCTTGGTAACATCGCTCCAAGATAACGCATCAGTCTTAGGGTAAAATTCCCAAGTACCTATAACAGCTGCTTCCTGCATAAAATTAAATAGATCCTTATAGTGATCTTTCTCTGCAGAGAGCTTTTTTAGAATTTCATTCATGTTTCACTTATTCGGGTCAAAATCAACAATGATTAACACAAAAAGTAAACTGCTAGGTTAGGGATTTGCAGGTTGAGGTATTAGCAAGAAAGTTCTAAAATAGTTAAATAATGTAAAAAATCGAAGTTTTAAAAGGCTTTTCTATAAAGCAATTTCTATTTGATTGTTTAATATATCATCAAATGTTTCGCGTTTTCTAATAAGTTGTGGCTTACCTTTATGTATTAAAACTTCAGCAGGTCTGTAGCGAGAGTTATAGTTACTAGCCATAGAATAGCAATAAGCACCAGCATTTTTAAAACACAGAATGTCGCCTTCGTTTATTTCTGAAATTCTTCTATTGTTAGCAAAAGTGTCTGTCTCACAAATATAACCAACCACTGAGTAAAAACGTTCTTTTCCTTTTGGGTTAGATATATTTATAATATCATGTTGAGAACCATATAACATAGGTCTGATTAAATGGTTAAAACCAGAATCTATCTGTGCAAATACGGTAGAAGTGGTTTGCTTTACCACATTTACTTTAGCTAAAAACACACCAGCTTCGCTTACCAAGAATTTACCAGGTTCAAAAGCTAAAGTTAAATCTTTGCCATATTCTTTACAGAATTGGTTGAAACGTGTAGATAGTTTTTCTCCTAACTCTTCTATATTGGTTTCTATATCACCTTTTTTATAAGGCACTTTAAAACCAGAACCAAAATCTATAAAGTCTAGATTTTTAAAACTCTTTGCGGTTTCAAATAGAATTTCACTAGCATAAAGAAATACATCAATATCTAAAATATCACTACCAGTATGCATATGAATACCGTTAATATTCATTTTAGTATTTTCAACTGTACGAAGTATTAAAGGTATTTGATGAATTGAAATTCCAAATTTACTATCTATATGTCCAACAGAAATATTAGTATTTCCACCAGCCATAACATGCGGATTAATACGAATACAAACCGGAATATTAGGATGTTTAGCCCCAAATTGTTCTAAGATAGAAAGGTTGTCGATATTAATCTGCACACCGAGTTTAGACACCTCTTCTATTTCTTCGAGAGACACTCCGTTGGGTGTAAAGATGATATTTTCTGGTTTAAAACCAGCTTTTAATCCTAATTGTACTTCTTGTATAGAAACCGTATCAATACCAGAACCTAACGTATTAAATAATTTAAGAACAGAGATATTAGATAAAGCCTTAACGGCATAATTAAGTTTAAGATGTTTTACCTTACTAAATGCATTTGTTAAACGTTTATACTGAGATACAATTTTGTCTGCGTCGTACACATATACAGGACTTCCAAAATCCTTAGCAATTTTTAATAGGGTATTATTAGTCATTCTTTAATATCTTAATTATTCATTTTTTTTGAAGTGCTCAAATGTAAATGTAAACATTATTAAAAACATAAAAATTAAAAAATATTGCTATTTTTACACAAACTGTTAAATAGTTAACAAATTGAAAACAATAGCCTCTTGTGTAGAAGAAATAATAGTGTCTAGTCCTTTTTTAGAAGAAGGCTTGTCTAGAGAAATTATCAACTTTTCTGCTTTAGCAAAAGATTTAAATCAACCTATTTCAGAGATGCTTCGCAAGCCTGTAAAAGATGGTGCCATAATGATGGCTTTAAGACGCTATCAGCAACCTTTAAATCTCGAAAATTCCTTACATCTCAAAAAGGTGTTTAAGAATCTTGGTGATATTACAGTACGTTCAAATTTAAGTGATTTTACGTTTCAGAATTCTGAAACACTGATAGATAGTCATTCTCAAGTCTTAGAAAAGATAAGTACAAATCATCAAATCTTTTATGCTTTTACTCGTGGTATTTTTGAGAGTAACATAATTATATCTACTTCAGAGAGAGACAGTATTTTACAAGCCTTTAAAAAAGAAACACTACTAGGAAAACAAGATAAACTCTCAGCGATTAGTATTTATTTACCAAAAGGTAATTCTAAGATTGCAGGTTTGTATTATCAAATTTTTAAGCGTTTGGCTTGGGAAAAAATCACGTTATATGAAGTGGTTTCTACTACCAATGAGTTTACTATAGTGGTAGAGGATGACTTAGTTGATAGAGCTTTTTCGGTAATTAAACGCTTAAAAGGCTAAAATTATTGAGGCAATTGATCGTTATATATTATATCGATGAATTATTTACACTTAACCAGGCAATAAATAAGAAGATGATTTTTATTTGAGAAACGTTTTAGTATGCTTATTTTTGTGCCACCAATAAATTTCTGATCACAAATGAATTTACACGAATATCAAGGAAAAGAATTATTAAGCAGTTTTGGAGTACGTATACAACGTGGTATCGTAGCCCAAAGTGCTAAAGCAGCTGTAGATGCAGCTAAACAATTAACAGCTGAAACTGGTACAGGTTGGCATGTTATAAAAGCCCAAGTTCATGCAGGTGGACGTGGAAAAGGTGGTGGAGTTAAACTAGCTAAGAATCTTCAAGAAGTTGAAGAAATAGCAGGAAACATCATCGGTATGGATTTAGTAACACCTCAAACTTCTGCTGAAGGAAAGCGTGTACACCAAGTATTAGTTGCCGAAGATGTGTATTATCCTGGTGATAATGAACCAGAGGAATATTACATGTCTGTACTTTTAAATAGAGGAACTGGAAAAAACATGATTATGTATTCTACTGAAGGTGGAATGGATATTGAAACGGTTGCTGAAGAAACTCCACATTTAATATTTACTGAAGAAGTGGATCCTGCATTAGGGTTATTAGGATTTCAGGCACGTCGTGTAGCATTTAACTTAGGTTTATCTGGTGCTGCGTTTAAAGAAATGACCAAATTTGTATCTGCTTTATATACAGCTTATGTAAAGTCTGATGCCTCTTTATTTGAAATCAACCCGGTTTTAAAAACAAGTGACGATAAAATTTTAGCCGTAGATTCTAAAGTAACTTTAGATGATAACGCCTTATACAGACATAGAGATTTAGCAGAATTACGCGATTTACGTGAAGAAAATCCTATTGAAGTTGAAGCAGGTGCTTTAGGTTTAAACTACGTGGATTTAGACGGAAACGTAGGTTGTATGGTAAATGGTGCTGGTTTAGCAATGGCAACTATGGATTTAATTAAGCAAGCAGGTGGTGAGCCAGCTAACTTCTTAGATGTTGGTGGTACTGCTGATGCGGCTAGAGTAGAAGCTGCTTTTAAAATTATATTAAAAGATCCTGCAGTAAAAGCTATCTTAATCAACATCTTTGGTGGTATTGTTCGTTGCGACAGAGTTGCACAGGGTGTTATAGATGCTTATAAAAATATGGGTAACATTACAGTGCCAATCATTGTACGTTTACAAGGAACAAATGCAGACATTGCTAAAGAATTAATTGATAATTCTGGATTGGATGTAATGAGTGCTACTGAATTTCAAGAAGCAGCAGATAAAGTACAAGCTGTGCTTTCTTAAGGTATAGTAAGTATTAAATTTTATATAAAAATGCGCCTTTTTTAAGGCGCATTTTTTATTTGTTCTAATGTTAATTTATTGCTAATCAACGTTAAACAGTGTTAACAAATGTAACTTTCATAATTATTACTAGTCTATTAAGTATCAATCTTATAAAACGAATAATTATGAACAAATTAAAAATGTTAGTACTAGTCGTAGCAATTGCGTTTAGTAGTGTGATTTCAGCAAGCACAAACCCGATTAAAGATGCTGAGCCAACTTCAATTAGTAAAACTGTTGGAAAATTATTGGAAAACCCAGATTTTCAATTAAACAAAGATGTTGAAGCGATTGTAAATATTTTCGTTAATGAAAAAGACGAAATGGTAGTTGTATCTGTAGAGACAGATAACAAGGCTGTAGAAAAGTTTATTAAGAATCGCTTAAACTACAAGAAGTTATCTAAACAAACTACAAGTAAATCATTTAAGGTACCAGTTAAGCTAGTAGAGTCTATTTAAATACTTGTATCTTTTATTACAATATAAAAGAGCAACATTAGTCGTTGCTCTTTTTTTGTTTTGGCTTGTTAGAATTATCTTTTTTAGGCATTGGTCCTCTTAAATGAATTATTAAGCCATTGAGAAAATTTCTAAGAATTTGATCTCCACATTCCATATATTTTGGATGATCTTCTTTTCTAAAGAAGGCATTGAGCTCACTTTTAGAAATTCTAAAATCTACTAATTCTAAGATTTTTACAATATCGTCATCTCTTAGTTTGTGTGCTACTCTTAATTTTTTGAATATGTCGTTGTTTGTCATACTTTAGTTGTTAGTTGTTAGTTGTTAGTTGTTAGGTATTGGTATGCAGTATTAAAATTCTCACCCCATAATTTTTCGTTATGTTTTCCTCCTTCAATAATCTTGCTTTCTATTTGGTTTTCTTTTACACCTTTAGATTTTAGTAATGTTATCATTTCCTCTAATTTCGGAATCATAGTTTCACCTTCGTCTGTGCCAGCTAGAAAATAAAATTTAGATGATTCAGGTATTTCTGTAGATTCAACTAAATTAAAAATTTCTGGGTTTATCCAAAATGCAGGTGAAAACACTCCGGCTTTTCCAAAAGTATCAGGATATTTTATAGTACCGTAAAACGAAATTAATCCACCTAACGAAGAACCAAACAACGTAGTGTTATTGGCACCAGTCTTTGTCTTATAAGTGGTATCTATATGAGGCTTTAGTGTGTTTTTAATAAAGGTTAAGTAGGTATCACCTTTACCACCTCCATATTTTTCATGCTTATAAGGCGTGAGTTCTTCTATGCGTTTTTCGTTACCATGTTCTATGCCTATTATAATACTTTCGTTTTCGGTTAAAGTATCCAAATATTCATCGACTTGCCATTCTCCTACATATGACGATTTAGTATCAAATAGGTTTTGTGCATCGTGCATATAGACTACTGGATAGCGTTTTTCAGAATTTTTATAATTTTTAGGTAAATACACCCAAATAGTTTTTAGAGTGTCTAATTGAGGCGCAGCAATGGTAAATTTTGTAACCTGCTTAGAAGCAGGGCTTTGAGCGTTAGATGTATTTAAAATACATACCAAAAATAATAAGTAAATAAACTTAAATCTCATAGTGTAATTATGGCGCCGACTTGATAAACGTTTAAAAAAACCGACTAAATACTAATAATTTTTCGACAAGATACATTATATCAACGACAATAAAATAATACATCTATCTAACTTTACAATATAAAATAATCCCCTCGACGACATGATAAATCGTGCTGAAAAACTGAGCTTGTTATCAGAAATGATAGCTTTCGCCCAAACAGATGAAAATATAAGATCCATTGAATATAACTTCCTATTTAGTATAGCTAAACAATTAGATATATCTAAAGAAGATTTTGAATATCTTTTTGAACACCCAGTAACATATGTGCATTTAAAATCGCATAGCGAGCGTATTGTTCAGTTTCATAGACTTGTACTTTTAATGAATTTAGATCATAAAATTTCACCCAAACAATTGGTAAAGATTCATAATTTTGGATTAAGAATGGGTTTAAGTCATGAGTCCATAAACCGTGTTTTAGATTTAATGGATAGTTTTCCTAATAAAGTTGTTCCACCAGATTTTTTAATTGATATATTTAAAGTTCAATACAACTAAATTTGACTTATGTTAGGTGCTGATGTGTTTATTTATGGATGTGTTTAGAGTTAGGTAGTTTCACTAATCACTAATCACTAATCACTAATCACTAATCACTAATCACTTCACCTTCAACTTTTCCAATTTCTCTTGATAAGCCGTAATTAAGTCTCTAAAACGTGCTGCTTCCATAAAATCTAAGGCTTTAGCAGCTTGTTCCATCAGCTTACGATTTTCTCTTATTTTCTTTTCGAGTTGACTCTTTGTTAAGTATTCACTTTCTGGTTCGGCAGCAATTTTTGCATCTAACTCTGTTCTGTATGTACTCACAGAATTTTTTGCTAATGCGCTATCCAAACTTTTATTTAAGGCTTTAGGTACTAGATTGTGTTTAGTGTTATAAGCAATTTGTTTCTCTCGACGATATTCGGTTTCATCAATTGTTTTTTGCATGCTTTTTGTAATCTTATCAGCATACATAATGGCTTTTCCGTTAAGGTTTCTTGCAGCTCTACCAACAGTCTGTGTTAGAGAACGCGTAGAGCGTAAAAAACCTTCTTTATCTGCATCTAAAATGGCTACCAATGATACTTCAGGTAAATCTAAACCTTCACGGAGTAAATTCACTCCAACCAACACATCGAAAATGCCTTTTCGCAAATCTTGCATTATTTCTACACGCTCTAAAGTATCAACATCACTGTGAATGTAACGACAACGAATAGAAATTCTGGTTAAGTATTTTACTAATTCTTCAGCCATTCGTTTGGTAAGCGTAGTCACTAAAGTACGTTCATCTTTTTCTACTCGATCTTGAATTTCTTCAATTAAATTATCGATCTGATTTAAACTAGGACGTACCTCAATGATAGGATCTAATAATCCTGTGGGCCTGATAATTTGTTCCACATAAACACCATCGGTTTTTTGCATTTCATAATCCGCTGGTGTTGCAGAAACATAGATGACTTGGTTTTGAAGGGCTTCAAATTCTTCAAATTTTAAAGGTCTATTGTCCATTGCAGCTGGTAAACGAAAACCATAATCCACTAAGTTTACTTTTCGACTTCTGTCACCACCATACATGGCATGTACTTGCGAAATGGTCACATGGCTTTCATCAACAACCATTAAATAATCATCAGGAAAATAATCCAATAAGCAGAATGGTCGCGTACCTGGAGCTCTACCGTCTAAGTATCTCGAATAGTTTTCAATACCAGAACAATAACCTAGTTCCCGTATCATTTCTAAATCGAATTCGGTACGTTCTTTTAGTCGTTTAGCTTCAAGATGTTTTCCTATTTCTTTAAAATAGTCGTATTGTTTTACTAAATCATCTTGAATGTCTTTTATCGCGCCATTCAACACATCTGGCGAAGTTACAAACATGTTGGCAGGATAAATATTCAATCTGTCGTAACGTTCTATAACTTCATTGGTTTGGACATCAAACACTTCAATTTCTTCTATCTCATCTCCAAAAAAGTGAATGCGATAAGGATTGTCCGCATAACCAGGAAACACATCTACTGTATCTCCTTTAATTCTGAAATTACCATTTTTAAAATCAGCTTCCGTTCTGGAATAAAGACTTTGTACTAATTGGTGTAATAATTTTGTGCGCGAAATAACCTGATCTCTTTCTAATGTAATCACGTTTTTTTGAAACTCTACCGGATTACCAATACCGTATAAACAAGACACAGAAGCCACAACGATTACATCTCTACGACCAGAAAGTAGGGAAGAGGTAGTGCTTAATCGCATCTTCTCAATTTCCTCGTTAATGGATAGATCTTTTTCTATATAAACTCCAGAAACAGGAATGTAGGCTTCTGGTTGATAGTAATCGTAATACGATACAAAATACTCTACAGCATTTTCTGGAAAGAACTGTTTAAATTCTGAGTAGAGTTGAGCAGCCAAAGTTTTGTTATGGGCCAACACTAAAGTTGGTCGTTGCACTTCTTCAATAACATTAGCAACTGTAAAGGTTTTACCAGAACCTGTAACACCTAAAAGTGTTTGGTACTTTTCGTTACTTTCTACACCACCAGCCAGTTGTTTTATGGCTTGTGGTTGATCTCCTGTTGGCTCAAACTCTGACTTAATTTTAAATCGCATAAGGCAAAGTTACGATAAAGCGATTATATTTTACTGTTCTGTAATTTTCAATTCTGTTAAAAGATTTTTAATAGAACTGAACTCTAATTTTAATAGATAAATATCCTTTTTTTGATTTTCAATAAGTCTATTTTGTTCTTTTATAGCATTAATTAGAACAGGAATTAATTCTGTATAACTTACACCCAATGTCTTTAATTCATCATCTTTACACGTTACAATTTCACCAATTATAGTTTGAACATCTTGAGCAATAAGACCTAATGATTTTTTTTGTTTTTCTTGATTTTTCCAAAAGTATTGTTTGGGTTGTAGCTGTAATATTTCTTTTAAGCCATAATCTAGATTTTCAATACTAGTTTTTAAACGTCTATCACTATTGTGAATTACAGAGTTGTTGATTCTAACAACACCATTTTCATTTACAGAAAAAACATTATTATTTTCACCATCTCTAATAAAAAAAGAACTAGTGTTAACAATACTACCAAAATTATCATGGTCTAATTGAATCACCACAGCATCATTACTTCTCAAATATATATCACTACCTGAATATCTATAATCAGAAGCTATGATTCCGTCGTCGTTATCATTAGAACCAGAATTGCCTCCAAGGATAATATCAGGATTACTACTATTAGATGATGTTGCGAAAACACCTGTATCTTCACCTAAAAAGTAGCCACCTTGATAATCTGATGTAACAGCAATCCCAATATTATTAGCATTAGTTATATTTATCCCAATAAGAGAAGGTTCATCGATTACTATTCCGTATGATGGATTTGGAATGACTAAGCCTATATAATCGGCATTAATAGTATGTTGTCCATTTTTATAAACGGTTAATGCATTACTTCTATTGCTAGCGTTAGATCCATTTCCAATTTCAAAAAGAGGATCTAAAGGTTGCCATGTAGTTGATGATCCACCACCAATATTGTGACGTCCTATTGCCGTTGATGCATACGATGCTGCTGTAGTTCTATATCCCATCGCTGTAGTGTGAAACCCAGATGCTTCAGTATTGAATCCTGTAGCAATAGCGTTTAAGCCAGACGCTATTGTATTACCTCCTGTTGCAGTGGCATTTATACCAGAGGCTTCAGTGTCATATCCCATTGCCGTAGAACGAGGACCTGAAGCCTCAGTTTCTAAACCCATTGCAGTAGAATTTGTAGATGACGCTGTTGTATTTTGGCCTGTAGCTACTGAATAATTGCCAGTTGCATCAGTATTACTACCTGTAGAAAATGCACTTTGACCAGAAGCAAAGGTATCTCTTCCTATTGCCACAGCATAATCATTAGTCGCAAAGGCATCATCTCCCATAGCTATGGAATTATTGCCTTGAGCTTCAGATGAATCACCAAAAGCAAAAGAGAAGTTTCCTTGAGCTTCGGTACCACTTCCCATCGCAACAGAATTTGCTCCTGTAGCTTCAGTATTTCTCCCAAATGCAGTCGAATTTGCACCAGATGCAGTTGTGTTCTGTCCGATTGCTACGGCGTACTCATTAGAAGCAGTAGTATTGTTTCCTAGGGCAATGGCACTATTTCCAGAAGCTTCTGTTTCTGTTCCCATTGAAATAGCATAGGAGCTAGAGGCGATTGATAAGTGTCCAAGAGCTATAGTATTATCACCAGAAGCAGAACTATTTCTCCCAGAAGCTAGCGAATAATCGCCAAGAGCTTCAGTATTAAAACCTAAACTTGTTGAGTAATCTCCTGCAGCTTCAGTATTGTAACCCATGCTTGTAGTATAATCACCTGTAGCTTCTGTAAAGAAACCTGTTGCAAATGAGTTTAATCCTAAAGCTCCTTTATCTATAAGACCGGAATTACTAAAACTAAAATCCACAGCATTTTCTCCAATGTTACCATAAAAAACTTCTGGTCTATCAACTAAACGCCAACCAATGCCATTACCTTCATCTATAGCTTCAAGACCTTTTACATTAGCTGCTTTTTTAGCATGCAATGCATAAGGTACAGCAGAAAACTGTACAGTTCCTAGGTTTATGAAACCAGAACCCGAATCTATTTGAACATTTAAATAATGATTATCATCTCCCCATTTTATCTCATCGAAAATACCGCTGATAATTGTGCCTTCTCCTATGATTACAATGATGATTCCGTTATCATCGGTTGATGGCGAATGTGTTTCTTCATAGATATTGGTTTGTGCATCGCTTTCTAAAATTTTAAATTTTATATCTACCGAAGCGTTGACTATTGCATTTCCTAAATCATCCTTAATAAGTGCTTTGTAGTTGATGCCGTTTTGGGTATATCCTACCACTGAAACTAAGAGGAGTACTAAAAGTATATATCTTTTCATCTTTTAAGTTTTTTATTGGTTTACTACAATCGTAGCATTTTATTGCTTAATCATTTTTAAAGTCTTTAATGTTTTATCTAATTGTAATTTTAGAACATAGATGCCTTCAGAAAATGAGGTCGTATTAATGGTGATATGATTTGCGTTAGTCTGGTATTGTGAATACAGTAGTTTCCCATGCATATTATAGAGCTGTACATTAAAATGTTTATTTATGTCCTTTAAATCTATATGTATTTGAGTAGTTACAGGATTAGGATATACTGTTAATTTATCTTGAAGGTTGACAGTTTCAAGATTTAAAATATTGTCATTAGAAAACAAACGAACATGCCCTGTATTAGAACCATTACCATCATTGAGATAGGCACCTATAGCTATAATGTTGCCATTTGCACTTAAGCTTACTGAGTTACCGGAACGATCTTGTGATGCTTCACCATCAATATCGGCATCGATTTGTTGCCAATTGCCCGATTGATTTTTAAAGATTCGGGTATGACCAGCATCTAATGTAAAATCACTATTATAACGTGCTCCAACTGCAAGAATAGTGCCTTCTGCATTTAGACTTACCGAAAAACCAAATTCATCATCAATAGCTTCTCCATCAATAGCACTACCAATTTGCGTCCACGTATTGGCTAAATTTTCGAAAACACGTACTTGACCAATACCAGCATGATCTAATGCACCTACTGCAAGAATATTACCTTGATCGTTTAAACTTATTGCACTTCCGAATTTATCATTTAAAGCCACACCATCTATATCTTCTCCTATTTGAACCCAAGTATCAGTTTCGAAAGTATAAACTCTTACTTGGCCTGCACCTTGTGCCGCATCATTATTGTTTGGTGCGCCAATGGCCACAATGCTTCCGTCCGCACTAAGACTTACTGCAATTCCTGAATTATCTTCAGGATTTTCACCGTCAATATCATTACCAATTTGCACCCAATTACCACTTTGATTTTCATATACACGTACTTGTCCATAATTACTACCTACATTTTCCACTAAACCATTATCTGGTGCGCCTATTGCTAAACGATTTCCATCATCACTAAGACTTACAGAATAACCTGAATGATCGCTAAAAGCTTCACCAATAATATTGTTTCCTATCTGTACCCAATCATTACCTTGAAAATTATAAACTCTTACATGGCCAGCCTCAAATCCGTTATCATTATTATCAGGTGCACCTATAGCAATTGTATTGCCATCTCCACTAATACTTACTGAAAAACCAAATTGGTCGCTTGCAGCAACACCATTAATGTTATTCCCTTTTTGTTGCCAAGTATTAACATTGTTTTCAAAAATACGTACGTGTCCAGATGCTGAACCATTAGCATCATTATAAGGTGCACCAACAATGACCGTATTTCCATTAGCACTTAAACATACAGACCAGCCTGATTGATCATTTATAGCTTCTCCATCAATATCATTTCCTATTTGCATCCATTGTGCTGATAAAAGGAAAGAACTAAACAAGAGAAAGAAAAGCAATATTGTGTATTTTAAATTCATGATAAATTAATTTGAGGATTTAGATTCTAATTGTTCTACACGAGTTAACAAGGCTTCATAATTGTCTTTTGAAGCTTTTAAAGCGGCTCCTTGACTTTCAATAATTTTGTTTTGCTCTTTTATAGCATTAATAAGTACAGGAACGAGATCTGAATAATACACACCTAAACGATCTAACTCTTTTTTTGTTAATGTTCCAGATACTTCATCTTTTTCCCATATATGTGTGTGGACCACTTCGGGTACTAATATTTGAAGATCTTGTGCAATGAGCCCTATTTTTGTATCTGGATTATTTTTGTTCTTCCAGTTAAAACTTACTGGTTGCATTTTTAAAACCTCTGCAAGTCCATAATTTAAATTTGCAATATTAGTTTTGTTTCGTCTATCAGAAGTTTGTATGGTACCATTTACGGCATAGACATCTAACCATTTTCGATTTGGGCCACCTAAACGATCATCTTCGTCGACAGTAGGCACTAGACTTGAACTGAATGCTAAAATATCAGTTCCACCGTCTTCTATAGTCTCACTGCCAATACGTAAGCGACCTCCTGTAATATGTAAAAGTTCTTGAGGTGTATGAGTACCTAATCCTAAATTACCATTTTTTAAAACGGTTAATGCATTTGCTCTTACTGTTCCAGAACCAGTCCCAATTTCAAAAAGAGGATCAGTTTCTATCCAAGATTCCGTGTTGCCACCACCAATATTATATCTACCAATCGCAGTTGAAAATGCCGCTTCTGCGTTAGTTCTACGACCCATTGCGGTTGAATATAATCCAACTGCATTTGTGATGTCTCCCATAGCTGTAGAATTTACTCCAGATGCGGATGTATTGCTTCCCATTGCTGTAGAGTTAAACCCAGAGGCTACTGAACCTGATCCCATTGCTGTGGCACCTTGGTTTGAAGCAGTTGTATTAGCTCCCATAGCTACTGAAACAAAACCAGTGGCACCTCTTGATGTTGATTCTAATGAACTGTAACTTAAGTCAAGGGCATGCAAACCTATATTGCCAACATGAGTTGGATCTCTTCCAACCAATCTAAAACCACTACCATTACCTTCATCAATAGCTTCAAGACCTTCCGTATTTAAAGCGTGTTTCGCATATGGAACTGAATTAAATGGTGTGTTGCCAAAGTCTACAAGTCCTTCTCCTAAATCTATTTGTACGTTGAGTTCAGCATTTCTACGTTTCCAATCTATAGACATAAAATCGCCACTAATTATTGATCCTACTCCAATCACAGCAATTGCAATTCCGTTAATATCAGTAAACACCTGTTGTGATTCGCTATAGACCGATTCGTTATCAATTTTAATAGTAAAAACCACATCTATTTCTTGATTGCTTATGACATTTCCTGTAGCATCTTTTATTAAAGCTTTGTAATTAATTCCGTTTTGGGCAATACTAATTATTGAAATTAGCAATACTAAAAATGTAAGTTGTGTTTTCATTTTTCAAATTTTATAGATGAGACAATTGTATTGTTACTCATTATATTTAATTGATATGTGCCATCCTTTAGATGATCAACAGCTATATAAAGTTGTGATGGCAGATTATTTTCTGCTTTGCCTGTAGTTTTTAGTTTAGTCATTTGCAAATACTATAAATCTTGCATTTACAAAGCTATTTGAGATGTATGTAGGAGAATATTACATATGTTTCAAGATGTTATACATATGTAACAAGGCACTAGAAACCTTTAAAATTAGGGATTAAACTTTGCTATAAATTGTGAAGGAGTTTCGTTATAACTCTTTTTAAAGCACTTTATAAAGTAGCTGACAGAATTAAAACCAACTAAATAAGCTGCTTCAGAGATACTAATATTTTGTTTCTTTAAGATATCTCTAGCTAATAACATACGTTGAGATCTGATAAATTCTGAAGTCGTCATACCAACAATAGCTTTTAGCTTTCTATGCAATTGGGTTCTGCTCATTAACATATATTTACTAAAAGCATCTGATGTAAATTCTGGGTCAACTATATTTGTATCTAATACTTCTTTTAGGCGTTGCATAAATTCTGCTTCAACAGATGTAACTTCTAATTCTTTAGTAAGAATTGGTTGCTCAATAAAACGCTGCTTTAATTGCTCACGCATTTCTATGAGTTTATTCACTCGTACTTTTAAAATGTCTGCATTAAAAGGTTTTGTGACATAGGCATCTGCGCCAGTTTCTAAACCTTCGCGTTGTTGTTCTTGAGTGACTTTTGCGGTCAATAAAACAATAGGAATATGACTTGTTAGGGTATCTGATTTTAGTTGGTTACAGAGTTCTATACCATTTATTTCTGGCATCATAATATCACTAATAACTAGATCTGGTAGCTGCTTTTTAACTATTTGTAAGCCTTCGCTAGACTTTGTTGTTTTAATAACATTATAGTTTTCTTCAAAAATTGAAGCTACAAAATTTAGAATATCTTTTTTATCGTCAATAATTATAAGTGTTGGTCGTTCATTTATAGTAGTTGTATTATTTATGTTTTCTATTTCTGGTTTATCGAGTTTTATTAATTCATATTCTTCAAAGGCATCTTTTGTAATTGGTAAAGTGATGTTAAATTGAATTTTATGATCATCAAGAGTATTTGCTAAAATTGTGCCTTTAGAGAGTGTTACCAAATCTTTTACTAAAGCTAAACCAACACCAACTCCTTCGGAAGCTTCATTATCTTGATAAAACCGTTGAAATAATTGGCCTAATTTATCAGCCTTAATTGTGTTATTTTGATTAATGACAGACAGTTGTAATTGATCATTTTGCTGCTGTGCAGAAAAATAAACTGTTGATTCTTTTGGAGAATATTTTATCGCATTAGAGAGCAAATTAGAACCGATTTTTTCTACAATATCTTTATCAAACCAACAATTATGTAAATCATCTATATTAGATTCAATCTTTATATCTTTTTCTTTGGCTTTATATTGAAAAGCTGACACCAATTGTTTTAAGATAATGCCTAAATTTCCTTTTTCTACTTTAAGTTTTATTTGTCCGGCATCAATTAAAGATAAATCCATCATTTGATTGACTAAGCCTAATAGACGTAAAGCATTTTGTTTTACTACTAGTAATTCTTGCTTATTTTTTTGGTTTATAGTTTTGCTAGCGAGTTGTTTGTCTATTGGACCAGAAATTAAGGTTAGAGGTGTTCTAAACTCGTGCGAAATATTAGTGTATAGTTTTGTTTTGAAATTGTCGAGTTGTCTTAATCGTTCTGCTTCCGCATGTTCTAGTTTTACCTGAGTTTCTAGTTTCCATTTAAATTTAAAATAACTGTAAACACCATATAACAATAGGACAATTAATAAGCTGTACGTAATGAGCGCTAAATTGGTAGCATACCACGGTTTTAATATTTTAAAAGAAACTGTTGTTGGTTCTTTATTCCAAATACCTTCATAATTACTAGAAATAACTTTAAAGGTATAGTCGTTTGGCGGTAAGTTAGTGTAGTGAGCAAAATTTTTTATATTTGAATCTGACCAATCTTTATCATGGTTTTCTAATATATAACTATATGTATTTTTTTCTGGATGCGAAAAATGTAGACTAGAAAAAGTAAATGTAATAGTATTTTGATTATGCGCAAATACTAAATCATCATATAGTTTTTTTTCTTTACCAAAAACTTCGAACTTAGAGATAGTGGTTTTTGGTTTTGACTGATTGTAGGTTATTTTTTCTGGGTCAAACCAATTGACACCTTCAATACCTCCAAAATAAAATTGACCATCAACTGCCTTAAAATAAGCTCCTGTATTAAATTCGTACGCTTGTAAACCGTTTACTATTGTAAAATTTTCAACATAATGCTTAAAAGGGTCATTTGGATTGAATCTGGCGATTCCTTTATTTGTGCTTGCCCAAAAATTATCATTATCATCTCGTAAAAGACCATATATAACATTATTTGCTAAACCATATTCAAAATCATAATCTTTTACTTTTAGCGTTTCTTCATCTATACTTTTAATACCATTTCCATTAGTTCCAATCCATAGTACTCCATTAAAATAGTTTAATGATTTTATTTTGTCATCAAACTTATCTATTTTTTCAATATTTTTAGTAGTACAATCTAATTTGTATAAACCATCAACGTCTGTACCAATCCATAGTTTATTGTCCTTTCCTTGCTCAATGGTTCTAATATTGTTTGATAGTTTTGAATTATTACTATTATAAGTTTCTATGATACCATGATTTTTATCAAATTTAATGAGTCCTGCTGTGCGAGTACATAGCCAAATGTTAGCATTAGCATCTTTATATATTTTCCAAATAGCATAATTATTTAATTCTGGAAAAGATTGAAATTCACCATTTGGTTTTAATATTTGCAATCCATTAGATTGATGTCCAATCCATAGTTTATTATCTGTAAAAAGTAAGCTCATTACTCTATTACTAGATAGTTCTGAATTATGAGTTGTAAAGGTTTTGTATAATTTGTTTGCCCTTTCAATTCTAGTAAGCCCTTTACCAGAAGTGCCTAACCACATAATATTATTAGCGTCTACTGTAATAGAACGTACAACATCTACACTAACATTTTCTGGAACCTGTTTACTTGTAATAGTGTTAAACTTTACCAAGTGCTCATCGTAATAACTTAAGCCAGCACCTTCTGATCCAAACCAAATATTTCCGGTAATATCTTCATAAATTTTTAAAATATCATTGTAATGTAAAGCAAAAGGGTCTTCCTTATTTGCTTTAAAGTTTAAAAGTTTTTGATCAGTATCTAATAGATATAGTCCATCTCCATAGGTGGCAATCCATAATCGAGATTTAGAATCTAAAAATATATCTTGGATATTAAGATTGTTAGGTAATTTATTTGTTAATAATGTATGTGATAGGTTATTTGACTTAACGTTAATTGCATGTATACCTTTGTTATAGGTTCCGAAAATAATATTCTCACCATACTTTATTATACTACTTACAGCAAAATTATCTGTAGAAGCTATATGAGAAATTAATTCATTGTCAATTTTAAAAATACCTATACTGGTTCCTAAATACAAGGAATTATCGATTGCCTGTATTTCAAAAACAGAAGAATTATAAAGCTGTTCTTTAAAGATGGACTTAGTTTTTTGTGTTTTTATATTAATAGTAACTAAGCCTTTGTCTAAAGTGCCAACCCACAATGTTTCAGAATCTTTTCTATGCATAACGGTAGCATTGTGTATAGAAGTAATAGAGTCAAACACCTTAGACGTATAATTGTATTTTTCTATAATTTCATTAGAGCTGTAAGACCATAAATCGCCATAAGAATCTGAAAGAAGTTGCCCTAATTGGGTGTAATTAGAACGTGTAACATCTTGATATTGCTTATTAAAGTGAGTAAAATCTCTGCCATCATATTTGTTTAACCCATCTTGGGTTGCAAACCACATATACCCAATACTATCTTGAGTTATACTAACAACACTATTTTGTGAGAGTCCTTCATTTACTGTAACGCTTCTAAATGAAAACTGTTTGCTCTCTTGTGCAAATAATAAGCTAACAGGTATTAAAAGGCATAAAAAAAATAACTTTACTCTATTGATAATCATAGAGTAAAGTTATTGAATGCTTACTGATAATTCAAACTAAAATTGAATGAATATTACTTCAATTTCAAAAGCTTAGCTTAAAATTATATTTAATTAAGGGTTAATAAATGTCTGTTTCTATTGTGCGAATTCTAATTTAAATAAGCAATGATCTAACTTGTGCTTCTATTTAGAATTCAACGTTATTCAATAACAATTTTTCTAGTTTCAATTTTATTCCCAATCCATATTTTAAACAAATAAATTCCGGCATTTAAATTTGAAACATCGATTTCGTTGGTATTATTAAGTGCTCTTACCTGTTTCCCTAAGATATCATAAACTTCTACACTATCTATTGGATTACTAGATACAATATTGACCTTGTTTTTGGCAGGATTAGGATACAGTGTTAACTCTGCTAATTCACTAACCTCTGGAGTGTTCAGTATATTTCCGGCAAACTCATCAATAGCACCAGCTTGAGTAATAGTAAAGAACGATGACCTTGCATTTATACCCATCATTCCGTTAGCTGTTGAATCTGGGTCACTATCATTTTCAAATAGACGTGCCTCCGAATTACCGTCCGATGGTGTAAAAGTCATCCATAGTACTTCTGCACCTGCATTTAAAACACCAATATAACTAGAACCTCCTGTTGAATTAAAGACATAATAATCGTTATCTGGTGCTGCTTCTGGACTTCTAATAATTCCTGCAGAATTATAAGTTGATACACTCTCACTAGTATGAGCTAACGTTCTTGTACCCGCAACACCATCTGATGGAAACACTATTGTTACCGATGATGTACCACCAGTCGTTACTGGCGCAGCGGCATCCATATCTCTTGTTACATATAATTCGTATAGAGAATTATTGGCATCCCAACGTAATTCAAAAGTGACGTTTTGAGCAAAAAGTGATGCTGTGCAAAGTAAGATTGCAAAAAGTGTAATTGTTTTTTTCATGATTTTGGTTTTAATTATTATTTAATATTTCTATCGCATTTTCTAATCGCTGTATGTCTAGATTAAGTTGTGTTGCACTTCGTAATGCAGATGGTGAAGGCAATTGTTCTTCAAATAAATTGTATTGCGAGCTAAAGCTGGTGTTTAGTGGATATAAGAGTATAGATAGTAATATTTGGTTGTTCTCGTTTGAAAAAGACACATTACCATCGAGAAATACGTCAGATTGAAAATATCCATCAACAAAATCATAACTGGTACTAAAACTTGAATTTGAAGGAAATAAAATGATATCCGTTAGTACACGGTTAATGTCTCCAGAGAAATTTATAACACCATCGCCATTAGTATCTCCAGCCCAAAGAGCCATGTTACCATTAGTTAAAGTAGCTTGCGCTTGTGTCCCATAAGTAATGGTATTTACATCAGTAAAATCTACTATAGTTGGTGATGATGATTTATCTATAGCAACCGTTGAATTTGTCATAATACCCAAATGATTTTTATGATTTACAACCACGTAATAATCATCTGCTGAGACATTAGGACTAAGATTAGAAACACCGTCAGTAGCTACCACATCACCATCGCGTTGTAACAAAGCCGATTGTGATAAAATAACAGTTGTGTCATTATTTTTATCTCTCAGTTCTATCCAAACCCAATCTACAATAGCATTGTCACCAGTAACATTAAAAACAGAGGCATTACAAGTTGCAGCATCTGTATATGGACTTGTGGTTGGTATATAACCAGCTGCACGTAAATCGTCATTCATTAAATCTGCATTAGCAGGATTAAGCATTGGCCCTTGTAAAAACATCTTAGGATTGATACTGATTTTGAGATCAGCATTAATAAAGCCTTCGGATATTGAAATCCCTCCAGCGCTTAATTCTTGTACATTGACTTCGCCAATGGTATATAGCATTTGAATGCCTCCAGCAGTTGCCGATGCACCACCAGAATCTATGCTGAATTTTTCTATGGTTTGAGATGCTACTGGTAGGACGAGTAAAAGCATCAGAATTGTAAGTAGTTGTTTCATTTTATTCAAAATTTTAATTGTGTTTTTGTGAAAGGAACTAATTATTTAAAAAAGCTAAGAGCTGTAATTATTTTTTAATGAGTACTAAATTATAAACAACCTCATTTTCAAGGTATCACCATTGTAACAAATAGTGTAACTTATGTAACATTACTGTGCTAACAGTTATTTATCCTTATTACACCTCAATAGTAATAGCAAAAAATTTAATAAAACTAATCCTATAACTAATGAACCGACGTAATTTAGAAATGTCATTTTTTATGTGTTTTAACCAAATAATTTGCCAAATCAATTGCCTTTAACTTGAGTAGGTCATGCTGCTCCTCTGTTCTACCTTGCACCGAAGCTTTAGTTTGATACGTAATTACAATAAAGCTATTATAGTTTTCATTTAAAATGCTCACCATACCTCTCCGTGGCTGTAATGCAATGTAGCAATCGCCAGTATCCGCTAATAATATATCTCTACCCATAAGTACTCCGCTAGGTAGCTCTGCCTTATCTTTGAGCAGGTTAGCTATTTCTTTTTTGATTTGTTCCTTACTACTAGGAACTGGCATAAAGCGCAAAGTTGTCCCTGTATTGTCATGACCTTCCCCAAAACCTTTGATTTTAAAAAAACATTCGTTTAGAGAATTACTTTCTAGCACCCTAATATCAGAAACTGGTATTTTTAATATTTTGGCAAGTACTGCAATAGAGACATCGCAGGAGTAATTGTTAAACAAACTGCTGTAATCTGCACTCTGCTTTTGTGTAGTTGCGACTTCTTGCTTTGTTTCATTTTTAGCGGTTGTGCTGTTGTTTTCTTTTGTTTCTGGTTTGCAGGAGACCATTAGGCATATGCCGATGAGTATTATAATATTTTTCATAATTATGTGTTTAAATAGTTTTATAATTTATATATAACAAATTGGAAGGTGTTTGCGACTTGCGTACCACTAGAATTGAAAATATAAACCCTTAAATCACCATTAGAATGTGTTATACTAGCCGTTCTAAACTGACCAGATAATGGCACAACTGAAGCCGAACTATTAGTATGACTTAAACTTGAACCCGCCACATTAATGTAAACAGTAGGCGCATTTGTAACATCTACGGTAAAATTGCCTGTCCCACTAAGTATTGATCCTGTAGAACTTATAGTACCATAAGCGATAGGAACCATATTTGCATCACCAGTGGCTTCTCTATTTATTTCTTCAGAAACATCTAAAGTGCCTGCAACATTTATATCATCATTAACTTCAAACGTGCCATTAAGACGAAGCAATCTTGTATCAAAATCACCGTATAAATATGGGATGTTATTGAATTTTGGTCCTAAAAACAACTTACTACTCGTACTCGTACCAGAACCTGTTGAGCTTCCAATAAAAATATTGCCACTACCTGTTACATTTCCTGTGCCTGCATTGATACCTATAGCAATATTTCCTGCGCCAATTGTATTTGATCTTAAGGCTTGCCTCCCTATGGCAATATTCCTGTTTCCGCTTGAATTCTTATCCATTGATTCCTGTCCAATAGCCGTATTATAATCTCCAGTTGTATTGTCATTCATAGCATCTTCTCCAATAGCAGTATTTTCTATTCCTGATGTATTACGTTGTAATGCATCACGGCCAATAGCAGTATTTTTTTCTCCGGATATATTAAAATTCAATGATTCTGAACCTATGGCAGTATTACCAAATCCAGTTGAATTTACTCTTAATGCTTCAAAACCAATAGCGGTATTTCCACCAGAAGTATTATTTTTTAATGCTTCATAACCAACAGCTGTATTATTAATGCCTGTTGTATTCAGGTTTAATGTATTAAATCCTATGCTTGTATTTTTATTATCTGTACCATCATCATTTAATCCTGCATCTATACCCATGAATAGTGAGGATCCACCAGTGTCTGATTTACCGTCTGATAAGTCATCTATATTCTTAGGTGCGTTGGCTGCGGATAAAGCATAAGGTACAGCCATAAATTGTGAAGTGCCCATATCAGTAAGCCCATTTCCTGTATTTATTTGAACATTTAAAAAATGAGCTCCATTGGCCCAATCAATAGCATCAAAAGATCCAGCCGTTGGCGTCCCTTCACCTATATTCACTATGATGATTCCGTTATCATCTGTTGTGGGCGCGTGGGTTTCTTGGTAAACAGCTGAAATACCAGTAGTAATCGTAAATTGAACCTCATCTATCAGTTCGTTGGCTAATACATTACCTTGATTATCTTTAATAACAGCCTTGTAATTAATACCTTGTTGTGCAAAACATGAAATTGACATTAATATAGCGATGAGTATTGTAATTAGTGTGTTTTTCATGATTTTTTAATTTTTAGTTGATAATAATTGCGTCATATCGTCAGACTCAAAAAGTGTTTTAAATTCCCGTTTTAAAATAGTTCTCAATAATTTTGAGTAATTCTTTGTTAATTCATGGTTATCTTGTCTTTTAAACTTTCCGCTTATTGTTATCCCTTTTAATTCGAATGTAATTTTAGAATCCACCCTTTTTGGTGTTAACAATAGACTTATGTATTTATCTCCAGTCCACTCCACATTATGCAATGCCGAATCTGTCGTTTTATGATGGCTCGTATAAGCATTAAGTTGACTTTTTATAACAATGATATCTTGGTCATTAAAAGAAATAGTGCAGAATAACTGTTGGTATTTATTAGATTTAAATACGACTTCTGAGTTAGTTGTCGTTTCAAAATTATACTTCCAAAAAACAGGACCACCATAACGACCTTTATATAATTTTGTTTTAGCTTCTTTAGAAAGGCTATCTTCCGCAATGTGGTGACTATCTCTTAAATCGAGTGTTTTGCTTAACTCGTCAATACTGCAATGTGCTTTATCTTTTTTTAATTCTACTTTAAAACTAGAAGCAACAGTCGTGTTTAAAACGTCTTTTAAATGCTCTACTTCTTTTTGCTCTAGCTTTTGACCATTAACCATTTGAAATATCAACATGGTTATGAAACTAAATATGATAGACTTACTTTTCATGTGTTTAAACATTTTTTTAATTCGGTAAAATCAAAATCTCTACTCTTCTATTTTTCGCTCTATTTATGTCTGAATCATTTTCAACCAAAGGTTGAGATTCTCCATAGCCTTTTTCTTGCCATTTAAATTGGGTGCTGGGAATTAACTGTCTCAAAGCTTTTGAAACACTTTTGGCTCTCGCCAGAGACAAAGCATTGTTTGTAGATTCTGAACCCACATCATCTGTATGGCCTTCAACTATGATTTTGCCTTTTTTGAGTACAGTAATACTATTTACCAATTCTTTTAGGGCATCTAAACCTTTTGGTTTTAATTCACTTTTACCAGAATCGAATAAAACTTGGCTATCTAAATTTAATCGCATAGCAGCACCAATTGCAGCAATGGCGTCCACATCTGCTCCAGGTAGGGCGCTTTCCTCTTTAAGGTCTTTTAGGCGTACATAATAGAAAAGCTCACCGTTTTTTACAAAAGGTCCAATATCTACCGCAGCAACTCCACCATCAATCTTTCCTACCTTAATCCAGTCGATGCCATCTTTTGAAATTTCTAAATCCGTAGGTTCAATTTTACCAATTTCAAAAATGTACAGGTCTGGACCGTTAACGTTAGTTAATGCATTATCTATAAATTGTACAGTTAATGTGCCTGCTAACCCTAAACTGTGAATTCCGGCAATGTCCTCGGGTAAAAAACCTTCAATGACGTCTGGTTCTCCCAACACATTATTTACTTGCTGCGTCAATAATTTTGGATGATGTGCCTCAACTACTTTGTCTGCAAATGAGAGGGAACCCAATGGCAGATAAACAGCCTTCTTTTGATGTCCGATATAAGTTACACCAACATCATCGCCATAATAAAGATTTGGATTGAGTTTTTGAAATTCTTTCTTTGCTGCCGTAGCCTTACGGACAATCTGATTTCGATAGGTATTTACAATGCTTTTATTGAACTTTATGGAGCGTTGATACTCAGGACTGGCATTTAATTTTCCGGATTCTATATCTTGTTCCTTTTTAGTAAGTTCAGCTAATAATTTGGTCGCTTCTATATCACTGTGCACTTGTGAAGACAACTTATTCAGTACTTCCATTTCTCTTTTTTCATCGGTTGTTGCTGGCACTTCATTTATCCGTTCTACATCACGCATTACGTAACCTGCTTCTGTGAGATCCAATTGAGACATTACATTGGTACCAGCCAATGAATCTATTTTTTTAAGTTTTGCCATTGTGGCTTTCGGACCAGATTCGGCTTGGACTATTAAAATGGCTTCTTCTAATGATATTCCAGTACTTGTGTTTTTTGAGGTCAATTGTTCTTTGGAAATATTACCTTTTAAATAAACTTTGTCTTCAGCATTTTGTGCTTCCTGTCGCTCCTTCATAGCTTGCTGAGCTAGTACCTTAAGACTATCTGGATTATTAATAAGTTTTTCTAATGATTCACGAGACACTCCACTTTGCTCTAACATATCCAGTACCATTTCGGTATCTAATTGAAAATCTGTTTCACTTTTTTCAGAAGCTTCAAGCATACCTTTGCCCAAATTGAACAAATCGTTTAATTCGGAATTGGTAGTTTTATCTGAAGACTTTTCAGTATTACTTTTAGAACTCTCTGGCTCAGGATTGGCATTGGAATGCGTATCCACATGTACATCAGACGCTTTGGAATCACCCGATTTGTTACCACAGGAGTAGCTCACAAATACAACTAATAATAGAAAGACTGTTTTTTTCATTGTTTTTAAAATTTATCTGTGATACCTCATTTCTACAAAATTGTAGAACATTACACCAAATCTATCATACCAATCTTCTAAGCCATGAGCACGTTCGCAGGCATCTAAAGCCATTAAACTGTTATGAAACGATTCTAACATTTCGATACGTTTAGAATCATACGCTTTATCTACTTCATCAATGCTTCTCATAATTCCTCTTCTTTGCGATTGCCAAACGATGCCCACAACACCATGATAACCAGATGTATTATCTCCCAATGCAACAGCAGCATCCGTAAATGCTTTAGAACAATTATAGATGGTTTGAAGTCTCTCTAAATTATATCTACATCGATTAAATTCTGCACGTGCAGACCTAAAGCAATCTGCGCAATCACTGTCTTCATCATTACAGAAAGATGGTATTCTTGGTTGGCCAGGAGGTGGAGCAGAACCTAAACAAGAGCCTACATTCCTATATTGCCTTATATATTCTTCTAAGGCATCTGCAGTGGCAAATGCTTTATTTATAGTGTTTATTCTTGCATCGATTTGTCCATTTATAGTAGCATTAACAGAGTTTCTTTCTCTTCTATGAAATATTTCTGTTTCTAGATTAGATTCTCTGGCGCGTTCAATACCAACTGTTTGTCCATAACTTAAAGTTGGTACACCATGGATTGTCAGTAAAACAATTAACAGCATGGTATTTTTTCTTCCCATTAATTTTCCTGCCAATAAACCTACCACTAATAATAGTACACCAATGACAATATAAATCCACAGGTTATTATTGGCTTCTTGGACAGTATCGGTCTTTGCTTCAGAATTGACTACTGCACTATCTGATCCTAAGGTTGTTTCTGTAGCTTTAACAAAAGGTGAACCTAAATGATGCATTACTTCAGGACTTGCGTTGACAACTATAGAATAAGGAACATCGTGGGTTTCTTCAGATTTTACAGTAAAACCGATATCCTGATAGCTTCTTAATTTAAAGTTGATAAATCCGTTTTCGGAAGTTGATGTTTTTTGTGTTTCCTCTATATTATTCCAACTATTATAGACAACATCTGCTTGTAAACGTGCCTTAGCATCATTGGCATAGATGAAAATATCAACATATTGATAAATATCATGTCCTTCAACATAATGATAATTTGTGGAGTCCTTTTTTAAGGTTAAACTACCTTCAATATACTTTGCTCCTTCATATTTTGGGTGTTCAGTTAACCCTAATCTTATGGGCTTAATATTTTTATCGAGCGTAAATGGTTGTGCTGATAAAAAGTTAATACCTAACAATAAGAGAACAAGGGTCGTATAAAATATATTCGTTTTCATATGTATAAATTTTAATAATTTGCAATTTCATCATCTGCATGTTTTAGAAGATTCATGCCTATTTTTAATCATTGTTTTGAGAACCAAATAGTTTTTCGGAATCTGAATAACCTATACCACTAAAATTTAATGGTGTAAAGGTTATTGCACTCATTGTCTCATCTTCTAGATTACCTTCCTCAAAGCGGATTTTCATTTTTGAAACCTCAGCTGTACCAGAAGCAGCCGTTGCGTTAGACAGATCTATTGTGCCAGAAATCTCACTTTCTGGTAGACGTTTGCTACCATTTAATTGAATTCTATACATGGCACTCATTTTGCCTCCTCCTTTTTTTGGAAGTTTAAGAATAGCTGTCGCTTCTTCGAGAATGTTTTTATCTACATCATAAAATAGTTGTACGCTTTCTTTACCCTTATCTAATTGTTTGGTAAACGTAATAATAGCAGTACGTTTTTTTGTTTTTCTATGTCTTGAAACAATCCCAGAAGCTTTGGTGTAAGACCAGTCTTTACCGTTGATTTTGCAAAGAAAAGTGCCTTTAGATTCTATTTCACGTTTAGTAGTTATTTCTTTGTTATCTGCTTGCTCTTTTTGTTCAACTTGTACGGTTTGGTTTGTGTCATTTTTGGTTTCTGATTTGCAAGAAACCAAGAGTAATATGGTTATAAGTGTGATGTATTCTTTCATGATTTTTTATAGTTGCTAATGATATAGTAGTGAAACAAAGTATATGTGTATTTTATTCCTCTTCGTAACGCACATAAACCTTATGAACTTTTACTCCAGGAATTCCCGTAACTATGCCACCATTGCCCCAATTAGCTCCGGCACTTGCGCTAATTACGTATTGACAACCTGCTTGAATAGTTTCATTAATGTTATAAGTATATTTATGGAGATTAGAACTTTCAATACCATTTGCGACATGAGTATTTATAGTAGTAATGGTTTCTGAAGTAACATTGGAATCGCCACAGTATTTTGAAAAGACAAAACTTAAATCTGTGTTAGGGTTATCATCTTCAAAGACATAAGAAATTGAAATCAATCTTGAACCAACAGGTACTACCAATGGAGCTACTACATAAGGCAAGGTACTTGAAGGTGTAGAACCTGATAAATAAACAGTATTAGAACTGTAAGCGACACTCATACTGCTAACTAAACGAGCAACGAAATCCGTTGCTGGAATAACTATTGTTTTTTCCATTTTTTTTGCGCCAAGTGTTACCCAACCTGTTTCTGCAATGTACCCTTCAAATGCATTTGCGGTTTCGTTAAAACGAATTGTACCTGGTGTAGGTGTTGTAAAATCATTGGCTACTTTTATTTTACCGCTTATATCCAAAGTTTGTGTAGGCGTTTCCGCATTGTAGCCAATACCCACTCTACCATTTTTAAGAACAGTTAATGCATTGTTTCTAGTTTCAGTACTTATGGTGGCTGTGCCGTTTCCAATTTCAAAAAGCGGATCTGTACCAACCCAAGCATTTGGATTTCCGCCACCAACATTATAGGTTCCTATTGCTGTAGAAGCATAGGATTGAGCATTAGTTCTATTTCCTAAAGCAGTACTGTAAGAGCCAGTGGCAATAGTATTGAGTCCAAAAGCTACTGAGCGATTACCAATATTCTCGTCATCCCATTCTGTAGCTAAGGCTCTACCTGCTCTAAATGAACCCTTACCTGTATTAAAAAACATACGAGAATCGCCTATTGAATTGCCTGTATCGTCTAGTTGACTGCTACCAAAAACAAAATCATCTGATGTATTTTCTCCATAAGTAATGCCATCTTCACTTTTAAATGTTTGATTTTTTACATTTTCTGCTAAAAGGGCATAAGGGACAGCATTAAATGGTGTGTCGTCGAAATAAACAAATGAGCCATCTAAATCTAAGTCAATACCAACTCTTAACATATAATCTTCTTCTCCCCAATCTATTGTAGTGAAATCTTGGAGTTGTCCTGGCACACCTTGTCCTATTGTAAGAATAACTAAGCCGTTACCATCTGTGGTTGCTAGATGGTCTTCATTATATTCTAAGCCACCACCACTTTTGAGAATAAAAAAACGAACTTCGAGGTCTTGATTGGTAACAACATTTCCGTTATCGTCTTTAATAATAGCTTTGTAGTTGATGCCTTGTTGCGCAAAACTTGAGATTGAGATAAAAAGCGTGATAATTAATACTATTATATTTTTCATAATATGTTTTTTAATTAGTTGATTTAGCTTCTAATAGATTTAAACGCGTTACTAAAGCTTCAATAGATTTATCTTGTATAACATCTTTTGCATTTTGAGCTTCAATAATCATTTGCTGTTCTTGCAATGCTTTTATCAATACAGGAATCAACTCTGTATAAGATAAAGTCAGTAAATCTGATTCTTCTACATAGTTTGTAATACTTGGAAAGATTTTTTGTACTTCTTGGGAGATTAAACCTAAATTACGCTTAGTATCGGTTTGCTCTTTCATTAAATAACTTACAGGATTGAGTTGCATGACTTTTTTAAGTGTGCCATTTTCTAAGGCTGTGATGTCTTTTTTAGTACGTCTGTCTGAAATTGAAGAGTAATTACCTGTAGATTCACTAAAGAAACCACGATAATTACCATTTCTATACATGGACAAACTACCATTAGGTCGCGTTTCTAGTCGCCATGACGATGTGTCGTTTAATGCGTTTTGAACGGTTAATGGACCACCAGTTATAACCTCTCCATTTTTTAAAATGGTTAATGCATTACTTCGACTAGAAAAATCATTGCCATTTCCTATAACAAATAAGCGGTCTTCTGAATTCCAAGAATCTATAGAATTTGGCTCATAGTTTGTATTGTATCTACCCATTGCTGTTTCTGCATAAGATTTGGCCGATACATAATTTCCCATTGCCGTAGAATAATCTCCTGAAGCTGTAACATAAAATCCAAATGCTGTAGAATAATCTCCTGAAGCTGTTATGTCAGATCCAATTCCTGTGGAAAAGTCTCCTTTAGATCTAATTTTTAAACCTATAGCTATAGAGTTTTCACCAGAAGCTCCATAACGATTAGTGTTAGAAGGAAACCAATTAGCTCTAGTACTTAAATCTATAGCATCAAAGCCAATAGGATCATAAACATTTATATTTTCGTTATTAACGCCAATTAATCGCCAGCCATAAATAGATTGTCCAGTTACAGGATCTGCGCTTTCTGTAATCCTTTCTAAACCTGTTGGTAAAATTGTGGGCTGGTTAATTAAATCATTATAATCGCCACTAAATACATTGGCAGCGGTTTCGGCAGTTTCAGCATGTTTTGCATAAGGTACAGCCATAAACTCAGTAGCATCAAAATTAATGGTGCCACCACTATAGGTAATTGTTGTTTGCAGAAAATGTTGATTTGTACTCCAATTTATATTGGAGAATACACCTAAAATTGGTGTGGTAGCTGTACCAATGTTTAAAATCAATAGTCCATTAGCATCTGTGGTGTAATTATGACTTTCTTCATATACAATTGCACCAGTTGCTGACCCTTGATGTACCGTAAACTGTACGGTCATATAAGTATCTGCTAAAACATTGCCATTAGTATCTTTTAATATGGCTTTATAATTAATGCCTTGTTGCGCAATGCTTGAAACTGATATAAAAAACATGATGATTAGTGTAATTAATGTCTTCATAATCTTATTTTTTAAAATTGGTTTTCTTTATGACCTTATTCTTGTACATAATTTTTAGAACGTATTTACCAGGCTGTAAATAGTTAACATTGAGATGGATTTCTTTGGTGGGAACATAGTCTATCTCAGCATGATAGGTTGTACGTTTTTTTTTCATACAGTACAAATCTATATGGAAGACTGTCATAACGCTGTGAAGCATGTAACAGAAGTTATGACTATTGTAACATGCCTGTATTTATGGGAGGTAAGAGCGGTGAATTCTAAATTTAGAATTGTAAAAAAACAATTTTGACCGTCTAAAAAATGATAAGAAATAGATAGAAACTGACAGAAAATTTTAAAGATTAACTGCGGTTTGCAAACTCAGTTGGAGTACAGTTATATGCTTTTTTAAAACATTTAGCAAAATACGAATGGTCATTAAAACCTACTGAATAACCAACTCCTGAAATATTAATGTCAGAGGATTTTAATAGTTGCGCTGCCAATTTAAGGCGTTGGGAGCGTATAAACTCAGATGCTGTAAGTCCGGTCAAAGCTTTTAGTTTTCTGTGCAATTGCATACGACTCATGCCAACAGCTTCTGAAAATTCTGAGACGTTAAAAGACGAATCTATTAGGTTTTTCTCTAAAATAGTTTCTACTTTTTTGAGAAATGTTTCGTCTAGATTGGTAATAGCAATATCGCTAGGTATTAATACCAATTCTTGACTATAGCGCAATTGTAGTTGCCTTCTAGTCTCAATGAGCTTTTCAACTTTTAGGATTAATAACTTTTTATTGAAAGGTTTAGTGATATAATCATCTGCGCCTATATCAATGCCTTTAAACTTGCTTTCTACGTCTGCTTTTGCAGTAAGTAATACAATGGGAATATGCGCTGTACGTTCGTCCGTTTTTAGGTTTTCAGTCAATTCAATGCCATCTTTTTCTGGCATCATTATATCTGAAATAATTAAATCTGGAATGTGCTCTAACGCCAATTCTACACCAATTATTCCATTAGATGCAGTGATAACATTATATCTGTCTTCAAATGATTGTTTTAGTAAATTTCGTAAGTCAATATTATCTTCAACAATTAACAAAATTGGTAAATCACTATCTGTAAAGGTCTCGTCTTCTTCAGAAGTAATGTTAGCATACAACGGTACTTCCATTTCAACTTTATTATTGGATAAAGTTATGATCGAATCTTTTTTAAAACTGTTTTTATCAATTGGGATATTTATTTGAAATATTGTCTCTTCATTCGGAATACTTTGTACTTCTATTTTACCTTGATGTAATTCAACTAGTTCCTTAACTAAAGACAAACCAATTCCCGACCCTTGATTTTGCTCATTGGTCTGGTAGAATCGCTCGAAGATGTTATTTAATTCGTATGGAGTTAGCCCTTTACCTGAGTTTATAACTTTTAAAAATAATCTTTTGTTTTTAATATAGGCATTGCAAGATATTGTACCATGTTTAGGTGTGTATTTTAAAGCATTTGACAGAAGATTGACCGTTATTTTCTCTAAAGCACTTTTATCGTACCAAACAGCATCTTTACTGTTAGAAATATCAATGGTGTAGTCTATATTTTTTTGATGAGCGTGATAGATGAACGATTCACTCAAAGCAGAAATAAGTTGAAGTACATTACCTTTTTGAAGCTGCAGCTTTAAATGTCCTTCATCAATTTTTGAGAGGTCCAACAATTGATTGACTAGTTCTAAAAGGCGCTCGGAATTTTGCTTAGCTATGGTGAATTGTTGACGTTGTTTATTTGATATTGAATCCTTGGCTAAAATATCATCGATAGGACTAGATATTAAAGTCAAAGGTGTACGAAACTCGTGAGATATATTAGCAAAAAAGTTAGACTTTAATGTATTTAATTCTTTTAATTTATTGTTTGTTTTTTGACGGTTACGATATAGAAAGAACAGAAAAAATCCAGCAATAGAAGTTAAAGCAATACCACCTAATAGTAAATTTTTTTGGTTTGTTTTTTGTTGCTCTACAATCTTATTTTGAGATTTCAATAAATTAATTTCTTGTTCTTTTTTCTCGGTTTGATATTTTGTTTCGAGCTCAGATACATTTTCTTTATTGAACTCAGTTTGTATGTCATTGAGATATTTTCTAGCTTTTTCTGATGATTCGAATGCTTTCTTATAGTCTCCAAGGTTGTTATAAACGCTAGCATAGATATCTTGAATCTTATATTTATGCTCTTCTCTTACAAAATAGGCGCTTTCTAATAAGGTTTCAGAGGTTTTTAGGTGTCTTAATGCCGTTTTTGGATTATTGATTTTATTGTAAAACTCAGCAATTCTATAATTAGAGATGCCCTGCATTAAAGTATCTGTGGTTTTATTTATGGCAATTAAATCTTTCTTATAATAGTGCAGCGCCGAATCCTGTTGAAGCTCTAAATCGTACAAATTTGCTAATCCATTATATATTAAAGACTTTCTGAGATCATTGCCTGTAAAATTTGCGTCTATATAGTCTGTGTTTGAAAGTGCCTTTTGATAGTTAGCAATCGCCTCTTGAGTCTCATTTCGCTGCACATGCACATAAGCCTTTTTTTCGTAAAGAATCGCAGCTGGTATATTGAGGTAATAAGCGTTATAAAACTTAAGGCTGTCTTTACTAATCTTTAAACCATCATTAACCAGTTGGAGACCGTCTTTGATATGCTTACTCATTTGAGGAATAAAACTTGTATCATTAACTGTCTGAGAATCATATAACACATTAATGATATTCACTTTATTCATAGCTGCAAGAAATATATCATCATTTCTAACTTCTAGAAGTGAGTCTAGCTTTAAAAAATGTACTAGAGCAATTTCATCTTTAGTTCTGTGGTAATACAGAGCGCCTCGCCTATTATAGATACCTTTTAATCGCTTCCATTGATTATTCTTAATTGCTATTGGCTCTGATTCTGCTAAATACGATAGTGCTTTTTCTAAATCTGGTTCAACAAAACTAAGTATTCCCACAATTTCTACTTGCAAAGAATCTTCCTTGAGCTCTTTGGCCAAATTGTAGCTGATTTTGGCATAGTGATAACAACTATCTAGTTGCCCTTCGCTATAAAAATCTCTATATTTTTGTATTTGATTTTTTAAAGTATTTTTCTTCTTTTCGTACTGCCCAAGACAAAATAGAGGCATTAGAAGAATAATTAATAAGTACTTTAAATTCATAGAATTAGCAATTGACAATTTAAAGATAAGTCAATATTGTGAATATAAATTAGGGAGCTATATAATTCTTTGCATGTTTATTGGCGTAATCACTCGGACTACAGTTATAAACCTCTTTAAAGCATTTTGCGAAATAGCTATGGTCATTAAATCCGACAGAATAGCCGACTTCGGACATATTGATGTCAGATGTCTTTAAGAATTGTGTTGCTAATTTGAGACGTTGAGAGCGAATGAACTCTGATGTTGAAAGTCCTGTTAAAGCCTTCAGTTTTCTATGCAATTGCATACGACTCATACCAACAGCTTCAGAAAATTCTTTAACATTAAATGAAGGGTCTATTAATTTTTTATCTAACGTAGTTTGTACTTTTTCAAGAAATTGCTCATCTAAATTGGTAAATGCGATATCTTTTGGCAGTAACACCAATTCTTGGCTGTATCGCAATTGCAATTGTCGTCTCGATTCAATTAGTTTTTCGACTTTAAGGATTAGTAATTTCTTATCAAAAGGTTTGGTGATATAATCATCTGCACCTGTATCTATACCCTTAAATTGACTTTCTACTTCTGCCTTTGCTGTTAAAAGAATAATAGGAATATGTGCTGTGCGCTCATCGGTTTTTAAATCTTCAGTCAAGGCTATACCATCTTTTACTGGCATCATAATGTCCGAGATTACTAGATCTGGCACATGCTCTAATGCCAATTCTACACCTGTTTTTCCGTTTGAAGCGGTAATCACGTTGTAATTAGTTTCAAACAATTGTTTTAGTAAATGTCTTAGGTCAGTATTATCTTCAACAATTAGCACTATAGGTAAGTCACTGTCTTTTAGAATGTCATCCTCTTCATTAGAAGTGTTGGTATATAATGAAATTTCGTTTTCAATTTCATTATTTGAATTAACGAGGATGGCTTCATTTTTAAAACTCTTTTTGTCAATAGAAATTTGAAGTTGAAATGAGGTTTCTTCATTTGGTTTACTTTTAACTTCAATTTTTCCATGATGTAAAACGACCAATTCCTTTACTAAAGATAGACCAATTCCCGAACCTTTATTTTGTTCATTGGTTTGGTAAAAGCGCTCAAAAATATTATTCAGTTCGAAAGGTGTTAAGCCTTTTCCTGAGTTCCTTACGTTTAAATATAGGTTGTTGTTCTCTATATATGCTTTACAGGAAATAGTTCCATTTTCTGGTGTATATTTTAAAGCATTAGATAATAAATTAATTGTAATTTTCTCTACAGCATCTTTATCGTACCAAACAGCTTCCAAACTTTCTGCAACATCGATCTTATACGAAATATTTTTTTGCTTTGCGTAATAGGCAAAAGATTCACTTAATGCTGAAATTAATTGTAGTACATTACCTTGCTGAATATGCAATTTTAAATGCCCTTCATCTATTTTAGATAAATCCAATAATTGATTTACGAGTTCTAACAGACGTTCAGAATTTTGTTTGGCAACTGTAAATTGCTGTCGTTTTTCATCAGGTATAGAGTTGTCCGCTAGCATGTCGTCAATAGGACTAGAGATAAGTGTTAAGGGTGTGCGAAACTCATGAGAAATGTTTGTAAAGAAGTTTGTTTTTAGCGCATCAATCTCCTTTAACTTGGTGTTCATTTTTTTACGATTTCTGTAAAGAATATATACGAATAATCCCGCAATAGAAACAATACCCAAACCACTTAAAAGTAAATTTCTTTGATTCTTTTTTTGTTGTTCTACAGTTTCATTTTGAGATTTTAATAAAGTAATTTCTTGTTCCTTCTTTTCAGTTTGATATTTGGTATCAATTTCTCGAATAGAAGCGAGATTGTGAATATTATTTAATGAGTCTTTAAGGTTGTAAGTAAGAACTAAAGTCTGATAAGCTTTTGCATAATCTTTATTCATAGCATACGCTTCAGAAAGGCTTTTTGAGGTTTCTTGTTGCAATAACGTATTATTATCATCATTGTAATTTAATAGTAATTGATTGAAATAATATATGGCCTTTTTTGGTTCTTCTTTTTTAATGTATAGTTTGCCAAGTTCATGAGTAGCTATAGCAGTTTCGTAGCTATAGTTTTTATCTTTTTGTAAATCGAACCCTTCTTTTAAAAAATGCTCTGCCTTGTTTAATTCACCTTGTTTTAATTGAATTAAACCCAAATAGGTACTAATTGTTGCAACAGAACTCTCTTCGTTTATTTCTTTAAAATAGGTATAGGTACTTTGCAATAAACTATCTGCCAATTCTAACCTTCCTTTATAATAATGGGCCGAACCTAGATGCAAATTTGTAGTGTTTAAATAAAAAGTCACGTCGGCAGGAATCTTTTGAAACTCATCATTTGCCTTTTTAAAGTATTTAATTGCTGTGTCGTAATCTTTAAGTTCTTCATATATAGTTCCTAAACTTTGATAAGTTGCCGCAATAATGTCTGGTCTTTGTGGTGTTTTACTGTGAATAGAATCAGCTTTTAAATAATAAAGAATAGCCATTTTCATATTATTTTGTCTGCTATAGGTATTTCCAAAGGCTGTATAAGTATCAGTAATGATGGGTAAATCATTCATTTTTGTAGCTACATCTAAACATTCGGAACATGCTTTTATAGCATTTTCAGATTGTCCTAAAAAGTAATAAATACGGCACAGTCCGTTCTGAGATAGTGCAATTCCTCGCTGATAATTATATTTTTTCGCCAATTTAGATGCTGTGTCAAAATAGAAGATGGCTGAATCTAACTGTTGCATTCTCCTGAAATAATTGGCTTTAAAATAAGGAGCTTCAACAATGCCTATAGAATAATTTCTATCTAAACTGAACTCCTTGATTTTAGCAGCATAGACTAAAGAACTATCTGGTGCAGGATTAATATATTTAGCAAATTGTTGTTTTAAGTTAAGGTAAACAATAGAATCATTTTCTGATAACTGATCTGTATTCACCTCATTTTGCCCGAGAGAATAATGGCTAAGTAAGAAACAAAATAGTATGCTGAAATACCTCATATAATTGTGTTGGGGATAATTTTAAACAAAGGCAATTATATGAAAATCAATATAATAAGAGTGTGAATATTGTAACATTATCTGTTACATACGTTACAATAGAGGAATATAAGTATAATAAAGTGCTAGCGTCTCAAAGCAAAATGACCTGTATAAGTTTTGCCATCTAAGAATTTGGTAACAAACCAATAGTCATCGCTCGGTAAATCTTCTCCATTGAGTGAGCCATCCCAACCGCTATTAGATATAGTTTGAGTAGAAATCAATTTTCCATAACGATTAAATATTTCAATGGTTTCTATTAAACTAAATTGAGTGTTAGAACCAACGACTTGCCAAACGTCATTTTTGGTATCACCATTTGGCGTAAAGAATTTAGGAAAACCAAGAACGGAAATGGTTTCTTCAATAATAGAACAGCCATTAATATCTCTAACGAATACTGTGTAAAAACCTCCAGTAACACCAGAGAATATATTACTTTCTTGATAAAATCCATTACTGTCATCTAAAGCATACTCGTAAATACCATCACCTGAAACAGAGATTGTAACAGTGTTATTAGGATAAAGACCTTCTACCGAAACAGTTTCAATAGTCGCAGAACTCGATGGACTAACAATTATAGTTCTACTTACAGAACAGCCATTAGGATCGGTAACAATTACGGTGTAAGTTCCTGTTTCGTTAACTTCATTAAAAGATGTGTCAACCTCTGTTGAGGTTCCGTTAAATAACCACTCGTAATAATAATTGTTAGGTAAATCGTTGCGCACTCCACCGTATAGAGTTATAGTTTCTGGATATGTATTGGTGCAATAAAATATAGTTTCATCAGCTTCTAAAACCGGAGTGTATAGTACCACAAGATTTACAGAAGAAATACTATAACATTGATTATTGTTTTCAACTCTAACATACAAAGTTTGAAAATCTGCTGTAGTATTTTCAAAATTATTAAGCAGCGTATTGATGTCATTATAGGCATCTTCTTCGGATAAGTAATAAGATAATGTTGCACCAGTTGGTATTTGACCCTGAATTGATATTGCAATATCATTTAAATCAAAGCTGGCAAAACCATCAACAATAATGCCATCACAAACTTCTAAATTTGGAATATTTAGCGTGTTGTTAGACGTTTGTAGTTCTAATTCTGCAATATCAAAACAGTTGTCAGAATTTGCAATTCTGGCAAAAACAGTTTGAAAAGGAATTTCATTTTGAAAACTTGAAGCATTGGCAATTGTATTTTCGTTAGCTAAGGCATCTATTTCATTAAGAAAAAAGTCTGAAACTGTAGCTGAGTTATCATTATTAGTTAAGTCAGAAGAAGCATCAAATAGGTTAAATGTTGTTAAACCGTCTTGGTTTTGATCACATTCCACTAAGATAGCATCATTCCCAACAGGCGGTGGAGAAGTTTCAATCACAATCTCACCATAGGAAATACAACCGTTAGCCAAACCTACTTCAACAGTATAGGTGCCAGGCTCAGAAACGGTGTAAGAACCACAAGTTCCACAACCTAAAGGAGCACCTTGTACTAAAACACCATTTCTGTACCAATCGTATGTGTTTTGTCCATCTTGGTAGGCTATGAGTTCTAAGGTATCTCCTTCGCAAAGAGCATTTGTCGTTGCGATTAATCGATTTGGACCTAAATCTGTAGATAATTGAAAACTTGCTGCTTCTAAAAATACAGCAGAATCGTATCTAAAATTTTGTTCGTCTGCAATAACTAATTTTACGTGGTATGTTTGGTTGGGAACTACATTTGCAGTTGCTGTTAAAACGGCAGTTTGACCATTAAAATTAATTGGTGCGTTGGTACCATTGTAATTACCAAAGTAGGCTTCGTTTTGTGGAGGACAGCTGCCTTGTACACCTGGAGTTACTGTTGTAGCTTTAACAGGAGTATTAGTGTCTGGTACTAATGCAATATTTTCATAAGGATCTTGACTAGATGCTGGACGAATTAAAAACCCAAATAAATCTGAAAAATTACAACTGTTAGGATTGTTTTCTTGGTATTCTTCTGATGCAAATAAATAACGAAAACTTATTTGAGAAGCTACAGATGTAAAATCGAATTCTAAGATTGTAGCATTAATAGTGTTAGATTCATTTAATGCGAATTCTAAATCTGCATCACCTTCCCAATTTGGTGCATTATCATCACTCAAAGTGTTATTTGGTCCTGGCACATTTTGAAGTCTTCCTGTACTTAAAACTAATCCACTTTGAAAAGGAAAAGAGGTTCCAGCGGCATCAAAAAAACCATAACTAAAATCAGTACCATTAAAATCGCCACCAGAAACATTTGTTACAACTACATTTTCAATACAATCGCTGTCAATTAAGATATCTTCTATAAGTTGTTGTGGTGTATAAGTTTGGCTATCTACTGAAATGTTTTGGGCATAATTCAATAGGGAAAATAAAAGGGTAACAATTAAAAATGTTCTTTTCATTTTCGTTTTTAAGGGAATGCAAAGATAAGCATCTAAGCAATATTTAAATTGGAATATGATGTTAAAAAGGATAATCCGTTTGTATTAACGACGAAGCGCAAAATGCCCTTTAACTTGAAATGTTTTTCCGTTTTGATTTACCGTGGCTAAATACCAATAATCACCAGTTGGCATTTTATTACCATTGTAGGTACCGTCCCAACCAGATGTATTAGATCCAAGCTCTTTTAATAGTTTTCCTTTACGATCAAAGATATGTATAATGGTACCAGGTAGTGTTTCTACACCAACGATATGCCAAGTATCAAAATCACCATCGCTATTAGGTGTCATATGTTTTGGAGCATCAATGACCATCACCTCTCGAGTAATTTGTGCACAACCATTTTGGTCTATCACCTTAATTGTATTGTATCCAAGAGGTACATTTACAAACACATTAGATGATTGTACTGGCAAATTATTAAGCTGATAGAGGTAATTACCAATACCATTAACAGTTACAGTAATATTATTTGGATCAGAAAAATCAATAGTTTCCACAACGTCAATTACTGCAGACTCCGATTCGGTAACATTAAACGTACTAGTATATTCGCAACCAAATGCGTTAGTAATGGTTACAGAATATGAACCAGTATCATAGATTTCAATTTCAGATGAAGCTACACCTGTTGACCATAAATAAGAATCTGTAGAATTGCCTGTTTCGGCTGAAACAACCAATGGTAAATTATTTAAACAAATCACTTGGTCTTCAATAGCGTTGATAGGTAATGGGTTTACTATAATAGAAAATTGAGTTGTGTCGAAACAACCAGTTGTATTATTTTCTACTCTTACAAAAATGATTTCATTATTATAAGCTAAGTAATCGGTATTTAGAGGTGATAAATTTTCAGTAGCATTGTTTTGAGAATTATAATAGCTTACTGAAATGTCATTAGGATTTTGTCCGTTTAAAATGGCTGTGTTCTGAGATGTTAAATCAAACAGAAAAGCACCATCAGTATCATCATCGCAAGCTACTAAATCACTCGGTAGATTGGCAATAGGAAGTGGCTCAACAACCAATTGAAATGGGTAAACCGCATAACAATTAGTAGTGCTATATTCTACTCTTGCAAAAAGCGATTCATTGGTGTTGGTGTAATTGTAATTTGTGTTAAGCGCATTTGTATTAGCCTCAGCATCTCCTTCGCTTGTATGGTAGCTAACAAGTATATTATAAGTGTTATCTAAAAGTGCTTCGTTAATTTCAGTTAAATCGACAAGATTATTCTCATTTTCACAAATATTATACGTTGAGAAATCATTAATTATGGGTGGAGTATTAATTATTAAAGAAAAAGGTACGGTTGAATAACAACCTGTACTAACATTTCTAACTTTTACAAAAAGTGTTTGTGGAAAACTTGTATTGGTGTAATTCTCTGGATTGAGAATTCTGTTACTGTTATTTACTAAATCAGATTCAGATTCGAAGTAAATAAACTCTATACCATATTGTCTTCCTTCTAAAATAAGAGGTTCTATGTCTGTTAAATCCCATTGTTGCTCAAATGCATAATTATTGCCACAGCTTATTAAGGATTGGTTGTAATTTACTTCAGGTAAAGCAAGTGTATTAATTTTAAAAGTTGAAATATTAAAACATGAAGTAGCTGTATTTTCAACGCGAGCATAAATAAGTTGAGGATTGACCGTTGAAGTGTAACTTAACGGTAATGCATTTGTGCCTAAATCCGCATTTAGTGGTGATAGATGAAAAGAAACACTTAAATTTTGGCTAGCACCATTTGTAATTTCATTGATTTTTTCTGTAAAATCTACAGTATTGAGTCCAGTACCATTATAATCACAGGTAAATATATCTGTTGGCTCACTATAAATAGACGTTTGTCGAGTTTCAATTTGAAAAAAACCTGTTGTAAAACAACTACTTTCTTGTTCGTTTTCTAACCGAACATAGATTGTTTGTGGACTCGAAGTATTTGTGTAAGCCTGCGTTTTATCTATAGGATTTACTCTATTAATAGCATCAGTTTCATTTTCAAAATATAAAACTTGCATACCAATTTGGCTGTTTATAATCTCATTATCTTTAGAATTAAAATAGAAGTTTGATGCCAGATTTGGATCTAATTCACAATTGATGTAATCTGTAATTGTATTTAATTCTGGTGTATTATAAATAAGTACGTCGAAGCTAATGAGCACAAAACAGTCTATGCCATCGATATATACTTTAATATAAATTTCAGTATTTTCCGTGGTATAATTTGCTGTATTAGTAATAGGAAATCTATTGGATATAGCATTAATGTAGCTATCATAAAAAGCGATATTAAGACTAGATAAATCTGTAGATAATTGAGGAATTACACTTTCTAGGTTTACAGTTGCTATACCATCTAGGTCATCATCACAAACTATTATTGGTTCGGGAGTACCAATTGCAACACTGTCTGTTATAGTTACCTCTAGTGTGGTTGTGTTAAAACATTGAGTTGCTTCATTTGTAACTCTAATATATAAAATAGGGTTGTCATCATCTAAATTATAACTATCGCTTAAGCTATTAACACCAGATATTGCATCTTCTTCAGTAGCGTGTAATGTGGTAACTAAATTTTCGAAATTTTGTGAAATAGTATTAATGAGTAAATTAAGGTGAATAGTTGTATAACCTTCTTCAGTATTAGGATTACCGCAATATTCTATGGTTTGAGGTACTAACTCTGGTATTGGGTTTATTTTTAAAGTAACATCAACATTATTAGCACAGCCATTTGCTGATGCAACAGTGAATAATGTTTGTGTCGGTCCATTAACAGTAAAAGGTATGTTTTGGTTTATAGGATTGACTTCATTTGCACGATCTTCAACAGAATTGTAATATGTAATATCAATTTCATAATCTCCCATAAGCTCATTAGAAACATCGATTAAATCAAAATCTAAAATATTATCATTAGAGCTATCATCACATCTTTCTATGGTAGAATTTTCGTTGACTACATTATTAGCCAAATTGGTATATAAATCTACTTCAAGAATTGTTGAGCAAGGGGAGTCTAATAATCTTACACCCATGTATATAGTTTGATGATAGGGGACTTCATTTTCATAAAGAAATCCAGGGAATATAGCAAGAGCACCTTCTGCCGCATTGTCGTAATTTCTATAAAAAAATACGCTCGCACCAGGATATTGGGCTAAAACATTATCTCGAATAATGCCTAAATCAAAAACAGCTGTACTTTGATCGGGAGGTAAGCATAAATCAATATATAATTCTTGGTCATAATTTATACCATCTTGAATAACTATTTGAATAGGAAATATAGCATAACAACCTGTAAAGTCATTAAAAACTCTAACATAAGTAAAATTAGATCCAAAAGGGACATCAGTGGCATAAGTGATTGGATTTTCACCAATATGAGCATCTTCGGTAGAAACATGAAAAGTTACTGTTCTATTAAATTCATAATTTGCAATTTCAAAAGCGTAATAAGATAATTCAGCGTAACCAACTCCATTAATCACAAAATCTGAACAGATAATTATTGGAGGAATAGTATTGTAATTCGGCTCTATACCAACTTCTACATTGAAGTTGCCAAGTTGTAAACAATCACCATCTAAGCTTTCTATTCTAACATAAATTGTCTCTGTTAGTCCTGTGTTTTCATAATTACCTGAAATGGCATTCAAATTATTAAGTGCATCATCTTGAGATAAATGATAACTAATTATATAATTAGATGAAGGCAAACTTTGCATAATCTCACTATCTTTTAGTGATAAATCGAAAATGGCAACACCATCATAAGGTGCTTCATCACATACAATAATATCAGAAATAGGTTCTGCCTGTAGAAAAAGGGCTGTATCTATAAGAACCGAATCGGTCATAGTACAAGAACCGTTTGGTAGAGGAATTGTTACTTCAACTTCATATTCACCATATTCAATAACAGATAATGTGGAGTTACTTTCACCGGAAATTTCAATACCGTCTTTAAGCCATTTGTAGGTAGCTTGGTTATTGTTTACATTACCATCTAAAACTACTGGTGAACCACATGCAGTTTGGTCTGGACCCAAATCTACAGATGAACCAAAACCTTCTGCTTCTATAAATACTGCAGAATCAAAACGTTGATCGATATGATCTGCAATGACAAATTTTATATGATAGATAATACCAGGTGTAATATTTGTGGTGGCATTTAAAACTATGGTTTGACCATCGAAATTTGTAGTATTAATATTGTAACCTTGAAAAGCACTTTCATTTTCGGCCGTACATCCATTTGCTATTTCGGGATGTATACTGCTTGTGTTAATTGTAGTAACATTATCTGGCAATAATGCTATGTTTATATAAGGGTCTGAAGTACCAGCTTCCTTTATTAAAATAGCAAATACATCTTGAAAATTACATGGATATTGTTGTTGGTATTCGTCTGAAGCAAATACATATTTAAAACTTAAACTGTTGTTGATAGATGTAAAATCGAATTCTAAAGACGTAGCATTTAGCGTTTGATCTATATTTAAAACAGATAGAATATCTGAATCGGTTTCCCATTCTAAATTTCCATCACTCAGACTTTGCGGAAGTAATGTATTGCCAGCAGAGTTTACATTACCTGTAGATAAGATAATGCCATTTTCTAATGGAAAATCTGATGTTCCTCTTTCAAAAAAGCCATAGCTAGGAATGTTATTTACGCTTCCATTAATTAAAGAAGTAGCATTTGTAGCTGCGGCACAACTACCATTGGTTAGGTTGTCAATAAGTTCTTGAGGTTGTAAAGAGCTATCCGTAACTATCTGTTGTGCATAAGTAAAGCACAAATGCATGAAAAATAATAGTAACGTATATGAACTTTTCCTTTTCATAGATAGTCAATATAGCCCGGCAATTTTTTTGTATAAATATACTATTATCGCACTAAAATTATGCCATATAGTACTTTGTGAGGTGTAAATATTTATAATTTTTAACGTCTCAAGGCAAAATGCCCTTTAACCTGAAACGTTTTTCCGTTTTGAGTTACCGTGGCTAAATACCAATAATCACCAGTTGGCATTTTATTACCATTGTAAGTTCCATCCCAACCAGATGTATTAGATCCAAGCTCTTTTAATAGTTTTCCTTTACGATCAAAGATATGTATAATGGTACCAGGTAGTGTTTCTACACCAACGATATGCCAAGTATCAAAATCACCATCGCTATTAGGTGTCATATGTTTTGGAGCATCAATGACCATCACCTCTCGAGTAATTTGTGCACAACCATTTTGGTCTATCACCTTAATTGTATTGTAACCAAGAGGTACATTTACAAACACATTAGATGTTTGTACCGGCAAATTATTAAGCTGATAGAGATAATTACCAATGCCATTAACAGTTACAGTAATATTATTTGGATCAGAAAAATCAATAGTTTCCACAACGTCAATAACAGCAGACTCCGATTCGGTAACATTAAACGTACTAGTATATTCGCAACCAAATGCGTTAGTAATGGTAACAGAATATGAACCAGTATCATAGATTTCAATTTCAGATGAAGCTACACCTGTTGACCATAAATAAGAGTCTGTAGAGTTGCCTGTTTCGGCTGAAACAACCAATGGCAAATTATTTAAACAAATCACTTGGTCTTCAATAGCGTTGATAGGTAATGGGTTTACTATAATAGAAAATTGAGTTGTGTCAAAACAACTAGTTGTATTATTTTCAACTCTTACAAAAATGATTTCATTATTATAAGCTAAATAATCGGTATTTAGAGGTGATAAATTTTCAGTAGCATTGTTTTGAGAATTATAATAGCTTACTGAAATGTCATTAGGATTTTGTCCGTCTAAAATGGCTGTGTTCTGAGATGTTAAATCAAACAGAAAAGCACCATCCGTATTATCATCGCAAGCTACTAAATCATTTGGTTGATTGGCAATAGGAAGTGGCTCAACAACCAATTGAAATGGGTAAACGGCGTAACAATTAGTAGTGCTATATTCTACTCTTGCAAAAAGCGATTCATTGGTGTTGGTGTAATTGTAATTTGTGTTAAGCGCATTTGTACTAGCCACAGCATCTCCTTCGCTTGTATGGTAGCTAACAAGTATATTATAAGTATTATCTAAAAGTGCTTCGTTAATTTCAGTTAAATCGACAAGATTATTCTCATTTTCACAAATATTAAATGTTTCAAAATCGTTGATTTCTGGTGGCATATTAATGATAAGATCTAAAGCCACAACATTATAGCATTCTGTAGAAGCATTTCTTATTTTTACATAAACTGTTTCAGGATTTGAGGTGTTTGTATACGATTCTGGATTTAAAATAGGATTATTATTGTTCTCTAAATCAGTTTCAGATCTATAGTATGTAAAATCAATGTTGTATTGTCTGCCATCTAAAATTTCAATTTCCTTAAGTGTTAAATCCCATTCTATACTAGTATCATAGTTATCTGCACATGCTTCAAAGGATTGGTTATGGTTTACTTCTGGTAGTGATAAGCTATTAATATAAAATTGCGATACTTCAAAACAGCCAGAATTTACATTCTCTACACGAGCAAATACTAATTGAGGATTAGCTGTTGTTGTAAAGTTTAAAGGTATTTCATTTGCGCCATTATCTGCATTTAAGGATGTTAAATGAAATGAAACATTTAAGTCTTGAGTAGCACCATTTGTAATTTCATTAACTTTTTCATTTAAATCTGTAGATACAAGTCCGGTACTATTTACATCACATTCAAAAACATCTGTTGGCTCAACATAGATTGGAGCTTGCTTAATCTCTAATTGCATTGGAGCTACTGCAAAACAACTATTTTCAGCTTCATTCTCTAATCTTACATAGATAGTTTGAGGATTAGATGAGGTGATATAGGCTAAATCTTTATCAATCGCGTTATGTTTATTAATGGCATCAGTTTCATTTTCAAAATAGAAAACTTGCATACCTGATTGTCCATTAATTACTTCAGTATCTTTATTTGCTAAAATAAAACCAGAAGGATTATTAATATCAATTTCGCAATTAATAAAATCTGAAATCGTATTTAAATAAGGATTGTTGTATATAAGAACATCAAATGTAAAAACTGTAAAACATTCTAAATTAGTTATTTCGCCTCTGATGTATATGGTTTTGGTAGTTGTTTCATAACTACTTGGATTAACTATTGGTGAGTTATTATTTAAGGCATCTTGATAATTTTCAAAAAAGGTAAAACTTAAATCATCAGAACCATTTGAAAGATCTGGAATTACACTTTCTAGATTTACTATAGAAATACCATCTTGATCATCATCACAAACAATAATTGGGTCAGGATTACTAGCTTGAATAGTATTTGTAATATTGACTTGAAGTGTTGAAATATCGAAACACCCGGTAAAAAAGTTTTTAACTCTAACAAAAAATATTTCTTGATCACCTGTTATATCGTAAGTTCCTGTAAGGACATTTTCTTGGTTTTCTGCATCTTCTTGACTAATATAGAATTCTACAGATCCATTAATATTAAGACCTTCTAGTACATCATCTGTTAGCGGAGATAATGCTATAGTAGTGCTATTGGTATTAGGATTTAGATTACCACAATATTCAATTGTTCTCGGTGTAACATTTATTGCTGGATGAATATTTAGCATAACTTTAGAACGGTGTGTGCAATCCTCGAAAGCAGATGCGATATAGATGCTTTGCCCATGAGTTGCAGAAAAAGGCACATTTTCATCTAGTGGATTAACTTCATTATCTCTATCTTCTTCAGTTGCGTAGAAAGTTACATTTATATCACTGTAGCCTTCTGTAATTTCTTCTTCGATGTCAATTAAATCAAAATCAACAATACCATCATTAGATGAATCATCACATCTATAAACATCCTTTTCAGGGCCTAGTATATTGAATAATACATTTTTGTGTACTTCTACAGATGTTATAGATGGACATGGAATTCCCTCTCCTCTAACTTTTATATAAATGGTAGTTACTGGTTGAGTAAAAGTAACCATTCTAGGAAATTCTTCAAAAAAGAATGGAAATTGATCAGCTACAGCACTTTCATAGGATCCAAAAAATAAAACTGATGCATTTGGATAATCTTCAGATATTTCATCAATAATAACATCTAAATTATGTGTAACTCCTAAATTATTATAATCTGAATAATAAGGAGATGTGTTAGTGTTTTCGTAATACTGAGGATCTAAACAATCTGATAATACAAAATCATAAACAGATAAATCAATACTGTTTTGATAATTAAAACCTACTGGAATAATGGATGAACATCCATTTAAAATATCGGTTACTTTAGCGTAAATAAATGGTGGCTCTCCAATTATTTGAGTAGCTAATGTTATTTCATTTTCATTATTAATAGCATCTTCTTCTGTTAAATAAAATTGAGTTTCTCTATTAAACTCATAATTTGCAATGTTAAAACTATAATGACTAAGTTCGTTGATAGGGACACCATCATAGAGAAGTCCATCACACATATCTAGTAAGCCAACATCAAATGTATTTGGAGATATATTTACAATTATATTGAAGCTTCCAATTTGCAAACAATCACCACTTAAACTTTCAATACGAACATAAATAGTTTCAGTTTCTTCTGTATTTTGATATAAACCATTTATAGAATTGTTATTGTTCTGAGCGTCATCTTCACTTAAATGATAACTAATGGTATAATTAGTAGAGGGTAAAACATCAAAAATTTCGTCATCTTTTAATAAGGGAAAATTAAAATCATATAGACCATCACCAGGAGCTTCATCACAGATTAAAATATCTTCAATAGGTTCCGCTTGTTGAAACGGAATAATTTCTATTTCTATAGTATCGGTTAATGTACAATTACCACTAGTTGTTGGTATGGTAACTTCAACATTATAAGTACCAGATTGATTAACCTCTAAAGTAGTGTTAGTTTCTCCTGTAATTTCATTGCCATCTAAAAACCAAGTGTATGTAGCTGTTGCATTATTAATATTTGCATCTAGCGTTAAGTCATTACCGCAAATACTTCGGTCTGGACCTAAGTCTATAGAACTACCAAAACCTTCAGCTTCAATAAAAACTGCAGAATCAAAACGTTCATCAATATGATCAGCTATAACAAATTTAATATGATAAGTTACATTCGGAATAATCTCACTAGTTGCATTTAGTACAACAGTACTTCCATTAAAGTTAGTATTGCCAGAATTATAACCTTGAAAATAATCTTCATTTTCAGCTTCACAAAAACCACTGATATCTGGATGTATGGTGTTTGTAGTAACATAAGAATTAGTGTCTGGTACCAAAGCAATATTAACATACGGATCTGCTGTGCCAGCTCTTTTAATTAAAATAGCAAATACATCTTGGAATGTACAAGGGTATTCTTGTTGGTATTCATCGGAAGCAAATAAATATTTAAACGCAACAAAATTATTGGCAGATACAAAATCGAATTCTATTGAAGTTGCATTTAATGTTTGGCTAATTCCTAAAATGTTTTCTACATCTGGATCAGTGCCCCAATCAATTTCACCGTCACTTAAATTTTCGCTTATAACATCATTTCCAACTGAAGTTACATTACCAGTAGATAACACAATACCACTATCAAGTGGGAAGTTTGATGCACCTTTATCAAAAGACCCATAACTCATAATATTATTTACAGACCCATTAATAGAGGATGTAATATTAGAAGCTGAGGCACAGTTATCACCCACTAAATTTTGAATTAGTTGGTTAGGCTGTTGAGAATTGTCTGTACTAATTTGTTGTGCATATGTAAAACACATATATGCACAAAAGAAGAGAAATAAATAAATATTTTTCTTTTTCATCAGACTTTTATAAAATCACCTTAGTTAAAGAATACTAGGGTTTGCTTTTTTTATAAAAGTAAGAAAAAGCATCTAAATCAAATCGAAAAGATTGTTAATTGTACAATTTAAAAGTTGAAAAGCAAATTTTAACGTCTTAAGGTAAAATGTCCTTTTACTTGGAAGGATGAATTTCCGCGCTTAACGTCTGCAATAAACCAATAATCACTTGCAGGCATTTTTGTTCCGTTAAAATAGCCGTCCCAACCAGTTGTGTCTGCGCTTATTCGCTTTAAAAGTTTACCATAACGATCAAATATATTAATTACCGTGCCTGGTAGTGTTTCAATACCTACAATGTGCCAAGTATCAAAATCGCCATCATCGTTAGGTGTAAAGAATTTTGGAATATCTACTACTAAAACTTCTTTGGTTACATCCGAGCAACCATTTAAATCAATAATTTTAACTGTATGGTAACCCATAGCAACATTTTCAAAAACGTTAGATACTTGAGGTTCAAAATCATCTAACTGATAGAGATAATTACCAATACCACTAATTGTTACTGTAATATTATTTGGGTCAGAAAAATCTACAATTTCGGTAACTTCAATTGTTGCAGCTTCAGATTCTGTGACTCCAAAAACACGTGTGTTTTCACAACCATACACAGTAGTTATTGTAACCCAATAGCTACCAACATCCGAAATTTCAATTTCAGGAGTGGTTTCTCCAGTTGACCATACATATTGATCTGTTGGATTGTTTGTGTTTGCCGAAACTAGTAATGGTAAATTATCTAAACAAATCACTTGATCTTCTATATCAATAATCGGCAAAGGATTAATAACTGTAGAAAATTGAGTTGTATTATAGCATCCAGTATTATTGTTTTCAACTCTAGCATATATAATTTCACCATCATATGCCATATAATTAGTGTCTAAAGCCGAATTATTTTCATTAGCCTGAAGCTCACTATGATGATAAGATACAGTAAATAAATTAGGATTTTGACTTCCTAAAATACTAGTGTTTTGTTGCAATAAATCGAATTCTAATATGCCGTCAAAGTCATCATCACAAGCAACTAAGTCATTAGGCTGGTTTGCTGTTGGTAATGGATTAACGCGCAAGTTGAACTCATAATACATAGAACAGTGCGTTGTGCTGTATTCCGTTCTAACAAATAACGTGTCGTTGTTGGTTGAATAAAAATAGTTAGTATCTAGAGCATTTACATTAGCTATTGCGTCTGCTTCATTAGAAAAATAACTAAATAATACATTGAAATTGTTATCTACAGCTATTTCATTTATTTCGGTTAAATCAACACTGTTAGTATTATTAGCACAGATGTTATAGGTGCTAAAGTCATTTATTAAAGGTGGTTGGTTAACTATTAATTCAATAGGTTGAGTTACATAACAATTTGAAATTGTATTCGTCACTTTTATATAAACCGTCTGTGGATTGGATGTATTGGTGAAACTTTCTGGATTTGAAATTTCATTAATATTTCCTTCAGAATCATCAAAATCTGTATAATAATTAATAACAAGATCGTCTTGTCTAACATCTAAAATATTAGATTCCGCTATGGTTAAATCGAATGTAAGTGAGCCATCAGTGTCATCGTCACAGTCTGTCATTGGCTCTACACTTCTTACAGCGGGTGTTTGTACAACATTTATTACAAATGATGTTATAGAGTTACATATTGTGCCATTGTCTATTTGTACAAATATTTCTTGTGGGTTAGAGGTGTTTGTAAACTGAAGAGGCAAGGCATTATTACCATTCATAGCATCATTTTCTGTAGTATAGAAAGTTACATTTTCTATTCCCGAAAAACCAGCAGTAATTTCTGTGATTTTAGAAGAAAAGTCTAATGTTACTGATCCATCATTAGTGGTGTCATCACATACAAAAAAATCAGTTGGTTCATTGTATTGAGGATTAGTGCCAACCTCAATAGAGAATGAGGAGGTCATATAGCAAGATACATCTGTGATATTATCAACTCTAACAAAGATTTGTTGAGGATTACTAATATTTTCATAGCTATTGGATTTGTCTATTGCATTTACTTTATTATTGGCATCTGCCTGATTAAGATAATACGAAACATCTTTGCCAGTTTGTCCATCTAATGCTTCAGCATCTTTACTTTCAAAAATAAACTCTCCTATACCATCCGATTCATTTTCACAATATATATAGTTGTCTATTGAATTGGATAAATCGCCTACATAAGGTAACGTATTTACAATGATATCTAATTCTTCTATCGTAGAACAACCCGTTGTACTATTTTCTACGCGCATAAAAATTGTTTCAGTTTGTGCATCATAGTTTGAAGTATTTGTAATTGGATTAGTATCTAATTCTGCCTCGTTAAAAGAATTATGAAATGTAACTGTTCTATTCGATGTAGTTGAAATTGAATTAGGAATACTATTGTTTAAATTAATTGTAAAAATACCATCTCTATCGGCATCGCAAATTATAATATCATCTGGTTTTTCACTTTCTGGTGCTGGTAATACATTTACTTGAAAAGAGTTAACATCAGCACAACCAGTATCATCAAAAGTTATTCTTGGGTAAAGTGTAAACGGATTAGTTGTGTTAGTATATAGATTTGGTAATGCATTATCGTTATCGTTTGCATCATTTTCTGTTAAAAAGTATGTAACACTAAAACCTTCCATACCGTTGGTTACTGCAGCATCAAATTCTGATAAATCTATTTCTGTGACACCATCTTGGTCATCATCACAAGTGTCTAAACTTCCGACTGATTCAAACTCTACTATGGGAGCTAGAATTAACTCAATTTCAGTTGTTTCAGTACATGTAGGACTTTCTAGCGTTAAATAAATGGTTTGAGGATTACTGGTGTTATGATAAGATATACCTTGGTTAATTTCATTTACTTGGTTAGTCCTATCATTCTCAGATTCATAAAATTTTACCGTTACATCTGGCAGGTCGTTAATTATACCAACTGCAATGTTTGCAAAATTAAACTCTTCCTCACCATCATCATCTATATCACAAACTGTAAGACTTCTAATGTTAGTAGCTGTTAATAATAAATTTGTATGTATTTCTATTGGTGTAACAGAGGCACAACCAGTAGCGTTACTTTCTACTCTTATGTATACGGTTTGTTCATTTGCATTTAGGTTTTCGTAGTTGCTATCATCTGCTATTGGATTAGCACCTGTTAATGCATCTTCTTCTGTAGCGTGAAAGGTGACTGAGACATTAGTTAATCCATCTAATACATCTGGAATTATGGACGTTAAATCAAAGTCTGCAATGCCATCATGGTCATTATCGCAAGCATCAATATAATGATCTTCAGTATTTATTACAGGATTGACTAATACCGTAATATCTAGGGTAGTGGTAGTGCTACAACCAGTTTCTGAATTAGTTACACTAACAAATAATTGTTCATTTACATTAGAATTAGTGTAAGGCATTGGTAATGCGTTGCTTGTAGAAGCTGCATCTGCCGCAGTACTGTGATAAGTAACTACTAAATTTGTTTGTCCATTAGTAATTTCATCATCTTTTAATGTATTTAAGTCCATGGCTACAATGCCATCTGCAGTTTGATCATCACAGGCTTCTAAAGGTGTTGGATCAACTATTGTAGGTATCTGATTAACATTCAAATTAATAGTAGAAAAAGCTAAGCAGCCATTACTAGTATCTTCGATTCTTACGTGAATTATTTGAGGGTTTGATGTGTTTTGTATCGGACTTGTAATTGCGTTATTACCGTTAAGTGCATCCGTATTGTTATAATGATAAGAAAATGTGTAATTGGCAGGTGGTACAGATGCTAAAACCTCTGCATCTTTAGTAGATAAGTCAAAGGTTTCTATACCATCATTACTTAAATCGTCACATATATTATAATCTGAAATTGGTTCAGATGATTGTGTAGAGCTAAGCGTAAGATTAATATCGTCCTCAATTATACAGGTTCCGCTTGCAAAAGGAAGTTCAACTTCAATACGATAGTTTCCGGTTTGTAAGGCATTATAAGTAGCTTGGTTTTCAGAAGGAATAAGTGTGTTATTAAAGTACCAAGAATAAGTAGCTTGCGGATTGTTAATATTTCCATCTAACAATACATTACTTGCACATGTAGAAAAATCTTCGCCTAAATCTACTGTAGCATTAAAACTATTACCTTCAATAAATACTGCAGAATCAAAATTCTCGTCTGATTGGTCTGCAATTACTAATTTAATTTGATATTGCACATTAGGCTGAATCGAAGCTGTTGCAGAAAGCACAGTTGTTCTACCATTATAATTGGTGTCACCTAAATTGTAACCCTCAAAATATTCTTCATTAGAAGCTTCACAAAAGCCAACAATTTCATCGTGTACAGAATTGGTATTAACCGGAGTTGAGGTTCCAGGGACTAAAGCAATATTGGTGTAAGGATTGCCAGAACCAGCTTCTCTAATTAAAAAAGCAAAACCATCAGAGTATTCACAAGGATTATTACCAAAATACTCTTCTGAGGCTAATATATAGTTAAATTGGATTTGGTCTGAAATAGATATAAAATCAAACTCTATTGAGGTGGCATTTACAGTCCCAGAAATCCCTAGTGCGGTTTCTAAATCACTGTCAGTTAACCAAGTGTCGTCTCCATCATTTAAAATATTATTATTTAGACCATTACCAGCAGCGTTAGCATTTCCGGTGGTTAAAACAATTCCGTTTTGAAAAGGAAAATTTGAAGCCCCTCTATCAAAGTAACCAAAGCTACCTAAACCAATAGCACTTCCATTTGAAGGCGAACTGATATTTGAAACCTCTACACATCCTTGTATTAAAGTATTTTCAATTAAATCTTGTGGTGAAACTGTATTATCTACAGTAATCTGCTGAGCATAAATTGTACTACAAATAAGGCATAGAAATAAACTGAGGGAACGACTAATGTAATTCATTTGTTTCGGTTAAGGTTTGAAAGTCAGTGTATAGTTTAGATTTGGGCTAATATTTATAACACGCTCTGTGTGCGAAAAGTATAAGTAAAAAAGATGAAATACAAAAAAAGACGACAAAATACACAAAATGTTAACATAACTAGCGTTTTGCCTTACATTTTACAATAAAAAAGACCTCTTTAAGAGGCCTTTTTTCCCAAATTGAATTCTAACATATCTTCATGATTTTACACAAAAGGATACCTTAACCTAAACTCAATGCTTTTATATTTTGAGGGAAATAATTGTAAATGTGGAGGGAAAATAATAGCAAATACTATTAACGTTCATAAAAATATACCAAGAAAAAGAGATCCACAAAAAAATAAGACGAACCGTCTAAAACTTTAACATTAATGAGGTATTAATAATTGAGATATACCCAACCGACGATAGGTTGATAATTTGGGTCATTTAGATTTAGAATGTAATAGTATGTTCCAACAGGAGCTTTACTACCTTGTTTATTTAATCCTCTGTTAATTTTACCATACCAAGGTTTATCATTATTACCTTCAAAAACAATATCACCATAACGATTATATATTATTAGATTGTGCTCAGTAAATATATTGTATAATCCTTCAATGTTAAACCAATCATTAAGTGTATCACCATTAGGTGAAAATCCATCAGGAATAAATGGTGGGCAATTTTCAATGGTAAGATCGAACTGAAAAACTTCATAACATGGTGGACTTGTTAGTCTTACATATATAGTTTCTGGGCTAGATGTATTGTTAAAATCACTCGGAATTAAAATAGGGCTAGATCCTGTTTCTAAATCTTCAAGCGACTGGTAAAATGTAATATTTTCTTCATTAAAATCTTGACCTTCTAATGCATCGTACAAATTATAAGTAGATATTTCAAAACCTTCATTACAGCCTATAAGGTTTGGTAGAGTAACAATATCTGGTATTACTAATAATTCAATATCTTCAAATGTAATATTGTTGTCTTCATTGATCTCAGTAATAGTTCCGGTCATGTTGCCATCATCGTCTACAATGGCAATAATAGTTAAATTAGGATCTATATCATCTGGTACAGATACGATTATAGAACCACTTTCGCTAGCTCCAATAGTAATTGCATTAGTGGTTTGGCTTTGTCCAATTAAAATACCATCTACATAAAAAGCAATTAGTGTATTGGCTGGTAAAGTATCTGTACTGTTGGTGTTATAAACGGTATAAAAAAGCTCAACACTATTATCTCCACAGTTTACAATATAGTCGTCAATACTTATAGAGGCATCTGGTAATTGACTATTTAGAACGGTAATAATATTATTAATCATCACAAAATCTTGCCCAGAAGTCAGCTCAATAGTTGCAGATGTGTCACCAATACTAATATTATCCTGAATATTGTATACATCAATATCCATGTTGTATAAGTCGCTAGCTCCAGTAAATGAGTTAGTGCCATTAAACGCATTATTTGCAGGATTTAATGGAAAATTACTTATCACATTTCCGTTGATGGTTAATTGTTCATTTACAGCTAAACCAGCATCTCCTTCCCATGCAACAAAACCAATTTTTGCATCTTCGTTATCTAAAACATTTAGATTGTCTAGCGTTATGCTTAAAAACGTTGGTACACTTTGCAAACCATCATAAACATTAAGTTGATTAAGAGGTAAACTATCATCTTGGTAAATAACGGTTATCGCCCAACCACCAAAATTTGTGCCTGTAGGACAAAAAGGATTAATGATTGCAGATAAATCGAAATCTGAAATGGTATAAGTTGTGCTTCCTTGGTTAGTTATAATATCTGTAACATCGGCAAATGCTGCAAAAAATACACGTGTAGGATCTAATGCATCGTTAAAGGTGCGTTGAGCGGTTATTGGTGTTCCGTTTAATGCAATATCGAAATCACCATTACCAGAACCAGCCCAATACAAATATGCAGCTACTATATTTTGATTGGCATTTAAGTTTAGGTCAGCAGAAGAGGAAGTTAGTATAGAGCAATTTCCACCAGAGCCGTTTTCTATTGCATTTAGAGTATTACCAAAGGCTGTATAATCATAGTGACCATTAAATTGTTGAAACAATGAAATGTCTTGGGCCATTAATTGACTACTAGCGCCAAACAATAAGAAACATAATATGTAGTGGATTTTTTTCACGGTTAAGGTTAGGTAGGACTAAATTACGCTTTTTATACTATCGCTTCAAAGTAAAATGACTAGTAAAAGTTCGTCCGTCTTGTAACTTTACTTTAAACCAATAATCGCTCGTTGGCATTTTTACACCATTAAAAGTACCATCCCAACCAGAACCTAATGGATCTAATTCTTTTAATAGTTTTCCATTACGATTAAATATAAAAATAGAAGAATTTGCTTGAAATTGGGAACTAATTCCTTTCACTTGCCAATAGTCGTTTTTAGAATCATCATTTGGCGTAAAAAACTTTGGAAAACCAATAACTGAAACTAACTCTTCGGTAATGCCACAGTTGTTTTTATCTCTAACAAAAACAGTATATAAACCAGGTTGTAGGTTGCTAAAAGTATTAGAATCTTGGTATGGTCCGTTGCTATCATCGATTGCAAATTCGTAATCACCTTCACCACTTACAAGCACCGAAATAGAATTATTTTGAGAGGCATCTATAATTTCTACATCAGTTATAGTTGCAATATTAGATGGCAAAACAGTTATGGTTCTGTCTTTAAAACAATTGTTAGCATTGAATACTCTTACGGTATAATTTCCCGGTGCATTAACTTCAATTGTAGCTGTATCTTCACCAGTAGACCATAAATAGGAATAGTTATTAGGCAAATCATTTATAACACCACCATCTAGTACAATAGTTTCGGGAAAGAAGTTAAGACAATAATGCGTTTCTGCTTCGGTTTCGATATTTGGTAATTCTAAAACAGTTAATTCTATTTGACTAATCCCATAACATGCATTCGCGTTTTCTACACGAGCATATATGGTTTGATTGTATGGAATGGTATTAGTAAATGTGGAAGCCAAGGGATTAGTTTCAACCAGAGCATCCTCATAAGTTTCAAAATATTGTAAGTTTAAACCAGCAGGTGCGCCAGCTAATACAATAGCATTGGTGTCATTAAGATTAAAGCTCATAAAACCATCTTCGTTTCCGTCTGTATCGCATAACTGTATGCTAGCATTATTAGATGAGGTTAGGCTTACTTCGAGAGAAATTTCACTATAATTTACACAACCGGTATTAGCATTTGTAACTCTTGTATAGATGATTTGTGGATTAAAGAAATTATCAAAAGCATAGCCGTCTATAGCATTTTCTTGGTTTTCGGCATCTACTTGAGATAGGTAATATTCTACAGTTGCATCTAAATTGTTATCCGTAATTGCATCAAAAGCTTCTGTGATGTTGAATGTTGTAAAGCCTTCGGGAATTCCATCCTCGTCGCATTGAATCAGTGAAACATCATTCGCAATCGGTTTTTCTGCAACTATAATATTAAATGAAGTAAAACCAACACAGCCAGAATCAAGGTCTTCAATTCTCGCAAATATTTCTGTTGGAGTAGGAGTTGTGTTTGTGTAAATATTTGGTAGCTGACCAGAAGACGTCTCAGCATCACCTTCACTTAAATAATAGGTGATATTATAATTTGCACCTGCTATACCGTTTACGATTTCTTGACTTTTAATATTAAAATCGAAAGTAGTGATACCATTTTGATCATCTCCATCGGTATCATCATCACAGACTTCGTAATCCGTTGGAGTATTAAAATTGTTGAATTCAGTTATATTAATATCAAAATCATTGATGATAAAACAACCTGTTATTGTGTTTTCAATTCTAATATATACGGTTTGATTACCAGATGTGGTATTAAATATATTTCCTAAAGCATCAGCTTTTATGTTTGCATCACTTTCTGTATTGTGATAGGTTACGGCAATATCACTTTCTCCATTAATAATATCTTGTGTTAAATCGGTAAGATCAATTTCTGTAATATTATCATCAAAAGGTGCAATAGCATCACACACATTTAGGTTTGGCAAAGTTGTAGTATTTAATGCTAAAGGGTTAGAAGGCTCTTCTGGAAATGTTGCAGTACCTGTCCATTCTAAAGAAAAAGGACTATTGCCAATTGGTCGGTCAATTACTATAAAATAACTTTCACCAGCAAGTACATCTATATCACTTACAAAACTATCACCATTTTGCCCTGGACCTTCTGAGGTTTCGGTCGAAGTCGCATTCATACCAGTTAAGTTGTTTCCTTGATTTGCGGCAGCAGGATTTGTAGTAGAGCAACGAATCGCCTGCCCAATATTTCCACAACTTACATTTGGTCCGAAAATGAAAAAATCATAATCTTCATTAATACTTGTACTGTTTGGTGTTAACGTAAATGCCAATGTTCCCGAATTCTCAATATTTACTTGTAACCAAATGCTATTGTTTTCTTGGCTAGAACAGGTATTAGAGCCTGCCAACTCTTGTACGCCTCTACCGTTTACATCGAAACTAAAATTTGAGTTTCCGCAAACGGTTACAGCAAACTGACAATCATTTGGCTCTTGTGCAAAAACTATTGTAGATACAAAACAAATAAGACAGAGAAGTATAGGTTTTAAAAAAAGATTTGGTTTTATTATCATCGTTTTAGTGTAAAATGACTGGTATATGTTCTTCCGTCTTCAAGGATTACTTTAAACCAATAATCGCTTGTTGGCATTTTTTCTCCATTATATGTGCCATCCCAACCAGCACTTAAAGGGTCTAATTCCTTTAAAAGTTTTCCATGACGATTAAATATAAAAATAGAAGAATTTGCTTGAAATTGGGAACTAATTCCTTTCACTTGCCAATAGTCGTTTTTAGAATCATCATTTGGCGTAAAAAACTTAGGAAAGCCAATAACTGAAACTAACTCTTCGGAAATGCCACAGTTATTTTTATCTCTAACAAAAACAGTATATAAACCAGGTTGTAGGTTGCTAAAAGTATTAGAATCTTGGTATGGTCCATTACTATCATCGATTGCAAATTCGTAATCACCTTCACCACTTACAAGCACCGAAATAGAATTATTTTGAGAGGCATCTATAATTTCTACATCAGTTATAGTTGCAATATTAGATGGCAAAACAGTTATGGTTCTGTCCTTAAAACAATTGTTAGCATTGAAAACTCTTACGGTATAATTTCCAGGAGCATTAACTTCAATTGTAGCTGTATCTTCACCAGTAGACCATAAATACGAATAGTTATTAGGCAAATCATTTATAACACCACCATCTAGTACAATAGTTTCGGGAAAGAAGTTAAGACAATAATGCGTTTCTGCTTCGGTTTCGATATTTGGTAATTCTAAAACAGTTAATTCTATTTGACTAATGCCATAACATGCATTCGCATTTTCTACACGAGCATATATGGTTTGATTGTATGGAATGGTATTAGTAAATGTGGAAGCCAAGGAATTAGTTTCAATCAGAGCATCCTCATAAGTTTCAAAATATTGTAAGTTTAAACCAGCAGGTGCGCCAGCTAATACAATAGCATTGGTGTCATTAAGATTAAAGCTCATAAAACCATCTTCGTTTCCGTCTGTATCGCATAACTGTATGCTAGCATTATTAGACGATGTTAGGCTTACTTCGAGAGAAATTTCACTATAACTTACACAACCTGTATTGGTATTGGTAACTCGTGTGTAGATGATTTGTGGATTAAAGAAATTATCAAATGCTTCAGGATTTGTAATTTCATTTAATTGATTCTCAGCGTCATTTTGTGATAAATAAAATTGAGTGTTTCTATTAGAATTATTATCAATTATATCCTCAACAAATTGAGATATGTTAAAGGTTGTAAATCCTTCCGGAATGCCATCTTCGTCGCATTGTAAAATGGTAATATCGTTGGCAATAGGAGCATCATTTACGGTGAGTTCAAAGCTTTGAGTACTATAGCAAGTTGTATTTGTGGTATTTTCAATTCTAATAAAAATAGTTTCGTTAAAAGGATTAGAATTGGTGTAACTCATTGGTAACTCATTAGATTTACTATCTGCATCGTCTTGAGAACTATGAAAAGTAACTTCTGTATTTTCTTGTGTTCCAACTATATTAGGAACCAATTCTGACAAATCTATAGTGGCAATTCCATCCAAAGGATCATCTTCGTTATCACAGAATTCTACATTATTAATTTGAACAATTTGTGGTGTATTAAAAACGTCGAGTTCAAAATTAGTGACATCAAAACAATTCGGATTTTCGCTATTTTCTACACGTACATAAATAGTTTGCGGATCACTAATATTAGTATACGGAAATGTAATTTCGTTTTCACGATTGTTAGCTTCTTCTAGCGATTCAAAATAACGCACATTGTAATCTGCTGGATTTTGGGTTGATAATGCTTCACTATCTTTTGGAGTAAAATCGAAAGTGGTTAAACCATCGTTACCAGCGTCATCACAAGCAACCACATCTGAAACATCATGAGCTACAGGTATATCGTATACACCAACAACCGCACTGCCTTCAATTGGGCAATCACCATTATTAGGCTCAATATATACTTCGTAAAATCCTGGTGTATCTACAAATAACTCAAAAGAATCTTCGGGTAAAGGATTACCATCAAAAGACCAAAAATAATCTGCTCCAGGAATATCATCTGCCTGAAGTGTATAGCTATCTCCCGTACAAAGTCTTAATTCGGTAGTGCTTAAATCGTTTCTTATAATGTCTATTTGAGAATTAAATAAGGATTGAATAAATGGAGGCAAACCCAATCGACTGGTGTTTAAAGCTAGTCCGCCACCAACATCTAATCTTATACCTTGCTCGTCGTAATTAGCGGCTAAGCCGTCAGCTTCGGGATTATTAATGACACCAATAAATCGAGAAACATCAAAATTACCGTTAAAACTTAGCTGCGCTCTGTAAATACGTCTATCTATACCAAGTTGAAGAGCTCCAGCACTAATATCATTAGAGCTATGAATTACTTGGATTGATGCTGGTATGTTATCACTCTCTAAATCCCATTGCACAATTTGACTTGCTGGGCTACCACTTATTCCTAAACCTATGGTAGCATAAGCTTTTTTATTCTCAGCAGAAAACTCAACACCATAAGGGCTGTCATTGTTCTGAGCACTATATAGTTCTAAACTATTAGAAATAACACCAGTTGCACTATCAAAATCAAATAAATATACACTTCCTCCTGCATCACCGCCAATAGTAGTTGCTTCTCCATAATGCGCTACGATAATTTTTGAACCATCTGGTGAAGCTTTTAAATAACCTAAAGCATTCCGTCTATAACCAGAAACAGGAATATTAGGACCGACAGTAGAAATAACTGGCGTAGTATCTACACCATTAACATCTACTCTAAAAGCATAAAACTTATTTGTAAATTGGGTAATAACCCAGAAAGAAGAACAATCCTCAGCTCTAACTGCAGTAATTTTTTCAGAACATTTGAATTTAACCTCTTCAGTATCATTGATATCATAAGTTATTAAATGGATATTCTTCTCAGTAGCATCGACATCTCCTAGACCCGAATTTAGGGTCATGTCTATTAATGAATAATTGAAGCCATTGTTAAAACCATCATCTTCTCCAGGAACTGATCCATCTATATTTTGATTTGGAAATGTTGCGGCATTATTATGATGCGGTTCATCAACGGTAAAAATATAATACTTGCTAGGATCTTGAGGTTTCGGTACAATAAGACCAGAAGATGTACTAGAAGGATCACCTAAAAGTCCTGTACCATTAAAATAGTCACCATTTGGCATAACTTGATGGTTTTGGTTCCAGACAGTTTTGCCATCAGAATAAAAAAGTAGGTTTCCATCAGAGTCAGATATGGAAGTACAGCCTTCTAAGGTATTAATTTGACCATCGGTAATAGCAGTTACAGTGCCAGAAGTAACATCGAAACGTAAACCTGCATTCTGACCAAAATACCAATATGAAGCCTCACTCTGCCCAAATAAAACGGAGCAAAATGTAAGTGAAAGAAGAACAATACATATCTTTTTCATAATAGCTTTGGTGTATATAAAACACACTGTTCAATACTATATAACAATTAGAACTTAAAAAGTCCTTACTATAGTATTAAAAAACTAAATAGCAATTGCTATCAAAGATATTATAAATCTCTCTTTTTTAATAATCGATACGATAAAAAGATGAAAAGGGCTGTCCAACCTAAAACAATGGCAATCTCGTACCAATGTACAGCGTAATCATAGGCTATATCCGTTTTTTCTGGGAATTTTGTCATTACTATACGCTGAATAGGTTGATCTATAAGTTTGTACATAGATTCTAATGGCAAAAAGTTTTTAACTTTAAATGCACTATCCGCATTACCAAAAACTTCATAAGCTCCCCAAAATACTATCCATTCTAAAATGTAAAGTATTACTAAAAATCCTAAAGCAAATGCTGAACGTTTCAAAAGCATTCCGAAGAATAGACATAAGCTAAAAAAGCCAACAAGTTTTACAAAATAAGCTAATAAGAATTCTATTTCTCTAAAGATTATAGTTGCTTCAGTATAACTAGAGTAGTACAAGCCAATTAAAAAAGTAGCTAAGCCAATTAGAATAGTGGCACACAAAGAAAAGAATACAATTGTATAGAATTTTGAAAGTATAAATTCCTTTTTACTTAAACCATCGATAAGGTTTTGTTTCAGGGTTTTATTACTGTATTCATTTCCTATCATGCTTACCACAACTATGGCAAAGAAAAACTTAAAATAGGATGCGAAAAAGGTGGTAATATGCCAAATAATTGGGAAGTTAAAAATGCCTAATTCACCTAGCTCTAGCGTGAAAATTCCAAAAAAGTTGATTTTTATTGATGATAAAACCAAAACTGTAAAAGGAAGAATAAATGAAACAAAAATTAATATTTTACTTGCTTTATTGAGCCAAAGTTTTTGTAATTCTAATTGTACAAGACGTAACATATATTGATTGGTTTGTTATATGCTGTAGTGTGACATTGAGGTTATGCCCAATGAGACAGTACAGTTGTTTTTTGATTAATTTTCTTGATTGTCAGTTAATTGTAAGAACTGTTCTTCTAAACTTTCTTTTCGTTTTACTAAATGAGAGAGTAGAATGCCTTTATCGAACATTAATTTATTAAAATCGGAAGCAGACATTGGTTCATTTAAAAACGCTGTAATTAAACCGTCTTCTAACTTTACATTTCCAAAATTAGAATGTGTTTCTAAAAGATCTAAAAGTTCTTGGTGCTTTTCAGCTTTTAATTCAAAAAAGCCATGACTACTTATCATTTCATCTACACGACCAGAATATAATTTTACACCTTGTCGTAATACAACCACATGCGAACACACTTTTTCAACTTCATCGAGTAGGTGTGACGCTAATAAAATGGTGGTGCCAGTTGCAGCAATGTCTTTAATAATTTGGCGTATTTGATGAATTCCTTGCGGATCTAAACCATTTGTAGGTTCATCTAATATTAAAATTTCAGGATCATTAAGTAAAGCAGATGCAATAGCTAACCGTTGCTTCATACCTAAAGAATAGGTTTTAAATTTATGGTCTTTTCTGTCTAATAGACCAACAACATTGAGTTTCTCATCAATTTTGCTGTAATCTACTCCTTTAATTTTGCAAACCAGCTTTAAATTCTGCTCTGCTGTCATATAAGGATAAAAGTTTGGTCGCTCTATTATAGCTCCAACTTGTTTTAATGCATCGTGCGTTGTGGTATTACCATCAAACCATTGAAAATCTCCTGTGGATTTGTTTACAACATTTAAAACAATACCTAGTGTAGTGGATTTACCACTTCCATTAGGGCCAAGGATGCCGTAAACATTGCCTTTATTGATTGTAAAACTTAGGTCTTTAACAGCTGTTAAAGATCCGAATTTCTTGGTAAGATTGTTAATTGTAAGGATTGGCTCCAAAGTGATTGGTTTTAAAGGTTGATTGATTTTACAAGATACTGAAAAAAAGCTTCGACAAGCTCAGCGTAACGTTTCGGTACTTGTTGGTTATGTAGGTAAGACGATTGTCATCATAATTTGTTACACCAAAATAAAAAAAGCATCATTTTATGATGCTTTTTAAATTATTATCGGGTCTAAATTAATTCCAATTTTCGTCAAAATCTAAATCGCTATAATCATCGATATCTAAATCATCTTCAAATTCGTTATAGTCATCATCATCATCTTCTTCAGCTTCAAATGTTTTTTCTGGTGCTTGATCAGGAATTTGTCCATGTACAAACATTAGGTTGGGGTAATCAGTACCTTGTGCTTCTTCTACAATTTCACCTAATTCTACATAGAATGTCCACATATTCAGAAAATCGTAAACGTAGATTAACTTTGTAGCAGCTTCGTGTACAACATCGCTAATAGTCGTTTCGTTCATCATTCTCACTTCATTACCAGCTTCACTCATATCCATCATGGCAATTTCTTCACCTTGATTCCATGCATCATCACTAACATAAAAAGAAGCCATTTCCATACCATCAAAACCAAAAGATTGAGTGATAGTATTGTGCAAGTCTTCCATAGTGTCACTTTCACGAATTTCTATATCGCGGAACACATCATCTTCGGTATCGTTATCTAGTATAACTCTAAATCTGTAAATCATGCTGCAAAGTTAAGAGATTTTTTAATTATTTACTGAAACGATGTAATGTAAATGTCATGGCACTTAGTAAAATAAATGCACCTACTTGATGTACAACACCTAGCCAAACTGGTACTGCATAAACTAACGTTAAAACCCCTAACAAAAACTGAACACCGACCATGGCTAACAATACATTTACACCCTTTTTTTGATAAGGTGTTATTGAAACTCGCGTGGCTTTGTACCAAATTGCTAAGATGAAAATAACAACTATATAAGCTAATGTTCTGTGCACAAATTGCACACCACTTTTGCCTTCAATAAAATTAAGATAAGTAGGGTTTTGTTCTAAATATACGGTTTCATGTATCCATTTATTTTCACTCATTAGTGGCCAGTGATTATGAATCCAGCCAGCATCTAATCCAGCCACAAAAGCGCCATAAATAATTTGAACAATTAATACAACCAAACCAAGTCGTATAAAGTTCCTCAGTTTTTTATCAATAACCTTTTTGTTTGGAAACATTAAATCTAAAGCCACCCAAAAAGTATAAGCAAAGGTTAAAAATGCAGTCGTTAAATGTGCGGCAAGTCTATAGTGACTTACATCTGGGCGATCTACCAAACCGCTTTTAACCATATACCAGCCCAAAAAACCTTGAAAACCACCAAGAATTAGAAGAATTATAGATTTTTTAATGGTTGATTTAGAAAGTTGTTTCCTTATAAGAAAGTAAATAAATGGAATGATAAACACCAAGCCTATAAAACGACCAATAACACGGTGAATCCATTCCCAAAAATAGATATCTTTAAACTCTTCTAAGGTAAAATGTGTATTGAGTTTTTGGTATTCTGGATACTGTTTATACAAATCAAAAGCTTCATTCCATTCAACCTCATTCATAGGAGGAATGGTACCAGAAATTAATTTATAATTAGAAATTGATAAACCAGAATGAGTTAATCTTGTAATACCACCAACGATTACCATTATAAAGATGAGAACACAACCTGTAAGTAACCAGTAAATAACTTTTTTATTGTCTTTTTTCATTTTTCAAAAATTTTTCAAAACACAAACTATTTTCAACACCAATATATTGACCGTAATTAGGAATGATGTTGTATAAATTCTTTTTATAAAATTGAACGGCTTCTACTTGTCTAATACCCGTTTCTAGCACACAAGATGAATAGTTTAATTCTGCAGCCCAATCTTCTAATTCTTTTAAAATTAGAGAGGCTATCCCTTTTTCGCGAGCTTCAGATGAGGTAAACATGCGTTTCACTTCTACACTTGTTTTATCAAATTCCTTGAAAGCTCCACAGCCAACAGGTTGATTTTCTCTGTATGCAACAACAGTATGATTTAATTTGTCTATTGAGTTAAACTGATTGTAAAAATCGTGTTCATCTCCATCTGTTATTTTTAAATAAGCGTCGAGTTGTTTTACTAAATCAATAAAATCGCTGTTTTCAGAATTGGTTCTAACGAGTTTTATCATTTTAAGCAATTTTAAGTCCAAGTTCTTTTCCTTTTTCAATCATTAATTGAAAAGCTGCTTCGTGTTCATTGGGAATATCGCCTTCTAAAATCGCTTCTTTAATCGCTTCTTTAATAATGCCTATTTCTCTTGAAGGTTTTAAATTGAAGGCTTTCATAATTTCTTCACCAGTTACTGGAGGTTGAAAATTTCTCACCTGATCACGTTCTTCAACTTCAACAATTTTATCTCTAACTTTCTGAAAATTATTATGATATCTTTTAAATTTTTTAGGGTTCTTAGTCGTAATGTCGGCTTCGCAAAGCGTCATTAAATCATCGACATATTCACCAGCATCAAACACCAATCGTCTTACGGCAGAATCTGTAACGTCTGATGCTAAAACAATAGGTCTCGAACTCATAAACACCATTTTCTGAACAAATTTCATTTTGTCATTCAGTGGCATTTTTAGCCGTTTAAATAATTTATAAACCATTTTAGAGCCTATAAATTCGTGTGCATGAAACGTCCACCCAATTTTTTTATGGAACTTCTTCGTTGGCGCTTTACCAATATCGTGCAATAATGCTGCCCAACGTAACCAAAGATTGTCAGTTGTTTTGGCAATATTATCAACGACTTCTAAGGTATGATAAAAGTTGTCTTTATGTCGTTGTCCTTCAATTTCATCAATGCCTTTTAAAGCTGTTAACTCTGGTAAAATGTACTCTAATAGACCTGTTTTTTCCAATAAAATAAACCCAATTGAAGGCGTTTTACTTTCCAAAATTTTGTTCAATTCTACAACAATACGTTCTTTGGTAATAATTTTTATTCTATCCTTGTTATCAGTTATCGCTTTTAAGGAAGTATCTTCAATTTTAAAATTAAGTTGTGTTGCAAACCTGATAGCGCGCATCATCCTTAAAGGGTCATCACTATAGGTGATATCTGGATTTAGAGGTGTACGAATAATGCCTTTATCTAAATCAGCAATGCCATTAAAAGGATCTAACAACGCGCCAAAATTAGATGTGTTTAAACTCAATGCTAAAGCATTAATAGTAAAATCGCGACGGTTTTGATCGTCTTGTAATGTGCCATTTTCAACAACAGGATTTCTGCTGTTTTCAGTATAACTTTCTTTACGTGCACCAACAAATTCAATTTCTATATCATCATAGCGTAGCATTGCTGTGCCATAGGTTTTAAATACTTGAACCTTTGGCTGATTGGGTAAATTTTTAGCTACTTGCTTTGCAAGTTCAATACCACTACCTACAGCAACAATATCTATGTCTTTTGCGCTTCCACGTTCTAATAAATAATCGCGTACAAACCCACCAATAACATAACTATCTACTTGTAATTCTTCAGCAGATTGAGATATGATGTTAAATATTTTGTGTTTTAATGCTCGTATGTGATTCATATAATAAAATAGAAAAAAGCGCTTATTTTTTTGGTAGTGCAAAGATACGACACGGAGTTAATCTTTTGAAATCAATTAGCATTAAAAGAAAAAAACTAATTGTAATTTTGTGATATGAATTATGAGATTAGTACAGCTTATTCGGAGCATAAGGATTTTTTAGATGATTGCATTATCCATTTTGAAACTAAAGGAGAGCCTTTTGGTAATCAGAAAAGAAATGCCCTAAGACTCTTTAAGTTGAATGATGATACCATTAATATTAAATCATTTAAAGTTCCTAATATTATTAATCAGATTGCCTATAAGTTTTTTAGAAAAAGTAAAGCGCAACGTTCTTTTGAGTATGCTATAAAACTAAAAGAGTTGGGTATTGGTACACCAGAACCTATAGCTTACTATGAGTTTAAAACACCACTTCTATTTAAAAAAAGCTACTACATTTCTAAGCAGTTAGATTGTGACTTAACTTATAGAGAATTAACTCACGATTTTAATTACCCAGATTACGATAACATTTTAAGGGCCTTTACAAGATTTACATATCAATTACACGAAAAAGGTATTAAGTTTTTAGACCACTCTCCAGGTAATACTTTAATTAAAAAAGTAGCACATGGTTATGAATTTTATTTGGTTGATTTAAATCGAATGGAATTTAAGCATATGGAATTTGAAGAGCGTATAAAAAACTTTGATAGGCTAACAATTCATAAATCTATGGTTGAGGTTATGAGTGATGAATACGCGAAAGTTTCGGGTGAAAACTATGATGATATTGTAAAATTAATGTGGCGATTTACCGAAGAGTTTCAGGCAAAGCATCATAAAAAACAAAAGCTAAAAAAGAAGTTGAAATTTTGGCGTTAAGAAGCTTTATTTTTTTTGTGCAACTCTCTCAATTTGGCATACTTTAAAAATGTGAGATGTCCTGTTTGGTAGCAAATCATAAAACCATTAAAGCCATCTAAAAATCCGAGACGTAAGATATAGGCTTTAAAAAATGCCCACGAAGGATTCCATATGAGTTTCCAAATTGGTGCTTTTTTTCCGAGTTTGTAATACGCATCTGCAGAAATAGTCGAGAACTTTTCCATTTTTAGATTAAACTCGGAGTACGTTTGGTATGTGAGGTGCAAAATATCTCCTTTTAGTTGGCTCACTTTTCCTGACTCTTTAATAACTATACTATCGTGAGGGTTTATGCCTTTCCACACGGCTTTTCGCTTGTCAAAAACACGTAATTTTTTATTGGGATACCAGTCTGAATGTTTTATCCATTGCCCACAAAAATTGTTATAACGATTACAATAGTAGCCATCGAACTTCCAATTGTTTTTTAACTCAATTATTGATTTTTGAAGTTCATTAGAAAGCGACTCATCTCCATCTAATGAGACAATATAATCGTAAGAAGCCTTAGTTAAGGCGAAATTTTTCTGCTCTATATAACCAAGAAACTTTTGTTCTATAAACACCACGTTATACTTTAAACAAATGGCTTTAGTATTATCAGTAGAAAACGAATCTACCACTACAATTTCATCTGCAACGTTTACCAGAGATTTAATGCATTCTTCAATGTATCGTTCTTCGTTATACGTTATAATTACAGCAGATAGTTTAATCATAGATGTTTTTTAGTCGATTATAAAATTAATATTTTCTGTAATTATAGTTTAATAGTATAAGGTTTATTGTAACTTTTAAAAGTAAAATAACCCAGTCGTTTTCTTATTTTATACTTCCGTATTAAATTCAGTGGTTTAGCTTTTAGATAGCTTTTGTCTTCGTGTAAAAAAGAAATGCAAGTATCTACAACACGTTGGCTCGATTTACCATCAAAGTATGGATGTAATTGATTGATGAATGCTTTAATGTTTTCAATTAAATCTTTTGGATTAGTAAGTGCTGTATCAAACGCTTTTTCAATAGCATCAGCAGATTCTATGTTTATTAAATAATTATGGTTAAAAGTATGTCTGTAAGTTACCACAGGTTTTTTTTGAAGCAAAAATTCTTGAATTGCAGAGGTTGTATCAGCAAACATTATATCTGCTTTTTTAAATAAAGGAATTAATTCTGTAGTGTCGTAATAAGTAAAGTTATTACTATTTAAACTTTTCCATTTCTCTTTTGTTTCATGAGATAATTTAGGATGTAAAACCATAATAAACTTATACTTTCCCGAGTTAGACAACTGCTTTATTGTGTTAAAAACATCATCGTGTAGTGCTAAACTTAAGCGTTTACTAAACGTAGAAGCAATCATTATGGTTGTCACACTATTTTGTTGTTTTACCTCGATTGGAAATAATGGATCTACTTTGCTCCAACCGGTTTCTTTAACTTCAAAATGTGGGAACTTTTTTTGTTGTGCTCTAAATCCTGAAGTGCTAGTAGGACCTTGAGTACAATACAAATCAAAGAATCCACGAATTCTATAATGTGCAAAATTGTTGTTTCCTTCTGGTCTTTTTTGAGCATTAAAGCCATGAAATATCTGAACTTTTAGTCCTGAGATAAAATCTGGTACATCATTGGTGGCTGCTAAAACGATGTGCGGTTTATAGCTTATTACCTCTTCAATGGTACTCAATCTATTGTCTTTATTGTGCAACGCAGTTACTCCATCATCTAGGTCGCTGAACCATTTTACAGAATACCCTCTTCTTAATATTTCTGACTCTAAAGGATTTCCTATAGGTACAGCGTAACTGTAAGAAATATATATTAAGAATTTGTACTGCATTATTTCAATTGCTTTAAAATTATAACGTCCGCTGTTTTAGCCAACTCACTATAAAATTTAAGATGTTTTTTGGGCTTTTATTTAAACTTTGTAAACCTAAAAAAAGTTTATTCTTAGAGTTTATATTTAATTTAAACTTATACCAATACAAGGGCTTTTTATAAGATCTAAAGTATAATAATTGTAAATCTTTTTGAATTTTACATGTCTTATATTTTATCTCTAAATGATTGGCTAATGCAACAGGTAAAAATTGAGATCGGTTTCTAAACTTATATTTTATGTTTTCTAAAAAGACCTCTGGATTTTCATTAAAAAATGCTTCTAATGTAGATTTCCGCATTGGATGAGGCGTATGTTTAAATCTAAACAATTTTTTAAAGCCAAGTATTTTAGCTGCTTTTTCTTGTGCCGCTTTATGACTCGCTTTTTCTGTCTTCTCTTTTTTGTAAAATTTATCAGCTTCAAATTGTTGCCAGAATCCTCTTAGTATTGGGAAGCCATTTTCAGTAAAAAAATCTGCTTTGGTAGTAGGGTTAATTATAAAAAAATCATCATTTAAGTAAATAAAGTGTTCAGATAATTCTGGAATTCTATGAATACAACTTTCTATAGTTCTACTATTAAATGTTGGGAGGTTGGTTTCTAAACCTTTAAATATTGAAGTATGATTTACAATCTTAACATTAGCGTATTTGTCCCCTAAATTCTCATGTTTTAAAAACTCAGGGGTTTGATTATCCGTTACAATAAATACCGTGTTTATAAACGAGGCATATTTTAAGATGGAATGCACAGTATATTCAATTTCATCTACTTGAATATATCTGTTGTTAAAACTTTTTGTTGAATTTTGGTCTTCTTTTAAATAAGGAGATATTTTAGATTTATACGCCTCATCATTGCCATCTACCCAAAGGATAACAGCATCAATTTTAACAATATTAAATTCTTCTTTAGTCATCCCTATAAAAACAAGTTTAGTATTCTATCTGTTCTAGACTCGTAATGGTGTCTTTGTTGGCATTAAGTTTTGGTAGTATAAAATAATCACCAATAATTTTATTGTACTTCTCTGGATAAAACTCTTTTCGCGCATCCGAAGGGTAGAAAGTCATTTCTCCAAAAATGGTTTTTCCATTAACTGAGTAAAAATCTACTCGAGCAAAAGGAAGCTTTTCAGCTAAAATTCTAGATAGTCTTACCATTTCTTCAAGATTACTAGGTTTCTCTAACTCTGAAGAAATTGTTTTATACGTCTTACTTTTTCCAAAAGGTAGTAGATTAAATTCTAAATCAAAACAACCTTGTTTATGATCTTCTTCTCTATCTAAATGTACATCAATAAATTTTGGTTCTCCTCTAAAGCAGTAAAACTTATAATCTACAAGATCATTTTTGCCATCTTCTTTCAAAAACTTTTCGATGATAATTTTTGGTTTTACATCTTTATAAGCCCATTCTTGCCCTCTTTTGTAATATTGATTTTTTCCTAACCATTTTTTAAACAGTTGAATCACTTTTTTCTTATCGAGATTATCTTTGTTTTTTACAATATAATTATGACCATTAGTATGGTTGGCTTTAATTACAAATTGATTTGGTAAGCTATTAAAATCTATATCTTCTGGCTGATCATAAACAGCATAAAGTTCGTTGAGATAGTGTTCACCAATTTTTTCTTTAACATAAGATCTTACTTCGTATTTATCTACGAGCTTAGTTAAAATTTTTGGTCTAAAAAATACTTTATACCATTCTATTTTTGCATTGAATTCTTTAGGGTTATTTAAATCTAATGGTTTGCCAGAAAAATGCTCGTAATGAATTTTTACATAGATTTTAGGTGGCAAAGAACGCATTTTACGCAAATGTCTTAGGAAGAAACGACGTATTTTGTTCGACATTATTCTCTTGATTTTTAAAAACTCAATTATTCTAACCTAAATCCAAAGTCATTAATCACATATTGTTTACAAGGGGCACAATCACCACAAGGTTTTTCCTCAGATCGATGACAAAACCATGTACTTAACATAATATCCAAAAAGCCATGCTCTGTAGCATATTCTTTCATTTCTAATTTAGAAATATAGACTAATGGAAATCTAAAATTTTTAAATAATTGGCCAATGGGAAAACTAGTTTTTCTTCGATTAATAATCCAGTTTTCGCAATTAGTATCATCCGTTATTTTTATAAGCTGATTAGGGTTGATTAATCGATCTCTATCTTTTTTATGAAAGCCAATTTCTAGCCATTCATACTTTTTTGATAAATAACCTAACCATTTGTATTGAGTTCCAATTTTACGACGACGCTTAATTAATTTATACATAAGTTTAATATACAAATTAGAACGAATATCTTTTCGCTCAATGAGCTCAACCGGCAAAATGTCTCCGTTAGAATTATTAAAACGCGTTTTAATTAAATCTGTCAACAAATTTATGGTCTCTATTTCCTTTTGAGTCGAACCTCTACTAGAATCTATAACATACAAAGGCTGAAGTTTTACTCCTCTATTATAAAGCTCTATAACTCTAAATGTAGAATCCCAACCACCTGTCCATAAAACGTGTTTAACTTCTCCCATATTAAACTGCTACGTCATACTCACGTAAAGCGTCATTTAAAGACGTTTTCTTATCTGTACTTTCTTTACGCTTTCCAATAATTAAAGCACAAGGTACTTGAAATTCGCCCGCTTTAAAAGTCTTAGTATAACTGCCAGGAATTACTACAGAACGAGCAGGTACAACACCTTTTGTTTCAATAGGCTCGTCGCCAGTAACATCTATAATTTTTGTACTCATGGTTAAAACTACATTTGCACCTAAAACAGCTTCTTTTTCTACATGTACACCTTCTACAACAATACAACGACTGCCAATAAAAGCACCATCTTCAATAATAACTGGTGCAGCTTGCAACGGTTCTAAAACACCACCAATACCAACACCACCAGATAGATGTACATTTTTACCAATTTGTGCACAACTACCAACTGTTGCCCAAGTATCTACCATTGTACCTTCATCAACATAGGCTCCAATATTTACATAACTCGGCATTAAAATAGTACCCGAAGAAATATAAGCGCCATGTCTTGCTACAGCATGTGGCACCACACGTATACCTTTCTCAGCATAGTTTCGTTTTAACGGAATTTTATCGTGATATTCAAAGATACCAACTTCAAACGTTTCCATTTTCTGAATTGGGAAGTATAATACAACAGCTTTCTTAACCCATTCATTTACTTGCCAGCCATCTTCTGTAGGTTCTGCAACTCTTAATGTGCCAGCATCGATTAAATCAATAACACTTCTAATTGCATCAATGGTTACTTTATTTTTTAACTCGCTTCGATCATTCCAAGCATTTTCTATGATGGATTGTAATTGTTTCATGTATCTCAATAATATTTATTTCCCAAAGATACTTTTATATTGATTGAAGCTAAAATTCTTTTTAAAAAAAAAGTGACCTCTTAAAAAAAGTGGTGTCATATACACAGTTAAATAGGATGATATTTTTTTACAACATATCTGAGAATTTAATTAATAGCTAATTATAGAAAACCCTTCTCCCCATAATTGAAGGGTTTTCTTTTTTTTAGATTTTTTTAAAATAAATGTGACCTATATAAATATGTTGTGTCTTATAAGTGATTGATAAAATGATTTATTTTTTAGAGGGAATAAAATCATGAATTGGTTTGATAAGATTGATTGTCTAAAAACGCTTCTTTTTAAGAGGCGTTTTTTTATGAGTAAAATTTTGATGAAGTCATTATATATTTAATATAAGATTCTCATTATATCTATAAAGTGTCGCCTTAAAATATTTTATCTTTGCAAAATATGGGAAGAATTTTAGCCATTGATTATGGCACAAAGCGCACAGGTATTGCTGTTACTGACGAGCTGCAAATTATAGCTTCAGGTTTAACTACAGTTGATACTAAAGAGCTTATACCATTTTTAAAGCAATATACTGAAACGGAAAATGTAGACAAACTTGTTGTTGGTTTACCAAAACAAATGGATAATACAGCATCAGAGAGTGAGATTTATATTCAAAAATTTTTAGAGCTTTTAGCTAAAGCGATTCCTCATATTCCTGTAGAACGAATAGATGAACGTTTTACTTCTAAAATGGCTTTTCAGACGATGATTGATAGTGGTTTAAAGAAAAAACAACGTAAAAATAAAGCATTGATTGACGAGATTAGTGCTACGTTGATTCTACAAAGTTATTTGACTTCACAATCTTAAATAAGAATTGTATTTTTGCATCCGAAAATAAATTAATATGATATTACCAATCGTTGCCTATGGCGATGCCGTTTTAAAGAAAAAAGCTAAGGAGATTGATAAGGATTATCCTAAATTGAGCGAACTGATTGAAAACATGTATGAAACCATGTATGGTGCGTATGGTGTTGGTTTAGCAGCGCCGCAAATTGGTTTACCGATTCGTTTGTTTTTAGTAGATACTGAACCTTTTGCGGAAGATGAAACCTTTACAAAAGAAGAGCAAGAACAGCTTAAAAATTTCAAAAAAACGTTTATTAATGCTCAGATTTTAGAAGAAGAAGGTGATGAGTGGGCTTTTAACGAAGGTTGTTTAAGTATTCCGGATGTAAGGGAAGATGTTTTTAGACAACCAAAGATTAAGATTCAATACCAAGATGAGAATTTTAAAACTTATGTAGAAGAATATGATGGTTTAATTGCAAGGGTTATTCAGCATGAGTACGACCATATTGAAGGAGTCTTATTTACGGATAAGCTATCGTCGTTTAAAAAACGTTTAATAAAAGGAAAGCTTACTAATATTTCTAAAGGTAAGATTAAAATAGATTACAAAATGCGTTTTCCTGCAATGAGTAGAAAGCGTTAGTAGAAAATATAACTTCAGAATTCAAATTTGCATAGCAGACGAATTTTGAAAATAAAATATAATATGAGTTTAGATAAAATTTTATCCGTTTCTGGGAAACCAGGACTATACCAAATCGTTACACAGACCAGAACAGGTGCTGTTGTAGAATCTTTAATTGACAAAAAGCGTATTACAGTTGGTGCGCACAGTAATATTAGTATTCTTAGCGAAATAGCTATTTATACATTAACAGAAGAAGTGCCATTAAGAGATGTTCTTAAAAAAGTTAAAGACAAAGAGAACGGGCAGCCAACGTCTATTAGTCATAAAGATAGTAAAGATACCTTAGAAGAATTTTTCTTTGAGGTTTTACCAGATTATGATGAAGATCGTGTTTACCCGTCTGATATTAAAAAAGTAGTGCAATGGTATAATCTACTTCAAAAGAACGATCTTTTAGGTGCACTCGAAACAGAAGAGGAAACTAATTCTTCTGACGAAGAAGAATAAATACGTGAGTTCGATTGATTTCGGTTTTTTATCGAACAGTATCGAGAACATATTATACTTAATTAATGTCTAACAAAGCCACTCAATTAAAAGCCTTTGAGCGTTTATTAATTATTATGGACGAGTTGCGAGAGCAATGTCCATGGGATAAAAAGCAAACTCTAGAATCGTTACGTCATCTCACCATTGAAGAGGTTTACGAGCTTGGTGATGCCATACTCGATAATGACTTAGACGAGGTTAAAAAGGAATTGGGTGATGTATTGCTTCATATTGTTTTCTATGCTAAAATAGGAAGCGAAACCAATGCTTTTGATATTGCAGATGTATGCAATAGTATATGTGATAAATTAGTAGATCGTCATCCGCACATTTATGGAGATGTAAAAGTTGAAAACGAAGAAGACGTAAAACGTAATTGGGAGCAATTAAAACTTAAGGAAGGAAAAAACAGTGTGCTCGAAGGAGTACCAAAAAGTTTACCAGCTATGGTAAAAGCCAACCGCATACAAGATAAAGTTGCAGGTGTTGGTTTCGATTGGGAGCACCCAGAACAAGTCTTTGAAAAAGTTGAGGAGGAGCTAGCAGAGTTAAAGGTTGAAATCGCTAAAGGGAATCAAGATAATATTGAAAGCGAATTTGGCGATGTGTTATTCTCAATGATTAATTATGCACGTTTCTTAAAAATTAGTCCTGAGAACGCTTTAGAACGGACTAATAAAAAATTCGTAAAACGCTTTCAGTATCTCGAAAGTAAAGCGAAAGATTTAAATAAGTCCTTAGAGGATATGACACTTAAAGAAATGGATGTGTTTTGGGAAGAGGCGAAGACGTTATAAATTACTACGAAGTCAGGAACCAATAATAAAGTGAAAGATGCAGAAATAAATTCTGCATTACATCAGAAAATATCTTATTCTATTTTAATTTGAAATCTGTTATTCCGCACTTGATGCAGAATTCCTTTTTATTTAGTAAATCTCCTAGATTCCTGCCTTCGCAGGAATGACAAATGAGTTTTTTTTATTGGGAATAAGAGGCAATATGTTAAAAAATTCAAAAATTTCTATTCTAAACATCCAAAAGTAATTTTCCTACGTAAATAAAGTATATCAAAGCAAATAGCTTTTTTATAATCTTAGTAGGAGATCTTAATTATTATTTTAAGCGGTTGTAATTAAGGTTAATTTAGTTTAGTTAGGGCAAAATCCATCTGTTAAGTTCAGATGGATTTTGATTTTTTATAAAATGTTCAATTACAATAATTAAGAATACTTTCCACGAACCTTAGTAAGCTTAGCTTTCCAAGTATCTAATTGCTTTTTGTGGTTAGCAATATTTTTATGTACATCTTTTACTAACGGATTATCAGAATCTACATTAGAGAAAAACTGAAGATTATTTTCTAATTGAGTAATTTCTCCTTGTACCTCACTAATCTTTTTTCGAATAAAATTCTGTTCGTTATCGAGTAGTCTTGTATCATCAGGATTTGCTAGATTTTCAAGTTTGCTATCAAACTTTATCATTTCGAGCTTAGACTTATCCATTTTCAATTTATCAAACGCATCATCAATGGCTTTATAAAATTTACCGTCTATGTAACGTTTATTTTGTGGTACATAGCCAATGTCTTTCCATTCAGAAATTTTATCCTGTAATGTTTTTATATCTGCTTTTGGATCGTCAGTAAGTTCTAGAGCCTTTAAATCATCGAGTAATTTCACTTTTTTATCAAACGCATCGTACAAATGCTGATCTTTGGCTTTACGCTCTTTATGCATTCTATCAAAATAGTGGTTGCAGGCTGCTTTAAATTGTTTCCATATTTTATCGCTATCGCGTCTTGGTACATGTCCAATTTTTTTCCAATCACTCTGAATTTTCTTCATCAACGGAGTTACCGTTTTAAAATCTTCACTGTCCTTATTGTCTTCAGCAATTTTTATTAATTCCTTTTTCTTCTTAAGATTTTCGTATTGATCTTTCTTTAAATCTTTATAAAAATGATTTTTACTACGATTAAAAGTTCTAACAGCATCTTTAAATTTTGTCCATGTGGCTTCATTAACTTTTATAGGTACTTTACCAGCATTGAAAAAGTCTTCTCTTAGTTTTTCTATTGTTTTTATCTTTTTCTGCCAAGCACTATGAGAATTTGCACTGTCTTCATTTACGGCATTAATCTGAGCAATAATCTCTTCTTTACGTTCAAGGTTTTTTTCATGTGCTTTATCCATATCAGCGTAATAAGCTTGTCGCTTATCGTGTATGGTTTTTGTAGCCTTACTAAAACGTTCCCAAATTTCTTCTCTGTGTTCTTTGCCAACAGGACCGAGTTCTTCTTTCCAAAGTTTATGTAACACTTGTAATTCTCTAAACGAACGGTTAGTGTTCTCATCTTTTGCTAATTCTTCTGCACGTTCTATGATTTTTAGCTTTTGGTCATAGTTGTGCTTAAAGTCCATATCTCTCAAATCATTATTGAGATGCAAAAAGTCGTAAAAACGTTCTACATGATGGTGGTACGTATTCCAGGCATTATTGTATTTGTCTCTTGGAATAGGGCCAGCATTTCGCCATTTTTCTTGAAGCTCTTTAAATGTCTTATAGGTTGTACCCATGTTTTCTTCAACAGTGAGTAGACCTTTAATTTCTTCAATAATAGCTAATCTATTTTCAAGATTTTGCTTTAAGTTTTGTTCTCTGTCTTTATAATAAGCATTAATAGATTGCTTATATTCTTTATATAACGAGTTGAATAATTTCTTTTGATCGTTAGTGTAATAAAAGTCTATTTCGTTTCCACCATCAGCTACAAATTCTTCTTTTTTCTCATCTAGTAGTTCGCTGAATTTTGCATTAAATTCTCCCTTAATTTCATTAACATGCTTAGAAATTGTCTGAATTTTATGGTGTTTCAATAATTTATTGAATTCAGTTACCAACTGATCCATAGTCATGGCGTGGTAATCCTTATCCTCTAATTCGTGGCGCTCTGCGTTAGATTCGTCCTCAGCATCTTCAGCGTTTGACGCTTCTATTTCATCTACATGATCCTCACTTGTATTTTCAGCCTCAGGTTTTTCTTCAGCTTCTACTTGTTCGGTTTCGGAATTAGTTTCTACTGTTTCTTCTGTATGTACTACTTCTTCAGATTGAGTATTAACGTCTTGTTCAACTTCAGTTTCAGTTTTAGCTTCAACTTCTGTTGTAGTTTCTTGTGTTGGAGTAGTTTCTTGAGATTCTACTTCTTTTTTTCCATCTGCTTCTTGCAGGTTATCATTCTCAGACATGTGTAAAATTTAATTATAGGTTAAAGATACTAACAAATGCCGAAATATAAGGGCAAATGCTGCTATCACTTATATTATTGTAAGAATTTTAAGATTTATTCCAGATTTCCCACGACTTTTCTGCTTGTAGTTTTAGCATTTCTGACCCGTTAATAGTTGTAGCTCCTTTTATGTCTCCACAGCTTAAAAACTTTGTTTGCGCCGGATTGTAGATAAGGTCGTATAAAATGTGATGTTCTGATATAGCATCGTAAGGAATATCTGGACATTCATTTACATCTGGGAATGTGCCGATAGGTGTACAATTAATGATAATAGTATAGCTTGAAATAATTTCGTCGGTTAAATCAGAATATAAAAACTTAACACCTTCTTTTTGTGAACGAGACACATAATCAAAATCAATTTTTAGCTTTTTTAATGCATAAGCGATTGCTTTTGATGCTCCACCTGTGCCCAAAATTAAAGCGCGTTTATGGTGTTCTTTTAAATGTGGTTTTAGTGAGTTTTTAAAACCATAATAATCCGTATTGTAGCCAATTAATTTTTGATAACGCGTAATTCTTATGGTATTAACAGCACCAATTTTTTTTGCGCGTTTATTTAAACTATCGAGTATTGGAATAACATCTTCCTTATATGGAATAGTTACATTAAGACCTTTTAAGTTTGGTGTGTTTTTAATAATCTCGTCGAGTTCGTAGATAGATTGTAAATCAAAATTCACATAAGAATGTGGTAAATTTTCACCTTTAAATTTATCTGCAAAATAGCTTCTAGAGAAAGAGTAGGAGATGTTTCTGCCTACGAGTCCGAATTTATATTTTTTGTTGTCTTGTGCGTTGTCCATACCATTCTAATCCTAAAACTATTAAGATTCCTAAGGCAATATAAGCAATTGCAATATAAGTTTGGGTGTTCATTTCGGGGAAATAACGTGTGTAATTTTCAATGATCTGTTTTCCAGTAGAATCTAAAAGTAGAGAACCATCTTCAGCCATTCTATAATCAGTTTTTTTCCAAGGCCAAACCACTCCGAGTGAGCCAATAATAAAACCAACTATGGTTGCCATAGTTATGCTTTTATAATGTTTTAAAATATAATTTAGAATATGGGAAAATGTAACCAAACCTGCTACAGAACCTAGAGTAAATACTCCTAAAACCTTCAACATTCTTAGTCTAACTTCGTTGTGGATAAATTCAAAATTACCACTAAATATATCAGAAATCGTATCATATAATGCATTTACCGAATCCACAAGGAGTAAAACATAATTGCCAAGTAGAATAAGAATAAAAGAACCAGAAAATCCTGGAAGCGTCATACCAGAAACACTTATAATACCACAGAAAAACACAAACATTAAATGGTCATTTTCTGTAGCTGGATCTAAGAAACTTATACTAATACCTACTGTAGCTCCAATAATTAGTGCTGTAATTGTTTTTCTATTCCATTCACCAAAATCCTTGCTGATATAATAAATTGAACCTAAAATCATTCCGAAGAATGTACTCCAAACATAAAGTTCGTAGTTTACTATGAGGTAATCTAAAATTTTTGAAACACTAAAATAACTGACAATCATGCCTAAGAATAATAGCCCTAAAAATTTTCCATTAATATAACGATAGAAGCTTTTAAACCGGCCATTTAAAAGAAGCCTGAGAGCTGTTTTATTGACACGTTGTAAAGAATAAATAAATTCTTCGTAAAAACCAGCTACAAAAGCGACCACACCACCAGAAACACCAGGAACCTTGTTTGCTGCTCCCATAGCCAAACCTTTAATCACTAAAAAAATGCGATCTTTAAGGGTTCTGGTGCTTTGCATTAGACGTTGTTTTTTTGCTTTCCTAAACTTTCTAAAATAAGAATTGTGGCAAAACCTAAGATAATAAAAATTGCTGCCATAATAAGTTGGTTATTTCCATCATAAGAGGTTGGAAGTATACTTCTGTCTAAAAGCGTTACCACTTCTCCATGAGAATCTATTCTAGTCTTTAAGACCTCTTTCCAAGGCCAAATTTTGTTTAAAGAGCCAATCATAAAACCTGTTAGAATTGCTAAGGTTAGATTTTTATGATGTTTAAACATCCAGTTTAATGCTTTAGAAAAAACTTTTAAACCGACGATAGCTCCAATGGCTAGCAAACAAAATTTAAATAGGGCATCTTTAAAAAGATCCATATTTCCTGTAGTTAAACCTTCAACAAGATTGTTAATGGTATCTATTGCTGTTTGGTAGGCACCTAGGATTAATAAAATAAATGCACCAGAAACACCTGGTAAAATCATTGCTATGATAGCAATAAAGCCACAAAACAATAAGTAAAATGGACTATCTGGTGACGCAAACGGTTCAGCAAGTGTTATAAAATAAGATAAGATAGAAGTAGCTATAATAGCTATTATAATTTTAGCTGACCAACCATTTATCTGTTTGGCGATATATAAAATACTCGCTAAAACTAATCCAAAAAAGAAGGACCATAATAAAACAGGCTCATTGTACAATAACCATTTAATTATTTTGGCTAAGGATAGAATACTTATGGCAATACCAGAGAAAAGAGCTAAGAGAAAGTTACCATTAATGGATTTCCATGCGGTTTTAAATCCGCTTTGTTTCCAAACTTTAAAAATACCAAGATTGACCTTGTCAATACTTTCAATCAGTTCTTCGTAAATACCAGAAATAAAGGCAATAGTTCCACCCGAAACACCAGGTACAACATCTGCTGCTCCCATTGCAATACCTTTAAAGGTTATAACTAAGTAATCTATAAATCGTCTGTGCATTCTTCACTAAATAAGAAATGCTAAGGTATGGATTTTTTAAACGAATTTTACTTTAAATTTAAAGCAGATAAGGGATTAGTTAGAAGCTCTTTTAGATTCTGAAATTATAGCCTTAACCATTGGTTTATTATTAAGGTTTGGAAAAAGCTCAGCAATAATAAAACTATAGTCGATATTTAAGTTCACTGCATTTTTAAGGTGAAAACGCCCTTCTTCTATTTGATGCGTAGTAAAGTATAAACCACCTAATCGGTATTCTATTTCCGCATTTTCTGGATAGAATTCTGAAGCTTGAATTAAATTGAAACAAGCAGCATCAAATTCTCCCAGCGATGTTAAAATATCGGCTCTTTCTAACCAAGTTTCTAATTCGTAATTACCCAATTCTAAAGTGCGTTTATAACCGCGTTCTGCTTCCTCAAGGAAATTTAAACGTTTATTTACTTTAGCATAAAGTTTCCAATAGACCACATTGTCACCATCAATCGTTACGGCTTTATTTATATAATACAGCGCTTTTTGGTAGTTGAAACGTTTTATGTAAAACTTTGTAATGGCTATCCATCCTCTATCTAGCAATGGATCTTCGTCTATGGTCTTTTTTAGAAATTGAATCGCTAAATCTTCTTGTCCAAGTTTATCATAACAAAAGCCCATTCGTAGTAGTGCAAATGACGTTGGGTCTTCTAAAGCCAAAGTAATTTTGTAGTTTTCTATAGCTTCTTCATACTTTTCAAGTTTTTCTAATACTTTACCTTTTTCAATATAAGCACCTACAAAAGTATCATCTGATATGATGGCAAAATCGAAAGCTGCATTGGCTTTTCCGTATTCTTTTATAGTAAAATATTGACGGCCAAGTTGATGCCAAGCCACTTCGCAATAAGGATTTTTATCTAAGAATGTATTTAGATATTCTATGGCTTCTTCATTTTTGTTTAGAAAATCATAGCAATAAATAACATTATGCAAGGCAGAATAATCTGTAGTATCGGTTTCTAAGCATTTTTTAAAATAGATGATAGCATTATCGAATTGATCTAGAAAAAGATACTCCATACCAACTAATGCATATAAATCGGCATCATTTTCTGGAGTACTAGACATTTCAATTGCAATAAGTAATGTGTCTATTGCTTTTTTATGTTCATCTTGTTTAGATAATACATTTGCCTTCTGAATAAAAATTTCTTCGTTAGTAGGTTCTAAATCATGAAGCATGTCTAAGATTTCATCGGCCTCATTAAATTTATTTTCAATTACTAATATTTCAACCTGAAATAACCTTAAGTTAATTGATGTTGGGTGTTGTTCTAAACCTAACTTAATTGCACGTTTAGATAGAGCAATTTTGCCGTTCTCGAGATAGTGATGTATGATATTTTCAAATTCACTTGAATCGAAAAACAAAATATCGTTTGTTTTTAACATCGATTCAAATCGGGTAAGTGATAAATTTTCGTCGTCGTGACTGTATTGCATAAGCGGTTTAATAATTCACTAGAATAAAATTACTGTTATCGTTTGCTCTACATCGTCTTTTGATTTAATGTTTTTAACAAATTAATTAACATTGATCTTTCACTTTATGTAAAAGAACATGAAGTGTTGAAAGTCAAATGATTAATTGGAATTTTAATTGTTAGATGGAATCTAAAACTGAAGTTATTATTTGACAACCTTTAATAATTTCATCCTCCGAAATTGTTAAAGGAGGTGTAATTCGGATGGCTTTAGGCTCAAAAAGTAACCAAAAAAGTACCAATCCTTGGTCTTTACATTTTAAAATTACCTCATTTGTTAAGTCTGCATTATCTGTAATTGCAGCTAACATTAACCCTCGACCTCTAATATCTTTTATGTGTTTGTGTTGAAGGTGTTTTCTAATGAGCTGTTCTTTTTCTAGAGCCTCAACCATTAAATTTGTCTCGGTAATTTCTTTTAAAGTTGCTAGAGCAGCAGCAGCAATTACAGGATTTCCGCCAAAAGTGGTGATATGGCCAAGCTTGGGATTATCACTTAAACTAGCCATCATTTCTTTAGAGGCTGAAAAAGCTCCAATAGGTAAACCACCTCCAAGACCTTTGCCAGTAACGACGATATCTGGTTGGCAATTGTAATTTTCAAACCCGAATAGCTTTCCTGTGCGTCCAATGCCTGGTTGGATTTCATCTAAAATAAATACAGCGCCAACGTCATTACAACGTTGTTGTACTTTTTTTAGGTAATTATGCTTTGGTTCAATAAAACCTGCACCTCCTTGTATGGTTTCTAAAATAACGGCTGCCGTTTTTTCTGTAATTTGAGTTAAATCATCTTCAACGTTAAACTCAATATGAGTTATATCTGGAATTAATGGTAAAAAAGGGCGTTTACGTTCTTCGTAATCCATTAGACTTAAGGAGCCCATGGTATTACCATGATAAGCATTTTTTGCAGCAATTATTTGAGATCGTCCTGTAAAACGACGTGCTAATTTTAAACTACCTTCAATGGCCTCTGTACCAGAGTTAACAAGGTAAGTTGTTTCTAATGGCTCTGGTAAATGCTTGGCAATTAACTTAGATAACTCAACTGCTGGCTGTTGGATATATTCTCCATAAACCATAACATGTAGATACTTATCTAATTGACTCTTTACAGCATTTACAACTTCAGGGTGAGAATGACCTAAAGAACATGCAGAAACACCAGCTACAAAATCGAGATAGGCTTTTCCGTTGGTATCGTATATATATGATCCTTCGGCATGGCTAATTTCCATAGCCAATGGATGTGGAGTTGTTTGTGCTTGATATTTAAAAAAATCATCTTGCATATACCAATTATTGATCCTTTGTTTTGGCTTTAACCTTTATAGTTTCTTTTAAGGGTTTCTTTATGGAGTCTGTTTCTTTTATTTTTGGTTTTAATGGTATAGGAGCCGTCTTTTTTGGTAAATTTTGAGCTGCTTTATTTGGCTTGTTTGGCGTTTCCTTACCAGCTTGCTCAATACGCTCACTTACACTTTCGTCAATAAAGTCTTCTGGAGGTACATAATCGGCTAAGCCTTTAATTTTAGGTAATACTAAAGGTGGATCGTCTTTAAATAAATCTTCAACCGATAATGGTCGTTCTTCTCCTCTCCAATCGAAACCTCTAAACAATTTACCACTTTGTGGAAATTCTGATTCTGGATATAATTTACCGTCAATTTGTTGAATAAGCCTTATTTCTTCAATTTCTTGCGCTTCAATTTTAATATTAATGCTTCCAGATTTAGATTTATTTATACCAACTAATTCGTTTTCAGCATTTCTCGAATAGTAAATGACTTCGGCATTTTTAATAATGTCAACATTATAGAGTTCATTATCTCTAAAAAGTCCGATTAAACGTTGTCCTTTTATTTGGTTAAAATTGTCTTTACTTAGTGTGTCCTTGCTCACTAAAAAGGCATTGTTATACACTTTTAGTGAATCTAATTTTTCTGTTTCTACATTAGAAAGTACATGAATAGTATCTCCTGTCATTTGATTTCCTAAATTCCACAACACTGGTTTTCGTTTTGTAGCAAAAGCATCTGTAGAACTAAATCGGCTAAGATTAATCATTTGCATTAATCCTGTTTTGTGATTAACGTGTATAGAATCTGCTTTTCCGGCCAGATCACTTTTGTATAGCCTTGCATTGTAGTATGCGCGAGTAATACGATTGTCGGCTTTGCCAGTTACCATGAGTTTATCTGCATGTAGGTAAACGGAATCTTTTTCTTGCACAGTAATAGCTAAAGCTCGTTTAGTAATATACATGGAATCTTTTTCTCGCCAAACCTCTGCATAATGCCCTTTAACAATACTTTTGTTTAAAGTATCTGTAACGGTAATATTGTTGGTGGCAGAAGCAAAACTTCGGTTTCTGTCAAAATATAAACTATCACCTTCAACGGTTCTGTTATCGTAATCTATTTTTGCGTTTCGTTGAAAATGTCCTGTATTATTATTGGTGTCATAAAAGCCACGCTCGCAATATATAGTACTAGTTTCTCCAGTAATGGTTGATGGCCCAAAAAGGTAGGCAAATCCGTTTTGAGTGAAAAAATCGAGACGTTCTGTATTTAGTGTATAATCAGGGTTTACCAAAACAACATCTTGGGTAAACTGATATTTATTTGCGTTCATGTAATAGCGCCCAATCTGGCTTGTAATAGTGCCAGACGAATCTCTTACTACTTTCCCTTTAGTATCGTAGTAGGCTAATTGTCTGCTTCTATCATAGTGTAATTTGTCTGTAGTTAAAACAGATTGTGGATCTGTTAAAACCACATCTCCTCTCGCAAATGCTAGTTGCGTTTTACCACTATATTCAATATACTTGGTAGTCATATTGATAGTGTCTCCTTGTTTCATCACTACATTACCAAAGGCTTCTAAGTAATCTTGGTCTTCATAATAGATAGCTCTATCACAGAACACATCGGCACCTTTATGAAAAAAATGAACTTGCAAAGATTTATCTCTTGTAAAAACTTTTGCGCCATCTTTAATCTCAGGATCTGTAGCTAATGTACCAGCATATTTAACCGTAATCTTTTGTTTTTGAGCAAAACTGACAGTGGTGATACTAAAACATAAAATAAAAAGAAAATACTTTATACAATTCAAAGCAAGCTGTTTTTTACAAAATAACATTTATAGGTTTGCTTTAGTATGAGTTAACAGTTTTTTTAACAGAAAAACGCAATTAACTATACAGTCTTTCTTACAATCGTCTGCTTACGATCTGGACCTACAGACACTATTGTAATCGGAATGTTAAGTTCTTTTTCTAAAAACTCAACATAAGCATTTAAGTTTTCTGGTAATTGTGATGCTTCAGTCATACCAGTTAAATCTGCTGCCCAACCTTTTACTTCAGTATAAATAGGAGTGACATTTTCTTCTTCAATATTGTATGGTAAATGTGTAATTTCTTCACCCTTATATTTGTAAGCAGTACAAACTTTTAAGGTTTTAAATCCTGAAAGTACATCACCTTTCATCATAATTAATTGCGTAACACCATTAACTTGGCAAGCATAGCGTAAAGCCACTAAATCTAACCAGCCACAACGTCTAGGACGACCTGTAGTTGCACCAAATTCGTTACCAACTTTAGCCATAGTTTCTCCGTCTTTGTCGAACAATTCTGTTGGAAAAGGACCAGAACCAACACGCGTTGTATAGGCTTTAAAAATTCCGAAAACTTCACCTATTTGGTTTGGTGCTACACCTAAACCTGTACAGGCTCCAGCAGCAGTGGTGTTAGAAGATGTTACAAATGGATAGGTTCCAAAGTCAATATCTAATAATGAGCCTTGAGCTCCTTCTGCTAAAATTGATTTTCCTGAAGCTTGTGCTTGGTGAATAAATTCTTCAGAATCAATGAATTTTAAGCTTTTTAAAGTTTCTATTGCATCGAAGAAATCTGCTTCTAATTCATCTAAATCGTATTGAATATCTACATTGTAGAATGCTATCATCGCTTCGTGCTTATCTGCTAAAGCTCTGTATTTGTCTTTCCAGTCGGCCAATTCAATATCACCAACTCTAATACCATTTCTACCGGTTTTATCCATGTATGTTGGACCAATACCTTTTAAAGTAGAACCAATTTTTGCTTTTCCTTTAGAAGCTTCACTTGCAGCATCTAATAAGCGATGCGTTGGTAAAATAATGTGCGCTTTTCGCGAAATGCAAAGTGATTTTTTGTAATCTACATTTTGCTCGTCTAATTTGTCTAATTCTTTTTTGAAAATCACAGGATCTATAACTACGCCATTACCTACAAGGTTTACCGTATCGTCGTGAAAAATCCCAGAAGGAATGGTGTGTAAAACATGCTTTCTACCATTAAATACTAAAGTGTGTCCTGCATTTGGGCCACCTTGAAAGCGTGCAATAATATCGTATTTAGAGGTGAATACATCGACAATTTTTCCTTTGCCCTCATCTCCCCATTGTAATCCAAGTAGTAAATCTACTGCCATTTTTAAAAATTAGTTAGTCGTCTTTTTTACGGTTACCGTAAAAATATAGTGAATGATTAGTTATCTGAATATCAAAAACCTCTTCTATGGTTTTTTTAATAGATTGAATGCGTGGATCACAAAATTCTATAACCTCTCCAGTATCGGTAAGTATAACGTGATCGTGATTTTTATCGAAATAAGATTTTTCGTAATGTGCCTGACTTTGCCCAAACTGATGCTTTCTTACCAAGGCGCATTCTAGCAATAATTCAATGGTATTGTATAGTGTTGCTCTACTCACACGATAGTTCTTGTTTTTCATTTTAATATAAAGTGACTCTATATCAAAATGTTCTTCACTATCATAGATTTCTTGAAGTATAGCGTAACGCTCAGGCGTTTTTCTATGACCTTTGTCTTCAAGGAATTGTGTAAAAACACGTTTTACAATTTCCTGATTGCTTTCTTCTTTAGTTGCATTCATAATTAAGGAGCAAATTTACATAAATTTATAGGATATGAATTGTATAATTTAGCATTAAAAGAGAAAGAAATGAACAAGTTTTCAAGAATGGTTAAAAACTAAAAAATTACACTCTTGTCACCTTATCAATACCATTAATCTTTTTGAGCTTGTCAATAAGGTTTTTTAACATGGTTTGGTTATTAACTTCAACCGTAATCTTTCCATTAAAAATACCATCGTCACTAGAAAAACTGATGCTTTTCATGTTAACATGTAAATTATCCGAAATTAAACTCGTAATATCGTTTACTAAGCCAAGATTATCAATTCCAGATAGCGTAATTTGTGAGGTGTAAACTCGCTGAGAAGAGTCTATCCACTTGGCTTGCATTATTCTGTATGCGTAATTAGATTGCAAGCTTACAGCGTTTGGACAATTCTTTTTATGAACTTTTATACCATCATTTATAGTTACAAAACCAAAAACTTTATCACCAGGAATTGGATTGCAACAATTAGCTAATGTATAATTAAGTCGTTCTTCTTCCTTACCAAAAACCAGCATATCGTATTTAGAAGTAATTTCATCTTTATCGATGTCTTTCGGAACTTCTGGTTTACGAATTCTGTTTTTAATATAGCTCATAAAAGCATTGCTTCGAGATGAAGCGAAGGCTTTTAATTTTGTGTTATCTATAGTTCCAATACCAACGCGGTAAAATAAATCTAAAGACGTTTTTAATTTAAAATAATTAACAAGCTCATTAATTGATTTTTCATTCAATGTAATTTTAAGCTGCTTTAGTTTTCGTCTTAAAATTTCTTTGCCTTCTTCAGCAATTAGTTTGGTATCTGCATTTAATGCTGATTTTATTTTGCTTCGGGCTCTCGCAGTAGTCGCATAATCGAGCCAGTTAGAGTTGGGTTTAGCATTTTCTGAGGTTAAAATCTCTACACGATCACCACTTTGCAACTCATGGCTAAGAGGCATTAATTTACCATTAACTTTAGCACCTCTAGTTTTCATACCAACTTCGGTATGGATACTAAACGCAAAGTCGAGTGGAGTAGCTCCTTTTGGTAAGGATTTTAAATCCCCTTTTGGTGAAAACACAAAGATTTCTTTAGAATAAAGATTGAGCTTAAACTGCTCCACAAAGTCAACTGCATCTGCCTCGTTATTTTCTAAAGCTTCTTGTAATCGGTTAATCCAAATGTCTAAATTATCCTCTTTGTCTTCTTTGTTTTTGTATTTATAATGAGCAGCATAGCCTTTTTCGGCAATCTCGTTCATACGTTCACTTCGAATCTGAACTTCTACCCAACGACTTTTAGGACCAACAACCGTAATATGTAGCGCCTCGTAACCTGTAGATTTTGGTGACGAAATCCAATCGCGAAGTCGAATCGGGTTTGGAGTAAAATGGTCCGTTACTACAGAATATATTTTCCAAGCTAGAAATTTTTCATTTTCTAAATCAGATTTATATATAATTCTAACCGCAAACTTATCATAAACTTCATCAAAGGAAACCCCTTGTTTTACCATTTTCCGTCTAATACTAAAAATGGATTTTGGTCGTCCTTTTATTTCGTAGTTAAGGCCTTCTTTATTTAATGATTTTTCAATGACTTTAGAAAACGATTGTATATAAGTGTCCTGCTCCTCTTTACTCTCTTGCATTTTTTCAGCAATATCATTGTATACTTCTGGTTCAGTGTATTTTAATCCTAAATCTTCGAGTTCTGTTTTAATGTTGTAAAGCCCAATTCTATGAGCTAAAGGAGCGTAAATGTATAATGTTTCGGATGCAATTTTAACTTGTTTGTCATGCCGCATAGAATCCATAGTTTGCATATTGTGCAAACGATCTGCGATTTTTATAATAATAACGCGCACATCATCATTGAGCGTTAATAACATTTTACGGAAATTCTCTGCCTGAAGCGACACATCCATATCTTTTTTTAGCGAAGAAATTTTGGTGAGACCATCTACAATTCTGGCAACGGTTTCACCAAAAAGACGTTCCATATCTGCAATGGTGTAATCTGGATTGTCCTCTACTACATCGTGTAGCAAAGCTGCAGCTATAGATGTGGCATCAAGTCCAATCTCTTGTGCTACAATTTTAGCTACTGCAATAGGATGAAAAATATAAGCCTCACCAGACTTGCGTCGTTGGTCTTTATGCGCATCAACAGCTACATCAAAAGCATGACGAATTAATTTTTTATCGTCTTCCGTCAACGTCTGATAGCTTACCTTTAGTAATTCTTTGTAAGCTTTAGCAATGGCTTTATTTTCTTTTTCTATGGCTTCTTCAGTCATAGAACTAAAGTAGTGAATTGGTTTTTAATGGGCAATGGTTTTTTTTAGGGAAATTTTAGGTGGTTTCGTTAACGGCTTCGGCTATGATTAGTGCGGGAATAGATAAACCATTAATTTCCGATTAAGAAATTAGCCTAAACTTTTTATTTTATTTTTTAAAGCTAAATCAAAAGATTTGGCGGACATTATAAAAATACACTAAACTTTGAATTAAAAACCAAAACTCGTATTAATTATAGCTATTGTTATGGGCTGGTTTTATTTTGTCCAACCAACAGTTTTTTTCCATTCCTCAATTTCCTGTTTTCTTTTTTCAAAGTCTTTCGGTGGCGATTGTTTATTGTTTTTAGCTTGTTTTCTTATAATTTTAGTTTGTTCTTCAATTGAATTAAGTCCAATAGATTTTCGCCTTTGATTCACTTTTTTCAAGTCATCAAAAATATTAGGGCTCAATTCTCCTTTTTCATCCCAATCAAATTGAGTTCCATAAAGTTGTGGTTTGCTCTCAAAAACTGCGATTCGGTCAGTCAAGTACGCTAAATTTTTTGAATTGGCTTTATTTTGATGAACAGCAATTTCTAATAATTTCACACATTTTTTCATAAAATTAGGTTGTCCGATAGAATGTTGTATTAATAACCAAGTTGCTTCATTTGCTTCTTTGCCAACTTTATCAAGCGTTGGATAACCTATTTTGTTTATTATTTCATTCAGAGTTTTGGCATTTTTGTTGTGAATTTCAGCCATTTCTTTATTGTAGCCTTCACCAAGTTTTCCACTTTCAATTAGCTTTTCACGAAATTCCAAATCAGCATTTTTCAGTTCGATTATTTTTTCTGCAATTTCGTTGTAATTCATTCTGCTAATTGTGTTGTCTTCAACTTGCCCATAACAAGGGTTAACGAAGTTAGTTGAAAATTTTTACAAAGTTAATCGATTATTTTCTCAAATTCCTTACACGTTCTAAAAGCGTTGGATGCGAATAATGCATAAATACATAAGCTTTATGTGGTGTTAAATTACTGAGACTATTTTTAGAGAGCTTTTTTAATGATGTAATTAAAGGCTCTGCTTTATAGGTGCTTTTGGCGTAATCATCTGCTTGGTATTCAAAGACGCGAGAGACGTAATTCATTATTAACCCTGTTATTTCGGAGATAGGTGAGTAGAGTAACCCAAAGGCAATTAACCCAACATGAAAACTTGGAGTTGCTACACCAATAGCATTAGATAACAATGGGTTAGATATAAATATGGATAAAATATACAAGGTCAATCCAGTGAGTAGGATAGAGGTCACTAGGTTAAAAATGATGTGCTTACGTTTGTAATGCCCAACTTCGTGAGCTAAAACGGCAACAATTTCGTCGTCCTCTAAATCGTTAACTAAAGTATCGTATAATGTTACACGCTTTTCAGAACCAAAACCAGAGAAATACGCATTGGCTTTTGTACTGCGTTTTGAGCCATCGATGATAAAGATTTTATTGAGACTAAAACCAACAGATTTAGCATACTCAGAAATTTTATTGCGCAAGTCACCTTCTTCTAAAGGTGTTTGCTTATTGAATAAGGGTACAATTAATCGGGAGTAAAACATATTCATAAATACAGTGAAAACGGTTACAATTCCCCAAGCATATAACCAAAATTGATTTCCTGTTAATTGGTAAAACCAAATAATAAGCGCAATGATGCCACCACCAATAATTGCTGTCATCAGCAAACCTTTTAGTTTATCTAATATGAATAGTTTTTTTGTGGTTTTATTAAAGCCAAATTTCTCTTCAATTACAAAGGTTTTGTAGTATGCGAATGGAGTCGTTATTATATCACTGGCTATCATTATAATGCCAAAAAATATGAGAGCAATGATAATAGGCTTATCAGAATAACTTCTAGCAATAGTATCTACATATTCAAATCCATCTAAAAAAAGAAACGCTAAAGTTAGTACTATTGAAAATAGTGAAGCCCATATCCCAAATCGGTAATTAGTTGCTTTATAGGTTTGCGACTTTTGGTATTCGTCTTTGTCGTAAACATCATTTAATTCTTCAGGAATTGGGTCGTTGTAATGTTTAGCGTTTATGGCATCGAGGATTTTATCTTTGATGAAATTTACTACTATAATTCCGATAATAATATAGAATAGGGTTTGTGCTGTCATGTAATCGTTTATTATTATGTATAATTCTAGTCACTTCGAGTGAAATTCCTTTTTTAGGAATTTTGTACTTCGACAGAGCTCAGTAGAGCTATCGAGAAGTCTATTCCTTTAAATAGTTCTCGATACAATTTTCTCATACTTCGAAAATCACTCGAACTGACGTTTTTGGTTATTTAAAATTTCGTTGTCGTTTTGCTTCAAAAATAAGAATTCCTGCTGCAACAGATACGTTCATAGAATCTATAACTCCTTGCATTGGTATGCTAATATTTTGAGTAGCGGCATCTCTCCATGCCTGTGTTAAACCTGTCGCTTCGGTACCCACCACAATAGCTGTTGGTAACGTGAAATCTTGGGTATGATAGACTTCTGATTCTTGAAGAATTGCCGAAAAAATATTGAAATTGTATTTCTGTAGAAAAGCTATTGCATCTTCAGAACTTGCCATTCCTATTTCTGTTGTAAACACACAACCAACACTAGACCGAATAATATTTGGGTTGTATAAATCTGATTTTGGATTCGCAATAATCACAGCATCAACATTTGCGGCATCAGCAGTACGTAATAAAGCACCAATATTTCCCGGTTTTTCAGGTGCTTCAGCCACAAGAATTAAAGGGTTTTTAGCTTTTAATTTTAAATCTTCAAGTTGATGATTTTTAGATTTCACTACAGCAATAACGCCTTCTGTTGTATCTCTATGCGCTAATTTTTGAAATACTTCTTTCGAGATTTCAATAATCTCAATACCATAACTGCTCATGGCTTTAGCTTCGCTTTCAGAAAATAAATCTGGAAAGAATAATAAGGTGTCGATTTTGTAACCACCTTTAATCGCTAATGATAATTCGCGTTTACCTTCAATTAAGAATAAACCCGTTTTTTTGCGATCTCGAGATTTTTCTTTAAGCTGAGAAAGCTGCTTAATTAATGGGTTTTGTGGACTTGTGATTAACTTATTCATAGATTAAGCAAAAGTAGTGTAATTTTACAGTACTTAAAACGTCAAAAGCATCAACTAAAAACCACATCATGAAAAAAACAGTATTTATTTTTCTTTTAGCCATCGTTTTTACAGCCTGTAAAAATGAAACAAAAACAGAATCGACCGTTATTGAGACTGTAGAAAAAGAAGACATTACAACAAGTATTTATCCAGAAAGTATTTCTAAAGTTTTCGATGCGCATGGAGGTATTGATAATTGGAACAAAATGCAGACACTTTCTTTTACCATGGAAAAGCCAAATGGAAAGGAAATAACAACGACTAATTTAAAGAGTAGAGCAGAGTTAATCGATATGCCAACGCATATGCAAGGTTATGACGGAACTTCTATTTGGATTAAAGAAAAAGGTGAGAATAAAAATGATGGTAGTAGAGCTAAGTTCTATAAAGGTTTAATGATGTATTTTTATACAATGCCTTTTATAGTTGGTGATGATGGTATTATCTATGAGGAAGCAGAACCGTTAACTTTTGAAGACAAAACGTATCCAGGTATTTTAATTTCTTACGAAGCAGGTATTGGAGAATCTCCAGACGATCAGTATATTATTTATTACGATGCTGAAACAGGCCAAATGCAATGGTTAGCCTATACGGTAACTTTTGGCAAAGATGGAAAGAGCAAAGATTTTCATTTTATTAGATATAACAATTGGCAAACCGTTAATGGATTAGTCGTACCAAAAAGTGTAGATTGGTATAAATATGAAAACAATGTACCAACTGAAAAACGAAATACCGTTGAGTTTACAGATGTAGTACTTTCTGAAAATGCACCAGATGCAAAGTTGTTTACAATGCCTGAAGGAGCAAAAGCGATAGAATAATACTCATATTTTTGTCAATCTGAATTTATTTCAGATTCTCGTACAATATTTAGATTCTGAATCAAGTTCAGAATGACACAAAAGAAAAAAGCGAACTTCTCAGTTCGCTTTTTGTTTTAATCTTGATTGCTATATTTCTCAGAATACCGTTTCCAAAGTTCGGTTTGGTGGGTTTCTAGACTTAAACCTCTTCCATCAATAAAGGCTTTTGATACCTTATTAGTTCGCATGTCTAATGCATCTCCTTCACTAATAAAAAGTGTAGCACTTTTACCAACTTCTAGTGTACCATACATATCATCAATACCCAGAATCTTTGCAGGATTCTGAGTGATTAATTGTAATGCTTGTTCTTTAGTTAGCCCATGAGCTACCGTTGTACCAGCATAAAATGGTAGGTTACGAGAATTCATACGTTCCATTTGTCCGCTTGGCTCTAAAGCCACTAAGACACCACCATCAACTAATTTTTTAGCTTGTTTAAATGAATAGTCGTAATCATCATCTTCTAATTGAGGTCGCGAGTGAACACGTTGTAACATGACAGAGACATTATTTTGTTTCAAGAAATTTGTAATATTTCCGGCTTGGTAACCTCCAACAATAGTAATCTTAGAAATTCCTTGTGACTTCGCAAAGTTTACAGCATCAGTGATACTCTTTTCATCATCTGCATTAATGTATAGATGTTTAGAACCATCAAACAAACCAGCTAATGCTTCAAAAGGTAAGTGGTTTTCTTCTTTATTACCTTTATTATAACTTTTAGACTCGTTAAAATAATCTCCTAATTCTTTTACTTGCTTTGCATAATTCTTATTAGGTTTTAAACCAGGATCTTCTCCAAGCCACCAACGTCCTCTACTAAAACTACTTGGCCAATTAACATGAATACCATTATCCATTTTAATTGCAGCATCTTCCCAGTTCCAAGCATCATATTGTACAACTGAAGATGTTCCAGAAATACGCCCACCTCTTGGTACTACTTGCCCTAGTAGCACACCATTTGGTCGCATAGATTCTACAACTTTAGATTCAGTGTTGTAAGCAATAATACTTCTAATATGTGGATTATAAGTGCCCATTTCAGATAAGTCATCAGATGCTTTTACGGCATCTACTTCCACCAAACCTAATGTGCCGTTAGAAACAATAAATCCAGGATACACATGTTTGCCTTTAGCATCTATAATATCCATAGCTTGTCTGGTAAGTGGTGTAGAAGCTTCTGGTCCTATTGTGGTAATTTTTCCATTACTTACAACAATTACACTATTTTCTATAACAGTTCCATTTCCAATATGTGCAGTTGCACCTACAATAGCAAAATCTTTAGTTTGCTTTGATGCTGGTGTTTGTTGCGCAAAACTTAACGAGGTACACAACAAAAACAATACGATATTTATTTTATTTAAAAGTTTCATTTTCTATATAGTTTTAATTGTGATTGTGTGATGTATGCTCGTTATCCATTGAATCGCAATGCAACAATTTCTTTTCTTTCTTAGTTACAGGCTGCGTTTTTAAGCCCTTATTTTTATCTTGAAGCATTAAGTTAATTAATTCACTTTTTTCTTTTTTAATGGCGTCGCGCATTTGCTTGTCCTTTTCTAAATCGAAATAGGTAACTCCTTCAATAATCGTTTTTTCTGCTTTGGCATAAATAGATAAAGGGTGATCTGTCCATAAGACAACATCAGCATCTTTACCAACTTTAAGACTACCAACACGATCATCTAAGTGTAAAAGTTTCGCTGGGTTTAACGTAACAAACTTTAACGCCTCCTCTTCACTAACTCCACCATATTTTATAGACTTAGCAGCTTCTTGGTTTAAACGACGCGACATCTCCGCATCATCACTATTAATAGCAACTGTTACTCCTGCATTATGCATAATGGCTGCGTTATATGGTATAGCATCATTAACTTCGTATTTATAAGCCCACCAATCGCTAAAGGTAGAACCTCCAACTCCATGAGCTTTCATTTTATCTGCTACTTTATAGCCTTCAAGAATATGCGTAAATGTATTAACATTAAAATCGAATTGCTCTGCAACTTTCATCAACATATTAATTTCACTTTGTACATAAGAATGACAAGAGATAAAACGTTCTTTGTTCAATATTTCTGCTAAAACTTCCATCTCAGCATCTTTACGATAAGGCTTTCCGCTTTTCTTAAGTTCGTCATAAGCTTTTGCTCTACTGAAATAATCTACAAAGACTTGCTCAACTCCCATACGCGATTGTGGAAAACGAGCATTTGATCGGCTACGCGATTGTTTTACGTTTTCACCTAAAGCGAATTTTATAAACTTTGGTGAATTGTCATAGATTAAATCTTCTGCAGCTTCTCCCCATTTTAATTTAATAATGGCCGAACGTCCACCAATAGGATTGGCAGAACCATGAAGAATTTGAATCGATGTCACTCCTCCAGCTAAATTGCGGTAGATATCGATGTCTTCATCATCTAAAACATCTTCAATAGTAACTTCTGCAGAAGAGTTTTGACCTCCTTCATTTATAGATGCAGCCGCTATATGCGAGTGCTCATCTATAATACCAGCCGTAATATGTTTGCCAGTAGCATCAATTACTTTTGCTTTTCTATCGGATAAATCTTTACCAATTTTCGAAATTTTACCGTCTTTAATTAAAACATCAGTATTTTCTAAAACACCATCCTTTTCATTGGTCCATACGGTTGCATTTTTAAACAAGATGCTTTCAGCTTTCGGTTTTTCTTTAAAACCGTATGCCAAATTAGGATAGGTAATCGGACTCATAAAAGAATCTTCAGATTTAGAATCCATCATTTTTTTAGCATCCTTTTTATCTCCCTCTTCATTTTGTATTTTATTAGCATAGAATGACAATACATTTCCGTTTGGCATGGTTGCTTTTCCGTTAAGGGTATTGCCATTAGCAGAATTTGCAACAATTCTTATGTATTCTTTTTTAGTACTATCAGCCGTTTTAAAAGTTAGGTTTACCCAATCATCTGTATAGCTCATTTTAGTACCTAAGCTGTTGTCACCAGACTCTATTTTTGCATTAGGTTTGCTATCACTACCAGAGATTGAAAGTTTATAATCATTACCAGCTAATTTAAAATTGTAATCACCATCAATGTCTTTTACATTCATATCTGCAATAACATGAGGTGTACCTTGAACCCAGTTTTCATAAAGCTTAGTTTTCTTGTCAAAAACATCTCCAGAGGTTATTAAAAAATTAGCGTAGCTTCCCGACTTTAATGTTCCTAGTACATCAGATTTCCCTAACAAACCTGCAGGAATAGTTGTTAAAGCTTCTAAGGCTTTTTGTTTTGAAAGTCCACTTTCAATGGCTTTCATTAAGTTAGATTTAAACGATTTTTTAGATTTTAGACCATGAGTAGTCAAGGCAAATTTAATTCCGTTTTCCGCTAGTAATCTAGGATTATGAGGTTCTTGATTCCAAGAGCGCATATCACTTAATGATAATGTTGAAGCCAAAAATGGATTATCGACATCATAAGCCAATTGAAAATCTATAGGAAGAATAATTGCGGCATTGGTAGCTTTAACTTCGTTAATACGTTCGTATTCGTCACCACCTCCAACAATAGTGTATTGTATGTTAAAGGCATCACCTACTTTATCAGCACGTAGAAGATTTGCTCTACTACCAGCTTCAAAAATTTGAGGTAGATTCTTATTACCATTTAATGCTTCTAGCGAAAGATCTTTAGTATCAATATTTCCACCTGCATACCATTTTGCATCATTATACATTTGGCGCAGTAAAGCCATGCTTCCCATTATAGATGATGGATACGACTGACGAGACGTTACACTTTTACTGAAAGATAAATGTTGAGAAGTCTCACCATCAACTACGCGTTGCGAGTTATCTGCATTATTATTTAGTGCAATTAAAGCTCCTGTGCCACGCACAATACCATCTGGCATATGTGTGTTTACAACACCAAAGCCTAGTTTGTGTAATTCTGAAGCCGATTTTGCATCATATTTAAAACTAGCCATTACATCTTGTTCTGGCATTACATGGTCGTTCCAATAGAACCCACTTCTACTGGCTCCATATTGAGGACCACTTCCTCCACGTTTAGGTTTTTGCACTCCAAAATCAGTGTACATATCAATAAAAGAAGGGTAAATGGTTTTTCCTGAAAGATCTACCGTTGTTGTATTCTTTGGAATGTTAACAGATTTACCAACACTAACAACTTTACCATCCTTAATAAGGAGTGTTGCGTTGTCTATAACTTCGGTTGGTGAAACGTGAATCGTAGCATTTGTAAATGCTGTGTAGTTGGAATTATTTGCTATTACTCCTGTATTACTTGGAAAATAATCTTGTGCAAATAAAGAGAAACTGCACATAAAAATGAGCAGCCGTAAATGTACTTTTATCATATAATTGAGTTGGTTAAATTAGTTCACTAAAGATATGAATTATAGGCTTAACGAAAATTTAATTAGAATATTTTAACGTTTTAATTCTGTCATTCAGAATGAGATATCAGTGAAGAATCTTATTAATGAAATATGGGGTTTAAGAGATGCTTCGCTGTATTCAGAATGATACATACGATTTTTTACAACTTAGGCAACCAAATATAATTAGATTGTTAAAGTGTTTTATCTTCATAGTAATTAACTAAAAGCGCAACCACATAACTATAACTTTTCATGCCAGCTGATTGATTGTTTGCTTTTAAGAAGCTATCAAAAGTTTTTTCAAAGAAGGGTTCAATAGGATTTTCATAATCCATCCAAAAATCTTGTACTTCTTGATAGTTTTTAATAATTCCTTTGTTGACCGTAGAAAGTATATTAGAATAAGTCTCAGGTTCTCTTTTATATATTTCAGCTAAGCAATAACGTAATGCAAAGGTGTACCCAGAATATTTAAAATAAATATCGTCGTTATGAATAGCTGCTAAACTTCCAATAAAATTAGCTTCATTTTCTGCGGCATAACCCAATTGATGAGCAGCTTCGTGGCAAGACGTTGTTGGGAATTTGTAAGTAGGCATCAATCTACTCACTTGCGCTTCATTGGTAAAAGGATTTAGATATCCAGAAAAGCCCATATAAATTAATGGTGTACTGTAGATAGATTTTTTTAGGCTTGTAGGTTGATAGTTAAGATGTGGATAGGTTTTAGATAATTCATCGTAACCGTTTTTTACATTGTTGAATATTTCGGCTCTAGTATAAGGTAATTCAACTTTTAAAGTATCATTTTTTGTAAGTTGAGTATGAACTGAGTTAGACTTTTCTATCAACTTTTCTGTAAATGTAATTAACTGTTCTGTTGTATATTCTGCTTCTAAATTTAAGGACTTATATAAAGGTTGCCTGTAATAATTAAAAGCCCAAAGCATATGAAAAGCAAAATAGGCAATAGATATGGTGGCACCAATATCTAAAAGCCACTTAATTGTGTCATTAAGGATGCGTTTTCGGTTTATTATTAACCATCTAATAATGTATATTCCTGCTAAGGTGTAAAAGATATCTCCAACTGAAAACGGTAACCATCCAAAAGCATAACGCATAAGTTTAGATAAGAAAACATATAGTCCATTGCTGTAAAATTGTTCTACGAATTCTGGATAATTTTTCAATATTGAAATCGTAATGATTTGGACTCCTAAGAAAATAACTAAGATTAGTTTTTTGTTTTTCAGCATCCTTCAAAAATAGGGAAAAGTTTGATGTTTTTCGCAATGCCGCAAAGTTGTGAAGAGATTCTAAAACAAGTTCAGAATGACAAAATATAATGATTGGTATTTTGTAATTTTACAATCTTAAATATTATAAAAATATGAGTCAAGATATAAGAAACCTAGAGCCCAAACAACTTTGGAATAAATTCGCAGATTTAAACGCAGTACCACGACCTTCTAAAAAAGAAGAACGTGTCATACAGTTTATGAAAGAGTTTGGTGAAAACTTAGGGTTGGAAACCATAGTAGATGAGGTAGGAAACGTAATTATTAGAAAGCCAGCTACCAGTGGGATGGAAGATAGAAAACCAATTGTAATGCAGTCGCATTTAGATATGGTACATCAAAAAAATAATGATACTGTTTTCGATTTTGATACGCAAGGTATTGAGATGTATATAGAAGGAGACTGGGTAAAGGCTAAAGGCACAACACTTGGTGCAGATAATGGTTTGGGTGTCGCTACAATTATGGCAATATTAGAAAGTGATACTATTGCGCATCCTGCATTAGAAGCTTTATTTACAATAGACGAAGAAACTGGGATGACTGGTGCAATGGGTTTAAAAGGAGGATTACTAAAAGGTGAAATTCTTTTAAATTTAGATACGGAAGAAGATGATGAGATTGGTGTGGGTTGTGCAGGTGGAGTAGATGTAACTGCCACAAGAACTTATAATGAGGAAGACACTCCTGAAACAAAAATAGGGTATTCAATAACGGTAAAAGGCTTGCAAGGTGGACATTCTGGTATGCAAATCCACGAAGGGTTAGGGAATGCTAATAAAATAATGAACCGTTTACTGTTTGACGGTTTTGAAAATTTTGGATTACGTATTTCTGAAATTGATGGCGGAAGTTTACGTAACGCTATACCAAGAGAAAGTAATGCTATAGTAGCAATTGATGCTATACATGAAGCTGCTTTTGAACTCGAATTAAAACAACTAGCAGCCATTATAAAGACAGAATTTAAAACTATGGAACCAGATTTAGAAATTGTAGTTTCTAAAACTGATACGCCAGAAAAAATAATGGATTTAGGTGTGCAAGAAGGAATCACTAGAGCACTGTATGCTGCTTGTAATGGTGTGTATAGAATGAGTCCAGATATTAAAGATTTAGTAGAAACTTCTAATAATATTGCTAGAGTTATTTTAAAAGACGGCTCTATTAAAATTGGTTGTTTAACACGTAGTTCTGTTGAGAGCTCTAAATTAGATTTAGCCAATACATTACGTGCTACTTTTGAATTAACAGGATGCGAAGTAGCGTTTTCTGGTCAATATCCAGGTTGGGCACCAAATATGGATTCTGATATTTTAAAAGTAATGGTGCCAATTTATGAGCGTTTAAACAATGGTGAAAAACCTCATGTGGCAGCATGCCATGCTGGTTTAGAATGCGGAATACTTGGACAGAATTATCCAGATATGGATATGATTAGTTTTGGACCAAATATTAAAGGAGCGCACTCTCCAGATGAACGTGCACAAATTTCCTCTACACAAAAATATTGGGAATTTGTTTTAGAGATACTAAAACACATTCCGAAAGCTTAATTTACGATAACAAAAAAAAGCAGCCTTAGGCTGCTTTTTTTATATCTAATAATGCTACTATTACTCTTTTATACTTGGTAATTCAATATCAAAGATAATATTGGCATTTCCTGGAATCACAGGCGGATTACCTCTTTCTCCATAGCCTAAATAATAAGGAATAAAAACACGAGCTTTATCACCAATTTTCATGTTAAGCATAGCTTCTCTGAATCCGGCAACTAAAGTTGCAGTTTCATTATAAGGCATATCGAAAGGCGCATAGCGTCCTGCTTGATCTTGTCTTTCATCGTACTTACCGTTTTTCTGGGCAACTTCTTTCCAAGTTGTCCAGAATAAAGTACCATCCTCAAAATAACCAGCACAATCAATATTTACTCTTTGTGATGATGTTGGTTTTACACCATTACCTTCATGTGTAAATATCATAGCCATTCCTGTTGGCGACTCAATGCGTCGTCCTGTTAATTCTGTATTACTTTTTAACCATTCTTGTTTAGCTTGGTCAGCTTTTGCTTTAATTGCTTTTTGCGCTTCTTCTTTCGCTTTTTTAATGTTTTCTTCCACTTTTGGCATCTCTTCTTCAAATACTTTAGGCGCATCAAAAGCTTTAGCTTCTTTTCCTTTTCTAATGATATTTAATTTAGTGATAACCACATCTTCTACTGGTTTATGATTTCTAGCAGCTGGATTCATCACTTTTACGTTAGAAATAGAATCTTGCACCGCAAGACCTTTAACAAGTTCTCCAAAAACAGAATGGCAACTTACACCTCTTTGATCACATGGTTTCATTGTTCCTTGGGCATCAAAAGCATCACCTCTTGGATAAGGTGCTTCAGTTATAAAAAACTGACTACCATTAGTATTAATTCCTCCACTATTAGCCATAGAAAGAATGCCTGGTTTATCGTGTTTTAACTCTGGAGAGAAATCTGCAGCAAATCTATAACCTGGTGTTCCTGTACCTGTAGCAGTTGGATCACCTCCTTGTATCATAAAATTATCCATTACTCTATGAAAAGTGATACCATCGTAAAATGGTTTTCCTTTATATTGTTCTTCTGCCATAGGATGGTTACCTTCGGCTAACGCAACAAAATTAGCAACGGTAACTGGCACTTTATCGTAATGTAATTTTGCCACCATTGTACCTTTTGTTGTTACAAATTCGGCGTAAATACCATCTTCTAAATCTGGATATTTTTCTTGACAAGATGTACTCGATAGTACTAATAATACAACTAACGTTGCAAGCGCATTTTTAATCATTTCTTTGAGTTATTGTGTTTAATGTTACTTCGCAAATTAAAGGAATGTTAGTTCCTATTTTATTTTCATCACCATAGTAACCAAATGCTTTTTGAGATGGAAAAATAAAGGTGACACTTTCTGCAGGTTTCATGAGTTTTAAGCCTTCACGTAAACCTGTAAATAATTCTTCTTTATCCATTACATAGGTTCTGTTTTCTGTAGCATATATCTCAGATCCTTGTATGGTTGATACGTTATAATCGAAATCTACTATATCTCCGAATTGAGGTTGTAAAGTATCATTTTCAATTTCATTAGTGTAGTAATACCAAAAACCACTTTCTGAGGCGATATAGTTTTTATCAGGATTACTTTCTATAATGTTTTTTATTTGTTGACGCTCTAATTCGTTGAGCTTTCTGTTGCGTTCCGCAGATTCTTTTAAGAAAGAACCAGACTGTACCGATTCTGGCATTCTGGCTTCAGGAGACTTACAGCTAAAGCAAAAAAGCGATAGACATAATATGAGTAGTAGGTTTTTCATTTTTTAATCTTTTTAATTGATACCAACTATTGGGTTTATTGGGACAATTCTTGTTTATAGGTTGGTAATATACTAATAAATTTGTCAATAGTGGTTTGCATATCAGTTTCACTACGTCCTCCAGCTGCATTGGTGTGGCCTCCACCGTTAAAATGAGCTCTCGAAAATTCGTTAACCGAAAACGCTCCTTTACTACGTAAAGAGATTTTAATTATGCCATCTTGTTGACTTTCAATAAATATGGCAGCAAAAATAATATCTTTTAAAGACAGTGCATAATTTACAAAACCTTCAGTATCTCCTTTTTTAAAGTTAAATTCATCTAACTCCACTTGAGACAATGTTATGTATGCCGTTCTTAATTCCGGAATTACTTTAAGGTTCTGTAAAGCTCTGCCAAGCAATTGTAATCGACTAAAACTATTTGTGTCGAAAATATTATTATGTATTTCTGAGTTGTTTGCTCCTTTTTCAATTAAGTTACCAATAACAAAATGTGTTCTACTTGTTGTAGCCGGAAATCTAAAAGAGCCTGTATCTGTCATTATACCAACATACAAACAGGTTGCAATAGTTGCATCTATCTTGTCTGTATCTCCAAGCATTTCAATAAAATTGAAAACCATCTCGCATGTAGAAGACATGCTTACATCAGAATAGGTATATTTTGCATAATCATCTGGTTGTTGATGATGGTCTATCATTAACTTAATGGCTTTAGAAACTTCTAGAGTTTCTTCCATATCACCAGCACGATGAAACGCATTAAAATCTAATGTAAACAGTAAATCGGCCTTGTCGATTAAAGCTTTACTTTCTTTTTGTTGGGTTTCAAACTTTAGAACCGTGTCATCTCCTGGTAACCATTTTAAAAAATCTGGATAATCGTTGGGTGTAATAACCACCACATTATGATTATACATATTTAAATAATGATATAAGCCTAGTGTAGAACCCATAGCATCTCCATCTGGATTTTTATGCGGAACAATAATAATGTTCTTAGGTGTACTTAATAGAGCTTTTATTTCTGGAATTTGTGCTTTAATCATAAGCAGCGAATTTACAATTTTTAGAGCTTTGGTAAAATGTTTTAATATGAAATTAATAATCTTGTCATTCCTGTGTAGGCAGGAATCTTCTTTTTAGTTAGATGCTAGATTCCTGCCTACGTAGGAATGACAAAAAAGACTTGATATATTAAAGAAATGCATTACTTTTGCACCTCATTAAAAAAAAATACATGGCAACTAACAGAACATTTACAATGTTAAAGCCAGATGCTGTTGAAAAAGGACACATTGGCGCAATATTAGAAAAAATTACAGCTTCAGGTTTTAGAATCGTAGCAATGAAGTTAACACAAATGACAACTGCAGATGCAGAAGAGTTTTACGGTATACACAAAGAGCGTCCATTCTTTGGTGAATTAGTAGAATATATGACTCGTGGTCCTATTGTAGCAGCAATATTAGAAAAAGACAACGCTGTTGAAGATTTTAGAACATTAATCGGAGCAACTAATCCTGCAGATGCAGCAGAAGGTACAATCCGTAAATTATATGCAGCTTCTATTGGAGAAAACGCGGTTCATGGAAGTGATAGCGATGACAATGCAGCTATTGAAGGCGCTTTTCATTTCTCTGGTAGAGAGATGTTTTAAGCCAAAGTATTAATAATACATAAGAAAGACCATCTGTAAGGATGGTCTTTTTTTATACCGTTAAGTTGTTTTTAGAGCGTAGTTTCTGTATAGTTTTTCTTAAGAATTTTACCATTGGTTAATGGTTTGTGCTTTTATTATTTTTTTAATTCTAGATTAATAATTTCAATAATGGAATCTGCTGTTTTATTAATTTTAGTAAGCTCTTTAATGCTGGTTCTATTCACAGCTTGTTTCCAGATAACGTAGGATTCAAATGCTATAATCAAATCTGGAATTCTATCATCAAAATCTAATTTTTTAAATAATTCTGGCTGATTAGGATAGTTCTCAATATTAAGTAGAACTCCACCTTTGTAAGCACAATTCTTCAACAAATCATTAACATCTTTATTGTTGTCCCTAGCAAGTATTTCAATCTGGTTTTTACTACCATTATATTCAGTAATTACATCCATTATCTTTGGGTTTAATATTTGCAAATCACCCGTATTAATTAAGGTTTCTATTGTTTTTGTTTTAAACTCTAAATCTAATGTTAAAACGTCATTTGTACCTAAATTTTGAACAATTTCTGCAAGGCTTAAATTCGGTTTTTTATAACTTTTTCTGTAGTTATCGTATAATACCAGAGAAGAATCAACTCTTGAGATATATCTATTGGCATACGCTTTATCCGCTTTTAAATCTGATATAAGACGATGGTAGTAATTTTTTGCTAATGCGTTTTCTTTCCGTGACTCATTCCAATTGTTGATTTGTAATGCCATTAAAATTCCGATTACTACAAGAATTATTTCTCCGATGGCGTAAGTTAGATATTTTCCGAATTTATTTTCAGAGAGTAGTCGTTGTCTTATGTGTCTGAAGAACTTAATCATGTTTAAAGGTTTTAAATCTTCCGCAAGCGGCTATCTCAACCAAATGCCCACAGGACATTTGATTTTGCTTTGCAAAATTATGTTTGGATATTCTAAAGAATTTTATCATTGGTTAGTGATGATCGATTAAATAATCTTCAATTTGTTTTTCTAATATTTCTCCTTGTTGATACAATCTAAGTCTGGCCACATGACTCGCCCAAATTAATGATTTGATATTACTATAAGTGTCTAATCTAAGGGTAGTGAGTTCATTAACTTCCTCGAAAGAAAAATTAGAAATATCGGGATTGCCAGAATAGGATTGCCAGCGTTTTTCAAATGTAGGCTCAATAAATGTATATAAATTTATACCTTTAGAAAGACTTTTTAAAAGTGCTAATATCTGATCATTATGCCACGATTCTTGCTTTTCAGTCTCTACAAATAGCCTATAATATTTTTGAATTTGAATACGAATACTTTCGGATTGTATTAGGTTAAGATCACCAGAGGATGTTAAATTAGAAAAGACTACATTTTGCCCTTCAAACCAATATGTTTTAAATACTTTGTAAATCATTGGTATCAATTCTTGCTCTGATACTGCAACTGTTTTTAAGTTGGCCTTCATAAAATACGTGTAAGCATCTAAAATAAGGGTGTCTGATTTAAAATGCCTATTTAGTTCTGCTTTATCTTCTTTTAGGTTGTTTTGAATTCCTTTTAGGTATGTCAGTTGTAATTGGTTGTTCTTTCTTGCTGTGTTCCAATTGTTGATTTGTAAAGCCAGCAAAATTCCTATCATTACTAAAACTATCTCTCCAATGGCATATTTAAGGTACTTGCCAGTTCTTCCTTCTGAAAGTAAGTTTTGTCTAATTTTTCTAAAGAATTTTATCATTGGTTAGTGGTTTATTGTTAATAAGCAAAAGTTGGTTGTTTATGGTTAGTGGCGTGTTTCAGCATCTAATTTAGTAAACAAAAACGAATGCGAGATAATTCTGAAGGAATTTTCAAAATAGACAACGACCTAATCAATTAATTATACTCGAGTTATGGATAGTTTTTATTCTAAAATCAGTTTTAACTCTCCGTTTTCAGGAATCAAATTCCACTTTTTGCACAGTTGGTCAAATTCCGATTTCATTTTTTCAATATCTGGTAAGTTCATAATCGGAACTTTAATTCCGCTGATATTTTTAGATTCCCAATTTACTAATTCAATGAACTGTTCAGTTTTTGCTGCACCAGAACCAATGGATTGAAGATTTCTCGCCATAATTTCTGATAGCCAAGTTTCAGAGCCTAAATTTTGGATTATTTTTTTATCGGATAATTCTTCTATTGTCATTCCAGATTTAACCTTTCCGTAAAAACCATTTTCCAGTTTGAATCCTTTCTCAACAACATAGTGAGCAATATCATGATACGGGATATCTGGTCCAAGATTTACACTTGTTATTGTTCCATCTTTTCTTTTACAAGTTAAGGTATTTCTATTTTTACCTTTAGTGATTATTATTTCCATTTTTCAAATTGTAAATAACGACTTTGATTAAGTACTAAACCACAATTATTTTTATAAGGTGTTGTAAATATTGCTTTAACTTTATTCTACTAATTCCATCAACATTTTTCTACCACCAAAATCTATTTCTTGTTTCAAAATCTTTCTTGTTGATTTATCTATGAAATAGTTCATTATTGCGGTATTATTTGAAATATCATCAGTAGTTTCAACTTTCCAGACTTGTGTCTTTTTGCCATTAAAATTGATGCTTGTCTCTTCTGTGTTTTTTATTGTTGCAGTTATTACTCCAATTTTAGAATTAGGATTATAGTCAAAAATCGAAATAGTATTTGAATAACCATTTTTTAGAGGAAGTAATCTTATTAATTGTGGATAAAAATTACTGTCAAAAAAAGGTTTATCTGCTTTTTCTGAAATTTCTGTTTTTTTGTCAGTTTGTTTATCTAAATAATAGCCTGTAATTTTTTCTCCAAATTCTAATATCATATCTCTTTGTTGATTAAATGAAGAATGATATATGGGTTTAAATGTTTCATTTTCTACTATTGTACTGTCAATCCATTTGGTTGGTGACTGTTTCATGCTGACGGTAGTGATAATATATATTTTCTCTTTTTCTTTCTGAATTTGAGTTTGTATAGTTCCTATTTGAATTTTGAGAGTATCCTGTAGCATAAACCAAGACATCTTTGATGTTTCAGAATTTATTAGTTTTTTATTAGCAGTATTATTTAACGGACTCAATAAAGTTTCTTGACTAAATACTTGAACAGTAGCTCCGAAAATAAATAGTAAAATGTAAAGGGTGTTTTTCATTTGTTTATGTTTTATATATGCTTTTAGGCATAATTTATTGTTAATCTCTTAATTGGAAAATAATATCCATAATTTCAAAATTTGGCGCATCATTAATAGCGTAGGCTGATGGAATACTTTTGGCTAAATCAGATTCTTGGTAATTTTTTAGAGATTGTAGAGAGTCCCAAACGTATACTCCTCCATATTCTCCGTCTTTACTTGTTTTTACATAGTATTTTTGTAGAAGACCTGAGATAGATTTAAAATTAGATTCTCTTTCTTTTGCTCTTTTTAATAACTCATCTTCTGGTAAATCCGATTTCAACTTAATAATTTGTAATACCATAATAATTAGATTTTGATTTTTAAAATCGCAATCTATTTATTTTTGATGATGGAAAATTGTAAAAATCGGTCGTTTTCATTTTTTAGCAAAGTAGAAGGTGTAAATCCTGTTATTTTCTTTATTTCTTTAATAAAATGAGATTGATCAAAATAACCTTCTTGAGGATATAACTTACCATTTTTTATCTGGCTATATGTAATAGCACCTTTTCGGATATTACAATAACTTTTTAAGGAAAGTCCAAAAGTAGATTGAAAATATCTATTTATTTGTCGTTTCGACCAATTAGCTTGTTGCGAATAATATTCAACTGTTTTATTTCCTTTAGTTTGGTTAATGGATTTTAAAAGAACTAATTTTCTGGAATCAATTATTTCTTTGTCTTTAATAGACGCTAACAAATATTTGTTAAGGTATTGAAATAAGCAATCATCGCTATTTTTATTAAACTCATCAAGTCTGAAATAAGTTTTATCTAATCGTTTTATTTCATTTAGAAGTAAACTAATATTCTCTTTAATTATATTTTCAACAGCAAGCAATCTAAACTGTACTCCATATATTGTAGTTTCAGGTGAGATAACTACATTGGTTTTATGATTCCATAGACCAGATAAAAACACATTTTGTAGATTGTCATTATGATAGCAAATTAATAAATCGAAAAAACCATCAGGAAATATTGTATACTGTTGAAAATTCTCATTCTTATTTTCAATTTTCCAGTAACACCTTATATAATCTTTAAGATTTTGATGTGGTTGTTGTTGAGAGTAAATCATCCAAAACTCTATTTAATATTTTATTGCTTCTTGTTTGTTTACGTTTATTAATTCGATTTTCAACTAATTAGGCCTAACGATTTTGTATAAGATTAGTTGCGTGGTTTAGCAACGAATTTAGCAAATACAAACCGAATAGAAAATCCGCGAGGATTTACGTTAGTAGGTTAGAACTAGCAATAAATTGTATATGGTGTTAACTTGCGTTTTTTTTCAGTTGTTCTTTATTTGTCAATATTAAAATTCCTCCAATTACAAAACCGCTTATCAGTCCACCAAAATGAGCTGCATTATCAATTCCGCCTAAAAATCCAAACAACAAACTTACTCCTGCATAAAGTCCTAATAGCATCCAAGTCATTCCTCTCATATAATTTGGGTAAATTTTAAAAACTGTAAAAGCCAAAATCAGACCATAAAGCCCAAAAATTGCTCCAGATGCTCCAACACTAACTGTGTTTTCGTGCCAATAAATACTCGCTAAACTTGCAAGTATTCCACAAACAATGTAGATAATTATTAATTTTATCGAACCAAGAATGTTTTCCAATAAACTGCTTCCAAGTCCAAGACCTATTAAGTTCATAAACAAGTGTAATAGTCCACCGTGAATAAACATCGAAGAAAATAACCTCCAATATTCGCCACTCATAACTTCAAACCTTCTATTCCCGCCAATTTCGAGTAATTCTTTTGGTGTAGGCGAAACTATGTTTAGTCCGTCAAATGTCATAATTAGAAAAACAATAATATTTAGAAGCAATAAAATTGCTGTGGCTTTATTTTCGCCCATTGGATTTAAAAAGCCAATCATATCTTTTAAATCATCTTCTTTTAGTGGTTTATTCTTTTTAAAATCGTTTAATTCCTTTTCGTTAATTTTTGGAATTACTACCATTAACAAAAGAGCTAATGCTCCAATTCCAAAAGACCCAAAAATCCAAGTAAATGAATTGCCGAGTCTTTCTTCAAAAACATCATTTTTAGGTACGAGTATTATTTGTTCCTTTTCGTTTAGATTAGCGTTTCTTTCTTTTATTGCTTCTATAAATCCATCTCTGTCGTCTGAATACCCTAGCCGTTCAAAATATTCTACATCTTGAAAATTATAGGTTTTAAATTCTTGTTCTGATTTGTTTAAAAAAGTCCTGTATTCTGAATTTTTCCTTTGTTCATTAATACGATTGCTTAAATTCTTTTTATACTCAACTCCATACCAAATAGAGCTCGTTTCCTCAAATGGACAGGCTAGATATAAGTAAAAGCTCAGATTATCATTATTTCGACCAGAAGTTCTCGCAGTTACATATGGAAGACTTGAGTTATGGTCAATATTAAATGAGCTTATTTTAAAATATTTTTCGTTTTTTAATTCTTTAACTTTTGAGATTGAAGATATTTCGTTTAAGTCAAAGGAACCTTTTTCAATGTAGTTTTGACTTATTATTATTGGTACAGCCATTGCTGCTGCCATAGTAAATTGATATCCAAAATATCCATTATCTCTTTTACCTCTAACATTTAAAATCCGAATTCTTCTTCGTAACCAAATAAGTATTGGAATCCAAGGAAGAGCAAAAGGAATCCAAAAACTCAACAAGTTTTCTTTTAAGGGTAAAATTCCGAGTTTGATATCTAAAGTCCAACGAAATATGTTGTAAAAAAGAATAGTTCCTATCGAAACTATTAAAAATGGAATATATACTTCTTTAAGTTTTATTTTAATATTATTCAATTCTCGATGTTGGTTTTAAATGCAAGCTAACGGTTTTGTATATGGAAAGTTGCGTGTTTGCGTGCGAGGATTTTCCGAAGGAAAATCAGACGTAGCAAACGAGCAACGACCTTTAAATTTATCCCAAAACAGCAATTTTTTATATACGTTGTTGTAACACGTTTTTATTCACGAAATACATTATTCCGCTTACAATTATTAATGTTATAATTATATCTAAAATTAAATTATTCAAATTCCAACCGTAATTCGGATTTGGACAATCTATCATAAATTCTTCGTAATATTTGAAAGGGAAACCAATCTCTAAAGATTTGTAACCAACTGTTCTATTTATTGGTGAAGTCAAATGATTAAACACAGTCAAAAATGAAGTTGATAAAAAAACTAAAACTGACATTAACAAAGTCAGAAATATATATTTGAGTTTAAACATTATTCGTCTTTGTCTTTTAAGTATTTGAGTAAATTTACCAAGTGTTGTTCGGAATGATGTTTCATTAAAAATTCAAATTGATAAAGTCCATCTTTTTCGCTGTTGTTTTCCAATCTCCATTGAACTTCTATTAAGTCTTTTATTATGTCAGTCAAATCATCGATTGAATCTTCAGTAACCAAATCAGCATCTTCGTTAATCTTATGACTTTCCCAAGCAGAATGATACCAACCGAAATCTGGAAAATGTTCAGTTACTATACTTCTAATTCCGTCATAATCTAAGCGCAAAGGTTCTTCGTAATCAGTTTCGTCAAATTCCGTTTCTACTTTCAGATATTCAGTGTAAATTCCAACTAATAGTCTTTTGATTTCGAGTGTTTTATTTTCGGATTCAATTTTTTCATTTGTTCCAAATTCAACAATTCTATCTATTAATTCTTTTAATTTACTCAATGTTTCTTGGTTTGGTCAAATGTGTTACAACGGTCTCGTATAACCGTCAGTTACGGGTTAATATGCGTTAATTTTCGGTTTGACACAGACATTAGCAATTCCGCGTGGATTCGGACGTAGTCGAATCCGCCGTAATTGCGGTTATACATTGTTGTACGCTGGCTTTTTTCAGTTTTCAAATCCGTTTATATTTAGCACTTATTCTTAATTTCTCATTTTTATTCGGATAGTAAAAATTCAGTCGCCTGTCATTAAGTTTTACTGTCCAATTAAAGTCTGTTTTATTTCCATTCCGATATTCAGTCAGGATATAGTATTCTCCATTCCGAGTTATTTTTCCAATACTGATTTCAGGTTCGTATTCTTTATAGTTTTTCCACTCCTTTTTATTATTTACGTTCCAACTTTTCCACGTGAAAGTAGAGTCCGAATGAATAGTTATTTCCGTTATTTCGTATGAGTAAGCTGTACTATAATTATGGTCGTGTCTTAAATAAGTTCGGTCAGAATTTTGTCCGAAAGTATTCAGAGAAGTAAAAGTCAATATTAAAATCAGAAGTGTGTATTTCAATTCGGTTCTGTTTTTTCAGCTTGCGTACAACGGTCTAGTATAACCGTCAGTTACGGGTTAATATACGCAGACTTTTCGGTTTAGCACAGGCTTTAGCAATTCCGAGTGGATTCGGACGTAGTCGAATCCGCCGTAATTGCGGTTATACATTGTTGGCATTAGTTTTTTATTATTCATTTCCGAGCATTGCATTATATCCACCACCATTGTAATTCCGAATCAAAGATTCAATCGAATTCACGTATTGTTTTTCAGATTCGGTCAATTTTTTTGATTTAAGTCCGTCCAATTCCGCTATTGCTTTTTGTTTTTCTCCAATAATAGTTTGTAAAGTCAAATAACCAATATATTCCATTAAATTTTCTTCGTTTTCATAACGGATTTTTGGACTTTGTTCAAATGCTGTTTTGTATAAATCCATTGCTTGATTTAGTTTGTCCATTTTTTCCAGCGTCATTCCTTTCAAAGTCAAAATAGAGTTAGTTTTTTGCATTTCTGTTGGTACAGATTCTAAAATTCCTAAAGCTAATTCGGACTGTTGATTCCACCAATATGTTTTTACGAGACTTTCATAAGTCGGAATATCAGTTGGGTCAATTTCAAGAGCTTTCTTAAAGTAAACAATTGCGCTGTCCGTTTTATTCTGCATTTGAAATTTAATTCCCTTTTCTTGGTATTCGATAACCAATGGATTCGACTTATTTTTCTCATTCTTACAAGAAATGAGAATGACCAAAATCGATATGTAGATTGCTTTTTTCAAATTAATGCCAACGGTCTTGTATATGAAAAGTAGCGAATTTTTACGTACTAATTTTCGGATTATAACTGACCTTTATTTTTTTATTTATCTTTCGTTTAAGCACTAAAACCGCTATTTTTTATATACGTTGTTACCTGCTGGCTTTTATTTCATTCAGTTCAATCTGATGATTCAGATTTGTTATTGGTCAGTTTTTTAATGAATATGTTATTCCGATTTTTTGCTCTTTCGAGAAGTGTAGAATATTTTACAACCTCTGTGTAAAGCGAACCATCTTTTCCTTCATTACTAAACATTCCAGCAATAGTTTTAGATGGTCTAAATAAATAGTCAAAATTATAGGCGTTTTTGAAATCAGCATCATAAGCTCTCACGTCATTTGGTTCAATTTTTTCTCCAATTAGATATCCGTAAAACGTGGTTAACTTCATTTCAGGTTTTGAAAAATTCCTTAACAGAGTTGCATAATTGTTAATTTGATTTAAATGTTGAGATACGCTTACGTCTGGATTTTTGAACTCAATTATTATACATTTCTCTTCTTGTGGAAATAATAGAATATCTGGTCTTTTATCTAGTCTTTTTTCACCTATTGAAGTTATAAATTGCTTTTCTTCTGCGGAAAGGTCTTCACGGATTATGTTTTCTCCTTTAAATTTTATTTCTGATAATTGAAATTCCGAAATACCTTGAAAGTATATGAAATCCTCGTTTATAATCCACAAGTCACTTTTTTCTGGTGTTGTAGAATTCTGTTGAAAAATTAAATTATGCAACAATGCTTCGTCTTTGTTTCTCGAACCATCTTCTTGAACAGTTAATTTTTTGTTTAATATTAATGAAAATAGTTCAAGTACAAGTTTTCTACGTGCAACGTAATGAGTTAATTCCGCTTTATTCTGTTGAGGAATTACTCGAACTATTCTATCTATTTCAGCATCTAATGTGTTTGAATAATCATCTGACGTAGTATCTAAATAATTCAATCTGTCTATGCTATCCTTTAAATTAGAATCTAATTCAGCTTTTTTCTTTGCTTCTGCTGTATAGAATTTTTCTAGTATTTTTTTATCACTATCGTTAATAGAAATTTCAATTTCAGAATCCATATCCTCTGGTAGTAAAAACATTTCTTTGAGATGCTTTAAATCTAGTTGATGTTTTTCCTGTATCTTTTCTATTTGTGGATACAGATTATAGATAGAACCATTTATTTTATTTTCCAACTGGTCTAGTATAATTACTTCTTCTTGAAAAATATTTGGGTCATTTGAGAATATATCATTATTTGGAATATCCAACTCACCTCTTTCATTAGTGTCTTTATCATCTAAATATTCACTAGAAACTAAAAAAAGAAAATGGCTATTATCAATAACTTCGTCTTTTGCAAGAGAAAGTAAGCTGATTTCGAAATTCTCGATTACTTCGTGTTTACTAGTTAGTTTTAAATCATTTTGTTTTAAAAATGATTTATCCAATTTATATGAGTTTACCGTAAACGTTTCAAAATTCTCTGTATTGACAATGTTTTTTGCATCATCTGAAATTTTTGAATAGTGAACTTTCACATTATCGGATTTATCGATTTTTGGAATATCAGATTTTGAGATAGTGGATTTACCTTCTCTGTCATTGAACACATAATGCTCTATTATTATTTCAGGTAAGCTCTCTTTATTGAGACAAAAATATTGGATGTATCTTTTTAAAAGAGCATCTTTTAAATTAACATCATTTAGTGTGTGATAAATGTTTCTTGTTTGGTCCAAAAGACCTTCAAAAGTTAAAACTGTACGAGACGATTCTTCATTTGTTTCAAGGTCAGCTTTATGATATGTTATCGAATTTCTTTTTAGATAATCTTTGTTTTTTGAAACGAAAAATTCTCTTTCTCTAAAACTACCATTATCTTGATATATGCTTTTTACTTTGGTTGTATCGAAATAGTGAGTGAATTGTATTCTTCCAGAACCTAGATTTTTAAAGCCTTTAGTAAAATCTTTATACGTATTAAACCTTTTAAATTCTTTATCATTGAAACCAACACCATTATCACTAATTTGAAGTTTGGAAAAAGTAAAGCTTTGGTCAGTATTTTGTGTTGAAAATATTTTAACCTCAATTTTTCCTTTAAAATCAACTTTTTGGGATTCTTTGATTCTAATTGCTTCGAGTGAGTTGGTAAAAGCTTCATAAACTGGTTGTAATGAAATTTTTGAGCGCTTTACATCTCTAATCACACCTTCGTAATAGACACCATCTCCACTTATATAAGTATTATTTTCAAATTTCATTGTCAATTGTTGTTGGTAGAAATTATCTCCTTATTCTCTTGTCAACTAAAGCTAAATATTTCATACCACTTTGGTCAAATAAATTCTCCGCTTTTTCAACTTTTAGAGCGGAATGTACTGCGCTTACAAATCCAGGAAGGGCTCCAATTAGTGCTCCTGTTGTTTCAGCTGTTTTTAATCCTTGAACGGCACCAATTATTCCACAAACTGAACCGAAAATTATATTGTTGATTTGACTTTCGTTCATTTTTGCCGAAAGTTCATCTTTTCTTATAGTTAATTCCTCAATTTTAAGTTTAAATAAATCCGTTCCGTTTATTAAGTTTTCATCCAAAACAAGTTGTTCAATCCTGTTCTTAAAAGCTTTTAAAAGGTCATTATGTTTGTCTTTAAATCTACGAATTTTATTCAAATCAATTTCTTCAGGAAATGGAATTAAATTGGATAATATTGTTTGTCTTTTTTTATTTTCAATAATATCTTTATAACTGTAATAGCTTTTTTTAAAATTGTCTGTAGTAGGACGCATTTCTAATTTTGTACTTATTATAGTAGCTAAATAGTTCATTAAATGATTAGCAGTGTTCTTTTCTACAGAATACCATTGTCCATTATCTCTTTCTGCAAGTCCTAACTGTTCAAGCTGATAAAATATTTCTCCATCAAATTTGTCTACGTGTATTCTTGCAGAAAAGAATTTTCCGATATGTATTTTGCCTCTACGACCTAAAATGAAGTTTTCTCTTTTTTTTAATAATCGTTTTTCATTTTTTTCTAAAAACTTAATGAATGGTTTAGAAATTTCCCAAGGTTTTTCTAAAACTTCAATTGGATTAATTGGAATTACTAGCTCACTTCTTACCAATTCAAGCATAAATGGTTCATAATTCCTTTCTGGTGAATAAAAATACTCTTGAGGAACAATAGAACTGATATTATCGTAATAAAGCAAAGTTCTTACAGTCCAATCTGTTTTAGGTAAATTGATATAAGGGAAGTAGAGTAGTTTATCCATATGTGCTTAAGTTCTTTTTTCGATTGCGTAAACGTCTTTAATATTTAGAAATATTTTGTCATTCGCACCCATTTCGTTTACTTCTATTTCAAGTGTCGAATCAAATTTAGATTTGACAGTCCAATACAAGTCATAATTTGTCTGAAAGTCTAACTTAAAATAAACTCCATCTCCAATATTTATATCTTCCATTTTGTATTCGGCCATATTTTTCTTTTTTGTTAGGATGTTTCTTCAGCTTGCAGGTAACTAGTTATATAAGGATAATTATTCTCTTTATCCAGTATTATTGTCTAGATAAAGAGAATGTTATTAATCATCACTTTTACGTTTTGCTACAAAAATTCCGTTTGGTTGTACAAATTTTAATTGGTCTATTTTACCATCTTTTTCGGTAAACTCAACTTTATAGCCATCAGCTACTTTTAAATTAAACTTATGTGTTGCGGTAGGTACCAATTCGTATTCTGGTTGGCCTGGTATAAAAACGTAGAGGACATTTTCGTCTTTTATGTAGGTCTTTACTTCGGTACCTCGTAAATCGTATTTGCCAACATATTGTTCTAAAGTCTTTGCATCTACATCTATTGTGTTTGGTGTGCGTTTAAAAGGTATAGCATCTAATGTTGGCTCAATGGCTATACGACCATAATCTATATCACCAGCATCATTAGCACTAAAAGTGATTTTTATAGAATTACCAATTTGAGTGGTATCTGCTTTACCTTCTGCATAATCTAACATTTCAAACGTATCGTAATGAAAATGGTTTAAATAGAGCATTTCATCTTCACGTACAGTAAATAATGAATCATTTTTTATTACAATATCAAATTTACCGTAGCCTTTGTTTTCATAAGCGCCTGTATAATCTAGTTTAATATGAGAAGGCTTTGTGTTTTTTACATTAGAAAGCTCGGTGTCATCGCCAGCTTCTTCCGCTGCTTTAAGCGCTTTTTCTGTATCTTCTTTGTGTTTTTTTGCCCAATCGGTTCTATTTGCCTTTAGCATATGGTCTGCGGCAATATTTCTTATTAACCTTGGTACAGCAGAGCCGTTTTGATTGGCAAGTACTACAATACCTAGTTTGTCGGAAGGGTAAAAAGCTACACTTGCAGAAAAACCATCAATGTTTCCGCCGTGTTCTACCATATAATGTCCTTTATAGGAATGCAAAAACCATCCATAACCATAATTTGCGAATTGAGCATCTGGTAATTCTTTACTTGGCAAACCTGCTGCCACTACCATTTGAGAACTCATAGCCTCTTTTAGATAATCTTCTGGTATTATTTGTTGGTCCTTATACTTTCCGTCATTAATCCATGTCATTAGCCATTTGCTCATATCATTAACACTACTATTAATACTGCCAGCAGGAGACATGCCAGCAATGTCGTAATAGTCCATTTTTTCAATATTTCTATCGGCATCTAATGTGTAGCCAAAAGCAGCATTAGAACTCGTTTTCATGCCTTCAATTGTAGTTTTAGAGCGATCCATTCCTAGAGGTTTAAAGAATTCATCTTCAATATTTTCTTCCCAAGATTTACCTGTGATTTTTTCGGTAATAACACCTTGTACCAGAAAGCCAAAATTATTATAATACCATTGTTGACGCACACCAGTAAATGGTTCTTGATATTTTATTCTTGCAACTAAACTATCCTTATTATGATTTTGAAAAAAATACCACGAGCCATCATGTCTCGGTAAACCTGTACTGTGGCGCATTAAATCTTTAATTATAATTTGGTTGTTCATATCATTATTATAGAACTCTAATTCTGGTATGTATTTTCTCGGACTGTCATCAAACGAGAGTTTTTCATCCTCGCGAAGTAACCCTAAAAGTGCAGAGGTAAATGCTTTACTAGAGGACCCAATAGCAAAAAGTGTATTAGCATTTGCTGGTACTTTATTTTCGTAATCTGCGTAGCCAAAACCTTTGGCATAAATAATTTTATCACCTTCTACAATAGCGACAGCAAAACCTGCAGCTTTGGTACTTTCTAATACAGAGTTAAATTGTTTGTCGATGCCTTTTAGGCGCTTGTCGGTTTGCGAAAAAACTAGAGTAGAAACTAGCGTTAACACCATAATTAAAAATCTATGCTTCATTTTGGTTGGGTTTTAATATTGTGGTTATGCACTATATGTATAGAAATACCTTACTAAGTTACTGATTTTTAAAAAGAATTTTAAAATAATACAATTCGTCATTAAAAAATTACAATTCGGTAAGTGTAGTTTTTAAAACTTGTAATTGTCCTAGATATTTGTGTTAAATAAAAAACATATAATCATGAATGTAGTCATTAGAATAGTTGTAGTATTAATTATAAGCCTTATGAGTGCTCAGGCAGAAGCACAAACCAATTTTGAAAAAGGCATGTCTAAAGCTTTTGAACTTTGGGAAGCCAATAAATGGGACGAAGCAGAAAATATGTTTGAGCGTATTGCCAAAGCAGAGAAAGAGGAATGGTTACCAAATTATTATATAGCACAAATGAATAGTTTAAAAAGCTGGACAGTAAAGGATGAAACTATTTTAAAAGCTCAGTTAGATAAGGCCCAAGAGCATTTAGATATTGCAATGACTAAAAGCGAAGATAATGCAGAATTATTAATAATGCAGGCTCAAGTTTATACCAATTGGGTGGTTTATGATGGAATGACCTATGGAATGAAATATGGCGGAAAAATCACAGAATTATATACCAAAGCTTTAGAGTTGTCTCCAACGAATCCACGAGCAACATTTTGTAAGGCAGATTGGGAAATGAATAGTGCGAAGTATTTTGGTAAAGACACTGCTCCTTATTGCAAACAAATAGAAGCATCAATAGAACTTTTTAATACCTTTAAACCAGAGAGCGAATTTCACCCTAATTGGGGAAAAGAAAGAGCAGAACAGGTTGTAGAATCTTGTAAATAATAACAAAGTTAAAGTATTATGACAAAGTCAATTAAAAATATCATTATAACATTTTTCATTGGATGTATTGTATTCGTTTTAGGGTCATTGTTTTCATCTGGATTTAATTTTGAAAGTGTTAATGAATTTTTAATATACTTTTCAATTTACCAATTGTACACGTTTGTGTTGAGTTATGTTAATACTTTAGTTTTTAATTTTTTGGAGAAGCGAAAGTTTGGTAATTATGAAATTGTAAAGCGTATTGCATTCGGAGTATTAGGCAGTACTGTCGTAACACTTATAACCATTTTTATTTTGCGAGTGTTTGTAGAGGTTGTCATTTTTGGAGAATCCTTTGATCACTTTGTAACACACCAAAGCTGGAGTGGATATTCTTTTGGATTATGGGTCACTTTAACTATCGTTACTGTTTTCTATGTCATTTATTTTTACAACCGTTATCAAAAAAATAAGATTAAAGAACAAAAAGTGATAGCTGGTGCAGCAAGTGCTAAGTTCGATGCTTTAAAAAATCAATTAGATCCACATTTTTTGTTTAACAGTCTAAATGTACTCACAAGTTTAATTGAGGAAAATCCTGATGCTGCGCAAAAGTTTACAACCTCTTTATCTAAGGTGTATCGGTACGTTTTAGAACAAAAAAATAAAGAATTAGTCACTGTCGATGAAGAGTTAAAATTTGCAAGGACTTATATGTCGCTTTTAAAAACACGATTTGAAGATAGTATCATTTTTGAAATCCCTGACAAGGCATCAAATCCAGAAAGTAGAGTTGTGCCTTTATCGCTTCAATTGTTATTAGAGAATGCAGTAAAACATAATATGGTTACATCTAGTAAGCCATTACATATAAAAATATATGAAGATAAAGGTCATTTAGTAGTGATGAATAATCTTCAACCAAAACAAATTGTAAAGAAGAGTAGTGGAGTTGGTTTAGAAAATATAAAACAACGTTATAGCTTACTTTCAGACAGAAAAGTTATCATCAATCAACGAGCAAAGGACTTTGCGGTAGCAATACCAATGCTTACAAAACAAGTATCAATTATGAGAACAACACGAAAATCTCAAGAGAGTCTCAATGACGATTATGTAAGAGCACGCAAACGCGTAGAAGAGTTAAAAGCTTTTTACTATAGTTTAATTTCTTATGTATTTGTTATTCCATTTTTAGTTTTTATTTGGTATCAATATTCTTCTAATACTATACAATGGTTTTGGTTTCCAACATTTGGTTGGGGATTGAGTTTAGTAATACAGGCATATAGAGTTTTTGTAGATGATGGTGCTTTTGGTGCTGGTTGGGAAAAACGCAAAATAGAAGAATACATGAAAAGGGATGATGAAAAAAAACGTTGGAATTAATTTATAGAAATCATGGAAACACAAAATTCTAATTTAAAATATTTAAAGGCTAAGAATAAAGTTGAAAAACTAAAACGCTTCTATACACATGCGGCAGTTTACCTAGTTATTAATAGTGTTATTACTGCTGTTAAAGTGATGAATAATATTAATAATGGTGAAACATTTGAAGAAGCTTTTTACGACTTCTCCACATTAGCAACTTGGATAGTTTGGGGAATAGCATTAGCCATTCATGCTTTTTCGGTATATGGATTACCTCTAATTTTGGGTGACGATTGGGAAGAGCGTAAAATAGAAAAGCTGATGAACGATGAATTAAAAAACGATAAATAACAACTAAGATTATGGAAAAATATAGTTTAGAACCTTATGACGAGCATAAGGAATCTCGCGATTTTAGAAAAGAAGAAGCCTATTTAAGAGCAAAAAAGAAAGTAGATGAAATTATTGGGTTTTACTGGCATTTGGCTGTTTATGTGATCGTAAATTTATTCCTTATCATACTTATTGGTGTTAATGCTGGTTTTGGCGGTTTTGGCCCTTATGCCACAGCTACCTTTTGGGGAATTGGTTTGGCATTTCATTTCTTAGGTGTTTTTGGTCCTAATTTTTTCTTTGGTAAAAATTGGGAAAACAAAAAGATTGAAGAGTATATGGAAAAAGAACGTCAACGTTGGGAGTAAGCAACAAGCAGTTGTTAGTCATAGTTTAGAGAAATTATCAATAAAATTTAGGGTAATGAAACCAGAAATAGATGAAAGACAAATATTAGAAAACGCTAAGAAAAAAGTGAGGCGTGTTAAACTTTTTTACTTACACTTAGCTTTATATTTTATCGGCATAGCTCTTCTCATTTATAATTTATTTATTGTAGAAGATGAATATGCTAAAGTTATTACAGGATTAAATATTTCTATTATTGTGTTGTGGACAATTGTTATTATCGTACAAGCTTGGGTTGTTTTTAAAGGAAAACTGTTATTTAATAAGAGTTGGGAGGATAAAAAAATCGAGGAGTATTTAGATAAAAAACAAGAGCAAGAACATCAACGTTGGGAATAATTTTAATAATTATCTGCCATAATCATTAAATGTATAATAATATTAACATCATTTTTTTAATCTAGCCATACTTTAAAATACCATTTAAGCATGAATATAATAATCATAGAAGACGAAAAACCATCAGCAAGACGCCTACAACGCATGCTAAAAGCTTTAGATGTTGAAGCAGAAACCATGTTACATTCAGTAGAAGAATCTATAGATTGGTTTACAACGAACGAGCATCCGGATTTAATTTTTTTAGATATTCAATTAAGTGATGGTTTATCTTTTGAAATTTTTGAAGCTATAGATATAAAGTCTGCCATAATTTTTACAACTGCTTACGATGAGTACGCCTTACAGGCTTTTAAATTAAATAGTATTGATTATTTGTTAAAGCCAATAGATGAAGATGATCTAAAAGCTGCCGTAGAAAAGTTTAAAGAAAGAGCACCACAAAAGCAATCTGTTACTTTGGATTTTAGCGATATTAAAAAGTTATTAGTAAATCCTATTGAGCGCGAATACAAAAAGCGTTTTTCTGTAAAAGTTGGACAACATCTTAAACTTATAAATATTGAAGATATAGAGTGCATTTATAGCGAAAACAAAGGTACTTATGCGCATACCGTTGAGGGAAGAAACTATCTTTTAGACATGACGTTAGATCAGCTTGAGGATGAACTTGAACCACATGTGTTTTTTAGAATAAGTAGAAAATTCTATGTAAATATTAATGCGATTAAAGATATGGTGAGCTATACCAATTCGCGTTTGCAGATAAAACTCAATACTTTTAAAGAACAAGACATTATTGTGGCTAGAGAGCGTGTAAAGGATTTTAAGAATTGGTTAGAATAATTACTCGTCTTCAATTCTATTATCATCAAAAGCAGAAGGTAAAAGTTTTGGAATAAATTTTACAAACAATGGTAATAGCAGCATACCACCTGGTAACATAAAAATAGCCAAACTTGGAATAGATTTAAAAATATCTAAGAGTTGTGACTGTATTTTCTTCTGCTCTTCGTCACTGAGGTTTCGTTGTGTAGATTGTGCTAAAAGAAACATAGCCTCTTTACTTTCAGACAATTCTTTAATTAAACGTTTACTATTTCGTTTTATAAGTTTAGACACAATCTTACTACTATTGTCATAAAAACTTTGCGCTAAGTTTTTAGAACTTAAAAAAGCAACATCACCTTTATGCTCGTTATAAAAGCGATTGATATCGTCTACAGATCTAGTAATATTTTCATTGTTTAAAGATAAATCTGTTTTTAATCGGTTTAAAAATTCTCGTTCTTCTTTATCAATCACCATATCTGTCCAAGAAGCCATACACACCAAGTCAATAACATATAATTTCTCTAAAGGCGTATTTATAAAGTTAACAGCATCCTTGTAGCTTGGTGATTCTGACTTTTTATGACGGATTGAACCTTCAAATAGCTTAATAAGATTATGATCGTATTCCGTCTTTTTAGACTTAGCTTCGATAACGGAAAAGACAATAGTTTCTAGTGCAGATTCAAGATTATTTACATAATTTCTAATATTAGTTTCATCTTTTAAAAAGCGCTGATAACCTAAAACATCTACAAATAATAAAGCATTAATTAAAAAATAATTAAAACTTTTTGAAATAATATTATCATCAATATGAATGCGTTTGTGTATCATTTTTTCTAGTAAACTATCAGGTTTTTTATCTCCAAATAATTCTTCAAAAAAAGATTGCTTTTGGTCGCTTATAGACTTATAATATCTTATTAAATTTTTTATAAAATCTTCGTCTGGTTGCTCCTTTTTATAAATAAAAAAAAAGGTGAGTAGTAAATTGATTTTACAACGTTCTTCCTCAGTGAAATCAAAGGATTTTACAATCTCAAGAACCACTTTAATGTTACTTCCATAAATGAATCCTGTATGTTTTAATTTATCATAAAACACAGAAGTTTCTGTTTGCGAATACATGGTTTCAGAAACTTCTTTAAGTAATTTTTTTATCCAGCCGTTAGCTGATGGATTCATAGTTAAATTTTATTATAGGTAAAGATACTTTTTATCTCTTAAAATTTGTAGGATTTCAATTTTTTTGAAAAAAATATAAAACCGCCTCTTTCATTTTTGCGTAGGTAGAACAGAGACACAAATAATTAACAAAATCTCAAAATTATGAAAAAAACAAAATTTTTAATCGCAACAGCAATCTTAGGTATTGCAACTTTTGTTGCAATTGCGGCAGATCATATTGATGCTCCTGCAGTTTCTGGTGGTACAAGTGATATCACAGATTTTTACGCCTTTCAAGGTGAAAATTCATCAAACATAGCATTTGTTGCCAATGTGCAAGGTCTTTTAAGTCCGGATGCAACTGGTTCAGCTTCTTTTGATGAAAATACATTGATAGAATTTAATATCGATACAGATGGGGACAATGTAGAAGACCTAGTAATACAAGCAACTGCTAGAGATGGAAAAATGTACGTTTTTGGACCAACAACTCCCACTACAACTGGTTTAAATAGTACAATTTTAGCAAATTCTACGAATCAATTAGCCGTAGATATTACTCCTTATGGACAGTCTGCTATTGTTGAAAGCTCTGGAGGAATACAAGCTTTTGCTGGTCCTAGAGACGATCCCTTCTTTATGGATTTTAACCGCTATGGAGAAATCATTGGTGGTACAGCTACAAGTTTTAATAATCCAGGTGCAGATACTTTTGCAGGATTTAATGTAATGTCTGTAGTTGTTGAAGTGCCAAAATCAATGATTGGTGGTACAGGTACAATAAATACTTGGGTAGAATCTAAAAGAAAACAATAACCTTAAACCTTAAAAATAAGAAAACATGAAATTTAATAATATAAAACTATATGCTGTTGCAATTTTAGTCTCAATAACGGCTTTTAATTGTAGTAACGACGACGATAATAATGATGGCCCAACGGGTCCTAATTTTGCAGGAACTTATGTTCAGGAAGACCAAATGGGTCGACCAGCTGTAAACACTGTGTTTGTATCAGGAGGACAAAAAGATGCCTTTAATACAACGGTGCCTTCAGAACAAGGCGCTATGTTTCAATCAATGTTTCAAACTAACTTAGAAGGATTGAGTCCTGCGTATGCAAATCCAGGTGATACCAACGCATTAGGTTTAGATTCAGCAACATTTACTGGCTTATTAGCTACAGATGTGCTTAACGTTTCTTTAGATGGAGCTACAACATTTTATGATGGTACAAATGTATTAACAGGTAGAGCATTGGCAGATGATGTTATAACCGTAGAACTGTTATTAATCTTTGGAGGAGAAGATTTCTCTGAAAATCCAGGATTATCTAATGATAATGTTGATGCAAATGATAAAGCATTTTTGTCATCATTTCCTTACTTAGCATCTCCTTGGTAAGATGTTAAATCTATATTCTGAAGTAGAGTTTAGACTTTACTTCAGAATTATTTAAAACTAAAAAAAAAACTCACAAATACAATACAATAATCATGATACTAAGAAAAATCTTTCCCTTTATTTTGTTAGTAATAGCTTTCAGTTGTAACTCTAATACTGTTACTAATAGTGACGATTACAAAGCATATTTAACAACCACAATGGACAAGGACAAATTAATGTCTGAAGCTCAATTTTTAACAGATAAAATAGAAGCTACACCAAATCAATTTACACACTTGGCAATACGCGCAAGTGCATACACAAAAATATTTAATACTACAGGTGATATTTCTTACCTAATTAAAGCTGAAGACGACTTAATTGAAGTCATTGATATTACTGGAAGAAAATTTCCAAGCTATTTAAAAAGTTTAGCATCTAATTATATATCTCAGCATCGTTTTAAAGAAGCTTTAGTGTTATTAAAAGAAGCTGAAGAAAATGGTGAAAAATTAAACGGCACTAAGAAAATGTTATTCGATGTGCATTTAGAATTAGGTAATTATTTATATGCAGAAACTTATTTAAAAGACATTAAAAATAATTCCGATTTCGATTACCTTATACGTTTATCTAAATGGAAGGATCATGGAGGTGACTTAGAAGGTGCCATTATTGAAATGGAAAAAGCTACTGCGATTGCAGAATCTTCAAATATTAGTGAAACTAAACAATGGGCTTATACCAATTTAGCAGATTTTTATGGTCATGCAGGTAGAGTAGAAGAATCGTATAACCTGTATTTAAAAGCCTTACAGTTAGATCCAAATGATGCTTATGCCAAAAAGGGAATTGCATGGATTGCATATTCTTATGAGAATAACCCTAAGGAAGCATTGAAAATCTTAAACCATATATCTTCTTATTACGATGCTCCGGATTATTATTTATTAAAAGCTGAAATTGCAGAATTTCTAAATGATAAAAATTTAAAAGCTAATTCTATGAAGAACTATCAAACTTCCGTAGCAAATGCACAATATGGTGATATGTATAATAAATACAATATTATGATATTTACTGAAGAGTTATTATTACCAGAACGTGCTATCGAAATTGCAAAAATTGAGGTTAATAATAGACCTACACCACAATCGTATGATCTTTTAGCTTGGAGTTACTTTAAAAACGGAAATGTTGAAAAAGCTAATTCTATTATAGAAAAATATGTTGATGGACAGACATCTGAGCCAGAAGTATTATATCATATTGCTGAGATTTATAAAGCAGTTGGTAAAACAGGCAAAATAAAAGCTTTAAAAGATGAGTTAATCGCAAGTATCTATGAACTTGGACCTACAATGAAACAAAAAATTAATCAATTATAAATATGAAAAAGCAAATTTTAGCAGCGCTAATTTTTGGTTGTTTCACCTTAATTAATAATGCCCAAAACCTAAAGGGACTTATTGTTAATGAACTTAACCAACCTCTAGAAGCTGTATATGTTTACAACTTAGATTCAAAAAATCATACACATACTTCAGAAAATGGAGTGTTTGTTATTGTAAATACGAAAATAGGGGATTCTATAAGAGTAGGACTTCTTGGTTATAAAACCAAAACACTAGTAGTAAAGGATGCTTCTGATATAAAAATCATTCTAGAAGAAAAAGTATTTCAATTAGACGAAATGGCACTAAATGAAGAATTAAATCCAGTGCGTACAATCTCAAGATTAGATTTAAAGGTGACTCCGGTAAATTCATCGCAAGAAGTATTGAGAAAAGTACCAGGATTATTTATAGGTCAGCATGCAGGTGGAGGTAAAGCAGAACAAATTTTCCTGAGAGGTTTTGATATAGATCATGGTACAGATGTGTCTATTTCGGTTGACGGAATGCCTGTGAATATGGTCTCTCATGCACATGGACAAGGCTATAGCGACTTGCACTTTGTAATACCAGAAACGGTAAACAAAATAGATTTCGGTAAAGGTAGTTACTATGCACAACAGGGAGATTTTAATACGGCAGGTTATGTTGGTTTTAAAACTAAAGATTACTTAAAAGAGAGTAGTATTTCGTTTTCTGCAGGTCAGTTTAATACCCTTAGAACTGTTGGTTTATTTAATCTTTTAGAAGATACTAAAAATAAAAATGCCTATGCGGCTATAGAATATATTGCAACAGATGGTCCTTTTGAGTCACCACAAAATTTTAACCGTTTAAATCTATTTGGTAAATATGTAATGTTTTCTCCAGAGAATGATAAGATAACCTTAACGGCATCGCATTTTACAAGTCGTTGGGATGCTTCTGGGCAAATACCACAGCGTGAAGTTGATAATGGTAATATTACACGTTTTGGTGCAATAGATGATACAGAGGGTGGAACAACAGAACGCACTAATTTTAATGTCACTTTTGATAAATATATTACAGATAATACTAAGTTAAGTGCTAATGCCTTTTACTCGCACTATGCATTTGAGTTGTATTCAAACTTCACATTTTTTTTAGAAGATGAAGTAAATGGTGACCAGATAAAGCAAAAGGAAGATAGAAACATTTTTGGTGCTAATACTGCGATTAATTATAGTACTTATTTAGGTGAAACTGAATTTAGTTTAACTACTGGTTTGAGTGTTAGACATGATATTGTTGATGATGTAGAACTTTCTAGAACTTTAAATAGAACTACAACTTTAGAGAATATACAATTAGGTGACATTAATCAAACAAATATGAGTGGATTTGTAAATACAGAATTTGAATTTGGGAAATTTAAAATTGCACCAGCATTACGTCTAGATTATTTTAAGTTTTTATATAACGATGCATTACAAACAGATTATGAAACTAAGTCTGAAACAAAAACAATTTTAAGTCCTAAGCTAAACTTATTTTACAATGCAAACAATAATTTACAATTGTATATAAAGTCTGGTATTGGTTTTCATTCTAACGATACTAGAGTAGTAGTAGCCAATGAAGGTAAAGATATTTTACCACGCTCTTACGGACTTGATTTAGGAACTGTATGGAAACCATCTCCAAAACTAGTAGTTAATACAGCACTTTGGTACTTATTCTTAGAACAAGAGTTTGTTTATGTTGGTGATGCTGGTATTGTAGAACCGAGCGGAAAAACGCGACGCTACGGATTGGATTTAGGTTTAAGATATCAATTTAATGATTGGTTGTTTTTAGATACAGATGCAACACTTACTGATGCAAGAAGTATAGAAGAAGCGAATGATGAAGATTATATTCCGTTGGCACCAGATTTTACATTAACAGGTGGTCTATCGGTAGATGATTTAGATGGTTTTTCTGGCGGATTGCGTTTTAGATATTTAGATGATAGAGCTGCAAATGAAGACAACTCTATAGTTGCAGAAGGCTATTTGGTAACAGACTTAAATCTTAATTACCAAATTAATAAAATCACTTTAGGAATAGCCGTAGAAAATTTATTTGATGTCGATTGGAACGAAACCCAATTTGCAACAGAATCACGCTTACAAAACGAAGCCCAGTCTGTTGAAGAAATTCATTTTACACCTGGTACACCTTTCTTTATAAAAGGTACGGTTAGTTATAATTTTTAGGAAAAAATTCAACTCTTAATTTGTGGGGAAGCAAATTAAGTAAGTTGATTGGTTGCTAGCAAGAAAGGTTAATCTTAATGTTAGGATTTTGATTAATCGATATCATGATTGATTATCATGGTACTTTTTGAGTTTTTTTGTTAGTAGGAGCACCTGTTCTCTTTTGAGACAGGTGTTCTTTTTTTAAGGACTATAAAATACCTTTGAGCAACAAGGACAAATTTAATTAGGGCTGATCTCTAACTTTTTTAATAGTTTTAATTTAGTTTTATGAATACAAAACACATTAAAATTATTGCCGTAATTATTAGTGATTTCATTTTTATGATCATCAATTAATATGTATTCAAAATCGCGGAGTAATTTTAATACTTCTGGAACATTGTCTGAAACTTCAACCATTATAGTAGGTGAGTGCGCAGCAAGAACATGTTTCATTCCTTGAAGAGCAAATAATTCTGCTCCTTCTATATCCATTTTAATAAAATCAATTTTTTCATTCGGATATTCTTGTTCCATAAAACTATCAAGGGTTATAGTTTCAACCTCAATTTTTGTTTTTGTAGCTTTAACTCCAGAATTTTCTACGACTTTATCAAAGACTTTATAATCACTCAATAAAGAACTATTTTGTCCGGTTAAACTATCCACATAGAAACTGGCCTTTCCGTTTTCATTGGATACGGCCTTTTCAACTAATCGAATGCTTTTATAACAACTAATATTTTTTTTTAAATAAGATAAGTTCTTGGGTTCGGGTTCAAAAACGATTAATTTCTTAGAGTCGTTCATTAAATGACAAAAATACTGACTAAAATAGCCAATATTTGCACCTATGTCTATGGCGAAATCGCACTCAGGAAGGATTTCACTAAATAAATGAATAGTTTCTTTTTCTCGTCTTTTTCCGTAATACCAAAAACCTTTATGTAAAAACGCATCAAGATAAAACGGTTTCTTTGTTAAATGATGCCTTATTTTAATCGTTCCAGGATTAAACGTTTTTAAAAGCTTAATGACTAATTTTCTCATATTTTATTATTTTTAGGTAACATGTTTTAAAAATTTATTACATGTTATATCCCAATGTTTGGGATGTCTAAATAAACTCTTACGAATGCCAATTTGGCTTTCTGTATTATGATAAAACTTGCTATTAATATTTCATCCTGTTGTGTTATCGTAATTATTTATAACTATAATTTTTCTTAAACGAATTATAAATAGTGAGGGTTATATTTAATATGACACAACGTAATTGTGAATAGCTTTTAGTATGTTATTAGATGCCTAAGTTAACAAAAATGAATGAACCACAGAGCAAAGCTCTGTTTTTGTCTAGTATCTTTACTGATTATGAGCAATTTTAAAACGTATATTTTAAGTCTTAAAAATTTAAGGAGTACTCTCAACTACACCAAGCGTGTATAGTTGTTCCATGGTTGGTGAGGCGCTACCTCCAGCAGGTTCTAGTGTTATACCAAACGCTTGACTTTCGTTAGCATTAGCTATTGCAAAGATTTTATTATTGTCTGTATTAAAATCGTCTATGGTACCTAAACTTGTTGGAGTTAATGGGTTTAATGTTAATGACCATACTTGCCAAACCTTACCCTCTGGAGCATCTGGTAATCCTTCTGCATCTAGGTATATGGTATTATCAGCCTTATTCCAATAGACTTTAGCATAGGTAGAAGCATAGTCACCTTGTCCTCCAAGGGGTACTGCTAAAATGTCTTTATCTCTTATGGCATCTAACAGTGTTTTTGTAGCTGCTAAATCTGTTCTAGCATCTTCTATTTGTATTTCTAGATATTGTTTTTCAATTTCAACAGTTTGCAATTGGTCTTCTATCTCGTTTTTATTATTGAGTGTCCATAATAAACCACCAGCTAATAAAATAGAGGCAGCCCAACCTGTATAAGATATCCAATTTGGTTTCTTTGGTTTAAGGTCAACAACTTTAGTATCTGTATGTCCTAGCTTTCCTTTAAAAGAATCAAAGTCTATGGCGTGCGGTGATACTGCTGCGGTTAGTTTTACTACAGCTGCTTCTATCTCCAAAACCTCTTGTAACAATTCAGGATATTTTTGTAAAAGGTCATATACTTCCTGATTTTCTTTTTCAGTAAGTTGGCCTGCTACGTATAGCTCTAAAATACCAGATTCTATGTATGCTTTAATATCCATAATTTATAATACCATATCTCTTAACTGCTGTATACAGTTTCTATTTCTAGTTTTTACAGTGCCTATTGGCATTTGCAATTCTTCTGAAGCTTCTTTCTGAGTAAATCCTTTAAAATAGAGGAGCTCAATAACTTCTTTACATTTTTTTCCAAGATTGGTTACAAACTTTTTAATTCCGATAGCGTCTGTACTGGTATCTAAATTATCATTGCTTGTTATAATATCTACGAAATAATCTGAGTTGAGGTTTTGTTTGGATTGTTTATATGCCTTAGAACGCGTCTTATCGATAGCCGTATTGCGTGCTATATTTAAAATCCACGTAAAAAATCTTCCTTTTTTTGATGAGTAAGTATCAGCTTTGTTCCATGCCTTTATAAAGACATCTTGCATCAATTCATCTGCAATATCTGTATCCTTTACAATATTATAAACTACTCCATGTATGCTCTTACTATACATGTCATAAAGTTTTTTAAATGCAACCTGATTCTTATTCTGAAATTGCACCACTAGTGTATCTAAATCTGTCATTAGAGGTTATTTTAGAATTTTTGCAGAAAAAGGGGAAGAAATTAGTGCTGCAATAGCTCTAGTGTTATAAATATGTTTTTGTAATTTTATTCAATAATACCTGCACAACTCACTCGAGCACCTGCTGCACCCGAAGGTTGCGATGTAAAATCGTCAGTTCCTTGATGTACAATAACGGCTTTGCCAGTAATATCTTTTGTGTCATCTCCACAACCAATGCACCATTCGTCTGTAGTTAGAGAAACAACACCTTGTCCATCAGCAGCAACTTTAAAATTGCCAATATCTCCTTTATGGTAACCTGTTTCTGCTTTCCATTTTCCATGTGGTTGCCCTGTTGGATTCCAATGACCTCCAGTTGATTTTCCATCAGGTGAAGAACAATCTGCTTTTTCATGGATGTGTATAGCGTGCTCACCTTCGGTTAATCCCGTCATATTTGCCGTCATACTTACAATACCATCTTTTTCTTTAAACGTTACTGTACCTTCAACTTTGCTATCACTTTTAGGCGATAAAGTTATAACAAGCTTTTTCTCTTTTGAAACTTCATTTACAACTTCTTCTACTTCAGTTTCTTTTACCTCCTCTTTTTTATCGTTTTTGCATGATGTAGCAAATACAAGAGCGAAAATGATTGTTACAAGTTTTATGTTTTTCATGATGGGTGATTTTTGTTTTTAGTAAAGTTAAGAATATAACGACGTTTGTGCAAATGATTATTGAGCAACAATTTTAGATGATATGATAATTGTCATGTTTTTTGATAATGCATAAGACTAATTTTGAATATTAAATAAAAGGTATGAGCGAATCTTTAGTTAATAAATATAATGTTGCTGGCCCAAGATACACAAGTTATCCTACGGTTCCGTATTGGGATATAAATACATTTTCATTAGAGCAATGGAAAGATTCATTAAAACAATCATTTGCAGAAAGCAATAGTAAGGAAGGCTTAAGTTTATATTTACACTTGCCATTTTGCGAGAGTCTATGCACCTTTTGCGGTTGTCATAAACGCATTACAAAACGTCACGAAGTAGAAGCACCCTATATAAAAGCGCTTTTAAAAGAATGGAGTTTATATATAGATTTATTGGGAAGTAAACCAAAAATTAAAGAATTACATCTTGGAGGTGGCACACCAACATTTTTTTCTCCTGAAAATTTAAATTTTTTAATTTCTGAATTGTTAAAGGTTTCTGATTTAGCAGAAGATTATGAGTTTAGTTTTGAAGGTCATCCAAATAACACCACCGAAACACATCTACAAACATTATTCGATTTAGGATTTAGACGTGTAAGCTTTGGTGTGCAAGATTATAATAAAAAGGTACAAATAGCAATTCATCGTATTCAACCATTTGAAAATGTAAAAAATGTTACTGAACTCGCTCGAAAAATAGGATATACTTCTGTTGGACACGATATCATTTTCGGGTTACCATTTCAAACCGAATTAGATGTTATTGAAACCATTAATAAAACTGAGATGTTAATGCCAGATCGTATTGCATTTTATAGCTATGCACATGTGCCTTGGATTAAAGGAAATGGACAAAGAGGTTTTAAAGATGAAGATTTACCTTCTGCTGAATCTAAACGTCAACAGTACGAAACAGGAAAATACTTACTAGAGAAATTGGGTTATACCGAAATAGGGATGGATCATTTTGCCCTAAAAAGTGATTCGCTTTACAAGGCTATGAAAAATGAAACTTTGCACAGAAATTTTATGGGTTACACAGCCTCAAAAACACAAGCTATGATTGGTCTTGGTGCATCTTCTATAAGTGATAGTTGGTATGGTTTTGCTCAAAATGTAAAATCTATAGAAGAGTATTATCATTTAATTGATGAAGGTATAATTCCTGTATACAGAGGTCATATATTAAATGAAGAAGACCTTATTATAAGAAAACATATACTTAATTTAATGTGCCACTTTAAAACGACTTGGCATACTAAAGCAACAACTTTTAGCGAATTACCAGAAGTACTGATTAAGTTAAAAGAATTTGAACATGATGGTTTGCTAAAGTTTAAGCAGAAGCAACTGATTGTTACTGAAAAAGGGAAACCATTTATTAGAAATATATGCATGGCATTCGATTTATTATTACAACGTAAAAAGCCAAACACACAATTATTCTCAATGACCATTTAAATTTAACACTATGAAAAAAATTATTGTACCAATAGACTTCTCAGAACACTCTGAATATGCACTAGAAACCGCAGCTTCAATAGCTAAAAAATACAATTCTGAAATATATGTTTTGCATATGTTGCAACTATCTAATGCAATTATTACAGCAAGTACTAGCGCACTAAATGAAGAAGCTGTATTTTATCTAAAGTTAGCGGAGCAAAAAATGGAATCCTTTTTAGATAAGCCATACTTAGAGGGTGTAAATGTAATTCCGGTAGTAAAGCATTTTATGGTTTTTAAAGAAATTAATGAACTCGTAAAGGCGCACGATGCAGATCTAATTGTTATGGGTTCTCATGGAGCTTCTGGTGCCAAAGAGGTATTATTAGGTTCTAATGCAGAAAAAGTAGTAAGACATGCCGAAATACCAGTTTTAATTGTAAAACACAATCCTATTTTAGTAGAGTTTGATACGGTTGTTTTTGCTAGCGATTTTACGGAAGAGTCCGTAGAAAGTTATTTAAGAGCAAAAAGTGTTTTTGATAAATTAGATGCAAAAATTCATTTAGTTTATGTTAATACACCAAATAATGGTTTTAAAAGTTCTACAGAAATTGACCGATTAATTTCGAAGTTTCTAAAAATGGCAGAAGGTAACTTAGATAAATTTAAAGAGGTTACAGTAGTTTCAGATTACTCCATAGAGCAAGGGATTCTCAATTTTGCAGATGTTGCTGGAGCAGATTTAATTGCTGTTGCTACACATGGTAGAAAAGGTTTAGCGCATTTCTTTGCGGGTAGTATTTCCGAGGATGTTACTAACCATTCTACATTACCAGTAATGACCTTTAAAATTTAGTTCTTGATGATTTTTATTAGTTAGGGTTAAACCATCAAGTTTAAGCGCCAAAGACATAAATCTTTGGCGTTTTTTATCTTAATGACGCATCAAATTCTCGCTCTTGTTCCGAATTTAGATCGAGATCTTCTGTAATAATAATCTTAGTAGGTCTTAATGAAAATAAATAAGCTAATAATACTGCAGAGATAATTAAATAGAATTGATTACTCGTAATTATATAAATTACTATACCAAATAATGCTGGTGCTTCTAACATAGCATATCGAATAATTCTACTCGTTTGGTACTGAGCTAACTTTTCGTAGAGTGTTGATTTTTCTCTTACTTTTTTTAAATTTTGTTGATATAAAAAATGACTCAAAAAAGCTAATATTATTGCAAAAGCTGGAACCAAATAAAAGAAAACATCTTCAGTATCAGTAAAATTGATACTTCCATTTTTAGTAATAAAAATAGAAACCGTTCCAAAAATTAAAATAGCTATACAATAAGCATAATGAAAAATTGTAAGCGTTTTTATAACTCCTTTAGGAGTTGGAAGTTGGTTCGTAGTACTCATTTTTTTAAATATTGAATAACTAAAGTATAAAAAAGACCAATATTTATATCATATAATTTAATTTCTTCTCATTGTTCAAGTTTGTCATGCTCAATTATCTATTGAAGGAAGTTTGCAGATTTCATTTGTAGAAACGTTTAACACCGTGAGTGAAACAATGGTTTCTAGTTGTTTTTTAGATTAGGTTTAGAATAAAGATTTAATGGCACTCTATTGCACTAGACGCCATTTCGACCATTGGAGCAGGTGAGATGTAAGGTATTCCTAAACCTAGACCACGCAGAATAAATAAAACACCTATTATAACTACAAATACGGGTATCGCTTTTTGAATGCGTTGTTTTACTGTGCTATTTAAAAATTTGCCTAAATAAATTGCTGAGGTCATTAATGGTATTGTTCCCATACCAAATAAAACCATGTATAAACTGCCTTCAACTAAACTGCCAGTTGCAATTGCTCCTAATACAGCCATATATACTAAACCACATGGTAAAAACCCATTTAGGAATCCAATAGTTAAAAATGTATCTGCTGTTTTCTTTTTTAAAGCTTTACCAAGATTAGATTTTACTTTAGAAATTAATTTATTCAATGGTTTAGATAAATTGTATTTACCAAGAGTTTTGTACGGAATGAGTACTAAAACAATCATAATAATACCAATTGCTATAGAAAGTTGTTGTTGTATGCCAAATATGTAAAGACTTTTTCCAACCAACCCAAATACCAATCCGATGAGGCTATAAGCTAATAATCTGCCAAAATGATAGATGCCAATTTGGCTAACCTTTTTAAAAGAGTTAGAACGATCAACAGGAAGCATAAAGGCAATGGGACCACACATACCTACACAGTGTAAACTGCCTAATAAACCTAATATGAGAGCTGAAACTAGCATTTAATAATTGATGTCTTCCTTAAAAAGATAGGTGTTGGTATTATATTTCCAATCGACTTTAAGGTTCCAACGACCACCTAGTAAACGATTGTCAGGTATGAGCAAAGTATGGTTTGATAATGAAATCGGAATTTCAAAATCAAATTGTTTATTAGATGGTCTATATAGGAACACTTTTCCGTTAATATTGTTATAATCTAAATTTTTAGGAAAGAATATTAAGATACCTTCTTTGGTTTTTTTCCAAGTAACATTTATAGTTAAAGTTTTGGCATGTTTTTCTTTATCAATATCATCTTGAAATTCTAATTCTTTACCATAGTAATCTTCAACTACCAAGTCATGATCATATTTTTTATTTGTGCTCATGCTAATTACAAAGTACATTATAAATGAAATAAAACATACAAATGCAATTACTATAGCTGTTCCCCAATTTATTTTCATAATTCAATTTCCTAAATAGGAATCTCCGTATTTTTAATTCTTTAATACAAATAATTAGTTATAGAAGTTTTATATATGGAAATAACTTTAATTAAAACTTCTTGGTCCTAAAAATGTAACAGAAGTGGTTTCAATTAATTCGCCATCACTGTATAGATCAATCATTACTTTATTTTTGTCTCCAGATAAATCACTTTGTTTTAATTCTATAAATAAAGTGCCTTCTCCAATACCTTGAGCCTCTACAGAAAAAGTATCTGATGTTGAAACTACATTTATGGTACCTTCCCAACCTCTTAATTTAAAGCTTAAATCATCAATGTCTTTAGATGTTTTATTAATTAATTTAAAGGTATAAACGTTACTGATTATACCATTTTCTTTATGTTCAAAAAGTTGACCAGGTAAACGTAGTATTCTTGCTTCAACATCGCTTCTCAGCAATAACATACCTGCCAAAACACCAATTAAAATGGTTAGTACAGCTATATAACCCTTCATGCGAGCGGTTAACTTAAAAGGCTCTTTTTTCTCAATTTCGTCTTCACTTGCAAATCTAATAAGTCCTTTAGGAAGGTTAATGCTTTCCATAATATGGTCGCACTCATCTATACATGCTGTGCAATTAACACATTCTAATTGCGTGCCATTTCTAATGTCAATTCCGGTAGGACAAACATTAACACATTGAGAGCAATCAATACAATCTCCATGGCCAAGTGCTTTTCGATCTTCATTCTTTCTAAATTTCTTTCGGCCATTTTCTGCTTCGCCACGTTTATAATCGTATGCTACAACTATAGATTTATTATCTAATAATACACCTTGTAAGCGTCCATAAGGACAAGCGATAATACAAACCTGTTCCCTAAACCATGCAAATACAAAATAGAAAACAGCTGTAAATATTAATAAAGGAATTAATGTGCCTGTATGCTCAAAAGGTCCTTCTGTTATATATTTTATAAGTTTATCTCCTCCAATTAAATAAGCTAAAAATACATTTGCTATTATAAAGGAAATAATTAAAAAGATAAACCATTTTAAAACGCGTTTTCTAATTTTTTCGGCATCCCATTTTTGTCGATCTAAGCGCATTTGTTTGTTACGATCACCATCTATCCAATACTCTATGCGTCTAAACACCATTTCTAAAAATATGGTTTGTGGACATATCCAACCACAAAAAACACGACCAAAACCTACTGTAAATAGGGTTATAAAAACAACACCTATTAACATGGATAACACAAAAAGATAGAAATCTTGAGGCCAAAACGGAAAACTAAAGATGTTAAAACGCCGTTCTAAAATATTGAATAAAAGAAATTGGTTACCATTAATTTTTACGAAGGGTGCAGCTAGTAAAAAGACTAATAAAAAATAGCTAACTAGTTTGCGTTTTTCATAAAGTGGACCAGAAGGTTTTTTTGGAAATATCCATTTACGTTTACCTTCCTCGTCAATGGTAGCAATAGAATCTCTAAATATTTCGTTATTTGGCGTTTCCATTTTTTAATAACTAGTTACTTGTGGCTACAGTCTCCACTGCTTCTTCATCAGTTTCTTCAACGTTGTCTTCTATATTGCCTTCAGATGATTCTGGTTCTGTGTTAGTACTTTCTGCATTTTCATCTACCCAAATTTCACCTTCAGCAGCTTTTGGCTCGGCTGGAGTTGTACCTTGAAATTTTAAAACGTAACTTGCAACTTGAGCCATTTCTAAAGGTTTTAATTCAGATTTCCAAGACACCATTCCTTTTCCGTCTCGTCCTCCTTCAGATATCGTTCTAAATACATTTTTAATTCCACCGCCTAAAATCCAATGTTGGTCAGTTAAGTTTGGGCCAATGCCACCACCTCCATCTGCTTTATGGCATGCTACACAATTGATTTCAAATATTTTTTGACCTGCCTTTAAATCGCTAGCCTCAGTTAATAGTTCAACAGTATTTACATCTACTAAATTTTTGGCTGTTTTTTTATATTCTTCAATTGCAGCATTGGCCTCTGCATATTCGATTTCATATTCAACAAACTGGTCGTCTGCATTTAATACGTGGTAACGTACCATGTAAATAACAGCAAACGCAATTGAAATGTAGAAACTATAAACCCACCATGGTGGTAAATTGTTGTCTAGTTCTTTAATGCCATCGTAATTATGATCTAGTATAATTTCACCTTCCTCCTCAATCGGTTTTTGCTTACCAAGTAATTTTGAATAAATGGCTTTTAATCTTTTAAATTCTGGTGTTTTATTTTTGGCTGCTAAATAACGTTCTTTAGCTTCTTCGTCTAAACTTTGGAAAAGAATATTATCCATAGAACTTACAATACCTTCAATAGCAATGAGTACTAATAATACCAATAATAAGAAGAGTAAAATAATTGGTTGCTCTATAAACGCAGGTTGGTCTCCAGAATCTACAAAGTATTCAACAATACCAGCAATCGTAAAGAAGATTGCGGGTATTCTAATGTATGATGGGATTAAATTTCTCATATTTCGGTGTCGTTTTGGTTGTCTAATGGTATGTTACTAACAGTTGTTATATAATCCTTCTTAGCAGTTATTACCCAATAGAATAACACAACAAAGAAGATGAAAAATATAAGTAGAGATATTAATGGGTATATTTCTATACCTGTAATACTTTCCATATGGTTTTTTACAAATTTTAGCATAACTATTTAGTTTTGAGCAGTTTCTTCTATAATGTCTTTTACTTTAATATCGGTTCCTAATCGTTGTAAATAGGCGATTAAGGCTACGATTTCTCTATTTCGCATTTCTACGAAGTCTTCACCCGAAGCTGCTTTATCAGCTTCATAAGAGGCTACAAAATCAGGGTCGCTATAAAGGTTTTTCTCAATTTGAGTACCTTGCTCTAACATGGCTGCTTGAGCATTAGCTATTTCTTCATCAGTATAAGGAACACCTAATGTTACCATAGTTTTCATTTTTTCCTCTGTACTAGATTTATCTAATTCATTTCTAATTAACCATTGATAAGCTGGCATAATAGAACCTGTGGATATACTTTGAGGATCGTACATATGGTTAAAGTGCCAATTATCGGAATATTTACCTCCAATTCTATGTAAATCTGGACCTGTACGTTTACTTCCCCATAAGAACGGATGGTCGTAAACATATTCACCAGCTTTAGAATATTCGCCATAACGTTCTACTTCAGATCTAAAAGGACGTATCATTTGAGAATGACAACCTACACATCCTTCTCTTATATAAAGATCTCTTCCCTCTAATTCTAATGGTGTATAAGGTTTTACACTACTAATAGTTGGAATGTTAGATTTTACAACAATGGTTGGTACAATTTGTACAATTCCTCCTATTAAGATTGCAATAGTTGCATAAATTGTTAATTGAATTGGTTTACGTTCTAACCAAGTGTGCCATCCTTCTCCAGAAACACGTCTTTTTGATACACGTTTTAATGCAGGAGCTTCTGCCAATTCATCTGTAACCTTATGTTCAGATTTTGCAATAGTCATTATAACATTATACACAAGGATTAATAAACCAGCTAGGTATAGCGTACCACCAATAGCACGCATCCAGTACATTGGCATAATTTCAGTTACGGTTTCTAAGAAGTTACCATATACTAAGGTACCATCTGGATTAAACTGTTTCCACATACTCGCTTGAGCAAAACCAGCAACATATAATGGTAGTGCATATAACATAATACCCAATGTGCCTACCCAAAAGTGTAAGTTGGCTAAACCGATGGAATGTAATTTAGTTTTGAATAAACGTGGTATTAACCAATAAATCATACCAAAGGCAAGAAAACCGTTCCATGCTAATGCGCCAACGTGCACGTGTGCTATAATCCAATCTGTAAAGTGCGCAATGGCATTTACGTTTTTAAGGGATAACATTGGTCCTTCAAATGTTGCCATACCATATCCAGTAATGGCTACAACCATAAACTTTAAAACTGGATCCGTACGTACTTTATCCCACGCACCGCGTAAGGTTAATAATCCGTTTATCATTCCTCCCCAAGATGGCATTAATAACATAACAGAGAATGCAACTCCTAAATGTTGTGCCCATTCTGGTAATGCTGTATAAAGCAAGTGGTGTGGTCCTGCCCAAATGTAAATAAAGATTAAAGACCAAAAGTGAACAATAGATAACCTATAAGAATAAACAGGTCTGTTAGCTGCTTTAGGAACAAAATAGTACATTAAACCTAAAAATGGTGTTGTAAGGAAAAAGGCAACCGCATTATGTCCGTACCACCATTGTACTAAGGCATCTTGTACACCAGCGTATACAGAATAACTTTTCATACCAGTAAAACTAACTGGAATCTCTAGACTATTAAAAATATGAAGTACCGCTACTGTTACAAACGTTGCAATATAAAACCAAATGGCTACGTATAAATGACGTTGACGACGTTTAAGCATCGTACCAATTAAGTTAATGCCAAAAGCCACCCAAATTACTGCAATAGCAATATCAAAAGGCCATTCTAATTCGGCATATTCTTTAGATGTTGAATAGCCTAATGGTAAAGTTATGGCAGCACCTACAATGATAAGTTGCCATCCCCAAAAATTGATATTACTTAATAAATCACTATACATTCTAGCTTTTAAAAGACGCTGAGTAGAGTAGTAGACTCCTGCAAAAATTGCATTACCAACAAAGGCAAATATTACCGCATTGGTATGTAATGGTCTTAATCGGCCAAAACTTAACCAAGAGATTCCATCAGTTAAGTTTGGGAATAAAAACATAAAAGCAAGTAGCAGACCTACAAGCATCCCAACCACACCAAAAACAATTGTGGCGTAGATGAATTTTTTAACGATTTTATTATCGTAATAGAATTGTTGCATTTCCATATTAAAAAAATTAGTCGGTTTTAGTTTGTTTTGATGTATTGTGTTCTTTTACAAGTTCGTCTTCAAAAAGCATACGAACAGAAGGTGTGTAATCATCATCGTATTGACCAGACCTTACTGCCATTAAAAAAATGACGAGGAATGTAACGCCAACAACGACACTTACTGATAATAAAATATAAATAACACTCATACCTACTGAAGTTATGGTACAAAAATAGTAGTGTACCTATTTTTAAAACATGACTATTATCATGTTTGATGATTTTTTAATTATTTTAATCGTTTGCCTAAAACGTTTGTTGCAATTGTTGTAAAAACTACAATACTAATAGAACTTAAAGGCATAAGGATCGCTGCAACAACGGGCTCTAATTGCCCAGTTACGGCAAAGTATAATCCTATGACGTTATATATAAATGAAAGCAGAAAGCTCCATTTAATAATTTTTATTGCCGATTTAGAGGCCTTTATGTAAGAAAACAATTCTTTAAATTTTGTAGCATCTAAAATAGCATCACAAGCTGGTGAGAAGACATTTACATCTTCGGAAATGGCAATACCAACATCACTTTGCGCCAAGGCTCCAGCATCATTTAATCCATCGCCAATCATCAAAACTTTTGCGCCTTCAGATTGATGATATTTTATAAAATCGAGCTTATCTTCTGGTTTTTGGTTAAAAATGAGTTTGGTTTTAGCTGGAAGTAATTTTTTTAAATTTTCGCGTTCACCTTCATTATCACCAGAAAGGATAACCAAATCAAACTGTTGTTTTAATTGATTAAATAATTTTGAAACACCTTTTCGGTAACTATTATAAAATGTAAATTTTCCTTTATAAACATTATTACTACTTATGTGGACAGTCGTATTTAAAACTGTTGTTTCATTGGGATTGCCAACAAAACTGGCCGAACCAATTTTCATATTTACAGCCTTATGCTTTGCTTCAATACCTTTGCCAATGTGTTCTTCAAAGGCATCCAGAATAACAATATTATTTTCCTTTAAAACATTATATAACGTTCTACTTAATGGATGGTTAGAACCTCTTAATGAGTTTTTAAGTACTAAATTTTCAGAATCTGATAACAGATCACCATCATATTCGGCATTACTATGTTTATTAGAAGTTATGGTTCCGGTTTTATCAAAAATTACTGTATTTATTTTGGCGAGTTGTTCAATAACGCTCGCATTTTTTACATAAAATTTTTGCTTACCAAAGATTCTTAATAAGTTTCCAAAGGTAAAAGGTGCAGAAAGGGCTATTGCACAAGGGCAAGCAATAATTAAAACTGCTGTAAAAACATTCATGGCTTTTGTACTATCTGTAATTAACCAAAAAGCAGTTGCAATTACAGAAATAGATAAAATAGCAATAGTGAAATGCTTACTTATGGTATTAGTTATATTGGTAAAGCCATCCTCCTTATTTTTATTAAAAACGTCGTTACTCCATAATTGAGTAAGGTAACTTTGCTCAACAGATTTTAGAGCTTCCATTTCTATTACTCCCTGAGTTTGTTTACCACCAGCAAAGAGTTTGTCACCTGATTGTTTAGAAACGGTTTGAGATTCGCCAGTAACAAAACTGTAGTCTATTTTAGCGTTTCCATTAATTAAAATACCATCAACAGGAATTAATTCCTCATTTCTAATTAAAATACGGTCACCTTTTTCGATATCATAAACCTGTATAGAATTTTCAATTCCATTCTTATCAATTTTTGTAATTGCAATTGGAAAGTAAGATTTGTAATCGCGCTCAAAGGATAAGAAGTCATAAGTTTTTTGCTGAAAGAATTTTCCAACTAAAAGAAAGAAAACTAAACCAGCCAAACTATCAAAAAAACCAGAACCTAAATCAAAAATAATTTCAACAGTACTTCTTATAAACAATACAGAAATACCCAATGCAATGGGTACATCTATATTTAGTAATTTAGCTTTTAAACCTTTAAATGCTGAAATAAAGTAATCTTGAGCTGAGTAAAATACAACTGGTAATGAGAGAGCAAACATTAACCAACGAAACACTGGTTTGTACTGTTCTAACCAATATTCATTTACTTCAAAATACTCAGGAAATGATAAAAACATAATGTTTCCAAATCCAAAAGCAGCCACTCCAAGTTTATAAATTAGGGTTCGATTAATATGTTGTTTTCCAGATTTAAAATCGTCTAAACTAATATAAGGTTCATAACCAATTGAACTTAATAGCAGGACTACAGGTTTTAAATCCGTTGTTTCAGAATTATAAGTAATTCGTACTGTTTTCTTTCCAAAATTGACCTGTGAGTCCGAAATATTTGGATTGAGTTTGTTGAGGTTTTCAAGTATCCAAATACAAGAACTACAGTGAATATGTGGAATGTACAAGGTTACGATTTCTATAGAATCGCTTCTAAATTCCGTAAGTTTTTCTATAATATTGTCTTGAGATAGAAAATCGTATTTACCTTCAATTTCTTTAGGAATAGCACCTGGTGAATTCTGTAAGTCGTAATAACACGTTAAGTCATTTTCATTAAAAATTTCGAAAACGGTTTTACAGCCATTGCAGCAGAATGATTTCTCTTGAAATGTAATAGGTTGACTACCACAGTCATCTCCGCAATGAAAACAAGTATTGTGTTCCATTTAAATTTGCTCATTTATACCTGTAACAAATGTCACAATTGCTTGGTTTATAAAATATGATATTTGTCATGTAATTATTATATTTACAGAGATACCAAGTCAATTAAAATGAGTAAGTGCGAACAATGTATAGTTAAAGAATTTAATGCTCTTAAGACCTTAACTAAGGAGGAATTAATAAGAGTTTCTGCATGCAAAACAGGTAAGCATTACAAAAAAGGAGATGTTATTTTTGAAGAAGGGGAAACACTAAATGGAGTATTTTGTATAAGAGATGGAGTTTGTAAATTAACTAAACTGAGTGAAAACGGAAAAGACCAAGTTGTAAAACTAATTGTTAAAGGAGAGCTATTGGGTAAACGTTCGTTAATTAGTAATGAGAGTACAAACTTAAGTGCTGTGGCCTTAAATGATATGGAAATGTGTTTTATACCCAAAAGTGAAATAATGTTAGATTTAAATAAGAATCCAAAATTCACTATGGATGTTTTAAAGGATATGGCTCATGAGCTAAAAGATGCCGATGATTCTTTGGTAAATATGGCTCAGAAATCCGTAAAGCAGCGTTTGGCAGAAACTTTATTATATATCGAAAAGAATTTTGGTACAGATAATGACGGTTATTTAAGCATTGTACTGTCTCGAGAAGATTATGCGAGTATTGTTGGTACTGCAACAGAATCAACTATTCGAATTCTTTCACAATTTAAAAAAGACGGACTTATTTCTACAGCCGGAAAAAAAATTAAAATAGAAGACGAAAATGAACTCAAAAGAATAGAGTAATTAGTGATATTATAATTAAAAAGGCTGTCTTTTAATTTTAAGACAGCCTTTTTTTTAACTAGTTTATTTAGATTCCGTTTCTATTTTTTCTGAAGGTGTTTTGCCATCAATGGCTTCGTTTTCCTTTTTTAAATGAACATCTAAAAACTCAATGATTTTGCTATAAGCTTCAATTTGGTTTTCCTTTTTTATAAATCCGTGCCCTTCATCCTCAAATAAAACATATTCTACTGGCACTCCATTTTTTCTAACTCCAGCAACGATTTCATCCGACTCTACTTGTAAAACTCTTGGATCTTTTGAGCCTTGTAAAACTATTAAAGGCTTAGTAACTTTATCGGTATGAAATAATGGTGAAATCTTTTTGAGCCTTACAGAGTCTGCTGAAAAAGGATCACCTAACTCATCATAAAGTGCTTCTCTAAACGATTCCCAATAAGGAGGAATACTTTTTAGGGTACGCATCCAGTTGGTTACACCAAAAAGATTAACACCAACATCAAATTCTTCTGGTGCATAGGTTAAGGCAGCCATAGTCATATAACCACCATATGAGCCTCCTATAATACCAATTTTATCACCGTCAATTTCTGGCTGAGTCGCTAACCAGTTTTTACCTTCTACACAGTCTTGCAAATCCTTTTCTCCATGGTTTTTATCATCCATTTGATAAAAGGTTTTACCATAGCCGCTACTTCCACGATTGTTTACAGCTAAAACGGCATAACCTTGATTAACCATATACTGGATTAAAGAACTAAAGTTTTGACGTGTTTGCCCTCCAGGACCTCCATGTACCCATACCATTGCAGGCACTTTATTTTCTGCTGAAGCCTGATGAGGTAAATAATATATAGCTGGAATTTCAACTCCATCAAAAGATTTGTAACGAATTACTTTAGCTGTTACCAAGTCCTCTGAATTTATTTCATCATTAAGAACATCTGTTAATTTATGTTGTTTCTTCGTTTCAAAATTATAGGTATATAAATTAGATGGAGTATTAGAGCCTCCAACATACATACGCATCCATTTTTCATCGTCACTAAAGCCTACACTAGTTATACTTTTTTCTTCAAAATCTGGTAATTCAATTGGCTTCATTGTTTTAGCGTCTAAAACTTCTATGGCATTTTTTCCATCTTCGTTAACGTAAACTACCATATAAGTTCCTTCTGAAGTAAAGCCGCTTCCCATTATATCCCAAGATTTTTCTATTTCCTTTTTCTTCTCTTTTGTTTCAAAATTATAAGACATGAGGTATGAGAATTCTGAGCCATCATCAGTCGTATAGTAGAATTTTGAATTATCCTTAGAAAAATCTTGTGCAGAATTACCACTAAGATTATCGTTTATTTTAATGGTTTCCTTGGTTTTGGCATCATAAACAAATAGATCGCTATCGTTGGTGTTTATGGTTTTTGATAGAGCAAAATAGTTTTCGTCTTCAGACATGCCACTAAAATCCATTCCATCATTATTTTGGTATAATAATTCTGATGAATAATCTTCAATAGACATTTTGTAAACGTCAAAAAAACGTGGGTCTCGTTTATTAGAACCGTAATAAAGATGCTTGTCGTCTTTAGACCAACCATAAAAGTTTGCCTTTGCACCTTCAACAGGTGTAATATCTTTAATGACTCCATTTATTTCCCTAACAAATAAATGATCAATTTCGTCTCCATTGCCATCAGCACTCAACAACATTCTATTATCGTCTGGAAAATAGGCATTAGCAAAGTATGAAGTACTATCTGATGCAGTAATAGGAGTCATTTCACCACCTGTTGTCGGTATGGTATAGACATTATAAATACCAGAACGATTACTAGAAATTAACAGTGTACTATTGTCTGGTGAAAAACTGCCACCACTAACGGCTTCATTATCCATAAATTGTTTTATGGTATAATTTTTAACGTCTCTTTGTGTAATTGTATCACTTTTAGTGTCATCTTTACAAGACAACACAAAAAGCAAAATACATAAAGTAAAAAGTTGTGCTTTCATAATATTTGTTTTTTGATTGTTACTAATCTATCCCAAAAGTTTTTGTTTCCTTAAATGGGTCCATTTTTATCAACTTCATATTATTTTGATAATCTGTCCATTCTTTATTAAAGAAACTATTGGTTTCTCCTAATAGCTTATTTACAGCATCTTTTGCATGTTTTATTAATGTAGTTTCTGTAGAAGTTAAGCCTGTTTGGCTTCCGTAAATATAACCAGTCGCGGTTCTTAATCGTTGCAGAGCAGTTACTTCAGGGTTTCTTGTAATCCCTTGGCGTTTATCAATTTTTCCAAAGTATTTGTCAATTAAACTATCTAACGATTTTACAATTGCTTTAGAAGATTTTATTTCCTCTTTATATTTTTCCTTATCAAGTTGAGATAAATCTTTCTGATATTTTGAAGCAATATCTTTACTTTCTATAAGCTGTTTAGAAGCATCAGCTAAAGTTTCTTGCATTTTTTCTAATTCTTTTGCAGCAGCATAAACTTCGTCTATATTCTTTTGTGAAACATTTAATCTTGGATCTGATTCAACTTTTATAGTCGTTTCAGACATTTGGTCTCCATAATGTAAAACAGCTTTATAAGTTCCAGGTTTTACACTTACTCCTCCTGGTTCTCTGGTTTGTTTTCTAATTCTACGAGATGGTCTGCTAACACCAGCTTCATCCATATACCAAGTCCATTTATGAATACCATTTTCTTTTGGTGCCTTGGTTTTTAAGGTTCTAATTAAACGCGTTCCATCATATAATTTTAGTGTTAATGAATCCCATTTAACTTTTACTTCCTTCTTTTCAGAATCATCTTTTTCGTTGTCCTTTTTTTCTTTTTTAGGTTGTTCCTTTTTGTTAAACAAATAAGAAAAACGCGCTCCTCCGCCACGATTTTCACCATGGTAGGTGGCATCTGCTCCAAAACGACTTCCTGTTGGTTGTTGGTATGCAGCTTGGTAGGCTGTTGGTGGATCAAATAATTTAATATTAGAGGTCAATACGTCACTATTTTTAGCCATATCGCGTAAAGGTCTAATGTCATCTAAAACCCAAGCAGCTCGACCAAATGTACCAATTACTAAATCATTTTCTCTTGGATGAATAACTAAATCTTTAACCGAAGTTGTTGGAAAACCTTCAGTCCATTTTGTCCATTTCTCACCTGCATTTAGGGATACATATAAACCATCATCAGTACCTAAGAACATTAGATTTGGTACTTCTAAATCTTCAATAATAGATAAAGTGTAACTCTGTACATCATTTTCATCTACAATGCGCTCCCATGTTTTACCATAGTTTTTAGTTCTGTATGCATAAGGTGTATAGTTAAAACGTCTATAGTCGTTGGCAATTAAAAGTGCTTCTCCTTTATTTTTATCAGATGCTTTTATCTGAGCTACCCAACTTCCTTTTGGTAAATCTTTAATGTTTTTAGAGACCTCAATCCAATTATTTCCTCCATCGGTTGTATAATGCACGCGTCCGTCATCTGTACCAGCCCAAAGCATATCTTTTTCAACAGGTGATGGTTCTACAACTAGCACAGTACAGTGGTTTTCTGCTCCAGTGGCATCCATAGTTAATCCACCACTCTCGGCTTGTTTTAATTTTTCAGGATCATTAGTACTCAAATCTGGTGAAATGACTGTCCAAGTTTCACCTTTATCAGTAGATTTATGCACAAATTGACTGCCGAAATAGATGGTACTGTTATCAAATGGATCTATGTTAATAGCAGAATTCCAATTAAAACGTAATTCTACATCTGGATCTGGATGCGTTGGTCTAACACCGTAATTATTTCCTGTTTGCCAATCGTAACGACTTACGTAGCCTTGTTGGCTCATGGTCCAACCGTAACGAGAATCATCTCTATCTGGAATGACATCAAAACCATCACCAAAACTAATTTCTTGCCAATAACTGTTTCTTATGCCTTGCGCACGCCAAACGTAAGCAGGCCCTCGCCAAGAACCGTTATCTTGCATACCTCCATAAACATTATAAGGATAGTCATTATCTACGTTAATATGGTAGAACTGTGCCACTGGTAAATTACCAATAAACCTCCAAGTTTTACCGCCATCTTTGGTAATATTCATGCCACCATCATTACCATCTAACATAAAATCGCCATTTTCTGGATGAATCCACCAAGCATGATGGTCTGGATGAATTCCATTATCTACGCCATAAGCTGGCATCAGTTGTGTGAAATTTTTGCCACCATCTTCAGAAACATTTACATAGGTAAAAACAGAATACACACGATTTTCGTTTTGAGGATCTACATAAATTTCAGAATAGTAGAATGGTCGATTGCCAATATCACTCTTATTATTGATCATTTTCCATTTAAAACCACCATCTTCACTTTTATATAATGCATTCTTTTTTGCTTCTACTAAAGCATAAATTATATTTGGTTTGTTTGGCGCAATTGCCACTCCAATTCTACCAAGATTTCCTTTTGGAAAACCATCATCTTCAGTAATTTTTTTCCATGTTTTACCGCCATCGTGTGTAATGTGTAGGCCAGAACCTTCGCCACCAGAATTGAAGAACCATGGGTCTCTTTTGTGTTCCCACATGGCAGCAATTAATTTGTTAGGATTTGTAGGATCCATTACCAAATCGGCAACACCAGTTTTGTTATTTGTAAATAATATTTTATTCCACGTTTTTCCGCCATCTGTAGTTTTAAAAACACCACGTTCAGGATGTTCTCCCCATGGAGAACCAATAGCGCCAACATAAACAACATCTGGATTAGTTGGGTCAACAATTATTCTGTGAATATGTCTCGTTTTCTCTAGGCCCATTGCCATCCAAGATTTACCACCATCTAAAGATTTATAAACGCCATAGCCGCCGTTTAATGAGTTACGTGGATTTCCTTCTCCTGTGCCGACCCAAATCACACTAGGATTAGATTGCTGAATTTCAACAGCTCCAATAGAAGCTGTTACTTCCTTATCAAAAATTGGTTCCCATTTAATACCACCAGAAGTTGACTTCCAAAGTCCACCAGAAGCTGTACCTACATACATGACGTCTGGATTATTTGTAACAACATCAATAGCAGTAACACGACCAGACATACCACCAGGACCTATGTTCCTCGGTTTCATGTTTTTAACCATGTCCATTGAAAATTCTTGTGCAGAGAGAAGTGTTATGCAGAATAGCATAACGAGTGTGGATAATTTTTTCATTATTTTAAAGTTGTTTAACTAATGCTTAAAATTAATGAAAAGAATCTTTAGAATTCTAAAAGAGATGTTAATGCTTTATTCTTTTAATTTTTTAATCTGCTTTGGTTTTATCCATAACCAGAATCCACTAAATGATAATAGCATTAATCCTAAAGATGTAATTGTAGAGTACATAAATTTTACTGGTGTAGACTGGTTTTTAAACAGAAAATCAATGATAGAGCCATCATGTATCATTTCAATAACATCTGCGGTTCTCGTTTTTTCTGAAATTATCTTTCCGGTGTAACAATCTACTTGTAACTCCGTAAAATGATTTTCGAATCTCACTTTAGCAACACCTTTACTCGGTCTGTAGTCTATTCTATTAATTTCAGATGATAAATTGAGAGAGTCAATATACGCTATGGCATTAGATTTTATTTTATCTAAAGAAATTAAAACTCTATTATTAGCATTAATAGTTTGAGTACTAGGTTTAAATTGTAATTGATCTTTCCAGGTAAGAAGCAATCCAGTTGCACCTAATAAAAACATAAAAACAACCAATGGAATAGCAATAGCTCGATGCAATTTCCTATAAGTTCTAGATGTTTTGGCTAGTTGTTTTCTCTTTTGTCTCAAGGCTAAATATTAAGAAAAATAATATGTTTACTAAAGTATGTAATCTTGCATTAACGAAATCTTAAACTCTTGTTAACGTATTCATGTAGATTTAAAATTGCTTTTGTAAATTAGTTAAACTCTTAATTAGGAATTAGGAGGCGTTAATAAAATGTTAGAATAGAAATTATGTAAATATTACATTATGAAAAGCGTTATTTTTACATAGCTATGAAAAAAAAAATAAAAAAATCGGGATTCGTATTTAAAACCTACGAAGCGCCAAATCAATCGCCTTTCGAAAAACTCTTTGAGATTTTTAAGGAACTAATTACATATACTTCTGGTGATTTTGACGAAGCTATTGATTGGTTGCGTCAATTAGATAAAGAATATAAATTAACGACTCCAGAATATACCATTGATGATTTTATTGAAGACTTAAAGAATAAAGGTTACATACGCGAAGAGATTGATCCTAATGGAACAGGTGATGGAGATATTAAAATTACGGCCAAAACTGAGCGCGCCATTAGGCAACAAGCTCTGGATCATATTTTCGGAAAAATTAAACGAAGTGGTACAGGCAACCATAAAAGTAAAGGAGTAGGACTAGGCGACGAACATACAGGTGATTTTAGAGGGTATCAATTTGGAGATAATTTAGATAAAGTCTCAATGACAGAAAGCATTAGAAATGCACAAATAAATAATGGTATTGGTGATTTTAGTCTAACAGAAGATGATTTGGTGGTTGAAGAAACGCTTCATAAAAGCCAAATGAGTACAGTATTAATGATCGATATTAGTCATAGTATGATTCTATATGGTGAAGACCGTATTACTCCTGCTAAAAAAGTAGCAATGGCATTAGCAGAACTAATAACTACTCGCTACCCCAAGGATACTCTAGAGATTTTGGTTTTTGGAAATGATGCTTGGCCAATTAAAATTAAAGAATTGCCCTATTTAAAAGTAGGACCTTACCATACAAATACTGTCGCTGGATTACAATTAGCCATGGATATGTTGCGACGAAAGCGAAACACCAATAAGCAGATTTTTATGATAACAGATGGTAAGCCAAGTTGTTTACGTATGCCAGATGGTCAGTATTATAAAAACAGTAATGGGTTAGATCCGTTTATTACCAATAAGTGTTATGCTATGGCGCAACAGGCGAGACGTTTGCATATTCCAATTACCACATTTATGATTGCTGAAGATCCATATTTAATGCAGTTTATTAGAGAATTTACACAAGCAAATAGAGGTAAGGCATTCTATACAGGTTTGAAAGGGTTGGGTGAAATGATTTTTGAAGATTACGAAAACAATAGAAAGAAAAGAATTAAAGGATAAAAAAGCTTTTAGTGTTTAGGTGTTAACCTTTAGCTCAAACGAGCCGGTTAATAGCTAAAAGCTAATAGCCAAAAGCTATAAAATGAAAGATATAAAAACACTCGGAGAACTAAAAAAAGCAGGTTATAAATCGAAATCTATAAAAGATGAATTGAGGGATAATCTCATTGAAAATATAAAAAATAAAGTCAATACGTTTGAAGGCATTCACGGTTATGAAAATACTGTGATTCCAGAATTAGAACGTGCGATTTTGTCTAGACATAATATTAATTTATTAGGATTACGAGGTCAAGCGAAAACCCGATTAGCACGTATGATGGTGAATTTGTTGGATGAGTATATTCCAGTTGTAGATGGTTCTGAAATAAATGATGACCCTTTACAACCGATATCCAGATTTGCCAAAGAATTAATCAAAGAAAAAGGTGATGATACGCCAATCATTTGGTTACACCGAGATGAGCGTTTTGCTGAAAAATTAGCCACACCAGATGTAACCGTTGCCGATATAATTGGTGATGTTGATCCGATAAAAGCAGCAAATTTAAAATTAAGTTATGCGGATGATCGCGTAATTCATTACGGAATGATTCCAAGGGCTAATCGTTGCATTTTTGTGATTAATGAATTGCCAGATTTACAAGCCCGAATTCAAGTGGCACTTTTCAATATTTTACAAGAAGGGGATATTCAAATTAGAGGATTTAAATTGCGTTTGCCATTAGATATGCAGTTTGTCTTTACAGCAAATCCTGAAGATTATACCAATAGAGGAAGTATTGTTACACCATTAAAGGATAGAATTGGTTCTCAAATTTTAACGCATTATCCAGAGTCGGTAGATATAGCCAGAACAATTACATCTCAAGAGGCAAAATTAGATTCTAGACAATCAGAATCCGTTTATGTACCAGATTTAGCAAAAGACCTTTTAGAACAAATTAGTTTTGAAGCTAGAGAAAGCGAATATGTAGATGTAAAGAGTGGTGTAAGTGCTAGAATGAGCATTACAGCATTTGAAAATTTACTAAGTACAGCGGAACGACGAGCATTACTCTCAGGTGATGAGAAAACAACAATACGTTTATCTGATTTTATTGGTATAATTCCGGCTATAACAGGTAAAGTAGAACTTGTCTATGAAGGAGAGCAAGAAGGTGCTGATTATGTTGCTAATGAATTATTAAATAATGCTATTAAAACTTTATTTCCCGAATACTTTCCTAAAGTTGAAAAGCTTGAAAAACAAGGAGAAGAAACACCTTATGATGATTTAATTTCTTGGTTCTTTAATGGTGATGGTTTTGAATTGTTAGATGAATTTGATGACTCGACTTATAAATCTAAATTAGATGAAGTAAAACCTTTAGACAAATTGATTGCAGATTATCAACCAAGTATAGATGCAAATGATGTGTATTTTGAAAAAGAATTTATTCTTTGGGGTCTAACGCAATTTAAGAAACTGAGTAAATATCGTTTTTCTGAAGGGTTACAATTTAAAGATCCTTACGGAAGTTATATTAGTGGGTTGTAATTTACCACGAATCACGACTTTTAACATTAGCATCGCAGAGTTTAATTATCTCTGCGATTCTTTTTTGTTTGGTTTCGTCTCGTTTGGCTTGGTGTAACCAATACAAATAATTTTTTCTATAGCTAGGCGCAAAGTTGAGGAAGTTAATATGAGCATTTTCATTGGCATCAAATGCATTTTGAAGTTCTTCTGGGATAATTCCATTTTCAACATCATCCAAGGCAGACCAACTTCCATTTTCTTTAGCGATTTTAATCGTATTAAGTCCGCTTTTATGAATCAGCTTTTGTTGCTTTAATTCTTTAATGTGCGTTTTGTTTAGGGCACTCCATACGCTTTTTGGTTTTCTAGGGCAGAAGTATTGTCTGCGTTTTCCATCGCCTAAACTTTTTACCGTAGAGTCTATCCAACCATAGCATAGCGCAACTTTAACAGCTTCTTCCCAACGCATGGAATCGTTTTGATGTATTACTTTATAGAAAATAAGATAAACTCCATTTACTGTGTCATGGTTTTGGTGTAACCATTCTCTCCATTCGGTATCGGTTTTGAAATATAATTCAGGTAAATCTGACACTTATAATTTTTTTGAATTCACATAGAAATCCCTGTCAATTTTGATAGCATCAGTCTTAATTTTCTTCGTTTGCCATTTCGCTTTAGGAAACAGCCATTCTGATTTTCCATCAATTTCAATTTGAATAGGCATATCAAAACCATCAACGATTTCTGTCCAACGGTAAGTTAGTTCACCGTTCTCAATTTTATATTCTAGCATTGGTATTTTTGTGGTTCTTAAATACTGATTGAAAAACTCGGTTAAATCAATACCAGTTTTTAAACTGATATAATCTTCTATCTGTTTTGTAGTCACTGTTTGATGATAAAATTCTGAATTTAGACCTCTGAGAATTTGTCTCCATTTTTCGTCATCTTCAATAAGCTGTCGAAGTGTATGCAACATATTTGCTCCTTTGTAGTACATGTCACTAGAGCCTTCATTATTTACATTGTAAACACCAATTAATGGTCTGTCATTCTGAATACTTTCGCGCGTACCAATAACATAGTCAGAAGATGCCTCTTTGCCATAATAGTAGTCTAAAAAGAGGTTTTCAGAATAGGCTGTAAAACCTTCGTGAATCCACATATCTGCAATGTCCTTGTTGGTGATATTGTTTGCAAACCACTCATGACCTGCTTCATGTATGATTATGAAATCGAATTTCAAACCCCATCCTGTTTGTGATAAATCATGACCTAAATAGCCTTTTTTGTATTGATTACCATAGGTAACAGAACTTTGATGCTCCATGCCCAAATAAGGTACTTCAACTAGTTTAAAACTGTCTTCGTAAAAAGGATATGGCCCGAACCAATGTTCAAATGCTTTCATCATTTTAGGAGCATCCTTAAAATGATCTTTTGCTTTTTCAAGATTATAAGAAAGCACCCAATAGTCCAAATCTAGCTTCCCTTTTTCACCTTCATATACTTCAGAAAAGTTGACATAATCACCAATATTTACATTAACTCCGTAATTGTTAATTGGGTTATTTACAAACCAGTGAGAAGTTACAGTGTTATTATCATTTTCTACCAATTTTCTCAGACGACCATTAGAAATGTTAGATAGCCCTTTTGGGTTTGTAACACTGATGAGCATACTATCTACTTCGTCGTACATGTGGTCTTTGTTTGGCCACCAAACACTAGCACCTAAACCTTGGCAAGAGGTAGCAATGAAATGGTTACCATTTTCATCTTTCTTCCATGAAAAACCACCATCCCAAGGAGCACGTTTTGCTTCTCTGGGATTGCCTTTATAGTAAACTTCAATTGAATTTATATCTCCAATATTTTGATTATCGGTAAGTGTAATAAAATGCGCGTTACCGTTATGTTCAACTTGTAATTCTTTACCATTCTGAAGTACTTTGGTTATTTCCATTGGTTCTTGCAAATCAATTTGCATCACCTGATGAGGTTTTAATACTTTGTATTGAATGGTATTTTTTCCTGAAATAAATTTTTCTTTCGGTTTGACTTCGATATCGAGATGATAATAGGTTAAATCCCACCATTCACGCTCTGGTGTGATGCTACCTCTCAACGTATCTTGTTTTGTGAAATTTGTTTTATCTTGAAGTAACTGTGCTTCTGAAAATGAGAATATTAATACGAAAATTATAACTAGTGTATGTTTCACCTTTTAATTAATTTTTAGTTTCAAATATTTAAAAAACATCAATCCGGCCATTAGTAAAGTAAGCCCTAAATATAATGTACCGAAAATGATGAGATTCTTGTAGTTTTGATTAACGACTTCAAACTCTGATAATTCTGAAATCAATGCTAATACCATAAACAAAGTTAGAAGAGCAACGATAGAGGAAATAATTAATCCTAAAGTCGCATTTTTATTTATAACTTGATATACAATGATTGCTAACAATCCAATAGCGAAAGGATTTAAAAGATTTGACGTTAAAACCCAATAGTACATCACTGAAGCAATTAAAAATAATTCAGGAATTAAAGATTTTATATGTTTTAGCATATGATTTAAATTTTAAAAGAAATGTCTGTCTTCGCAGGAATGACAAAATCTATCTAATTATTTTATTCGGAAACACTACAACGCTTTCATGTCCATCTGCACCAACTGCTGCAACGCCAAAGAAGAAATTATCAATAACAATACCATCTAGAGTAAATTCAGTAACATTTTCTAAATAACGACTATGATTCCAAGTTGGTGAAGTTGTATCTCTCCAATAGATTTTGTAACCTTTTGCAGCTTCAACTTTAGTCCATTTTAATTTAGCAGAAGCTTCTACAATACCTCCAATACCAACTTCGGTTGGTGCAGGTGGAGCAGAGGCGAGACTTGCCATGGTGATGGCATTAACTGCAGTTAATTTTTTACAATACGGGAAATTGACATGCTCAAAGGTATCTCCATACTCAATACCGTTTTCAGTTCTGATATCCTGATGTTGCTGTGTGTAATTTTCGTGCGCTTCCATAATTCTAATACCTGCGAAACCAACATCATTAAAAGGTCTGTGATGTCCACCACGACCAAAGCGGTCTAAACGATATACCATCATTGGATTCATTTCTGGCATGTAGGTTCTAGTTGTTTCATAGACGTATCTCGCTAACTGACGAGATGTGCCATCAACCTCTCCACCATAAAAACGGCGACTTCTGGCTTGTCTTGCTAATTTTTCAAGATCTGTTTCTGCAGTTGTTATAGGCTCGGAGAAAATTCTGAAAGTACGGTTGTCAACAACACTGTCAACACCAGAAATATTGCCAATCATATCGTTATTTAAAACTCCGATGATGTCCCAGTTGTTATCTTGTGCATATTTCGCCATACCTTGACCACCAAACAAACCTTGTTCTTCACCTGAAAGTCCTAAATAAACAATACTGCTTTCAAATTTATATTTAGAAAGCACTCTTGCAGCTTCCATAGCACCAGCCATACCTGTAGCATTATCATTCGCACCAGGTGAATCTGAAGTAAAATCTGTTGGGTCTGATACTCTAGAATCAATATCGCCACTCATTATAATATAACGGTTTGGATATTTTGTGCCACGTTGAATGGCAACAACATTAACCACATTGACATCTTTTACGATGCGCTGGTTAGTGCCTTTTTTAATTAAATTACTTTGATAAAAAACTTCAAGACAGTTATTACAATCTTTAGAAATATTATCGAATTGCGATTTTATCCAACGACGAGCAGCACCAATACCACGTGTTTGTGAAACGGTGTCGCTAAGCGTATGCCTTGTGCCAAAATCGGCAAGTGTTTTTACATCGTTACGCAATCGCTCTTCTGAAATAGCATCTATTATGTCATAGATTTTTTGATCGGTTTGAGTGAAAGATTTTAATGAAAAGAAAATAACAAAAAGCGTGATAATATATTTCATAGCAGTCTTAATTTGTAAGCTTTAAAGTTCCGAAAATATTAGCATCAATCCAACCTTTGTTTTTGTCTTCTCCTTCTACATTAATGGACCCAATAAAATTTTCGCGCTCTGCACTTTTATCGTTATCGCAGTAGGCTAGAGCAAAGCCAATAGTTTTACCAACATGAAGTTTTACTGGTGAATTTTGAGCATCGTCTTTAAATGTATTATCAAATAATGAGATTTTTACTTCCCAAATTGAAGTATTGCCTTTAGTAACTCTTTTAGACTCTATATGCGAATTATATAATTTCCCTTCTTTTTTTGTTGACATATCAACTACGTTGCCATCCAAGGCAATATGATAAGCAAAGGCATTATGGTTGTATTGATGTTCGCCGCCACTGTTGTCTTCATCAACAAAAATTTCAAGGCAATCATCATCCCACCATGCTTCGAGAGGATTACTGTTTTTATCTAATAATACGTCATCTTTTATTTCGGCTAATAGATATAATGCGTCCTTAGACCAAGTTAATTTGTAACGACCAAAAAAATCGTCTTTAGCGTAAGCTTCACCTAGCCATAATTCATTCAGTGGTAGCCAATCCGTATGAGACCAGATAGCATCATCAGCTATTCCATTGATAACAGGGTTTGTTTTTGCTTTTTTTACAGTAGTGATTTGGCTATTACGTTTATTAACTTGCTTTTTATAGTGAAATCTTACGGTTTCGGTTTTGCCTTTATCTTTGATATCTACATAAACATTCATTTCCGTGTCATTTACTTTTTCAAAAGACATACCTTCAAAGACTACTTTGTTCTCAGTAATTTCTTTAAGCGGAAAATCGACCGTTTCCTCTTTAGTTTCCCAACCCTTTAAATCTGGTCCAAAATGTTTGAGTTGAAGAATTAATGAGTTTTCAATTTCTCTGATGACTTCGACTTCATAAAAGGTAACTTTTCCATCATTGATTAATTTGAATGTTGCCATCATAGAACCTCCAGATGGTTCGCTCCAGATTTCTTCAGTTTTACCACCAAAAGCTTCACCATGCCATGTGCCAGTAATCCAAGCAATGTTTTCAAGTTTTGGTTCTAGAGCTTTTTTATCTTGTGCGTAGAATAGTGTGCCTATCGCTAGTAATAAATTGGTGATAACATATTTCATTTGAGTACTTTATAATTAAGACGTTTACTATATGTAAATAGTGGACATATTTTTTAATTTTATTGTATAAATGTCACTTTAGATATTAATCCGTTTTCAACTTCGTAGATTGCGACTGCGTAATATATTTTACCATTGATTATTACTTTTTCTTTATCAATGACTTTATTACCAAGAACAATTCGATTTACTATTTCTGCATTTAAGTCTGGTACGTTTTCGAAGAAAGAGGTATAACCTTTACGCAATGCTTCTTGTCCTTCGGAATTTAATTTATTTGGGAAACTGTATAGTTTTACATCTTTTGAATATGTGTTTGTGAAAGTTTCAATATCTCTATTGTTATATGCCAATAGTTGTTTATTTACAATAGCCTCAGGATTAGAAGTTGTTTTTGAGTTTCCTATAAAAGTCATGGAGTTAATATCCTCATCAGTCTCGTATATAGTAACTTGTCTATTCGTTGTATTGTTTAAAGTTGCTAATTCTTCATCAACAACTATATTGTTTAAAACGATACGGTTTAAAACTTTTACTTGCGACTTTTTATTGTTTTTATAAAATTGCCTGTAATTTTCCTTTAGTGTATTACGTCCAGAATACATTCTTTCATTAGGAAATCTGTTGACTACCACATTTGCGTCAAAAGCATTTGCAAAAGCATCTAGATTTCTGGTATTAAAGGGTTCAATATGCTTTTGAACAATTTCTCCTGGTTGTGTATCAGTTGCTAGAGTAGTTTCATTACTATCATTATTTTCACCTGTTGTATCATCAGGCTCTGCTTTAGTTGGCTCGGTTTCCGTACCAATGTCACCAGCGATTAACAATTTTGTAGCAGTAGTATTAACTGCTAAGCGCGTAATTTTGGTGATATTGTTGGTTGATAAATTCGTAATTTGTTTCCAGTCATTATGTCGTTTTAATCGCAGTTTGTAAAGTACATCGTCTTTTCCAGAAAGTATGGTGTTTTCATTTAACCAGCAAATATCTTCAACACCAGCCATAGTATTAGTAATGACTTTTACGGCTCCAGTGTTTGGGTTTAAGGACTTTATTTGCCATTGATTATCATTTTCTTTTGAAATAAAACTTACTAAATTAGTATTCGGGATTTTATGAAAAGAACGTCCGACATTAGAAGCATATTTTACATTTGTTCCATCTTTAAGGTTGCTTACATATAAGTTTAAGTTATCTTCTTCAATAACTGCTGAAACAATAATATCCTCATTATACCAGGTATAGTAGGCAACAACCAAATCTTTAATGAGCTCTGTGGAATGTCCATTTCTTAAACTATAACTGTATAAACGTTGCTTACCATCTTTATCTAATCTAACAGCAGATAGTGCATTATTATTAGGGATTTTTAAAGGAGTATATTCTCCACCTTCTGTGAAATTTAGCCAAACTTTGGCGTTATAGCGCGTATCAAATTTAACAATATCAGTTTGTCCATTTCTTGTTGAAGCAAAGGCAATATATCTATCATCTATAAACGACGGCTGATTATCGTAACCTTCATTTTTAGAAATATTTATTCCGTTTTTAAGCTCAATTTTTATGTTATCAGTTTCTAATTCGAAAAGAAAAATTTCAGTATTGGATTGAGAAAAGGAAAATGACGTAAAAAATGATAGAATAATAAGTTGAAATAGTTTCATGACTAGTTTTTTGGAAAAACTAAAGATAGTGAAATAAAAAAAGCCAACTCAAATTAATGAATTGACTTTTTTTCCATTTCTAACTTAAACTTAACCTAAAAGCAGTACTTATTTTCTGCTTTTACTTTTTCAGCTATCTCAATACGTAGATCTACAATATCTGGATAGTTTGTATATTTTGTAAAACGTTTAAGACCCATTAACATCATACGTTGTTCGTCTCCTTCAGCAAAAGAAATAATACTTTCTTTACCTTTTTCTTCAACGATATCTACAGCGTGATATAAATATAATTTTGCCATAGCTATTTGAGCAGATTGCTCTTTTTCGCTAGTTCGCTTAACATTTTTCTCAGTTCTTAAAATTGCAGATTCTGCCATATAGATTTCAATTAAGATATCTGCAGCTGCAATAAGTAATTGTTGGTGCTCTTCTAGTTGCGGTCCAAATTTTTGAACAGCTCCACCAGCAACCATTAAGAATGTTTTCTTAAGCTTTGCAATCATTTGCTTTTCTTCAGAAAATAATTCTGAATAATCTGGAGTATCAAACGATGGAATACCCATTAATTCTTCTTGCACAGCTTGTGCAGGTCCTAATAAATCTACATGACCTTTCATGGCCTTTTTTACTAACATACCAACAGCTAACATTCTATTGATTTCGTTAGTTCCTTCATAAATTCGAGCAATACGAGCATCTCTCCAAGCGGCTTCCATTGGCGTTTCTTCAGAGAATCCCATACCACCAAAAATTTGGATTCCTTCGTCAGCACAATTTTGTACATCTTCGGACACTGCTACTTTTAAAATAGAACACTCAATAGCATATTCTTCCACACCTTTAAGCTCTGCTTCTTGGTGTGTATTACCAGCGGCAACTCTTAATGCGATTCTATCTTCAATATTTTTTGCAGCTCTATAGGTTGCAGATTCACCAGCATAAGCACTAGCTGCCATTTCAGCTATTTTTGTCTTAATGGCTCCAAAGTTTGCAATAGGAGTTTTAAATTGCTTACGTTCGTTGGCGTAATTTACAGCTGTTGTTAAAATACGACGTTGCGAATCTAAACAAGCGGCAGCCAACTTTATACGACCAACGTTAAGTGCGTTCATTGCAATTTTAAACCCTTCACCACGACCAGCTAACATGTTTTCAACTGGTACAACCGTATCGTTAAAAAATACTTGACGTGTAGAACTTGCTCTAATACCTAATTTATGTTCTTCTTCACCTAAAGTAATGCCGTTAGGATTATCGCCATCGTATTCTACGATAAATCCTGTAATATTTTTATCGTCTTCAATACGTGCAAAAACGATCATCAAACTACAGAAGCCTGCGTTTGAAATCCACATTTTTTGTCCATTAATTTTATATGATTTACCATCATCAGAAAGAGTGGCAGTAGTTTTACCAGAATTAGCATCAGAACCAGCTCCAGGCTCAGTTAAACAATAAGCACCAAACCACTCACCTGAAGCTAATTTTGGTACATACTTTTGTTTCTGTGCCTCAGTACCATATAATGTAATTGGCATGGTGCCAATTCCTGTGTGCGCACCAAAAGCAGTACTAAAAGATCCGGTACCAGACGAAATGTAATCACATGTTAAACATGTAGAAACAAATCCCATTCCCATTCCTCCATAAGCTTCAGGAACTGAAACACTTAAAAAGCCCATTTCACCAGCCTTACGCATAACTTCTTCAGTTAATGCATAATCTTTAGCTTCAAATCTTGGTTTGTGAGCGATTATTTCACGTTCGTTGAATTCCATTACGGATTCCTTCATCATGGTTTGTTCTTCTGAAAAATCTTCAGGAGTAAATACATCTTCACACTTTGTTTCTTTTACTAAGAATTGACCTCCACGTAGGATATCTTTTTCTGTATCTGCCATTTTATAGTATTGTATTAAGTTCTTTTGTTAATTTAAAAATTCGAATATTCCACAAGCACCTTGGCCAGTTCCAACACACATGGTTACTGCACCATATTTACCTTTCATGTCTTGCTTACGCATTTCATCAAAAAGTTGAACGGATAATTTTGCACCTGTACAGCCTAATGGATGACCTAATGCAATTGCTCCACCATTTACGTTAATGATATCTGGATTTAAGTTTAATTCTCTGATGACTGCTAAAGACTGCGAAGCGAAAGCTTCATTCAATTCTATTAATGCTAAATCATCTTGTTTTAAACCTGCTTGTTTTAATGCTTTTGGAATCGCTTTTACTGGTCCAATTCCCATAATACGAGGTTCAACTCCTGCAGCGGCATAATTTACCATACGTGCAACTGGTTCAAGACCTAATTCTTTTACCATATCTTCGCTCATTACCATTACAAAGGCAGCACCATCACTCATTTGAGAAGAGTTACCTGCTGTGACACTTCCACCAGCAGCAAATACAGCTCTTAGTTTTGCTAAAGCCTCTTTGCTAGTACCTGCACGAGGTCCTTCGTCTTTAGTTACTGTGTATGACTTTGTTGCTTTCTTTCCATTAGCATCAATATAAGTTTGCTCAACTTCTATTGGTACAATTTGATCTTGAAAACGATTTTCGGCTTGTGCTCTTAAGGCTTTCATATGCGAATTGTAGGCAAATTCATCTTGATCTTCTCTAGAGACATTGAATTGCTTTGCCACGGCTTCGGCAGTATTTCCCATTCCCCAATAATAATCTTCATGACCATTTTTTACAATGGCATCGTAATTCAATTCTGGTTTAAAACCAGTCATTGGGACACTACTCATACTTTCTGCACCTCCTGCAATGATACAATCTGCCATTCCGGCTTGAATTTTTGCTGTTGCCATACCAATAGTTTCAACTCCAGAGGAGCAAAAACGGTTAACGGTAACACCAGGTACATCAACAACTTCTAATCCCATTAATGAGATTAAACGCGCCATGTTTAATCCTTGTGAACCTTCTGGCATCGCGTTACCAACAATTACGTCGTCTATACGTTTTGGGTCTAAATTTGGCAGTTCTTTCATCATGTATTTGATGGTTTCTGCTGCCAATTCATCTGTTCTTTTAAAACGAAACACGCCTTTTGGAGCTTTACCAACTGCGGTTCTGTATGCTTTTACTATATATGCTGTTTTCATATTTTATGCTTTTAATTATTAGCTCTTGGCTTTTAGCATTGTGTTGTTTACTGCATTTGCCAATAGCTAAAAGCTAAAAGCAAAAGGCATAGTAATTTTTAATTACGTAACGGTTTCCCTTTAGTTAACATATGCTGAATTCTTTCCAATGTTTTACGTTCAGTACATAAAGACAAGAAAGCTTCGCGTTCTAAGTCTAATAAATACTGTTCGCTTACTAAAGTTGGTTCAGATAAATCGCCACCAGCCATAACATAACCTAGTTTATTTGCAATTTTTCTGTCGTGCTCACTAATGTAGTTGCTGTCTTGCATAGAGTCTGTACCTACCATAAACATACTTAAGGCTTGTTTACCTAGTACTTTAACATCTGTACGTTTTACAGGTTGCGTATAGCCCATATCAGCCATTAACATAGCATGCTGTTTAGCTACTGCTATTTGTCTATCTTTATTTACAACTACGATATCTTTTCCTTTTTGAAGAATTCCTAAATCGTAAGCTTCGTAAGCAGAAGTTGCTACTTTCGCCATTCCGATCGTTAAGAAATATTCTTGAAGTGTATTGAGTTGTACATCTCCTTTTTTAAATGTGTCTGATGCTCTTAAAGTCATTTCTTTAGAACCTCCACCACCAGGAATAACACCAACACCAAACTCAACCAAGCCGATGTAAGTTTCTGCTGCTGCAACCACTTTGTCTGCATGCATTGATAATTCACAGCCTCCGCCAAGAGCCATGCCATGCGGTGCAGCAATAGTTGGAATAGACGAGTAACGCATACGCATCATACTGTCTTGGAAATATTTGATAGCCATATTTAGCTCATCATATTCTTGTTCTGCAGCCATCATAAAAATCATTCCGATGTTTGCTCCAACTGAGAAATTAGCTGCTTGGTTTCCAACAACCAATCCTGCGAAATCTTTTTCAGCTAAATCAATCGCTTTATTTAATCCAGCCAAAACATCGCCTCCAATGGTATTCATTTTCGATTGGAATTCCACATTAAGAATTCCATCGCCTAAATCTTCTACTACAACACCTGAGTTTTTAAATACTTCGGATGTTTTACGAATATTATCTAAAATGATAAAGCTATCTTGACCAGGAATTTTTTCTTGTGTCTTCGTCGGAATATTATAAGCATACGTTGCTCCATCTTTAATAGAGTAGAAGCTATCGCTACCAGATTGAAGCATATCTTGTACCCAATCTGCAGGTTTTAAACCTTCAGCTTGCATCATTTCGATACCTTTTTCAACTCCAATAGCATCCCAAATTTGAAAAGGTCCATGTTCCCATCCAAATCCTGCCTTCATGGCATCATCGATTTTGTATAAATCGTCTGTAATTTCTGGAATTCTGTTAGAAACATATGCGAATAAAGCAGAGAAACTCTTTCTGTAGAATTCGCCAGCTTTATCTTTTCCTTTTACTAATATTTTAAAACGGTCTACAACCTTATCAACGGTCTTCGTTAATTCTAAGGTGGCAAATTTTGCGCGTTTAGCAGCGCGATATTCTAGCGTGTTTAAGTCTAGCGATAAAATCTCTTTTTTACCTTCTGCCGAAACATTCTTTTTATAAAATCCTTGACCAGTTTTGCTTCCTAACCATTTATTTTCCATCATGGTGTTGATGAAATCTGGTAATTTAAAAAGCTCTAAACGTTCGTCATTAGGACAATTTTCTCTAATTCCGTTAGCTACATGTACTAAAGTGTCTAGTCCTACAACATCAACCGTACGGAATGTTGCTGATTTAGGACGACCTATAACTGGACCAGATAATTTATCTACCTCTTCAATAGTTAAATCTAAATCCTTAACGGTATGAAATAAACTCATAATGCTAAAAATCCCGATTCTATTTCCAATAAAAGCAGGTGTGTCTTTAGCTACGACAGATGTTTTTCCTAAGAATTTTTCTCCATATTCATTTAAGAATTCTAATACAGAAGCATCTGTTTTAGGTCCTGGAATGATTTCAAATAATTTTAAGTAACGTGCAGGATTGAAGAAGTGTGTTCCACAGAAATGCTTCTGGAAATCGTCACTACGTCCTTCACTCATAAATTTAATAGGAATACCAGAGGTATTAGATGTAATTAAAGTACCAGGTGTTCTGTGTTGTTCTAGTTTTTCAAAAACTTGTTGTTTAATGTCTAGTCGTTCTACAACAACTTCCATAATCCAATCTACATCTTTTACTTTGGCAATATCATCTTCGAGATTACCAGTTGTAATTCTGTTTTTAAATGATGGATGATAGAGTGGAGCAGGTTTTGATTTAATGGAAGCTGTTAAAGCATCATTAACCAAACGGTTTCTTACCACTTTATCTTCTAAAGTTAAGCCTTTAGCTTTTTCTTTATCGTTAAGTTCTCGTGGTACGATGTCTAATAGTAAAACATCTACACCAATGTTGGCAAAATGACAAGCAATACCGCTTCCCATAATCCCTGAGCCAATAATGGCTATTTTTTTAATTCTACGTTTACTCATCTTATTTTAAAGTGTGTTCTTTTTGATTGTATATCTGTTTATTAGAAATCATATTATTAATGACTTCCGTTACTTTTTGAAAGTTTGCTAATTCTTCTTCAGAGACATTTGCTTTTATAGCTTCATTAAAAGTCAATACTTTTTCTCTTGAATAGGCTCTTTTCTCTCTACCAAATTCGGTTAAAAAAATTAAGACTCCACGACCATCTTCAGGGTTTGGTTTTCTAATAATCAATCCTTTTTCTTCCATTGTTTTTAGTGTACGAGATAAACTTGTAGCTTCCATACCCATTTTTGGACCTAAAGACGTAGAAGGTGTACCATTTTCTGGATCAATACTTAATAAAGCAAAGCCGGTAGCCATTGTAGAATCAAATTTTAAAGCTTCTTCGTTGTACATTTTGTTAACTGCTAACCAAGTGGTTCTAAGTATATAGTCAATGGTTTTGTCCTTCATAAGAAATAATTGAAAACCAAAGATAATAAAAAAATACTATGCACGCATAATAAATTAAGTATGATTTTTATGATTCCTTATATTTTGCACAAAAAAAGAGAACCATATTAGGGTTCTCTTAATAATTAGAGACTTTAATTGAGAATCCTTTTTTTAAGGTCTATAAATTTTCTCATACAAGTCTTTGTATATATCTTTAATAATGGCTCGTTTCATTTTCATGGTAGGAGTGAGATGACCACCATCTATAGACCAAACATCTGGAGTAAGTTCAAAACGTTTAATTTGTTCCCATTTACCAAAATGTTTATTGTATTTGTCTATTTCTTTTTGAATTCGGTTAATTACAATTTCTGAAGAGGCAATTTCTTCATCTGTTTTTCCCACACCATTTTGTTTATGGTCAATCCAATCTCTTATGAAATCGAAATTAGGCTGAATTAAAGCAGCTGGCATTTTTTCACCTTCACCGACAACCATAATTTGTTCTATAAAAAGGGATTGTTTCATGTCGTTTTCTAAAAGTGGCGGAATAACATATTTACCACCAGAAGTTTTAAACATTTCTTTTTTACGACCTGTAATTTTTAAGAAACCATCCGAGTCAATTTCACCTTTATCACCTGTATGGAAATAATCACCAGACATTACTTCTGCCGTCTTATCCGGATCTTTATAATAGCCCATCATTACATTTGGTCCCTTTATAAGGACTTCTCCATCTTCTGCAATTTTAACCTCTACGTTATCTATAGGTTTGCCAACGGTACCAACTTTATACATTTTGTCTTTGTATAAACCAACTGAAACAACTGGAGAGGTTTCAGTAAGTCCATAACCTTCCATCACTAGCATTTTAGCAGCACCAAAAACTCTTGCTAACCTAACTTGTAATGCAGCACTACCAGAAACCATTGTTGTTAATTCACCACCTAAGGCTTCTCTCCACTTACTAAAAATAAGTTTGTTGGCTATTTTGAGTTTAAACTCGTACCATGCTCCGTTGGCTCCATAAGGCTCCCATTTTTCACCCAGTTTAACCGCCCAAAAGAAAAGTGACTTTTTAATGCCTGTAAGTTCCTCACCTTTAAGCATAATTTTATCAAATACCTTTTCTAGCAGTCGAGGTACAACACTCATTAAGTTAGGCTTAATTTCTTTAGCATTTTCACCAATTTTGTCTATACCTTCTGCAAAATAAATTGAGGTTCCAGCATGTTGGTAAACATATATTAACACACGTTCAAAAATGTGACAAATTGGTAAAAAACTTAGAATGCGAGTTTCGCCATCTACTAAGGGAACTCGAGGAGAGCTGTCTAAAGCATTGCTAGTAATATTCCAATGTGATAACATTACGCCTTTAGGTCTCCCGGTAGTACCAGATGTATATATTATAGTTGCAAGATCTTCTGGTTTTACAGCGTCTTTACGAGCTTCAACTTCGGGTTGGTTACTTTCGTCTTTTCCGAGTTCAAATAATTCTGAATAATGTTTACAACCATCTATATGATTGAAAGAGTAAACTTCTTTTAAACCGGTGTTTGCTTGTACTTTTCTAACCTTTTCTAAAACTTCTTCATCTGAAACAAAGCAGTAAATAGATTCGCTATGATTTAATACATATTCATAATCTTCTGCACATATAGTTGGATAAATCGGTATATTTTGAGCACCCGTTTGTAAAATACCAATATCCATAATATTCCACTCGGTTCTATTGGTAGTAGAGATTACAGCAATTTTATCATTTTTTTTAATACCTAATCTCAAAAGTGCTCTACTAATTGTATTCGACTTATCAATGTATTCTTTGGTAGACATAGGTGTCCATTTACCATCATATTTTGTAACTAAGGCAGAATCAGATGGTTTATGTTTTAATTGATAGTATGGAAAATCAAAGAGGCGGGTTATCTCTGTCATATATTTAGCAATAATTAGTATGGGATATTACGAAAATATAAAAATTAACGGTATTAATCCTAAAGATTGTCAATATAGGAGTAATAATTTAAAATTTTGAGCATAAAAAAAGAGACTTTAAAATAAAGTCTCTTTTGATATTTTATCTCATTGAGTGCTATCAATTATTCAATAACCCTATATTAAATATGTTTAGCAAAAATATCTAAAAACAAAAATAGAGACTAATAATTGAAAAATGATGTAAATTATCGAAGTTAAATTATTTATTTAGATATTCATTTAAAAATGCATTTTCAGACTTAAAGTAGTCTTTAGGTGACTGTTTCATAAAGTGTTTAAAGTCTTTAACAAAATGCGAATGATCATAATAATTGTACATATGTATTAAATCTTTAAGATCAATTTCTTTGCCTTCGTGTTTTCTCATTAGTTTTAAAAAACGATGTAGGCGTATGTATTTTCCTGGTGTTAAACCAACAATTTTTTTAAATTGAGTTTCTAAAGTTTTTTGACTAAAATCTATATAATCCAATAGTTCGTAGGTATTAAGCATACCTTCTTTTTTATGTATAATTGCTATAAGCTTATCTATTAAGGCAGTTGTTTTGTTAGTTGTTATTGGTAGTTCTAAGAAGAATTTTTTCAATGATTTGGTTAAACCTTTAGCATCATCCTTATGAGTTAAAAAGATAGGATTTAGTAATTCATATAGTTTAGGGGCAAACGCTTTTAAAGGAACGTGTTTATTAGTTAATTTATGAATGTCTAGATTTGTTATTTTGTGTAACGCTGTTGGATGAAATGTTATACCGTATGAATTACTTTCTTGGTTAACTAAAAACTGATAAGATTCGTAAAATTGACCTGTTGCAATAAGACCAATTAAAGGAGTTTCTGTTTTTTTATAAACGGAACTTTGACCTTTACTGTATATATTAGTTATGGTTGTAAAACAAATAGGAAGTACAGTAGATTGAAAAGGTATATCCTCTTTACTAAATGTAAGTTGAAATAGCTCTTCTACAATAGGGTTTAGGTTTGTAGTGTCATAATACTTCAGAGTCATAAATCATCTTTGTTTGTAGGTAAATTACCGCAAAAATATTAATAACTCAAATTTAAAAATAGTTTTATTTATTCTCAATCCATTTTCTTGCATTAACAAAAGCTTCTAACCAAGGTGAAACATCGTCCTTTCTACCTTCTGGATAGTGCGCCCAATTCCACTGAAAAGTTGAACGCTCTATATGAGGCATCGTTACCAAATGACGACCAGTTGAGTCGCACATCATAGCTGTATTAAAATCTGAACCATTTGGATTATGCGGATAAGCTTCATAACCATATTTAGCAACGATATTGTATTTGTCTTCAGAATATGGTAAGTTGAATTTTCCTTCTCCATGAGAAATCCAAACACCTAAAGTAGAGCCTTCTAAACTAGAAAGCATTACAGAATTGTTTTGCTGAATTTTTACAGAAGTAAATGAGCTTTCGTGTTTATGGGAATCGTTATGAACCATTTTGCCATGAACTTCATGTTCTGGATTAATAAGATCTAATTCCATCCATAATTGACAACCGTTACAAATACCAACTGATAATGTGTCTTCTCTTTCAAAGAAGTTTTTAATGACTTTATTGGCTTGTTCATTGTATTTAATAGCTCCAGCCCAACCTTTAGCAGAGCCTAAAACATCTGAATTACTAAAACCACCAACGGCTCCTAAAAATTGAATGTCTTCTAAAGTTTCTCTACCCGAAATTAAGTCGGTCATGTGTACATCCTTAACATCAAAACCTGCCAAGTACATGGCGTTTGCCATTTCACGTTCTGAGTTACTTCCTTTTTCACGAAGAATTGCTGCTTTAGGTCGCTTACTGTCATTGCGAGGAACTTGTGACGTGGCAATCTCATCAAGTTTACCTGTAAAATGTGATGGAAATTTATATTGAAGCGGTTGTTGCTTATAATTATCAAAACGTTCTTTTGCTAAACCATTTGCTGTTTGTTTTTGGTCGAGTAGGAAAGAGGTTTTAAACCACATATCTCGTAATCTCGAAACCGTCATAGTAAAGACTTGATTGCCATTAATGATGCCTAAGACATCACTTTCAGTAACTTCACCTAACTTATGAAATTCTATTGCAGCATTAGATAATACGTTTTCAATCTCATTATCATTTTCTGCCTGAATCACGATTCCTGCATTTTCAGCAAAAAGAACTTTGAAAGCATCTTTTTCATCAAGACTTGTTATATCTAACTCAGCACCTATATTATTGTCAGCAAAACACAGTTCTAATAAGGTGGTAATTAAACCACCAGAAGCTACATCGTGACCAGCAACAATTTGATTATCTTTTATTAAATTTTGAATGGTATTAAAAACCGTTTTAACATAGTCTGCACTTTTAATGTTTGGTGTAGTGTTACCAATTTTATTATTAATCTGTGCGAAAGAACTTCCGCCAAGTTCGTAAGAATCTTGAGACATATTGATATAGTAAATTGATCCTTTTCCTTTTTTAAAGACAGGTTCAACAACTTTAGTTATATCGTTACAGTTGGCTGCTGCTGAAATAATAACTGTGCCTGGAGAAATAACATCTCCATCAGGATATTTTTGTTTCATTGAAAGGGAATCCTTTCCTGTTGGAACATTGATCCCTAAATCTATTGCAAATTCTGAAACCGCTTTTACAGCTTCATATAAACGAGCATCTTCACCTTCATTTTTACAAGGCCACATCCAATTGGCTGATAGTGATACACTTTTTAATCCATCTTTTAAAGGTGCCCAAATAATATTAGTTAACGCTTCTGTAATTGAGTTTCTACTACCAGCTTCAGGATTAATTAATCCCGAAATAGGTGAGTGACCAATACTCGTTGCGATGCCTTCCTTACCCTTATAATCGAGAGCCATTACGCCAACATTATTCAATGGTAATTGTAAAGGGCCAGCGCATTGTTGCTTAGCAACTTTACCACCAACACAACGGTCTACTTTGTTAGTTAGCCAATCTTTACAGGCTACTGCTTCAAGCTGAAGAACTTGATCTAAATAATCGTAAAATTTGTCTGTATTATAAGAAATGCCACTGTATGCTTTCTCAACCGTAGTGTCTGTCATTATGGTTTTTGGCGAGCTACCAAACATATCTTCTAAAGCTAAATCCATTGGTCTAGCTCCATTGGTTTTAGATTCAAAAGTAAAACGATGTTTTCCTGTGACTTCTCCAACATCGTAAATTGGAGAACGTTCTCTATCCGCTATTTTATGTAAGGTGTCTAAATGTTTATCTGCAATCACTAATCCCATACGTTCTTGAGATTCGTTACCAATAATTTCTTTAGCAGATAAAGTAGGATCACCAACAGGTAATTTATCTAAATCTATGTTTCCACCTGTATCTTCAACTAATTCTGATAAACAGTTGAGGTGTCCACCAGCACCATGATCGTGAATTGAAACAATGAAATTTTCATCACTTTCTACCATGCCTCTAACAGCATTTGCAGCTCGTTTTTGCATTTCAGGATTAGAACGTTGTACGGCGTTTAATTCGATACCAGAAGCAAATTCACCTGTGTCAGCAGAGGACACTGCGGCTCCTCCCATACCGATTCGGTAATTGTCACCACCAAGAATAACAATTTTATCACCTTCTTTTGGTGTATCTTTTAATGCTTGCTCTGCTTTTCCGTAACCAATTCCTCCAGCTTGCATAATTACTTTATCGTAGCCAATTTTTCCGTTTTGGTCTTGATGCTCAAAAGTTAATACAGAACCACAGATTAAAGGTTGCCCAAATTTGTTTCCAAAATCAGATGCTCCGTTACTTGCTTTAATTAAGATGTCCATTGGTGTTTGGTACAGCCACTTGCGCTCTGGAAATGCCTTCTCCCATGGACGCTCATCGTTTAATCTAGAATATGAAGTCATATAAACTGCAGTTCCCGCAAGAGGTAAAGAGCCTTTTCCACCAGCAAGTCTATCTCTAATTTCACCACCAGAACCTGTAGCAGCACCATTAAAAGGCTCAACAGTTGTTGGGAAATTGTGTGTTTCTGCTTTTAGTGAAATTACAGACTCAAAATCTTTAGTTGTATAATAATCTGGAACATCAGCACGCTTTGGTGCAAACTGTTCCACAACAGGTCCTTTTATAAAAGCGACGTTATCTTTATATGCCGAAACAATATCATTGGGATTTTGTTTCGAGGTTTCTTTTATAAGTTTGAATAACGACGTTTCTTTTTCTTCACCATCAATAACAAAAGTACCATTGAATATTTTATGACGACAGTGTTCTGAATTAACCTGAGAAAACCCAAAAACTTCAGAGTCGGTTAATGGTCGTCCTATTTTTTTTGAAACACTTTCTAGGTATTCTACTTCTTCATCACTTAGCGACAAACCTTCTTGTTGGTTGTATGCTGAAATATCTTCAATATTTAAAATGGCTTCAGGTTGAATGTCAATTTTAAAAACATCTTGATTTAAACTCGAAAATTTTTCAGATATCATTGGGTCAAAATCCTTGAAATCTTTGGTTGTCGAAGTAAACTCTTCAATTCTAATGATATTCGAAATTCCCATATTTTGGGTGATTTCAACAGCATTTGTACTCCAAGGGGTAATCATTGCTGCTCGTGGACCAACAAAAAAAGCATCGAGAGATGCTTGTTCTATTTTTGGCTGGTTGCCAAATAACCATACTAATTTAGAAATGGTTTCGGTTGATAATTCTTTTGTTGCTTGAACAGCAAATACTTTGCTGTTTTGGTTTCCGAAGAAATGAATCATTTATTTGAGATATTTGACGTGAAAATTAAAATGCAAAGTTAATTCATTTTGTGATATTACTATTAAAATTTAGGATACAAAAAGTGAAGTATTCAACAGGTTTTAAACAAAAAAAAGCAGTTCTATTGAACTGCTTTTAAGAATTAAGTTATATGCTTACTGTTTTATCAGCTTCTTAGTGATAGTAGCATTGTCTTGAGATATTTTGACAATATAAATTCCAGCTTTTAGGGACTGAAGATATATAGTGTTGGATGTGGATAATGTGTTTCTATAAACGCGTTTTCCAAGAATATCATAAATTTCTATATCAGTGTCTATATTAGATTTCAAATCTACAGTTAGATTATTTTTAACCGGATTTGGATGAATTTTTACATCAGAGATATCATATTTGTCTGCACCTAGAGTAGAGTAACAAGTATATGATAAGTCGTCAAATATCACTCTATTACTACCAGAACTATTACCGTCAATGACAACAGAAACGTTATTCTCAACATTAATATTTGGAATTGTAATAGTTTGTACTATGTCATCATAAGCAATCGTACCTACTAAATTTCCGTTGACCTTTACATTAAATGTACCAGCAGATCCGCTAAATACACGCTGTGTGGTTACAGTTAATGTGCCTATGCCACCAGAAGTAGTTGGAAGTGTTATAACGCCATCTCTAACAGTAATTGCTCTTCCGTTTAATGTTTGGTCTGTTCTTGCTTCTGTAGCAGAATATGTTAATCCATTATCTCCAGTCCAAGTTCTATCTGAATACGAACCTGAGTTTGAAGGAATAAGTTCAAATGTTTCAACTAGACAATCCGATCCACCGACAGTTCCATTATCTGTAGTTGTTTCACAATCTTGATTGCTAAAACCGGATTCATTACCTGCAGCATCTTTTGCTTTTATGGTAAAGCAATAGTTGGTGTTAGCCGTTAAGCCAGTAACTGTAAAGGAAGTGTTTGCAGTATTAAATGTATTTGTTCCATCAACATAAATATCATAAGAAACAACTCCTATATTATCTGTTGAAGCTGTCCAGTTTAAATCTATTGAGTTGTCTGCAGGATTTGAAGCGACTAAGTTGGTTGGATTTGAAGGCGCTTCAGTATCTGGATTTGGATTCCAAATTAAGTTAGCATATTCCGGATGATCAACAAACGGATTTGCATTGCCTTGGTAGTTATACGCAGCATTATTTCGGTCTATTTCCCTTTGATCTACAGGGTCAACATTGTAATGCCAATCTAATAACATATCTAAAGCCCAATCTTCTAAAGCTTGGTCTTCTGTTCCATTGAACATGTCAAAACTTGTGTAACCATCTACAGTATCTTCATATCGTGTGACGAAATAAAGAATAGCTCTTGCGATGTCACCTTTAAATTCGTCAATTGGTTCGAAAACAGTGCCTGAATAACCAGGTACATTACTGCTGCCTCTTTTAGATCCATTCATAGATGTCCAATTCGCAGAACCAACTGTTCCAAAAGGAAAACTTCCTCTTTGTCCATTAGCATAACCATCGCTTGGTACTACATGGTGAATGTCATTTTGCATAGGTGATGCACTACCAAAAGACGATTGAGGAATTGTATGCTCTCGGTTATAACAATCTCCTTCACCACTATAATTACCACAATTGTTTGAGCCGTGATTAAAGGTGTAAGGATCTGTACCGTTAGGATTTTCTGTGTAGTATAATAAAATGGTTCCATCATTCTCATATCCACTTTCTGAGATATTATCGGTATGCGTTGTTACATAACCAGAGTATAGAGATCCATAACCTTGATCACTATGACCATTAGTTATAATATTTTTTAATTGCGTTTTTAAAGTATAACCAGTTAAACCATCAGCACTATCGTAATAATTTGCAGGAATCTGGGCAAACGTAATATTTGTAATAAGTAAAGTAAAAATTAAAAAGTAAAAGTTCTTCATTTGATAGCTTTTGTTTAATAGTGATTTGGTTATTTTTTTTCTAAAAGTGCCATATAGAATCCATCAAAACCAGACTTATAGGCTAATATCTTTTTGTCCTTAACAAATGTAAAATCTTTTCCGGCTTCGGATGTTAAGAATTTGTCAACTTGTTTTTGATTTTCAGATGGTAGAACAGAACATGTAGCATAGACCATTTTTCCTCCCGGTTTAACCATTTTAGAATATTTTTCTAAAACTTCCTGTTGTGTTTTCTTAATACTCTCCACAAACTCTGGTTGTAATTTCCATTTGGCATCTGGATTTCTACGTAAAACACCTAATCCTGAACATGGTGCATCAATTAATAAACGGTCTGCTTTACCATGTAATTTTTTAATTGGTTTAGTAGAGTCAATTACCTTCATCTCAATATTGTGAACACCATTTCTGCGGGCTCTTATTTTGAGTTTCTTTAATTTACTTTCGTAAATATCCATAGCAATTAACTGACCTTTGTTTTCCATAAGAGATGCTAAATGCAAAGTTTTACCACCTGCACCTGCACAAACATCTACAACTTTCATGCCTGGTTTTACGTCTAAATAATCTGCAACTAATTGAGAAGATGCATCTTGCACCTCAAACCAGCCGTTCTTAAATGCTTCAGTTACGAAAACATTTGCACGTTCTTTTAATTTTAATGCAGAAGGATGATCTGGCAGTAACTCAGTTTCTATATCTTCGGATTGAAGTTTTAACTGTAAATCTTTTTTATTCGTTTTTAAAGTGTTAACTCTAAGAACGACATCCGCTTGTTCGTTTTGTTTGGCAAGCTCTTTAGTCCATTCGGCTTCTCCTAATTCCTTTACTCCTAATTCATCAATCCAATCTGGAACCGATTCTCTAAATTTTCTAATTTTAGAAAGCTCATCAAACCGTCCTTTTATTTTTCGAGATGGAGTATCTGTAAAATATTTCCAATCAGGTAATCTTATGCCTTTAAGTGTTGCCCATACCGCAAATAGTCTCCAAAGATTATCTCTATCGTAGGGTGCTTTTACATCTGCAATTTCTGCATACAGTCTTTGATAACGAACTATTTCGTAAACGGTTTCGGCAACAAAACCTCTATCACGACTTCCCCAACGCTTATCGCGCTTTAGTAATTGTTGTATCACCTTATCAGCATATTCACCTTCATTAAAAATAAGATGTAAGCCATCTATTACTGCAAAGCATAAGTTTCTATGTAGTCGCATTTTTATTTTATTCTTTTTTTAGCTTTAGTTTAAATACTTTAGCCGCAATTGTTTAAATTAAACAAGCGTGCAAAGGTAAGAGAAAAGTTTAAAAGTATTTAAGTTTATATAAAAGTGTTCTTATCTAAAAATATAAAAAATCCGCAAGTTTTTTTTGAAAATTGCATCTAAAGTAAATTACCCGTATTGTAAGCATCTCAATTTTTGAAGGAAACCGAATTTATAACAGAGTTAAAATCAAAAAGCCCTAAGGCTTACAGTGCGCTATTGGATATGTTTCAGCAAAAAGTTTTTGGCACATGTATTTCGTTTGTTCCAAATAGAGAAGATGCTGAGGATATTGCACAAGATGTATTTATGGAAGTGTTCAACTCTATTTCTAAATTTAAAGGAGACTCAAAATTATCGACTTGGATTTATAGAATAACAACCAATAAGTGCTTAGAGTTTATTAGAAAAAAGAATACAAAAAAGCGTTTTGCGTTTTTACAATCAATTACAGGCAATGCAGTTCCTATGGATAAGACTGATTATTTCACAGAAATGAATCACCCAGGAATTTTGCTAGAGAATAAAGAACTTAACGCTACGCTTTTTAAAGCTATTAATAGCTTAGCTGAAAGTCAAAGAGTTGTTTTTACGCTTCATAAAATAGATGGAAAGAGTTATCAGGAAGTGGCAGAAATTACAAAAAGAAGCTTGTCTTCTATTGAATCTGTTATGTTTAGAGCTAAAAAGAATTTACAAAACACTCTAGAAAATTATTATAAAAATGAATATTAACACAAGTTTTTTTAAACTTATGCATCTAAATATATAGTTATGAAATCTGATTTAGACATGGATAAAAAAGTTAAGGAAACCTTTGATTCAGTAGAATCTATTGAAGAGGTTAAAGTCTCACCATTTTTTAAGGAAAAAGTGATGCAGCAAATTCGTAATGCATCTGAAGAAGTGCAAGAAGCAACTTGGTCTTGGTTTACTCCAAAATTACAGTTAGCAACCTTAGTATGTGTTGTTGTTTTAAATGTTATCGCATTTAACAATTTGCAAGAATCTACATACAATGAGAATGTAAATAGTTTTGCTGAATCATATGGTCTTTCAATAAGTGAAGAAACTGTCTTATTAAATTAAATTATGAAAAAAAATACATTTTTATATATTTTGCTCGTTTTTCTAATTGTTGTTAACGGTTTTTTTCTAATTAATTACATCGGAAAAAATAATGATTCGAGGCCAGAAGAATCGCAAAGAGAAAAAGATTTTATTGTACGAGAGCTTGGGTTTAATGATACTCAATTAGAGCGTTTCTATGTGAAAAGTGCAGGACACCATCCAACCATGATGCGTTTATCTAATGATATAAAAGAATTAAAAGATAAGTTGTTTAATAAATTGTCTGATGATGAGATAAATGAAAGCACAATTGACTCAATTACAGCATTAATTTGTGATAAGGAAACAGAAAAAGAAAAAGAAATATTCTATCATTTCAAAATGATTAGAGACATAGCCAATGACAAGCAAAAAGAAAAGTTTAATAGTATATTAATGGATGCTTTACGTCGTGGAGACCGAGGAAACAGACCACGTCCTCCTATGAGAGGAGAAGGTCATAGACCTCCACCACATTAATGAAAATAGTCAATTTTTATAATCAAAAGACCTTCAAAATAATGAAGGTCTTTTTTTTGTGATTTTTTTAACAAGACCAAGCACAAGTTAAATAAAGCAAGTTCATCTAAATAAACATAACTTAAAATTAAATTATAAGAAGTAACACTTCAAAAGATTAGTATAAGCATTTGTTCTAGTAGTTATTTAAAATATTTCAAATGGTCAATCTGTTCGTGATATAAAATAAGTGGAGAAGTTACCTACGTTTAAAGTTTATTAAAAAGAGATGGATAAGAATTGAAATAGATTTATTACAAAGGAGGAATTAAAAAAGGCAACTAAACTAGAGCGAAAAGAAAAGAATAATGATTCAAATTAAACTAACCCAAAAATTTAAAGAGATGAAAAGACTTAGAAAGAATTTTAACCAAATATTTATAGCGTTTATTTTCAGTGCTTTCTTAATAACTTTTAATGGATGTAGCGATGATGATTCTACAACATCAAATGATGAAGATGAGCAAGAGGTAATTATTGACGATACAGATTTTGAAGCTACTGACTGGACAGAAGCCACGCACAGTAAAGACGCAGATCCAAATTTCGACGAAGTTTTTGAAGATAATGCCGTTAAAAGAATTGATATAGTTATTACAGAAGCACGTTGGCAAAGTATGCTCGATGACATGACCAATTTATATGGAGCATTTGGAAGTGGTAATGGTTCATTTTCAGATGATGATGAAGATCCTATTTTTGTACCTGCAGAAGTGTTTTATAATGACATCGAATGGTATCGTGTAGGTGTTCGTTTTAAAGGAAATTCCAGTTTGGCATCGTCTTGGGCAAATGGCGTCTTAAAATTGTCGTTTAAATTGGATTTTGATGAATTCGAAGATGATTACCCACAAATAGATAATCAACGTTTTTATGGTTTTAAAAAATTAAGCCTTAAAAATAATTATGACGACAAGTCTATGCTTCGCGAAAAAGTGGCAACAGATGTATTTAGAAATGCAGGATTAGTGGCTTCCCATACGGCATTTTATGCGGTTTATGTAGATCATGGAGATGGACCACAATATTTTGGGTTGTATACAATGGTAGAAGAGGTTGATGATACAGTTTTAGATACCCAATTCTCAGATGATGATGGAAATTTGTACAAACCAGATGGAGATGCAGCAAGTTTTGCAGCTGGCACCTTTGATGAAGACGAGTATGTAAAGAAAACCAATGAAGATGACGCAGATTTTACTGATGTTGCTAATCTACTTTCAATTTTAAATGATGGAACAAGAACGACTGATGCTGCAACTTGGCGAACTAATTTAGAAACTGTTTTAGATACTGATGTGTTTCTAAAATACTTGGCGACTAATACTGTAATTCAAAATTGGGATACCTATGGCAGAATGACCCATAATTATTATCTATACAACAATCCGGATACGAGCAAATTAACATGGATACCTTGGGATAATAACGAGTCCTTACAATTTGGGAAACAAGGTGGATCGTTGCCATTAGATTTTTCTGGATTAAATGCTTCAGAATGGCCATTGATTGGTTATCTGTACGCAGATGATGTTTATAAAGCGCAATACGATACTTATGTGCAAGAAGTGGTAGATGGAGCATTTAATGTAAGCACTATCCAATCCCAATACGCAACTTATTCGGCTTTAATTGAGCCTTATGCAACTTCTGAAGTGACAGGTTATACATTTTTAAATAGCAGTTCAGAATTTCAATCGGCAGTTAATCAATTGAATGCACATGTTGTATCTCGTGCTAATGCCGTAAATGCATACTTAGATTAAGATATTGAGTTTAGATTGTTTGATTAGTTGATTAAAAACCTCGGGAGAGATTTCGAGGTTTTTTTTTAAGAAAATCTAATATCAATAAAGAATATACATTAAGAAAGAGATTAAATAAATTTAAAATATAGAATTATGAATAAGACTAAAATTAAGGCAATTATTACGTTTTTAGCAATACTGTTAAGTTTCACTGTATTTGCACAAGGACCAGGTGGCAGAGGAGGAAGACAAGGAGGAGGAGAACAACGTGGTGGAAGACCTGATGCTTCTGAAATTCTAAAAATGTTAGATACTAACAAGGACGATAAAATTGACAAAGACGAAGCATCAAAAGATAGAAGAGGCAAAATTTCTGAAGATTTTAATGACATTGATGCTAATGCAGATGGGTTTATCGATTTAGAAGAATTGGAAGTTTCTTTAGATGGTAAAAGACCAAAAAAAGTATCTGCAGAAAGCATAATAAAAGAAGTTGATCAAAATGAAGATGGATTGTTAAATGAATTAGAAGTTGCGGCAAAAGATAAACGCAATTTAATTGATAATTTCAAAGAAATTGATGCTAATGAAGATGGACAACTTGATATTGAAGAATTAAAGTTGTTTTTCGGAAAGGAAGATGGTAAAAGGAAAAAGGGGCGAAGAAAGACAAAGAATTAATAAAATGGACTATTTAAAAATGAAAAGTAAATTATTCTATTATGCCTTTGCAATGGTCACAATCTTCAGTTTTGTAAGTTGTAATAGCCAAAAGAACAATTCTGGTCATACACACAATGGGTCAGAAGACCATTCTCACGACCATACTGAAACGCCAGAAAATTATTTTGGAAATTATACTCTTAAAGATGCCAAATATGGTACACAAACAGTTGTCACCGTAAATGGTGATACTAGAACTATGCTAACCAATGCATTGCCCAACCATAAGACGGGTGATTTTCCAAATCAAGGAAATCCAAATACTATTTCTGCGCAGAATAGAACGTATTCATTTCCAGTAAATCCAAAATATACTAGAAACCCACAGTGGATAAGAGAACCAGGTGTAGCGCTTAATGGTGTTAAATTTGAACCAGGAACAGCAGAAGTTGTCGAATGTGATACGGGTGAGAATTATCGAGTAGAGGCGCTTCAAGATGTCATTGATTTAGGTTTGGATTTTAACCACGCACATGTTCAGCCGACGGGAGCTTACCATTATCATGGTACGCCAACTTCAGTTATTGCAAATTTTGACTCAGGTGAAGATTTGGTACATATCGGTTTTGCACACGATGGTTTCCCAATGTATTATTCTAAAAGCGGAAAGTATAAGCCTAGCTATAAAGCAATATCAGGAAATAGAGAAGGAGAGGATTGCACATATGAAAATCCACATCAATCTATGGATATATCTGTAGGAGGTCATCACGACGGTACATTTACTTCAGATTTTGAATATGTTGAAGGTTCGGGTGATTTAGATGCGTGTAACGGTATCAATATTGATGGAAAATATATGTATTTAGTTACCGCTGAATTTCCATACGTCAGCCGTTGTGTTATGGGCGAGGTTGATGCAGATAAGCAGCGAGAAGTAGGCATGCAAGGAGGACAAGGAGAAGGAAGAGGTGGGCCACCAAATATAAATGAGTTGTTTACTGAAATGGATACCAATAAAGATGGCAAATTATTTAAAGCTGAAGTTAAAGGCCCTTTGAAAGATAATTTTGATAGAATTGACGCCAATCACGACGGTATGCTAATTAAGGAGGAATTGGAAAACGGTGGTCAGCAAAATAGACCGAGACCAAGAGGTGGCAGAAATTAAATTAAACTAAAGCGCAAGATTTTTTAATCAACCGCATCTAAACATTATTCAAACTATAAAATGATTAAACATGAAGAATTTATTTAAATTTATAATATTGATGATATCAATAGTTTTATTAAACATTGGCTGTTCATCAGATGATAATTCATCATCCACTGACGATGGAGATGACGGAGTGATTGCAGAACTGCATCCAGCTTTTGCTGCATTTAATTCAGATGCGACAACAATTTATGTAGATGGATCTAATGTAGTTATAGAAACTACAGGTTTACCAGATCATGAGACAATTTATTGGGGAGAAGGTCATGCATTATATAGAGATGAGCCAAATGTAGCAACTACACCAAGTATTATGTCTAGTAATAATAATGCAACAACAATTACAGTTGATGCTACTCCTAATTTGTCTGGCAGTACTGTTTCTACAACTTTTAATACTATTGGTATAGCGGTAAGTGGAGCATCAATTTTTAACGATCAAGAAGGTGGTGGGCCATTAGACCAGGCAGCTGCTAGTTTAGATTGGACAGGTGCACACATTGGGCCAGGTGTATACCACTATCACTTAGAACCAAAAGCTTTTTCAGATGATGATGAAAATTTAGTCGGAATTCTTTTAGATGGTGTTTTTTTATACGGAAGAAAATGTAATTCTACAGGAACTTATCCAACAGATTTAGATGCATCTGGTGGGCATACTTCAACTACCCAATATACTGATGGTACTGAAGAATATCATTACCATATAATTAACGAAGTGTATTCTACAACTGGGTCTTACTTAGCATTTGCAGGACCATATCGAGGTTATTAATTATGAGAGTAATATTAATAACAATGTTACTTTGTTTATTGGGCTGTAAAGAAGCGTCAATAAATACTTCTTCTGATATTTTGTCTGATATAAAAGAAGATAACATAATTGTTATAGATAGTAGAGAAGTACTAAAGTCTGAATTAGTTTTAAATCAGCTAGAAGGTGTATGGTATTATGAAGGACAACCTTACAATGGCTATTCATTAAAGTTTCACGATAATGACTCTTTAAAAGAAAAGCTAGGATTTTATAACGGAAAAAGACATGGTGTTGCCAGGACCTGGTCTAAACATGGTGTTTTAAGGATTGAATCGTATTATAATCAGAATAAATTAACTGATGACTATAAAAGTTATTGGGAAAATGGAAATTTAGCGTTGCAAGTAAACTATGTCGATGGTAAAAAACAAGGAGAAGAAAAGCAGTGGTACTCTAATGGAGAATTGTCTAAGTTAAGACAATTAGTAGGTGGTAGTGAAGAAGGGATTCAAAAAGCTTGGTTACCAAATGGACAACTTTACGTGAATTATGAAGCTAAAAATGGTCGCATATTTGGATTAATGCGAGCAAATTCTTGCTATAAATTAGAAGATGAAAAAGTTATTAGAAAGCAAAATATATAAAATAGTATTAGTGGTGCTTTTTCTTGTTGTTTTTAGTTGTAAAGACAAGGTGAAAAAAGAATACTTTAAAGCAAAAGAAATAAGTAGGGTAGATTACCTACCTTATTACAATGATGAATCTTTTACACCAAATTGGTTAATACCTGGTACGGAAGAAGAACAACAGTTTCATAGAATTCCAGATTTCAAATTAATTAATCAGTTAGGTGAAACTATAACACAAAAAACGTTTGATAATAAAATCTACATAACCGATTTCTTTTTTGCTAGTTGCCCAGGAATTTGTCCACAAATGACAGGTAATATGTTTAAGTTACAAGAAGAATTTATAGACGATGATGAGGTTTTGTTTTTGTCGCATACGGTTACACCAACACAAGATTCTGTTCCTGTACTAAAAAACTATGCAAAGCGAAATGGTATAATTGATAACAAATGGCATTTGGTTACTGGAGATAAGCTACAGATTTACAACTTAGGACGCGAACATTATTTTATTGAAAATGATCTCGGTGAACCAAAGAATATTGATGATTTTCTACATACCGAAAATTTTTTGCTCATAGATAAAAACAAACATATTAGAGGTATTTATAACGGATTAAATAGAGCATCAATGCAACAATTAATAATAGATGTTAAAGCATTGAAAGCAGAAGCTAGAGTGATGACCTAGCTTATTTTTGATTGATTGATGACAAGCTTCGCGGTTATATCGCGAAGCTTTTCTATTTTTATGGGAAAATTGAGACTATGCGCCATTTAATTGTATGTGTTATTTTGTTTGGTTTGATTTCCTGTAAAAAGGAAAAAGTAAATAAACCTAGAAAATTTTCTAAAGTTGAAATTGATACGCTTTGGGAAGATCGAGAATTAAGTGTTAGAGCTTTGGATTTAGGTGAGAATGATGAATTTTATTTTGCAGGAAATAATACAAAATTTGGTAAATCTTATATAGATGGTTTCGATCCATTTAGAGAGGTTGTAATAAGAGGGTATGATTCATTACTGACGGAGTCTTTATTGGAGTTTCGGTCAGTATCGAAAACAAGTGACCATTATTTCTTTTTTTCTGTTTTGAGTCCTGGATATTTATTTAGGTTAAAAATTGATGAGTTCTTTGATGGTTTACCAGAACGAGTATACCAAGAAACCCATCCAAAAGCTTTCTATGATTCTATGGACTTCTGGAATGACCAAGAAGGTATTGCGATTGGTGATCCAACAGACGATTGTATGAGTGTAATTATCACCAGAGATGGAGGCAGCACTTGGGCAAAGATGTCTTGTGATGATTTACCGAAAGCAAAAGACGGAGAGGCTGCATTTGCTGCTAGTGATACTAATATTTCAATTGTCGGAGATCATACTTGGGTAGCCACAGGAGGTAAAACAAGTCGAGTTTTATATTCACCAAATAAAGGAAAAACTTGGGAGGTTTATAAAACTCCAATCATTCAAGGTAAGGAGACCACAGGAATGTATTCTATAGATTTTTATGATGAAAAAAACGGTTTTGCTATTGGTGGAGATTATACGAAGCCTAATGATACCTTAAATAATAAAATAAGAACTAACGACGGAGGTAAAACTTGGACTGTAGTTGCTAATGGTAAAGGTCCAGGTTACAGAAGTTGTGTTCAGTATGTGCCTAATAGTAATGGGAAGGAACTCGTTGCTATTGGTTTTAAAGGTATTGATTATAGTAATGACGCAGGTGATACATGGAAACATCTTAGTGACGAAGGTTTTTATACAATAAGGTTTTTAAATGATTCTACAGCTTATGCTGCGGGTAATCGTAGAATTAGTAAGTTAACTTTTAGAGAATAAAAAAAGAAGCCAATTGGCTTCTTTTTTTTGTATTTATTTACGATTTTTTCCTCTATCTCCTTGACGTTTTCTAAATTCTTGTAGCATTTTACGTCTAAATGAACTTTCTGCCTGTATAAGAGCGACTATCTTTTTTGCAGGTAATATTTCTAATAAGTCGTTAAGCATTTTAGAGCGTAGCGCAACCTTTTCCTTTTCTACATCTATCATATGTATTAAAAGTGCTTTAGCTTCACTTTCGGTTAAGTCTTCCGACTTTTTTTCATTACGCTTTTTTCGCGATTTATCTCTTAATTTATTTTCAGCTTCTTCATTAGCATTATAAATTGGCCAAAATTTTTGCGCTTCTTTTTGCGTTAAGTCTAATTGCTCCGTTATATGAGCAACTTTTAAGGCTTTAATCTTTTCACTATCTATTTTTTGTGCAAATACACTTACTGAAATAAATAGTAGAAAAAATAGGGTATAGGTCTTTTTACTCATAGAATTTATATTTTCTATATTGAATTTGTGATTTTTTGTTGAAAAACTCATAATTTTTAATCTAAAATAAAATCTTCAGAATCTATAGATTCAATGTATTGATTTATAGTTTCTTCTGAAATTTGAACATCAATAAAGTCATTTACAGAAATATCATTTTCAGTAAATAATACAGCTAACTCATCAGATGTGTAGTCTTCTTGATATAAATAGCTCTCTAAAGCAAGAGTATCTACGGCATCAAAAGTAACATCCTTATTATTAAATACAATACTGAATAATAATGCAAAACTAGCAGCAATACCTGCAACGTAATAAAACTTTGATTTAGATTTTAATCTTATAACAGGTTTTTCCTCATTATTGAGTTTACTAAACACATTATCTTCAACCGTATTAAAGTAATCATTAGGCACCGTAAAACCAGAAGTTTCAATACTTGCAATAGTTTTCTTTTCTGCTAAACGTTCAAAGAGTTTATCATCAAAAGACTCAAAGTATTGCTCTGGTGTTTTAAAACCAGTTGATGTTATGTTATTTAATTTATTCTTTTCCATTGTATGTTGAATTTGATTCTGTATATGTTACTAAACAGTCCAAAATTCTTTTTTCTAACTATTAGACTTCAAATTTGTTAAAAGGTTTAATCAGACTTTAAAAATGCTTCGATCTTCTTGGCTGCTATATGATAAGATGCCTTTAATGCACCTTCGCTTGTTTCTAAGATTTCCGCCATGTCTTTATATTTTAAGTCTTCAAAATATTTCATGTTAAATACAATCTGTTGTTTTTGGGGTAACGAAGCTATAGCTTTTTGCAATTTTAACTGAATATCATCACCTTCAAAATAAACGTCTGCAGTTAAGTTATTAATAGCCTTAGTTTGGTGCTCTTCATTTGTAATTTGTAAACGCTTTGCATTTTTATTAATAAAAGTTATTGATTCATTAGTTGCTATACGATATAGCCAAGAAAATAATTTACTATCTCCTTTAAATTTATCAATACTTCTGTACACTTTTATAAAGGTATTTTGAAGTACATCATCTGCATCGTCATGACTAATTACAATCTTTCTAATGTGCCAATACAAACGCTCCTTATAGAGTTGTAATAGCTCCCTGTAGGCTGTTTCTTTAGACTTAGGATTCTGTAGACGTAATATAAATTCTGATTCGTTATCCAAGTATTTTACTTTGATATTTAGACTCCATAAGTTAATAAAAGTTTAATTGCTATTTATGTTAATTTTAGCCTTATAATGGATGTATTGAAAATCAGTTAGTTACAAAATAATACTTCGATTAAAAGCAAAAAAATACGATAAAATGCAAATTTTTCTTGTTTTGTTTAGTTATTTATTTTATGTTTGACCCAGCTTAACCTATTAAACGTTATCAGTTCCCCAAATCTGATAACAAAAGAGAAGGATGCACGTAAAAGTGCATCCTTTTTTAATTATTAAAATGTTGATAATTATATGGTTATTCGAAACTTTGCATTTCTACTAACTTATGGTAAACACCATTTTTAGCCATTAATTCGGCATGTGTGCCTTGTTCTGAAATTTCACCCTTTTGCATTACAACAATTAAGTCTGCATTTTGGATTGTAGATAGTCTATGAGCAATAACAATAGAGGTTCTGTTTTTCATCATTTTTTCAAGAGCATCTTGCACTAGACGTTCACTTTCTGTATCTAAAGCTGAGGTAGCTTCATCCAATATCATTATTGGAGAATTTTTTAAAACTGCTCTTGCAATACTTAAACGTTGTTTTTGTCCTCCAGATAATTTTCCACCAGAATCTCCGATATTAGTATGTATTCCTTGAGGTAAATCTTTAACAAATTCCCAAGCATTTGCAATTTTTAAAGCTTCTATAATTTCGTCTTCCGAAGCATTCTCTTTTCCAATTTTTAAATTATTAACAATGGTGTCATTAAATAAGATTGAATCTTGTGTTACCAATCCCATTAACCCTCTTAAAGAATTTTTAGTAAGGTTTTTAATGTTTTCACCATCAATAGAAATGTCTCCTACACTAACATCGTAAAAACGTGTTACTAAATTTGCTATTGTACTTTTTCCACTACCAGATTGCCCTACTAAGGCAACACTTTTTCCTTTAGGTACTGTAAGTGAGAAATTTTTAAGCACTAAATCATCTTCATACTTAAAAGATATGTTATTTAGTTTTATCTCAGTTTCAAACCCATTTTTTGTGATAGCATTAGGGACGTCATCTAATGGTGAAGGAGTCTCAATAATTTCTAAAATACGTTCTGCAGCTGCATTTCCAGTTTTTACTTGGTAGCTCGCTTTACTAATTGCTTTTGCAGGTGTAAGAATTTGATAAGCTAAAGCCATGTAACCAATAAAAGCACCTCCAGAAAGTGTTTGTTCTACCATTACCATATTACCACCATACCATAGTAGTGCCGCAATGGTTGCAATTCCAAGAAATTCACTTGTTGGTGAAGCTAAGTTTTGACGATTCATTAAGGTGTTAGAAAAATTGTAGAAGCGGTTTGTAGATTCTTTAAATTTCTCATTAAAACGGTTTTCAGCATTAAAACCTTTAATGACTTTAAGACCTCCTAAAGTTTCTTCTAATGTTGAAAGAAATACACCTTGTTCGCGCTGTACTTTGTCGGATTTTCGTTTTAAACTTTTACCAATTCTAGAAATAATAAATCCAGCAACAGGAATGAAAATAAATACAAAAATGGTAAGCTTTACAGATATCATAAACATTGCTACAATGGCAAAAATGATTGTTAAAGGCTCTTTTACTATAAGCTCTAAAACTGAAAGCATTGAATTTTTCACCACACTGACATCACCAGAAATTCTTGCTATAATGTCTCCTTTCTTCTTTTCAGAATAATAAGAAATAGGTAATGTTATCACTTTATTATAAATTTCATCTCTTATATCTCTAAGAACACCATTTCGGAGAAAAGTGATAAAGAATAGTGCCAAGTAATTAAATAGATTCTTCAATAGGAAAAGGCCTATAATGAGAATAATCATATAGAGTAATGCACGTTGCGGTCCTTCAGTTTCTGTCGTGGTAGTTACTATATAATTTAAATAGTTTTCGGCATAATCTTTAATGTTTTTAATACCATTGTATATAGGTTTATTAAATACTTTTTTACTCTCTCCAAAAAGCACGTTTATCATTGGCATAAGTGATACCATGGCTAATGTGCTAAATAGAGCATAAAAAACATTACAAACAATATTTAGTATGGCAAAGCGCTTATACGGAACAATAAAACGAGAAAGCTTCTTTATATAATCCATTAATTACAAATTCATATCCTTGAGGATTGCATCAATTTTATTTTCCAACAATTGCTCCGTTTCTTTAAATGCAGACACATTGTCTAGTTTGGTGTTAACACTGATGTAGAATTTTATCTTTGGTTCAGTACCACTAGGTCTTAAGGCTATTTTACTGCCGTCTTCTGTATAATAAATTAACACGTTAGATTTAGGAACATCTATAGTTTTCTCAGTATTATTCACCATATCTTTAGCAATAGATAATTGATAATCTTCAATTTTAATAACTTTAGAACCGTTGACCATTTTAAGAGGGTTTTCTCTAGCATCAATCATCATTTGTTTGATTTCTTGAGCGCCTTCGATTCCTTTTTTAGTTAATGATACCAAACGTTCTTTAAAAAAGCCATGTTCTAAATAGAGATCAATTAAGGCCTCATAAGCAGTTTTATTATTCGCTTTTGCTTGAGCTGCAATTTCACAAGCTAAAAGGGTAGAGGTAACAGCGTCTTTATCACGCACAAAATCACCTACCATAAAACCAAAACTTTCTTCTCCACCACCAACAAAATCTAGCTCTGGGTAGTCTTTTATCAGTTTGGCTATCCATTTAAAACCTGTAAGTACAATTTTGCAATCAACATCGTATGATTTTGCTAAAACAGAGAGCATTGGTGTAGAAACAATAGTGGTTGCTATAAATTGATTTCCGTTAATTTTACCAGATGCCTTCCATTGCTTTAATAGAAAATCTGTCATTAAAAGCATGGCTTGGTTACCGTTAAGAATAACCAACTCGTTTTCTAGGTTTCTTACTACAACTCCTAAACGATCGCAATCAGGATCTGTACCAATTACAATATCTCCATCAACTTTTTCTGCAAGTTCCATTGCCATTTTAAGTGCTTCTGGTTCTTCAGGATTTGGTGAAACCACAGTTGGGAAATCTCCGTTTGGTTCACATTGTTCTTCAACAATATTAACATTAGTATAACCTGCACGTTTTAGTGTCTCTGGTATTGCAGTTATTGAAGTACCATGTAAGGATGTAAAAACGATATTAAGATTTTGTCTAGCATCTGAGGACGTGTTAAAACTTCCATTTTTTATAGAGTTATCAATAAATACATCATCGATTTCTTTTCCAATAAATTGAATTAAATTAGGGTTAGCATCAAACTTAATTTCAGAATAATCTAATTTATTTATTTCTGCTATTACGGCAGCATCTTGTGGTGGTACTAATTGTCCTCCATCTTGCCAGTATACTTTGTAGCCATTATATTCTGGTGGATTATGAGATGCGGTTAAAACAATGCCACAATGGCAACCTAAATGTTTTAATGCAAATGATAATTCTGGAGTAGCTCTTAAGTCTTCAAACAGATAAACTTGAATTCCGTTAGCCGAAAAAATATCTGCAACCACCTTACCAAAGGTTTTGCTATTATGCCTGCAATCATAGGCAATGGCTACTTTCACTTGTTCATTCGGAAAAGATTCTTTTAAATAATTACTTAAACCTTGCGTGTTTTTTCCTAAAGTATATTTATTGATTCGGTTAGTACCTAAACCCATAATACCTCGCATTCCTCCTGTACCAAACTCTAAGTCTTTATAAAAACTTTCTTCTAAGCCTTTTGGGTCAGAAGCAATCATATGTTTTATCTGTTCTTGAGAATCTTTATCAAAAGCAGGAGTTAACCAAGAATTTACACGCTCTAAAATTTCAGGTTTAATATGGATCATAATTATTTAGATTTATTAACAATAAGTATCGTAAACAAAAATAAACAATTCACAATTTGTGAAAGATTATAAAGATGTAAAATCTTGGGAATTAAGATAAATTTATATCCTCTTTTATAAAATATCGTTGTTGTTGACGTTTAGAGCGTAAAACAAGTTCGCCTAAGAAACCAGCTATAAAAAATTGCGAACCTATTATCATAGTTGATAACGCTATGTAAAATTGTGGTCTATCTGTTATTAATCGACCCGTTGGGTTAAAGAATAATTTATCTAAACCTAAGTAAAACGAGAACCCAAAACCGATTACGAACATTAATACACCTAAGGCGCCAAAAAGATGCATAGGTCGTTTGCCAAATTTTGAAATAAACCAAATGGTTAAAAGATCTAGAAACCCATTGATAAAACGGTTCATCCCAAATTTAGTTTTACCGTATTTTCTAGCTTGATGTTGAACTACTTTTTCACCTATATTTAAAAAGCCAGCATTTTTTGCTAGTACTGGAATGTAGCGATGCATTTCTCCATAAACATCAATATGTTTTACAACATTGTTACTGTAAGCTTTTAAGCCACAATTAAAGTCGTGTAGTTTTACACCAGATGTGCGTCTTGCAGCCCAATTAAATAGCTTAGAAGGTAAATTTTTAGAGATAACAGAGTCGTAGCGTTTCTTTTTCCATCCAGAAACCAAATCATAATTTTGTTTGGTTATCATTTGGTATAATTCTGGTATTTCTTCTGGGTTGTCCTGTAAATCGGCATCCATAGTAATAACCACGTCACCTTTGGCCTTCGCAAAACCAGCGTGTAATGCTTGAGATTTGCCAAAGTTTTTTAGAAATCTAATTCCTTTTACGCTAGAATTAGCTTGAGAAAGTTGAGAAATGACTTTCCAAGACGTATCAGTACTACCATCATCAATAAATAGAATTTCGTAAGAAAACGAATTGGATTGCATCACTGATACAATCCAATCGTGTAATTCTTTTAAAGAATCTTCTTCGTTAAGTAGTGGTATAACTACTGATATATTCATAAGGATTATCGTCTAATTTCTAGACTTCAAAAATAGAGAATTTTTTTAAGCCTCGTTAGGGTCTTTCTTTTTCATTATTAATGCCACAATTAATCCAATAACTGCATAGAAAATAAGTCCTTTAGCAATATTTAATAATTGTGTACTAATTCCCATTGCATCTTGTTCAGCAGCTTGAGCCATTGCTTTTTCTATTTCACTTTCTGGTGCTCCAAACCTTTCCATTAGAGCTCTTGCTTTTTCCATACCAATCTCTTGTAACATTGCAGCGGCATCTGGATCAATAAAACTAAATAATATAATTGTAACGAGTGTACTTATAATTATACCAATAGCTACAGTTATAAAGTAAGATGAAAAAGCTTGTTTAAAACTCATAAAGCCGCCTAAAATGCTTTTAGATTTTGCTGATGATATTATCCCAAAAACTATAGCTAATAAGGGCAAGAGTAATATCATTATCCAAAAGTTAACAAGTAATTCAATATTTACAGCGTAAGCAATAATAGTGAAGGCGGATAATATTAGACCTAGATATAGACCATAATTTATCGATACGGATTTCAAAGATTTTTCCATAATATAAGATGAGTTTTTTAGTTAATTGACTAGTTAGTACTCAAAGATAGCTAAATGTTACATATTTTTGTAAAATAAAAATTCTTAAAAAGATTGTAGATTTATAAAAAATACTTAAATTTGCACCTCGAAAAAATCGAATTTATTTAAAGCATTTAGCGATGAAAGCAGGAATACATCCAGAAAATTATAGAGTAGTAGCGTTTAAAGACATGTCTAATGACGATGTTTTTTTAACTAAATCTACAGCAGATACAAGTGAAACTATTGAGGTTGATGGTGTTGAATATCCATTAGTAAAATTGGAAATTTCTAGAACATCACACCCATACTATACTGGTAAATCTAAATTAGTAGATACAGCTGGTCGTATTGATAAGTTTAAAAACAAATATGCTAAGTTTAAAAAATAAACATAGCTTACCGATAATCGAAAAAGCCTTTCTAATAACAGAAAGGCTTTTTTGTTTTCTATAATTAGGCTACTTTTGAGTAATGTAATTAAGCCAATAATAGGCTTCTTTAAACATAAAACTTTAAAATGAATTATATTTTATTCGACGGGCCATATAGAAATAATCTTTTGCCGTTTACATATACAAGACCAGTTGCAGATATTAGAGTTGGTATTTTAACCATTCGTCAGAAATGGGAATCTTATTTAGAATATACTACAACAACGGTTACTGAAGATTATTTAGCAGACAAGTTTCCAATGGTAGAAATGGAAGAGAACATTATGATTAATGCCTCTTTTTTACCTAATATGGAAGTGGTTGAATTTGTGAAAAATCTAAAACATAATCAGGCATTATTCAAGGGTGAAGATGTTATTGCATTTTATGCTAAAGAAGGAGAGGAAGTTAATGACTTTTCAACATTTGAAGCCGTTGAGTTTGAAGGAGATATTTTAACATTAGAACATACTTGGGATATTTTTTCAAAAAATGGTGAAGCTATAGCTGAAGATTTTAATTTAATAACTAAAGAAAGACAATCTCAACCCATACCTGCTACTGTTAATACGATCAATCCAGAAAACATTTTTATAGAAAAAGGAGCCATTGTAAACTTTGCAACTTTAAATGCAAGTACTGGTCCAATTTATATTGGTAGAGACGCAGAGGTGATGGAAGGTTCTATAGTGAGAGGCCCTTTTGCACTTTGTAATAACGCTACATTAAAATTGGCTAGTAAAATATATGGCCCTACGACTATTGGACCACACAGTAAAGTAGGTGGTGAAGTTAATAATTCTGTGATATTTGGGTTTTCTAATAAGGGACATGATGGTTTTTTAGGAAATTCTGTATTAGGAGAATGGTGTAATTTAGGAGCAGATACAAATAATAGTAATCTAAAAAATAATTATGCCGAAGTGAGACTTTGGGATTACCAAACCGAAGGTTTTGCTAAAACCGGATTGCAATTTTGCGGTTTAATGATGGGAGACCATAGCAAATGTGGAATTAATACAATGTTTAATACTGGTACGGTTGTTGGTGTAAGTGCTAATATCTTTGGAAGTGGTTTTCCTCGTAATTTTGTGCCAAGTTTTTCTTGGGGCGGAAGTAAAGGATTTGTAACCTACAAAACGAATAAGGCTTTTGAAGTTGCTGAGGTTGTAATGGCAAGACGTAAAGAGGAATTCACAGATAGAGATAAAGCTATTTTAGAACATATTTTTGAAGAAACAAAACAATATAGAAGAGAATAAAATGATACTAAGACCCAAATTGCTAGTACTTTTTTTACTTACAACATTTTATGGATTTTCTCAGAGTAAAGATGTTGAATTAAAAAAACTTAAAATTAATAATAAACTCGATCATTTTGCTGCTAGAGTAGTTAATGACAAAGTGTATTACTGTTCTAACCTTACAAGAAAAAATGGCCGAGCTATATTAGATAAATATGCTCAAAACTTGTATGGAATTTATGAAGGTGAACTTGCTGAAGATGGTGAAATTAAAAATTCAAAATTAGTAAAAAGACCAGAGGTTGGTATGTCTAATATGACGGCAGCAACTTACACAAAAGATGGTAAGTATATGTATTTTACTTCAAACCACACAAAAGCGGGAGAAAACAAACTTCAAGATAAAAATACTTTTAATCTTTTAATACAACGAGCAGAGTATAAAGAAGGTGTAGGATGGACAAATTTTACAACATTACCATTTTGCGATCCAAATTATAATTTTTTACATCCTGCTTTAAGTCCAGATGGCAATACCTTATATTTTGTTTCAACAATAAAAGGTACCAAAGGCAAATCTGATTTGTATAAAGTTTCTATATCTAATCACGAAACTTATGGTGAGGTTACAAAGCTAAGCGAAAAAATAAATTCGTCTCGTAAAGAGATTTTTCCTTTTGTAAGTGCAGATAACAAGCTTTACTTTTCATCAGATAGACGAGGTGGAAAAGGAGGGTTAGATATTTATAGCTATGATTTATCATCTGCAGATCCTGAACAAATTCCAGTGTCATTAAATAAACCTATTAACACAGTTGGTGATGACTTTTCGTTTTTCTTAAATGATGATTTAACTACGGGTTATTTATCGTCGAGACGATTAAAAGGCGAAGGTGGTGATGACCTTTATTACTTTTCTAAATTTTAAATTTCAATTGGTTATAATCCGTATTTGAGAATTATATAAAAATTATTATATATAGTAATCAATATTCTTCACGGAGTAAAAAGGTATAGTCAAATTATTTTTAGTGTGCTATAAAGTATTTTAAAATATGCGTAAAATTTTATCATATCGTTTTATTGGCTATTTAACTTTAATAATCGTTGTTATACTTATTAATATTGCTCTTAAATATGGAGATGGCCCGAGTTATTACCGCTATTTTGTAAAACCAATTGCCCCAATACTTATAGTACACTATTTTTTTAAAAATGTTCAAAATTTTAAAAGAGAAAAAGCCATAATAGTCGTTTCTGGAATACTTATGTTTTTTGCAGGAGACTTGTTTTTTTTAGATCGTTATTCGGTTTTTAGTTTTAACATGGCTATAGTAATGTTGATTTTTGCCAAAATCTGTTTTATAACTTGTTTTTTAAATCACAAAGATTTTAATTTTAAACGTATAATTCCATTTTTAATTTTATGTAGTTTATATATGCTGTTTATTTTTACGGCTATTATAAATAATTTAAAGGAGATTTATTTTGTGCAGGTATTAGTGTATTTGTTTGTCTCTTTGTTATTTGGTTTATTTACATATCTCAGATATGGAGTTGTAAATAAACTGAGTTTTATACTTGTTTTAACTGGTTTTGTTTTAATGTTAATTGTAGATGGATTAACTGCTTTAAACATGTTTGCACCATCTTTTCAATACAATTTTCTAAGTAGCACAATAATTGCCTTAGCATTTAACTTGTCTCAGTTTTTTATTGTGGTAGGTCTATTAAAGGAAAATGCAAAAAACTAATAGATTAAAACATTAAGTAATGCCAATTTAGTGTTTTTTAACCTGTTTTAATTCTAATAAATTGGTAGCATTGATTCCTAATCCTTTAACCTCTTTTCTGGTAAAACGTACTACTTCATCATAGAACATAGGTACAATTGGTGCTGAAGCCATGATTAAAGAATCCATTTTGGTGTATAACTGCTCTCTTTTTGTAATGTCAGTTTCAAGATATGCAGATTCATACATGGTATCAAACAAATCACTTTTAAAATGTGTGTAATTAGGACCATTTGGTGCAAAATTTTTGCTGTAATAAAGTGAAAGGTAATTTTCAGCATCAGGATAATCTGCAACCCAACTGGCTCTAAAAAAGTCTAACTGACCATTAGCCTTGGCATCTTTTAAGCTCGAAGCTGGTATAACGTCCACATTAACAGTTAGACCTGTTTTTTGTATTTCGCGCTGAATAAATTCGCAAAAGCTTAAATAGTTACTTGTTGTAGTTAAAGTCACTTCAGGATTGTCTATTCCTGTTGCTTCCTTAAATTCTAATACTAGTTGTTTGGCTAATTCTGGTTGATAAGTGTAGCCAATGGTGTCATCAAAACCTGGTAAACCTTTTGGTATAAAACCACCTTTTGCGGGTATACCAATGCCATTTCGTAGATAGGTCATCATCTTATGGCGATCAAAACCTATGTTTATAGCTTTTCTCAGTTTTATAGCCTGAATTTCAGAAACCTCAGTTTCCATAAAAAATGCTAAATATTCAGTATTGAGATAAGGGCCTCGTATCATATTTACCTCATTGGCATAAAGTGCTCTTAACTTTCCGTTAGATGTTAAAATTTCATCTTTATAGGATGCATCTAAGCCAGATACAAAATCAATATTGCCTTGAGCAAATTGTAAAAATTCACTTTGTTTATCTGGTAAAAATGTTATGGCAATCGCTTCTAGATAAGGTAATTGCTGTCCTATAGAGTCTGTTTCAAAATAATGATCATTTCTTCTAAAGACGAGTTTTAGATTTTCCTCCCATCGCTTAAATGTAAATGGACCTGTACCAATTGGGTTAGATCTAAAGTCATTTCCATAATGTTCTACAATCTCTTTTGGTACAACAGAGCAATATTTCATTGTTAGTAAACCTAAAAATGCTGGAAAAGGTTGTTTTAATTTTATTTGAAATATAGAATCATTAATGGCAGAAAAGCTTTCCACCTTATTAAGTACCCAACTACCAGGAGACGCAATAGACTGATCTTTTAAACGATTGAGGCTGTATTCAAAATCCGAAGCTTTTACTGATCTAGTAGAATCATTACCAAATAAATGATGTTTGTGAAAAAACACATCTTTTCTAAGGCTAAATGTATAGGTTTTAGCGCTATCAGTAATCGTCCAGTTTTTGGCAATACAAGGTTTAACATTGAGTTGGTCATCCATTTGCACCAAACCATTAAACAATTGGTGCGTCGCCCAAATGTCTGCTATATCTTTAGAGAAGGCTGGATCTAGTGAGCCAATGTTTTTGTGCTCATTGTATTTAAAAACGAGATGGTCTTTGTTAGACTTATTTTTAGAATTACAAGACAGAATAATTAAAGCTATTGCACAATATGGTATCCTACTGAATAAGAATTTGGTGAGTTTTAGCATATAACTATAATGTTGTAAATTTGCAGCCACAAAATTTATAAGATTCTTTTTTAGCCTTGATTTAAGTGCTAAAGGTAAATTTAAAAAAATCCTGAAACAAGTTCAGAATAACAAAACATGAATTCTAAAAAAGTTGCATTCTATACTTTGGGTTGTAAGCTCAACTTCTCTGAGACTTCTACAATTGCTAGAAGTTTTAAAGACGAGGGTTTTCAGCGTGTAGACTTTAAAGACAATGCGGATATTTATGTTATTAATACATGTTCTGTTACAGAAAATGCAGATAAGCGTTTTAAATCTATTGTAAAGCAAGCACAAAAAGTAAATCCGGATGCATTTGTGGCTGCCATTGGGTGTTATGCACAATTAAAACCAGAAGAGTTAGCAGATGTCAACGGTGTAGATTTGGTTTTGGGTGCTACTGAGAAGTTTAAAATTACAGATTATCTCAACGATTTAACCAAAAATGACTTCGGAGAAGTACATAGTTGCGAAATTGAAGAAGCTGACTTTTATGTTGGTAGTTATTCTATAGGTGATAGAACGCGTGCATTTTTAAAAGTACAAGATGGTTGCGATTACAAATGTACCTATTGCACAATTCCATTAGCCAGAGGTATTTCTCGTAGTGACACTATGGAAAATGTGATTAAGAATGCTAAAGAAATTGCGGAGCAAGACATAAGAGAAATTGTGCTTACAGGTGTTAATATTGGTGATTATGGTAAAGGTGAATTTGGGAATAAAAAACACGAACATACTTTTTTAGATCTAGTTACTGAATTAGATAAGGTTGAAGGAATTGAACGTCTCAGAATCTCATCTATAGAACCCAATTTATTAAAAAATGAAACTATTGATTTGGTTTCAAAGTCGAGAGCGTTTGTACCGCATTTTCATGTGCCTTTGCAGAGTGGAAGTAATGATATACTGAAAAAGATGAAACGTCGCTACATGAAAGAATTGTATGTAGATCGTGTGTTTAAAATAAAAGAAGTAATGCCTCATGCTTGTATTGGTGTGGATGTCATAGTTGGTTTTCCTGGTGAAACAGATGAACATTTTTTAGAAACCTATAATTTCTTAAATGAACTCGATATATCTTATTTACATGTCTTTACATATTCTGAACGCGATAATACAGAAGCGGCAGAAATGGAAGGTGTAGTTTATAAAAATGTACGAGCAAAACGTAGCAAAATGCTGAGAGGTTTGTCTGCTAAAAAGCGTCGTGCTTTCTATGAAAATCAATTAGGTACAGAAAGAACTGTTTTGTTTGAAGGTGAAAATAAAGAAGGATATATACACGGTTTTACAGAAAACTATGTAAAGGTTAAGACTCCTTGGAATCCTGAGTTGATCAATACGCTTCATAAAGTTAATCTTACTAAAATTGATGAAGATGGTTTGGTAAGGTTTGATTTTGTTAAAGCTTTGGTCTCATAAATAAATACTTATATACTTTATATTTTTTTTGAGAAAACTATATTTTTATAACCTTTCCCACTCACTACAAAGTTTAATTCTCCTACGTTTTTAAAATCGTTTTTTTCATAGAATCGTATGGCTCTTTTGTTTTTTATATAAACCGTAAGCCACATTTCGTCTGATTTTAATGTTTTAGCTTGCTCTTCAACAAAAGTGAGTAATTGTTTTCCAATTTTTAAGGGTATAAAATCATTTAAGAGGAATATTCTTTCTAATCGACAACTATTTTGAACTGTAATATTTTCGTTTGTAGCATTAACAATTAATTTAGCATAGCCTGCAGGAAAATCGTCAACGTAGATAATATAGAAGTGTTGATTAGAATCCATAATAAGCTGTTTTGTTTTGGCAATTGAAAAATTCTCATCAAGATATTTTAGTACATCATTTTTATCTTCTATATAGTGACCATGGGATTCTGACCAAGTTAATCTGCCTAAAAGTGCTAAAACCTCTACATCTTTTATGGAAGCTATTTTTATTTTAATCATTATTAGTCTTATATTTTCGTAATCTTTTAATGTGATAACCATGCAAAAGCACTGCAATTGTGCATCCGACAATTATAGGTGTAGCACTAATTAGTACACCATATAAAATATAACCCATATTTGCAATAAGTGATATTACCCTTAATTTATATTCTCCTTTTGTTGACATTGAATATAAATTAATCACTAACGCTCCGTAACCAATGCAATCAATTAAAAATGGACTCATATATTATCTTTTTTGTGGTTGAATATTTTTAAATCGATCCGAATTTAGTTTAGCTTTCTCCAAATCTTTTGGTTTAAATATTTGTTTTGTAGAGGCAGGAAATTTTTCAAATTCTTTTTGTGGTCTTATAGGTCGTGGTACAAAATTTCCTGAACAACTGGGGCAAACATTTTCAAAAATGTCTAAAGCGCATGTTTTACAGTAGGTGCACTCAAAAGAGCAGATCATAGCTTCGGTAGAAGTATTTGGTAAATCTTTGTTGCAGTGTTCGCAATTTGGTCTAATGTCTAACATATGTAATACTTTACGTTTAGGATTGCTTATTTAAAAAACTGATATTACAAATATAGAAAGCATTTATTTGTTTTTGGTTTATAATCGAATTAATTAATTTATATTTGAATTCGATTATGTCAAATATTAGTTAAATAAGTTTTTATTGTAAATGGATGTGTTAGATAGAAAAATATTAGAAATGCTTCAAATCAACGCTCGAGAAAGCTTTGCTAAAATAGGTAAAGAGGTAGGTTTATCTGCTCCTGCTATTGGTAAACGTGTAAGACAATTAGAAGAAGATGGTATTATAGAAGGTTATGCATTAAGAGTTAATCATGAAAAATTAGGAGTAGAGACAAAGGCATATATAACGTTAGTAATGCATCAAGGATTAACTGGGACATCGGATGTTTTAGATAGAATACGTGCTATGGAAGAGGTGCAGAGCTGTGATAGAATTACTGGTGACGATTGTATATGTGTTTTAGGTTATTTTAAAAATAACAGGCACCTTATAGCTTTTCTCGAAAAGATGTCTCAATATGGATCTACAAAGACAAGTATTATCTTAGAAGTATAGGAATATGTATGTATATAGTTACTTCTTTGTGATTTATCTTATGAAATTATATTTCAAAAAACTATAAATAAAAAAATCCGATGCTTTAAAGAACAACGGATTTTTTTATTTAATTTTTTTAAAGATTAGATACGAATACCAACTGGTAGCATACGTTTATACTTTCTGTTTCGTCTTACGAATTTAGCAATTTCAGGACTTGTAGGTACCACACTAATATTTCGTTCTTTGATATTGCTAAATACTAAGTCAATGAAATCTAATTCAAATTCATCAGTTCTAATAGCATCAGGAATTATCATTTTAGTTAAAAATATCTTACGCTCTTGCAAAGAATATTCTATAATTGCCATGTCGTTTTCAACCTTTAATTCAAATTGACGGAGAAATTCATTGTCAATCAATTCAGCTGTTTCAGTCATAATTTCTTTAATTTAAGATTAGCGGTTGGCGTGTAGATACTATATTTTCTATAGTTTTGCTGTGCAAAGGTACAAAAAATACATGTAAGTTTTAGTTTTACAGTGTTAAAACCTTAAATTATAATCAATTAAGACACTTCTATTAAAGAGATTTATACCTATGGATGTAGAAATCACAAATGTATATTTAATGCCAGGCATGGCAGCTAACCCAACTATATTCGAATATATAAAACTACCAGAGTCGCATTACAATATTCATTGGTTAGAATGGCAAATTCCCGACAAAGATGAAACTCTGCAAGCATATGCAAAACGTATGTGTAATTTTATTAAGCACGATAATGTTGTTTTACTGGGTGTATCCTTCGGTGGCATTTTGGTTCAAGAAATGAGTAAATACATTAAATTAAAGAAGCTAATTGTCGTTTCTAGCGTAAAATCACATCATGAGTTGCCTAAACGATTCAAACTTCTTAAAATTACAAAAGCTTATAAGATATTACCAACTCAGTTGGTGAGTAATATAGATCTTTTGGCTAAATATGCTTTTGGTGAAACCATAAAAAAGCGTGTAGATTTGTATAAAAAGTATCTTTCTGTAAGTGATAAAACATATTTAGATTGGGCTATAAAGCAGGTTGTATGTTGGGATCAAGAAGAACCAAATCCAGAGGCTATATATATTCACGGAGATAAGGACATGGTTTTTCCGCATTCTTGTGGCGGAGAATGCCTAGTTATTAAAAATGGTTCGCATATAATGATTATCAATAAGTATAAATGGTTTAACGAAAATTTACCAAAACTAATTGAAGCCTAAATTTGTATAATTCAATAGTTTTTCTAAATTGTAAAAAAAATAAAGCCATGCAAATCTTAAAAAACACTTTAGCCGCAATAGGATTGGTCTGCGTATCCGGACTTTTTATCTTTTCTATGCAAAAAGCGCCAGCAGATGAAAATGCAACTTCAGACGCTAACCTTGGAAAAGAAAAACCTTTAATAAACGATTATAATGTTTACGCATTAGAAATGCCTGAAGGATTAAATTTTGCTGGGGAATTAGTGCCAATAGAGAATCCAGATATCTATGAGCGTATGGATAAAGAATTATTGGTTAACACCTATTGGCAATCTAACGGGTTATTAATGTTTAAGCGTGCGCAAAAGTACTTTCCTATAATAGAACCAATTCTTAAAAAAAATGGAGTACCTGATGATTTTAAGTATTTAGCTGTTATTGAGAGTGGATTAGTTCAAACTGCAAAATCGCCTGCAGGAGCAAGTGGTGTTTGGCAAATTATGAAAGCAACCGGAAGAGAAAATGGTTTAGAAATAAATACAAATGTTGACGAACGTTACAATTTAGAAAAAGCTACGGAAGTGGCATGTGATTATTTAAAAAAGGCAAAAGACAATTTAGGTTCATGGACAGCAGCTGCAGCAGCATATAACGCTGGTAATGCAGGTGTTTCTAGACGTTTTAAAGAGCAAGGTGTTTCAGATTACTATGATTTATTATTAGGTGAAGAAACGGGACGCTATGTATTTAGAATTGTAGCTTTAAAAGAAATATTATCTCATCCAGATAAGTATGGTTTTAACTTTAATAAAACCGATTTGTACAAACAAGTACCTACAAACAGTGTTGAAGTAGATACAGCAGTCACTAATTTTGCACAGTTTGCAAAACGCTTTGGTATTAATTATAAGATTTTAAAATTGCATAATCCTTGGTTAAGAGAAAACCATCTAAATAATAAGTCCAGAAAATTATATAAAATAGAGATACCAAAAGAGGGCTATTACAATACTAAACCTTAATATTTGGATTTTGTAAAAAACTATATTTGGCAAATACTGCTAGGGCTAAATTATATTTTAGCCCTTTTTGCTGTTTTTACAATTTTATTAAAAAAAATAAACCCAACAAAAACCTTAAGTTATATTATAGTTTTGTTGGTTTTTCCTTTTGTAGGCTTATTAGTCTATTATTTGTTTGGACAAGAATATAGAAAATCTAAAATTTTTGACAGAAAAAAAGTTCTTAACCAATCAGTTGTTAAGCGAATAAAGGATGAACTAGAATTAGATTCTAAGACAATTAAAGAAGTTGATGATATTTTACATGAAAAATCGAAACTAATTCCTCTTTTATACAATAGTGAAAACTCTAAATTAACTATTAATAATGCCGTAAGGCTTATTAAAAATGGTGATGAAAAATTTAAATTATTACTAGAAGACTTAAAAAATGCCAATCACCATATACATCTTGAATATTTTATAATTAAAGATGATAAAATAGGAACAGAAGTTTTAAATCTGTTATGTGATAAAGCTAAAGATGGAGTAGAGGTAAGAATTATTATAGATGATGTAGGTAGTTCTATTACATCAAAAATGAAGCGAAAAATTAAGGAAAGCGGTATAGAAATGTTCTCCTTTATGCCAGTATTGTTTTCGAAGTTTACTGGGCAGATGAATTATCGAGACCATCGTAAAATAGTTGTTATTGACGGACAAATAGGTTACGTAGGAGGAATAAACATTTCAGATGCTTATGTAAATTCTAATAATGATAAATATTGGAGAGATACACATATAAGAATTGTTGGGGAAGCTTTAAAATCACTTCAAATATTGTTTTTTTCAACATGGGATTTTGTTAGCGACTCGCACTTAAAGATTTCAAAAAAATACTTTCCAGATCATGATTGCAAAGAAAGTGTTCCATTACAAATTGCAGCAAGCGGTCCAGATACAGATTGGTCTAATATAATGGAGGCCTTTTTTTTAGCTATAACTAATGCCGAAAATTATATATATATCACAACACCATATTTTATTCCAAATGACGAGATTGTAACAGCTTTACAAGTCGCAGCCAGAAGTAACATAAAAGTAAAGATTATTGTTCCCAAAAAATCAGACTCTTGGATTGCAGAGTATGCCACAAATTCTTATTTAGAACAATTATTAGAGGCAGGTGTTGAGGTTTACCATTATACTAAAGGTTTTGTACATGCTAAAACTATGGTAATTGATGGAGTCTTTGGTACAGTTGGCACAGCTAATATGGATTATAGAAGCTTTAATATTAACTTTGAAATTAATGCACTTATTTATAACGAAGATTTTTCAACGAGTCTAAATAAACTGTTTGAAGATGATATTAAAAGCTCTGAGAAGTTAGAGTACCAATCTTGGAAAAATAGATCTAAAAGGACAAAAATTATAGAAGCCTTAGCTAGATTACTAGCGCCACTTTTATAAAATTATCTTCTACTTCTGCGGTTTTGCCTAGAAGAGGTTGGTTGACCATATTGCTGCTTTGGTATAGAAGCTTTTTTCATTTGTTGCTTCATCATTTTAATTTGGTCAGCAAGCATATCTCTTTTGTCGAGCTTATCAGCTTCAGCTAATAATTTTTGAGCTTCTTGCTTACGACGCTTAGAAAAAGCAATTCCAGCCAAGTTCAATTTAGCCATCGCTAAATCATGATCCATTGATAAACCAAGATCAATAGCTTTTTTAAAGTATTTTTCGGCTTCATTCATATTGGTTTGTGAAACCATGATACCATTAAGATAATTTAAATACCCTTGTTGTTTCTTTACTAAGGCGCCTTCAGGATTTTTAATCTTATCTAACCACTTTTTAGCACCCGGAAAATCTTGTTTTCTAAGTTTTAAAAAGGCTAATAATATCAGTTCATTCTTAAAGTATAAGAAGATAAAAATTGTAGAAAGTAAGATATACATAATGCCATTACCAATTTCACCTTCAGTAAATTGATAGATACCAAAAGCAATGATTAATACAGCAATGACTAGTTTTATATTTTTATTGAACATATTGTTGTTTATTTTTTGCAGTTCGCAAAGGTAATAAAAACAATTAAAAATTTTTTCTTTTTGCTACTTGCTAAAGTAAAAACTTGTTGTATATTTGCACGCAGTTTTGAGATAGCTCATAACATTTAAAAAGATTATTCAGATTTTAAATAAATAGGACATGCCAAAAAGAACGTTTCAACCGTCGAAAAGAAAGAGAAAAAACAAGCACGGTTTTAGAGAGAGAATGGCTTCTGTTAACGGAAGAAAGGTTTTAGCACGTAGAAGAGCTAAAGGAAGAAAGAAATTGTCTGTATCATCTGAAGCAAGACATAAAAGATAATGATTAACAATTGTTAATAATATTAGGGCGTTACTTAGGTGTAACGCCTTTTTTTGTATCCTATTGATAACTATTTTTGCACACCATAATATTTATTACTCATGCCAAAAAACAAAAACATTAAATCTATTTTACTTATCGGCTCTGGCCCGATTATCATTGGTCAAGCTTGTGAATTTGACTATTCAGGATCTCAAGCATTACGCTCATTAAGAGAAGATGGAATAGAAACAATTCTTATAAATTCTAATCCTGCTACAATAATGACAGATCCTACAATGGCGGATCATGTTTATTTATTGCCATTGACTACAAAATCTTTAATTAAAATTTTAAAAGAACATCCGCAGATTGATGCTGTTTTACCAACTATGGGAGGGCAAACGGCTTTGAACCTATGTATTGAAGCAGATGAAAAAGGAATTTGGAAAGATTTTGGAGTAGAGATAATTGGTGTAGATATTGATGCAATAAACATTACAGAAGATAGAGAAAAATTCAGAGAGTTAATGTTAAAAATTGGTGTTGGTATGGCACCACAGGCAACAGCAACATCTTTCTTAAAAGGAAAGGAAATAGCTCAAGAATTTGGCTTTCCATTATGTATTAGAGCATCGTTTACCTTAGGTGGTGCTGGAGCTTCTATAGTATATGATGAAGAAGAATTTGATGAATCCTTAACCAGAGGACTAGAAATTTCGCCAATCCACGAAGTAATGATTGATAAAGCATTACTAGGTTGGAAGGAATATGAATTAGAACTACTTAGAGATAAAAACGATAATGTAGTTATTATATGTACAATTGAAAATATGGACCCTATGGGTATCCATACTGGAGATTCTATTACAGTAGCACCAGCAATGACTTTATCAGATAAAACTCAGCAAAAAATGCGAGATATGGCAATCCATATGATGCGTAGTATTGGTGATTTTGCAGGTGGTTGTAACGTTCAGTTTGCTGTAAGTCCGGATGAAGAAGAGGATATTATTGCCATTGAAATTAATCCAAGAGTATCGCGTTCTTCGGCATTAGCTAGTAAAGCAACAGGTTATCCTATTGCAAAAGTAGCAGCTAAATTGGCATTGGGTTATAATTTAGATGAGTTAAGCAATCAGATTACAAAATCTACATCAGCATTATTTGAGCCAACCTTAGATTATGTTATCGTTAAAATACCACGTTGGAATTTCGATAAATTTGAAGGGTCTGATCGTACATTAGGACTGCAGATGAAAGCTGTTGGTGAGGTAATGGCAATTGGTCGTTCGTTTCAGGAAGCACTGCATAAAGCAACACAGTCTTTAGAAATAAAACGAAACGGTCTTGGTGCTGATGGTAAAGGGTATAAAGATTACGATACTGTAATTGAGAAGTTAACTAAAGCAAGTTGGGATCGTGTATTTGTTATCTATGATGCTATCGCTATGGGAATTCCATTAAGTCGCATCCATGAGATTACAAAAATTGATATGTGGTATTTAAGACAATATGAAGAATTGTTTCAAATTGAAAAAGAAATTTCTACATATAAAATAGATACTATTGAACGCGAGTTGCTTTTAGAAGCTAAACAAAAAGGCTATGGTGATAGACAAATAGCGCACATGTTGGGCTGTTTAGAAAGTGAAGTTCATAAAAAGCGAAGTGATTTTAAAATAAATCGTGTTTTTAAGCTAGTAGATACATGTGCAGCTGAATTTAAGGCGCAGACACCATATTATTATTCAACCTTCGAAAATGAAGTGGAAACTGCAGATGGACAAGTTTCTGTGCATAATGAAAGTGTTGTAACTGATAAGAAGAAAATAATCGTTTTAGGTTCTGGTCCAAATAGAATTGGTCAAGGTATTGAGTTCGATTACTGTTGTGTTCATGGTGTATTAGCTGCTGCAGAATGTGGTTATGAAACTATAATGATTAACTGTAATCCAGAAACAGTTTCTACAGATTTTGATATTGCAGATAAACTTTATTTTGAACCTGTGTTCTGGGAACATATCTACGATATTATTCAACACGAAAAACCAGAAGGAGTAATCGTTCAATTAGGAGGACAAACGGCCTTAAAACTTGCTGAAAAATTAGAGAAATGGGGAGTTAAAATAATGGGAACCAGTTTTAAATCTCTAGATTTGGCTGAAGATAGAGGAAGTTTCTCTAATATATTAAAAGAAAACAATATTCCTTATCCAGAATTTGACGTTGCAGAATCTGCAGATGAAGCTTTGGCTATTGCGGATGTTTTAGATTTTCCAATATTAGTAAGACCTTCTTATGTACTCGGAGGACAAGGGATGAAAATTGTAATTAACAAGCAAGAATTAGAGTCTCATGTTATTGATTTATTAAAATCTATTCCTGGAAATAAATTGTTATTAGATCATTATTTAGATGGAGCTATTGAAGCAGAAGCAGATGCAATATGCGATGCAGATGGTAATGTGTACATTATAGGTATTATGGAGCATATTGAGCCTTGTGGTATTCACTCTGGTGATAGTAATGCAACACTACCGCCATTTAACTTAGGGGAGTTTGTTATGCAACAAATTACCGACCACACACATACTATTGCTAGAGCATTAAATACAGTAGGTTTAATAAATATACAATTTGCTATAAAGGACGATACAGTTTACATCATTGAAGCAAACCCTAGAGCATCACGAACAGTGCCGTTTATTGCAAAAGCTTATAAAGAACCTTATGTAAATTATGCGACTAAAGTAATGTTAGGTGAGAAAAAAGTTACTGATTTTAACTTTAATCCGCAGTTAGAAGGTTATGCTATAAAACAGCCAGTATTTTCGTTTAATAAGTTCCCAAATGTGAATAAGAAACTTGGGCCAGAAATGAAGAGTACTGGTGAAAGTATATTGTTTATTGATAGCTTAAAAGATGACGAATTTTACGATTTATATTCGAGACGTAAGATGTATTTAAGTAAATAATGGCACACTTTTCGATGAAATACATAGTAAATTGATTAATAATCATTAACTTAGCTATTGATTAAAGCCCTACTTATATGAAAACAAAATTACTTTTATTACTATTTTTTGTTTCTGCATTTTCGTTTGCTCAGCTAGCTACTGACCAAAAAGAAGAATTTACAATTTCGCCAAATCCATCAAAAAATAAGCTTAATATTAAGTTGTCTAGTGAAAAAGATGATTTAAAAATTGAAGTTTTTGATGTATTAGGAAAGCGAGTATATAAAGGAGAAATTTCGAAATTAGAATCTTCAATTAATGTTGCAAATTGGAAAAGCGGAGTATATTTAGTAAGGGTATTTAATGATAAAACCACACAAACTAAAAGATTTATTAAGCAATAACTTAATTTTTAAAATAAATTTAAAGCCATTACTGTAATTAGTGATGGCTTTTTTATTTAAAGTTAATTTTAACACGATGATTTTTTAATTGTTCTAAATGTTGATCTAAATTTTTATAAAGATTCTCTAAATCTTCACTTCGTTTACTATCACTTTCTTTTCTTATTATAGATTTAATAAACCGCTTTGCAGCCAATTTATTGGTTAATATTAAACCTGGAACAGTCACTGTTTTACCATCTTCACCTATAGCGACCATAGTAAAGTAAGACGAATTGCAATGTTTTACTTTACCTGTCCTAATATTTTCAGATTCTACTCTTATACCAACAACCATAGATGATTTGCCAACATAGTTAACAGATGCCTTCATGGTTACTAATTCGCCAACTTCAATAGGGTTTAGGAAGTTTACCTTATTTACAGAAGCAGTCACACAATAACTTCGTGAGTGTTTAGATGCGCATGCAAATGCAATATTATCCATTAAACTTAAAATATAACCTCCATGTATTTTTCCACCAAAATTGGCATGAGAGGGTTTCATTAGTTCTGAAATTTGGATTCTAGAATCTTCTGTTGTTCTATACATAATTTCTAAGATATAAGTAAATAAGACTAATTAGTATGGCTATACCAAAGCTAATTAGTGTACCAATTAAGATGTATTCGGTAAGTTTTCTTTCTTTAGAAGCTGTTAAATCACCAAATCTAAACACTGATTTTGCAGTAATTAAAAATCCTACAGCTTCCCAATGACTAGTCGCTATAAATATAAAGACCAATAGACGCTCTAATACACCTATGTATTTTCCTGCGTCTTTAAGCGATTCATTGTTTTTCGTTAGTTTAGAAATATTCCATTTAGAAAAAATAGTTTTCATAATAATGGAAGTAGGTGTAGTTAAAAAGCCAATACTAATAAGTAATAATAGAAAATGTGTATTTAAAGTAAAAGTAAATTCTATGTCACCTTTAAAAAATAATAGAGCTAAGACTATTAGGGTAATAAAATGCATTAACTGATCTATAAAAAAGTAAAAGCGTTTTGTCTTTTTCTTTTGTAAAGTAAGTTTTAAAGCATCAATAATAAGATGCAAAGCGCCAATACTTATTATGAGCAGTGTATAAGACAAATCCCAAACTATTAAAAACATTAAAGCTATATGAATCGTAACATGCACATATAGCCATATAGATTTTAGCTTTTTCTTTTCTTTGTCTTTAACCCATTTTTGAGGTTGTAAAAAGAAATCACCAATAAGATGAGCTAAAATAAGTTTTAAGAGTAATGCAGTCATAGTTGCGCAATTTTTTCTCTATAAAGAGTGTCTAATTCTAATATTTCATCTAAATATGCACGTTTTTGGCGTTTACTTACCGCGTCTTGACTTATACCGATAAGTTTAGCTAATTCTACTTGGATCATTTGAGGATGCTCTAGTGTTAGTTTTACAACCTCAGCCGAGTTAACAGTCCAGTTGTCCATAGCAATTAGTGCAAGTCTAAAATAAAGATTAATTTCTTTATTAATAACTTCGTTGCTGGTTTTTAGTTTAAGGTTTTGTTTTTCTTTTTTTAGAGTTTCAAATGTTTCACCCGAAAATATAAAAGCTTCACCATTAGATTCGCTTACTGAATCTCCGTGATAATCTTTTGTGCCAATACCAATGGACATGCGTACATCTAGACCTTTTATAGATTTTAAAAATGCTTTTATATATACAGTAGTTCTAAAACTATCTTTGATATCACTACACTCTAATTGAAAACTATCACCTCTGTATATATCGTAAAAAGATGCATCTGTGGTAAGTTTAGATAAAGCTAATTTTAACGGTGTTAGCCATAAATCTTCATTGAATGCTTTACGAGATTTTATAATATCACCTGTAATTATACTAGTCATCATACTTGTATTTAATACAAATATATGCCTTTTTAATGGAATAAAGAAAATTATTCCTTTTTTATGGAATATTTTATATTATGCTCTTTTTATGGAATAACAAAAAAACTGTAACTTTATTTTATGTCCTTTGTGTGTGTTTTTTTACGAATACCATGTTCTATTTCTGCAGTATAAAATAGACCAATAAAAAGAAGAAGAATTCCAAATAGTCCGCACATTACAGTAATAAAAATATTAAGGTCATCTTGATTAGTTATTTTATAATCTGTAAAAAGAAATATAAGGCAAAGACAAATTAAGCTAATTCCAAAAATTAATATTCTGGCATATACAAATCTCAGTGTCCATTTATAGATAGTATTTATAACTTTTTTATTCAATATCTTCTGAAGCTCTTTTAATAATACTCTCAGGAAGGGCTTTCTTGGCTTTGGCACCCATTTTCTTAATCTTTTCGACACGACTAATTAAATTCCCTTTGCCCTCAACCAATTTGTTCATCGCTGCAGAATAATCCGTTTTAGCAGCATCAATCTTTTTGCCAACACCAGTTAAGTCGGTTACTAAACCTTCAAACTTATCGTACAACGCTCCTGCTTGTTTAGCAATTTCAATAGCATTTTGTTGCTGTTTTTCATTATTCCACATGGTATCAATTGTGCGTAGTGTAGCTAAAAGGGTAGAAGGAGTAACGATAACTATGTTTTGTTCAAAAGCTTTATTGTATAAAGAGTTGTCTTCATTTATTGCTACAGCAAAAGCTGGTTCTATAGGAATAAACATCAATACAAAATCGGGTGATTCTATATCATATAAATCTTGATAGTTTTTAGCAGACAATTGATCGACGTGTTTTTTAATAGAATTTACATGTGCCTTTAAAAACAGAGCTCTTTGGTCGTCGTCTGCATTAACCATGCGTTCATAATCGGTTAAAGACACTTTAGAATCAATAATCATCTTTTTGTTGTCAGGTAGATGCAGTACCACATCTGGCATAACACGAGATCCATCTTCGCGCTGAAAATTCTGCTGTACAAAATACTCTCTATCTTTCTCTAAACCAGATTTTTCTAAAACACGTTCTAAGACTAGTTCTCCCCAATTTCCTTGCATTTTACTGTCACCTTTTAACGCTCTTGTAAGATTAGTGGCTTCTAATGCCATTTGTTGGTTGAGATCTTTTAAACCTAATAACTGTTCTTTTAAAGCTGAGTGCATACTAATACTTTCCTTCTGAGTATCTTCAACTTTTTTCTCGAAGGTTTTAATCTTTTCTTCAAGCGGGTTTAAAATATTCTTGATGTTTTCTTTATTCTGAAGCGTAAATTTTTCAGACTTTTCATCTAAAATTTTAGAAGCCATCAACTCAAAATCCTTTCTAAGCTGTTCTTGTTGTTTGGCTAATTCTTCATCGCGTTTAAGATTCTGTTGTTGTAGGTTTTCAAATTCAGAATTACGTCTAGAAAGTTCGGTATTCAAAAAATCTTTTTCTCTACGTATCTCTTCGCGTTCCGATTCAATTTTTTCAACCGTTTGCTTTAGTTCACTGATGTTATTATTAAGTTGAAGTTGGCGTTCTTCAAGTGTACTTTTATCACTTTTACTTTTAAGTTGCGCAAACTTAAGCCCAATAAAAGCGCCTATGCCAGCAGAAATAATGATAGCTATAAATAGAATGAGTGTCTCGTTCATTAAATGAAATAAAATTTAACCAAAGATAAGTATTTTGTGATACAGAGTGAAGAGAAGAATTTACTTAAAAGTAGATTCATTTCACATTATAGACTTTGATTAAATTTTATTTTAATTTTTGAATTGTTTTTCAAAAATCTGTAAAACTAAAAATAAGGGTTAATAATTGATTAAGCTATTCTTGCACTCTACTTAGCTTCCTTTATATAGCCCCAGCCAAGTAATTGTTTATTGATAATTTCTAAAATACCATCAGGTACCGAACGGACTCCAATAACTAATTGGGAGTCTTCAATGTTATTATAATTTAAGGATGCTTGGCAAACCACAAAATCTACATTTTTATGCTTTGCAAGTGCTGCCATATCTTCTGAAACAGTTGACTCTTCTTTAACAACCATTTTGTATGCTCCACTATACATTACCATCTCAAATTGTGAATTTGGATAGGCTTCAGACATCAGTTTTATGTGTCTTATGGCAGATTCATGTACCTTGGTGTCACTACTTGTAACATCAAATACAATTTTAACTGGTTTTTCTTGAGCAAAAATCATAGTGCTGAATAAGCACACTAACATTAAATTTAATATTGTCTTCATAAAATTTTTATTTAAAAATTAATTATTCTCCAGCAAAGATGTAGCCACAGCCATTTTCTTGTGCTCTGCCAAGTGCCCAAACTCCTGATGGAACTGGTTGAATTCCTGGAAGAATACCACTTACCCAGTCTTCGTATACTTCAGCAGGATCCAAATTCATTTGCTGAGCTACAGCATTACTATAAACCTTTGTTGCTAAGTCGCACGCACAAAACATAGCACCACGTTCTTGTAATCGTTTAATTCCATCTATAATTGGTAATGGAAAATCTCCATCTTTAGGCTCGTAATATGGATTTCTAAGCGATGGTTTACCTGTAGAATTATCAGTTACATTAAACACTACTCCAAGGTTGTACTTTTTCCATAATCTATCTTCGAGAGCTAAGCCTAGAGCACTATGCCTTAAAACAGTCATTGCAGTCATATCTTTATCTGCTGTACCTGTTTCATTATTTGATAGATAATAGGCCCAGTTCCAAATAATCGGGAAACCATCATGTGGTGTAGATCCGTCATATACTATTCGGTGACTTCCTTTAATTTTTTTAAACCACTTTTCTGAATCATTAAATTCTATTTCAATGGCCTTTGCGGATTTAGCGTAAATAGGATTTGTAAGTACACCTAATGTACTTGCAGTAGCGCCTAATGCAAGAGCTCCAATAAATTTACGTCTAGAGTTTTTGTTTTTTGTTTTCATATTATTTGGTTTTAATCATGTTATATTTTTGCTCATAAAAAGCCATAATCGGTTGAAAGGGACCTAGTTGATGTTGTGTCACTGAAAATGAATCTATATATGGTGGATATGGTGTAGATACAGGTTTTCTGGTGAGATCCGGAAAATCATATTCTGAATTAGGTTTCGAAGGTCGTTTTTGACGATTTATATAACCTGCAACATCGTAAGCTTCTTCATCAGTTAATTTGGGAGCTTCATAAGTGGTGCCATAAGGCATATTGGCTTTTATAAATTGTGCAGCTGTAATTACGCGTGTCATTCCTGCTCCATTATTATAAGAATCTTCACCCCAAAGTGGTGGATATTTATAAGTGTAGCTGCCTAAAGTTCTGACTCCCTGCCCATTTTTACCATGACAGACAATACAATTTAACTCAAAAACTTGTTGTCCTTTTTTTAAATCAACAGCTCTATCTGGTATTTGTATTTTTACAAACCCTTGCCCAGTTACTTTTCCGTCTTCAGGAGAAAATCGGCTTAACCATGTGAGGTAAGCAACAATAGCTTTCATTTCTTTTGAATTAGGAGGCATCGTTCTGCCATTAAGACTTCGCTCCATACAACCGTTAATACGTTTTTCAATACTTCCTATTTTATTTTCTCTACCTCTATACTGAGGAAATCTATTTATAATACCAATTAGTGGTGCAGAGTAAGGTTTTGTGCCAGATTGTAAGTGACAATTATTACAGGCTAACCTATTGCCCGAATAAGCTAAATTTGAATCTTCGTTTTCGGGACCGATATATTTTGGTGTTTGGATAAAAAGTTGATGCCCAAATTTTATAGCTTCATTTTCTTTAGAATTATCTAATAAAGAAACATCATACTGAGATGAAATAGGGCCGAGTGAAATTTCATAAGGAGAAATTGTATCTTTTGAAAAAACATTAAAATAATACAGTAAAATAAATAACCCAACTAGTACCATTAAGCTAGAAGTGACAACGATTTGGTTAAGTATTTTTTTTATTAAAATTAAAATATCATCTTCCATAATATATGGTGCTTATTAAGCACAAAACATTTGATTTATTATTAATCATATGCAGTTATTATAGGGAGTTTTTAGGGGAATTTCTGCCAGTGTGAGACAAATGTATTAGTGATAGTTAAAGAAGTATTGCACAATTGTTTCAAAAGAATGAAACATTGTTCCAAACTAATAGAAATAGGTATTACACGTGGTTATTACGAAATGTAATAGGTGTCATTCCTAGCTCTTTTTTGAAAACTCTAGAGAAATAAGTCGAAGATTCAAACCCAACTTCATAAGCAATTTCATTACTGTTGAGTTCAGTAGTTACTAATAAATATTTAGCTTTCTCTATGCGGATATGATTGATGTAATTTGTAACAGACATACTGGTTAATGCCTTAATTTTTCTATGCAATTGTGTGCGGCTTGTACCAAGTGTTTTTGCTAATTGATCAATAGATAATTTTATGTTTTTGTCTAAAACATATTTTTGAAGATTTTGTATCAAATCTATATCTAATTGATTTGTAGTTGTATTTTTTGGACTTTCTTTTAGTAGTAAAAGCTTTTTAAAGTAATTAACCTGTTCCTGTTTTTTCTGGAGTAAATTTTTAATAATAAGTAATAATTCATCCTTATCAAAAGGCTTAAAGAGATAAGCATCTATTCCTAACTCATAGCCTTTTATTTTATCTTCTTGGGCTGTTTTTGCACTTATGATTATAAAAGGGATGTGAGAAGTATTTACATCGTTTTTAATGTGTTTACAAAACTCAAAGCCATCCATTTTTGGCATCATTATATCGCTGATAATAAAATCAATAGTTTTGTTTTTTGCAATTTTTAAGCCTTCTACACCATCTTTAGCCGTAATAATATTATAAATATGCCCTAGTAATAAGCTGACATAATTTCTTATTTCTTTATTGTCTTCAACAAGCAATATTGTGTGTAATTCTATGTTTTCTGCTGTTACTGATTCAACACTTTTAGTTGTATTAGTATTTGCTGCAAACGGAATTTGATATACCAATTCTGCAGTAGCATTTATCGTGTTTTTAATTGGCAGTTGTATCGTAAAGGTCGTTCCTTTATTAATTTCGCTCTCTACATCAATTTTCCCTTTTAAGAGATTAACGAGTTCTTTGGTAAGTGCCATTCCAATTCCATTTCCAACATCAATATTATCTTCAGATGTTTTATAATAACGATTAAAAATATGTGGTAAATGTTTACGATCAATACCTTTTCCCGAATCTGAAATTTTGAGTATTAAATTTTGATTACTCTTATCAATTTCAACATTAATTTTACCTTTTTCGGGTGTAAACTTTATGGCATTAGATAATACGTTATTTATTATTTTCTGTAATTTATCATCATCAAAATCCATTTTTAACGACTCAATTGTTGAAGAGAATGTAAGTTGTTGTTGTTTAGAATCTGAATGAAACTTATAATATGACACGCATTGTTTTATAAACGCAATGATATCGCCATTTTTATAATTTGCTTTTACTTTACCAGCATCAAAGGACACTAACCCTAATATTTGATTAACGAGTTTTAGTAATTGATCTCCACTACGATGTATTCCTTTTAGCTTTTCGGTGTTTTTGTTATTACTGTTTTCTTCAATAAGTACTTTAGATAATCCATTTATCAGTGTTAGAGGTGTTCTAAATTCGTGAGATATATTGGCATACATTCTTGTTTTTAATTCATCGAACTCTATTGCTTTTTGCTTTTCTGCTACTGCTAGTTTTTTGTCTAGATTAAATCTATAAAGTAACCAAGCAATTGTAATTAGTAGAATGCTGTATATTAAATAGGCGAGCCAAGATTTATACCATGGTGCACGTACAGTAAAGTTATAGTTAACCTCATTACACTCACCAAAATTATTACAAGCCTTAATTTTAAAATCATATTTGCCTTGTGTTAAATTGGTAATATTTATTTCTTTATTTGTAACCAAATCTATCCAATCTTCACCCAGTTTATAAGAGTAGTTTGATTGCTCAGGTAGTTCAAAGTCTAACGCACTGAGATTAATTACTAAGTTGGTTGTACCACTTTCAAAAATTAATTCTTGATTTTCTAAACTATTATTTTCGTAATAAGTTTTACCATTTCCTGTTATTTTTCTAACATAGGGTTTTGGTGTATGTGAGCTTGATTTTTGATTTTCTGATTTATGAATTAAGATACCATTTCTACTACCAACGATATATTCTTCTGTATTTTTTCTAATAACTGGGCCAGTTATATATTGCTCGTTATTATTAATATTTATAATGGTATGTGTATTATTATTTATGTTGTATTTACCCAGAAATCCTTTTCCTATGGTAAACATTATACTATCGTTATACTTATAAATTCCTGCAAAATACCCATCCATTTGGTTTTGTATCCCTTTTTTAAAATCTTTAAAATTGGTATAACCTAAACCATTGTCATAACCAGCAACCCAAACACGTCCTTTTTTATCTTCGAGAAAATTGCTGGCATCATGATAAGATGGAACAGAATCTTTTGGATTTAAAAGTGAAATTTTTAAATCATCTAAGTTCATTACACTTTCGGTACCTTTTGCTATCCAAAGTTTATTTTTACTATCTATATATAAGCTGTTTATCCATACATGATTTCCTTCTTTATAAGTATTAAACTCTTCTTTATAATTTTTAATTGTATTACTGTTAAAGTCCAGAGAGGTAAGGCCATTTCGTCTTGCTCCAACCCAAAATCTATTGTTTTTATCTTTAACAATACTTTGTATTGAAGAAGAGGGATGATTTAATTGAAGTGGAGATAATTTACATTTTTGAGTATTTGTATTGAAAATATATAATTTTTCATAAGAGGCAATAAGCAGGTTTTCTTCATCCATAATTACCATATCTCGTAAGTTGTAATTATCAATTTCTCGTTCTGTAATTTGTATAGTTTCAAAAGAAAAGTCATTTAAATTGATTTTGTATAAGCCAGAACCATTATGGCCTATGACATATAAATAGTCTTTTAAAAACAACATTTTTTCAATAAGAAAGGGGTTTTCTAAATTAGTTCTATCTTCAAGTAGAATAAACTTATTTTGAGAGTTTGACGGGTTGTATTTAAACAGCCCTTTGCCGTAACCAAACCAAATAATTCCATTAGAATCTATAAACTTAACACCCTTAATATTACTCTTTGAAGCGTTGTTAATGGCTACTTTTTCTATAGCATTTGTTGCTGTGTTAAACTGTATTAAACCATCTGTTGACGTAACCCATAAATTTTGATCATTACTTTTAAAGAGTTCTAATATGAGCAAATGAGAATTAGGAAATGTGTTTTTTAAAGGTTGATTAAATTGTTGAGTTTCTAAATTAAACACAACTAAACCTTCTTGCCAAGTTCCAAGATATATATTGTTTTTTGTGGCTGCAATTTCACGAATTCGATTTTGAGGCAAGTCAACATTATCATTAAAAACAAATACTTTATAAGTTTTTGAAGTAGTGTTAAAACGAATTAGACCACCACTAGAAGCTAACCATAATATAGTATTATCATTTAGGTCTTTAGCCATAGAACGTATGCTATTTATCCAAGCATTATTCTCTTGAGTTGGGTTGTTAAGACGAAAACTTTCGAAAGTGTTATTTCTAATGTCAATTTTTACTAAGCCATATCCAAAAGTAGAAGCCCAACAGGTTTCCTTATCATCAAATAATATGCTCGAAATTCGCTTTATAGGTAAGTTTACAGATGGTACTAATTGACTTATAGGTTTAAATTGAATATTTTTTAATGACGAATAAAAAATACCTAATGCGGTCCCAATGAATATCTTTTCGCCTGATTTGTCAAAAGAAAGCGCATTTACGTTTCCAAATTTTTGTAAAGAATCATTGGCAATAAAAGAGTTGTAATTTGCAAAATGATTGCCATCAAAACGAGTAACACTTTTACCATTAGCAATCCATATAAATCCATATTTATCTTCAACTATATCAACAACAGAATTTGAAGATAGCCCATCCTCAATACTATAATGGGTTAGGTTGTCTAAGTCTGAAATATCAATTTGCGAATGTAAAAAGTTACAACCAGTAAGTTGTAACAATAGAATTACTACAAATCGGTGAAACTTCATTTTTGTAAAATTTGTATTAGGTATATTTTCAATGAAGTAAGGTAGTCGTTTTGACGTAGAAATTAAAATAGAATTTCATTATCAGTAGATTAGAGTAACAACTTAATGTTTTATGTTACCTTAAAACTTCCTGATTTATCATCGAAAACAATCAAATCTTTTGGGAAAAGGGATTCAAATACACCATCAGAAATTAAACGGCAAGGCTGGTCGCAAACTATAGTGTCTTTAGACATAACAATCATAGTGTCGCAAAGTTGAATGGCCAAATCAATTTCGTGTGAAGAAAACAGAATAGTTTTACCGGTTTCTTTAGTCAGTTTTTGAAGCAATTTTAAAATGTAAGCCTTATGATACATATCGAGATGCGTAGTTGGCTCATCTAAAACAATAATATCTGTATCTTGTGCTAGAGCGCGTGCTATCATTGCTTTTTGGAGTTGTCCATCACTAAGTTCGAAGCATCTTTTTGCTTTTAGATCTAATATATTTACTTGTTCTAAAGACGACTCAATAATAGCATTATCGCTATCGGTAAGATTACCAACCCAATTAGTATACGGATGTCTTCCTAAGGCAACTAACTCAAAAACCGAAAGATTTTTAGAAATTAAAGGCTCAGTTAATACAATACTGAGTTGCTTTGCTAATTCTAAAGTTGAAGTGGTTTTTAAATCTTTGTCATTTAAAAAAACACGTCCAGATAAAGCAGGTTGGACTTTTATTAGCGTTCGTAACAGTGTCGATTTTCCGATACCATTAGCACCAACTAACCCAATCAATTGTCCTTTTTGTAATTCGAAGTTTATGTTCGAAGCAATGATAGTTTCGGCTTTCTTGGTTTTGTAGCCAATTGAAAGTTGTTCTGCTTTAAGGATAATATGTGATGTTTCTCTTTTCATTTAAAACATCATTTTACGTTGTCTAACCAATAGCCAAATCACAACAGGTGCACCAACTAAAGCGGTTATAGCATTTATTGGTAAGGTGTAATCACTAGCAGGTACTTGCGCAATACTATCGCATATTAGCATAACTATAGCACCAAATAAAAATACAGCAGGTAATAACACTTTGTGGTTCGAAGTTTTGAAAATCTGTCGTGTTAAATGCGGAATAGCTAATCCTATAAATGCAATTGGTCCAGCAAAAGCGGTTATAGTTCCTGCAATTAAACTTGTAGCTATAATGATGATTAATCGACTTTGTTTCAAATTTAAACCTAAACTTTTCGCGTAATTATCTCCAAGCAAAAGACTATTGAGGCTTTTTATTGAAGCTATACTAAGAATAATTCCAATAGCATATATTCCGAAGAAAATCAATAACTCTTCCCAAGACAAATTGCTCAAACTTCCAAATCCCCAAAAAATATATTGTTGCAATTGTTCTGCAGAACTAAAATAGGAGAGTACACTGACAACAGCAGCAGTTATACTGCCAAACATTAAACCAATTATCAGTATAGCCATAGTATCTCTTACTTTGCTCGAAACTGCTAAAACTGCCAACAACACTAAAAAACTTCCTAAGCTTCCCGCAATAACAATGCTCCATTTAGAAATTAAAGCTGTTGCGAATAAGCTACCAAATAATCCAGAACCTAAAATAACTAAAGCTACGCCCAAACTTGCTCCAGAGCTAATGCCTAAAACAAAAGGTCCAGCCAATGGGTTTCTAAAAAGGGTTTGCATTAAAAGACCAGATATTCCCAGTCCAGAACCCACTAAAATTGCTGTAATTGCTTTTGGTAATCTAAAATCAGTTACAATAATTTGCCAAGTCGAATTGTCAATAGTTCCGAAAAGACTACCGAAAATACTTTTTAAAGGAATGCTAACTGATCCTAAGCTAATGTTAACAACAAAGCAGAATAATAAAACTACTATTAGTAATAAGAATTGAGAGCGATATGTTTTTTGGTTGTTCAATAGTTTTATGTCATTCCGAGGAACGAGGAATCTTAAGCTACATTACAAATTTAGATAAAAAAGATGCTTCACTGCGTACTGATTGATACTAATCTATTTGAGCCTTTTAAAAAAGTAAGGTGTATAATTTTCTAACAACTCCGGATGGCAAATTTTAATTAGATCCTTTAAAACTAAATCGGGTCTTGCAGTACCTAATTCGTAATATAAAACTCCACCTGTTTTACCAGTTGTATTCGAAAATGTATAAATATTTCGTTTTTTGAAAGCTTCAAAATTTGAATAAAGCGCATTAGTCTGTTCTAACTGCTCAAAGCTGCTATAATAGGAAGGGCTTAACCATAAATCAGCGTCTTTTGCCTTGTCTAAAACGGCTTCAAAACTCAAAGCTAAGCTTCCATTTCCTGTGGTCTCACTCCATAGGTAATTAACATTAGCATCTTTTAGAAATTGTGCTTCAGGACTAGAGCCATTTGGCAAATACCATACATCTTTGTGCATAGCTCCACTTAAAATTGTTGGCTGCGTTTTGGCTTGTTTGGCTATTTCTTTTGCAGCTAAATATTCTTTTTCAATGGTATTAAAAATAGAATCTGCTTCTTTCTCTTTATTAAAAAGGACACCAAAGAATTTAATCCATTCTGCCTTTGCCAAAGCTGAAGATTCTACCCAATCTCCATTATAAATTACTGGTATTCTGGCTTTTTTAATAGTTTCAAACGTTTTGTTGACTCCGTCAACACCAAAGCCAATCACTACATCTGGATTTAATTCTAAAAGCACTTCGGTATTAATGCCTTCGTTTTTACCTAGTTCTCTTACTTTGCCATTATCAATTAGCTTTCTAGTTTTTTCTGAAGAAATATAATCGGATCCGGGAAATCCCACTAAAGTTTGTTCTACACCTAAAAGTTCTAAAGCAGGAATATGTGTGGTTGAAGTTACTACCGTTTTTGTAATAGGTGTAACTATTACAGCATCATAATCATCTTTATTATAAGTTATTTTAGACGCTTGTTCTTTAGTAAGCAGCAAATAGGTGAATTTCTGTTCTGCTTCAGGCCATGCGCTTGTTATTTCTATAGTTTTGCTATGATCAGATATCTCAATTCGAAAACCCTTAGCATAGTTAAGTTTAACATCTTTATTTATAGTTGGAGGTAGAGTTCTTGTGAGGTCAGGACCTTCTTTGCAACTGTTTAAGATAATAGTAAATAAAAATAAAATACGGACAAGTTTCATATGTAACCTTTGTAACTAACATTTATATAATTGAGTTGTAATTTTGATAAAACTACAATTATGAGAGTCGATTCAAATTTAACACTATATATCGTTGCAGGAATAATCATTGCACATTTTTTAATTGGTTTCGTATATCTTATCTATAAAATGAATAAGAAAAAGGACGATTAATTTCAATTCTTTATTCTATTTTCGCACCGAAATTAGGTTCTAATCGTTAACCGATTGGATTAAAAGGGAATCTGGTGCGAATAATTTTTCAATTCCAGAACTGTTCCCGCAACTGTAAGCTATAAAGCTTGTTATTACCTTCAATGTCACTAGAAATTATTTTCTGGGAAGACCAATAACAAGACGCAAGTCAGGAGACCTGCCAATTTCAACATAAAAGTCAAACTTTCGGGATAAAAGTTTACATACTAATTTCAGTGTGTTCTCGAACAATTAAATTTAAAAATGAACAAAGCAAAAGTGTTTTGTAGCATCCTTGGTATAGGTATGCTATCAGTTGGATTTGCGCAAACAAAGCAAGATTCAGTAAAAGTTGAACAGCTAGAAGAAGTTGTAATTACGGATTCAAAATTTCAACTAAAACGTGAAAACTCTGGTAAGGTGATTACCAAGATTTCTTCAAAAGATTTAGAAAAATTACAAGGACAATCTATCGCAGAAATTATTGGTAGAACTGCAGGAGTCGAAGTGAATGGTATACGCAGCAATGCTGGTCAGAACCTTAGTTACTTTATACGTGGTGGACGTAATCGCCAGGTTTTAGTTCTAATTGATGGTATTCAAGTTACAGATGCATCGCAGATAGCTAACGATTATGATCTACGCTTATTAAATGCAGATCAAGTAGAGTCTATTGAGATTTTAAAAGGTGCGTCTAGTACACTTTACGGAACAGGTGCTGCAACAGCTGTAATAAACATAAAGTTGAAAGAAGCGAGTAAAAAAGCGATAAATTTAAATATTACAAGTACACTTGGAACCAACCAGGCTTCAGATGAAAATAATTATGCTATCGAAGATTTTAGAAATAGTGTGTCTTTAAACGGAAGTGTTGGTAAATTTAATTATTTAGCTAGTTTTGGACATCAGTTCACAGATGGTTTATCGGCAATTGCAGACGGAACAGAATCTGATGCGTTTAATAGTTACAACGGAAACTTAAAATTGGGTTATAAATTCAGTAACGCTTTTAAATTAAGTACTTATGCAAGTTTTGATAATTATGATGCTGATTTTGATGATAGCTTTGGTATGGCAGATGCAGATAATGTATATATTTCAAAACAATATAGACTAGGTGTGTCTCCAGAGTTTAAGTATAATAAAGGAAGCATTACCATAAATGCAGCTTATAGTGATGTTGAACGCGAAATAGTATCTAGTTTTCCTTCTCAATTCAATGCACAGAATATTGTTGTAGATGCTTTTAACCGTTATAATTTTAACGATAAGTTTTATACAGTTTTAGGTGTGAATTTTCAAGATAATCAAATGGAAAGTTTTGCAATTCCTTTTGGAGACACAGATTTTAGTCAATCAATAGATCCTGAAAATGCACAATTTACTATTACAGATCCTTATGTAAATGCTGTATATGTTTCAGATTTTGGATTTAATGTTAACGCAGGAGCACGTCTAAACAATCATAGTGAATATGGAAGTCATTTAGTGTATAGTTTAAATCCTTCTTATGTTAAAGAAACAAGTTTTGGTTACATAAAAGGTTTGGCTAGTTATAGTACCGCATTTATAACACCATCATTGTATCAGCTATTTGAGCCTACTTATGGTAATGCAGATTTAAACCCAGAAGAAAACCAAACAATAGAAGTGGGAGCAGAAGTGTCTATCAAAGACAAAGCAACGATGAGCTTAGTGTACTTTACAAGAAATGAAGACAATTTTATTGATTTTGTAGATACAGGAGGATTTGTGTTTCAATACCAAAACATTGACGAATCTTTTTCGGCAAGTGGTTTAGAATTTGTAGCGCAGGCTAAATTAACCAAAGGGCTAAACCTTAATCTTAATGCAACTTACACAAAAGTAGATGAAGATTTAAGTCTTAGGATACCAGAAATAAAAGTAAATACAAGATTAGACTATCAATTGTGCGATTCTACTTTAATGAGTTTATCTTATCAATATAATGATGAAAGAGAAGATTCAGTTTATAACAGCACAACGTTTATGAATGATATTGTAAACCTAGAATCGTATGGATTGTTAGATTTTTATGTCAGTCATAAAATTTTAAATAATAAAATGACACTCTTTGCGAATGTTACAAATATCTTTAATGAAGAATACCAAGAACTCTTTGGTTTTGCCACTAGAGGTAGAGGTGTTAATTTAGGATTTAGACTAAACTTATAAATTGAACAGCATATAATAATAAAAGCCGCTTAAAAGCGGCTTTTTTTAATTGTCTATATACATTATTTGTTCTTTCGATAAAGATTGATTTGCTTTTATGAGCGTTAAATTTTCAAAACTACGACCTAATGGACGATCACCTGTTAAAATATCACCTATAGCAGCTGACAATAAAGGTTCATTTATATCACCAAGTGTTCTAAATGTACTTGGTGTTTCTGTTATTTCTATATCTGGTATTAACCCAGTTGAAGGCACAAGTTGGTCGTTTACATTAGTAGAATTTGCTACTAAAGGTTGCAAAGCATAAGTATGACTTGGGTTTATATTTTCAGTTGTAAACAAACCAGGAGAATCATATACTGTTCGTGATGCTTGAGTTTTACCAACGGTATTTTCTCCAATAACAACGACATCTATATAAGCTTTTAGGCTATTTATGAGTAATTCACTAGCAGAAGCAGTTCTTCTATTAGTCGTCAATACATAAACTTTAGACAGATTAAGACTGTTAATAGAGCCACCATCTTCAATAGAATTAGTAAAAACAAAATCTTGGTTTAAATTTTGTAAATTATCATTATAAAAAGTTCTCGAAAAGACTTGGTCAGTAAACTGACCTGTTATCATACTTCCTAAATAAGCAGCAGTTTGTATTGCACCACCACCATTGTATCTTAAGTCTATAACTAATTCAGTTACACCTGCTGTACTAAATTCGCTAAATGCAGCATTCAATTCATTATTAAAACTACTATTAAACGCATTATACATTAAATAACCAACAGTGGCATCTGGTAAGTCAATGACTTGGGCAAGGTGTACAGGGTTCTCAGTGTAGGCTTCTTTATTAAGGCTAGCACTTTCTCCATTTAGAGTAATGGTGTCATCAGCGCTTTCAGGTGTACCGTTGTTATCATAGTCAGCAAAATTTAGAGTGAAAGAATCCTGATAAATAGGGTCACTAAGGTCATCTACATCATTAACTGTTAATGGTACATTATTTACGGCTCTAAAAATTTGCCCTCTTTCTAAACCTAAATTATCTGCAACACTATTATTTAATACTAAAGTAATTGCACCAAAGACGTCGGTATTACTGCCTGGAACCAAATAAAAATTAAATTCTATACCACTACTTAAACTAAGACCTTGTTGCTGGTTCTGCAAATCGAAATAGTTGCTATATATACGACTAAATCTCGCATCAATAGGCTGAAAACGTAAAGACTCAAACAGTTCTTCTGGTGAAGAAAAATCATCTAAATAATCAGAATATTCGTCAGTTGTAGAAAAACGATCATTTGCTAAATCCGGAATTTCTGGTTGATATAAATAAACAAAATTCATTGCTTTCCATACAAAGTCATTAATATCAGAAGATGCTATAGCATTATCATCCAAATCTTCAAAACAACCTGTTACTGTAAATAATACAAAACCAGTTAAAAATAACGTTGTAATCCTTTTGCTTAATCTATTTATGCTTAAGTGTTTGAGAGGTTTTTTTAAGTTTTTCATTTCTTTTTCTTTTTGAGTAGCAATCTTTTACTTTAGTCAGTAAAACTCTAAATTTACTTACATTATTATAAATAAAAAAATTAAATAACTTCTTCGTGTAACAAAATATAAAGTGTATCGTCGTAATATTGAAAGCGAGTAAAAAACGCTTTTAACCACCAATCAAAAAAGTAATGAAGCAGGCAGATTTTGTAAGCTTAGTGATGCCATTTAAGGATAAAGTATTTCGTTTAGCAAAACGATTACTCGTTTCTCGTGAAGAGGCCGAAGATGCAACACAAGAAATTTTGTTAAAACTGTGGAATAATAAACAGAAAATTGGCGAGTACAAAAATGTTGAAGCTTTTTCTATGACAATGACAAAGAATTTTTGCTTAGATCGTTTAAAATCGAAACAAGCGCAGAATTTAAAAATTGTACACAGTAATTATACGGATGATAACAGTTCGTCATTACAAAAGCAAGTAGAAGCTAGAGATAGCATGGATTGGGTTTCTAAAATAATGGAAGACCTGCCAGAACAACAAAAAATAATAGTGCAACTAAGAGATATTGAAGAATACGATTTTGCTGAAATTTCTAAAATGTTAGATATGAATGAAACAGCCATTAGAGTGTCTTTATCTAGAGCACGAAAAACAATAAGAGAAAAATTAACTAATACACATCAATATGGTATTAAATAATATAGAAACATTATTAGAAAAGTATAACAATGCAGAGACAACGCTAAAAGAAGAAGCGCAATTAAAAGCCTATTTTGCAAGCGACAATGTGACACCACATTTAGAGCATTACAGACCAATGTTTCAATACTTTTCGGTTTCAAAACAAGAACAGTATACCAAAGACGTTCCATTAAACACTAAGAAAAAATCTAGATTATATCAGTGGATTTCTGTCGCAGCCGTTGCCGTTCTTATGCTTGGTTTAATTGTGCCAAAAATGTTTGGTCCTACAGAGCAAGAAAAGCAAGAAGCCCTTTTAGTTTATAATCAAACGATGGAAGCTTTCAATCTCATCTCTTTAGGAATGAACGAAGGAAAATCACAATTAACAAATTTAGCTTTGGTTAGCGATAACATCCATGAAGGTGCAGAGCAGGCAAGTAAGCTAGGTGAATTTAACACAGTAACAAACAAAATTTTAAAAAACAAGTAACACTTAAAAATTAGAAATTATGAAGAATTTAATAATAATAACAGCGCTCGTACTAGCACCAATATTCAGTTTTGGTCAAGGTATTTTCGATAAATATGAAGATAACGATGAAGTATCATCTTTTGTAATCAATCAAAAAGCGTTTAGAATGTTAGCGACTATTGATTTAGATACAGATGATCCAGAAGCTAAGGAGTTTATGGAAATGGTTAAAAAAATCACTGGACTTAAAGTATTTACTACTGGAGATGATAAGGTGTCTGCTGATATGAAATCTACAGTAACCAAATATTTAAAATCATCTAATCTTGAAGAATTAATGCGTTTTAAAGATGGTGACCAAACCGTTAAGTTTTATGTAAAAGAAGGTAAAGACGAAAATCACGTAAAAGAATTATTAATGTTTATGACAGGTCTTAAGGAATTAACTGAAGGACAGGATATAGAAATTAATGGTAAGAAGCGTGTTTTTGAAACTGTAGTATTGTCGTTAACAGGTGATATAGATTTGAGACAAGTGTCTAAAATCACAAACCAAATGGATATTCCAGGTGGTGATCAGTTAAAGAAAGCTGGAGAAAAGAAAAACTAAATAGTTATGATACAATCAATCAAAAAATCAATGGTAGTGTTGTTTTTGGTTGCAGCTTTTACAAGTTGTAACCAAGGACCAACATTGCAAACTTATTATGTTGATAACGAATTAAAACCTGGTTTTGCATCTTTTGATGTGCCAACAAGTTTTATAAATGTTGAAGACATAGAAATGACCGACGATCAGCGTGAGGCATACAACTCTGTAGACAAATTAAATGTATTAACGTATATCGAAGAAAATACAGATGATGCAGAATACAAAGCAGAATTAGAAAAAGTAAAAGCGATTCTTAAAAATCCAAAGTATGAAGAGTTAATGCGAGGTGGAAATTCTACTGATGGTAAGTTTGTAGTAAAATTTTTGGGTGAAGTTGATAATATAGACGAGCTTATCATTTTTGGAAACGCAAACAATAAAGGTTTTGCTATTGCAAGAATATTAGGTGATGATATGAATGCTGGTAAGCTAATGTCTTTGCAGTCTGTGTTACAAAATGCAAAATTTGAAGACACTAATTTAAATGGTCTAACAGACTTTTTTAAATAAAGAAATTTAAGTAACTGACACTTATTTAAATGTTAATGAGAATCGTCTTGAAGTGTATCTTCAGGGCGATTTTTTTTAGTATCATTTTTTAATGCATAATTAAAGGCAAAAACAAATAAAATGCCAGTACTTATAAATAGAGAAGCTTTAACGATGAAGTAATCGAGTATTTTAAATAACCCAGCTGCAAAAAAGCCAAAAGCTATTCCTGTAACGCAATACAGCGCAATAGCATTTTTAGACGTAGGGATTAGCTTCACGATTTTAGTTTTAGATACCAGTATAATTACTTGGCGTTATGGCTTTTAATTCAGATTTAATAGTATCAGAAACCTCTAAAGTATCAATAAAATTTGAAATAGAACTCTGAGTAATAGCTTCGTTAGTTCTAGTTAAACCTTTTAAGGCTTCGTATGGGTTAGGATAATTTTCGCGTCTTAAAATGGTTTGAATGGCCTCAGCAACAACTGCCCAATTATTTTCTAAATCTTGGGCAAATTTAGATTCATTCAATAATAATTTACCTAAGCCTTTCACTGTAGATTTAAACGCAATAAGTGTATGTCCAAAAGGCACACCAACGTTTCTTAAGACAGTGCTATCGGTTAAATCTCTTTGTAGTCGAGAGATCGGTAATTTTGCAGACAAGTGCTCAAAAATAGCATTGGCTATGCCTAAGTTGCCTTCACTGTTTTCAAAATCAATAGGATTTACTTTATGAGGCATAGCAGAACTACCAACTTCACCTTTTTTAATCTTTTGTTTAAAGTAATCCATAGAAACATACGTCCAGATATCTCTGTCTAAATCTATGATAATAGTATTGATGCGTTTTAGAGCATCAAATAAAGCAGCCATGTGGTCGTAATGCTCAATTTGCGTGGTTGGGAATGAATGTTGTAGACCTAGTTTTTCTTGCACAAACTGAGTACCAAAGGCCTTCCAATCTATGTTAGGATATGCTACTTTATGTGCATTAAAATTACCAGTTGCACCACCGAATTTGGCAGCACTTGGCACATCGTTTAATAAGTTGAATTGTTCTTTTAAGCGGACTACAAATACGTCTATTTCTTTACCTAATCTTGTAGGAGAAGCAGGTTGTCCATGTGTTCTCGCTAGCATTGGTATATCTGCCCAATCTTTTGCTAAGCCTTCTATTTTTTCTAATAGAGCTAAATATTCTGGCACATACACATCGTTCATTGCTTCCTTAATGCTTAAAGGAATCGCAGTGTTATTAATGTCTTGAGAGGTTAAACCAAAATGAATAAATTCCTTATAATCCGATAAGCCTAAAGCATCAAACTTTTCCTTAATAAAATATTCAACAGCTTTTACATCATGATTAGTTACTTTTTCTATATCCTTAATTGCAGATGCATCTATTGCTGTGAAGTTTTTATAGATGGCTCTTAAATCTTCAAAAATCGACGAAGAAACCGGTTCTAATTGTGGTAATGGTAATTCACATAACGCAATAAAGTACTCAATTTCTACTAAAACACGATATTTAATCAATGCTTCTTCAGAAAAATAATTACCTAAAGCTTCTACTTTAGATCTGTATCGACCATCTATTGGTGAAATTGCGCTAAGTGCTGTGAGTGCCATTTATGTTGGTTATTTAGAAGTGGCAAAGATAAGAAAGTTAGTGAGATGCAGGAAGTGCGAAGCTATAAGTTTTTGGAATTTGATTTTTTGTTTTTGGATTTTATTTTTTTTAGAATATGTCGAGCTCGAGCCTTAAAAGCTGCACTTTGTGCATGAAAATCGCGCTCTAAAATTGTCACTAATTCTGGATGAACCCAATCGAACTCAGTACCTAACAGATATAAAGCGTTCATTCCGTATGCTTTTGGTGCTACTTTTTCATCATTTATCATCCAATCAAAACAAGCTTCAGTAATTTTTTCCTTGTGCGTTTCATTTAAATGAGATGTAATAAAATTATTTTGTTTAGAATAATACGCTTTAATTAAATATTCACAGATTTTTGCCACAGGTCTAACAGCAGAATCTAGATGTACTTTAGAGATGTTTTCTGTAAACGTATCCAAGTGCGGAACTATAGCCTCAAGTTTTTCTCCACACATAAACTCAAAAACCCAGGCTGCTCTTGGCGAAATTTTATCATCTACATCGAACAGAATTTCTAATAATGGTTTTAATAACTCCGGATTATCAATTACTAAATTAGCATAGTACAATCGTTTTTCGCGCGAATGATTCACATAGCTTAATTCCTTATAAAGTTCTGCTTTAGTCAATAGAAATTCATTAAATTTAGACTTCTAAATTAATCAAAAATGAAGATTCTCAAAAAACTAGGACTATTACTTCTTGTGGTATTTATAATTGCTCAATTCTTTGGGCCAGAAAAAAATGATGGAGATTTAAGTTCAGTAGATGCTTTTTTTACCGATACTAATCCACCTGAGGATGTAAAGTTGGTATTAAAAAATGCTTGTTTAGATTGTCATAGTGACCACACACGTTACCCATGGTACAATAATATTACTCCTGTAAATTATTGGTTGGCGGACCATGTTAAACACGGTAAAGGTGATTTTAATGTGTCTAAATGGAATGATTATTCAGACAAAAAAAAGGATCATAAAATTGAAGAGTTGATTGAAATGGTTGAAGCCAAAGAAATGCCATTACCAAGCTATACATGGACACACGGAGATGCTAAATTATCACAAGATCAGATAGATGCGATGGTGTCTTGGGCAAAGACGGTTAGACTTAAATATGTTTTTCTAAAAGAGCCTCAATAAAAAATAAAAATTACAATTTTAAAAATCCCAAATTCCAAAGGGTAGTATCGGAATTTGGGATTTAGTTTTTTGAAATAGTTTACAATGAAAGATAAACTTTTAATCATTGGATTAGTATGGCCAGAGCCAAAAAGTTCCGCGGCTGGTAGTAGAATGTTGCAATTGGTAGAACAATTTCAAAAGCAAGGTTATGAGATTACGTTTGCTTGCGCAGCTAAAACATCTCAGAATACGTTTAATTTATCGCACCTTGGTATAAAAACTCAAGACATTCTCTTAAATGATGCTTCCTTTGATGCGTTCATATTGGCATTAAATCCTAATATTGTTTTATTCGATCGGTTTATGACCGAAGAACAATATGGTTGGCGCGTAGCGAAACATTGTCCTACTGCATTAAGAATTTTAGATACTGAAGATTTTCACGGTTTAAGAAAGGCTAGGGAATTGGCTTTAAAAGCAGGAGAAGAAGTTACTGTAGAATATTTACAAAATGATACTACCAAACGAGAAATTGCCAGTATTTATCGTTGCGATTTAAGTTTAATAATTTCTGAAGCAGAAATAGAAATCTTAACGAAACAGTTTAAAATAGATAGAGATTTACTGTATTATTTACCGTTTTTATTAGAACCAATTAATGATTTAGAAATAAAAGAGTTTCCATCTTTTACCGAAAGACAACACTTCATCACTATCGGAAACTTTTTACATCCACCAAATTACGATGCGGTTTTATACCTAAAAAACAATATTTGGCCACTAATTAGAAAGCAATTACCAAAAGCAGAGTTACTTATTTATGGTGCGTACGAATCTCAAAAAGTATCGCAACTGCATAATGAAAAACAAGGCTTTTTAATCAAAGGTTTTATACAAGACGTAAACGAAGTAATGCAAAAAGCTAAAGTTTGTTTAGCACCTTTGCGTTTTGGCGCAGGACTGAAAGGAAAACTTGTTGATGCGATGCAAAACGGAACACCTTGCATAATGTCTAGTATTGCTGCAGAGGGCATGTTTGGTAATCTAAAAGCTAATGGGTTTGTAGAAGATAGCACGGAAGTTTTTGCTGAAAAATCGGTTGAGCTTTATCTTAATACAGAAACTTGGATTAGTAGGCAGGAGCATGGTTTTAAAGTATTAAATAAGCGATTTAGCAAAATAGATTTTCAATCTGATTTTAAAAGTAGAATTAGTGAGCTTTTAAAAGATCTGCAATACCATCGTCAAAAAAATTTTATTGGTAATTTATTACAACATCAAACGCTTCAAAGTACTAAGTATATGAGTAAATGGATTGAAGAGAAAAACCGCTAATTTTCTGGTTAAGAATCTTTAATACATATATATATTAAATCGTTGTCTTCACTTTACTTTTAAAACGTCTTCAATTCAATTTCTTTCAGTTTAGACTTTATTTTATTTGTAAACATTCGTTTTATTGTTTTTTACCTAGGTTTTTGGTCAAAATAGATCCATGCCAGATTTTAATAGTGGAGATTATTTGCTTTAAAATCTTAAAAGTTTCACAAATTATTATTTGCATCAACATAAGAATGATAAGAGCTAAGATTAGGTAGCGATTCAATCTAATTTTGTATCGAACCAAAACACATATAACATGTCGTTATTAACAATAATACTTAGCATTTTATTACCGCCTTTAGCAGTTTTTTTAAAACATGGCTTAAAAACAGAATTTTTAATCAGTGTCATCCTAACTATAATAGGATGGTTACCAGGCGTCATTTATGCTTTTTATGTAAATAGTAAATAAACTTATGGAAAATATTTTAGTAGCAGGTGCCAACGGTACCACAGGAAAAAAAATAGTTAATCTTTTAAAGGCATCACAATACTTTAACCCTACTGCGATGGTAAGGAAGGAGGAACAATTAGATCAATTTAAATCTGAAGGAGTAGATACGGTTTTGGCCGATTTAACTGAAGATTTAACACACACCGTTAAAGGTATTGATAAAGTAATTTTTGCAGCAGGATCTGGTGGTAAAAATGTTGTTGAAGTCGATCAAGAAGGAGCTAAACGTTTAATGGCAGTCGCCAAAATGGGAAACGTAAATAGATTTGTAATGTTGAGCTCAATGGGAGCAGATAACCCTGAAGCTGTGGATGACTTAAAAGATTATATGAAAGCAAAGCACAATGCCGATGAACATCTTAAAAATAGTGGACTTAAATACACTATAGTGAGACCAGGAACTCTTAACAACACGGAAGGGACAGGCAAGATTGAATTGAATAATAAATTGAATAAGCAAGGGGAAATAAGTAGAGCAGATGTTGCTCAAACTTTGGTAAAGTCATTACATGATGATGCACCATACAATACCACATTTGAAATTATAGAAGGTGATACACTTATCGGTAAAGCAATGAATGAGTTAAATTCAGTGGTTAATTAGGTTAATCCTATGTATGCACGTTGAATATTGAAAATAACTTAAAACCAATAAATAATTTTAAAACTTAAACAATGGAAAATTTAAATAAAAAAACAGTAGCAATTTTAGCAACAAACGGCTTTGAAGAAAGTGAATTAAGAGAACCAAAAAAGGCATTAGAAAATGCAGGAGCCGATGTACATATCGTATCCTTAGAATCTGGGGAAATTAAAGGTTGGTCAGATGGTAATTGGAGTAATTCTTACAAGGTTGATAAAACCATTAATGAGGTGTCTCAAAGCGATTATAACGCACTAATGCTGCCAGGTGGTCAAATTAATCCAGATATTTTGAGAAAAGACAAGAACGCTGTGAAATTTGTAAAATCCTTTTTTGAAAATCATAAGCCAGTAGCTGCTATATGTCATGCACCTTGGTTATTAGCAGAAGCAGATGTGTTGAAAGACAGAAAAGTGACATCTTATGCATCTATAAAAACGGATATGATTAATGCAGGTGCCAACTGGGTAGATGAAGAGGTTGTTGTTGATTCTGGATTAGTAACAAGTAGGTCTCCTGAAGATTTGCCGGCTTTTAATGCAAAATTAGTAGAAGAAGTTTACGAAGGTAAACATGAAGAACAGACTGTGTAATTTTAAAATAATTAGCACTTTTAATTATATAAAGACACCTTTTTAAGGTGTCTTTTTTATAGCATATAATGCCAAATATTACGTCCACATGTTACTTGTTAGTACGTTGTTAGTATCATTTTTGGTGCTTATAAAACAAGACAAGTCTCAAGTTTTAAAACAGTGTTTGCATAGAAAAGTTTTGTTTTAAATTATATTTATTTTTTATGATTTTTGTAATTTCAAAGATATCACGATTGCAAAATTTAGTTTTTAGTCTTTGTTTACAATCAATATCTTAATGCTTATTTGGTAATAAATATATTGTAACACGTAAAGCGCCCAACTAACTCTTAATTATCTCTCTATATTCCTCAAAAAAAGCTTCAAATAAAGTCATGTTTGTATTAAAGAATTCAATGACATCTCTCCAAGTGTTTTTATTGTGGATAGAAACATTTTGTTCTAATGGCAAATAGATACGCGATATTTCTTTTCCATTGTCTAAAAAGTATTCTTCTTCGAAAATAGCATTTGGTAAATAATCGGTTTGTAAAATACTTTTTAGAGCTACTAGTTTTTCCCAACAGTTAATTCGATTTTCAAGATTGTCTTCAAGATCTAAAGCAATTAATGCAGACTTCGTATCAAAATGAAATTTAAAAGCAACTCCTTTTATTTTGGTGTCATACAATAACCATTTTTTGGGAAAAGATTTTCCGAAACTGGTCCAAAATTCTTGTCGTAATAATCTACTTTCTTCTTTTGAGAACATTTAAATAAAATACGCTATTAAAACACCTAAACAAATCGCAACGAGCTTAGATAAATTAAATTTATGACCTTCGCCAGTTTCAAATAAAATTGTAGTAGAAATATGTAAAAAGATGCCTATAACTATAGCGTTAACTATGTTTATATATTCCGTGGCAATGGCCGTATTATTAGAAATGTAAGTTCCTAAAGGTGTCATAGCTGCAAACAATACTAAGAAACTTACAATCTGTACTTTGGTATAACTAGACTGTAATAAAAAGGTGGTGATTAAAGCTGCAATGGGTATTTTATGAATTAATACACCATATACCATATCATTATGCTGATGTATTGGGAAACCTTCTAAAAAACTATGTAAACATAAGCTCACAAACAGTAACCATGGAAAAGCTGTATCATCTTTATGAATATGCACATGGCCGTGCTCCGCACCTTTAGAGAAAAACTCTAAAATAATTTGTAGCAAAATACCACACATAATAAATAGACCAGTTTGTTTGGCGTCTATGTGATGATATACCTCTGGCAATAAATCGAAAAGCGTTAGTGCTAATAAAAATGCGCCACTAAAAGAAAGAAGTAATTTGGTGCCAATAGATTTTTGCTTTTTCGTTAAAAAAGCTATGATCACACCAATTATAATTGCATATACAGGAAACAGGTATTTGTTCATGTTTACTCTACTTAAAAATCATAATCAAACGTTCTGATGTTTTTGAATGGTAAGGATGCAACTTGTAATCTCCAAATACATCTAATAAATACACACCAGCTTTTTCAAACAAATCTTTAAAATCCTCTAAAGTAAAGGCTTTAACACGTTCTTGAAACTCGTAGTGTTCACCATCTACTTCAAACTTTATATCTTTAACTATATAGCCATTTTTAAAACTACGCTTTTGATGAAAATCAATGCCTTCGACTGTTTTTATGTCTTCGTTAACTAAGTTTTCAATCACATAATTTACGTTCATAAAGTCAATGACACCAAAGCCAAATTCATTGAGTTCCGCTTTAATAGATTTTATGGTTTCAAGATTACAATTTTCATCTTCAAAATAGCCGAAGCTTGTAAAGAGATTAAAAACAGCATCAAATGCATCAGGATAAGGTTTACTCATATCATGTACATTAAATTGTAAAGTGTCGTTTTCAAACTGTTTGGCGTGGGCAATACTTTGCTCAGATAAATCTGCACCAATTACATTGTAACCAAGAGAATTAAGATATACAGAATGTCTGCCTTTACCACATGCTAAATCTAAGATTTTACCACCTTCAGGAATGTTAAGATAGTTGGTTAAATTATCCATAAACACTTGGGCTTCTGTATAATCTCTGTCTTTATATAAAATGTGGTAGTATGGTGTATCAAACCACGAAGCGTACCATTGTTTAGTTGATTTAGTCATAATGATAAATGTCCTGCAAAAATACTGTATTTTTGCAATCTATTTGACGTAGTACATGGACAATAATTTCAAAATGGTAGCCAAAACCTTATTTGGCTTCGAAGATATTTTAGCAAAAGAACTCACGCAACTTGGTGCGATGGAAGTAGAAAAAGGCGTGCGTAATGTTGGTTTTGTTGGTGATAAAGGTTTTATGTACAAGGCAAATATGGGGATTCGTACAGCCATAAAAATTCTAAAGCCTATACATTCTTTTAGAGTTACTAGAGAAGATGATCTTTACAAGAATGTAAAAAAAATGAAATGGGAAGACTATTTAAAGCCTACAGGTTCTCTTGCTGTTGATGCTACAGTACACAATAGTATTTTTACACATTCGCAATACACAGCTTTAAAAACTAAAGATGCTATTGTAGATCGCTTTAGAGATATTGATGGCACACGACCAGATGTAGATTTACGCTTTCCGGATTTAAAAATTAATGTACATATAGACCGCCAGAGATGTACTATTTCTTTAGATACATCTGGTGAATCTTTACATAGACGTGGTTATAAAACCGCAACTAATATTGCTCCAATTAACGAAGTGCTTGCTGCAGGTTTAATTATGATGAGTGGTTGGGATGGACAAACCGATTTTATGGATCCGATGTGTGGTAGTGGTACCATGTTGGCAGAAGCGGCTATGATTGCGTGTAATATTCCACCTAATCTTATGAGAAAAGAATTTGCCTTTGAGCGTTGGAACGATTGGGATGTGGATTTGTTTGAAAAAATTGAAGAATCTCTTTTAAAGAAAACACGCGATTTTCATCATAAAATTTTAGGGTACGATAAATCTCCTTCGGCTGTAGCTAAAGCAAAGGAGAATATAAAGAATGCGCATTTAGATGAGTTTATCCATATACAACACGAAGATTTCTTTAAAACCCAAAAAGCAGGTACTGAGAAATTGCACATGGTGTTTAACCCACCATATGGTGAGCGTTTAGAAAACCTAAATGTAGAGGAGTTCTATGGAAATATTGGTTCAACCTTAAAACACGGTTATCCAAACACTAACGCATGGTTAATTACGTCTAATCTCGAAGCCTTAAAGTTTGTAGGTTTGCGACCTTCTCGAAAAATAAAAGTATTTAATGCTAAACTCGAAGCTCGTTTGGTTAAATACGAAATGTATGAAGGGAGTAGGAAAGCTAGTAAGCAGTAAGCATCTTTCAGTATGCAGTATCAGTTGGTAGTTTTAAGTTTGAGAAACTATTAATCTATAGATTTAACGATCTAATCCTTCTAGCTGCAAATTATAATCATATTGTAAATCTTCATGCAGTACACTAATTTTTTTCTTAATAGACAGTAGTTGTCTTTGATAAAGATTACTTAGAGTAATGTTTCTGTGAATTGAAGGTCTTAATGCATTTAAGTGTTCACAAAAATAGAGTAGAAGCTCAACTTCAGTAGATTTTTTAAGCGAATAGCGACTGTAAACTCTAATTTGTCTTAGAATTTTTCTAATCGTTTTTTTCATATAGAAATAACTATCTGTATTGATACCTTCAAAAAGTTCGTCTAGAGTAGATTTTACACTAGCAATGTAGCCGTCTTCATCATGTGCTTCAAACAATAAGTAGGTGAGTAGTGCCTTATTTTCTTTTTTAAATTTTCCTAGGCGCAAACATAATTCAAGTAAATCCTCTTTAGGTAAATGCTTTAGTTCCTTTTTTATGGTGACAATAGATTCAATCTTCATATTACAAATTTAAAGCTTTTAAAACAGTTTTTTTATAGGTTTGCCCAATAGGAATAGTATGCGAATCTACAGTAATTTGGTTTCCCGAAAGATGATTCATTTTATTTAGATTAATACTGAACGATTTGTGTATACGAAGAAAATTGTCTGGTAAATTTTCTATAAATCCCGAAAATGTGCTGTGCGTAGTTATCGTTTTTTCTTCGGTATGTACCTTAACATAATCACCAAATGCTTCTATATACTGAATGTCTTTAAAAAATACTTTATGTAATGTTTTATTTTCTTTCAAAATAGTGAAATTGTTTGTGTTAGAAGTGTCAGTACTATTTAAAATTTTATGTATCGCTGTTAAAAATCGCTCATAGGAGATAGTTTTAAGTAAGTAGTCTATAGCATTAACTTCAAAACCGTCAACTGCATATTGAGAATAAGCTGTTGTAAAAATTACTTTTGGTGGGTTTTTTAAGGATTTGTAAAAATCTAATCCAGATTGTTGAGGCATATTAATATCTAAAAACAACAAATCTATAGCGTTATTAAGTTGTAAATATTTAAACGCTTCTGCGGCATTGTTGCAAGTTTCTTTTAAAAATAAAACATCAGTTTCTTTAATAAAATGCTGAAGCACCTTCTGAGAAGATGGTTCGTCATCAATGATTAAGCAGGTGATATATTTATTAGGCTTCATGATTTATATTCAATGTTATTTTAAATATATCTTTCGTTTCATCAACTTTAAATTGATGCTGATGTGGATACACCAAATTTAAATTTTTCCGAAGATTTTCTATACCTACACCAGAGTGTCTATTTTTAAGTTGGTTTTTAGTATTTAGATTAGCATTGGTAATAGTAAATTTAAACTGAGATCCGCTTTGTTGTAGTTCTATTTTTATTGGTGTCATTGTTTCACCAGCAATAATACCGTGCTTATAGCTATTCTCTAATAACGGTAAAAGTAGCATAGGATAAATTTTATATTGTTCATTTTCTATTTGAATATTAAATTCAGTTGGTGTAGGTGTGTCTACACGATGGTTTTGAAATGCAATATAATTTTTAAGCAGGCTTATCTCTTCTTTTAGACTTACACGTTCGGTGTCAGAATCATAAATAACATATCTAAGGATATCTGAAAGTTGCACTATAGCGTTTGTTGTACCTTCTTTTTTTTCTAGGGCCAAAGCATAAATAACATTTAAAGAATTAAATAAAAAATGTGGATTTATTTGAGCTCTTAAGGCCGATAATTGCGTTTCTATCTGCTGGTTTTTAAGCTTTAGAATTTTGTTTTCGTTGGTGTTATAGTAAAGCCAATCTTCTGCTAATTTTAGTAAGGTTGTAGCAATAAAAAAAATCGCAAAAACCAAAAATACATTAGATTTAGAAAGATAAGATATAAAGAAATAATTAGGAAAAAGTAAGTCTAATATAGGTTGTAATAGCCAACAACTTAATGATGCAAATACTATTAAATTTAAAATAAATAGAAAGATGTAGATAACGTATTTTTCTTTTTTTAAGAATTTAGGAATTAAAACATAAAAATTGATACTCACTGGTATCGCAAGTGATATCAAAAATATGATTGTATAAATATAATCGACCGCTATAGGTATAGTACCTTTAGAGAATATAAATAGTAATACAACAAACGCCAAAAACCACAGAACACTATTAAATAGTAATGGCCTGTGGTAGTCGGTTTTATTTAAAAGTGAATTGAGATTAAGGCTTTGCATTTGTTTTTGTTAAAGTAAGTTGATCAGATTTTTTCCATTTATTTTCAATGTTTGCTTTCATATATTTCTTTAAAAAGGCATACAACTCTTCAGAAGTGGCTGTTAGTAAAAGTGCCTCTTCAGGACCTATATTTTCGTGCTTAAGTCGCATTTTATTGGCGTTAAAAATATCTTTCACTTTTGATTCGTCTAACCAAGACAAAGACACCGTTTTATTAATATCTAGCTTGGCTACAGAATGTGTTTTTAAAAGGTGCTCTGCAGCCAAACTATTAATCTCTTCATCTCCAATCTCAATAGGGATAAAGTCCAGAAAATACTGATTATTTATTTTGAATGGCATAGCAATAAAACTAGCTTCTTTTTCTTTTTTTAAGTATTTTATATAGTAGCCAGATTTATAAGTTTCATAAGCAACTTTGTCCTCTTCTGAAAGGGTTACGCCTTCTCTTTTATCTTGTTCAAATTTTTCTTTTATAGATTCTACTGTCCATTCACCTTTTTTGTTATCAATCCAGTTTCCAAGCAGGTTTTTATCAAAGCTTAAACTATCTTTTGTATAAAAAGGTTGAAGTGATTTTACTATACAAGAATTTAGGAGTATTGCAATGGCGATGAGTATAATTGATTTCCATGTTTTCATAATACTTAAGTTTTTAAAGTTTCAGCTAAACTCTCGTTATTTAAAATAGCCTACAATAAATTTCGACAAACACAAAGCAACTAATGCCAAACAATTAAAAAGTATACCAAAAGTAAAATTGGTTTATAGTAATACTTTAACAATCTATTATTTAGTACCTTTTAATAAATTAATGCTTACAGTTGCCAATTCACTATCAGGAAATTTCGCAAAATGATTATCATCTGGTATCAAACCTACTTGCTTTGCCATGGCTCTAAACACATCAACCTCTAAAATATATTGGTCGCTATAACCATGTGTAGCATCGTAAGCTGTAGCTGCAGTTTTGCCTAAATTTTTAGATGTTAATTCCGGACTAATGGTATGCAATTCTATGATGAGCAAGCCAAATTTTTCAACATAAGGTTTCCATTTTTCTAGATGTTCTAAAAGTGATGCTTCTACATCATTATTTGCTAATCGTTTTCCTTTTGAAGCGTAAGCACCTGAAGACTGACTCACAAAATCATAATGTTGATTTGGCGCATTCCAAACCCTATTGTGATCTAAAAAGGTACGCACGTTTAATAGATCTAGTAATTCTATGTTATAATCTTCTTTTAAGTCTGAAGCTAATAGGTCTGGTCTACCAATATCTCCCCAAATCACTTTAGCCCAAATATCGGCCTTTATAAGATTAGCTCTTGTAACTTTTAATGCGGCTTTATTAAAGTCAGCACCAACTAAAAATAGTGGATACTCGTCGAGTAATTTACCTCTTAGAGTTTGCTGATCTATCACATTAAATATATGTTCAATAAACGCTCCATTACCGCAACCCATATCTAAAATGCCCTTAGGTTGCTCGTCAATGGGTCTATTGAACAAATCGATAATCACCTTATCAATTACTTTAAAATAGGTTGCATGAGCACCACCACTTCCCCAAACATTCATTTCGCGATGCACATGTTTTTCGGTATCACTTGGAGAAGCTGTTTGTAGCACTAAAGGATTGCCAAAGATAAGTTCATCGAGTTGTAAAAATGTTGGAATATAAGATACAGTAACACCATAAGCACTAGCACGCTTTGCAAAAAACAAACCTTTATCCGTAAATTGGTAGGTGTTTTTCTTTTTCTTAAACCAGTCTAAATGTGAGAAGAAATCTAGAATTTTTTTAAAACTTTCTGGGTCTTTATGATACTCTTCTGCAGTAAAAGAGGCTTCCATAAAATATTTATGAAACAATCCATTTACACCTAATAATACAATTATAGGACCCGCAATAACTCCTTCTATATGTTTTAAAACTTGATATTCAATTGAACGTGTGTTAGAAATATCTAAATTATAATTGGCTTCATACTTCTTAAAAATACGTTCTAAAGCAATAAAAGCGTCTGCACTTATCATTTTATCATTAGCAAATTGATCTGAATATTTTAAAAGATTAACAGCATCTTCATATAAATGGACTAACTGAAAGGCTTTTGCACTATTAGAATTTACGTTATAAGTAATAGAATCGGTTTTATTATCGAGTTGCTGTTCTAACCAACCTTGCGAACAAAGCACACGTAATGCAATGTTTAGATAACCTTCATTAGCATTAAAGGTTGTTGCTATATCAGAAAGGTTAACGGTTTTGTGCTGTAATAGATAATCTAAAACTTCTTTTTTGTGAAGAGCATAAGCTGTTGTTGCCGTTGCAATACCATCTAAATGTCTAAAGATGATACTTCTTAATTTAGATTTATCCGATTTAGTGAGCATATAAAAATGGTTTAGATCTAAATATAAAAAAACCATCACTTGTGTGATGGTTTTTAAGTTAAAAATATGATTTTGTAATTTGATTATCTCAATTTAGGAAAGTCTATCGGACTCAACTCATGCATTATGCCGTAAACCGCTTCAAAAATATCTTCTACAGATGGTTTAGAAAAATAATCGCCATCAGTACCATACGCTGGTCTATGTGGCTTCGCAGCTAGGGTTTTTGGTTGGCTATCTAGATACTCAAAAGCATTTTGCTCATTCAATATTTGGTCTAAAATATATGCTGAAGCTCCGCCTTTTACATCTTCATCAATCACCATAACACGATTTGTTTTGGCAATGCTCTTTACAATATCGTGGTTAAGATCAAATGGTAATAATGATTGCACGTCTATAATCTCTGCATCAATACCAACTTCTTGTAATTCTTTAGCAGCTTGTTCCACTAAACGTAAAGTTGAACCGTATGACACTAACGTAATATCTTCTCCTTCTCTAATAGTTTCAACAACACCAATTGGTGTTTTAAATTCACCAATATTACTTGGCATTTTTTCTTTAAGTCGGTAACCGTTTAAGCACTCAACAACCAAAGCAGGTTCATCACTTTCTAATAGTGTATTGTAAAATCCGGCTGCTTTAGTCATGTTTCTTGGTACTAAAACATGGATTCCTCTAATAAGATTTAGAATACCTCCCATTTGTGAACCAGAATGCCATATGCCTTCTAAACGATGACCACGTGTTCTCACAATAAGTGGTGCTTTTTGGCGACCTTTTGTTCTGTATTGTACGGTTGCTAAATCATCACTCATTATTTGAAGCGCATACATAACGTAATCCAAATACTGAATTTCTGCTATAGGACGCAAACCACGCATGGCCATACCAATACCTTGTCCCATAATGGTGGCTTCTCTAATACCAGTATCTGACACTCTAAGTTCTCCGTATTTTTCTTGTAAACCTTCTAATCCTTGGTTTACATCTCCTATATATCCAGCATCTTCTCCAAAGATTAAAGCTTCCGGATAATTTCCAAAAATGGCATCAAAGTTTTCTCTTAGCACAACGCGTCCATCAACGTCTTCGGCATTAGCATCATAGGTTGGTAGAACTTCAGATTGGTTTAAGGCATTCAGATCTGATGCACTATGTAAGTGCGAACTGTATTTTGGTTGAATAGCGTTTATATAATTGTTTATCCAATTTTGTAATGCTATTTTTTCTGATGATGCTTCCGAAACCACATAGCGCAGTGCTTTACGTGCAGCAGATAATATATCTCGTCGTAAAGGTTCGTCTATAGCAACTAAATCATTTTTTAATTTCGTAATAAATACACCATTAGGACTGGTTGTTGCTAAATTTTCTAATAGAGAAACAGCTTGATTACGCTCATTTAAAATAGGATTAATAAATGAAGCCCATGCCGCTTTTTTACCATCTCTAACGGCTTTTTTAAGCTCTTTTTCTATGGTTCTTAACTCGTCGTCAGTAGCAATATTATTGCTAATCATCCATTGTCTTAATTGTGCATTACAATCGTATTCTGCTTCCCAAGCCAAACGCTCTTCATCTTTGTAACGTTCGTGCGATCCAGACGTTGAGTGGCCTTGCGGCTGCGTTAATTCTTGTACATGTATCATTACAGGTACATGTTCTTTTCTAGAAATTTGTGCAGCACGTTGGTAAGTGTCTATGAGTTCAGGGTAATTCCAACCGTTAACTCTAAAGATTTCGTAACCTTTATTATTCTTATCGCGCTGAAAACCTTTAAGTATTTCAGATATGTTTTCTTTTGTAGTTTGGTGTTTAGCGTGTACTGAGATGCCATATTCATCATCCCAAATACTTATAACCATTGGTACTTGCAAAACACCTGCTGCATTTATGGTTTCAAAAAATAAGCCTTCACTTGTACTTGCGTTACCAATAGTTCCCCAGGCTATTTCATTACCTTGATCGGAGAATTTAGTAGTATCAATACCTTTAACGTTTCTGTAAATTTTAGAGGCTTGTGCTAATCCTAATAATCTAGGCATTTGCCCTGCAGTAGGTGATATATCTGAACTTGAATTTTTTTGTTGGGTTAAATTTTTCCAATGCCCATTTTCGTCTAAACTATGGGTAGCAAAATGACCTCCCATTTGGCGACCAGCAGACATTGGCTCTTCCTTTAAATCTGTGTTAGCGTATAAACCAGCAAAAAATTGCTCAATAGTTAATTCGCCAATAGCCATCATAAAGGTTTGATCTCTGTAATATCCAGATCTAAAATCACCATTTTTAAAGGCTTTTGCCCAAGCAATTTGTGGCACTTCTTTACCGTCACCAAAAATGCCAAATTTTGCTTTACCAGTTAAAACTTCCCTGCGACCAAGTAAACTACACTCTCTACTTGTTACAGCAAGTTTATAGTCATTTAAGACCTCTGTCTTAAAATCATCAAATGTAATCTCTGTTTTAATGTTAGGGTCTGTCTTCATAAAGTTCAAATTTCGCTATTGCAAAAGTACGGAAATTAAAAATTTTACACAACAGCTAAGACTGTTATAATATTGAATTATTCTTAAAATAAACCTATTATGATTGACAATTATTTAAAATAGAAGTATATTTTAACTTTTCAATAAGAATATGTTAATACCACTTCCTTCTAAAAAGTCCGAGAAGAACTTGAGGATCTACGGTAAACATAAAGCGAATACGTTGGTCGTAATTAGGTTGTCCAATTTCCCAACCGAGGTTAGAGTAAAGTGGTAAATAAATTTCAAAATAATCTTCTACAAGATTAAGTCTTATACCAGAATCGTACACAAACTTTGCTGGCTGAAATTTGTTTTTAACCAAACCTACATCACCATAAAATTGAATATACCTCCAAATAGAAGTGCTAAAGTTAGCTGTAGTCATCCACTGGTTAGCAAAAGGAGTTTCTAGCTTAGATTTAAAACCACCTTCTGCAATGATAATTTGCTGACTAAAAAGTCCTGCAGCTTCAGAACGGCCTAAGTAATTTAAATCAAATAAGTAATCTGTTGGTCGGTCTAAGGCAAAACTAAAATAGTTAGAGTTGGGGTCTGAGTTGTTTTTTAAAAACACACCAGCAAAAAACCTTAAATTAACGTTTCGGTTATCTTTTGTGAGTTTCCTAAATTCATAATTTAAAGAAACTTTACTAAAACGATCTGCAACTTGAAAATCGGTATTAAACCTAGAATAATTAATAATTCCTGGATTAGAATGTGTATAACGTAAGTTAAAAACGCCATAGTCTGGTTCATCAAGTTCAATAACAGCATTTTCACCAATATCTCTATTAATACTTACATAACGTGCTGTGATATTGTCTATTTGGTCCGATCTAAAATCATCATCATCTCTAAACGAAAATGAAATTGAAGGTCTAATTCGGGTGAAAAAAGCATCTTGAGCAAAAGATTGATAACCGGCAAAAATACCATAAGTGATATCAAATAGATTTTTGTTTTCAATATTATGAGAATAAAAAATAGATGTAGAACCTGTTAGCGATTTTGATTTAGTAGCATACTGAGGCGAGAATCTATAATTAAGACGTTTTCTTAAAATGGTTTTGTTATACACCTTAGTCCCTAAAGTAAGACCGTCGTAAATATTTTTAAACTCTACCAAAGGCATAAAAAATATCTGATTATAATCTGGATCTTCTATATCCTTAAAAAGTCTGAATTGTAAGGGCTTATTGTTTAAAAAGGAACCATTAACGGCTTTGTGGTTATCTCGTTGATTAAACTCTGGAATAACATTATCGTAATCTAAAACAAACTTATCAGTTGCGTCTTTTGCGAGGGTTATGGTTTTTGTATCTTTTATATTTTCTACCCATAACTTACCTAATACAGAATCATTGCTTAACTTAAAAAGAGAAATCGGCATGCTATTATCTCTTTTGTTGCGTATGGTAAGCTGTATAGAATCTTCAGTTGTTTCTATCGATTTTATTTTAAAGTCAATCTTTTTTCTGGTATTAACATAATCAGTAAAAAACCAATTGATATCTTTTTGGGTTTTAGATGTAATAAAACTTTTAAAATCTTCAACATTTACGGGCTTTAATTGATGTGTAGTTAAAAATTCTGTAATGTTTTGAGATAAATCAATATCATCCGTAAACTTATCTAAATAGTTCAATCCAACTCCAGCCTTATATTTACCAGCAATATTGGTATTAAATTTAGTTAAGGAGTCTTTACTGGTACTTAAAGGTTGATCTTTGTTTTTTCGAGCAATTTCCATCGAATATAGAAAATACTGAAAGTTAAAATCTAAATCTGCTGCATGAAAAGCTCTAATGCCCCAAACATTAGCCAGTGTTCCTAGCAATTTCATATCAGGATAATGTTCTTCAACATATTTGGCTAAATAGTAAATTTGTAACCCTTCACTTAGCCAATGTTCTTTTCTTGGATTAAGAAGCAATACATTGTCAATGTACTTTTTTAAAGCGGTTTTTAAAAGCTTTAACTCGTATTGAAAATCATCTGGAAATGGTCGTAAAAAACTTGGTAATTGATTTAAACCATAAAGCGGATTCTTGTTATAATCTATATTAGAAACCAGTAATTTAGTATGCGGATATTTTCCAAGATGCTGTGTTAAATAACGCGTAATTTTATCCGTAATAATAGCTTTATCACTTGGTGGTAAGCCTTTTTCGTAGATATTAGAGAGTACTATAAAATCATCTGTTTGTATAAAACTAAACTGGGGAAATTTTCTAAGCGATAAATAGGTGTCTATTCTATTATCTCCATATAAAACAGTGGTTTGCCTTTTATTTTTAGCATCTGGTTTTAGTTCTATATCATTGAGTTCAGATGTGACTTTATAATTCAATGGATGTGTAATACTTAGACTTATATCTGCTTTCGGAATAAATAAATCATCTAAATTTTTATTACTGTAATAATGCCATTTTCCGTTATAAACAGTCGGAGTGATATACCAATATTTAAGTTCAAAATCACCACTTTTTGTAAACCCATAATCAGTAAACTCAGCATCAGGTACCACCAGATTGTAGTGCAGTTTTAAGTGATAAGATTCGCCAGGTTGTAAAGGCTCCTTTAAGGTTACTTTTAAAACATCTGGATGCGCTTTTAAATTTTGATATTCTAAAGACTCATCATTTTTATTCTTAATTGATGTTACAATCGTATAGCCGCGTTGTTCGCTTTTTGCTAAGTGAAATTTAGTGCTAAACTCTTCTTCAAAACGTTTGGCTAAAGGAGTTGATTTAGTAGAGTAACTGTTGTTCCAATCGTTAAGGTAAACTTCAGATAATACATCATTAGATTCATTTTTATAGATAATGGTCTGGTCAATTGTAATGGTTTTAGTGTCTACATCTACATCAGCTATAATGTCAATTTTGTTTTGAGCACCTGCAATGGTGCCAAAAATTAAAAATAAGAATGATATATATAGTTTTTTAATCAATTAGAAATTATGAATTTTAGCGGTTTTATATTTTTATCAGCACTTGCTATAAAGTACAAACCATCGTCTAAACCAGATACGTTAAATACTTGTTCGTAATCCGAATGTAATGCTATAGTCTTTACGGTTTGACCCAAATTATTATAAATAGTTAATTGAGAATTAAATAATTTAACCGCACTGATATAGAGTGTTAAGTTATTTTGAATTACACTTTGCTTCAAAGAAAATGACAGGGAAGTTTCTACCGTATCAATATTTAATAAAGTAGCATCAGTTTCTAATGATACTGTAACGGGAAGATGGTCACTAAAATTGTGCAAGGCATCTCTAACATCAAATGAAAATTCTGAACTTGTATTACCACAATTTGAAGAATTAATTCGACTATTATAGCAAGACACTAAACCATTATTACCATATACTTTATAAGAATCTGGCACATACGTTAAGTCTGCAGTACTTATCATATTCGCCGAAGTGAGTATAAAATCAAAACGATCATCGAAACCACCTGTGCTACCACCAAATCCATTTTGTGTACGTGTAGATTGTGTAAATACTTCTACATAATTGGTGTTGTTATGCCAGCTACCTACTTTGTTAGCAGGATCTTTAAGTTCTATTACATTACTATCGCTTAATAAGGTTTGAAACGCAGCTTCACTTGCGGTATATACATTTAAGTCTCCACCCAAAAGCACCATAGCATCAGCAGGTAAGGTATCTAAATAAGCTTCTAAATCTAGAACCATTTCAAAGCGTTTTTGCGCATTTTCAGTACCACTAGAGGCTTTTAGATGACACACCACAACATAGAACTCAATTGGGTTGGTAGCTTGGTCTATAGTGTTTAACTTCAGTTTATATATGTTAAAATCTCTGAGATAACTTGGTACAATAATTTCGTCCTCTAATATAAATTTAGAGCTATCGTAATAGATTAAATTTTGAAGGTCGTTTTGGTCTCCTAAAGCATCGTCAGAGGTATTAGAAACATAGGTAGCCATTTCAAAATTAGGACTAATAGTGTTTCGTGTAATATTTAACACGTTAGTGGCTCCTGTAATGTTATTTATTTCGCACACTAAGAACAAATCGGGCTGATATCCAGACAGAATTAGTTCTAAGTCATCCTCACGATTAGCAACAGCTGTTTCTAAAGGGTAGTTGAGCAAATTATAAAACATCACTTTAAAGGTTTCTTGCGCAGAAACATTCAAAGAAAATAAAAGTCCAATAAATAAGAATCCGAAATAGTTCTTTTTCATAGCAGTGAAAATAGTTTGGATATCTTAGAAATTAGGGCTTAAGCCAGATTCTTTATAAAACGCATTAAGGATAGTTATAACCTCTTCCGAAGTATCTACAAGATGAATTAAGTCTAGGTCTTTAGGGCTAATATTACCAGCATCTAGTAAAGTGGTTTTTACCCATTCAAACAAGCCTCCCCAAAATTCTTTTCCTACTAAAATAATAGGGAAGGTTTCAATTTTGTGAGTTTGTATCAACGTAATGGCTTCAAATAATTCATCAAGTGTACCAAAACCTCCAGGCATTACCACAAAGCCTTGAGAGTATTTTACAAACATAACCTTACGTACAAAGAAGTAATCAAAATCTAAACTCTTATCACCATCAATATAAGGGTTGTCATGCTGCTCAAATGGTAAATCTATATTAAGACCTACAGATGTACCTCCTGCAATATGTGCACCTTTATTACCAGCTTCCATAATACCTGGTCCACCACCTGTAATGACTCCGTAACCATGTTCTACGATTTTAGCAGCGACATCTTCAGTTAATTTATAGTATTTATGATCTGGTTTTGTTCTGGCTGAACCAAAAATAGAGACACAAGGCCCAATTTTACTCAGCTTTTCGTATCCATTAACAAACTCTCCCATGATTTTAAAAATCGCCCAAGAGTCGTTTGTTTTTATTTCGTTCCAACCTTTATGTTTATGTTCTTTTCTCATATATATTTAGTATTCTGTATTTATTTTGACAACTTGCTAATTTAACGCTTTTATAAGTACGAGCGCAAGTGTGTAACAATATATTATTAATTCAATTCTTTTCTTAAAAACTGTGCTGTATAACTCTTTTTGTCTTTTATCAGTTGTTCTGGTGTGCCTTTAGCAACCACTTCGCCACCTCCTTTACCACCTTCGTAACCAATATCTATAATATAATCCACCGTTTTAATCACATCTAAGTTGTGCTCAATAATTAAAACGGTATTGCCTTTGTCTGCAAGTTTATTGAGTACTTTCATTAGCACTCTTATATCTTCAAAATGTAAGCCTGTTGTAGGCTCATCTAAAATATAAAATGTGTTGCCTGTATCGCGTTTACTCAATTCTGTAGCGAGTTTTATACGCTGCGCTTCACCACCAGAAAGAGTTGTACTTTGTTGTCCTAACGTAATATAACCCAAACCAACATCTTTAATGGTTTTGAGCTTACGATGAATCTTAGGTATATGCTCAAAGAAATTTACGGCTTCTTCAATCGTCATGTTCAACACATCACTTATAGATTTGCCTTTATAACGAATCTCTAAGGTTTCTCTATTAAAACGTTTGCCTTGGCAGGTTTCGCACTCTACATACACATCTGGTAAAAAGTTCATTTCAATAACGCGCAATCCACCACCTTGACAGGTTTCGCAACGACCTCCTTTAACGTTAAAACTAAAACGTCCTGGTTTGTATCCACGGATCATGGCTTCAGGAATTTTAGCAAACAGACTCCTAATTTCATCAAAAGTTTTAGTGTATGTTGCCGGATTACTTCGTGGTGTCCTACCAATTGGTGATTGGTTAATGTCAATCACTTTGTCGATATGTTCCAGACCTTTAATGCTTTTGTAAGGCATTGGTTTTTTTACGCCATTAAAATAATGCGCATTAAGAATAGGGTAAAGGGTTTCATTTATTAAGGTCGATTTCCCACTACCAGAAACTCCAGTAACGCCAATCATTTTACCTAAAGGAAACTCTATATCTACGTTTTTTAAATTATTGCCTGTACAGCCTTTTAAAACAATTTTTTTACCGTTGCCTTTGCGTCTTGTTTTAGGAACTTCAATTGCCTTTTCGCCATTAAGGTAAGCAGCCGTTAGTGTATGTTCTTTTAATAGCTCTGATGGTGTGCCTTCACTAATAATCTCACCACCATGTTTGCCAGCAAAAGGGCCAATATCTATAACATGGTCGGCACGTTCAATCATATCTTTATCGTGTTCAACTACTATTACTGAATTGCCTACATCTCTTAAAGAGACTAAAGAATTAATCAACTTTTCATTATCGCGCTGGTGCAAACCAATACTGGGTTCGTCTAAAATATAAAGCACACCAACCAATTGCGAACCTATTTGAGTAGCCAAACGAATACGCTGCGCTTCTCCACCAGATAACGATTTAGAACTTCGGTTTAGAGATAAATAGGTTAAACCTACATCCAATAAAAACTGAACACGGTTTCTTATTTCTTTTATAATTTCTTCACCAATTTGTTGTTGAGTCTTCGATAAACGTGCTGTTAAACCATCTAACCATACGCCAAGCTCAACCACATCCATTTTTACCAATTCGGCAATACTTTTACCATCTACTTTAAAATAGAGTGATTCTTTACGCAAACGCGAACCGTCACAAACAGGACACTCTACTTTGTCCATAAAGTCCTTGGCCCAACGCACTAATGAAGTGGAGTTAGACTTATATTGGTTGTCTATAAAATTAGCAACACCTTCAAAATCGATATTATAATCTCTAGCCACACCAAGTAATTTGCTTTCTACGGTAAAGCTATCTTTGCCACCATAAAGGATAACTTGTTTGGCTTCTTCTGGAATGTCTTTCCATGCATCGTTTAACGAAAAATCAAAACGTTGTGCTATGGTTTGAAACTGTTTAAAAATCCAGCTTTTCTTTTCTGGACCATGTGGTGCTAAAGCTCCATTTTTAATGGATAAGGTGTCATCGGGTACCAATTTACGTTCATTAACTACATACAATTCACCAATACCATTACAGTTAGGGCATGCTCCCTTAGGCGAATTAAACGAGAAATTATTAGGCTCTGGATTCGGATATGAAATACCTGAAGACGGACACATTAAATTACGACTAAAATAACGCGGCTCATTAGTTTCTTGGTCTATCACCATAAGCACATCATCTCCATGATACATGGCAGTGTTTATGGATTCCATCAGTCGTTTTTCATTGTCCGTAGTAGCATCGATCTTTAAACGATCGATTACAATCTCTATATCGTGCGTTTTGTAGCGATCTAACTTCATACCTTTTTCAAGATCCACAATGGCACCATCGGTTCTTACTTTTACAAAACCTTGCTTGGCAATCTGCTCAAACAATTCACGGTAATGCCCTTTTCGCGATCGTATTACAGGAGATAAAATATTAATGCGTTTGTCTTTATACGATTCTAATATTAAATCCTTTATTTGTTCATCGCTATAGCTTACCATTTTCTCACCAGTCTCATAACTGTAAGCATCGGCAGCTCTGGCATACAACAGACGTAAAAAGTCATAAATTTCGGTGATAGTACCAACGGTAGAACGTGGAGATTTACTCGTTGTTTTTTGCTCAATGGCAATAACAGGAGACAAGCCATCAATCTTATCGACATCTGGTCGTTCTAAACTACCTAAAAACTGACGTGCATAGGCCGAAAATGTTTCAATATAGCGACGTTGACCTTCGGCATAAATCGTGTCAAAAGCCAAAGACGATTTACCACTACCAGAAAGCCCAGTAATTACGACTAGTTTTTCTCTAGGTATGGTTACATCTATATTTTTGAGGTTGTGGACGCGTGCTCCTTTTACTTCAATAGAATCGTCAAAATGGCTCATAAATGCTTTAAAATATAGCTAATGTTGGCAAAGTTGCAAAGGTACAATATTTAGTTGTTAATTTAATGTGAAGCCTTCACCTCAAAATGTAGTTTATAAAAAAAGCCCTGAACAAATCAGAGCTTTAAAATAGTATTATTTTATAGGTCGTTTACATCTGTGGTGCCATTTCGCCCGATGCAATAGACTTTTCGTAATTAGCTTTTACTTTACTTAGGAAACCAAAAAATTTAGAACCATCTTTTTTCTTTAAAACCACATAGGTATTGTCGTTCTTATCCGTAACAACTTCATCAATCACTACAGTATTACCATGCACGCTCTTGTAGTTTGCAAGTTTTCCACGCTTTACGAGCATATTTAACTTAGGAAACTTAATGTGGTTGTAAGAGGTACCGTTTTGTGCTTTTATAACGAGTTCATCACCAACTTTAGGATCATTCTGAGCACTTAATGAAAAACAGAATCCTAAAAATAACAAGGTTAAAAATACATTTTTCATAATAAAATAGGTTTAAATTAAGAATAGTGCAAAACTAACAGGAATAGATAGAATAGCAATGCACTATAGCTTTTTTTTAACATATCAAACGGTGTTATGCTGGTTCGTAGGTAGATTTAATAGTAATTTCATCTCAATTACAATGGTGCTAATTAAAATTTTATATAACTTAGGCACAATTCGCTACATGCCAACTCCTTAATGGCAGAGCATATCATAATTCGTTGTTGACAGCACGAAAGTAAAATATATAAAAGTGAGTATAGGTTTCTTACACATAGTCATAGGTATATAACGATCAAATAAAGACGATTAATAATTAAGACAATTGCTGTTTTTTAAAATGAAAGAATTATGGCACTCATAGAAAACAACCATTATTTTGTATCAACGAGCTCTGTAGTATTAAGAGAAGCACCAGATGCTAAATCCGAACCCAGAAACCATTTGCTTTTTGGAGATTGGTTAGTGTACAAAGGTCCAATTCAAAATGGTTTTGCTAAAATCTATTGTAGAGGTAATACAGGTTGGATTCCTGAAACAAGCATTAGAGAAGAAAGAATTTTAGAAATCAACTTTTTAGATATTGGCATTGGCGATGGCTGCCATATCGTTACGCCAGACGACGAAATTATCTTAATAGATGCAGGTAAAACGGATAATATGGAGCGCTTTTTATCCTGGAGATATAACCTTAGACAGCGAAAAGTAAAAGGGGTAGATGGTGTATTACCAACAGATCCTAGTGGAAGATTACCCATGGAAATAGATCATATAGTTATGTCGCATCCAGATAAAGACCATTATTATGGATTTCTAAATGTGTTTAAAAACAAAAAACTAAGCGTTAAAAATATATATCACAGCGGCATTGTAGAGCGTCCGATTAAACCCCAAGATAAAGACCCTAATTTACATTATTACAGCAAGGACGATTTAGGGGGTTATTTAAAAATAAACAGAAAAACAGCCTATATATGGGAACTCATAAGAAGCAATACAGAAATGTATCAAATCATTGCTAAGTTTCCAGATACTACCAAACAGTACATGACCACGCTGCGCGAAGCAGTAACCAATAGTCCCAAGGTTAAGTTTCATACCTTAAGTCATAAAACAGGTTATTTAAACGGATTTACTCCACAAGATAAAATGGCTTTAAAAGTGTTAGGACCTGTTACCGAGCCAATGACGATAGGCTCAGAAACCAAAGACTGTTTAAAACGTTTAGGCGCAGAAGGAGTCACAAAAAATGGACATTCGGTGGTCTTTAAACTCAAAATTGGAAAATTAGAGGTGTTTCTCGGTGGTGATCTCAATACAGAATCCGAAGACTACCTCATTAAACATTATTGCGAAACAGATAAAGACGTTTCCAAGCTCGAAAAAGAAGTGAGTAAATTAATGGCTAAAGGCAGCACCATCACAAACGACCAAGCTCAAGATTTAGCCATTCATCAAGCCGATATACAAGCTATTATAACCAAGGCACGCAAAACGTTTCAAGCAGATATTGTAAAAGCCTGCCACCATGGAAGTCATCATTTTTCTGAAACCTTTTTAAAATGTCTCAATGGCATTGTAACGGTCGTATCTAGTGGAGATGGAGATAGCTATGCGCATCCAAGACCAGATGCGTTAGGATCATTTGGTAAATATGGTAGAGGAGAACGTCCACTTATTTTTAGTACAGAAATTGGGAGAAGCACTAAAGAGTTTAGTAATATCTACGATTATTTTGAACTTTTAAAGGAATACGAATCTGCAATTGCAGCAGCACCAACCGAAGACATCAAGGAAGACATCCGTAAAGAAATGGAAGGCAAAAAAGACCGTAATGTAGTGGTTTATGGAATGATTACCGTTAGAACCGATGGAGAACAGGTCATATTAGCACAAAAGCTTGAACAACCCGATGGTAAGGATAACAAATGGGATATCCATGAGCTAAAATACAATCCCAACAATTTACAGTTTGAGTATATTAAAAAAACAGGGCATTAATAAGGAGGTCTTTTACTTCAAATTAAAAAGGACCTTGGGCTCTTTTTTAGAGGGCTATGTTGAGTAATATTGGTTAACCAATTATGAGGTTTTAAAGTAGAATTCCTGTTGTAAATATCAGAAAAACCTTTCAAAGATAAAATTAGTAATTCATCTAGTTTTTATTTCCAAGATTATAAAAATACATACATTTCAATGATTAACAAATACTGACTCCTTATCAGTATGCGTTAATTAATTTTTGTTGACGGCACCACTAGTTACAGCTACCTGTTAAAAGGGAATAGTACTTATGGTGCTTTCCATTTTTAGACCAACAAAAATCTAATAACTTAAAAAAATGCCACACAACAACAACCTAACCCAAGCTATTCAAAACCTCATTGAAGCCATTCTAAAAACTTTAGGTTATGGCACTACTAAAAAAAATGAACTTGCCATTAACATGTAGAGACATACCAATAAGTCGGAGTAGAATAAAAATAAAGGAGTCTCCACAAATCAAACAAAACTATTTAAAGTAACATTGAAAGCAAAAATTGTACGCAATCCTTAATATACAGAGGTAAATATTTGCGTGGAGAAAGAAGGTAATTGACCACAGATTAACTGAAATTAGTTCTCAACAAAAAAATAATATGTTAATCTTCTTATTTCAAACAACAATATAAATATTATATCCAAACCACTTTCGTACTTGAAATTCCGACAAGGTCGGAACCAACAATTTTCAGAAATAGTGAGCCATTAAAACCGTTATAAAAATCTTATAAGGATTGAATGTAATAGTGTATTCAATAACCATAATATGATTTATTAGCGAACGTTACGCAGTAATTTCCTAACAAATCGTTTTGACTTTTTAATTCGTTTTGTGTCAAGACAAAATGAATGTGATTATTTCGGTAAATTAAAAGCAAATATGCTATTTCAAAAAAAAGAACTACCATTCCAACTATATTTGTAAATAAACCAATTAAAGACAAAAATTTAATGTCAAAGAATAACTCCCTTGCTAAATCTATTCAAAAGCTGATAGAAGCTATTCTTTCTGCACTTGGTTATAAGAACACCAAAAAACGCACATGGCATCAACACGTTGTGCCATACCAAGAAGGTTGGGCAGTAAGGCGAGAAGGTAACAAACGCATTACCTCCAAACACCGCAAACAAAGCACAGCTATTAACAAAGCTAAGGTGTTAGCCAAACGCTATAAGGCAGATGTAATCATTCATCGAGAAAGCGGTGGCATTAGAGATCGGGTGAGTTATCGTGAAAATGACTAAAAATAACGCTGGGATATGGAGATGTACATGCATAACACTCAGTTTTCCCCAGTATTAAACTATAGCCATTGTCTTTTCGGATTAAGTCCGTTAGGAATTACACGTAGCAGAATTAATTACTATGTTATAAAACTTATTGCAAGAATTTATTCAAATATTACTTCCAAACCACCATCGTACTTGCTATTCCGACACGGTCGGAAAAGCTGTCGGCAGTATATATAACATAAATCCGTTAAAAATAGCTTCAACAGTATAGGACTTTTTGGTTCGTTTTTGGTCCTGCAAAAATGAATAAGTAAAATAATACCATCAATAGTAAAGAGATTTCCAGCCTATCAAAAGGGAGATGAGTCCGTTTTTGTTCATGCAATTGCCCAGCATATCATGAGTGATTAAACAACGAAAATGGACTAAAAAAAAACAAACATAATATTTCGATCAATCTAAAATTCTAATAATTCTTTACCTTTATTCCCACAAAGCTAAATCAATACACCATCATGAAAATCATAGGCATTGGCAAAAATTACGTCAACAACACATCCGAAATAACCGCTTTAAAAACAGGAGTACAAACCATATTTACCAAACCAGAATCGACTTTAGTAACAGACAATAACAACATTCCCTTTCCAAAGGTGACAAACCAACTCGCTTACGAAGTAGAACTCGTCGCAAAAATTGGTAAAAAAGGCAAAGACATCAGTTTAGAAGATGCAGAATCTTATATTTCAGAAATAGCCGTAGGCATCGACTACACAGCAAAAGATGTATTAGCTGCAAGCAGAGAAAATAAAGGCCCTTGGGCATTAGCCAAAGGATTCGATGGAGCGTCACCAATGTCGGGTTTTAAACCGATAGCACACTTCCCGGATTTAAACAATATTAATTTTGACTTAAAAATAAACGGAGAACAAAAACAAGTCGGTAATACAAGCCTTATGATTTACAATTTTGCTGAAATTATTGCCTATGTATCTACCTTCATGACATTAGAGCCTGGTGATTTAATTTTTACAGGCACACCAGCCAATGGAGCAGGACTAAATATCAAAGGAGACCATTTACAAGCGGCAATAGAAGGAGAGTTGTTATTGGATTTTAAGTTAGTGTAACTTTTTTTTAGCATAATATTCAAGTTCTTTGGCCCGAAAAGCAAGCCTTAAAAGAACGACAAATATTATCATAACAAAATCTCAATAGATACTTATAACCATT
>NZ_JACOQD010000002.1 GCF_014297365.1 Winogradskyella echinorum | reverse complement strand
AACTAGTGATGATGATCCAACCGATACAGCGATAGCACAGATTGCTAGTATAGAGTTAATTAAGAGTATAGGAAGTGTTACTTCTGCAGGAGCCCCTGGATTAGTAGATGATATTATTACTTATAATTTTACAGTAACTGTAACAGGAAATGTACCATTAACAAATATCTCGGTTGATGATCCGTTATTAGGAACCGTTGCATGTTTAGTATCAAATTTATTACCTGGTGAAAATACAACATGTAGTGCAACATATGTAATTACACAAAGTGATGTAGATGCTGGTGGTGTAGAAAATACAGCAACGGTAAGTGCAGAGCAAATAGGTGGTGATCTTTTAGATCCATTAGATGACATTACAGATGTGTCAGATACGGGTACAGAATCAGATGGAGTAACAGTTGTTAATGATCCTAGTAATGAGGAAACGGATGATATAGATACTGTTAATGGTGATAATAATGATTCAGACCCTACGAATGATGTAACAGCATTTGAAATTATTCAAAACCCTGAGTTAAGTATTACAAAAACAAGTAGTTTAGACTTAGGCTTAGACGGAGTAGTCAGTGTAGGAGATGTTATTACGTATACTTATACAGTAACCAACACAGGAGATGTCACAGTGTTTGATGTGAGTGTCAATGAGAGTGCTGCAAACTTTACAGGAACCGGTACCTTACCAAACCCAACGTATGTAAGTGGAGGCACAGATGAAGACGGAGATGGAGACTTAGAAGATATGGCAGTAGGCAACGGAACAATTGTTTACACGGCAACCTATGCGATTACTCAAGACGATATCAATGCTGGAGTTGTAACGAATCAAGCAACTGCAGACGGAACCGATCCAAACGGAGATCCCGTAAGTGATGATAGTGATGATCCATCAGATGCGACTAGTGATGATGATCCAACCGATACAGACCTGCCATTTCCGCGAATTAGTTTAATTAAAACTACGTTGCCTTTAGCAGATACTAATGGTGATGGTATTGCAGGAAGTTTAGGTGATATTATTTCATATGTATTTATTGTGGAAAACACAGGTAATGTTGTACTTACTAATATTGAAGTTCAGGATGCATTACCAGGATTAAATTTAGTTGGAGGACCTATTGCTCAATTAATACCTGGACAAATAGATAACACAACTTTCACGGCAACTTATGAAATAACACAAGATGATTTAGATTTAGGAACTGTGACAAATTCAGCAACAGTTACAAGTGAAGGTCCTGGAGGTAATTTAGGTGACCCAGCTGATGATGTAAGAGACACTAGTGATGATCCGAATGATGTTAGTGAAATAGATGATAATGGTGATGGTGATCCAGATGACCCAACCGTTGTAATATTAAATTCAATCTTTGATTTAGAAGTTGTTAAAGTTGTAGATGAATTACAACCAGCAGTTGGAGATGAAGTAACATTTACTATTGAAATTGCTAATATTGGAAACGTAACTGCGACAGATATTGTAATAAATGAGCAAATACCGAGTGGATATGTGTTTGTTTCAGCTATTTCTACAGCAGGAACCTATTCAGAATTTGATGGTGAATGGACAATAACTCAATTAGATCCAGATCAAGTAGAAATTCTTCAAATTACAGTTGAAGTACTAGGATTTGGTGATTACTTAAACGTAGCTTATGTTCAAAGTTCTGTGGGTGGAATAGACGATAATCCAGATAATGATGAAGATACTGCAATGGTAGATCCAATTTGTTTAACTATTTATAATGAGTTTTCTCCAAATGGTGACGGTGTTAATGAAACTTTTGTAATAGATTGTTTAGAACGATACCCAAATAACATATTAGAAGTATATAACAGATGGGGTAATATTGTCTATTCTAAGAAAGGTTATCTTAATGATTGGGATGGCACTTCTAACGGAAGAGCAGTAGTTAATCAACCTAAAAAATTACCAGTTGGTACTTATTATTATGTACTAGATTTAGGTGATGGCTCAGAACCAAGAGTTGGATGGTTATATATTAATAGATAAGACTAATTAACACTGAATATAAAATATATTAAAATGATACATAAATCATCACTAATAAAAGGATTAATAGTTTTAGTATTTATACTAATTAGTGCTAATGATAGTTTTGCACAACAAGATCCTCAGTACACACATTATATGTACAATACATTGAGTGTTAATCCGGCATATGCAGGTCAAAGAGAAACTTTAAGTGTTGTTGGTTTACATAGAAGTCAATGGGTTGGTATTGATGGTGCACCACAAACGCAATCTTTAAGTATTCACTCGCCATTTCGTAATGAACGATTAGGTTGGGGACTAAATATTGTAAGTGATGCGTTGGGACCAGCAAGAGAAACATTTTTAGACGCTAATTTTTCATATACAATACCTCTTAATGCTAACGACTTAAAACTATCTTTTGGTGTAAAAGGTGGTTTACATATGTTAGATACTGATTGGAGTAAAGGTCGTTTTCAAGATCCAGATGTAGTTTTTAATAATAATCTAAACCTTAGTTCACCTATGATTGGTGCTGGTTTATACATGCATACAAGAAAATGGTACTTAGGTTTAGCTGTTCCTAATTTTTTAGAGACTGAGCACTATGATGATTTTCAAGAATCGATTGCTACAGAACGAATGCACTTCTATTTTATAGGAGGATATGTATTTAACCTAAGTGAAACAACGGAGCTAAAACCAGCATTTTTATTAAAAGGTGTTGCTGGTGCGCCTTTAATTGCAGATATATCGGCTAACTTTTGGTTTCAAAAGACGCTTACTGCAGGTTTAGCATGGAGATGGGATGATTCTGTAAGTGCGTTAGTTGGTTTTCAGGCAACACCTGGTATGTTTATTGGATATGGATATGACCTTACAACAACAGGATTAAATAACTATAATAGTGGAACACACGAAATTACATTACGATTTGAGATTAAAAGGTTAGGTAGAATTTTATCACCACGTTTCTTCTAAAAAAATGATTATGAAACGAGCAAACTCAAAATTTTATAACTTAGGATTTATGATCAATTGCGAACAGCATGTGACCATTGATAAGACAATTAAAAAGAACCACATGAAAACAATGTCAAGATATATATTATTAACGTTTGTGCTAATATTTACTACTATAGTATTTGGCCAAAACGGAAAAATACAAAGTGTTAAAGATGACTATAGAGATTTTGCTTATGTAAAAACAAGTGAAGTACTATTAGAAGTCGCAGAGAAAGGCTATAAGTCGGTGGATTTATTTCAGAAATTAGGAAATTCTTATTACTTCAGAAACGAAATGGAAGATGCAGCAAAATGGTATGGTGAATTAATGGCTCTCGAAGAAGTATTAGACACAGAATACTATTTTAGATATGCTTTAGCGCTTAAAGGAATTAAAGATTATGAGGCTTCTGATAAATGGATGAAAAAATTCAATGAACTTAAACCAAACGATTTAAGAGGCAAAGCTTTTATGTCTATGGTAGATTATAAATCGAATATAGAAGAACAAAGTAGAGAGGATATAGAGGTCGTTAACTTAGAATTTAATACAGAACTTTCAGATTTTGGTACTACAGAATATGAAAACGGAATTGTATTTGCTTCGGCCAGAGGTGGTGGTCGTAAATATAGATGGAATGAAGAACCATATTTAGACCTGTTTACAGTAGAAAAAATAGACAGTATTTCTTACGGTGAGGTAAAAGAGATTGCAGGTAAAGTAAATACTAAGTTTCACGAATCTAGTGCTATATTTTCACCTAATGGAAAATACATGTTCTTTACTAGAAATAACTTTTTCAAATTAAGATACAAGGAGGATGATACGGGAATCAATAGATTACAACTCTATAGAGCAACATTAAGCGAAGATGGTACTTGGGATGAGATACATAAAATTCACTTTAATAGTGAAGATTATAGTGTAGCACATCCTGCATTGAACCTCACAGGAACTAAGCTTTATTTTGCGTCAGATATGCCAGGTACATATGGGCAATCAGATATTTTTGTTGTAGATGTAAATGAAGATGGTACATTAGGCGAGCCAGAGAATTTAGGTTCTGCTGTAAATACGGAAGGACAAGAATCTTTTCCTTTTATGAATACTAATGGTGACCTATACTTTTCGTCAAATGGATATCCAGGATTAGGTGGTTTGGATGTGTTTAAATCAGAAAATTTAGATCAGAAAGTTAATAGTTCTAATAAAAACTTTAGTGTTTTAAATGTTGGTGCTCCTGTAAATAGTGAATTTGACGATTTTGGATATTACGAAAATCTGGTATCCAAGCGCGTTTATTTTAGTTCAAATAGAGAAGGTGGTAAAGGAAGTGATGATATCTATACTTTTGAAATCACGGAGTGTGAGCAACTTGTTACTGGCACGGTACAAGATCTAAAAACAAATGAGTTAATACCTAATGCAACAGTTATTTTATATGATGGAGAAGGTAATGAAATAGAACGTAAAACAGTTGGTAATGATGCAACTTTTGAATTTGATTTAGGTTGTAACATGGAATATTTGGTTAGGGCAAGTAAAGAAAATTATAACTCAGATGAAAAACGTTTTACAACACCAAAGAAAAAGCAAGAGTTAAAGCTTCAATTATTATTAGAAAAAGACGTGCAAGAAATAGAGCCTTGTGATGATTTAGCTAAGATTTTAGATATTCCAATTATTTATTTCGACTTTGATAAATCTAATATTAGATATGATGCAGAAATTGAAATACAAAAAGTATTAGCCGTTTTAACAAAGTATCCTACAATGCATATTGATATTCGTAGTCATACAGATTGTAGAGGTCCAGCTTCATATAACGAAAAATTATCTGATAGAAGAGCAAAATCTACACGTCAATATTTAATAGATAAAGGCATTGCTGCAGAGCGCTTAACTGCTAAAGGCTATGGTGAATCTAGACTGGTTAACGATTGTGGCTGTGAACCAACAAATGTATCTAGTTGTTCTGAGGCTGAGCATCAATTAAACAGACGTAGCGAGTTTATTATTACTAGTATTAATGGTAAAACTTGTGATGAAGACAAAGAATAATCTTTAATTTAAATAAAGTTTATAATAGCCGTTTATTTTTTAAACGGCTATTTTTTATGAATTAGTTTACCATTTTTAAATCATTAGGTGTTAATTTTGTTTTATGACAGAAGAACAAGTCATCTTAGTAGATGAAAATGATAATCAGATTGGTTTAATGCCAAAAATGGAAGCGCATGAAAAAGCAGTTCTCCATCGTGCGTTTTCCGTATTTATTTTTAATGATAAAAATGAATTGATGCTTCAACAACGAGCGTTGCATAAGTATCATTCTCCAGGTTTGTGGACCAATACATGCTGCAGCCATCAGCGCGATGGTGAAACAAACTTACAAGCAGGTAAAAGACGTTTGCAAGAAGAAATGGGTTTTGTCACTGATTTAAAGGAAACGACTTCTTTTATTTATAAAGCACCTTTTGATAATGGTTTAACAGAGCATGAGTACGACCATATTATGATTGGTAATTATAATGATGCACCAAAAATTAATGAGGATGAAGTAGCAGAATGGAAGTGGATGTCATTAGAAAACATAAAAGTTGATATGGCTTTACATCCAGAAAATTACACGGCTTGGTTCAAAATTATTTTTGAAAAGTTTTATGAATTTATTAATATTAGTAAATGAAGGTAACCGTACATAGAAAAGCCCATTTTAATGCCGCTCATAGACTTTACAGAAAAGACTGGAGCTTTGAGAAAAATGATGATGTTTTTGGGTTGTGTAACAACCCTAATTTTCATGGTCATAATTATGAATTAGTTGCTAGTGTAACTGGAGAAATTGATCCAGAAACAGGTTATGTTATAGATGTTAAAATATTAAAAGATATTATAAAGTCTGAAGTAGAAGATGCTTTTGATCATAAGAATTTAAATGTTGAAGTACCCGAATTTAAGGACTTAAATCCTACTGCAGAAAACATCGCAGTTGTTATCTATAATAAAGTAAAAGCAAAATTAGATGCTAAGTTTCATTTAGAAATCACCCTTTACGAAACACCTCGTAACTTTGTAACTTACTCAGGGGAATAATTTATATGAAAACTCTTTTATACCCATTAAAATTTCAACCTATTCTAAAAGATAAGATTTGGGGAGGAGAAAAATTACACCGATACCTTAATAAAAATTCTAATTCTAAACAATTAGGTGAAAGTTGGGAAATAAGTGCAGTTCCGGGAGATATATCTATTGTTTCTAATGGAGAGTTTAAAGGTAAACCGTTGCAGGAATTGTTAGAAATGCATAAATCTGATTTATTGGGTTCCAAAAATTATAAACGTTTTGCTAATAACTTTCCATTGCTTATAAAGTTTATTGATGCTAAGGAAGATTTGAGTATTCAATTACACCCAAATGATGAATTAGCTAAAAAGCGTCATAATTCTTTAGGAAAAACAGAAATGTGGTACGTAATGCAAGCTGATAAAGATTCTAATCTTATAGTAGGCTTTAATCAAGAAATGAATAAGGAAACATACCTACAACATTTAGAGAGTAAGACTCTTACTAGTATCTTAAATTTTGATAGAGTAAAAGAAGGTGATACTTATTTTATTGAAGCCGGAAGATTACATGCCATTGGCGCCGGAGTGCTTTTGGCCGAAATTCAGCAGACAAGTGATGTTACTTATCGTGTTTACGATTGGGATAGAGTAGATGATAAAGGAAATGAGAGAGACTTGCATAACGACATAGCTATTGATGCGTTTGATTTTAATATGAAAGACAACTTTAGAGTAGATTATAAAAAACGTAAAAATGTATCAAATGAAATGGTTAGCTGTCCTTTTTTCACTACTAATTTTATTGAGTTAGATTCTAAAATAGAAAAGCAGAATTTAGTCGATTCTTTTATAATTTATTTGTGTGTCGATGGTGAAGTAGAAGTTATAACAGAGGTTTCCAATGAAATTATAGCTAAAGGTGAAACATTATTATTACCTGCTGCAATCAAAAAATATAATTTAAATACTAAGTATGCTAAACTTCTCGAAGTTTATGTTTAAAACTTAGAATTGTTTTCAAAGATTTAATCTAAGGATTTAGTATTTTTGCAACTAAATTCACCTTAACAAACTTGTAAAGGTGTAACTTATTAAATTAATAAAATTATGGCAAATAAAAGAGATTTAAAAAAAGATATAAACTACGTATTAGGCGATATAATTGAAGCTGTTTACGTTTGGGAATTAAGTAATACTGAAAAACCAACTAAGGAAAGTGAAGCTATAATCGATGAAGCTATTGCTACTTTTGATGAGCTTATTGCTCGTGTTAATGATAGAAGTGTAGAAGATAAGAAAACACACTTCAAAGCCATTAATAACGATTTAGAATCTAAAGGTAGAGATCTTATTGAAAAAATAAACAAATTGAAATAAAAGAGCTTTATACTCTTAATAAAAAAATCCAATCTTTTAAGATTGGATTTTTTTATTGGTTTTATTTTAAACTTATCTATTCTACTGGATTTCTATTAGAAATTACTTCATTCAATTTTTTTCCATAGTATGAGTTTTTAATAGTATCATTTAAACTATAATATACAGAATCTATGTATTTAGGATTTGCATTTGGCATTTCATATAAAGCTATATATGGTGCTATTTCACTGTTTTTATTATTCATGGCAAATTGAATAATAAAAGCATATTTCCTTTTTATTAAACTATTAGTTCTTCTAATTATTGAGTCTAAAGCTATAGTGTCATTATCTCTTTGTGCTAAATAATTAGCCTCTAAGAGATCTAAATTCTGATTGTTGAATTTAGTTATCATTTCTTTATATTCATTTAATAAATCTTGTTGCTTAGAACCTTTTATTTTAGCATCATAATTAAAAGTTTTTAAAGAGGTATTAATTTCTGTAACGCCTTTATCTGCAAAAAACGGAATGTAATGTTCCGCTCCATCATTTTTAAATAATTTTAAATACATTAATATAGGTTCATCAATATTTGTATGTAAGCTAAAATTTGGTTCACCTTTAATTTGCATAGAGTCTAAATCTATAATATCGGTAGAATCACCATTTTTTTGAAGATAAACCACTCCCTTTTTTAAACCTTTAATATGACCTTTTAAGGTAAAGTTGGATTCTTTTTCTTTACTACAAGAAACAGTAATTAATGCTAATGTGATGAGGCTTAGAATTTTATTTAATTTTGTCATTTTTGGTATTAATAATTAGTTTACAACTTCGTATAAATGCTTGGTTGTAAGAGATGCACAAATATCTAATTTTAGATTTAAAATTACTAACCTGATGCAGCTAATTTCATGAGCTCTGCGCAAAGAATTGCTCCATAGGTTCCAACTACATAACCAAAAACGGCTAATAAAGCTCCCACAGTAGCCAAAGAAGGATGAAATGCTGCAGCGACAACTGGAGCAGATGCAGCTCCACCAACGTTAGCTTGACTCCCAACAGCTAAAAAGAAATATGGAGCTTTAATAAGTTTTGCTACTAAAATTAATAATCCAGCATGTATAGCCATCCAAACTAGACCGATTAATATTAAACCAGGATTATCTAAAATTTTACCTAAATCCATTTTCATGCCAATAGTTGCAACTAAAATATATATAAATACACTTCCTATTTTACTGGCACCAGCTCCTTCGTAATTTTTAGCTTTAGTAAAAGATAATAAAACACCAATAAGAGTTGCAATAGAAATGAGCCAAAAGAAACCACTGCCAAAAGAAGATAAAGCACTTTTGGAGTCACTAACAGCTTCAAAATTGTCTTTTAAAAATGAAGAGATATTGTCCGCTCCAAAATGAGCAATTCCAACAGCTCCAAAAGCGAATGCTAAAATCACAATTATATCTGTAAGGGATGGGTTTCTTGTAATTTTATCACTAAATGTCTGAACTTTATGCTGCAGCTCATCAATTGCTGTGTTATCTGCTTTTAACCAATTATCTATCTTTTTTCGTTTGCCGATACCTAGTAAAATAATTGCCATCCAAATATTAGCAACTACAATATCTACTAATACCATTCCTCCATAAAGTTCTTGGTTAAATTCATAAATTTCTAACATGGCAGCCTGGTTTGCACCACCACCAATCCAACTTCCTGCTAAAGTCGCTAGACCTCTCCAAGTTGCATCAAAACCGACTCCTCCAACCGATTCTGGTGAAAAGGCTGAAATTAATAAAATGGCTATTGGACCTCCAATAATAATACCGGCTGTACCTGTAAAAAACATGACTAAAGCTTTCCACCCTAGATTGAATATGGCTTTTAAGTCAATACTAAGAGTAAGTAATACTAAAGATGCGGGTAACAAATAGCGACTTGCAATAAAATAAGTCTGAGAAATTTCATCCGAAATTAAACCAACAGAATTAAAGATAGCTGGAATTAAATAACACATCAATAACCCAGGAACAATGCGATAGAATTTATGCCAAAATCCAGTTTTTTTAGATTCAGTAAAAAAGACAAAGCCTAAGGCTATCATCAACAAGCCAAATACAATGGCATCGTTAGTAAATACAGGTTGATTTTCCATGTTAGTTAGTTTAGAATTGCAAAATACCAAATTAAAAGCGCATAAAAAAAGTGATTATTTCTAATCACTTTTTATCTAACGGTTTGTCTTTTATTTTAGGTTGCCTATTATGCTCTTTTAGGTATTGCATTAACATCCATTCTATTTGCCCATTGGTACTTCTAAACTCGTCTGCAGCCCATTTCTCAACAGCTTTGAGCATGTCTTCATTTATACGTAATGCAAATGCTTTCTTTTTAGCCATCATGATTAATTTTTGTTTTGTAAGTAGCCAAAACACTTTCAACTTCATTTTTCTTCTGTGTGCCAATCAAAAGTTTTTTGCCATTTTTTAATTCTAATTGAATTCCGATATCACCAGATACATTTATGGCTTTTCCTTTAGATTTATTCCAAAGCTTACCACCTTTAAATCCCCAACCTCCATACTCACTTAATGCATCGTACTTTCGTATATAGGCCTTATTAATATCATGCCATGCAGTAATTTTATAACTCCAATGGAATGGAAAGAACTTATAATGTATTCCTTTTTCGTCTATTCTTGTAGATAACTTAAATAGAAATATAAAGCCAGAAGCAAATAGGATTAAACCAATTAATAATACCAATTCTATAGAAGAAAAGCTTTTAGGGTTCTTTATGTAAGTTCCTATTATAATACCAATTGGCATCATCGTACTTATAATTATAAGTATGATGAGCCATAATTGGTTAAATCGTTGTTCTTCTTTAAAAATTCGCATTATCTGTTTTTGTCGCGTTCAAAAATAATCATTGGAGAATTCTGCCCTATATGCTTTACTTCCCAACCTTCTCTTGCATATTGGTTGAGAAGATCTTCATATTTCTGAGTTCTATTTTTAAAACCTAATTTTGGTATTACTACTTTATATTCTTTCATTTTACTCTTCTGTTTTATTTTCTTTAAATACCACTAATGCTAATACAACACCTATAAATGTTCCGAACATTGAGCCGTATACAGTACTTATAGCGATATCGCCAGAAACAGCTCCAATTGTTGTGCCGACGCTAGTGCCTAATGCACATCCTATACCTATAGAAAGTATTTGTTTTTGATTCATATTAGTGACTTAAAGTACCAGTGTTTAGGACAGGTGAAGCGTCTTTATCTCCACAAAGTACGACCATTAGGTTACTTACCATTGCAGCTTTGCGTTCTTCATCTAAATCTACAACTTGTTTTTTGTTGAGCTCTTCAATGGCCATTTCAACCATACTCACAGCACCTTCAACTATTTTATGCCTAGCTGCTACTATTGCTGTCGCTTGTTGACGCTTCAACATAGCGTTAGCAATTTCTTGCGCATAAGCTAAATAACCGATTCGTGCTTCTAATACTTCGATGCCAGCTATAGACAAACGCTCATCAATCTCTTTTTCTAAAGCATTACTTACTTCATTGACACTAGATCTTAAGGTAATGTCTTCTGCAAGACCTTCATCGGCGAAATTATCGTAAGGATACATGCTCGCTAGTTTACGCACAGCTGCATCTGTTTGTACACGTACAAAATTCTCATAATTATCTACATCAAAAGCAGCCTTGTAAGTATTTTGTACTCGCCATACTAAGATAGTACTAATCATTACTGGGTTTCCAAGTTTGTCGTTTACTTTAAGACGTTCACTGTCAAAGTTACTAGCTCTTAAGGATATTTTCTTTTTAGTGTAAAAAGGATTTACCCAATAGAATCCATTTTTTTTAATAGTACCAACATATTTTCCAAATAATAGTAATACTCTAGATCCATTTGGTTGCACCATTAAAAAACCAAATGCTAAAATTAAAGCTGCTATTATACCAAAAGCAGACCAACCTGTTTCGGTAATTGGAATTAGGACAATACTTCCAAAGAATAATATTAAAAACATAAATAGCATTAAGTAGCCATTTGCCGGAACGATGATTTTTTCTTCTTTCATGTGTTTTGTGTTTAATGTTTTACAGATGTCACATGCAGTTCGCTAAATACCATTCTTTTAAAACGATAAAAGTTTGAACATGCTCGTGTCATAATCTTGTAGTTTATTGGTTAATAATCATTAAAAATCAATATGATATTAAAATGATATCATAAAGATATAACATATAAGTATATGTAACCTCAGTTTTGTTACAATTTTTATAAAAAAAATAAATAATGAAGTTTGGCACGCCATTTGTAATATACTAAGTGTAATGAAAATTATGATAGTTGCCACAGCGCAACACACTACAAAATCGTAACATTACATTGGTTGGTTAGTTAGAAAAAAGCATCTCGTGGTTGGGATGCTTTTTCATTTATAGGAAGTTTTAATAATATTTAAGATCGTATAAATTCTACAATACTAATTATTAGATGAGTTGAAGTAGGTCTATACGATTCGTTATAAGACTTTGAGTTTTCTAAATCATCACCCTTAATTTCAATTAAGACATGATTCATGTTTTCAATAATTGTGAGTGTCGCTTTTTCGTTTGCCTCTTTTAATAATTTTGCTTCATTTTCTGAAACCTGAAGATCCTTTGTGCCATTTATTATTAGAACTGGCATTTCTAACTCTTTTATAACTTCTGTTGGCGTGTATTTCATCCAATTTATCATAAATGGCTGAATATCGCTATTAAACACAGAAGCTAATGCATTTGGATAATCCGTAGTTGTTTGTCCATCCTTTAATTTATTGACAACTTTTTGTGCCTCTTCACCAAGTTTTGGTGCCATATTAGTAACTTGCTCTACAATTACATTACCTATATTTTGACCTGCACCAGCTAGGGAAATAAATCCATCGGCTTTATCTTTTGCAGCAAGCATACCAACTAAACTCCCTTGACTATGACCAATAACATATATTTTTGAGTATAAATCTTTCTCTTTAAAGTAATCTATAACAGATGAAGCATCTGTAACAAAATCATCAAACATAATATCATTATCGACATTACCTTGTCTAATTTGTTTTACGATGCGTTTATCATATCTAAAGGTGGCAATATTGTTGTTTGAAAGCTCTTCGGCTAGTTTTTTTAGTGAATTGTTTTTTAAAAAATTTTGATTTCCGTCTCTATTAGTTGGACCAGAACCAGCTATTATAATTGCTAAGTTTGGTTTTTTAGAATCTAAATTTAAGGGCATTAATAAAGTTCCATCAATATGTTTATTAATTGAGAGTTCTTCTTCAGAAAATAATTCGGCTTGTAATGTCTCTTGTGAAAAGCTAATTAGAGAAATAAAAAAAAAGGCAACTATAAAATAAAGCTTCATCTTATGATTTTTATGTTTATAAAGTTAATTGATATTTAAACTTTTAAACAATTTTTATACCAAATTATTATAGAAGTTAGTGTTTTTTGAGTCATTTACGAAATGTATTTCATCGATGAAATACATTATTTCATCTTTAAATGTTAAAATTAAATGTATTTCATCGATTAAATGTGATTTTAGACGTTATAATTAAAAACTCATTATATATTTGACATGTACTAAAATTTAGTTTTTAGTTCAATGGATTAATTAATTAATATTTGCATTATGTTATGTTGACTTAGAGACCCTAAATCTACTTACATAGTAAAAAAAGCAAATTTTAGAAAAACCGAGATTGAGGGATCTCGGTTTTTTGTTTTTATAAATCTATCAGTTTTCTAAAAGTGAGATTAATTCTCGGTTTTATCTCTTTTTTAGTTTTTGCAATTTGATGTAACCAATTGTGTTGCATTTCACCTTTCATTATTAATAGGCTTCCATGTTCTAGAGTTAGTTTATGACGATGATCTTTTAAAGTTCTATGTTTAAAATGAAATGGTCTTGCTTCACCAAAACTAACAGAAGCAATGATGGGATTTTTTCCTAATTCTTTTTCATTATCGGCATGCCAGCCGTTGCTATCATTACCATTTCTATAAAGATTAATTAGTAGCGTATTAAATTTAACATCTGTAAAATTTTCAACTTTTTCTTTTATAACTTTAAGTGTTGAAGTAAAAGGCTCAGGATGCATCACAATATTTGAGTAACTGTAAGATCGATTAGAATCTCCAAAAAGAGCTGTTAACCTTGGCTGTTTGTAGGTTTTACCAAAGATTGTAATATCATCGTGTTGCCAGTTGGTTTCAGTTTCTATGGTTTTAAAATAATTATCTGCCTCTTGTTTAGAAAAAGCATTGGGTATATAAATGAGTTCAGCATTTGGTAGATTAAAATGCTGTTTCTTTTGCGAAAACAAGTCCATAGTATATTTTTAACTAAATTAGGGCTTAGATATGAGATATAAAACATTAATATATTTAGTTGGGTTTGCTATTTTAACCTTGGGTTTTAATCAAAATCAGTCATTACCTAAGGGATTTGTTTATGCTAATTCTGTAATTCCAGATTTAGATGTAGAATTACGTTATTATTCTACAAATAACTTTGTTGGTGATACAATTGATGGTTACAAGGCTAATACATTAATAATTACAAATGGTACTGCGGAAAAACTAAAACTCGTTCAAGAAGAATTACAACTACATAATCTTTGTTTAAAAGTTTATGATGGCTATAGACCGCAACGAGCCGTCAATCATTTTATCCGTTGGGCAAAAGAACTTAATGATACTATAAACAAACAGCAATTTTATCCAAGAGTAAATAAGCGTAATTTATTTAAAGAAGGTTATATAGCATCCCGTTCTGGGCATAGTAGAGGTAGTACTATAGATTTAACTATAGCAGATGGTGAAACTGGCGAGCCTTTAGATATGGGAAGCCCGTATGATTTTTTTGGTGAACAATCGTGGGTGGATTATAAAGATATTACAGAAGAGCAGAAGAAAAATAGACAATTGTTACAAACCGTAATGCTAAAACATAATTTTAGAAATTATTCTAAAGAATGGTGGCATTTTACCTTAAGATGGGAGCCTTTTACTGAAACTTATTTTGACTTTGAGGTGGAGTAGATTACGATTTCTTCAAATATATTAATCCTATTATCGGTCCTAAAGCTAAAATCAAAAAGACAAATTGTACATTACTATTATCAGTTATTAAAAAATTCAGCAATTGAATACTAACAATAGTAATAGCAAAACCAATACAATTAACAATGGTTAAAGCTGTGCCTTTTGATTGTGAGTCGCTATTTTGAGCAACCAAAGTTGAAAATAAAGGTGAGTCTGCAATAACGACCATTCCCCAAATAATAAGAAAGGCAATAAATATTATATTAGAATCTATTAAAAAGAATATAGGGGAAAGTAAACAGCATAAACCAGAAATTGTAAGGGATAAAACTGCTGTTTTTTTTGTGCCATAGGTTTTTGAAATAAAACCTCCTAAAACACAAGATATAGTTCCAGAAGCTAAAATTATAAATGATAATAGAGAGATGTTGAGTGGTGTATTATGCAGTTGAGAATATGCCGAAATAAAAATAGGTACAAAGGTCCAAAAGGCATAAAGTTCCCACATATGTCCAAAGTATCCGAAAGCGGCAGATTTAAATGTTTTATTGTTAAAAACCTTGAATATTTTAGACACATCAAACTTTTTTGCTAAATTTTGATATGGACCATTTGGCACAAAGACTAAAATCAATAAACCACCTAAAAAAGCTAAAAAAGAAGTGGACCAAATAACAATTTCCCAATTAAAACCAACTCCAAAAGATTTTAAAAAATGTGGAAAAGCTTTGCCTAATACTAATGCACCAACTAAAAAGCTTAGTGATTTACCTAGACCTTTTTCAAAATGATCGGCTGCAATTTTCATTCCTACTGGATAAATACCTGCTAAGCAAAAACCAGTAAGAAATCTGAATAAGAGAAGTGTTGAAAATGTGTTGTTTGCATATAAAATACCCAGATTAAAAACACCTCCTAAAACAGCACAAATAAAAAACACCTTTGATGGTGAAAAACGATCACTTAATGTAAGAATGGCAAAAATAAGAGTGCCAATAATAAATCCAAATTGAACGGAAGAACTGATATAGCCTAAGGAATCAGAACTTAAATTAAATGATGCAATTAAGTCATCAATAACAGAATTACCTGCAAACCAAAGCGAAGTGCAACCAAATTGAGAAAAAATGATAATTGGTAAAACCCATTTGGTTGATTTAGTTACGGTTTTTGTTTTCAAGATGATATTATTTCTTAATTTTTAAATCTACTTCTATATAATCATCATCACTACTTTTTTTCGGGAAACTAATGTTAATATTATACTTAATGTTATAAAGGCCTAAAACCTTATCGAGGTTTTGTTTTTTAGCTTTAGTAAGTTTAAAATTATTGATATAGTGAGATAAGTATTTTGTTGCAATAGGAAATACAAATAATATGCTTCCAAATATTAATACTACAGAAGCAGAGCCGAGATATCTATCATATTTGTGACCATAATTCCAATTTTTAAATAAGAATAAACCAATATAGCAACCAGCCAAAATTAATAATGTCCCAAGAATTGAAAATGCAATGAAGTTAATATAAGAGCGCCATTTAATTTTTAGTATACCTTCATAATCTATATTGATATTACTAATTTCATTTTCTAGTTTACTATCAAATTTTGCATTTACACATTTTATATGAAACTCTGGTTTTCTGTTGGTTAACCCACAATAGGTACCTGTTTTAAAATCTACTTTCTGATGGTCACATAGTTGACAGTGTTTAGTTAGATCCATAATATAATCAATGCGAAAATTACAAAAGATTATTCTTCTTTATAGGTTTTATAAGTTAAACCAATGCCATAATTATATAAATCTCTTTTTAGTAAACTAGATTGTAACCCATTACCTTTTTCAAACTTTGTCCAGTTATTACCATTAATAAAAACACGTTTTATATAGGTGTTTTTAGTGTCAATCTCATCTGTAAAAGGTAGTAAAGGCCTAAAATTTGTTGGAATTTTAATAGTGCCACCACCTTTAGATTCAATCTCTTTATACTTTTTGTTGGGTAATAATTTTCCTGATGTATTGGTATAGCCTAAGACTTGAAGCGATACAAACAATCCGTCATTAGGTACGTAAATATCATAATCATCTACGTTTAACTCATATGCATCTCCATTTTTTTCAGTAGCTCTAAAGACAATAGTTTCGTAGGTTAATACTTTACCAGGAATGCCATTATTATTAGCATAGAATTTTACCTTAAATAAGGTTGAAAATTTCTTCTTCTCATTATTAGTTTTTTTACGTTTTTTCCAATCTTTAGATTCTAAAGCAATAGGAAAGTGTACTGTTAAAAGCTCTTGATCTTTAGAGGTTGTTTTTGGGAAAAAGACGGCGATTTCAGATTCTATAGTTGGTAGCCAACAATTGTAATAATCATCGTCTAAATAAGGTTTTAGAGTTTCTTTTTTATACTTTCTATCGAGTTTAATTCCAACTAAAACTTCATCTAGCTCATCTGCTTCAGGTTGAAGAAATAATTCATCAGAAAGATTCTCTGTTGAGATATTAAGATTCTTAAAACCCAATGCCGAAATAAAAAGCGAATCGATATCTGGATAAAGTTTTTTGGTAAAGAAAAATTGACCTTCATCATCTGCGAAAATGCCATTACCATTACCAAAAGAGATTGTCGCATAACTAACAGGGTATTTTGTAATGCTATCCTTAACCGTTATCTGAGAGTGTCCTAGTTGATAAAACAATAATAAGAATAGAAATTTGTAAAAGTTCATATAATTGTAATGATGTTTTTTTGTCACTCTGAACTCGTTTCAGAGTCTTAAAGCAAGATTATTAATAGAATTAAAGATGCTGAAATAAATTCAGCATAACAAATGTTGACATATAAATCTATAGATACATTTTTTATGCCATAAAAAAACGCCTCAGTATTGAGGCGTTTTTCTATTTGATTGATGAATTAGTATTTTAATCTTCAAGTGCTTTTTTAGTTTGTGTAAAGCCTACATATAATCCAACACCAGCCATTAAAAAGATCATTGCTGGATATATAGCATTATCATCTAAACCAGTGTAAGTTTCTAATATATTGGCAATAAATACTCCTGAACCAATACCCATTAAAAGGAAAGCTAAATTTAAAACAATGACTTTCCAAGAAGATCCAGAGCGTTTTCCTATATTAAAGATGCTTGCATCTGCACCTTTTTCTATTAAAGCTAAACGTTCTTTATTTCTAGTAGAAAAGTATAAGTAAACGATTCCAAAGATTGATGCAAACAAGCTTAACGGTATTAATATTTCTTCACTCATAATGTTTGTTTTTTAATTGATTAATTTTATGTGTTCTTAACTTAAGACGACAAGTTTTTAATTGAGGTTACAATTTTTTTCAAAAAAAATAAAATTAATCTATTTGTGTAACCTTATATATAAAGTAGTCGTCTTAATACAAAATGACCACCAACGACGATCAAATATTAATCACAGCTATAGAAAAAGGCGACACAAAAGCGTATGCTCAGCTTGTGGATCGTTATAAAGATTTGGTCTATACTTTAGCAATACGTATGCTAAAACATAAGGAAGAGGCAGAAGAAGTAGCACAAGACACATTTATTAAAGTCTTTAAATCTTTAGGTAAATTTAAAGGGGACTCTAAGTTTTCTACATGGATTTATAAAGTAACTTATAATACGTGCTTAGATCGTATTAAAAAGAATAAGAAACATTTTAATGATGTTGCTATAGACGAGTATACTTTTAATAAGTTAGATACAATAGATAATGCATTAGATAATATTATTAAAGAAGAAAAGAGCACACTTATAAAGCAATGTATTAATAAACTACCAGAAGATAGTAGTGCATTATTAACACTATTTTATTTTGAAGAGTTATCCTTAGATGAAATATCTAAGATTATTAATCTTGAAGCAAACACAGTTAAAGTGAAGCTTTTTAGAGCTAGAAAAAAATTAGCTGTTATATTAGAACAGTATTTACAACCTCAAAACAGTTTGAATTATGGAACGCGATGAGAAAAAAATAGAAGAATTAATAGATAAACTAATGTCTGCTGATACTTTAGAAAAACCATCTATAGAGTTTACAGATAAAGTAATGTCTAAAGTAGAAGCTGTTTCTAATTCAACAATTACTGAGTATAAGCCTCTAATATCAAAACCTATTTGGTTTATTATAGCTGGTGGATTTATTGCTTTGGTTGCCTATATTTATTTAATGGAACCGGCAACAAATAGTAGTTGGTTAGACCGTATAGATTTATCAAATGTTTCTAATCCTTTAGAGCAAATATCATTCAATTTTTCTACATCGCTAATGTATGCAGTGGTATTCTTGGCGATAATGTTTAGTATCCAAGTGCCATTATTAAAACACTATTTTAATAAGAGGATGACTTTTTAATTTGGATAATACCAGAATGGTATCCTAGAATAATAGACTTGGTTTGTGTCTTTTTTTCTAATACGTTTTCTAAGTACTTTCAATAAATGTTTGCCTATTGGTAAGTTTTTAATACCAACATAAGTTTCAAAGCCTTTTTGTCCATTAGTACTTTCACCTACAATAAATTCACTGTTATAATTAATAGAATCAATTTCTACTATAAAAACTTCATTTAAAGTTTTTATATAAGCTTCTCTTAGGCTGTCACGCTTAGACCATGAGACTGTAGAATTGGTATATATTCTAGATTTTAATCCTCTAAGATCATCTTCAGGTTTTAATGAAGGGTTAAGGTCAAATATATAATCGTCAAAATCATCATCCATAACCATAAAAACTTTTAAATAATTAACGGTAACTACTTTAGATTTAATGGCAACATCTTCAATGAAGGTGTCCTCAGTAAGCGCATCTTCATAGTTTCTGCTATTGGCTATAACACTATTTGATTCCATGTCATTACTAAAATAATTAGAAGTTTTATAAGAATATGTAGAAGCGAATACTATTAAAATATATATAGGAACAAGAGCCAAGCTAACCCTTCTTCCAAATTTATTATCTAAGAAGTTATATACAAGAGGACGATATAAAAAAGCTAATGTTATTTTACTAAATACCCAGTACATTGGAAAATAAATTCGGCTGAGCCATTTCTTTTTCTTAAGCCAACCTAAGGTCAAAAAGTCAATAAAAGTTAAAATTGTTCCGGTTATAAAAAATAGAAGTAATGGTATTCCAATCCAAAGCCCTAAAGTTTCATTCATAGAATCATTGTCTAGCGTGGATGTTATAATCAGTACAATAGATATAATACTAAATGTAAACGCCAGAACATAGAAAATTAATAAAAACGATATGGCAAATATGATACTGCAATAATTTTCTAATCTAGCAATGTACCTGTCAAAAGAACCAACTTTTTTCTTTAGATATTTTGTGAATTTTTGACTATAATTAAGTTCTTCATAGTCAATATCACCAGAGACATATCTTAATCCCAAAGCACCAATCCATAGACCTCTTAAAACTACATGTAGAAGAAGATTGAAGATTAGAATAGCACAAGAGACCATAACTACAGTAAGTACTATCCACGAATATATTTTATCATCGTTTTGAGCTGCAGTTGCTGCGATTCTTATATGAGGAAAAGCAGTAAACAAACCAAATATGGCAAAACCAGAAATTAGCAATTCTAATTGCCAACTCTCTTCTTGAAGTTTTTGTAGTAGTTTTTTAAACGCAGGATTGTTATAATCTTGACTCATCGTTAGGTTAGATAAATTTAATTTACTCTAAATTTAGGCATATTCAATTAAATTCAATCTTTTTATCTAAAATTTGAAACCCTTTTAATTTTTATTCGTTTTTATAAATAGAACCGCTAATCAATCAAATGCACAAATTAGACACTAAGCTTATTCAACTTTGCAAAAAAGGAAATGAGGTTGCGCAAATGCAAGTTTATGATAAGTATGCACAAGCCATGTTTACAATTGCTTGTCGCTATCTCATAAACGAAGAAGATGCTAAAGATGCCATGCAAGAAGGGTTTTTAAAAGCATTTGTAAATATGGATAGTTATAAGCCAGATGCCACATTTGGTGCCTGGTTAAAACGAATTATCATTAACCAATGTTTAGATGTTTTAAAGAAACGAAAAATTGAATTCAGCAATGATGAGGTAGAAAATTTAAAAGTTGTAGATGATGATAATTGGGATTTTGATAACTCAATTTCTAAGCAAAATATTCTAAATGCTATTGAACAGTTAAACGAAAAACATAAAATAGTAGTACAACTCTATTTAGTTGAAGGTTACGATCACGAAGAGATTTCTGAGATATTAGAAATCCCTATAAAAACGTCGAGAACACATTTAAGACGCGGTAAATTAAAACTACAAGAACTTTTAAAAGTAAAGTACAATGAAGCAAGATATTAGAGATTTATTTAAAGAGGAAGATAGCTTAAAATCGCTTCCTAAAAATCATAGAACTGAGTTTTTAGAAAAACTACAGAAGCAACCAAGTAAAAAGAAAACTTCTTTTTCTTGGCTGAGAATAGCAGCTGTATTACTGGTAGCACTAACTATAGGCTTTAGCATTTTTTATTCAAAACTAGATATAGAAGAGGTGTCACCAATGGTTGCACAAATTGAAGCTGTAGAAGCAGAGTACCTCCAAAATATTGAAATAGAGTGGCAGAATTTTTTAGCCATTGCTGAAGATGAGGTTTTAGTAGAACGCTTTAGAAAAAAGTTAGATGAATTAGATGCAGATTACCAAGATATTTCGATTCAGTTTAAAGAAGATTCTAATAACATTTTAGTAATAGAAGCTTTGGTCGATAATTTACAGACACGACTTCAAATTTTAAAAGATATTCAAAAGCACATCAAAATTTTAAATCAAAAAAACGAACAGCATGAAAAATCAATTTAAAATCTTATTGTTGGTGCTCATCACATCAACAGTTGTTTACGCTCAAAAGCCGTCTGGAATTGAAATGGATGAAAAACATACCATTTACAAAGAAAACTTCAGTACTAATGCAAATACTACTTTGGTCTTAAACTTAAATAACACAACTGCCAAAGTCATTGAATCGCCAGATGAAAAAGTTTATATAGAATATACGATAGAATTTAAAAATGTTAGAAAAAAGATAAAAGAAAGACAGTTAAAGCATTTATTAGTTTCAGGTAAAAAAGAAGATAATAAAATTACGTATTCTACTAAATCAAAATCTAATTTTAGTCCTAGTGTGTATAATCATCAACAATCACTAATTGATCGATTTGATAAAAAGAAATTTTTAAAAGATTCTCTTCCTAAACCGGTTATAAGAAAGTCGCTAGACTCTATTTTACACGAAATAAAATACTCAGAATCTATTTATAGAAATAAAATACGAGAAGCATTAAATATAAAACCTAGTCAGGCTGAAAGATGGAATAAGAGCACTAATAATCTTATCATCTCTAAAATGGTCATTAAAATTCCAAAAAACATTCACGTAAGAGCTACTATAGAAAACTCAAATTTAGTTTTTATGGATGATTTTTATAATCGTGCTACGATGAATATTCGAAATTCTAAACTAAGATTTAAAGCACTTGGTAATACACTTAGTATTATTGATTTTGATAATGGATATTTTAATGCAGAGACAGTTATTAGTGGCAGTTATAGTTTTGCTAACTTAAAAGAAGTAAGAATTGGGCGCTTAAGTAATTCGTTGTTAAATACGGAATTTACAAAAATTGAAATAGCTGAAATTGGTAAAGGCAATAAAATTACCGACTTTAATAGTGAGTATTATTTTTATAACTGGACTAAAGATTTTCAACGTTTCGATCTATTCTCTGAGTACTCTAAAATCCATTTTTTCTATCCAGATTTAAATCACAACCTCGAGGTTATTGGCTACAACACCCGGAATATAGTTGGTAAAGATGCCTTTGAAGTAACAATGCAGCCAAAAAGTAGAGAGCGAAATCGATTAATGTCTAAGCCAGCTAACCCAAATGAGAAATCCTCTGGCCTTATTTTCTTTGATATCATCAATGGTATCATATACTCACACAACGATACCATCAAAACATTAAACAAAAACTAAATTATGAAAAAACTAAAAATTTTAGCCGTAGCATTAACTTGCTTCGGAGTGTTACAAGCACAACAAAAAGAGGTTGATTTTAATAACCCAACTGGTTTAAAAATGGAAACTGAGTATTCTTCGGATAATTCTGAAATACACGACATTCTTAGTTTTGAAGGGATTGATTATCAGAAAATAAAATTTTCAGATGAAGAATTAAAAGGTAAGAGTTATAAACTAACCGTAAAGGAAATTTGGGATGGGAATATTAAAACTGAAACAGTGGTTTTAGATAGTAAAAATCTCGGTGTAAAAGAATTTGAAACGTTAAAAGATTCAGTTTTAAATATGAAAGTGATGTCAAAATTGACGAACGATAATCAATTAAAAATGACCTTTAAATTCTCAAGATTTAGTGTTACTAAAAAGTATGATGCCATAAAATCAGATGATTACAGTCTTAGAAATCTTGTTGACGAAAGTAATTTAGATATAGGCTACAATAAAGCTTTTTATCTACTAGCTTATATTTTACCATACGAAAGAGCAGATGGATCTAAATCTTGGTGCGAAGTTGGTACTTCTGGTGACGATATAGAAAAATGGGGAGAGAAATTTGGTATTAAACACTACTTACTTTTTGAAATGACGTTTGAGTAATTTAGCCATTAGCCATTAGCCATTAGCATCCGCTTTTGGCTTTTTTAATCCAATAATCTAAAGTTCTAACAATCTAATTATCTAAATTAGTACCAACGCTTCTTCTTTTTCTTAGAAGCTTCACTTTTACGACCTTTTTTATACTTACTGCCTTTCTTTTTATGCACAATAGGTTTGGCTTTTGGATCTAAAGGGTAAGGATGTTCAGTCTCTACTGGGATTTGAACATTAATACTTTGTTCAATAGTTTTCACATAACTTTTTTCGTCCGCAGAACACATAGCATATGCTTTACCAATATTTCCGGCACGACCAGTTCTACCAATCCTATGTACGTATGTTTCTGGTACATTTGGCATATCAAAATTAAGTACGTTATCAAGTTCGTTAATATCAATACCACGTGCAGCTACATCAGTTGCAATTAAGACTTTTACATAACCATTTTTAAACTTGTTTAAGGCGGTTTGTCTTTCACTTTGCGCTTTATCACCATGAATACTATCTACAGTATAGCCGTTTTTAAGTAAGGTTTGTTCTAGTTTATTTACACCAAATTTTGTGCGTCGAAAAATAAGAACATTGCCTTTTATGGTGTTTCGCATTAGGTGTAAACACAATTCAATTTTGTTGCGTTTTGGTACATAATACAACACCTGACTAACATCTTGTGCTACAGATTTTGTTGGAGTGACATCTATACGTTCAGGGTTTTTAAGAATACCATTAGCTAATTGCTCTATCTTATAAGGAATGGTTGCCGAGAATAAAAGAGTTTGTTTATCTTCAGGACAAAGGCGTTCAATCTTTTTTACATCATCAATAAAGCCCATAGCCAACATTAAGTCCGCTTCGTCTAATACAAATGTTTCAATATAATCGAGATTTACATAATCTTGTTTGTGCAAATCGAGTAGACGACCAGGAGTTGCAACTAGTATATCAACCCCTTTTTTAAGCACATCAATTTGTGGTTCTATGGAAGTACCTCCAAAAACAACTAGAGATCTTAAATTAGAAAACTGGGCATAGGTCTTAAAATTTTGTTGAATCTGCACGGCCAATTCTCTGGTTGGACTTATAATTAAAGCTCTAATTTTTTTGCCACGTTTAGGTGCATCTTGCTTATCGAACAATTGCTGTAAAATTGGTAAAGCAAATGCGGCTGTTTTACCAGTACCTGTTTGGGCAGATACAATGACATCTTTTCCGTCTAAAATTAAAGGAATAGCACGTTGTTGTACCAACGTAGGTTCAACATAACCAGAAGCTTCAATAGCTTTTTGTAGCGGTTTTATGAGTTTTAAGTCTTTAAATGACATATATTTAGTTTATAACTTTTGTCATTCCTACGAAAGCAGGAATCTAGAGGCTAATAATAAGAAAGTGGATTCCTGGTCTTGTAGGAATGTCAACAATGAGACAAAGGTATAACAAATGTTTTAGAGCTATTTAATTACATTGATTTCTTTTCAAATCTAAATCATTGCATAATTTTTGCCGTCTTGGTTCGGATTGTTGAGGTTTATGTTTTAAAAACTTAATAGGAATTGTAGATCCTATTTCTAACTTATCAAAACAAGCCTTGTGTTCTACTATAAAACTATTAGTGAAGTCTTTATGGTAATTAAATTTGTAATCTATGGTATAAACAAATAATTCAATCTTATCAACTCTGTTATCTACACATTCTTCATAAGATTGATCTTCAATATATTTTTTTGTAATTATTGCATTTGTATAGCTTCCGTATTTTTTAATAACAGCCTTTTCATAATAATAGAGAAGGCTAGAAGGCATAGTGTATCCTAAAAAGAAACCCATAAATAAGGTGACAAAACTACCTGTAACGAGTAACGGAATATTGTTGTCGTATTTTATGCCTAGGATTATTAAAAAGCATCCAATACCTAAAAATACCAAACCCATTGGTATCAATAAGCCATGTTTTTTAATAGCAGTAATGCTAAATTTAATTCTATCTGATAATGAAAGTTTCACAATAAAGTTAGAAGCGCTTATTAATCCATTCGGTTTGTTCTTTTTCTGATAAAAATGTCCAAGCTATAAATCGGCTTACTTTCTGACCCTGTCCCATTTCAATGGTTTTTACGTCAGTAGCATTCACTTTTTCTAAAATTTTATAGGTTGGTTTTAAAGTTACTTGCTTTGAGATTAAGCTTGTAAACCAAAGGCATTGTTTACCGAAATTTCGACTTTCGTAAATCATGTCTTTTACAAATCGGGCTTCACCACCTTTAGTCCACAATTCGTTTTGCTGTCCACCAAAATTTAATATGGTTTTGTTTTGACCCCTTCCTCTAAGATTCTTTATTTTTTTATGACTTGCTTTTTGCGCCTCATGAAGGGACGCATGAAATGGTGGGTTGCACATCGTAAAGTCGACATTTTCTTCCGGTTTAAGAATACCTTTAAAAAATGCATTAGATTGTTCTTGTCGTCTAATTTCTAGATTAGATTTTAAATTTGAATTACCTTGCTCTATAGCTTTAGCTGAAGTGATTGCAGTTTCGTTGGTGTCACTTCCAATAAATGACCAACCATATTCAGAATTACCAATTATGGGGTAAATACAACTGGCTCCAACACCAATGTCTAAACCTTTGATGTGGTTTCCTTTTGGGATTTTAGAACCATTGCCTTTTAATAAATCAGCAATATTGTGAATATAATCTGCACGACCTGGAATTGGCGGACATAAATAATGCTCTGGTATTTCCCAAAACTCAATACCATAATGATGCTTCAAAAGTGCTTTGTTTAAAGCTAATACTGCTTTTGGGTTAAAGAAATCGACAGATTCGTCACCATATTTGTTTGGAGCAACATAAGCGGCTAATTCTGGTGAACTTTTAATAAGAGCATCAAAATTATAGCGTTCTCTATGTTGGCTTCTAGGATGAAGTTGAGATTTTACTTTTGGGTGTTCTTTTTTCTTTTGCAAAGGTCAAATATTTGATGAGCAAAGGTAAGATAAACTTACAGGTTTAAGCTTCTGTTTTCTCAGCAATAATATATAAGTAATCGCCAAGATTGTTTTCATAAGATTTTATCACCGAATTAATTTCTCCTGAATCTATGTCTAATCTTAATTGATTCAATCCTCTTTCTACTTCTTCAAGATTTGCTAAAGCACTAAAAGATGAGATGCCATGTCTTATGCTTTCGTCAAAATATAATTCTGGGTTTTGTTTGCCACAGTATAAAAACTGATCTTTTAAATCTGGTTTTATATTATAATTTTCTGTTGAAGTAATTTTAAGTCTGGCATTATCCATGGCTTCTTCTATAGTTTTAAGTGATGGCATTTGCACAATAGAATCCTCTATCATCTTCGGGAAATAATGATTAAGCCAATACCCTTTCATCTGTTTTGGAGTAGAGGTGAAGAGGACTATTTTTCCTTCAGGTTTTAAAATATAGGCCAATTCTGAAAATGCTCTAGCCAAATTAGACCAATGATGAATAGTTAATGTACCCATAATACCATCGATACTTTGTTGAGGTAAATCTGTTTTTTCAGCACTGCCAATTTTCCATTCAATATTTTGGTTTTTAGCTTGTGCTTTTTGAAGCATTTCTATAGAAGGGTCAATGCCAATAAATTTAAAGCCTCTGTTCTGTAACTCTGAAGTGTAATTACCAGTACCACAGCCAATATCTAAATATAAACCCTTTTTATTTGGGTTGAGATGTTTTAATAACTGCTCAGTTAAATAGGAATCAGCTTTACGTGTTTGATTGTAATTGATTCCTATTTTATTGTATTTGGTTGACATATTTCTATTTCTTACTCAAAGGTAACAACTAAATCGTCTTGTTTTACCATACTACCTTCATCTAATGCTATAGATTTAATTTTTCCGGCTTTATGTGCTGTAACAGTAGTTTCCATTTTCATGGCTTCAATAATAAATAAAGGATCATTTTCTTTTACAGTAGCTCCCTTTTTAGCCAATACTTTATAAAGTGAACCTTGCAAAGGAGCTCCAATTTGGTTGCTGTCTTCAACATCAATTTTTACATTTTCTTGTTTTTTAATGTTTAGCGATGTGTCTAAAACTTCAACATATCTGTTCTCTCCATTGACTTTAAAAAAGACTATCCGTTTCCCTTCATCATTTGGTATACCAACAGATAATAGCTTTACAATAACAGTTTTGCCAGGCTCTAGTTCTATTAAAGTTTCTTCACGTAGTTTCATACCATAGAAAAAGTTCTTTGTTGGTATTAAGGCTACATTTCCGTAATTCTTATAGTTTTGATGTGCAGCTTCAAAAACTTTTGGATATAAGGTGTAAGATAAAAAGTCTTCAATTTCAATAGCTCTAGTAAAACCAACCTGAAATTTCTTTTTAAAAGCTGCGTATTCTTTAGTGAAATCTATAGGTTTTAAATGCGCGTTAGGTCGGTCTGTATAAGGAGTTTTATTTTTTAATATTATTTTTTGAAGTTCTTTTGGAAATCCACCAGTCGGTTGGCCTAAATCTCCTTTAAAGAAATTAATTACCGATTCTGGAAAGGATATTTCCTCACCACGAGTCATAACATCTTCAGGAGTTAAATTGTTGGTTACCATAAAAATGGCCATATCACCAACAACTTTAGAACTCGGTGTTACTTTTACTAAATTCCCAAACATTTTATTGACTTGGGCATACATGTTTTTAACATCATCGAAACGGTCTCCTAAACCTAAAGCTTCTGCTTGAGGTCTTAAGTTAGAATATTGTCCACCAGGAATTTCATGCTGAAATACTTCTGCTGTACCAGCTTTTAATCCAGATTCAAAAGGGTAGTATAACTCTCGTGTATCTTCCCAGAAGTTTGAAAATTGATTTAGCTTTTCCATGTTAAAATCATGTGCTCGTTCATGATGTCTCATCATTTCTACAGCTGCATTAAAGTTGGGTTGTGAAGTTAAACCAGATAAACCACCTAGCGCAACATCTACCACATCTACACCAGCTTCAATAGCTTTTAAATAGGTTGCGGTTTGTAAAGATGAAGTATCGTGTGTATGCAAATGAATCGGTAAATTTACAGTATCTTTTAAAGCACCTACAAGTTCTGTGGCAGCATAAGGTTTTAATAAGCCTGCCATATCTTTTATAGCAATCATATGTGCACCTGCATTTTCTAAATCCTTAGCGAGTTGCGTATAATACTTTAGGTTGTATTTAGTTTGGGTTGTATCTAAAATATCACCTGTATAACTTAATGCCGCTTCTGCAATACCTCCGGTTTTTCGGACGTAATTAATGCTTGGTTCCATGGCTTTTACCCAATTTAACGAATCGAATATTCTAAATATATCTACTCCGTTTTCCCAAGATTTTTCTACAAATTTTTCAATTAAATTATCAGGATAAGCTTTGTAACCAACTCCGTTAGAACCGCGAAGTAGCATTTGAAACAAAATATTTGGAACCGCTTCTCTTAATTGTCTTAAGCGTGTCCATGGACTTTCGTGTAAAAAACGAAGACAAACATCAAAAGTGGCGCCACCCCAAACTTCCATACTAAAAGTGTTGGGATGATTTTTAGCAAAACTTTCTGCAACTTTCAGCATATCATAGCTTCGCATGCGTGTGGCCAACAAAGATTGATGCGCATCTCGCATGGTGGTATCTGTGTAATGGATTTTCTTTTCGTCCTTTAACCATTTACAAAATTGTTCTGCTCCTAGCTCAGTTAGTAAATCTTTTGTGCCTTTAGGAAAAGGTTCCTTACTATTAAATTTAGGAACCTTTGGATCTCTAAATACTTTATTCTCGTCTATAAATTTAACGTCAGAATTACCATTAACAATCACTTCTGCCAAGAAATTTATGGCCTTAGATGTTCTATCTTGTGGTAAGCGAATATCGAATAATTCTGGAGTATTCTGAATAAAATTCACGTTCACTTTTCCCTCTCTAAAGGTTTGATGTAGAATAACATTTTGTAAAAAATGAATATTGGTTTTTACGCCCCTAATTCTAAACTCCTTCAGTGCACGCGACATTTTTCTTATGGCTCCATCTAGTGTTCTGCCGTGTGCCGAAACTTTTACTAACATAGAATCAAAAAATGGACTAACACTGTAGCTTTGATAAATGCTACCAGCATCGAGCCGAATTCCCATACCTGAAGCACTACGATAAGTAGTTATATCTCCATAATCTGGTGTAAAATTATTTTCGGGATCTTCAGTGGTTAATCTGCACTGTAAGGCAAAACCATACGTAGCTAAACTGTCTTGATCGTATATTTTAATTTGTTTATCCGATAATTTATAGCCTCCAGCAATAAAAATCTGTGATTTTACCAAGTCAATTCCTGTCACCATCTCAGTAACTGTATGTTCTACTTGGATTCTTGGGTTGACTTCAATAAAATAAATGTTATCATTGTTGTCTACCAAAAATTCAACAGTGCCGATGTTGTTATAATTAACTTCAGAAGTAATATCTACAGCATATCTGTATAGTGCATCTTTTACCTTTTGCGATACATTATAGGACGGAGCAACTTCAACTACTTTTTGATGACGTCGTTGTACGGAACAATCGCGCTCAAATAAATGACGAATATTACCATGTCTATCTGCCACGATTTGCACTTCTATATGCTTAGGGTTTTCAACATATTTTTCTAAAAACATAGTACCATCACCGAATGCATTAAGGGCTTCATTACTAGCCGAGCTAAAGTTGGCTTCTAATTCTTCGTCATTTATAATAACTCGCATACCACGACCTCCACCACCTGAGGCCGCTTTTAGCATTACAGGATACCCAATTCTGTTGGCTTCTGAAATAGCAGTATCTAGTGAGTTTAAATCTCCTTTATTACTCTCTATAATTGGTACATTACATTTAACAGCAATTTTCTTTGCGGTAATCTTATCACCTAAGGCATCCATGACCTCTGGATCTGGACCAATAAAAATGATGTCGTTTTCAGCACATCGCCTCGCAAACTCTGAGTTTTCAGATAAAAAACCATAACCAGGATGTATAGCATCCACATTTTTAGATTTTGCTAAAGCCACAATTTCATCAATATCTAAATACGGTTTTAAAGGATCATTATTTTCACCAATTTGGTAAGATTCATCAGCTTTATAACGATGCTGCGAGTAACGATCTTCGTAAGTGTAAATAGCTACAGTTGCGATATTAATTTCGGCACAAGCCCTTAATACTCTTATGGCAATTTCACTTCTATTAGCAACTAATATTTTTTTGATTTTCATGGTATGATGGTTATACTATTTGATGATATATGGATTTTCGTTAATATAATTTCTGGTTATAAAATCTAAACCAGTACTAAGGAGTTCTCCCATGTTTTTAGATTTTTTAAAGTTGACGTCCTTAGTCAGTTTAAACAAGGCAGCTCTAAGTTCGTTTATTTTAGCTGGTGTAGAAATAGTGTCTGCTTTCATACATTTTACAAGGTCATCTAAGCGCTCGCGCTCACTGCTTGCGCGTTTAGCTAAGAGCGATCGTTCTTCTTTTTCGTATTGTTCTATAGATTCTTTGGCCAGTACGTTCATCGTCATTTGTACATATGCGTTATTCTCTTTTAAAAACTGTGGTTTATAGACTTTAGGGTTACCTTCATAACATTGTTGGTCGAAATCTATAGCACGTATACGGTATTGAACTCTATCAAAATCTTGTGTAATTACAATAACATAATTATAAGATCGCATATCTGCTAAAAGCCTCACAAAACAGCGCTCGTTAAACTTTACAAATTCTTTGGCTAGTGCTCGTTTATCTTGTTCGGAAAGTGAATCTAAATTGTTATTTATAAAAGTATCTCCCGGAATTCCAGAAATATGTTCTTCAATTAGGGTGTCTTTATGTACTAAAAAGTTGATATGATTTGGTGACAATATATGTTCTAATTCTAAACCATAGATTCTAGAGGCATCTGCTTTTTTTATATAAAGGAAAATATAGTTGTCGTTGAGAATGTTTCTAACTTTAACACGGAAAGGTTTTGTATTACCAAAGGTGCAAAAGTCTATACTATCTATATTTAAATAAGGAATAATATTGTCGCTACCATCTGAGTGTAAGATGGAATACATTTGCTTTAAACTATGCTCAATCTCATCACGTTCGTATTCAGCATAATAACAACTAATCCATAATGTGTCTTTTCCCTCATTATCAAAAATTTCTATAGCTCCTTGAAAGCGTAATAAATCATCATAAAAAATGGGGATTTTTATGTTTCTACCCTGTTCGCTAAGATAATCTGATAGACAATTACTTATTGGATATGCCGGTTTTTTTTGAGATATCAGCTTTTCACTCATAACATTTATTTAGAGGCTATAAGGTAAATTTTAATTATCAAAATTCCTATGCGCGCATAGGAATTTTTTAATTTTTACCTTTTACTAATCTGTAAAACAGTCAGATAGTGGTGAATTGTAAATTGCACAATTTATTAAATAACTGTGTTTTAGGTGTTTAAATTATAGATGTATGGCTGAATATGGGTTATAATCTGGAGTGTTTTTCAAAAAAGACCGACATAATTAATGATACCAAAGATTAAATCACCTTAAAAAAAATTTTAAACGTTTTTTTAATCGTTGTGGAATGGATTCATTTTCTAGCATTAAGCTAATGTGGTCTTTGTTTTTATTTTCTGCAAACAATAATTCGAAAAGCTGGTGGATGGATATACTGTCTTTGGCTTGTGTTATTAATTTAAAAGTATCACCATTTTTTACTTCACCTTGTTCTAGGACGCTAACATAGGATCCGGAATAACCATGATCAATAAATTGTTGCAAAACAGCTTCTGTTCCGAATTTGTGTGCGAACTTAAAACATGGTTCCCTTGGAATAGTAATTTGTACTTTGGCTTTACCTAATTGATAAATACTGCCAATTATAAGTTGTTTTTCATCTAAATCTTCAACAGTTAGGTTTTCGCCAAGCATGCCATAGGTCCAATTGAGATTAGGATATAAATTGCGCCAAAAAGGGTAGTGGTTGGCAGAAAATAAGTAACACGCTTTAAAAACACCACCATGCACGCGTCTGTCTGATACTTCATCACCTCTTACTTCTTCTTTACCCAAAAAAATAGGAACGTCCGTTGGTTTTTTATAAATACCAGTGGTCACATTTTTGCCTTGCCAAATAAAAGTTGTGGGTTGTGCTATGTTGGTAGAAATAACTTTCATGGTTTATTGCTTCATATTTTTCCAATAAGGTAATAAACTTTTTATATGAACTTTAAATTCTTCTGGAATATCGGTTAAAGCTTCTAGTGTAAAAGTAAAAGTTTTAGTGGTGTCAAAATTCCAGTAGCGTTCGCCTAATGTACCATCGGCTGATTTAATATGATGTTTTGGAAAATTCATCATAGAAAATTGCCCTTTTTTATTAATGTCTATTCCAAAAGCCTTTAAATCTGCATGGTTGTTGTACGTTAAACTAATTTTTGAGTTAAGTGTTTCACCATCATTAGATATAGAAAAAATTTGTTCTTTTTTGCTATAATTTTTAAATTCTTTACTCCATTTCTGTTTAGATTGAGAGATAGCTTTTAATTCATTGTTAACTTTTAAGCTATCTTCTTTAGTTTTAATTAGCGAAAGTATGTTTTCATTAAAAACAATAATCGTTTTTTCTGTAGGGTTAATTGTTACAGTTGTTTTTTCTGAGAATATTTGACTTTGTTCAACTCCAAAAAATGAGCCTATGACGAAAAAAAGAATTTTGATAAGTTCCATACTGTATATCTAATTAGCTTTTTATTTTTTACGTAGTTGTATAAGAATTACAACTTATAAATTGAGTTGCTAAATTAGGTAAGATGATACTTGCTAATGCAGATTTTTTATTGAAATTTATTCTATGGTTTAACTTTTTCATCTCAATGAAATTTAGAATCTAAAGTTATAAAAAAAGCACAAGTAAATTTACTTGTGCTTTTGGGCTATTAATACTTAGGGTTAAAGAATTTAATCCATTTTGTTTAAGGCACAAAATTAGAACTATTCTCTATACTAAAAATTGATGTATGTTAATAAATGAAAAGGTTTTACAATTCTTTTCTTATTCTACTTAAACTTTCAGTGGTGATTCCTAAATAGGATGCTATATGGTAATTCTTAATGCTCTTTTCAATATTAGGATAGGTTTCCATAAAATTGATGTAACGTTCTTTAGCAGATTGAGAGAGATTAGCGAGAATTCTTTTTTGGAATGATGTGTGCGCCTTTTCGAGCTTAATTCTAAAAAAGCGATCAATCTTTGGAATTTTGTTGTAGAGATAATCTTCCTCGTTTTTAGATATTTTATAAAGTATTGAATCTTGAATTGCTTCTATGGACATAATGGCTTTCTCTGAATAGAGAAAAGTTGAAAAATCCGTCATCCACCAATCTTTAATACCAAATTGAATTGTAAATTCTTTTCCTTGTGAGTTTATGTGATAGCTTCTTAGGCAACCTTCTAAAATATAATATTTTGAGGCAGTTGTATCACCAATTTTAAGTAGAAGATCTCCTTTTTTTACCTCAACTTTCTGAAAAACGGAATTAATTAAATTAATTTCTTCTTTTGAAAAAGTTAAGTCCTTAAATATGTCTTGAGCTTTAAAGTTATCGGAACTCACTTAAAATGAATTAGATATGTTTTATGTAAAAGTAAGAATAACCTTTTGAGTAACAGTGTTAAATTCGATGCTATAGATTAATACTAGTTAATTGGCTTTTTTATATAAGAAAAAACCACTTTAAATAAATAAAGCGGTTTTATTAAACAGTTTAAAGACTTTTTATTTGGTAGTTAAACTACCATTAATGCTTATTTCTGGTACTACATTTTTCATTTTTGCAAAAGCTAGGCTAAAATTACCTTCTCTAATATCATCGAGTAACCATTTTCCTTCTGTGTATTCCATGATCCATATATGCTCTTCATCACCATACTCATTTTTGCCTTCTACAATTTTATATGTATCACGATCAATAAGATAGTCTTTGATATTTGCTGAAATAACAAATGCTATTTTAGAACCTTCAAAATTATCCTCATTAGTGATTTCTGCATAGACTGGTTTAATACTTTTTATCCTTTCTAATTTACAAATGTTCTTTAAGTTTTCTCTCTTCCAACGATCTAAATGAACTTGTTGTTGGTTCTGCCAATACCAGTGGTTTACATAACCAGATACTTCTTTCATGTTTTCTTTATCCCAAGCTTCATATACCCTTGTAAAAATATTGTAGACATTTTTTTCGAGATTTAACCATGAGAAATCTTTATTTTTTAAACCAATCTGATTAAGCTGTTTTTTTGTTTTTTTAACAGCAAAAAATTCAACAGTATAGGTATAAACAATAAGGGGAAATAGCACAATAAATAAAACAAACAAAATGAGTTTTCCCCACCAAGTTTTAAACAAGCCTTTAGCAATAGTGCCACCAGGACCTGCGTAAACGGGATCTATGTAAAAGAGGAAGCCAATAATAAGAATAGTTAATAGTATTTTTCTGTGTTGAGGTTTCATAAGAATAGCGGTTTAGTAATATAAAGTTAATAAAAAAAACCACTTTGAATTAACAAAGTGGTTTTTAATAATATGTAAGATGCCGAATCAAGTTCAGCATGACAAATTGAAGTTACTTAATCATATCATAACTACGTTTAATAAAATTCGTCAGTTCTTCTCCCTTAAGTAAACCTTGAGATAAACGTGCTAAATCTAAACTTTGATTAATTAAACGCTCTTGTTTCTTTTTAGTTTTGGTATTTAGAATTTCGCCAACTAGTTCAGAATTTGTATTAACGATAAGGTTATACATCTCTGGCATGTTGCCCATAAACATTCCACCTCCGCCACCAGTTTGCTGCATCTCTTTCATACGACGCATAAACTCTGGTTGTGTTATTATAAATGGAGAGGCATTACTATCCATAGCTTCTAATTGAACCATAAATTTTTCAGAAGGTACTACTTCTTTTAAAAGCTCGTCTAGCTTGGTTTTTTCCTCGTCAGATAGTTTTGAAATTGTTGTCTCATCTTTCTTAATTAAGTTGTCGATGTGATCACCATCTACACGAGCAAAAGAAATATTTTCTTTAGTCGTTTCTAATTTCTGAATTAAATGCGAAACAATTGGCGAGTCTAATAATAAGACCTCGTAACCTTTTTCTTTTGCAGTTTGGATGTAAGCGTGTTGTTCATCTTTATTAGATGCATAAAGAATCACCATTTTATCATCCTTATCCGTTTGCTTAGCTTTAATAGCATTGGTTAACTCTTCAAAGGTGTAATATTTACCATCTACTGTTGGGTATAAAGCAAAAGCATCTGCTTTTTCAAAGAATTTTTCTTCAGATAACATCCCGTATTCAATAACGATTTTAATATCGTCCCATTTCTTCTCAAAATCTTCACGGTTACTATTAAATAACGATTTTAATTTATCTGCTACCTTACGTGTAATGTAAGATGAAATCTTCTTTACAGCTCCATCTGCTTGTAGGTAACTACGAGATACATTTAAAGGAATATCTGGAGAATCTATAACACCACGAAGCATCGTTAAAAATTCTGGTACAATACCTTCTACATTATCAGTTACAAATACTTGATTTTGATAGAGTTGAATTTTATCTTTTTGAATGTTAAGATCATTCGTCATCTTAGGGAAATACAAGATTCCTGTTAAGTTAAACGGGTAATCTACATTAAGATGAATGTTAAATAATGGCTCTTCAAATTGCATTGGGTACAACTCTTTATAGAAGCTGCTATAATCTTCGTCTTTTAAATCTGAAGGTTGTTTTGTCCAAGCCGGGTTTGGATTATTGATAATATCATCTACTGTAATTTGCTTATGTGGCTCAGTAGTTTCTTTTCCGTCTTTATCTTTTGTTGTTTTTGGAGTAAAATCTGGGTCGTTTATTTCCTTAGTTCCAAATTTAATAGGAATAGGCATAAATTTGTTATACTTATTCAATAGCTCACGGATACGAGCTTCTTCTAAAAATTCTGTAGAATCTTCAGCGATATGAAGAATGATTTCGGTTCCTCTATCCTCTTTATCTGCTTCAACTAATGTAAATTCTGGTGAACCATCACAAGTCCAATGTGCAGCAGGAGCTCCTGTATGCGACTTAGTAATAATTTCAACTTTTTCTGCTACCATAAAGGCAGAGTAGAAACCAAGACCAAAATGACCAATGATACCCGAATCTGCAGCTGAATCTTTGTATTTATCTAAGAATTCTTCAGCACCAGAAAAGGCTACTTGATTAATGTATTTTTCAACCTCTTCGGCTGTCATACCCAATCCTTGATCAATGATATGAAGTTTTTTACCTTCTTTATCAATTTTCACTTCAATCTGTGGGTTTCCGTATTCAGATTTAGATTCACCTATACTAGTAAGGTGTTTTAGTTTTAATGTGGCATCTGTACCATTACTAATCAGCTCACGTAAAAAGATTTCATGGTCGCTGTACAAGAATTTTTTAATTAACGGAAAGATATTCTCTACCGATACATTAATACTTCCTTTTGTCATGTTATTTAAATTTTTACCGTTCTGTCACATTGAGCGTAGTCGAAATGCTTTCAAAACAGAATTATTAATTATTTTGTTTACAATGAACAGTTATTCAAATAAAATACCAATGGTATAATTGTGACAAGATGACAGAAAAAAATAGGCTGTCTGAAAAGTAAAAACTTATGTCATTCTGAACTTGTTTCAGAATCTTTAATAAATGAAGTTCAATATATTAATCGACCCTGAAATAAATTCAGCGTGACAAGTAGAGATTTTCTCAGACAGCCTCTATAATTACGAAGAGATATACTAATTTTTTATAGCCTCCGTATTCTCAATTTTCTCTTCTTTTTCTTCCTTGTTTTTCACGTGCTTTTCTAACCATTGATCTTGCTCCCAAAGCATATGCATAATAGATTCTTTAGCTCTATAGCCATGACTTTCTTTTGGTAACATTACCAATCTCACTGGTGCGCCTAAACCTTTAAGCGCATTAAAATAGCGCTCGCTTTGTAAAGGGTACGTACCAGAATTGTTATCAGCAACACCATGTATTAATAGTAATGGAGTTTTCATTTTATCTGCATGCATAAATGGAGACATATTATAATAAATTTCTGGAGCTTCCCAATAGCTTCGTTCTTCACTTTGAAAACCAAAAGGTGTCAAGGTTCTGTTATAAGCTCCACTTCTTGCAATACCTGCAGCAAATAAGTTAGAATGCGATAATAAGTTAGCCGTCATAAATGCTCCGTAACTATGACCACCAACGGCTACTTTATTTCTATCTATATAACCAAGCTTATCAACAGCATCAATAGCAGCTTTTCCGTTAGCTACTAATTGTGTTCTAAATGAGTCGTTAGGTTCTTCACTGCCTTCTCCTACAATAGGGAAAGCCGCTCCATCTAATACTACATAACCTTTAGTAACCCAGTAAATTGGAGAGCCATAATATGGATATACAAACTCATTTGGGTTGGTTGTACTTTGAGAAGCACTTGCTTTATCTTTGTATTCGCGAGGGTAAGCCCATAAAATCATTGGGTATTTTTCACCTTCTTTATAATCTAAAGGTAAGTATAGCGTACCATCTAATCCAAGTCCGTCCTCACGTTTGTAATTAATAACACGTTTATTAACTTTTTCTAGGCTTTTAAAAGGATTTTCAAAATCTGTAATAGCTGTTAAATTGTTTTTCTTTTTAATATTTCTAATGTAGTAGTTAGGGTATTCTTTCTGAGACTCAATTCTAATAAGAATTTCCCCTTTCTTCATATCAATAGCAGAATTTAATGTCTCTAATTTATCTGTATATTCAGATTGATACAAACGCTTTGTTTTTCCTGTTTTTATATTGTACTCGTCTATAAAAGGAAACTGACCTTCTTTACTGTAACCATCTCCCATTAAATATAATTTGCCATTATCCATATTTAATGTATAACGACCAAACTCATTTTTAGAACTCATAAAATTACCTGGATCGCTATAAACATCTTGGTAATTACGGTCTGATATCACTTTTGCTTTTGCATTAGAAGGATTAAACATATACGTTTTTGTATTTCTGGTATTCCACCAATAATCGTACGCAACGGCAGTATTGTCGTCTCCCCATTGAATGCCTGAAAAACGTTGTTTCGTTTTTAGTATTAATTTTGGTTTGCCATTAAAGGGTGCATTTACTTCGTAAACAGCATCTCTATATTCCGCTTCGACAGCAGGATCTCCATTATCTAAAGCTTCTGCCCAAACTAGCGTTGCAGGTTTATCTCCTCTCCATGTCATATTTCGTTTTCCCATTCTTGTAGACATAAATCCTTTTGCTCTTACTTCATCTAAAGGGACTTCATTAACTGTTCTAATCTTTTTTCCGTTGCTATCGTATATTATGCTTTCGCTTGGAAATCTTGTATAGGTTACTAAATAAGAAAATGGACGTTTAATTTTAGTTACTATGACATACTTTCCATCTGGCGAAAAGCTAATACCACGATACATTTCTGCATCTAAGAAATCTTGTACCTTACCATCAATAGAAACTTTTTTAATGTCTGCACGAGCTAATTGTTCAAAATTTAATTCGTCGTTTGGTGTTTTTAATAAATCTTGGTAGGTTCTGTTTTGTGCTTTTGCACCATCACTCACAGAAATAGTTGGTCCTGTTGGTACAGCCGTTGCCGTATTAATTAAAGGCTTTCTGTCACTAGGTAACGTTTTAACTAAAAGATGTTTATTGTCATTAAACCAGTTGATTGTGCTACCCATGTTAGCATTAGTATTGGCATCAGTGAGTTTAGTTGCTTTGGCTTCTGCAATATGTAACAACCAAACCTCTACGCCAGTTGTTGTGGTATTAAGACAAGCAATCATGGTTTCATCTGGCGACCATCTAAAGCCAGATAGTCTTGGGTTTTCTGGTAGCCCAGTTACTTGTTTAGCATCTTTATCTTTTGTGCCTTTTACTTTGAGGTTGGTATAGTAATTTGTTCTGCTGCCTATATTAGTTACCGGATTAATTCTTAGTCCTGCTAATCTCAATTCAGTTTCAGACAGTTCTGCAATAGATTTGTATTGATTGCGATAAAGCAAAACCATATGTTCTCCTTTGCTGTCGATCTGTACACCAGGAGCTAGTTCTACATCTGCTAATTCTAGGATTTCTTCGGAGGGTTGTTGATATTTTAAGCTTTGTTGCGCGTAGCTATTAAAGAGCATTAAAAATGCAAATAAACGAATGAGAGTTTTCATGATTTATTGATAATTGATTAGTGGCTTGAAGATACTAAAAATTGAAGCCCTAAAATGTGATAGAGATGTTAAAATTATAACTCATAAATTGTGAATTGAGTTAAACAATTAAAATGGTAAATTTGCTGTATATTTATTGTAAATTAAGTCTCACTTTCGTGAGAATATAAACAAGAATTTTTTATGTACAATTCAAAAATAATAGGCTTAGGAAAGTATGTGCCAGATAATGTAGTTACTAATGACGACTTATCTAAAATGATGGATACGAATGACGAATGGATACAAGAGCGTACAGGTATTAAAGAGCGTCGATGGGTAAAAAAGGGTAGTGGAGACACTACAGCAACAATGGGAGTAAAGGCTGCTAAAATTGCTATTGAACGTGCAGGTATAGATAAAGATGATATTGATTTTATAATCTTTGCTACGTTGAGTCCAGATATGTATTTTCCTGGTCCAGGTGTGCAAGTACAACATGCTTTAGATATAAAAACAGTTGGTGCTTTAGATGTACGTAACCAGTGCTCTGGTTTTGTATATGCCATTTCTGTAGCCGATAATTTTATAAAAACTGGGATGTATAAAAATATCCTTGTTATTGGTAGTGAATTGCATTCTTACGGTTTAGATAAAACTACAAGAGGAAGAGGTGTATCTGTAATTTTTGGTGATGGAGCAGGTGCAGCAGTTTTAACAAGAGAAGAAGATACTACTAAAGGGATTTTATCCACACACTTACACTCACAAGGTGAGCACGCCGAAGAATTAGTGTTAATAGCTCCAGGAATGGGGAAACGTTGGGTCAATGATATAATTGAAGATAATGACCCAAATGACGAAAGCTACTTTCCTCATATGAACGGACAGTTTGTATTTAAAAATGCAGTGGTCCGTTTTAGTGAAGTTATTATGGAAGGTTTAATGAAAAACCAATTACAAGTAGATGATATAGATATGTTAATTCCACACCAAGCCAATTTACGTATCGCGCAGTTTATACAAAAGAAGTTTAAACTTAATAACGACCAAGTTTTTAATAATATACAGAAATACGGAAACACAACGGCAGCATCCATCCCAATTGCTTTAACTGAAGCGTGGGAAGAAGGTAAAATTAAAGAAGGTGATACTGTGGTATTAGCTGCTTTTGGTAGTGGTTTTACTTGGGGAAGTTGTATTATTAAGTGGTAATTAGATACAAATGTTTATAAACGTTTGTAATTATTTGTAAATAATTGAAATTGATTAAAGTACTAATATAGTTGAATAAAGCTGAATTTATTGCTTTTTAAAATAGGTGCTTTTATTATATGTTGCCCACAATTATGAAAAACACATACTTTCTTCTAATTCTTGTTTTAATAACCATTTCTAGTTGTAAAAAAAAGACAATATCTGAAAAAAGTTTCGAGATAGTTAAATCTGATGTTATGTATGGTGGAATGATAGTATCAGCAATTCCATTTCAAATCGAAGGAGATAATGGAAAAAGATATATTCGCGAAAAAGGAGGTGTAGGTGGAATTAATATATCAAATCCGGAATTAGATAAATTATATAATGTCGATAATATAGTTACTGATAGCACCAATGCCATTCTTATAATTGACTTTCCGATTAAAAAAAGGATTGGCTACATAATAAAAAATGAAAATGGTTTTAGGAAAAGAGACATCGTGCTTGAATTGAAAAAGACCTACTCTGAACTTTATTCTGAGAAAGATGCGTTTGGTATTTGTTGTCATGAACTATCAGATTTAGAACTAATTGGAATTGTTAAGTTCAATGTTGACAATAAGATTTATTTAGAAGCAAATATTGAATCAAAAAAATAACTGTGGGCAACACCATTTTTCATAGTCCAAAATTTGAATTTAAGGGAATTTCAATCCCTGAATTTGATGTGGAATCTGGAAAACTCATTAGGTTATGCGTGCCGAATTTTGATTCTAAAGGAAATAGTTTGGTTCAGAGTTTCCGAAACGAATTAATGATTCACTTTGAGAAAAAAATTCCAAAAATAAAATTGTCAAAAGAGTATTCAGAAAGTGGATTTAGGAAAATCATAAAATCATTTACTGTTGAGAATTATATAACGGAAAAACTAAATGTTGACGGAACTAAAGCGAAAATTATAGCTGAATATTTAGAATTGTGTTCTAAAAAGAAAGTGAATAATCTGACAATCGGAAAAAATAAAGCATTAGCTATAAAATGCGATTTTGAAAAATATGATATTCTTATATTTGATTATTACGGAGTAAGTGTGAACGAAATTGATTATTTGGAACGAATTGTTGATGCGGAAATTGCAAAAAACAAATGTGGAATTACAATTGACCGACTTGAATTTAACCAGGGTGATGAAACAAATAAAAATATTGAACGAATAAAAATAACTGTGGGCAACACCGTGTATAATTAATTGCTTGGGTCACTGCCGACTTATGAACATTCCTGCGGAATATTCTATCTGTGATTTATTTGCTAACTTTAGTTCTTAATCACGTAAGGAAATCATACACTAGACCGTTTACACAATTTGACCTAACCCATAAAATGAAAGTAAACTATCAAAATTCCGTAATTGAAATAACAAATGAATCTGATATGGATTCAGCGGAATTTGGTCGGAGATTTAAGAAACAATATCCAGCCGATTTAGGAATTGAATTGGAATATCAACCTTCCTCAAAATACGGAATTCGAATAACAGAAAACGATTTTGAAAAGTGTAGTGTGTTATTATTGGAATCTGGCGGAACAACTGAAATTTCTGAAAATTCGTTTTTAATTAAAAATGACCGAATTTATATATGTTGTTCTGACCAAATATATTCTCTGAATTTAGCAGATTTATCAGCTAATTGGCGAAAGCAATATGACGTTGCAACTTGTTTCGGAATTTATGAATTTGACGAAGATTTTATCGTTCACGGTGAAATTCAAGTTAGCCGAATTGATAAAAATGGAAATACTAAATGGAATTTTAGTACGAGTGATATTTTTGTAAATCCAGACGGAAAAACAGAATTTAAAATTGTTGAAAATAGAATTGAATTAATAGATTGGGAAGGTTATAAATATAGACTGAATGGAGAAGGGAAAATATTAACGGAAATAAATACTGCGCAGAATACCGCAAAAAAATAATTGCTATTTTGTTCTTAAATAAAGGTAGTTGCGTATTTGCTATATCTGAATGTCTTTCGTAAATTGTTAACAAACAAATAGTTGAAAATTCTTATAACAAATCGCTATATATAATGCGAACAATTATTATACATATTATCTATTTTAGTTGTTTTGCCATCTTTGGACAAAGCACAAAAGATAATTATATCATATTCTCAAAGACTATTGAATTTGGAATTTCAAGTTTCGATTCTGATATAGAATTTGCCAATTTTGTGGATAGTCGAATGAAGCCATTTGAAACAGTGGTTTTAATGGAAAATTTAGACTTTGAATTTAAGGAGGACCACCTAATGTTGAAGAATATGAAAGGTGTAAAGAATAAAGATTTTATTGAATCATTACCAGATTTAGATTCTACATTTACCAATCATCCTAAAATAAATACAGATTCGTTAGATATAAAATCATTAGAGGTCCATTCTTTACCAAATAAGTTGTTTAACGAACTTATAGATAATTCAACAAGTTCTTATACTAAACGATGGAGAAAAATAAATCGGAAATTTAAACATAGTCTTGCAATCGGGTTGTCGAAAATAAAATATTCTGGAAATTATGCTTCACTCTATTATTGGGTTGATTGTGGAAAAATTGGTCTTTGTAAAAGTGAACACGTAATTGTGTTTAAAAAGGTTGATGGAGAATGGGAAATATTAAAAGATATTTATTTATGGATAAGTCCTTAAAGAAAAGAAACAATATGTACAATACTGTATGCAAGTTATTACTAGTTTTAGACCATATTCGCAATTTTAAATAGATTTTATAGCTATGATTTAGTTGCTTATTTAGGTGATTAACCATGTAACAAATCATCCCCAAACACATTATAAACGTTTAGAGAAAACGAATGATAAGACCAATTATATTTATACTCCTGACTTTTTTACTTTTCTCTTGTAAAGGGAGTAATAGAAATGAATATCAAAGTGTTGATATATATTCTCAACTTCAAGAAGTGACCAATTATCAAGAATTAAACGACTTTCAAAACGCAAATAAGCTGCTCAATACTTTAATCGATGAAAATCCAAATAATGCAGAATTATATTTTCGTTTGGCACATTCAAAAACTATTTCTAATCCAAATCTTTTTGAAATAATGAATCTTCTCGAACAATGCTTAATAAGAGATTCGCTAAATTACAAAGCGCTCTATTTAAAATCTCAAGGTCTTATGTTTATGGGAGACTTTGAAGGAGCTTTAAATGTAGATAAAAAAATTCTAGAGAACTATCCAGATTCGTTTGTATTAAAAGCAGATATTGCTTCAACATTATTATTTAATGGAGATTTTGAGAAAGCAATTGAATTCTCTGCATCAATTTTACCTGAAAGTCCAAGCATATACGAAAAAGAAAGACTTATAAGAGTGCAGATATATTCTAACTATTTTTTAGGTAAAATAGATAATGTTAAAGCTGGGAAAAACAAATTGCAACAGTTAGGTTTTGAAACAGATTATTTGCAGAAACTAATTGAAAATAAAGAATTGAAATTTGAGAATTTTGCTGTTGGTAAAAATGTAGGAAATAAACCTTGCTCACTTAAGGAATTGAACATTATGTTTCCTACAAAGAATTAAAAAACGGTTAAAAAAGTATGTGTGAAACTTTACTAATTCACTGTCTCCTTACGTAAATTCCGCTGTAATTTTCTATTTGCGATTTGATTGATAATTTTAAAGGTCAACGCACAACTAAATATGTAGAAATCCATATTATCATTATATAAAAAAAGCACAGTACTTAAGTAACTGTGCTTTTTAAATTTATTCTAAAACCTTTTTTAAAGGAACTTTTTTTAGATTTCGCGATTAGAATCCCAAGCCTCTAAATAATCTTTCACATATTTAACAAATTGTCCACCAAGTGCTCCATTGACCACTCTATGATCATAAGAATGTGATAAGAACATTTTGTAACGGATACCAATATAATCTCCTTCTGGTCCTTCGATAACTGCTGGTATTTTTCTAATAGCTCCAAGCGCTAAAATACCAACTTGAGGTTGATTGATAATTGGTGTTCCCATAATGCTACCAAATGTACCTACATTAGTAACTGTGTACGTTCCGCCTTGTATGTCATCTGGACTTAACTGGCCTGAGCGTGCTCTATTGGCTAAATCGTTAACACGTTTTGCCATACCAAATAAATTAAGCTGATCTGCATTTTTAATTACAGGTACAATTAAGTTACCATCTGGTAATGCTGCCGCCATACCAACATTAATGGCTTTCTTTTTAATAATAGAATCTCCTTGAACCGAAATGTTCATCATTGGGAATTCTTTTAAAGCTTTGGTTACAGCTTCCATAAAAATTGGAGTAAAGGTTAAATTTTCTCCTTCACGTTCCATAAAGTCTTTCTTAACTTTCTTTCTCCAGTTCCAAATATTAGTGACATCTGCTTCAATAAAAGACTGCACATGTGCAGAGGTTTGTACAGATTCTACCATATATTTTGAAATGAGTTTACCCATACGACTCATTTCTATAATTTCATCATCTCCAGAGGCTAATACTGGTTTTTCAACTGGCTTTTCTGTCGATTTTTCTTCCGCTGGTTTCTCTGGAGTTTTGGTAGTAGCCACTGGCGTTTCCACTTTTTGTTTTACTACTGGTTCAGCTTTAGGAGCAGCAACTGGAGCAGGAGCAGAGCCACGAGACTCAAGGTAAGCTTTAATATCGTTTTTAGTTACACGATTGTCTTTTCCGGATCCAGGAATGGTATCGAGTTCACTTTGAGAAATACCTTCTTGTTTGGCTATATTTTTAACCAAAGGAGAATAAAAACGTTCACCTGAAGATACAATAGGCACAACATTTGCTTTAGCAGCGACAACAGTTTGGCTAACTTCAGCAACTGCTTTAGGTGCTTCTGGTTCAGCTACAGGTTCTGCAGCCGGAGCTTTTACTTCTACAGTATCTCCACCTTCTGTTTCTATTACAGCAATGGTTTGTCCGACTTGTACAACATCATCAACATTGAATAGTTTTTCAACTAAAACACCGTCAACTTCACTTGGTACTTCACTATCTACTTTATCTGTAGCTATTTCTAAAACGGCTTCATCAGCTTCAATTGTATCTCCGATGTCTTTAAGCCATGAGGTTATGGTTGCTTCAGCAACACTCTCTCCCATTTTAGGTAACTTAAGTTCAAACTTTGCCATATTTATAATTTGAAGGTCTTTATTTGCAATTTGAATGCAAAATTAATAAAAAAACCGATATTTCATTGATTTTAATTCAACTTATAACGATTTTAAAAGTGTGTGATTTCACCTCTTGTAACAGCACTGTCACTTCCGAGGATAAATTTACTGTTTTTCGGTAAAAATCTAAAGACTATATGTTCTTGTTTAGCCTTTTGTTTCATATCCTCAATAACTGCCTTTGTTTTAAGCGTATTGAGATCATAGATAATCATGCTATGATCTGGAACTTCTCTATTAATTATGTTATTGTGTTTTATAGGTTGTTGTAATTGATTTTTTAAAGATGAATCTATTTTATTGCCATAAATAATGGTCGATTTAGATTCCGTTTTTAAAACGGTTGGAGGTCGTCTAAAAACATAAGCTAGTTTTATGCCTAACCACACAATTGCATTAAATACTAGATTAGCCTTAAAATGCTTTTTATAAAAAATCTGCATGGCTCCGTAAAAACGCTTAGCATATTTGGCATCTTTAAGTGTGCTTTCACCTTTAAAATGAATAACGGTAGTTTCTCCAAAATAGTAATTGTCGTAACCCGCTTTTAAAACTTTATAAGATAAATCAACATCTTCACCATACATAAAGTAATCTTCATCAAAACCATTAACAGCATCATAGACAGTTTTTTTTAAGAACATAAATGCACCAACTAATATATCTACTCTACCTGTTGTGTTAATCTTTAAATAATTAGCGTAATAATCTTTGTCTTTGCCTAATATTTTCTTTAATGAAACTTTAGGAGTAGGAATGTTTCGTTTACTTTCTGGAAGATATTTGCCTTTACCATCAATAAGTTGACAACCAATAATACCGAGTTTTTCCTTATCGTCTGCAAATTCTATAAGTTTTAAAAATGTGTCTTCGGCTACTACAGTGTCTGGATTTAGTATACATAAATACTCACCTTTTGCTTGAGCAACGCCTATATTATTTCCTTTTGAAAATCCTGGGTTTTCTTGGTTTTCTATGAGTTTAACGGATGGAAATAACGATTTTACCATGCTACAACTATCATCTGGAGAGTTGTTGTCTATAACTATAATTTCTGCATCAATATTCTCAATGGCAGTTTCAACACTTTTTAGACATAACTCTAAAAAATACCTCACATTATAGTTTAATATGATTACAGATAATTTCAAATATTACGATTTTAGAGAAGCTTCAAAAGGAACACGGTCTATAATACTTCGGCCTAACGTTATTTCGTCTGTATATTCTAATTCGTTGCCAGCAGCTACACCTCTTGCAATTGTTGAGGTAGCTACATTATAATCTTGAATTTGTCTAAAGATATAGAAATTAGTGGTATCTCCTTCCATGGTTGGACTCATAGCAAAGATTAATTCCTTTACTTGTCCTGCTTTTACTTTTTCTACTAATGTAGTAATGTTTAGATCTTGCGGGCCAATACCATCCATAGGAGATATTTTACCACCTAAGACATGATATAAACCTTTAAAAGAACTTGTGTTTTCAATAGCCATTACATCTCTAATATCTTCAACCACACAGATAAGTTGATTATTACGATTTGGATTCTCACAAATTTCGCAAAGTGGTTTATCACTTATATTATGACACGATTTGCAAAAATTAATTTCTGCTCTAACTTTTGATAAAGCATCAGCTAATTGAAATGTTTGATTCTCAGGCTGTCTCAATAAATGCAAAACTAAACGTAATGCTGTGCGTTTACCTATACCTGGTAATTGAGACATTTCGTTGACCGCATTTTCTAAGAGTTTTGATGAAAATTCCATAAGTACGAAGGTACTGATTTTTAGACATAAAAAAGCCCGATTATAATTGATTTACAATCGGACTTTAAAGTATTTAATTGAATATTATTTTAGAATTAGCTTTTTAGTGATTTCTCCTTTTGTGCTATTCAATTTTACAAAATACATTCCAGATGTATAAGATGAAACATCAATTTTTAACGCGTTAGATAGGTTAACTTTTTTTCCATAAAATACTAACTTACCTAATGTGTTATAAATTCTAATACTTACATCTTCAGAATTATTCCATTTTAAATTTACTTCGTTATTTGCAGGATTTGGGTATATAGATAGATCATCAAATTCAAAATTAGTAACATTTAAAGTTTCGTCATAAAGACTAGATCTCCAAAGTCCTCTACCATAAGTTGCAGCGTAAATTTTATTATCTGTCGAGTTAATTTCTAGTTCGTTAATACGTGTATTTGGTAATCCATTGTTAAAGGCTGTCCAAGTATTACCCAAATCATTATCGGTATAATACACACCGTAATTCATACCAACATATAAGCCATCTTTACCATTATTCTGCCAGGCAACTGCTTGCGCTGTAAATCCGGGTAAATCCCATAATACAGATGTAAATGATGCTCCATTATCAGTACTTATATAAACACTTTGGTTATCTGTTGTTGCTATTGCTACTTTATTAGGATCAGTAGGGTGTACAGCAATAGAATTAATTATTCTATTAATACCAAGATTTAGACTTGATTGCTGCCAAAGAGTTCCTCCGTCAATAGTGTACCAAAAGTTTCCGTTAATAGCTAAATACATAGTATTGCTATTGGTTGGCGCTATTTTTAGGTGATCTATATTAGTACCAAAATTTTGAGATATTGATGTCCAACTATTTCCACCATTTAAAGATTTATAAACTTCATCAAAAGCACAATAAATTACATCTTGTACTATAGGATCTTCCTCAAAAGGTACAATCCAATTCCAAAAATTATCATAGCCTTTTCCATCAGGTTGGCTAACACCAGCCACACTATTACCACCATCGAATGTTTTAATAAAACCTCCAAATTGTGAGGTGCCATACATTATTTGAGAATTTGTTTTGTCTACAAAGCCTTCCATGCCATCTGCTCCCCACCAATCAGTCCAATTACCATCTGCACCAAGAACTGAGGATCCATTATCTTGTGAACCTCCAGTAACTATTACTGGGTTAGTTTGGCTTACTCCAATTTTATAGAACTGGCGAATTCCTAAACCTGGTGTTAAATCTGTATAGAAATTAGTATTGACAATGGTTGGGTTTTCAGCTTTGTAAATACCGCCATCAGTCCCAACATATAGTTTAGTGTTAGCTCCTGTGCCTACAAATTCTAATATATCTACGTCTGCATGACAATAACCTATGTTTTCCGATGTTGCACTATTTGGCGTCCACTGAGAGGTCATACTAAATGTGAGACCACCATCTGTAGATCGGCGAGTGTTTATTCCAGCGATATGTACATCATTAACATCATTTGGGTTTATGGCAATATCCATATCTCTTGGTGCTTGTCCAGCTCCAGCATCATCTGGATCTTCTGGGTCAGAAGCGTAACCAAAGTAATTTTTGTTAGTGTGATTTAGCTTTATAAAAGTAGCACCACTATCTGTAGATTTGTATAAACCGTTAAAAGCACCTCCAGAAGCTTCAATTACATATACTGTATTAGCATTATCTGGCGAAACACCAATCATTTTAGGTCCCGTAGAAAATTGATTAGGAGTAGAACCACTTACCTTAGAAAAACTAACTCCATCATTAGTTGACATATAAAAATCATTACCTGAAGCGTATATTACACTTGGATTTCCGGGTTTAAACTCAATATCATAGCCTGTGCTCACATTAACAAAATAGATTGAGCTCCAAGTAATACCGCCATCAGTTGATTTAAAAAGGCCACCACTTTGAGCGCTGCAGTACATTTTTAGTGAATTGGTTGGATGAATTAATATTTTATTAACCCAACCAGATGGTAAACTTCCATGTAGACTCCATGTTGAGCCTGCATCTTCAGATTTAAAAATTGCACCATTTCTAGATCCCCAAAAATAAGTGGAACTATTTGATGGGTCTATGGCTAAAGAATATACATCTGTATTAGCTAAATTATCTGTTAAAACTGCCCAGCTAGATCCACCATCTAAACTTTTCCAAACACCGCCAGTTTCACTGCCAACAATAATATGATTTTGGTCGTTTTTATCAACAGCAAATGAGGTAACACGTCCAACACCAGGATTATAGCCAGAAGTAGCATTCCAATAGGTTGGTCCCATTTCTTCCCATGTGCCAACTACTGTTTTAGCAGCTATGCCTTCATTATTTTTTTTCGAATTATAATCTTGTAATTCGTTATAGTAATACTCTGGGGATTTTAGTTTACCAGTTTCGTCCATTGAGCGCTCCGCAAAATATTGCCAACGCCTAAATTGTTTATAACCAGTGCCACGTCCTCTTCCTACAGAATCGAAATGCTGCTCTGCAATTTTTACAACATGTTCTACAGTATGAGTGCCTTCAGCCATTAATTTTTTGTAATCTTGTGCCGAGATTTGCAGCACAAAACCAATAAGTGCAAATAGTAGTGCAACCTTTTTCATAATATTTCTTTTTTTTTAGCTATTTTTCTCAAAAATACTGTTTTTAAAAATTTTATCTTAATTAAGTAATCTAATTATGACTCCTACATCCATACTAATACTTATAGCATGCTATTTTGGTTTACTTGTTTTAATCTCATATTTCACAGGTAAGGAGGATAGTAATGCCGCTTTTTTTAAAGCAAATAAGTCTGCTCCATGGTATTTAGTTGCTTTTGGAATGATAGGTGCTTCATTGTCTGGTGTAACATTTATCTCAGTTCCTGGTGCTGTAGAGGCCAAACAATTTGGTTATTTACAAGTCGTTTTTGGCTACTTTTTTGGTTATCTCATTATAGCTTATGTGTTATTACCGCTTTACTATAAATTAAATTTAACATCAATTTACACCTATTTAAGAGACAGGTTCGGTAATGTAAGTTATAAAACGGGTTCCATAGCTTTTCTTATTTCTAGGACAGTAGGTGCGTCCTTTAGATTGTTTTTGGTAGCTAAAGTTCTACAATTATTGGTTTTTGATTTATTTGATATTCCTTTTGCAATTACCGTAATTATAACCATTGCTCTCATTTGGTTATACACGTTTAGAGGAGGTATAAAAACGATAATTTTCACGGATACGCTTCAAACACTATTTATGTTAGTCTCTGTTGTTGTTACGATAATATTTTTAGCTTCAGCATTAGATTTGAATAGTATTGGTGATGTTATTAGTAATGCCAAGGAAAGTAACTTAAGTAAGGTTTTCTATTTTGAAGATGGTAATGATGCACAGTATTTTTGGAAAAGCTTCCTCTCTGGCATTTTTATCACAATAACTATGACAGGTTTAGATCAAGATATGATGCAGAAAAATCTAACATGTCGTAATTTAAAAGATGCTCAAAAGAATATGGTGTCTTTTAGTATTGTATTAATTTTTGTAAATATTCTATTTCTACTTCTTGGTTTAATGTTAACTCAGTATGCCGAAATTCATAACATAAGTGCAACAAAAGATGATTTATTTGCTACAATTGCGATGTTACCAGAAATAGGAGTCGTTACATCTGCATTCTTTTTACTCGGGTTAATAGCCGCTGCATATTCTAGTGCAGATTCGGCCTTAACATCATTAACAACCTCATTTTGTATAGACATTATTGAAATTGAACATAAGCCTGAAAATGAAAGAAAACGGATTAGAAAACAAATACACATTGCATTTAGTGTTGTATTGATTGTTGTGATTTTACTGTTCGATTTAATTTTTAAAGATGTGTCTGTTATTTGGGAACTCTTTAAAGCAGCAGGATATACTTATGGACCTTTACTTGGTTTATTTGCTTTTGGATTATTAACAAAATCACAAGTTAAAGATAAGTATGTTTGGATAATAGCTGTAATAGCGCCATTACTTTCATATATTCTTAATTTATATTCTAAAGAGTTATTTAATGGCTATGAAATTGGTTTTGAAATTTTAATTATTAATGGTCTTTTAACATTTTTAGGATTATTACTAATAAAAAATAAAAAATCATAAACCATTAATAATTAACTTCTTGTGAGTTAATTTCTTGGGGTATTGAACTTCGATTTTTTACAAAAATCAGTTGGTTTTAAGTGTGATTGTTAAATGTTTGTTAAAAAATTATTACTTTTGTTAAGTTGACTAACCATCGCTATTAATGAAAAAAATAACCCTCACTCTGGTTGCAATATCTATATTGTTAGCCTGTTCTAATGATGTTGACGAAACAATAGCTAAACAAAATTATCTTCTTAATCAGTTATCGGAAAAAGATACTGGTATCGATTTTTCTAATATAGTACCAGAAGACGCACAACACAGTATTATTAACTATATCTATTATTATAATGGAGGTGGTGTTGCTGCAGGTGATATTAACAATGATGGACTTTCAGATTTATATTTTGTATCAAACACTGGCGACAATAAATTATACATTAATAAAGGCAATTTAAAATTTGAAGACGTTTCTAAAAATGCTAATATTTCTGGTAGTGCTAGTTGGAATACAGGTGCAACTATGGTAGATATTAACAATGATGGCTTACTAGATATATATGTTTGTGCAGTTTCGGGACTATTAGATTTTAAAGGTCATAACGAACTCTTTATAAACAATGGTGATGGTACATTTACAGAAAAGGCTAAAGATTATGGTTTAGATTTTAAGGGGTATTCTACACAAGCCTATTTTTTCGATTATGATAAAGACGATGATTTAGATGTTTATATTGTTAATCACGCTGTACATACAACACTATCTCATGGAAAAGCTGAATTACGACATAAACGTGCAGAATTAGTTGGAGACGTTTTACTGAATAATAATAACGGAAAATTCTCTGATGTTAGTGACGCGGCCAACATTTTTGGTGGTGTTAATGGTTATGGATTAAGTGCTTCTGTAGCGGATTTTAATAATGATGGTTGGGATGACATATATGTGTGTAATGATTTTCATGAAGACGATTATTATTATATCAATAATCAAGATGGAACCTTTACAGAAAGTTTGGCTGATGCTTTTACAACTATAAGTAGGTTCTCAATGGGAAGTGATGCGGCTGATATTAATGGCGATGGTTACCAAGATTTAATGACTTTAGATATGTTACCAAAAAGTGAGCGCATACTTAAAGAAACGGAAGGTGATGATGCAATGTTTAATATGCAAGTTCACCTAAAAAAATTGGGCTATAAAGATCAATATTCGCGCAACATGCTTCAGATCAATAATTCTGGGAATTCTTTTCAAGAGACAGCATTGTTCAATCAAGTGGCAGATACCGATTGGAGTTGGGCACCACTGTTTGCAGATTTTAATAATGATGGGCATCAAGATTTATTTATATCTAACGGTATTTTAAGACGTCCAAACGGTTTAGATTTTAAAAAATATGTGTCTAGTGCTTTTAAAGGGCGTACAGAAAAGGATGGTTTAGAATGGTTGTTTAATTCTATTAACGAAATGAATAGCGGAAAAGTCTCTAACGAAATGTTTGAAGGCAATTCTATAAAATTTAAAAATAAAACTGGTGATTGGATAGAAAATAAACCCAACCTTTCTAATGGAGCCATCTATATAGATTTAGACTTAGATGGAGATTTAGATTTGGTAACCAATAATTTTGGTGAAACTGCCGGACTATATGAAAATACTACCAATAGTACAAAAAATTATATTTCTTTAGACTTTGAGTATAAAGGTGCCAATAAAGAAGGTATTGGACTTAAAGCCATTGTTTATAATAACGACAAGCGTCAACTTAAACAATTGTTTAAGTCTAGAGGGTTTTTATCATCTTTAGATAGTAAACTACATTTTGGATTAGACGATGCGGTAACTATAGATTCTATTCAAATTATTTGGCCAAATAATGAGTTTCAAACGATTAAAAATCCTACAATTAATCAGAATTTAAAGGTTAGCTATTCCGAAGGAAACAGTGTTTATAATTATAGTAAAATAGATTCTAAGTCAACTTTCAAAAAAGAAAATTTTATTGATTTTACGCACAAAGAAGATAATTACAACGATTTTAGTGAAGAAAAATTAATACCATATAAAATTTCAACGTTTGGTCCAGCTCTTGCAAAAGCAGACATTGATGGTAATGGATTTGAAGATGTTTTTATAGGAAACTCGTCCGGTCAACCTGCGCATTTGTTTTTAAATAGTGGAAGTGGTTTTTCTGAAATGAATATTACAGAAATTACCAATGACGCAACTTTTGAAGATAACGATGCCGAATTTTTTGACGCAGATAATGATGGCGATTTAGATCTATATATAGCATCAGGCATTAATGAACGTAAGATTGATAAATTTCAGGAAGATCGTTTGTACATAAACGAAAATGGAAAATTTGTTCGGTCTAAGCTACGTATTCCTATAAACTGGTTGGTTACAACGACAGTAGAGGCCTATGATTATGATAAGGATGGGGATATAGATTTATTTGTTGGTAATCTTGCAGATGCCAAAGATTTTGGTAAAACTGTAAAATCAAACATCTTAGTAAATGATGGAAAAGGTAATTTTTCAATAGATACTAATTTTGAACTATTTTCTAAAGTAACGTCAGCCAAATGGGAAGACGTAAATGGAGACAACGTTAAAGATTTAATAGTGTCTACAGAATGGGACGAACCAAAAATTTACATCAATAAAAAAGGAGTTTTAGAAGTAATGGATTTGCCAGACAATTTAAATGGTCTATGGCAAACTGTTTCAACTTTTGATATTGACAATGATGGCGACCAAGACATTTTACTTGGTAATTGGGGACTGAACACCAAATTTAACCTCAATTTTGATGGGCCATTAGTAATGTACTATTCTGATTTTGATGAAAATGGTAAAAATGAAACACTAATCGCCTATAATAAAAACGGAAAGTATTATCCCTTAAATTCTAAAGATGAGCTTGCTGCACAAATGAATGTGATTAGTAAAATTTATGTAGATCATAAAAGCTTTGCTGGTAAAACTATAGAAGAAGCTATTACTAAAGGGTCAATTGCTAAAGCTCAAAAATTTGAAGTTCACACACTGGCTTCAGGCTATTTAAGAAATGATAATGGCAGTTTTAGTGAGTTTGTTAAATTTGAAGATGCATTTCAGTTGGCTCCAATCACTACATTTTCTGAGTTAGAAGTTAATGATGAAGCTCAATTAATGGTTGGTGGTAATTCTTATAAAGTCAATACCTATCATGGCTCGTATTCTGCTCTAAAAGGGCTTTTGGTAAAAGACACGTCAAATTATCAGCCTGTTTCAAACTTAGGTATAGACCCTTTCAACCAGCAAATAAAACAAATTGAAACCTTAAAAATGAAGGATAAGAATTTGGTTATAATACTATCTAATAATGATGAATTAAAACTTTATTCTTTTCAGAATTAAATGATGAAGCACACCTCTTCAATACTATCGGTAATTATTTTCTTAATCTGTTTTTCGTGTAAAAAGGAAGAATTGCCTATCAATATCACCACAGAGGATTATCATAATTCAGTAGATAAATTAACTGAAGTAATGATACACGATATCTTTTCACCTCCAGTTGCAAGTAGAATTTATGCGTATCCTAATATTGCGGCATACGAAACATTAAACCAAAATAATGCGAGCTATAAGTCTTTGGGAAATCAACTCAATGGACTAACAAAATTAAAATCTGAAAAAGCAGATGCTTCTACTAATCTAAAATTGGCATCTTTAATAGCTTACATTGATGTAGCCAAAGAATTAGTGTTTTCTAAAGAGCGTATTACAGCATACAGAGATAGTTTATATAGTAATTGGAAAACGCTAAACCACGAAGATTTCAATAAGGCTAAAGACTTTGGTTTAGAGATATCTGAGCAAATTATCGCATGGATGAACGCAGATAATTATGCGGAAACACGCACTATGCCAGATTATAACATTTATACCGATGATCCATCGCGTTGGGAACCAACTCCACCAGCTTATATGAAAGGTATAGAACCAAGCTGGAATAAGTTAAGACCTTTTGTGTTAGATTCTGCCGCTCAATTTAAGCCAATAACACATCCAAAATTTTCTTTAGAAAAGGGTACAGCGTTTCATAATGAGTTAATGGAAGTCTTTAATATCAATAATGCTATTAGAGCCAAAGGAGATGATAGTGAAGAAATTGCTATGGCTCGTTTTTGGGATTGTAATCCCTTTGTTTCGGTAAACAAAGGACACTTTATGTTTGCTAAGAAAAAAATTACACCAGGAGCGCATTGGATAGGTATTTGTAAAATTGCTTGTAAACAAACTAATTCAGATTTTGAAAAAACAGTCTATGCTTATACCAAAACCTCATTAGCTGTTGCGGATGCTTTTATAAGCTGTTGGGACGAAAAATATAGAAGTAATTTAATTAGACCCGAAACTCTAATTAATAAGTATATAGATTTAGAATGGGCGCCAATTCTGCAAACTCCACCATTTCCAGAATATACGAGTGGTCACTCTGTGGTTTCAGGCGCTTCGTCCGAAGTGTTAACCGAAATTTTTGGTGATAATTTTGCATTTGATGATACTACAGAACTTCCATTTGGCTTACCTATGCGAAGCTTTAAATCATTTAGGTTAGCTGCTAAAGAGGCTGCGCTAAGTCGTCTTTATGGAGGTATCCATTATAGAGCAGCAATTGAGGTTGGCCTAGATCAAGGTATTGCATTAGGGACATTAGTAAATGCTAAAATCTCTTTTTTAAAATAAGATTTTAGTACTGCCCAGTTCCTAAGAGTACTAAGGTACAGGCTTCTTCAAACCCAATATTATTTTGTTGTAAAAGATGATAAAATTCGGGATTCTCTGTTCCTGGATTAAATATAACACGCTTAGGCTGTAAACCTATAATATAATCGTAATACGCTTTTTGTCGTAATGGATTTAAGTATAATGTTACTGTGTCAATGTCATCATACGGTAATAATTCTGTATCTATAGTTACATTATTAATCTTTCCTGCTCTTAATCCAAAAGCTTTTACCTCATGATTGTAATTTAATAATCTATTAATAGCAATGTTTGAGTAGCGTTCTGGTTTTAAAGAAGCTCCTAAGACTAATGTTTTTTTACTCATAATGTTAAAAAGATGTTAAGTAATGTTAAATACGGTAACATAATACAAAAGTAGTCGTCTACACAATAAGAAACTATCAAAATCAATCAAAAATCAAAGCACTAGTGTAATAATACTGGTGTAAAATCAATCAAAAAATGAAGCATTTCTTTTTAATGCTTATCATGGTCTCATCAGCCATTTTAAGCGCACAACCCAATTCCAATTCAGATATAAAAAACGGTTCTATTTCAGGACGCGTTATGGATGCAGAGCTCAATGAGCCTTTACCTTATGTTAATGTTATTATTAAGGATATGGTAGACAAAATCATTACAGGTAGTATTACCAACGATGATGGTACTTTTAATATTGATAAAATCCCAGAAGGTGATGTAAAAGTTGAAATTAAATTTATCGGCTACAAAACTATTTTAAAACAGGTGAATATTGGAAAAAACAGCTACAAAATAAATGTGGGTGATATTATGCTCAAGGAGAGTGCCGAGTCTTTAGATGAAGTTACTATTGTGGCAGAGACTTCGACTATTCAACAAAAAATAGACCGAAAAGTTATTAATGTTGGTAAGGATTTAACGACTTCTGGGCCAACAGCCTCAGATATAATGAATAACATTCCATCTGTTAATGTAGATCAACAAACTGGCGCCATTGCATTAAGAGGAAACCAGAATGTACAAGTAATGGTTGATGGAAAATTATCAAATATTCCTGCAGCACAATTACTAAAACAAATTCCTTCAACATCTATAAAGAGTATTGAATTAATTACCAATCCTTCAGCAAAATATAATCCTGAAGGAATGAGTGGTATTATTAATATTATACTTCATAAAAACGTTAATATTGGCTTTAATGGAAATTTAAATTTTGGACTTGGTTACCAACTAGAACCTAAGTTTAATAGTTCTATTGATATGAACTATAGAAATGGAAAACTTAACTTTTACGGAAGTTATGGTAATAATATTTCTAATAATAGAAATACAGGTTTGTTAACCCAAACAGAGTCTGATGTATCTCAAACATTCAATTTTTTAGATGAGCGTAATTCGCATTTATTTAAAATAGGAGTTGATTATTACATCAATGATAAGCATACGCTTTCGTTTTTTACAAATCAAAATGTGTTTGATGGTGGTACTTTAGGGAGAACCGAAACTTTCTTTGAAAATGATCCGTCTAATGATTTAAGTCAAACATTTGATAATGTAAACGAAAACAATAGTCAACAATATAATGCTAACTATAAATTTAATTTTGATGACGAAGGCCATAATATTGAATTAGAAGTAGATCATAATATTTTTGATAACGACTTAGAAACTTTAAACCGTTTTACAGGTTCTGGATCGCGTCCAAGTTTTGATGAATTAACAAATACAGAGCGTAACAGAACAACAATAAACTTAGATTATACCAATCCATTATCGGAAACCGCAAAACTAGAAGTAGGATTACAGGCACGTTTGTTTGATAATAATATTGACTATAATTCTGATGCAAGAGTGAGAAACGAATTTGGTGATTACATACCAACGCAAACACTTTTTGATTACGAGAGAAACATTTATTCTGCATATGCTACATACGGTAAGCAATTAGAAAAATGGTCTTATAAAGTGGGATTAAGAGCAGAGTCTGTACAAGTTGATGCCTTAGCTATAGATACAGATTTAACAGACAATACAACTACAGATTTTCCATTTGAAAATGATTATTTTCAAGTGTATCCATCTGCGTTTGTAACTTATAATCCTTCAGAAAAAAACTCATACCAATTTAGTTATAGTAGACGAGTAGATAGACCAGGAGTTGGACAAGTAAATCCTATACCAGAGTTTAATACACCGTTAATTTCTCAATTTGGTAACCCAAAATTAGAACCACAATTTACAAACTCACTTGAGGTAAACTATACAAGAAACCTAGAAAAAGGGAGTATTACTGGTGGAGTATTCTATAGATTAATTGAAGACGAAATTAACCAAGGTGTATTTGTGGATCGTTCAGACTTAGGATCTGGTCGTGTGATTTTAACTAACGATAATTTTGATAATACCTCGGCTTATGGTATAGAATTATCTAGTAATTACAGACCAACAAAATGGTGGAGTTTAAATGCTAGTTTCGATTTATATTCTCGAAGACAGACTGGTTTTGCTGAGTCGTTAGACCCAACAATAGTTAATCCTACAGAAGGTGATATTGAAGTAAGTAATGTTGAGGTTAATAATGTGATATACAATTTTAGAGTATTCAATAACTTTAGAGTAACAAAGAGTTTATCCTTATCTGCTTTTGCAATGTATAGAGGACCAGATACAGGATTAAATTTTGAAATGGACCCAATGTATTTTGTAAACTTAGGAATGCGTTATAGCTTCTTAGAAGACAACAGAGCTACGTTTAGCTTAAACTTTAATAACGTATTTGATACACAAGAAATATCTATTGTAAGTGAAAGACCTTTTAGACAAACAGTGAATTTTCAACCAGAATTTAAAACCATTTTTGCAGGTTTATCATACCGATTTGGTGGAGGAAAATACAGAGCAAAATCGCGTAAGCAACGTGATGATGACGAAAAACAAGGAGGAGGATTTATGTAGAAATAAATTAAGCTAAAGTGTCACAAAACCATTTTTGGACGGTCTTTAGCATACAGAGTAAAAGTACATTTAATAGCCTACATAAATAGTTGATGGTTAGTGTTAATGTTTAGCTATTAAATAAGAAAACCCGAGACGTTAGTTTCGGGTTTTTGTTAAATACACGTTAAATATGTAAAGCTTTGAAATAAAAAGGAAGTTTTTACGTCTATAGTAATGAGATAAGTTTTAAGTAATAGTAATTATAAATGAATTTTTATAATAGTATTAGTTAAGTAGGTTAATAGTTGAGAAAGCCCAAACGATTTTATTGTTTGGGCTTTTTTTTAATTAACAAATGTTACTAAAGAGTTTATATATGCTGTACTTGCGCTCTATGTTATAGTTTTATTTGAGCTAATCCTAATAACTATGAATAATCTAATAGTTTGGTTATCTTATTTTCTGTAAAGAACTTATTTAGCGATTACTATTTTTTTTGTTATTCTTAAATTATCTTTTTTAAAGTCAATTAAATATATCCCAGAATTTAAATTTCTAACATCAAGTTTATCATTAATTAGTACTTGATTTTCTATAACCAGTTGACCATTAATGTCGTAAACTTTAATATCATTAACTGTTTCAGGTTGACTGAAATTTATAAAATCAGATGTAGGATTTGGAAAAACTTGAATTACTTCATTATTTGTTACATCACTTAGACTTAAAGAATTTGTGTCAAATTTCCATAACTGATTGTTTTTAGAATAATATAAGTCATTATTATATATAATTTTTTGGCCAAAATAATCTTCATATAAATCATCCAAAGCAGTATAAGGGGTTAAACTCATAGAAGTTTCATTGAATACCCATCCTTTTTTTTCTGGAAACGTATCTTTAGGTGAACTCATAAAAAAAAGATTGTCATTTAATCTATCTAATGATAGTGCAGAAAAATTTCCCAGAAAATATGGCGGCTCTTGCGGACTTTCATCAATTTGAATAATTTCGGATAATGTAAAGTTATTGGTATTTAAATAATAAAGAGAAGTTCCATTATTTGTGTTTATTGATGTGAAAATTAAATTATTTCCTGATTTATTTAAATAAGCAGGATAAAAATATGCATTACCTGTAACAGAGTAAATTTCCGAAGTCCCGCTTGAAGTACCATCTGATTCATAAATAGCTAGTTTTTTTAGGCCTAATGAGTAAAACAAAAAATAAATTTTGCCATTTAATTCTATTGTATCTCCAAAATCAACTAAATTATTTTGAGCATTCCAAACAGATGCCACTTGACTAGTATTAGCAATAGTTCCATCCGTTTTATACAAATAATATCGAGTAATAAAATATAAATTATTATTGTAGACAATGTAATGGCTAAGGTCTGATGTACTCCCAGTAGAGCCATTACCATCAATTTCTCCTGTTAATGCAAACGTCCCGCTAGAAGTGCCATCACTTCTCCATACTTTAGAATTATTAGTTGAGGGTACTTGAATAGTAAAAATAAAAGTATTATTAATACTTCCTTGAAATGTAGGTACATTCCAAATTGCAATATTGTCTTTAACTAATGTAGTACCCGATTGCGTACCATCAGATTTCCATATTTGTAAGTTATTATTACTAGTTTTTATTGTAAAATAAATAAGATTACCAACAGTTGTTAATCCGAATAATCTTCCAGTATATGATGTTACTAAGGATGAATTGGTTCCTGAACCGTCAGTTTTCCAAATTTCACCTCCAGAATAATCATAATTATCATTTGCATTAAAATACAATTCATTGTTCAGAATTGCAGAGAAGAATGTCACCAATCCATTAGATTCGCCAGGAGCTATATCAATTATTAAATTAGTGTTATTTGAAGTTCCATCGCTAGACCATAATTCTCTTCCATAATTATCAGTATTCGCTGAAAAGAAAATTTCACCATTAAACTCTTGTAGAGAACTAGGTCCAGAACTTGAGACATTATTGAATGTGAAATTAGAAATCTGTATTTGGGCACATAAATTTATTGTGAAAAGTAAATTTATTAATAAAGTAATTTTTTTCATAGATAAGATTTTTAATGAACATTTAGTGAAAATTATTTAATAGCTTAATTATTAATGAAATCGAATTTAGCAGAAAAATATTACAAAATCAAGTTTTGCAAAAATTTTTTGCATTTTATTATTATGTAAAGTATATTTGTCATATAGTAAAAATAATTTTACTTAATATAAAATATATTTGTCAATTATGAATACGGAAAAAATGATAAACTGCGAGCGTAAACGGTTAGAGAAAATAACAAGGTTTAGATTGCCACATAGGTTTATGATGGTAGGAGTTGTTATTGGTGCTCTATCTATTGTAATGATGTTTGTCCGTGCTTTTGCAATGGATGGTGATACTGAGTGGTTAAAACTGCTGTTACAAAAAACACTACTTATAGGTATGTTACTTATGTCTGTCGCTAGAGATAAAGAAGAAGATGAGTTAACTATAAAATTAAAAATGCAGTCTTATGCATGGGCTTTTGTAGTTGGTGTTGTATATACTCTGGTAATGCCTTATGTAGAGTTTGGTGTATCTAATGTTGTGCATTCTGGTGGTGAAGTATATAAGGATTTGGGTGATTTTCAAACGCTTCTTTTTATGCTGATGGTTCAATTGATGTCTTACCACACCTTAAAGCGATACAGATAATGGAAAACACAATAAAAGTAGAGCGTGCTATTTTGAGTTTAACACAAGATGATTTAGCAAAAAAAATTGGTGTCTCTCGCCAAACCATCAACTCTATTGAGGCTAATCGTTATGTGCCATCAACAGTTTTAGCACTAAAGCTATCTCAAGTGTTTAGCAAACCAGTTAATGAATTTTTTAAATTGAGTGCTGATGATTAGCTTAGTAATACTATTGGTTCAGGTTATTTTAATAGGCTTATAAGGTCTTTCATGCCTTCAGTCGCAGATTTTGCTATAACATTCACCTTACCATTATTAGAAATAGCAGGTTTAGGATCTATATAATAAATAGGTGTATCTGGTTGTACATAATCCATTAAACTAGCAGCAGGATAAACTTGCATACTCGTACCAATTATAACAAGAATATCTGCTGCGTAACAAATTTTAACAGCTGTCTCAATCATAGGTACATCTTCACCAAACCAAACAATATGAGGTCTTAATTGGTAGCCTTTATCACAAGTATCACCCAAATTAAGATCTTCTGTCCAAACTCTAATATCTTTTGGGTTTCCGGTGCTTCTTATTTTTTGTAATTCTCCATGCAGGTGAACAACATCAGTGCTGCCAGCTCGTTCGTGTAAATTATCTACGTTTTGGGTAATTATAGTAACTTTAAAATCCTTTTCTAACTCAGCTAAATCATTGTGAGCTTGGTTGGGTTGTACCTCTTTAAGTTGTCGTCGTCTTTGATTATAAAAGTCTAAAACCAATTCTGGGTTGCGAGCAAAACCTTGTGGAGAAGCAACTTCCATAACATCGTGTCCTTCCCAAAGTCCATCTGCATCTCTAAAAGTTTTAATACCACTTTCGGCACTCATGCCAGCGCCTGTTAATACAACGATGTGTTTCATGTTTAAGACATTATGAATTTCGTTTCCATTCTTGGTAAACCTTAGAATTTACAAAAGCCTCAAGAGCATTATGGCCCTCTATATCTTTTTCTTCTATAAATTCTAATAGCGCCTCTTTATCATAGCCTTGTTCTAGTAGGTTTTTTACTATACTTAACGTATCTTCAAATCGATTTTGATAATTGAGACTCACCATATGTCCTACATAACCTTCTAAAAGATCTGGGTAATTAACGGTCATATATTCAAAGTTTTTTTCTGCATTTTTAAATTCTTCTTTTAACAAATAGATATTCCCTTTTATAAGGTTAAGAAAATCATCATTGGTCTCAAATATAAGTTTGTCAACATTTACAAGTGCTAAATTGTATTTACCTTTCAGTAAATAATAGTCTACTAGTTTTAGATATAATGTAGGATCTTTTGGGTATAATTCGGCAAATTCAGCTAATACCTCTTCATACAATTTGTCGTTAAATGAGCTTGCATAACTGGCTCTTAAAATTAGAGTAAATTTTTCCTTACCAAAAGCTCCTTTAATTTCAGAAATTTTTTCGTAAGCTCCTTTGTAATCTCCTTTTTCTGCTAACTTTTTAGCTTCTACCAACGTATATAAGTCTTCACCCGAATTAAATCCAAATACCTTAGATAAAATTTTATTTGAAGGTTTTGATAATAGAAATAATCTTTGAAATGTTAGTGAAATTTCTTCACCAGTAAGGTAAACATATATATCATTAAATTTAATGTCTTCACCATCAGAACAGACTTTATAATCGTGGTAATTAACACCAGACGCTTCAGAGAACATTCTAAAAGTAAAATAATAGGTCATGTCTTCAATACTATAATGGTAGTTGATTAAATTATAGTATTCACCAGCATCAATAGAATTAACTATTTTTTGAGATAAGGTTTTACCTGTGTCTTCTATCCCTTTCATAAAACCAATTGTATATTGGTCTTCCATGTCAATATCTTGATTATCCGTAATATTGTTTATAAATGATTTAACATGAAACTTTTCATTAAAACCTTTTGTTTCTAGTTCATGAAAAGAATTTTCAATGTACTCAGCCATTTCTATTACTTTGGCGTCGTTTTCTTTGGTTTCCTTTAGAGGTTTACATAAACATATTTTATCTTTTTCTTGCCCATAGCTTATTTGATGAGATAAAAAAGCTAAAAGGATAAAAATGATGATAGACTTAAATTTCATAATTTTACTTTTGAGCATTAAATATAAGGTTTTATGCAAAACTCAAAACTTTTAGAATATTTAGAAACTTATCTTACAGATAATAGAAGAGAACGTTTTAATAATGTTTTAAAGAAACGTACTAAACATTTTACAGTTGCTACAGAAGATGTGTATCAATTACACAATACTAGTGCAGTTATGCGATCTTGTGATGTGTTTGGTATACAAGAAGTAAATATTGTTGAAGAAGTTAATTCTAAAAGTATTGATAGAGAAATAGCGATGGGAGCTCAAAAATGGGTAGATCTAAATCGCTACAACACTACCAAATCTTGTATTGCAGACTTAAAAGCTAAAGGTTATCAAATTGTTGCAACAACACCACATGCCGAAGATTGCGATTTAATAGATTTTGATATTACTAATAAATCGTGTTTTTTCTTTGGTAGAGAAACTGAAGGACTTTCGCAACAGGTTTTGGACCATGCAGATTGTTTTCTAAAAATTCCTATGGTTGGTTTTACTGAGAGTTTAAATATATCGGTATCTGCTGCAATTATACTTCAGCATGTAACTGCTCAACTTCGAAAATCTACAATTAATTGGCAACTTTCTGAAGATGAAATTTTAGAAAAACGGTTTGATTGGATTAAAAAAACAATTAAAAACTATGAGGCTATAGTCGAACATTATCAGACGAATGGGTAATATTTTGTAACTTTAAGTTACTAACTTATAAACTAAGCACTATGAAATGTGATGTTTATCTTTCCTTTGACGGTAATTGTGAAGAAGCAATAACTTTTTATAAAGATGTTTTTGATGGTGAAATTTTAATGACAATGCGTTATAAAGATGGACCTCCAGAATTCTGCAAACCCAAAATTGAAAATAAAATAATGCATACAACAATGGCATTTGGCAAGGGTTGTGAGCTTAAAGCTTCAGACGATTTTAATAAGCCATTGGTTAAAGGGAATAATTTTCATGTAAGTATCGCTGCAGATGATGAGGAACAGGGAAGTGCCATATATTATGGCTTATTAGAAGGTGGAAAAGCAACAATGCCTTTTAAAGAGGTATTTTGGGGAGGTAAATTTGGTAGTGTAATAGATAAATTTGGTATTCATTGGATGGTAAGTGCATCTAATACTAATTCTTAATAATAATTTAGATTATGGTAGTTTGGTTCGAAATTCCAGTAAACGACATGCAACGTGCTAAGAAGTTCTATGAAACTGTTTTTGATATTAAAATTAAAGATGTAGAATTTGGTGGATTAAAAATGGGGTGGTTTCCTAACAATAATGGATCTTATGGTACCACCGGAACACTAATAAAACAGCATTCTTATATACCAAGTAAAGAAGGAACTCTTATTTATTTTATGTCGAAAGATATTACTACAGAACTCAATAGAGTAGAGGAAGCCGGAGGAAAAATTGGCTTGGAAAAAACTATAATATCAGAAGATAATGGTTTTATGGGAGTATTTATAGATTCTGAAGGGAATAGAATTGCCTTGCATTCTGATGCATAGAGTATTAAGCTTTATCTTTTTTCTTACCGCTTTTTCTCTCTTTACTTCTTTGTATTACTTTGTATTCTTCATAGCACTCGCTAATAGCATCCAATATTTGAAGATCATTAGCCGTATTTATAAAATCCTTTGAGTAGTTACATTGGTTAACAATTTCATCTAAATCGAACTTATTTACTTGTAGTAACACCAATAACATTTCTCTGTCAAATCGTTGTGCTAGTTGATTTCTAATTTCGTCATCCTCCTTCATCTTTTTAAGCTTATGCATCTCATTTGGCTTTTTACCAAACATATTATACAAGAAATCTGCAGGATTAAAAATAGCACCAAGTATTTTAGTGGCTATATTAGTTTTACCACCTTCATAAGATCTGCCAGGTAAGCCAGATATACGGTATTGATTATTGGTCTGAATAGGAATTTGCTTCATATCTACCTCTAAGTAGCCCGTTAATTGCAATTGGTTAACGGTAACTTCTTCTAAAGCTAAAGCCATTTCGGTCATTGCAATTTCCGTATTACCAAATTTTAGCCAATCATTTGTTACTCTAACTTTTAAGGATTTGTAACCTAGATACGATAAATGTAGTGTGTCATTCGCTTTTGCAGTAATTTCAAACGCTCCGTTTTCATCAGTTGCAACACCTTTTACTTGGTTAAGATTTACAATATTTACATCGCTCAAAGGCTCATCAGTAGAAGAGCTTATGATGGTTCCTTTTACCTTAGTTGGTAGTACTGTTGCAGTACTGTCTTGGCTATAGCTATTAACTGTAGTGAGACTTAAAAATAGAATAAGTAGATATCGCATGTAATTGAATAACATTGTAAAGGTAATAAACTAAACGCATTTTAACATATGCCTACTTCAGATTTGATAAAAAATTAACAAGTATAGCCCATAAAAAAGCCTCAATTAAGAGGCTTTTAACATTATTTAATCGCGTCTGCGAGATCGTCTTGGTCTATCAGATCCAGAGCTACTAGACTCTGGTCGTCTATCTCCTCTAGAATCATTATATTTTTTATCGCCTCTGTCGTTAGAGCGTCTTTCACTTTTGTTATCATCCGATCGTCTGCTGCTGCGTCTTTCAGTTCTGTTTCCAGAATCAGAAGATCTTCTTTCACCTCTTGGTTTACTATCGCGTCTGCGACCTCCACCTCCAGAACGTCTATCATCTCTTCCACGGCCGCGACCTCTGTCTCGTCTTCCGCCACCACTACGTCCTTTATTTTCGCTGACTTCTACATTAACAAAGCGACCTTCGTGTTTAAAATCTGTAAAAAAGGCTAATACCTTTTCTTGTAACTCTTTTTCTGTGTTAAAAAATGAAAAACTTTCTTTTACATCTACTTTAAAGACATCATCGCGTCCCAATTCTAATTGCTCTTTTAAGAAATCTTTCAATTTCATCCAATCAAAACCATCTTTACGACCAACATTTATAAAATAGCGTGTATCGTTAGATGATTTTCCGTAATCACGTCCACCTTCTCTATCAGACCCTCTCGATTCTGAAACGGTTAAGTCTTTAGATTTTTGATAATAATTAAAGAAACGGTTAAATTCTGCTGAGAAGAATTTCTTTATTAAGGTTTCTTTATCGGTATCTGCAAATAGTTCGTTGATACTTTCTAGGTGCTTATCAATTTCGTGATTAGTTTCTGTTTCATGAACTTTATTGGCCAAAGACATTAATTGCACTTCTACGATTTCCATTCCAGATGGAATTTCTTTCTTTTCAAACTGCTTTTTTATAATGCGCTCAATACTTTTTATTTTTCGAGTTTCACTTTTAGAAACAATCACCATAGAAACACCAGTTTTACCAGCACGTCCTGTACGACCAGATCTGTGCGTATAGGTTTCTATTTCGTCTGGCAGTTGGTAATTAATTACGTGTGTAATATCATCGACATCAATACCACGAGCTGCTACATCTGTGGCAACCAACATTTGTATTTGTCTGTTTCTAAAAGATTTCATCACAATATCACGTTGATTCTGACTTAAATCTCCATGTAATGCTCCTGCAGAGTAACCATCTTCAATTAAGTTTTCGGCTACTTTTTGCGTATCACGTTTTGTTCTACAGAAAATCACAGAAAATATATCTGGATTAGCATCTGCTAAACGTTTTAATGCTTGGTAACGATCTCTTGCGTTTACTAAATAGTATTCGTGCGATACATTACTTGTACTTTCATTTTTATTACCTACTGTAATTTCAGTAGGATCGTACATAAATTTCTTTGCAATAGTAGCCACCTCTTTTGGCATCGTTGCAGAGAATAACCATGTGCTTTTATCGTCTGGTGTATGCGATAAAATATCTGTAATGTCTTCATAGAAGCCCATGTTTAACATTTCATCAGCTTCGTCTAAAACGCTGTATTGTATTTTAGAAATATCAACCATGTTACGGCTAATCATATCTTTCATACGACCAGGAGTTGCCACAATAATTTGTGCTCCACGTTTTACAGATCTTGCTTGGTCAGAGATACTTGCTCCACCATATATAGCAGTAACGTTTAAACCTTTACAATATTTACCGTAAAGTTTAAGCTCGTTGGCTATTTGTAAACAAAGCTCGCGCGTTGGCGATAAGATAAGACCTTGTGTGGTTCTGCTATCAATATCTATTTTTTGCAACATCGGAAATCCGAAAGCAGCAGTTTTACCTGTACCAGTTTGTGCCAAAGCCACTAAGTCTTTGTCTTCTTCTAATAAAAGTGGGATTGCTTTTGCTTGTACTTCAGATGGTTTTTCAAAACCTAAATCCGTAATAGCATGTAAAAGGTCTTCATTAAGACCGAGTTCTTGGAATGTGCTCATTCTTGAGTTTATGTATTCGATTATATGCTTTTGGTGTTACAAAAGAAGCGAATCGACATACTAAACACTTAAACTTCTAGGTAACACATCCTCACCCTGAGGAGTTCCTCAACATAGCCTTAGCGACGTTGAGATTTATGCTCTACATCACTAAAGTTTTGTAGAACGCGTGCAAAGGTACGGTATTTAATTGGATAATCAATTTTTGGTTGGGTTTAGTGTTGTTTGTGGTTAGTTGCGTGGTTGAGCAATTAATTTAGCAAACAAAAACGAACGCAAGAAAAATCCGAAGGAATTTCAAAATAAGTAACGACCAAAGCAATTAATTATAAACGGCTAAAGTTTACAATTCATTAAAATTAATTCTTTTTATTAATTTAGTCAAATGAAATACCTTGAACCAATTTTAGTTTTTGTAGTGGCTGTATTGTCACTTATAATCTCTCTCAACAAGTGGAGTAAACTCACTAATACACATAGATTAATTGTAGTATCTATAATAGCTTTTCTATTAATAATTGCTATAGTCCAAATAACAAATATTGCTACTGATAAGGTAGAAAAAGATAAAGAGAATGAGAAACAATCTTTGGTAGAAAAGATTAATGCCAAGTTTGGGGATTTAAATTTTGATGGTGAGCCAGTAAAACAAATGAGGATAGGAAAGAGAGAGGATGGCGCAACCCTAGATCTTGTCGACGGTGTATTAAGTCTTTCTTCGTTTGGCCAATTATTTCCATCATCATCTGGTCAATTATTAAAATTAGCTATTAAAGATAATAGATTGTTGGTATATACAATAATTAGAGATGGTAACGGTGACGTTGTAGCTGTTATAGATGGGGATACTTGGACTGTTTTTGATGATGGTTATGAGTATAATGATGATAATGGGAAAGCATTTGAATTGGTAACTAAAGGTGATAGAAGAGTTTTCTTTCAAATTGAGTACAAAAATAATTTAGTTGAAATTTCCGGTTTTTTACTTAATGCAGATGGTGAAGGGCTTCACATATATGATACAGGAATAGGTGATTATGGGGCTGCTATGAATCCTGTAGTAAAAAGCAATTATGAGAATCGTTTAAAAGAATACGAAATACCTAGGATCTTTAAATATCCTAGAGGAAAGTATTTTGGTGTAAGGCAATAATTTTTTCTATTATTTGGTAAGGTGAATATTGTTTCTAAATAATAGAAAATAGATTATTCCTAAGTACATTTCTATTACTTCCTTACAGTTGTTAATTCCATTTGAGGAAGCGACACACTTTCTGATTGTCAATCAAGCGTAACAGTTGCGAATTGATTGTAATTCTGATTTTATTATATTAATAAAAAAACTGTATATAAATGAAAATTGCACTTGCTCAGAAGTCTCTAATGAAATTATTAAAAGAGCTGAAACAGATTGTCTAAAACTTAAAAAACGTATTGATTGGTTTTTCAGCCTGTGCCTAACTTTGTGATAAGTCTATCCCAATACTTCGACTACGCTCAGTAACAGACTTATATTAAACGTTACTGAAACAAGTTCAGCACAAGTAAGCTAAGTTAGATGAAAATTTTTAAATAGTCAATAGAATAAAGGATTGTGTTTATGCCTTTAAATGGCTTTAAATCATAACATTTCAACAAAGCATAAACAAATAGAGAATAAGTAATTAAATTTTGTAAATTTGCCTGCGTTTAACAGCGCAACATGACCACAAACCCTAAGTATATTTTTGTAACAGGCGGAGTGTCTTCTTCTTTAGGAAAAGGCATTATAGCCGCATCTTTGGCTAAACTCTTACAAGCACAAGGTTACAGAACAACCATTCAAAAATTAGATCCTTACATTAATATAGATCCTGGTACCTTAAATCCGTATGAGCATGGCGAATGTTATGTTACAGATGATGGAGCAGAAACCGATTTAGATTTAGGACACTACGAACGTTTTTTAAACGTACCAACATCACAAGCTAATAATGTAACTACAGGTAGAATATACCAAAGTGTTATCGATAAAGAACGACGTGGTGAGTTTTTAGGTAAAACGGTACAGGTAATTCCGCATATTACTGATGAGATTAAAGAACGAATTCAGATTTTAGGTAATTCAGGAGATTACGATATTGTAATTACCGAAATTGGTGGAACTGTCGGTGATATTGAGTCCTTGCCTTACGTAGAAGCTGTGCGTCAATTACAATGGGATTTAGGCGATAACAATGCTTTGGTTATTCATTTAACGTTAGTACCTTATTTATCTGCTGCTGGTGAATTAAAAACCAAGCCAACTCAGCACAGTGTAAAAACTTTAATGGAAAGTGGAGTACATGCAGACATTTTAGTGTGTAGAACTGAGCATGAGTTAAGTGATGGTTTAAAAGCAAAATTGGCACGTTTTTGTAATGTAAAGAAAGATGCTGTTATTCAGTCTATTGATGCCTCAACGATTTACGATGTGCCTAACTTAATGTTAGACGAAGGTTTAGATAAAGTAGTGTTAGATAAATTGAATTTAAAAAGTGATGTTCCAGATTTGCGTCGTTGGAATGAATTTTTAAAGCGTCATAAAAATCCAAAAAGTACAGTTACTATTGGTTTAATCGGTAAGTATGTAGAGCTTCAAGATTCATATAAATCTATATTAGAGGCTTTTATACATGCTGGCGCAGAAAACGAAGTTAAGGTTAATGTAGAATCAATTCATTCAGAATATTTGAATGAAGACAATATAGAATTTAAACTAAGTCATCTCGATGGTGTTTTAGTGGCACCAGGTTTTGGTGAGCGTGGTATTGAAGGAAAAATTGAAGCCGTACGTTATGTGCGCGAAAACAATATTCCGTTTTTAGGTATTTGTTTAGGGATGCAAATGGCAGTTATAGAATATGCTAGAAATGTGCTTAACCTTAAAAATGCTAATTCTATAGAAATGGACGAGAGTACAGAAGATCCTGTAATTAATCTAATGGAATCGCAAAAAAATGTTGTGAATAAAGGAGGAACCATGCGATTAGGTGCTTGGGATTGTAAAATTAGTGAAGATAGTATTGCATATAAAGTTTATGGCGAGGTAGATATAAAAGAGCGTCATAGACATCGTTTTGAATTTAACAACGCTTATAAAGCACAAATTGAATCGGCTGGTATGAAAGCTACAGGTCTAAACCCTGAAACGGGTTTGGTAGAAATTATAGAAATACCGAGCCATAATTGGTTTGTCGGTGTGCAGTATCATCCAGAATATAAAAGTACAGTTTCAAATCCGCATCCACTTTTTGTGGCATTTGTGAGTGCAGCTTTAAAATTTAATAAGAAGAAAAAGTAAAATAGTATGCCACTTTGGCGTAAAATTAAATTTGGATAACTATTTGAGTTGTTCAATCTAAACAAATCAACCTTTTAATTTATTATTCTGAATTTGTTTTAGAAATTAGGTTAAGCGTTTAAAAACTAAACTAAATAAGATTACCGCTGAAGTTTTTCTTGAGCGCAGTCGAAAGACAACTAATATATGGAAGAAAAGAAATTTGACATTAACTCAATAATAGGGTTTGTCCTCATTTTTGGAATTTTGATATTTATGATGTATCAAAATAGTCCAACACCAGAAGAAATTGAAGCGCAGAAGAAAGCAGAACAAGAACAGGTAGAGGCCGAGAAAAAAGAAAGTAAACAAAATGAAGCTGTAGTAACAACTTCTGAAGATTACAGCAATGTAAAAGCTTTAGATTCTACACAGCAGGCTGCATTACAGAGTAAAGTAGGCTCTTTTGCAAATGCATTAACGCTTCCAGGTGAAGATATAACAACGGTTGAAACGGATGTTTTTGAATTAAAGTTTAAAAGACAAGGTGGTCACTTAGCTGAGGTTAAATTAAAGAACTTTGTAGATTACGATTCAGTACCTATTTATTTAGTAAAAGACAACAATAGTGCGTTTAATATTACTTTTGGCACTTCAGATAATAGAACTTTAAATACTCAAGATTTCCCATTTCAGCCTAGTGTTTCTAAAAGTGGAGATAATACAGTAGTTTCTATGAAACTTAAGGTTTCTGAATCTGAATATTTGGAATATCGTTACGAGTTAAAACCAAATGATTACATGATTGATTTTTCAATTAAATCACAAGGTTTAAGCGGTGTTTTTAATACATCGCAACCAATTATTTTAGATTGGAAACAAAAACAGATTCGCCATGCTAAAAGTATTAGTTACGAAAATCGCTATACAAGATTAACCTACAAGCACGACGAAGATAAGATAGACAAGCTAGGTCAGATGAGCGATGATAAGGAAACTGTTGAGGATGTTGAGTGGCTTTCTTATAGACAGCATTTCTTTAGTTCTATTTTAGTGTCTAACGATGGTGCACTAAAAAATGTTGAACTTACATCTAAAGATTTAGTAGAAGACGAAGAAGTAGATACCTTATTTACTAAGTTATACACATCAAAGTTTCCTTTGGTATATAATGGTGGAGAGGTTAATAAAAGTTTTGACCTTTATTATGGACCTACAGATGCTAAGACGCTAAAAACTTATGAAAAAGGATTAGAGGAAAGTATCCCTTTTGGATGGGGAATTTTTGGTTGGATTAACAAAGCACTTTTTATTCCTTTATTCGGATTCTTAAGTGGCTTCTTACCATATGGTATTGCTATTATTGTAATGACAATTTTGGTAAAGATTATGTTGTCTTTTGTACAGTATAAGCAGTTTTTATCTCAGGCTAAGATGAAAATCTTAAAGCCAGAGTTAGATGCTATTAGAGTTAAGTACAAAGACAATAAAATGAAAGCACAACAAGAAACTATGGCATTGCAAAGCAAGGCAGGTGCAAGTCCGTTGAGTGGCTGTTTACCTGGTTTAATGCAGATACCAGTGTTTTATGCCTTGTTTATGTTTTTCCCAACAGCATTTGAGTTAAGACAAAAAAGTTTCCTTTGGGCAGACGATTTAAGTTCTTATGATTCTATTGCACAATTACCATTTTCAATACCATTTTATGGAGATCATGTAAGTTTATTTCCAATATTAGCAGCTGTAGCAATTTTCTTCTATATGAAGATGACTACAGGTCAGCAAATGGCAACACAACCAACGCAAGAAGGTATGCCAGATATGGGTAAGATGATGAAGTATATGATTTATTTCTCACCACTTTTAATGTTAGTCTTCTTTAATAATTACGCCTCAGGTTTGAGTTTGTATTATTTCATTTCTAACCTTATTAGTATTGGTATTATGTTAGTGATTAAAAACTACATAATAGACGAAGAAAAAGTACTAGCTAAAATAGAAGTTAGTAAAACGAAGCCAAAGAAACAGAACAAGTTTCAGAAGAAAATGGCAGAGATGATGGAGCAAGCTGAAAAACAAAAGCAAGCGCAACAGAAAGGAAAGAGAAAATAATTTACTTTTATTATAATTAAAAAAGCCCTTTGAACATTGTTCAAAGGGCTTTTTACTAACTAATCAATCAATATAAAAATGAGGTAACCAACCTCTCCAATTATTCTCTTCTTAATCTTGTGGTAGTAATACTTTATCAATAACGTGTACAACACCATTTACAGATTGTATATCTACTAAACTTGTAACAATATTGCTCACTCGGTTATTTCCGTCAGTTAATGTAAATGCTGTGTTATCTGCAGTAATATTTCCTCCGAGTGTGCTAACAGTTCCATTAGGTAATCCAGAAGATTGTACATTACCACTTACTACGTGTGTTAATAAAACAGCATCAGTAGTAGCAGCATTTAGTTCGCCAGTACCTTCACCAAATCCAGTTAGTCCTAGTTCCGCAAGAACACCAGTTGTAGGATCTACAAAAGCATCATTTGTAGGTGCAAATACTGTAAATGGTCCAGCTGTAGCATCAGATACAGTTGCTATCCATGGAACAGTAGGTGACCCAGTATCTGCATAAGAAAGTGCAGCCACAAGAGTAGATAAGGCATCATTTGTTGTTGCAAAAGTTGCAATTGTTGGTAAATCAATAACAGCGTCTACAACATGTATTACACCATTAGTACCTATAATATCCGCTGTACTAACTGTAGACTGTCCATTAAACATTACTCCATTTGATGTATTAAAGTAAATACTTAAGTCGTTATCATTTGGACCAGTAGCAGTAGTGTAAGCATAACCTGAACCAGCCGAAACTAAATCGGTTGATAGAATCACTCCTCCTATAACGTGGTTTAAAAGAACACTAGCTAAAGCATTTCCATCTGGGTTAGTGAAATTTGTAAAAGCTTCATTTGTTGGTGCTAATACTGTAAATGGTCCTTCGCCTTGTAATGTTGTTACTAAATCTTCAGAAGTCAATGCACCTGTAAGCGATGTAAAATTACTGTTGTTTAATGCATGGTCTACTACATCTGGCAGTCCTAAAACGGCATCAATAACATGAACAACTCCGTTATCTGCATCAATGTCTGCTAAACCGCTTACAACACTAGCAGTATTATTAAAAGTAACTCCGTTTGATGTGTCGAACAATAAGCTAATGTTGTTTCCACCAGCTCCAGTAGCATTTGAACTTGTGTAACCAGAACCTAAACTAACTAAAGCAGACGAAGTTACTTCGCCAGTAATTACATGGTTCAATAATACCTGAGATAAGACATCAGTTGGAACGTCTTCTAAAGAAGCGAATCCATTTTCGCTTAAAAATGTACTAAAAGCGGCGTTCGTTGGTGCTAAAACTGTAAATGGACCTGTTCCACTTAATACCGCTGCAAGATCACCATCAGCTCTTCCTAAAGCAGCTACTAATGAACTTAAATCTGGGGTATCCATAGCCAAATCAACAATAGTATTTGTCTCATTACCTGGATCGTTAGTGTTGTCATCATCGTTACTACAAGCAGTAAAACTAATTAACATTAGAAATACTGGTAGCATTTTGATTGTTTTTGAAATAATTTTCATTTTTTTGAGTTTTTAAAATTGTTCAACATTGTCAAACTTTTATTAGTTTGTTTAACGAAATTACAAAATGATTAAACAAAAATTATTTTTATGCTTAATTTTTACAATAATTTTAACAACTGTAAGTGCCCAAAAATCAGTTAATAAGTTCGATGAAGCCGGTAAGAGACACGGTTTATGGACAAAAAACTACCATCAAACAAATCAAAAACGATACGAGGGTAATTTTGTTCATGGTAAGGAAGTAGATTCATTTAAGTTCTATACCTTATCTGAAGGGAAAAGCGTATTAAGTGCTGTAAAAGTGTTTAACTTAAAAGATAGTTTAGCCGATGTAACCTTTTATGCATCCAATAAGAAAGTGATTAGTGAAGGTAAAATGAATGGCAAACGCTTTATTGGTCAATGGACTTTTTATCATAAAAATTCTACAGCTAAAATGATTGTAGAACATTATAATGACGAAGGAAATTTAGAGGGAGATCGTTATGTGTATTATAAAAAAGGTTTAGTTGCCGAAAAGGCATCCTATAAAGATGGAAAGTTAGATGGTGAAGCAAAATGGTTTTCAGAAAATGATAAACTACTACGCTTAGCTCATTATAAAGCGGATATATTAGAAGGAAAAACCATTAACTATGATTCTGATGGAAATATTACCTCAGAAGGTAATTATACAGCAGATAAAAAAACAGGTGTTTGGAAGTATTATAAAGCAGGTAAATTATCTAAAGAAATAGACCACACCAATAACATTGTCATTAAAAAATACGAATAGTTTTTTTCTATTTATTAAATAGAATTTTGAAATGGCAATCCTAATATGATTGCCTTTTTTATTTTGTAATTTTGCCGTGGTTTTTCGAACAAATAGTTTAATTATAAAAAGAGATTCCTGCTTATGTAGGAAATAATTATGAAACGAGTCATAGTAGGACTTTCTGGTGGAGTAGATTCAAGCGTTGCAGCCTATCTTTTAAAAGAACAAGGCTACGAGGTTATTGGACTTTTTATGAAAAATTGGCACGATGACTCTGTAACCATTTCAGATGAATGCCCTTGGTTAGAAGATAGTAATGATGCTATGTTAGTGGCAGATAAATTGGGTATTCCTTTTCAAACTGTAGATCTTAGTGTGCAATACAAAGAGCGTATAGTGGACTATATGTTTAATGAATATGAAAAAGGACGTACACCAAACCCAGATGTGCTTTGTAATCGCGAAATAAAATTCGATGTCTTTATGGACATCGCTCTAGAACTTGGTGCAGATTACGTAGCCACTGGTCATTATTGTAGAAAAGCTACTTCGACTTCGGTCAGTAGCCAAGATGGCACATCTAAGGAAATACATCATTTACTGGCTGGTGTTGATAATAATAAGGATCAATCTTATTTTTTATGTCAACTATCGCAAGCCCAATTAGCAAAAGCATTATTTCCAATAGGTGAATTAACCAAACCTGAGGTTAGAGAAATAGCTAAAGCGCAAGATTTAATTACTGCCGAAAAGAAAGACTCTCAAGGGCTTTGTTTTATTGGTAAGGTAAGACTTCCAGAGTTTTTGCAGCAACAATTAAAACCAAAAGAAGGTGTTATTGTTGAGGTTGCAGATACGTTTGAAACTTATAATCAAACCATTCCAAATTTCGATTCAAAAGAAAACGAATTAGAATTCTTTTCTAAAAAACCTGAATATGCAATAGCAGACGGAAAGGTAGTTGGTAAACATCAAGGTGCGCATTATTTTACAAAAGGACAGCGTAAAGGTTTGGGTGTTGGTGGCACAGTAGAACCACTTTTTGTTATTGATACAGATGTAAAAGACAACATCATTTATACTGGTCAAGGCAAAAATCATCCAGGTTTATATCGAAATGTATTATTTGTAAATAATAACGAATTACACTGGGTCAGAGAAGACTTAGCTTTAGCTGAAGGTGAAACCATGCCTGTATTAGCAAGAATTAGATATAGACAAGCACTAGAGAAAGCAACTATACATAAAGTAGCTTCTGGTTTGTACGTAGAATTTGAAAACAAACAATCCGCAATTACAGAAGGTCAATTTGTAGCTTGGTACTTAGAAGATGAGTTAGTTGGTTCTGGTGTTATTTCTTAAACTTCGGTTCGAGTGCATCACTGGATTGATAAATCGAGAAATTTGTATCGAGAACAGTTTAATACGAATTCCTTAAATTGCAATAAAAAGCGATGTTAAGAAAAATTACAATGCTTTTATTGCTTCTCGTAACAATAAATAGCTACGCTCAGGAAGATGCTTGGGTTTATCTTATTGACAAACCCAATGTAGCAGTGGCTATAGCAAACCCAATTACAATTCTTACTCAAAAGGCAATCGATAGAAAGCAGCATCATAATATCTCAATCGATGAGCGTGATGTACCTGTGAATGAAGCTTACATTTCCGATTTAAATACCCAAACAGGAATTACAGTTTTAGCAAAATCTAAATGGTTTAATGCGGTTCATGTAAGAGGAACTGAAACAGACATAAACGCTTTAAGTGAATTAACTTATGTAGATTATATTGACTTTGCGAATAAAAATTTAAATACAGCTTCGCGTTCAACTACTATTGAAGATAAAACAGCTATTGAAGATGAAACTATCAATTTTACTTATGGTGATACTCAAAACCAAGTAGAAATGATAAATGTAGATAATTTACATTTAGAAGACTTTACAGGTAAAGGTATTACCATTGCTGTTATGGATTCTGGCTTTCCAAATGTAAATACCATGGCAGGTTTTCAACGTTTAAGAGATAGTCTTGGTTTATTAGATGGTTATGATTTTGTAGATAGAACAGCTGATGTGTATGCCAGTGCAATAAGTTCTCATGGTACAAGAGTGTTAAGCACTATGGCTGGCTTTGTGCAAGACCAATTTGTAGGTACAGCACCAGATGCGTCTTATTATTTATTTAGAACAGAAGATGGAGCTAGTGAAAACCCTGTTGAAGAAAGTTATTGGGTTGAGGCTGCTGAGCGAGCAGATAGTTTGGGAGTTGATATGATTAATACTTCATTAGGTTACCGTGTGTTTGATAACCCAAATTATGATTACTCACCGTCAGATATGAATGGGCAAGTAGCCTTCATCTCTAAAGGAGCTTCTATTGCTGTAGAAAAAGGAATTTTAGTGGTAGTCAGTGCAGGAAACTCTGGAGCATCTGCATGGCAAACTGTTGGATCACCAGCAGATTCGCCAGATGTATTGTCTATAGGAGCTGTAGATGCCAATGGAAACTATGTGTCATTTAGTTCGCAAGGTGGTGCAGCGCAAGTGGGTTATCAGAAACCAGATGTGGTCGCAAGAGGTGGAGCAGCTTATGTTATTGACGAAAATAATACGATAACACAAAATAATGGAACGTCATTTAGCGGTCCAATTCTTTGTGGAGGTATCGCGTCTTTATGGCAAGCGATTCCTGATGCATCTCCAACAGAAGTAATGGATTTTGTGAGACAATCTGCATCACAATTTAATGCACCAGACGATTTTCTAGGCTATGGTATTCCAGATTTAGATTTGGCACTAAATATGGCTTTGTCTATTGATAAAGAATCAGTTGATGATTTCAGGTTTTATCCTAATCCTGTATCAGATGAATTAAACATAAAATTTCCTTTAATTCTAAATGAATTAGAGCTTTCAATTTATAATCAATTAGGTCAAATAATTTTGAATAAAACAATTCAAGATGAAACTAAAACGATAAATACAGCAGATTTATCGACAGGGATTTATCTTTTAAAGCTTTCATCTGAAGCGATTTCAAAAACTTTCAAATTTATAAAACAATAAAAACGTAGAAATTCCCTTCCTTGGAAGGGTTAGGGATGGGTTTACAATTATTAATTAATACATGACAAACAGAATCACAGAACTTTTCAATATAAAACACCCAATCGTCCAAGCAGGTATGATTTGGAATAGTGGTTGGAGATTAGCTTCAGCTGCCAGTAATTCAGGAATTTTAGGTTTAATAGGTGCAGGTTCTATGTATCCGGATGTCTTAAGAGAACACATTCAAAAATGTAAAGCTGCAACTGATAAACCTTTTGGAGTTAATGTACCAATGTTGTATCCAAACATCACTGAAATTATGGATATCATTGTAGAGGAAGGCGTAAAAATTGTATTCACTTCTGCCGGAAATCCTAAAACTTGGACCAAATGGTTACAAGATAAAGGTATTACGGTTGTACATGTGGTAAGTAGTGTAAAGTTTGCACTAAAAGCTCAAGACGCAGGAGTAGACGCTATCGTTGCCGAAGGCTTTGAAGCTGGTGGACACAATGGAAGGGATGAAACGACTACCTTAACCTTAATCCCAATGGTAAAAGAACAGCTGCAAATTCCATTAATTGCAGCAGGAGGTATTGCCACAGGAAAAGCAATGCTAGCATGTATGATTTTGGGAGCTGATGGAGTCCAAGTAGGTAGCCGATTTGTAGCCAGTAAAGAATCTTCTGCACACCAAGCGTTTAAACAAGTAGTGGTTGATGCTAAAGAAGGTGATACACAGCTTACTTTAAAAGAATTAGCACCAGTACGATTGATTAAAAACAAATTCTACAATGAGTTACAAGACCTCTATAAAACCGCACCAACACTAGAACAACTTAAAGAGCTTTTAGGAAGAGCCAGAGCCAAACGCGGCATGTTTGAAGGGGATTTAGATGATGGTGAACTAGAGATTGGGCAAATAGCAGGTTTAATACATGATGTAAAGCCTGTAGCTGAGATTGTACGAGATATGGTAGCTGAGTTTGAGAAAGCAAAGCAAAATATAGCCTTATTATAGTTTAAATAGGTGGCACTGCCAATTGATTTTTTGAGTTTTATTTTTGATAAAAAATGGATATTACTAATGATTATATTTAATTACTGCCAACAATTTGTAAAATGACCAAATACATTCAAATTTTATGATCCTCATCAGTTACTTAACTTTGAGCTAAACTGAAACAAATTATCATTATTAGTAATTTCTTGGTGTTAATATATTTCTGAAATTTCTTCAAATTTAAACCTAGTAAATAATTTAAAACGATGCATTAACTAGATCATTAAAACTTTAAAGTTCTTTTAAGTATTGAAACTTACATACTGTTAATAAATGAGTTAAATTTGAGCTGTCTAAATAAGCAAGGCAAACACTAATGAATTTAACCACCGAAAATATATTGTTAGTAGGCTCATTATTACTTTTTATAAGTATAATCGTTGGTAAGACTTCTTATAAATTTGGTGTCCCTACACTTATTCTCTTTTTAGCCATAGGTATGTTGGCAGGTTCTGATGGTATCGGAGGGATTCGTTTTGATGACCCAAAACTTGCACAGTTTATAGGAATTGTATCCCTTAATTTTATATTATTTTCAGGTGGTTTAGATACCAATTTTAAAGCTGTAAAACCTATTCTGAGGGAAGGTTTAATGTTATCTACTTTAGGTGTTTTGCTAACAGCGGTTACATTAGGTACGTTTGTTTGGTATGTTACAGATTTTACTATATACGAAAGTATGTTATTAGGTTCTATAGTGTCTTCTACAGATGCAGCAGCTGTATTCTCAATATTAAGATCAAAGAATTTAGCATTAAAAAACAACCTTAGACCAACGTTAGAATTAGAGAGTGGTAGTAATGACCCAATGGCTTACGTCCTTACTTTGGCATTTTTAACTTTAGTGATAAATCAAGATAAAAGCTTAGCATCAATTGTTCCGTTATTTTTACAACAAATGATTTTTGGTGGCATAGCAGGTTTTGCCTTTGGTAGATTAAGTAAGTGGATAATTAATAATATTAAACTTGGCTTCGAAGGGCTTTATCCAGTTTTAGTTATTGCAATGATGTTTATAACATTTTCTGCTACTGACTTTATGGGTGGTAATGGCTTTTTAGCCATCTATATTTGTGCTGTTTATTTAGGCAATCAAGATTTAATACATAAATCTACCATTTTAAAAATGTTTGATGGTTTTGCATGGTTAATGCAAATTGTACTCTTCCTTACTTTAGGACTCCTTGTTTTTCCGTCTCAAATCATTCCATATATGGGTATAGGACTACTAATTTCAGTATTCCTTATTCTTGTAGCACGACCTATTAGTGTGTTTTTAAGTCTCATGTTTTTTAAAATGAAATTGAGGAGACGTTTTTATATTTCGTGGGTAGGTTTGCGTGGCGCAGTTCCTATTGTGTTTGCTACATATCCGCTTTTAGCAGGCATTGATAAAGCCAATATGATATTTAATATTGTCTTTTTTATTTCTGTGACTTCGGTTTTAATACAAGGTACTACCTTATCTATTTTTGCAAAGTGGTTAAATGTTGCATTACCAGAAAAATTAATGCCTGTAGAACAAAATGATCGTTACATTCTTAATCTTCCAAAATCTGAGATGGAGGAGTTTAAAATTTATCCAGATAGTGCTGCAGTAAATAAAAGGATAGTAGATTTGCACTTTCCTAGTTCGGCTTTCATTATTATGATAAAACGAAATGATAAATATGTGCGTCCTGGAGGTGCAACGGTTATTGAAGCTAATGATGTCTTAGTTATATTATTAGATAATGAAGAAAGCTTAAAAGAAGTAAACAAGGTACTGGCTTAAATGAGCTGATAATAAACGTGAAAGATTTTAATCACATATCTAAAGTTATATTACTCATAACAATTTATTGTTTTGGGATATGTGCTTCTGCAGCAAGCATACCAGCAGGTCACGTTGAAGTGTTACAAGGTGATACATCACAAAATGAATTTGTGGTTAATACATCTAAAGTTCATTTTTTACACATTCAGCAAGCTGAAACTGTTTTAGCTTCAACTACAGATATTACTTTCCCAGATTACAAGTTATCCTTTAAAGATTACTGTAACTCGTCCCTTACGGATCAGTTACAATTTCTTGCATCCTATAAGCAATACAAAAATCATTTAAAAACACTTCGGATTCGATATAAAAAATCGGATCTCATTTTTCCGTTCCATAATTTTTGGTAATTCTTTTTATGCTTTTTAAAGTTTAGGTTTTATAACCTAACAGCATGCTATGTATTGAGTCTTCTATACATACAACAGTTATATATCAAAAAAATAAAATAAATATAATATGGATTCAGGAACCGCCATAGTAGGTGCTATAAGCGCAGTTATTTGTGCATCACCTTTTGTCTTAACAGGCATAAATAGAAGAAAAAAAGAAAAGAATTTTTTAGCAGTGCTAAAAGATTTCGCGATAAAAAATGATAGTGAAATAACACAATATGAAATTTGTGGCAACTATGCTATAGGTATAAATGATACCGAAAAAACATTGTCATTTGTGTCTAAAATAGAAGATGACTATAAAACACAATTTATTGATTTGTCTGCTGTGATCGATTGCAAATCAGCCAATATTTACAGGTCGAGTAAAGGTGGTAAAGCAATTCAACGCCTTTGCTTACAGTTAAGTTATGCTGAGCCTTTAAAACAAGAAGATGTTTTAGAGTTTTACAATGCAGATGTTTGTTATCAATTAAGTGGTGAAATTGAGTCGATGGAGAAATGGCATAAGACCATTAGTAACTTATTGAATAAATAAGATATAAGTTATTAGCATTAAAGTGTATAAACTAATAGTTATGCACTTTAATGCTTATTAAATTAAAACAGAATCTCTTAAAATTAATTCTATAAACTAATTGCAATCTGTTATTTTTGTAGTAATAGACTTCAAAAACCTCACACTATGAAAAAGATAGTTCTTTTACTTTGTATCGCTTTTAGTTTTTATGGTTGTGAAAACAACATTAGCGAAGATGAGTTTGAACGTATTAATTGGAATGCAAGAGCTGCAGATGTTTCAGGTTTGGATTCTTTAGAAGTTGGTAAATCGTATTTATCTATATACTCACAGATTTACAGTTTGTCTCAGCACAAAAAATACAACCTTACTGCGATGGCAAGTTTGAGAAATACCAGCGAAACAGATACCATTTATTTATTAAAAGCAGATTATCATGGTACTCATGGGGAAATTATAAAGCAATATATCGAAAAACCCGTGTATCTACTGCCAATGGAAACTTTGGATATTGTGATAGAAGAATCTGATGTTTCTGGTGGTACAGGTTCTAATTTTATTTTCGATTGGATAACACCAAAAGACTGTTCAGAACCTATTTTTGAAGCTGTAATGTCATCCACAGTTGGTTCACAAGGACTTTCGTTTACCACGCAATCAAAACGCATCAATTAATTCGTACAACTAAAACCTAAGCACTATTTTTGCGGCATGGTTTTAAGTGACTACACAAAAGAATTTAAATACAACCTTAAACTAGCATCTCCTGTTATTTTAGGCATGCTTGGCCACACTTTTGTGAGTTTTATAGATAATATAATGGTTGGTCAATTAGGTGCTGCAGAATTAGCTGCTGTATCCTTAGGTAATAGTTTTATTTTTATTGCTATGTCTTTAGGTATTGGATTCTCTACTGCCATTACACCATTAGTAGCAGAAGCAGATACCGAAAAAAATTTTGCAAAAGGAAAATCAGTTTTTAAACATGGTTTTTTTCTGTGTACAGTTTTGGGATTGCTACTGTTTTTAATTTTGTTAGTGGCAAAACCACTTATGTATGTTATGGATCAACCAGAAGAAGTGGTTGAATTAGCGATTCCGTATTTAGATTTGGTAGCGTTTTCGTTAGTGCCTTTAATCGTTTTTCAGGCTTTTAAACAGTTTAGTGATGGATTATCGTTAACCAAATATCCTATGTATGCTACGATTGTGGCTAATATTCTTAACGTTGCTATCAATTATGTTTTAATTTTCGGGAAGTTTGGTTTCCCAGAAATGGGTATTGTTGGTGCTGCTGTCGGTACACTAGTATCTCGTTTTGTAATGTTGTTTTATTTATGGTGGTTATTAGCAAAACGCGATAAATCGAAAGCTTTTGTAACTCATATTAAGTTTTTTAAATTAAGTAAACAACCACTAAAAAAGTTAACCAACTTAGGCTTACCAAGTGCCATGCAAATGTTTTTTGAGGTTGCTATATTTACTGCAGCGATATGGTTAAGTGGTACTTTGGGGAAGAATGCACAGGCAGCAAATCAAATTGCGTTAAACTTATCATCTATGACGTTTATGGTAGCAATGGGTTTAAGTGTTGCAGCAATGATACGTATAGGTAACCAAAAAGGATTAAAGGATTTTAGAGCTTTAAAACGTATTGCAGAATCTATCTTTTTAGTTGGTTTTGTTTTTGCTGTAGTGTTTGCATTGTTCTTTGTCGTTTTTCATACTGTACTTCCAGATTTGTATGTGGATTTAGACGATCCTACCAATGCCGTAGATACGGCAGAAGTAGTTAAAATAGCAGCAACATTGTTATTAGCGGCTTCAGTATTTCAGATTAGTGATAGTTTACAAGTAATTGCGCTTGGCGCTTTGCGTGGACTTCAAGATGTAAAGATTCCGACAATTATTACCTTTTTCTCTTACTGGGTAATTGGATTTCCTATTAGTTATTTTTTAGGTAAAGAAGATGCATATGGTAGTCTAGGTATTTGGATTGGATTACTAGCAGGTTTAAGCGCAGCTGCAATTTTATTATATTTTAGGTTTAATTATCTTACAAAGCGTTTAATTTTGCAACAAGACAAAAGTTAAGACATGGAGTTACCAAAATTTATACTTGGAGATAATACAGATTATCCCGATGCAATTTTTATTATACATACAGAGTTTCCTCGATTTATTATTAATCTTGAGAATGATGAAGTAGAATGGTTTGAAGAATTTGATCAACACGACCAAAAAGAACTAGAAACCGAAACGGAAAATTATATAAAGCAAGCTACAGAATTTTACGATAGAGAAGTAGAGCGTTACGACGATTAATGTTAGATAGACTTTTAGAATTAGATACAGAATTATTTTTATACCTTAATGGGCTGGGTTCGCCAACTTGGGATGCGATGTGGTTACTCATTACAGATGAGCTTACATTTATACCACTTTATGCTATCCTTTTATTTCTTATTTATAAAAAGTATGGATTAAAACCTTTGTTATTAATGGTTGTAGTAATTGCTGCTTTAATAACTTTTACAGATCAGACAACAAATATCGTTAAGCGATCTGTATTACGGTTTAGACCTTGTGCTTGCGAAGATATTATGGATACGATACGTTACATAGCTGAGCGTTGCAGTTCTAATAGAAGCTTTTTCTCTGGTCATGCAGCTAATTCCATGGCTGCAGCAGTATTTGGTGGTTTAGTATTACGACCTTATTTTAAAAACTTAATCTTTTTACTTCTATTCTGGAGTTTTATTGTGGCATACAGCCGCATATATGTTGGAGTACATTACCCAATTGATATTTTATGCGGAATGACTTTTGGTGCTCTTGCAGGTTTTGGCTTTTACAAGCTCAATAGGTATTTACTCAACAAATTTATTTACGAGTAAGCTTATACAGCTTATTTACAAGTCTAGACTTATAACCTCTAGAATCCTTATTAGAAAAATTTAAATCGTAAGTGTCTATAAATTCAATAGTATATAGTTTAGAAAGTTGTTCAATAGTTTCAGGATTAGACCTAACCGTTAATAATCCAAATTGATTTTCTTTTGGGATTATATAACCTTCTTCAGTTTTTATTTTAGGAATTTTATCTCCGTAATTATAGATGACTTCTGGAGCTACATTATCTATGCTATACAAAGGAAGTGGAGTAGTGCTTAATTCTGAAACAGGTTTGTAATCTGCTTGACCCTGAACTTTAGAAACTGGTAATGCTACTAAGCCTATAGTTAGCATAAATCCAACCGTTAAATAAAAAACGTTTTTAATGTTTTTTGCTTTTAGAAATTTAAAAATAAAAAATCCAATAACCAACAATATTAGTGCAGTGATTATAAATCTAACTAATATAAATCTGGTTAAAAAATTGCCAAAAAAGAATCCTGTAACCCAAAATAAGATTGCGATACCTCCAATTAATCCAAATGAAAAGTAAACAGGAATGGTTTCTTTTTTATCCTTGATGTTTTTAAACTCACGAATTAAATATTCAATATAAAACCCAATATTTAATGCCAACGGAATTAAAACAGGCATGAGGTAACGTGATTTTTTTTCAGGAATCACAGATAATAATATTACTGCAAAAATTGTCCAAAAGAAACTAAGTCGATATACCTTTAAATTTGAGACTCTAGATTTCATATAAGGATAAAACAAGCTAATTAATGCTGGTATTGCCCACAATCCACTCTGTACAAAGAAACTCCAATAATAATAAAATGGTCTGACGTTATAACTGCTCCAATTAGACGTTTCGCGTGTTGCAATGGCAGTAAAGGTTTCGGGATCTGCAACTCTAACGTGCATATACCACCAACCACCTAGAACAATTCCAAAAACCAGAAGACTGATAAGTTTTAAAAAGTGAAGTACTCCACCTTTAAAACGAAAGGTAATTCCATAAGCAATTACAAAAGGTAGAAATAATACATAGAGTGAAACAGGTCCTTTTGACAATACGGAACACGCTAAAAACAACACAAACAAAAGACTTCTTAATATTGTGGTTTCCTTATTTTGAAACATTAAAAGTAGCTGATAGATGGCCATAAGCATAAAGCCATGCGTGTAAATGTCCCAAGGTGCTTCTATGCTAATACCAATAACATAAAAAGAGGTAAGAACAATAAAACCATTGATTAAACTATGGGATTTATTTAAATCCAATTTTTTAGATATAAAATAAGTAGATATTCCAATACTAGCTATAAATAAGAGTGCTGGCCAACGTAAAGCTAAAACAGATTTAATTCCAAATACTAAGCCAAATGCAGCCGTTATCCAAGTTGGTAAAGGTGGTTTTTGATAACGCGCTTCACCATTCATAGTTGTGAGTATCCAATTATTATCAGTAAGCATTTCTCTGGCTGAAATAAAATTTCGAGCTTCCATGATAGTCACAGGAATGGCATCAATTGTAAACCCTAACATTAAAATGACAAAAAGTAACAGACTGATTACAGGATATTTTTCTATGAGCTTAATCATTGGTTTGTCTTATTAGGTAAGCATTACGCGCATAAATTATGAGTCCAAATAAATGCCCAACAAACAACACAGGATCTTTTCTAATAATGGCATAACTTAAAATTAAACCTGCACCAATTAAACTCAGCACCCAAAATCCCATGGGTAAGGTTGACTCTTTATTGCGTTCAGAGTGAATCCATTGGTACACAAAACGCAATGTAAATACTATTTGGGCTACAATTCCTAAAACTAATAACCATGTAGGTATGGCTTCATTTTTAAATAATAATTCAATATCTATTTTATTGTTGTTGTAATAGAAAACAACAATTAAGATTGGGACTACAAATAGCAAATACTGAACTACTTTTGGGAATTTTTTCCATTGCCCTTGCAACTGTAAATTACGAATGTATATGTAATAGGTTAAACTTTGACCTAACATTATCGCAAAATCTAATCTAAGATATCCGTATATAAATAATAAGAAAGAAGCAATTAAACTTAGTGTCCAAAAGGTGGTTGGTGTAACAACCTTACGTTGCTTTTCTGAGGTTATCCATTGAATAATCAGCCGTGAAGAAAATAAAATCTGAGCTAAAAATCCGATGCTGTAAATTATCCAGTCTTTCATTTGCTGGATTTTGCAACGTCGTAGTTAATATACTTTTTCTTCATCCATAAATAGGCGAAGCAATCCATTAGTGGACCAAGAAGTCGATTCCAAAGTCCAAATTTTGCAGTACCAGCAATTCTAGGAAAATGCTGAACCGTAACTTGTGTTACTCTACCATTCTGTAACATTATCATAGCAGGTAAAAAACGATGCAGACCTCTAAACATAGGAATACGTTTTGCATAATCTGTTCTAATTACTTTAAGAGGACAACCTGTATCGTCCATACCATCGTGGGTAAAAGCACGTCTAATACCATTAGCTATTTTAGACGACATATTCTTTACAAAAGAATCTTTTCGGTTAGAGCGTACACCTGTAACTAATTCATGTGTGTCAATGTGTTTAAGTAGAATATTGAAATCCTCTGGAGATGTTTGTAAATCGGAATCTATATAACCAACTAATTCACTATCTACATAGTCAAAACCAGCTTTTATAGCAGCACTAAGTCCTTTGTTTTCTTTAAATAGAATATATTCAAAAGCCTCGTTGCGTTCGCATATTGCCTCAATTAAAGCTTGACTATTATCTTTAGAGCCATCATTAACAAATAAGACAGATGTTGGTACAGATGCAATTTTCAGGTAGTTAGAAAGTTCCGTTTCAACACGTTCTAAATTTTCCTCCTCATTGTAAACAGGAACTACAATAGTAAACTTATACATCATTTGTTTGGTTACTTAGTCTGTGCAAAAGTATTGTTTTTTTGTTACACTAAAATAAACTGTCTTTATTAGAAATAGATAATATATTGGAATAATGGTTATGTCAATTATTCTATAATCATATTTTTAAATATCAATCCATTTAATTGAATATCAAATTCAAATTGGAATTTAAAAATTCCTTTCAAAACTTGATACTTTTTGAATTTTGTATTAACATAATAAGGTATTATTGAAATATAAAATTTATCTTTTTCAATCATTATAGGATTTATAGCTAAATTGATAATATTTAATTGATTCTTATTGAGTAATTCTTCTAAATCAATTTTTTTTAACCAATTTACTTTTCGTCCATTAATTAATTTTGGAAAACTATCTAAATGAATATGTTTCTTTTCAATATAATATTCGTAGTCTTTTTCTGGCGAGCCTTTTGTCACTGAATCAAGATATTCTTTTATTGAGTGAAAATAAATATTTGTTTCTAATTCACTATTAGTATCATATGTTTTTTGACAAAAACAAAATTGAAATGACATTAAAAAAAATAGAACTATTTTAATATTCATTGATTTAATATTTCATCTTTAATTACAACGAAAGCAAGTATTCCGCCGCAACAAAAGGCGTCGTTTTTCCGGCTTCAACCAAATCAATTTGAGTTTGTAATTCGGCTTTAATTTTAGTTGAATTATAAAAGTTAGACTTAAGTCGTTCTTCTATGGTTTGCAATAGCCAAAACTTATTTTGATTATTTCTATTGGTTTCAAAATAGTTGTTTGAGGTTGAAGTTTCAATATAGCTTTCAATCATTTCCCATACTTCAGAAATACCTTCTTGTTTTAAGGCACTACATAAGGATACTTTTGGCGACCAACTAGAATCTTTTTGAGGATATAAATGCAAAGCCCTGTTAAATTCTACTTTAGCAGTTTTAGCCGCTTTTATATTATCTCCATCTGCTTTATTAATGACGATAGCATCAGCCATTTCTATAATACCGCGTTTTATGCCTTGTAATTCATCACCAGCTCCAGCCAATTTCAACAGTAAAAAGAAATCTACCATACTGTGCACGGCAGTTTCACTTTGTCCAACACCAACTGTTTCAATAATAATGGTATCAAAACCTGCCGCTTCACATAAAATAATAGTTTCTCGTGTTTTTCTAGCTACACCACCCAAAGAATCACCAGAAGGTGATGGGCGAATAAAAGCATTTTCATCCTTAACTAAATCTTCCATTCGGGTTTTATCTCCCAAAATACTTCCTCTACTTAAACTACTACTTGGGTCAACAGCAAGCACAGCGACTTTTTTGCCCTTCTTTGTAAGATAACTTCCAAAAGCCTCAATAAAAGTACTTTTACCAACACCAGGTACACCAGTAATGCCAATTCTTATAGAGTTGTTTGCATAAGGTAGGCACTTCGTTATTATTTCATTTGCTTTTTTAGTATGTGATGCATTTGTGCTTTCTACTAAAGTAATAGCCCGACTTAAGGCTGTAATATGACCAGATATGATATCAGAAACTAAATGTTTAACAGAAACCTGTTTTTGGCGTTTAGCTTTAATTGCATTTGCAGAATCTGCACTAAAGCTATCAGGTTCTTTTATACCATCATTTTCGTGCAAAGCAGATTTATATGTCGGTTTTTTTTTTGCCACTTTGCAAGTTTGGGTTAAGATTCGTTAGCCTCTTCAACTTTTATAGGCATTTCAATTAAGGTGTTATCCCAAGCCATAGTAAGTTTTAGAGTTCCTAGTTTATTGTCAAAGGCAATAGTAAATTGTTCTACTGTGCTATCAAGCTTTTGAATAGGCACTTCAACTTCTAAAACATCATAGTTAGGATCCCACATTGGTTCCATTTTTTCGTTAACTCCCCATTCATACTGTCTGGAGTTAAACATAACCTTCCAAGTGCTTTCCATAGGCACACTCCAAATGGTATATTTTCCTTTTTTTAAAAGCAATCCATTAATGAGTAAGTCTTTATTAGTTTCAAAAGTCGTAGCTTCATTGGCACCAGTTCTCCATACTTTGTCATATGGAACAAGCGCTCCAAAAATTTCACGCTCACGTTTAGAAGGTCTATTGTATTCTACTTTTAGATTTAAATCATTGAGAGAAATCTTAGCAGAATCTTTAGGGCTTAAGCGAGGTGAGAAAATGTTTTCTACAAATACAGAATATAAAAGTAAGCCTAGTGCTAATATAGACAAGACAATTAGGAGGCGTTTAAGCATAGTTATTAATCTTAAATTGAATTTAAAATTTAAAGATAATTCAAATCCCTAAATTTATAGAATACTAACGTTGAATTTTAAGTAAATCTTATAAAATGAATATTTTTTTAGATTTTTTGTCACACTTAAAAATTAGCGACGTCTTTAATGTGTAACCAATCAAAAAACTAAACCAAAATCAGCACCTTTCAAATTCATATTGTTGAAAAATGCAAGCAGAACGATAGGCAAGCGCAAATGCAATTGTACAATCAATATTGCAATGGCATGTTAATAGTAGCGCTTCGATTTGTAAAGGATACAATGGAGGCAGAAGATATTGTACAAGAAGCGTTTATAAAAGCGTTTTTAAAGTTAGAACAATATAAAGCTGAGGTAAGTTTTGGAGCTTGGTTAAAGCGCATAGTTATTAATAAATGTATTGATGTTTTAAAATCTAAGCGTCAACGTTTTTTAGAACTCGAAGAGAATCATTTAAACGTCGTAGATGCAGATTACGAAAATGAATGGTTAGTAGAGGATGATATAACAATTGAAGAGGTAAAAGCAGCAATTGAGCAATTACCAGAAAAGTATAAATATGTAGTGATGCTCTATTTAATTGAAGGTTACGATCACCAAGAAATATCTGAAATTCTGAATATTTCTGAAGTCGCATCAAGAACCCAATTATCTAGAGGAAAGCAAAAGTTACAATTAGCATTAAACACAGAGAAAAATGGCACAAGATCTTAGAAATTTATTTAATGAAGAACCAAAAGATCAGCATATAAAAATGTCTGAAGGTCATGAAGCACGTTTTCTTCAAAAGTTAGAAGAAACGTTGCCTAAGAAAAAACCGTCTAACAGGTTTAATTTCTTTAGCATAGCGGCAAGCGTTGTTGTATTGTTAGGCTTGAGTTATGGAGCGTTTCAGTTTTTCTCTAACCCACAAATAACTGATGATGTACCAGTTAAAGTTGTAGAAACTGACATAAAAACCTTAGGTGATGTTTCGCCAGACTTAAAGAAAGTAGAAGACTATTATTTGGCAAGCATCAATTTAGAATTATCTAAAGTACAGTTAACACCAGAAAATAAGGAATTATTTGACGGTTATGTACAACGTCTTAAAGAATTAAATGAAGAGTATGATAAGCTTACGATAGAATTAAATGCAAATGGACCTAATGAAGAAACCTTAGACGCTTTAATAGATAATTTAAAGTTTAGACTAAACCTAGTAATGCGTCTTAAAGAAAAGTTGCAAGAATATAATGATGATTCATTTACACAAGAAATTACATAATCACAATCAATAAATCATAAAATCAAAAAACGAACAGTTAAATCAAAAAAAACATGAAAAAAACAATCAAAATTTTAATGCTTTGCCTTATAACCACATTTGGTTATGCACAGAAAAAGTTGAGTAAGGTATCACAATCTATAAAAGTTAATAAGGATGTCGTTGTAGATTTAAGAACTAGCTATGTAGAAATAGAATTAGAAACTTGGAATAGAGATATCGTAGAAGTTGAAGCTTATATTGAAAGTTCAAAATTATCTCAAGAAGAACTACAACGTGCTTTAGAAGCTTGGAATCTTAAAGTGGAAGGATCTGGTGATAACGTTATTATTTCATCTACAGGTGGAAGAAGTTCTAGTTTATTTCCAGGTGATGATTACTCTTCATTGTTAAATGATCTAGAGTTTCAGTTAGCAGAAATGCCAGAAATGCCTGAAATGCCACCTATGCCAATATTACCACAAATGGCTGAGATGCCAGAAATGCCAGAAATGCCAGAAATGCCGATAATGCCAAAGCTACCTGAGTTACCAAAAGGGATTACAACTATAGATTTTGATTACGATAAATATCAAGAAGATGGAGAAAAGTACTTAACTGAATGGAGCAAAAAGTATGAACGAAAAGGGGGTAAAGAGTTTCAGAAAAAAATGGAGGCTTGGGCAAGAAAATTTGCAGAGTCTGGTTACCAAGAAAAGATGGAGAAATGGGGAGAAGAATATGGTAAACGTTTTGAAGGCAAATGGGCTAAAGACATGGAAAAATGGGGAGAGAAATTTGGAGAGAAGTTTGGGAAAGACATGGAGAAATGGGGTGAAGAATTCGGAGAAAAGTTTGGCAAGGAGTGGGAAGAAAAAATGGAAGCTTGGGGAGAACGTTTTGGTGCAGAAATGGAAAAACGTGGAGAACAAATGGAAAAGCGAGGTGAAGCGATGGAGAAACGAGCTGAAGCATTAGCCAAAAGAGCTGAACATATGCACGAGAGACAAGAAGAAATGCAGAATAGAAGAGCGTCTATTTTAATAGGTCGATTAGAATCTGGTAGCAATAGCAAAGTAAAAAAGGTGATTAAAATTAAAATCCCTAAAAAGGCTAAGTTAAAAACTAACATAAGACATGGCGAGCTAAAGTTAACTTCAGTTATTTATAATATGAAAGGTGATATATCGCACTCATTTTTAGTAGCAGAAAACATTGATGGAAGTGACACTTCCATCAATGTATCTTATTCGCCAGTGGTTATTAATAATTGGGATTTAGGTACGCTTAATCTTAATTTTGTAGATAAAGCACAAATTAAGAATGCGAAGAATTTAGTGCTTAATTCTAAGTCGTCTAATATTAGTATAGAGCGTTTAACAGATACAGGTATTATAGATGGTAGTTTTGGAGATTTAACTATTTCTAATCTTACTGAGACCTTTAAGAACCTTAATCTAATTTTAGAGAATAGTGATGCTTTAGTTAACTTACCAAAAAATATAGATTACAGTATGTATTTTAAAGGTAACCGTTCTAAGTATAATAATAAGCCAACAACACAAAAGACCATTCGTAATTATCCTGAAGGACAAAGTTCGGATAGAAATATCATTGTTAATGCTAAGTTTAGTAATTTAATTATGAACTAGAAAAACTACTATTTATTTACTGAGTTTGGTTTTCTGAAATTATTTCAGAAACTATTTTGTCTTCACGTTTTTCCATTGAAATAGAATCGTATTTTTATGGAAATTTTAGTTTTATGTCCCTTTCCGCTTTCGAAGTATTTCTGCAATCTCTTCAAACACATGCATTATTAAAAGGAATATCTAAGTTAGATTATGTGCCTCTAGATTTATCAATACACAATAAAGAATTAAAAGGTGTTAATATTTCTTCATCAACAGATTTAGAAACTTTTATCAATAATCAGATAAAGAAAAACGACGCCAAAGTTGCATTTGGAGGTTATTTAGAGCAACGCGGTATTTATGAGCGTAGTAATTATTTTAATCAATCTAACCCAGAAACCGAGCGTAATATTCATTTAGGAGTGGATCTGTGGATAGAAGCCAATACACCAATTTATGCACCTTTAAATGGTATCATTCATAGCTTTAAGAATAATACCAATTATGGAGATTATGGACCAACATTAATTTTAAAACATACCATTGGAGGGTTTGAGTTTTTTACGCTTTACGGACATTTAAGCATAACATCAATTAAAAATTTAGAGGTTGGAGTAGAAGTAAAGCATGGCCAACAAATTGCTGCGTTAGGTACTGCTGAGGTTAATGGAGATTATCCGCCACACTTGCATTTTCAAATTATAAAAGATATTCAAAATTTTGAAGGAGATTATCCAGGAGTAAGCAATCAATTCGATTTAGAATTTTACAAAGCTAATTGCCCAGATCCTAATTTGTTATTGAATATTTATTAATAATAGATGCTTTAAAAGCGCACTATACTATGTTGAAGTGTCTCTATTCAATTACTTTATATCGTTTCCCATTCTTTAGTATTTTACCTTTATATCCTTCAAAATAGATAGGAATTGCAATATCTCTTTCTTTTCTAACAACAAAATGTAAATGTGGACCACGTGTATATCCTGTAACTCCTGAAATTCCAATTTTTTGTCCCTTTTTTACAATTTCTCCTTCTTTAACAAAACTTCCTTTGTAATCTAAATGAACATATGAAGCTAAAGTACCATCAGAATGCAAAATAACTATTTTGTTAGCAGCATGTATTAAATTCTTTCCTCCTTGCTTGGTAAACCAATCCACTACTTTTACAACCGTACCCTCTCGTGCAGCATAAACAGGTTCGCCTACATTTAACTGAAAATCTATGGCATATCTAGACTGTAAGCTGTTATGGGAAAACTTGCCATTAAAGCTCTGACTTACCTCATATTTTTTTCTCTTTTTAAACGGCATTCTGTATAGATAATCTAAATCTGGTTCTATTAGAGATTGATGCCCTAAAAAATAACCAATACGAATGCTATCTTTAAAACGAGAAATGAATGTAGAATCAGGTAATTCTCCGCTGTAATTAATGAGTTGTATACTGTCTTTTGGTTTAAGTATAAATGATTGTAATTCTATCTGATTTTTTTCTTCTGTAAAGTAAATTTCAATTGGAGCTAACGATTTACTTTTAGCTATAAACTTAAGCGTATCCATATCTTTTCTCCATCCAATAGATAAATCGTCTAAATATGTTGTGGGCTCGTCTTTTTGTTTTTGCCCAAAACTATACAAAGCACTTAGAAAAAATATTGATAAAATAAAGTAAATTCTTTGCATCAGATTTCAATGTTCTACATTTGTGTGTGCTGTTATTGGCGTGTTTTAGCACCTAATTTAGCAAATAAATATTAGATAGAATTTTCTGAAATAGTGTGTATATATTGGCAGTGACTTAGCAATTAATCTTATAAGGCGTAGAGTAACGTTTACTAAATGTAATTGAAAAATAGTTCAATGATAACACCAAGGATTACACTTAATATTGCTGCAATGCGAGACAACCTTTTTAATTTAAATGTGTTTGCAAATGCTAAGCCTATACATATTAGAGCACAGATAGATAAAACTATGGTTCCGTATAATGGCATTATACTGTTAAAGAGCCCTATGGCATTAAAAAAAGGATCTAGTAAAGCAGTGAATCCGAAAAGAGCTAAAGTGAAATTTGTTTTTTTATGACCTATAAAAAGGTAATAACTTGCAATTAAAAGCTCAACACTTATGGCTAAGGGGCCAAATTGATTATAGTATTCTCTTTTAAAATATGCTTCGAAGCCTTGAGGAAATTCAATTTTTGTTATAAATGCAACACTTAAAGCAAATCCAATAATTAAAAGTATTGACGAAATAATTCTTCTTTTTTTCATGAGCCTCTTATTAATGTTTACCAACGGTTTTACATTTAAAAAGTAGCAAGCTTTTACACTATACCTTTCGCAAAGTAAATTACAAAATAAAAAATAATAGCGATTTAAAGTGAGTTTCAAATCGCCATTACCAATTCGCTTTGTTGTATCGAGTTATTGAACTTCAACTTGACTCCAGATACCAGTTTTTGCTGTTTCTTTAGCATACTCTATAAATGGTTTGGCTTTTCTGCCTAACACGCGTTCAATATCATTAACTACCAATTGATTTTTTGGATTAGTTAAAACATGAGTAAATAAATACTCAATTAACCACACAACATCATTAGGTATTTGCATTTGTTTCATACCATCTATGTACTGCTCTAAAGTGATGTCGTAAAAATTCAAGCTTCTATTACTGGTTTTTGAAATGATATTTACAATATCTTTAAAAGTGATTAATTCTGGACCTGTTACTTCAATAATTTCGCCATTATAAGAATCATCTAGTAACACGGTTGCAGCGACTTCTGCAATATCATTTGCATCTACAAATGGAATTAAAACATTAGACATTGGCAGTGCTACTTCTCCGGTTAAAATAGGTTCTAAAAAGAAACTTTCGCTCCAATTTTGATTAAACCAAGAAGCTCTAACTATTGTATAATCTATACCAGAATTCATAACAATATTTTCGCAAGCTTCTGCTTCGGTTTCCCCTTTGCCAGAAAGTAAAACCATTTTTTTAACTCCTAGTTCCTTTGCTAAATAGGTTAGGCTTTGTATGGCTTCTTTAGCTCCAGGAACGGCCAGATCTGGATAATAGGTAACATACATTCTTTCAATGCCATTTAAAGCATTTACCCAAGTATCTTTATCATCCCAATCAAAGCTTGGTGATGCGTTTCTTGAACCAATTCTCGGCTCAATTCCTTTGTTTTGTAATTGCTCAACGACTCGGCGACCCGTTTTTCCGGTTCCTCCGATAACTAAAATATTTGTTTTCATAATTAATTGTTTTAAAATTATCTTTTAATAAATAGTGATATAAGTAATAGTATAAATGAAACCATGCTCGAAATTGTTCTTATATCATGAAAATGATTCCAAGCACTTTCATAATAAGTTCTAAATGCCATTAGATCTATTAGGTTAAGGTTGTTGATATTTAATGCTTCTAGCTCATTGTTTAAGGGGACATTTCCAAAGGCTGTAACTCCAAATGTGCCAACTAGATATATAATAGTTGATGCCAACACTAACACAAATTCAGTTTTGTTGTTAAATTGTAAATAAGTAGTTGTTACCAATGCCATTAAACTTCCAAAGAACACAATGAAGAATGCTGGGTTTAAGATTTCTTTATTAATATGCTGCATGCTTTCCAAGTACGTATAATCACCTACCTTTTTAGTACCCAATACGACTGAAACAGACCATGCGAAGAAAAAACCTGTAGAAAGCGCATTTAGTAAAACCGTTATTAAAAAAATTATAGTTTTCATGCTTTAATTTTTTTACTGGTCAAATGATTTCCGTAATAGAGAACAATGAAGTAAAACTCAACAATTATGGTATAGAACATAGGATCTCCGAAAAATTCTGAATAGCTTCCACCAGTTGGAATAATAAATACAGGAACAGTAATTATTACATCTAGTAGTGTAGCTACAATTACAAATGTTAGTCCTAATTTTGAAGGTTTTAATTGACTTTTTGTATAGAATAAGTATGTTCCTAAACATGCGCTAGGTATTATACCTAAAGCTAATACAATGTTAGATTGTAGTTCGGAATTTTCTAAGATGGGCACATAAAACGATAAGAGGTAAAAGCTAACTCCTAAGGTCCAAACGAGTATACCACATATAACGCTGAATAAATTTTTACGGATCATAATCTTTAGTTTTTAAATTATGATACAAATTTATATGAGCTGTCTTCCAGCGACTTATTCAGAAAGAATTATGATTTATTCGAAAAGAATTTTACACCTGGCTAGGTCTGTAGCCAAACTTTTTTTCAAATGCATTAGAGAAAGAGCCTAAACTATCGTAACCCACAGCCCAAGCGGCTTCTTGAATTGTCTTTTGTTCGTTTTTTATTAACCTGTAGGCTTTTTTTAAACGTTCGTTTTGTAAGTATTTAAAAACAGGAACTCCAAACTGTGCTTTAAATTCTATTTTTAATTTATTAGTGTTGGTGCCAATTCTATGTGCCAATTCAGTTAAGGATGGTGGGTTTTCTAAATCAGATAATAAAATTTCTTGAGCGAGATTAATTTTTTCTATTTGCGAAGTATTGAGTTTGGTTTTTTGTTGTTTTGCCAATTGGCCGAAATAATGAGAAAGTAAAGCTGTAATATGGCTTTTATAAAACATCATTTTAATCTCACCTTCGAAAGTATTGCTAAAGAACTGTTCAACTAATTGAAACATTTCTGGACTCATGTTAAATACAGGACCTTCAATGTAATGATCTTTTGGGTGAATTAATTGAAATAAAAATTGTTCCAAAAATTGACCTTCACCATTAGGCAATTTGTCTAAGTTTTTAATGGTTGTTGTTATGACTAAACATTGCAACGATTTTAGTTTGGAAACATGATGTTCAAACTCTACTTTCTCATCTGCATAAAATGATAGTACCATACCTTTAGTATGATGGAATGTTCTAGCTTTTCCATCAAATTTTACATTAAGACCAACATCGCCTGCACCATAAAAAGCAACAGCTATTACAGGCTCATCAAAATAACAGGAATCTATTAGATTATTGTTAGTAGAAGCCTCTTCCAACAAAATTGTGTAATCATTTATATCTATAATTTCACGATTCATTCTTTTAAATTATCACTATAAATTTAAATGCTACCAACGTATTTGTATATGATTAGTTGCGTGGTTTAAACACTAAAGTTAGCAAATAAATCACAGATAGAAAGTCTGTGAGGATTTTCGTAAGTAGGCTAGGACTAGCAATAAATTATATACAGTGTTGGGCGTAGTGTTTTAACGTATTGCTTCGTCAACCGATTTACTATCCACAAACTGCTCAAAACTGATAATCTTGCCATTGTTCAGTTTCCATATATGGGCCACTCTTGCTTCAAAATACTTGTTCGTTTTTTTATATGTACCCGAATAGGTGCCATAAGCAACTACTTTGTCTTCATTTGCAATATAATCTTCGGGTGTAAATTTATAATCAATCCACTCGCTACCTAAGCGCTGAAAAACATTTTTGGTAACACTTTCTAAACCAATATAAGTTCCAGCATATGGAAAACCTTTAGCTTCTGTCCAACTAATATTTTCGGCTACATGTTTGGCCAAGTTTTTACCGTTTTCTTCTGAAGTTTTACCTTCATATGTACTTTTTATGATTTCTAAATTTGTCATTGCTTCCTGTTTAAACGAACAACTTGACACTACTAAAAGCAATGTCAAGTTGATAATTATTATAAATCTTACCATTTCATTTCTCCTGTATTCACTTTTGCTCCTAGCACTAAAGCTGTTTCAAAAGTTAAATTCGGATATTTTGATTTTATCGTTGCTATTAACGCTTCAGAAGTTGTGTTACTTTTTAAAGCTTCTTCATAAAATTGAATGTAATTTTTAGTATGGTTTACAGCATCAATAGTGAAATCTGAATTTGTATTTGCGTGTGCCGGAATTACTATTTCAGGTTTTAAATCACTAATGCTATTTAAGATTGATAACCAGTTTTGGCGTGCTTCTGTTGTTTGTGCATCTGCCATCCATACATTAAATGTTGTGCCAAATACATTAATGCCGCCTAAAGCTGTTTTAATTGATGGAATCCAGACAAAAGTTCTTTTTGGGAAATCTTCTAATCCAATGATTTCTAGTTTCTCACCTTCTAAGGCAATAAAATTTTCTTTAAGAACTTGTGGTAAAATAACATTGGATGTAATTTTATCACCTAATCTTTCGCCCCAAACTTCCAATTTCTTTTGGGCTGTTGCTTTTATATGTTCTACTGTTGCAGGCGTTGCATAAGCTGTAACCTCAGGGAAATATTTTTTGAATACCTCTAATCCGAAATAGAAATCAGGATCACCGTGAGACACATAAATAGTTGTTAAGGTTTTACCTGAGTTTTTAATTTCTTGAGCGACTTGTTCAGCTTCTGCCAATGTAAATTGTGCATCTATTAATACGGCATCGTTTTTTCCTGAGATAATTAAAGATGCCACACCAAAACTATTTTCGGATGCGTTGTAAATTTGAAGTTTAAATTTGCTTGTTTCTATTGTTTTAAAACTTTGTTCTTGTGCATTCATTTTGAATAAAATTAAAATTGTAAATAATGTTGTTGAAATAATCGATTTCATTTTTTTGTCCTGTTTATTATGATGGTACAAAGATGCAATGATTACCCACTTCAAAACATTGAACAAGTTCAATAAATGATTTGGCAACGATTATTTACTAGCTATTTTTCGTCTAATTTTACTCAAAAATTCATGGCTTATGCCCAAATAAGCGGCAATCTGCAGGTTGGTTAATCGTTGAAAAAGATTGGGGTATTTTTCAATAAAGTCCAAATAACGCTGGTCGGCTGTTTTACTCAAATTGTCAATCATTCTTTGTTGTAAAGCGATATGCGTTTTTTGAGTCATGATTCTAAAGAGTTTTTCTATTTTAGGGATATTGATATAAGCAAACTCTTTGTCTTTTTTTGAAATTAATAATACTTCACTATCCTCTAAGGCTTGTATGTATAGTTGTGATGGTTGCTCATTGGTAAAACTGTCAATATCGGTAATCCACCAATTTTCTTGTGCAAAATAAAGTACTTGTTCAAAGCCATTACTGTCTATATGATATACTCTAAAAAGACCTTTGGTAACAAAACCTTCAAACTTGCAAACCTCTCCTTCACGCATAAGAAAGTGCTTTTTTTGAACTACTTTTTGATTGAATAAATTACAAAAGTTATCTAACTCTTTTTTAGAAAGGGTAATATGGTTTAATATATTTTGTGTTAGTAATTCTGTCATATTCGGAGGAGGATTTTTACATTACGCCCAACGGTCTCGGCTATGAACAATTGCGTGGGTTGGCACGGACTTTTACAAGTACACAACAAGCTGAAAATTCCGCAGAAATTTTCAGGATAAGCCTTGTAATAGCAATTGTTTATAGCCGTTGTTGTGCTTTCGTTATTTTAGTTTAAAATTAATCATTTAGGTGGTTTTTTATGTCTGCTTGCAAAAGTGAAGCTTCCTCAAGTAAATCTTTTGACATTCTTTGCTTAAATGCTATTATTTCTTTCGTTGTTTTTAAAAGACTTAAATAAGCCGAATCAGATTTCAATGCTTCGTAAGAATTCGGAATTGCTGGTTTCAAAAGCCAAGAATAGCTGAATTTCTCAATCATTGTAGGTCTAACACTCAAATTGTGATGGGGATTAACGATTACTTCCTCATTTTTTCTTAAGTAAGGTGAAGAGTAATCATAATATCTAACAATTTTTTTCTGAAGGCTATCACTTGAAATAATATCTAATCCGGTTGATGCCAACTTTTCATAAACCGAAGAATTTGTAATAAGATTTGTAAATAATGAACTTCTCGTGAAATGTTTATTTAGCGAATCGTTATAGGGTAAGTTTTTTTCTAAATGATTTAATAATAAATCAATACTTTCTATGGTTTTTTGAGAGTTTTTTATATTGGATTTTAAATCGAGAATATCCAACTCTATGGCTTCGGACAATTCCGATAAGTATTTTTCTTCAATTTTCACGATTTTCCGATTTTCATTCCAATTATTTACTTGAAGTGCAATTAAAATTCCAATGACAACCAAAATAATCTCTCCGATTGCATAAATCAGATATTTACTAAACTTGTTTTCAGTCAGCAGTTTTTGTCTAATTTTCCTAAAAAATTTTATCATTGGTTAGTTTTACTTTCGTTATTCTTTTAGTGTTTCTAATTCATCATTTATTAATTGTAGCACTCTTTCGGATTTTTCCGTCGCTTGTTTTAGAGGACGCCTTACATACCAATACAATTGATTTTTCAAGCTTTTTAAAAAGAATAGATATTCTTCGTCCTTTTTTAGCTCTTCATAGTTTTTTGGTGTCATTGTCTTATGTTGAAGGTTATCAATATAGTGTGGGTCATCCCAAGTATTCCCCCATAATTCATTGAATCTACTGCTAAAAATATTTTTGCTTGCATCTTCCATAATATTAGCATAGCGATTGATCCTTACATCGAAAGCTCTTTTTGCAAATGAATAGTATGATATAATTTCATTCTTCAAATTATCATTAGAGATAATATTCAAATCAGTCGATGATAGTGTAGCAAAAACTTCTTGGTCAATTTTTGGTGAAAACAAAGCGGTCGTTTGTCTAAAATGAGTCTTTAATGAATCATTATATTCTAAATTTCCCTCCATATGTTTTAGCAAGTAGTAAATAGCTCTATCTGTTTCGTCAAAAGTTTTACTAAAGCCACTTACTTCGTTAAAATCCCCTTTGATGGTTGTCTTAAAATTTTCGAGCATTTTTATTTCTTCAGCTTTTTCTTTACGATATTCATTCTGATTGTTTATTTGAAGAGCAATCAAAATTCCGATAACCACAAGAATAATTTCGCCAATAGCATAAATCAGATACTTACTGAATTTATTTTCCGTTAGCATTTTTTGTCTAATTTTTCTAAAGAATTTTATCATTAGTTAATGGTTGGTTATAATGAAGCCCAACGGTCTCGTATAACCGTCAGTTACGGGTCAATATGCATTAATTTTAGGTTTAGCACTGACGTTAGCAATTCCGAGTGGATTCAGACGTAGTCGAATCTGTCGTAATTGCGGTTATACATTGTTAGCACCAGTTTTTATTTTCCCGATTTGAGACAACTAATTCCCCAAATATTTAATTTACCCAAAGAATAGTCAATCTCAACCGTATTTTGATTAATAACTTTAAATTCATTTCCTTCTTTATAGTTTGAGTCAAAAAGGTCATTTAAATTCAGCGTGTCTTTTTTTCGTTCTGCAAAGTTCAGCAATACAGTTTTTCCATTTCCGCTCCAAGTTCCGTTAAAGTTTATTATGTCAGATTCAGGTTTAGCGTCTTGCATTGGTTCGGGATAAATGCTCATATAAAAATCAAAAGTTCCATTCGGAATTAAAGTCAGCTTTATAAGAGCCAAATCGTTATCTCCACTTAAATAGACAACTATATCGTTAAGCACTAAACTTTCAGGTTTAATAATTTCCGTTTCAGTATTCAATTCCGCATTCTGCGTTTTTTCAGATTTCTTACTTTGGCAAGAAAAGACCATTAAAATTAAAACTAAAAATATTGGTTTTCTCATTGTTGTTCTCAAATTGGTGCTAACGTGTTTGTGTATGATTTCGTTGCGTGTTTCAGCAACCAAATTAGCAAATAAATCACAGATAGAAAGTCCGCGAGGACTTTCGTAAGTAAGCTCTAGCTAGCAATGAATTATACACGGTGTTGTGCATAGGCTTAATTTCTATTGACAGTTATTAATTTTTAAATCAATTTGTTGCATCAGCGCCCATAAATAAATATGGTAATCTTTTATATGATAGCCCCAATCGCTATAATTAGGATGAAATACTTCATTTGCTAAATCGTTAGGGCGCATATCATTAACTTCAGGATTATGAGCTAGACTCAAAGCAACTTTTGTTAATCCGTCTCTTTTATGCCTTACATTATATAAATTATCAAATGCAATGAAGTTATTTCCTGCACTAAGATTATAATTAGCATCTGGTACAATATAATATCTCAATGGTTGTGTTTGCGTATCATAAAAAGAAAAATCTTGAATGAACCAATCTTCACTTTCATTAAAGGTTCTATATACTAAACCCGAATTGATTAAATAGGGATTAAATTGGGGCATTGCATAATCTATTTCTGGTAACGACTGGCTTTCATCAAAACTGGTCCAGTTGTGAACGCATCCACATTCATTAGTTGTAGTACATAAGGGGATATTTTGCCACCAGCCACCTAGATAACTATTTTCAGAAGCGTATAAATAATCCATTCCAGCGAGTGCCGCAGTTATCAGTTTGCTACGCAAATTTTCATCAGAATCAATAACATCTCTAAGTAGCATGGCAAGAAGATACGACCCTTGAGAATGTCCTGCAATAATGATTTTATTACCATTATTATGATTATTTAGATAGTCTAAAAAGGCCGCTTTAATATCACTATAGGATACAGCAATTATAGAAGCTTGTGTTTCCTTATCTGTCTCGGGTCTATAAGTTCTACCTGTTGATTGTCTATATCTAGGGGCAAATAGCCTACCATACTTTGACAATAGTGCACCTTGAGCAACTATGGTACCTGTTATTAATAATTCGGGCTGGTCCTGAATGTCAATATATTCGGGAATCTCATTTTGGGTTAAGACTGTTGGATGAACAAAAAACACATCAATTCCTGTATCTGTATAAGAATTATTTGTAATCGGAATAATATTTTCAATCTGAAGGTTTTCATTTATTACAGCAATATCCAGATTATAATTAGTGAGAAAGGTAGGTTTATTTGGGTGAAATACCCAGTTGTCCATTGAGCTATAGTCTACAGTGGATAATGGAATTTCAATTCTCTGTTCACTTTGAGAAATACTATCATCACTATCCTTTGAACAATTTGCCAGGATTATAAAACAAAACAGTAATATGATATTTCTATACTTCATAAAACAACAGTATTTTAGAGTAACTGTAAGACTTTTTTTAAGATATAAAGTTTAATTTGACTCTGTTTGTTCAGCTTATGCACAACGGTTTTGGCTATGGTTTCGTTACGGAATGGTACGCGAGTATCATTCCGCCGTAACCATAAATTTAGCAAAAAGGCTTGAAATTCCGATTAGGAATTTCAGCCGTAATGAACTATAGCCGTTGTTAGCTTTAGTTTTTTCTAATTTCAAGTTTTTGAAACTCTTCTTCTGTAATTCTCAATTTAAGAAATTCCAAAGCACCTAAACTTAGTTCTTCTATTATTTTTATTCGATAATCTCCAATATTACATTCTGTGTTGGATTGTGGAATACTCAGACATTCTTCATTTTCGCTATTATTGTAGTAAAGCAAAAAATATGGTTGGTGTGAAATCCAACCTTCACACATATCATTTAATTCTTTATTTGTATTCAACTTTTTACCATTCAAGAATTCAATCGTTTTGAAATTTTGGTCCGTAATTAATGAAGATTTAGTCGTTTCGTAAAGTTCATTATCGGTTTTATTAATCTTAATTTCTATCCCGCTAATCTCATTCTCTTGCTTCCAAAGAATCTTAGCATATCCTGCTTCAGTTCCAGCAGAATAATGAGTGAGTGAGATAAAATTTTGAGCTCCATTATTCTTCAAACTATCGATAATTGATTTTGTTTCTTTCAGAATTTTCCCTCCATATTCGTTCTCACAAAAAGTCGCTAGTTCTTGAGCACTTGCAAGAAGAGATAAATTCAGAAATAATAATAGAGTTTTGATTTTCATAAAATTAAAGCTAACGGTTTTGTATAAGATTAGTTGCGTGGTTTAGCAACGAATTTAGTAAATACAAACCGAATAGAAAATCCGTTAGGATTTTCGTAAGTAGGCTCGTACCAAGCAATTAATTTTATACGTTGTTAGCACACGTTTTTTATTTTATCAGTCCAGAAACATTTTTCCATTCAAGGTCTTTTTCCATTGTAAAATTTACTCGTCTTTTTTTCTGAACTTGGTCAAAAAATATATTCGTTTTTTCTTGGTCAAATTTTGGTTCTTGAACGTAAAAAATTATATCTCGAAATCCATTTTGAGTTACACGTCCGATAAAATGAGTTTTATGTTTTTCCGAAATAAATTTTTCAATTTCATCTTCCAATTCATTTAGTATTTGTGCTTCACTTTCAGTTGGCATTTTTCTGTCGTCAATGTCCACAAGTTCCAAAGTCACTTGAATCCACCAAGGGAAGTATTTTTTATTAGGATAATTGTCGTAAGATTTATTGATATTAGAAAATCCAAAGAATCCATTATCATCACTTATTTCAGCAACCTCAAACAATTCGCCAGGATAAATCGGTTCTGTCGGTCCGTAAGTTTTGGGTTCTTTTTTTGAAAATAATTTCTTAAACATCTTGTTTGGGTTAAATGTGTGCTAACGTGTTTGTGTATGGTTAGTTGCGTGGTTAAGCAACTAAATTAGCAAACTTTTACGAACCTGTGAATATTCCGAAGGAATATTCGCAAGTAGGCTAGAATGAAGCAATTAAATATACACGGTGTTACCACACGTTTTTTATTCGGTTACTATTTTAATTCAGTTTTTTATTTTCTAAAATGTCAAATCCAAAAAGTCCTTGTCGAATTTCCAATTCCACATTATTGTAGAAGTTCCTTTTTTCATAAAATTCAGATGAAAAGACTAATTCTTTTATTTTTCCATTATAATTAATCCTAAACGTTGGTGTTCGGACGTCAATTCTATATTTTCCTCCAGAAGCTAGTGAGGAAGTCCGAATAATCTCATACGATTCAGTTCTTGTATTTTGGTCAGCGAAATAATAATTCGATAACATAAAGATTGAGCAAGCAATAAATCCAAATCCGATTACATAATGCATTGCGGAATAGAGGTAAAGTCCAATTCCATTATATTCATAAGTGCTCTTATAATTCTTAAAATCGAGAATAAATGCAATTATTCCAACAACCATTATAATTCCGATTGGAATCATCAAATTGATAATTGTTTCTCTGTAAATATTAATTTCCCAAATAATTAAAATTGCTCCTAGAAAGAAAATTACTGGGTAGAATATTTTACGTTGTTTTTGCGTCATTCTCAAATGTGTGGTAACGTTGATGTGTATGGTTAGTTGCGTGGTTAAGCAACTAATTTAGTAAACAAATACGAACCCGAGAAAATTCCGAAGGAATTTTCCAAATAAGCACTTGCCAAAGCAATTAATTATACACGGTGTTGTACGCTGGCTTTATTCCGTTTTAATTTCGGCAAGAACTAACTTGTCAAGTTTTAATTCCACTATTTTATAAACCGTTCCTTGTCGATTAATTGGTTCAGTTGTGGTTATTATCCACTCACCTTTATTCAGACTCCATTTTCCACTGTAATTATGAGTCCGAAGCATAGTGTCATTTCCACAAGGTGCTGAATATCTATTTCGAAATTCTCCGTTTTTCAATATTTCAATACTTAATCCGTATTTGTGTTCAGTTGTTACTTTCTTTTCAAAAGTCAATTCAAGTTTGCCTCGATTATATTTTGGATACCATTCTCCAATCAAATCATTAGCATTAAATTCAGTTAATTCATTTTCTTGTCCAAAACTCAATTGGAAACCAAATAGAATTGTCAAAGTCAGTAACAAGATTTTATTTTTCATAATGCTTTTTTTAGCTTGCGTACAACGGTTTGTGTATGGAAAGTTGCGGTTTTGTGACCGAGGATTTTCCGCAGGAAAATCAGACGTAACAAAATTGCAACTGCCTTTGGTTAAGCACTAAAATAGCAATTTTTTATACACGTTGTTACCCAACGTTTTTATTATTCATACAGTTCATTAATTGTAATATTCTTTTTGTTTTTTAGATAATTGCTAACGAGTTTATTGTAGCAATTCAGATTGTCATAAACCATACATCCAAGGTCAAAATTTTCTATTCTGTATTCTTTTATGTTTTCCGATAAATTTCCCGAGCCGACTAATCCGCTCGAAAAATATTTAAGTTCATTATTTACTAAATCAGTCGTAAATCGGTCAGTTATTTTTTCGCAATCCAATTCGTGATATTCAGTCAATATTTTTTCAGTCCTTTTCATTCCAAAATAGTCCAAAGTCAGTTGAGTTGTTAGAGTCACAAATACAATTCCAATTCCGAGTGCTGTTAAATTCAAGAATTTGCTTTTTATCTTTAAATTCTTTGGTAGAAAAATAAATGTGATTAATAAAACCGCCAATATTGCTGGAAAGTAAAATTCTTGATAGAAAAACTCGTACATTTTACTGTAACTAAAAATCCCTAATCCAATTCCAATTAGAGTTAAAGTCAGAATTATGTTTTTCAGTTTAGCGTGCATTTTTGGTCAAATGTTGGGTAACGTGTTTGTGTATGGTTAGTTGCGTGTTTCAGCAACTAATTTAGCAAACATTTACGAGCCAGAGAAAATTCCTCAGGAATTTTCGTAAGTAGATCTGAACCAAGCAATTAATTATACACGGTGTTGTGCCTAGTTTTTATTTTATAAATATCACAAATGAAATTCTAACACTTTTATTCTAACTCTTGTGTATATTCAGCAAATATGTCTTCTAGCTCTTCCCTCGGATGAAAACCTGTTTCTACCCTTGAATGCAAAAACAAATTATCTACATAAGTTACTTCAGAAAGCGAATGTGGCAAATCCTTAATAGAGACTTGCTCATTAAGTTCATTAATTGGCACAGCAGTGTATTCTCCATCTTCTATTTCTCTATAAACATAATCAGACCTTGTCAGCACATAAATAGATTGCCTATCTTTTGAAAATCCACTTTTAACTATTACATAATCTCCATTATGATTTCTAAAAAAAGGCATTCCCACTTTTAAATTCTCAAAGTATGTTGCCAATGGATTTCCTTTAATAATTTGTGGTGTACATGGAAATTCGTTTGGTTTATCATTATGAAAAACAATGCGTTGCGCTGCATTAGGTGTTTTAGATATTATGTAATTGGGTTGAGTAGTAGATTGGGTTTTAGTAATTTCCTGATTAAATATCCATTCTCCTAATTGTCCTCCAGATGGAATTTTACCTTCTTTAGCCCAATTTAATAAGTTGTTTCTAGTATTATCAGATTCTTCTTTTGTAACCGTTCTCATCCAATCGAAATTTTGTTCAAGTTCACCATCTATTGGATTAGAGGGATTTGTAAGGAAGTTATCAATACTTCCATACTTAAAAATTATTCTAGATAAAGTGATTGGATTTAGTAAGATGTTTTCCAATCTAGTTATCCATCTTAAGTTTTCAGGTCTATTATTTTTTTTGTTAGTGTCAATATGGTCAACAATATGTTTTTCAGAAGGTTGTTTTCCATGAAAAGCTGTTGCAACAATCCTATGTACTGTTTCTGATGAAAAGTTCATGTAACCTTTCTGATTACATGGATTTCCAAAAGTCCATTTTTCGTCTAAAGGTCTTTTTCTTTTGTTAGGTTTTTGTAGTCTAAAAATAGAACCATTGTCTCTTACATGATAAGTTTCGCCACGATATTCGCAGGTTCTTTCAGATTCATATATGTTTAAAATATTGTCCAAATTTTTCCCTTTAGGTCTTGGTTGTCAAATTAGGCACAACGGCGATGTGTATGGTTAGTTGCGTGTTTCAGCAACTAAGTTAGCAAACAAATCACAGATAGAAAATTCCAGCGGAATTTTCGTAAGTCGGCAGTGAACCAAGCAATTAATTATACACGTTGTTGTGCACTGTTTTTATTTATCAAATACTGTTTAGCATCTCTAAAATTCAATTCCATTTCGTCCGCACCACGTCCAGATCGATTTTTATTAAATGCTGGTTCGTCAAGTCGGTCTAGTCCGATTAATATTTGAAAAACCGCAATTCCATTTTCGTTTTCTAATTCCTTACGCAACCATTTCTTATATTCCGCAATCAAATTTTGATTGCAAATTTTTGATAAAGCCCAATATCCGCTAACTCGTTCATCTTCGTTTTTATAAATTCCAGAGTTAAGTCCGTTAACAATTATCTGTTCTAATTCAGACGATTCAAAGTTTTTAAATTTCGATTCTGCAATTATTCCTTTTTCAAAATCCGAGTGAGTATTTCCGTTCTCCTTTTCGAAAATAAAAGCAACTTCTGTAAACTGTTCATTAGTTAATTTCATTCCTGTTTTCAATTAAGCTTAATGGTTTCCTCAAATAGTGCACAACGGTTTTGTGTATGGTTAGTTGCGTGTTTAAGCAACTAATTTAGTAAACAAAAACGAACGCGAGAAAATTCCGAAGGAATTTTCCAAATAAACACTTGCCAAAGCAATTAATTATACACGTTGTTGTACCACGTATTTTTTAAGAAATCCAAGTTCCTTTTATTTTATCAATTACCCAATTTCCATTTTCGTCTTTTCGAATAAAAACTCGACAACCACTTCCATTCAGACGACCTTTTACGAAACCTGTATTCAGCACTCCGAAAGATTTTGTTTTGTCAAATAAAATTCGAGTAATTGACATTGAACCTCGAAAATTAAAATCATATTTAGTTGTCCAAAATTCACGTCTTTCTGGAAATTCAGATAATGGTTTAAATCTTAATTTTTTATTATCCGACTTTAGATTGTCAAAGTCCACTTTAAATCCGCTATTCAATTCAAAGTCTTTAGAGTCAACTACAAGTTTTTGGTCATTGAAATGATTAATTAGCTCATGCATATCTTCTCTTTCAAATTGGTTTATTGAATCAGGAAAAGATATGTAAATGAGAGTAGTGTCATTAATTATCGAATCTCTTCTTTTTTTCCAGTCATTTAATCTATTTCGATAATCATCTGACTTTTCCCAATTTTCAAGTGCTTTATTATAGTCATTTTCAGCATCAAACCCTTTTTCGGTCAGATAATTTGGTGAAGGTGGTGGTGGCGTTGGAATTAGTCGAATGTCATTATACATTTTGTCCGAAAGTTCAGGAAATAATTCGTAGAACACCTTTTGTTCAAATTCCAATTCAGTTAGTTCGGTTTTCTGCACACAATTAATTAGAGTGAAAGAAACCATTATTAAAATCAGTATTTGAGATGGTTTGGTCATATGTGGTACAACTCGTTATATAAGGACATATGTTCCTCTTATCCGGTTTTATGTTCTGGATATGGTGAATATATGTTCACGTTTATCGTATTTTAAAATTACTAAAATTAAGTATTGTTTATAACCAAATTTCAGAAATTTTTGTTTCTAGTAGAATTGAGAATTAATAGCATCTTATATACTACATACCATCATCTGCTAATGGCGAAATCATAATATGTGCTCTATGTGTTCCAGGATTCATAATCCATGGATGATTAGAGGCTGCTGGTGCTTCTGGTAAACCTGTAGAAGCAGATGTTGCATAAGGCATATAAACCACATAACGGAGTTTGGCTCCATCTACTTTAGAGGTTTTAGGATTATACAATACGTTTTTACCGTAGTAGATGTGCAAGGTGGCACCAGTTGGTATATTAAGCTTACCCGCTTTTACCTCTGCTTCTCGGATATCAAAAATTTCTTGGTGTTTCTTTCCTTCTGCTTTTAAAGTTCTCCCTCTAGCCATAAATGGTTCTAGATCTTTATGATAACATGCGGCACTAAAACCTTCTTTATTAGGGTCGTCGGCAAGTACAATAAATTCGTTATTTCCTTCTTTTAAGGTTACAAATTCACCTGCCAAATTATACCCAATAACTTTACAGTTTGCTCTACTTGCTTCTGGAGCAGCCATTAAAGCAGTTGCAATTAATGCGTCGTTAGAATCTATAGGTTTTAAATTTTTATCGATTTGGTTTATTGTAGTGTCCGCTTCTGAGGTTTCTTCAATGGTGGTGGTTGTTTTGTCCGATGAGTTACAAGACATTAAAATACCGGCAAAGGCAAGTGCTGTGATGATATAATTTTTCATGTTATTTTCTTAGTGTTTTGTGTAATGTGAGTTTGTATAAGTCTATGCTTTGTATAACTATTTGATTTTAAAGTTACTAAAAATGACGCACTTAAATTGATTACAATACATAATTAACAAATGGTTCTGCATTGTATGACACATAAAAAAAATCCTGATGGGTTGCATCAGGATTTTTAGTTTTTAGTTTCTGAAACAATTTCAGAATAACAAATTTATGTTTTTGGGTCTTATTCTGAAATCCTTAAACAAGTTTAGGATGACAAAATCAATGGTTTTGCTAATCGTTAACCAAAACCCATTCTCCTTTATCAATTAAAGGAATGGCTTGTTTATATTTTACGGTTTTGTTTTCTCCGCTCATTACATGTTTAATAGTTACTTTATCGTTACGTCCAATTTTTGGTTGCTCTCTAACAATTGTTTCTACTACTTGTTGTTGACGAGAAGCACCTTCACCAGCTTGTCTGCTTTGTGCAGCACGTTCATCCATATTAGGAATTTCGTCTTTTTGAGTTTCTAATTTCTCTTTTTTACGTGCTCTAGCTTCTTGTATAGTGTTTGCAGTTTCTTGCGGAATTTCACCTTTAAATAAGAATGAAATAACATCTTTATTTACTTGGTCTATCATAGCTTTAAATAGCTCAAAAGACTCAAACTTATAGATTAACAATGGGTCTTTTTGCTCGTGAACCGCTAACTGAACCGATTGCTTTAACTCATCCATTTTACGTAAATGTACTTTCCAAGCATCATCAACAATAGCCAAAGTAATGTTCTTTTCAAAATCATTAATTAACTGTGTTCCTTTGGTTTCGTAAGCTTTTTCTAAGTCCGTTACAACTTGAAGATTCTTTACACCATCTGTAAATGGAACAACGATTCGTTTAAATTTATCTCGTTGTGTATTGTATACATTTTCAATAACAGGAAATGCTAAATCTGCAGCGCGTTGCATTTTTTCTCTGTAGTGCTTAAAAGCAGCTTTATAAATAACACCTGCAATTTCTTGTGCTCCCATTTTGCTGAATTCTGCTTCAGTTATAGGAGAGGACATTGAGAAATAACGGATTAATTCAAACTCAAAGTTTTTATAGTCGTTGGCGTCCTTATTGTTGTTTGCAATACCTTCTGAGGTATCGTAAATCATGTTGGCTAAATCTACTCTTAGACGTTCTCCATGTAAAGCATTACGACGACGTTTGTAAACAACCTCACGTTGTGCATTCATTACATCATCATATTCTAGTAAACGCTTACGCACACCAAAGTTATTTTCTTCTACTTTTTTCTGTGCACGCTCAATAGATTTAGAAATCATACTGTGTTGTATCACTTCACCTTCTTTAAGTCCCATTCTATCCATCATCTTTGCAATACGCTCCGAACCGAATAGGCGCATTAAGTTATCTTCTAAAGACACATAAAATTGTGAACTTCCTGGATCTCCTTGACGACCAGCTCTACCACGTAACTGTCTGTCTACACGACGCGAATCGTGACGCTCTGTACCTACAATGGCTAAACCACCTGCGGCTTTTACTTCATCACTCAATTTAATATCTGTACCACGACCAGCCATGTTCGTAGCAATGGTTACTTGGCCTGCATTACCAGCTTGTGCAACAATTTCAGCTTCTTTTTTATGTTGTTTTGCATTTAAAACATTATGATCTATTTTACGTATGCTCAACATTTTACCTAAAAGCTCAGAAATTTCTACGTTGGTTGTACCAATAAGTACAGGACGACCAGCATTAGAAAGAGTTACAACTTCATCAATTACGGCATTATATTTTTCGCGTTTAGTTTTGTAAACTAAATCGTCTCTATCGTCTCTTGCAATAGGTCTGTTGGTAGGAATTTCAACAACATCTAACTTGTAGATTTCCCAGAATTCGCCTGCTTCTGTAACCGCAGTACCTGTCATACCAGATAATTTACGGTACATTCTAAAATAATTTTGAAGTGTTACTGTTGCGAATGTTTGAGTAGCCGCTTCAATTTTCACATTTTCTTTTGCTTCAATCGCTTGGTGCAATCCGTCCGAGTAACGACGACCATCCATAATACGACCCGTTTGCTCATCTACAATCATTACTTTGTTGTCCATAACAACATACTGATTGTCTTTTTCGAATAAGGCGTATGCTTTTAATAATTGATTGAGGGTATGGATACGTTCCGATTTAATTCCGAAGTCTCTAAATAAATCTTCTTTAAGATTTGCTTCTTCTTCAGAGGATAAGCCCATCGCTTCAATTTTTGCGATTTCGGTTCCCATTTCTGGCATAACGAAGAAGTTTGGATCGTCTTCTCCAGAAAGGAATTCTATACCTTTATCAGATAATTCTACCTGATTGTTTTTTTCGTCAATAACATAATAGAGTTCTGCATCTACTTTAGGCATTTCTCTATTGTTGTCCTGCATGTAGAAGTTTTCCGTTTTTTGAAGCAATTGCTTAATTCCTTCTTCAGATAAAAACTTAATTAATGCTTTATTTTTAGGAATACCTCTGTAGGCTCTTAATAATTGAAAACCACCTTCTTTTGTATCTCCTGCAGCAATTAGTTTTTTAGCTTCTGCTAAAACACCTACTAAATATTTACGTTGTACTTCTTCAATTTGTTGCACTTTTGGTTTTAAGGCATCAAACTCGTGTTCGTCTCCTTTTGGAACTGGACCAGATATAATTAACGGTGTACGTGCATCATCAACTAATACAGAATCCACCTCATCTACTATAGCGTAGTGGTGTGGACGTTGCACTAAATCTTCTGGCGAATGTGCCATATTATCACGTAGATAATCGAAACCAAATTCGTTATTGGTTCCGTAAGTGATATCTGCGTTATAAGCCTTACGACGTGCATCTGAGTTTGGTGTGTGGTAATCTATACAATCTACACTAAGTCCATGGAATTCAAATATTGGAGCCATCCATGCGCTATCTCGTTTGGCAAGATAATCGTTTACCGTAACAAGGTGTACTCCTTTACCAGCTAAAGCATTAAGATATACAGGTAGTGTTGCCACCAACGTTTTACCTTCACCAGTTTGCATCTCAGCAATTTTACCTTGGTGCATTGCTACACCACCAATTAACTGTACATCGTAGTGAATCATGTCCCAAGTAATTGGCTTACCGGCAGCATCCCAAGAGTTTGCCCAAATAGCTTGGTCACCTTCTAGAGTTACATAGTCGTGTTCGCCCGATATCTCACGGTCAAAAGCATTTGCGGTTACTGAAATCTGTGTGTTGTGTACAAAACGTTTTGCAGTTTCTTTAACTACGGCAAAAGCTTCGGGTAAAATATCATTTAAAACATCTTCAGTAACATCGTAAATTTCATCTTCAATTTTATCGATCTCTACATAGATATCTTCGCGCTCATCGATATCTTCAGTAACTTCTGCTTTGGTTAAAAGATCTTCTTTTTTATCTTGAAGTGGTTTTCTGGCTTCAGCAATTTTTGCTTTAAACTCAATTGTTTTAGCTCTAAGTTCGTCGTGAGATAAAGCCTCGAGTGCGGCTTCAAAAGTTTTAATTTTATTTACAATTGGTGTAATAGCACTTACATCTTGTTTGGATTTATCTCCAACAAAAACTTTAAGTACTTTATCTAATATTCCCATGTTATATATTTTGGTCAGGTTGGTTAAGGTAACCTGTGTTTTGTTTAATGATTCTAATCTGTCGAATTGAGCGTAGTACAATAACTATGTACAATACAACAGATGTTGTATGCTTGTAAAAAGCATCCGAAAATAAAAAAAGTCTCTTAGTTAAGGTAACGCAAGAGACTTTTTTGTGATAATTTTATATGTTAATATTCATCCTCATTCCAGAGGTAATCTTCGTCGGTTGGATAGTCTGGCCAAATTTCTTCAATAGAGTCGTAAGAATCTCCTTCATCTTCTATCGCTTGTAAATTTTCAACAACTTCTAATGGTGCTCCTGTTCTAATTGCGTAGTCAATAAGCTCATCTTTGGTTGCTGGCCAAGGCGCATCACTTAAATAAGATGCTAATTCTAATGTCCAATACATATTTGCGTGTGTAATTTAATTTTTGCAAAAATAATTTTTTAGTTGAATAATTCAAGAAAAAATCAAATTAATTAGCTTGTTTAATAAATATTTTAATTTATCGGTCTTGCTAAACATTTATATCTGAGTGTTTTGAATCAATCAAAGCTCCCTTATAAATGTTATGTCATTAATTGAAAGAACGTGTAATCGTCAACTTTTGCTTCGGACTAAGTATTGCAATTATAATCCAAATCTGAGTAAAAAAAATGTCTTATGATTCTTTATTAGGAATCCATTTTATTTCTTCAGCTTGTAAATCATGTGACAACTTCCGTGCCAATACAAAAAGGTAGTCAGAAAGTCTATTGATGTACATTAAAGTTTCGGGCTGAAATGGTTCTAGGTCGTTGAGATGCGACGCCAAACGCTCGGCTCTCCGGCAAACAGTACGTGCGATGTGACAGAATGACACCGTTTGATGACCTCCTGGTAAAACAAAGTGCGTCATCGGTGGTAAACTGTCTTCCATGTTATCCATTTCCTTTTCTAAACGCTCAATATCCTCATTAGAAATTTTAGGAATGTTTAATCGGTCTTTGCCATTTTTTAATGTTGCTTTTTCTGGGTCTGTTGCCAAGATAGCACCAACAGTAAATAGCCGATCTTGTATGTGCATTAGTGTGTTCTTATACAGTTGGTCTATATCTTGATCTCTTATTAAACCAATATGCGAGTTAAGCTCATCAATGGTTCCGTAGCTTTCTATGCGAATATGATGCTTTGGTACACGTGTGCCACCAAATAGGGCAGTAGTACCTTTATCTCCTGTTTTTGTGTAGACTTTCATGCTAACAAAGTTAATGAATATGGTTTGAAGTTAGTAGCTAGAAGTTTGAAGTTTTTCTCGTAAAGTCGTAGAGACGCAAAGATTTAAAACTGTAATAGAGGATATGTTGATTGGGTTTTTTAATAAATTGACTATAATAATCTTAAATCTGCATTCTTCGATTATATTACCCAAGAAGAACATATGAAATGAGATATGAATTTTAATAAGATTTTTCTTTACTAAAAAATGATTTCAAATTTCTTATTAAACTATCTTTAATGATTTCAATGTTATTTTTCTCGCAAAATGATTTAAAGTTATCGAGTTTTTCTGATTTGATTTCAACTCTTACATCTTTCCCAGAATCAAAAGTTAACATGTAATCATTTGGTTGTATGTTTGAGATTTTTATGTGTTTAACATCAGTTAATTCTATATATTCGGATTTATCGTGAAGTTTAATAATGAACTTATTGTCTATACATTCAAGTTTACCTACTCTTTTAAAAATCTTGTGGCTAAATGAATTTCCCAGAAGAAAAAGACAAATTAGACCAAATAATAAGGTTTTAATAGAATTTGGCAATTCTACTAATTGAAAAATACTTAAAAGATTAATTATACAAAGTGAAAAAATAGACCATCTCCAAAAATTAGAATATTTATTCTTAGAACTAAAATAATCATCTAAAATATCTAAAGTCATATAGTTATATCTAAGATAGCAAGTTGAAAGTAGTTTTAAGAATAGTTTAGTAATGGTTTTTATACTTTCTAATCACTAATCACTAATCACTAATCACTAATCATTAAAAGTATCACTTTCAATGACACCATCTCGCAAACGTATAACACGTTTGGCATGTGCAGCGATATCTTCTTCGTGGGTTACCATAATTACAGTGTTTCCTGAAGCATGAATTTGATCGAATAGTGCCATGATTTCAGTTCCTGTTTTAGAGTCTAAGTTTCCTGTAGGTTCATCTGCTAAGATAATAGAAGGCTTATTTACTAAAGCTCTACCTACTGCTACTCGCTGACGTTGACCTCCAGAAAGTTGGTTGGGTTTATGATCCATTCGGTCTGCTAAACCTACATCTGTAAGTACTTCAGTGGCTCTTTCTACACGCTGTTTTTTAGAGGCGCCTGCATATACCATTGGCAATGCTACATTATCTAAAGCAGTCGTTCTCGGCAGTAAGTTAAAGGTTTGAAATACAAATCCAATTTCGGTATTTCTAATATCAGCTAACTCATCATCAGACATTTTACTTACATCTTTTCCATTTAAATTATAGCTGCCGTCAGTTGGTGTATCTAAACAACCTAGCAAATTCATTAAGGTAGATTTACCAGAACCAGAAGGTCCCATTATAGCAACATATTCGCCACGTTTTATATCTAAATCTATACCCTTTAAAACATGAACAATTTCTTGTCCTAATTTAAAATCTCTAATGATACCTCTAATCTCAATGACGTTGTCACTCATAATCAAATAGTCTTGGTTGCTTAAATTTTCCTGCAAGATACAGGATTTTACAGTTAATAAGACGTTAAAGTAGTTAGGTTGTTACACTCTTATTTTAAAATGTTCTTTGGCTTGTTCTTTTCTAAAAAACACAAAGCCTAAATTAAAACAATCTACGGTTACAGTTACAGATTTGTGGTTTTTAATATAATCCCAAGCTTCTGTCATGCCTTTAGACCAATAAATGTCGTCGAAAACAAAAATAGTTTCATTGTTTGCAGTAGGTAAAAGAGACTCGAAATATTGAATTGTGGCTGTTTTATTATGATGCCCATCAAAGAAAATGAGATCGTAATTGTTATGGCTTAAATTCGGTAGTTTATGTTTAAACTCGCCAGTTTCTACAATTACATTTTCAACTTTAAAACGCTTAAGTTGTTGTTGTGCATACAATGCTGTTTTTGGGCAACCTTCTATGGTAGTAATTTGGTTTTTAGAATAACCTAAAGCCATAGCATGAGTCGCTAACCCAAGCGACGTACCTAACTCTAAAATGTTTTTTGGCTTGAAATATTGAGCTAGCCGATAAAATAATTTTGCTCGTTTTATTGGAGTGCCAGCGTTTTTGGTAATTGCACTAGTAGTTCTTGTATTAGATTTGAAAACTTTTGAACCTGAACCAAAGTCAGTAAATTCTATTATATCATTGTTTTTTATTAAAGCATTTCTATAGGCTACAAGTTTTGAATAGTCCTGATATTTTTTTTTGTCATAGAGACATTTGGTTACAAATTGATATACAAAAGGAGAGTGGACACCATGTTGATTGGTTGAACTAAATAAAAACTTTATGTATGCTATTACTTGATACATTTTAACTTTCTAATTTCTCAGATAGCTCAAACCAACGCATTTCTTTTTCTTCTATTGTATCAATAATATCTTGAAGCTCTTCAGAAAGTTTTGCAATATCGTTTTGTGATAACTCTGGATTGTTGAATTTAGCCTCTAAAGCTTTTTTATCGAGCTCTAAAGAACGAATTTTAGATTCTAGATTTTTATACTCTTTTTGCTCGTTGTAAGATAATTTGTTGGCTTCGTTTTGTTTTACGGCTTTAGTATTATCTATTTTTTCTACTTGTTCTATTTGTTTTGGTTGACTGCTATCATAAGCTCTAAAATCTGAGTAGTTGCCTGGAAAATCATCTACAACACCTTCTCCCCTAAAAACAAACATATGATCCACAATTTTATCCATAAAATAACGATCGTGAGAAACGACTAGTAGCACGCCAGGAAAATCCATTAAAAAATCTTCAAGTACATTTAGAGTTACAATATCTAAATCGTTAGTTGGCTCATCGAGAATTAAAACATTTGGATTCTGAATTAAAACTGTACACAGATATAATCGTTTTTGTTCTCCACCACTAAGCTTTTCTACAAAATCCCATTGTTTTTTTCTATTAAATAAAAAGCGTTCTAATAATTGCTGTGCACTAATTTGTCTTCCTTTTGCCAAGGGAATATACTCTCCAAATTCTTTTATAACATCAATAACTTTTTGATTTGGCTTGGCTTTAATTCCTCCTTGAGTATAATAACCAATTTTAACAGTTTCACCAACGACAATTTTACCACTATCTGGCTGTATACTTTGGGTTAATAAATTTAGAAATGTAGATTTGCCAGTTCCGTTTTTACCAATAATACCGATGCGTTCTCCTTTTTTAAAGGTGTATTCAAAGCCTTTTAAAATAGTCTTGTCTTTAAAGGCTTTAGAAACATTATGAAACTCTATTATTTTACTTCCTAAGCGTTCCATGTTAATTTCTAATTGCACTTGGTGGTCGTTACGACGCTTATGTGCTTTAGACTTTATTTCGAAGAAATCGTCAATTCTACTTTTAGATTTTGTGGTACGTGCTTTTGGTTGGCGACGCATCCAATCGAGCTCTTTTTTAAAGAGTTGCTTGGCTTTACCAACTTCTGTGGCTTCATTTTCAATTCGGGCTTCTTTCTTTTCTAGATAGTATGAGTAGTTACCCTTGTATGTATATAGTTGACCATGATCTAATTCTATAATTTCGTTACAAACGCGTTCTAAAAAATAACGATCGTGTGTAACCATAAAAAGCGTTTGTTGTGTTTTAGCGAAGTAGTCTTCTAACCACTCTATCATTTCTAAATCGAGATGGTTTGTTGGCTCATCGAGAATTAAAATATCTGGTTTACTCAATAAGGCTTGTGCTAGTGCAAGTCGTTTTTTTTGTCCACCAGAAAGCGTGCTAACTTTCATTGACAAGTTATCTAATTTTAGTTGAGATAATGTTTGTTGGTATTGTGTTTCGAACTCCCAAGCATTATTTCTATCCATAGCTTCAAAAGCTTTTTGATAAGCCTCTGAGTCTTCAGGATTTTTTAAAGCATTTTCGTAAGCTTCAATTGTTTTTAGAATAGGGATATCCGAATCGAAAATCGTTTCTTCGATCGTCAACTTTGCATCTAAGTTTGGCTCTTGGTCTAAAAATGCTAATCGTAACCCTTTTCTAATAACTATTTGCCCATCATCTGGTGCATCTTTTCCCGATAAAATATTAAGAATAGATGTTTTTCCACTTCCGTTTTTGGCTACAAAGGCTATTTTTTGGTCTTTATGGATACTAAAGGACAAATCTTTAAAAAGAACGAGTTCTCCATAAGACTTAGATATATTTTCTACGTTGAGATAATTCAAACTGTTTTTTTTACAAAGAACTAAATAAACCAAAAAGAAACCTAATAGTTTTGATATTGATATTGATACATTATATTTGTCTGTAAAGATCCATTGTGCATATGAAGCGTATTAAGCTTTTAATTATTTTTTTGAGTTGTGTTATTGTTTCCTCTTGTATCCCTCACAAAGACACTATTTATCTTCAGAATAAAGAGAATTCAATTAACGATACTATTCCAAATAATCTTATTGAGGTTCAAAAACCATATAGAGTTCAAATCAATGATATTCTTAATGTAAAGGTAAAAGCTATAGATCAAAAAACAGTGGAAATATTGAATCCTTCAGGTGATTCAAATTTAAATGCAAGTAGTTCGGAACGTGCTTATTTTGATGGTTTTACAGTAGATGTTCATGGTAATATTAGAATACCTACTTTAGGTTATGTTAATGTTTTGGGGTTTACTACCGAAGAGATTGAAAAAATAATAGAGAAAAAGCTGCTCGATGAGCAATTTAAAGAAACAGCAAATATTTTTGTTACTGTTAAACTCGCTGGATTACGATATACAGCAAATGGAGAAGTTGGATCACCTGGTAGTAATGTTTTGTTTACTGAGCGCGTAAACATATTTGAAGCTATTGCTAATGTTGGTGAAATACCTGTAACAGGTGATAAAAAAGATGTTTTAATTATTAGGCAATATCCGCAAGGTCAAAAAATACATCATTTGGATTTAACAGATATTAATGTAATGAAGTCTCCATACTATTATATACAACCTAATGATATTATTTACGTAAAACCGTTAAAGCAAAAATCCTTAGGAACAGGAGAAACAGCAGTTTCAAGTTTAACTACAATAGCGACGGTAGTTTCTTTAATAACATCTTCAATTTTAATTTTTTCAAGATTATAATTTATGAGGGATTACGATGAGATAGAAGAACTAGATTCGCAACGCGTAGGCTTCGATTTTAAAGGTTATTTATTTAAAGCACTTAATTTATGGAAACTTGTTTTGTTTTGCATTGGTGTGGCTCTGCTTGTAGCTTATTTTATTAATGTTAGAAAAGAAAATATTTATAGGTTAGATTCATTAATCACCATTGATAATGATCAAAGTCCCTTTATGAGTTCTAGTACTAGTATTTCATTTAATTGGGGAGGAGTTTCGGAGCAAGTTGGTAGTGTTTTAACTGAGATAAAAACCAGAACTCATAATGAGCTTGTTGTTGATTCGTTAGAGTTTTATAAGCAATACCTAAAACAGGGTAAATATCACTTAGTTGATGTTTACAAAGGGGCACCTTTTGTGGTGGAAACAGAAAAGTCTAAACCTCAAATGTTAGGCAAGCCTGTTGGAATTAAACTAATTGATAGAACTTCATTTGAATTGTTTTGCGAGTTTACATCTTCAAAAGCATCAGGTCAACTATTCGATACAAAGAAAAAAATTGGTATTAATGTTAATACAGGATTGTTTTCTAAAGTCTTTAAATTTGGTGAGCTTATTAATACACCTTTTTTTAATGGAGCAGTTATTTTAAAGTCTGATGCATTAGTTGAAGAGGGTGATACTTATTTTGTTAGATATTTAAATTTTGATAGTGTTGTAAATCAGTATAAAAATAGTATTAACATTGAGGCTAATTCTAGAGAATCATCTTCTGTATTAAAATTATCTCTTGTTGGTAAAAATAAAACTAAGATTGTTGATTTTCTAAATGCTACATCCGCCATTCTTAGTAGAACAGAGTTAGAAAGAAAAAATCTTTATGCCACTAATACAATTAAGTTTATTGATAGTAGTCTAGGTGCGGTTGATACTAATTTAAAGTCTGTTACTGAAGAAATGAACGACTTTAGAAAAACCAATAAGGTTTTTAATGTTGAAGCAGATATGAATCAGATATCTGAGCAGTTAAAAGAATATGAGCAAGAAAAATTGGTAGAGGAGTCTAAACTTAATTACCTAAAAACATTAGAAACTTATTTAAATAACAAAACAGATTACACTAAGATTGCAGCACCTACATCAGTAGGTATAGAAGAAGTTAATATATTAAACGGAGTATCAAATATTATTGCGCTTTCTGTGCAACGACGTAATTTAGAATATTCTACAAAAGAGGGTTCAATTCTATTCGAAGATTTAGATCGTAAAATAGATACGGAAAAGAATGTTTTACTGGAAACAATCAATGTTACTAAGCAAACCATTGGTGTTCAACTTAATACTATAAGTAGAAAAATTGCAAATTTAGAGGCTAAACTCTCTAGCCTTCCAGAGGACCAACAAAAGTATCTTAAGATTCAACGAAAAATGGATCTAAGTAGAGAAGCTTATGATATCTACCAAGCTAAACGAGGTGAAGCAGCCATTATAAAAGCAGCAAATGTCTCAGATATTACGATTATTGATGAAGCAAAAGATATTGATGACGCACCTATAGGGCCAAATAAGTCCTTAAATTATATGATGGCCTTAATGATTGGCTTTTTCTCACCAATGTTTTTAATTTTTGTTATTTATCTTTTAGATAATACAATTCATGGCTCGGATGAAGTGGAGAAAATGTCTAAAATTCCTATTTTAGGATTAATAGGTAAATATCGTTACAAGAACAATTTGGTGGCTTATGAAAAACCAAAATCTGCTGTTGCTGAATCCTTTAGAGCTATTAGATCTAGTTTGCAGTTTATTTTTAAGAATAAGTCTAAAGACTCGAGAGCCAATACATTAATGGTAACATCTTCGGTGAGTGGAGAGGGTAAAACATTCACGTCTATAAATATTGCTACAGTTTATGCGCTCTCAGGAAAAAAGACGATTTTATTAGGTTTAGATTTACGTAAACCTAAAATCTTTGATGATTTTGGTACGACTAATGATAAAGGTGTGGTAAATTACCTTATTGGTGATAGTACGTTAGATGAGATTGCGGTAAGCACACATATTGAAAATTTAGATTTAATAACCTCTGGTCCAATACCTCCTAACCCTTCAGAATTATTAATGGGAAAGGAGATTAAGGAATTAATAGAATTGCTTAAGAAAGAGTACGATATTATTATCTTAGATACACCACCTTTAGGATTGGTGACTGATGCTTTAGAGCTTGTTCAGTATGCAGATGCAACAATTTTTATGGTGAGGTTAGATTACACTAAAAAAGGTATGTTGCAGCTAGTTAATGCAAAATACCGTACTGGCGAATTAAAAAATATAAGTTTTGTACTTAATTTTTACAGGCATAAGAGCAATCATAATTATGGCTATGGCTACGGATATGGTTATGGCTACGGATATGGTTACGGAGTTTATGGTAATGCTTACCACGAAAGAGACAATATCACTTTGTTAGAAAAAATTAAGATTTTCCTTAGAAGAATATAACAAGCTTTAACTATTTACTTTGATAACTAAAACGCAACTTAAGCTTAAACGAACATTCGATGTTATTTTAGCTTTAGCGATTTTACCTGTATTTATTGTTCCAATTATTCTGCTAATTGTAATCGCTACAATTGATACAAATAAATATGGAGTATTTTCACAGCTTCGTGTTGGTCAACATGGAAAGCTTTTCAAAATCTATAAAATTAGAACTTTAAGAGAAGGTATACACAAATTAGGGCACTTAGAAAAAAGTGCTACTACTATTGGAAAATTTTTGAGACGTCATAAATTAGACGAATTGCCACAACTCTTTAATGTCCTAATTGGTGATATGAGTTTTGTTGGTCCTAGACCTGATTTACAGGGATTTGCAGATGAGTTAAAAGGGGAGGATAGAATAATATTAATTGTAAAACCAGGAATTACAGGTCCAGCAACATTGAAATATAAAGATGAAGAACGTGTATTAGGACGACAAAACGACCCAGAACATTACAATAGAACGATTATTTGGGTAGATAAAGTGAAAATCAATAAAAAGTATGTTCAGAATTACAGTTTTTACTTAGATTTGGCATTCATTTTAAAATCTACTTTAAACAAATGACACATTCAGAAGATAAAATTGCAATCATAGGATTAGGTTATGTCGGTTTGCCCCTTGCCGTAGAATTTGCAAAGCAATTCTTTGTAGTTGGTTTCGATATTAATAAACAACGAATCAGCGAATTAAATTCGGGCTTAGATAAAACTTTAGAAGTTGATAATGATAATCTTAAATCAGTTTTAACTACAGACCTAAATGCCAGTAAAGGATTATACATTACAGATGATGTTGAGGCATTAAAAGCTACAAACATTTATATAATTACAGTGCCAACACCTACCGATGCTTTAAACAAGCCTGTATTTACTCCATTAATAAAAGCGAGTGAAACAGTAGGTAAGGCTATGTCTAAAAACGATATTGTTATTTACGAATCAACAGTATATCCAGGTGCAACAGAAGATATTTGTGTACCTATTTTAGCTGAAGTTTCTGGTCTAACATATAATAAGGACTTTTTTGCAGGTTATTCACCAGAGCGAATTAATCCAGGAGACAAGCATCATACTGTAACAAAGATTTTAAAAGTGACTTCTGGTTCTACTCCAGAAATTGCAAAAAAAGTAAATGACCTGTATTTAAAAGTTATTACAGCAGGTACGCATTTAGCACCATCTATAAAAGTAGCTGAAGCTGCAAAAGTTATTGAGAACTCTCAAAGAGATATTAATATTGCTTTTGTAAATGAACTTTCTAAGATTTTTAGATTGTTAGAAATTGATACTAAAGCTGTATTAGAAGCTGCAGGTACAAAATGGAATTTCTTGAAATTCTCACCAGGTTTAGTAGGTGGACACTGTATTGGCGTAGATCCTTATTACTTAGCTCAAAAAGCTATAGAGTCTGGTTACAATCCTGAAATTATATTAGCTGGCCGAAAAATGAATGACAGTATGGGAAGTTATGTAGCTACCGAAACTGTAAAAATGATGATTAATAAAGGTGCTACTATAAAAGGATCTAATGCATTAGTGTTAGGAATTACTTTTAAGGAGAACTGTCCGGATATTAGAAACTCTAGAGTTATAGATATTATTGAAGAATTCCAATCTTATCATGTTAATGTAGATGTTTATGATCCATGGGCGTCAAAAGAAGAAGTTAAACATGAGTATGATATAGATTTAAAGTCGTCTATGTCTGAATTAAAATCAGATTACGACGCTATAATTTTAGCAGTATCTCATAACGAATTTTTAGAATTATCATTAGATAAATTGAAATCAGATAAAAGTGTGATTTTTGACGTTAAGTCTTTATTACCACAAGATACTGTGGACGCACGTTTATAAACCAAATCATACATACTACTTATTATGTACTCAAATCCACATCATACAGAAGATTTAACTAAATTAAGTTTTTTAATAACAGGAGGTGGAGGCTTTATAGGCTCTAACCTTGTTGAATACTTATTGAAGTATAATGCTAAAAAAGTTAGAGTTTTAGATAATTTTTCTAATGGTCATCGCAAGAATTTAACTGAATTTTATGATAATCCTGCCTTTGAATTAATAGAAGGTGATATACGAGATTTAGAAACGTGTAAAAAAGCTATGGATGGTATAGATTATGTATCTCACCAAGCAGCTTTAGGTTCTGTACCTCGTTCTATTAATGATCCGGCAACGACTAACGAAGTTAATATTTCTGGGTTTTTAAATATGATGATTGCTTTAAAAGATAGCCCAACAGTAAAACGTATGGTCTATGCTGCATCTAGCTCTACTTATGGTGATAGTGAATCATTGCCCAAAGTTGAAGATACTATTGGAAAACCTTTATCACCATATGCTGTAACGAAATATGTTAATGAGTTGTATGCAGATGTATTTGGTACAACCTATAATACAGATGTTATTGGTTTAAGATATTTTAATGTATTTGGACCTAAACAAAGTCCTGATGGTGCATATGCTGCGGTAATTCCTTTATTTATGCAGGCACTAAATGATAATGAGCCATGTAAGATAAATGGTGATGGTGAACAAACAAGAGATTTTACATTTATAGACAACGTAGTGCAGGCTAACGTAAAAGGTTTCTTTGCCTCTGAGGATGCTAAGAATGAAGTTTTTAATGTAGCATGTGGCGAACGTATTACTATAAACTATTTATGGGAGTCATTACGTATTGCAGCAAAATCTGAATTAAAAGCTATTTATGGACCGCCAAGACAAGGTGATGTAAGAGATTCTTTAGCTAATATTTCTAAAGCTGAAAAACTATTAGGGTATAAACCAAGATATACTGTTAGAGAAGGTTTAAAGATTACATGGGATTACTTTAACTAAAGTAAATATTTAGTTAACCGATAGTTAATCTTAAAATAATATCTTTATTTGATTAAATAAAAGTCTAGTATAAGCCCCAATATATAAACTTTAATAAAACATTAAATTTTAATGATAAATGTTTTAGTTACGGGAGGTGCTGGTCAACTTGGAAGTTCAATAGCTTCAAAATTAGCTCTAAAAGATAATGTTATTGTTGTAATTGTCGATAACCTATCTACAGGAGATATATCTAAAGTTTCGGTAAAAGATAATATTAAGTTTATAAAAGCAGACGTTAATAATTATAATGATATTATATCAATATTTGCTACGTTTAAATTTCACTATGTCTTTCATTTTGCAGCAGTCGTAGGAGTTGAGCGTACATTAGAAAATCCAATAAATGTTTTAAATGACATTGATGGTATAAAGAATATTCTGTCTTTATCAAAAAACTCTGGTGTAAAACGCGTGTTTTATTCAAGTTCATCTGAAGTGTATGGAGAACCGTTTGAAATTCCGCAAAATGAAAATACCACTCCATTAAATTCGAGATTGCCATATGCTATAGTAAAAAATGTTGGTGAAGCTTTTTTTAGAGCTTATCAACGCGAATATGATTTAAACTATACTATTTTCCGTTTTTTTAATACTTATGGACCTTTACAGAGTAATGATTTCGTAATACCTAGATTTATGAAGCTTGCTATGAAAAATCAACCTATTCCAATTTATGGTGAAGGTGATCAAACACGCTCGTTTTGCTATATTGAAGATAATGTTGATACATGTCTTAATGCGCTATATAATGAGGCTTATATTAATGATGTACTTAATGTTGGTAACGATAACGAAATAAGTATTTTAGAATTGGCGAAGAAAGTTATTGAAATTACAGACTCAAAATCAGAGATTGTTTTTCTCCCATCATTAAAAGAAGGTGATATGTTAAGGAGATGCCCAGACATTACTAAAATGAAGACCTTGTTGGGTAGAGATTTAATTTCCTTAGAAGAAGGTCTTAACAATATGATGAATTTTTATAATACTTATACACTTCAAAAAGGCTAGAATTAAATTTAGTTCCTCTATTTCATTTATTATATTAGCAGTATAAAATAAAACTACAATTGAAAACTGCTGAAGAGCATTGGTTATATACTATTTCTTCAAAAAAGAAATTAATAGATTTCAATTTTAAAGAAATATGGAGATATAGAGATTTATTGTTTTTGTTTGTTAAGCGTGATATAATTACGTTGTATAAACAAACGGTTCTTGGTCCACTTTGGTATTTAATTCAACCCTTATTTACCTCTTTAATTTTTACTTTAATTTTTAATAATTTGGCTGATATTCCTACAGGTGAAGGTGTGCCAAATTTCTTATTCAACCTAGCTGGTATTACATCTTGGAATTATTTTAAGGAATGTTTAGTAGGTACTAGTGATACATTTAAGAAAAATGAGAATATCTTCGGAAAAGTCTATTTTCCTAGAGTGATTATGCCAATGTCCGTTGTGGTTTCAAATTTATTAAAGTTTGGGATACAGCTTCTTGTATTAGCAATACTCTATATTTACTATGTTTGGTTTGCAGAACCTAGTTATAATATTGCTCCGCAATTAAATATATTACTTTTTCCTTTTTTAGTGTTTCTAATGGCTTTATTAGGGTTGGGATTAGGAATGATTATATCCTCTATGACAACAAAATATAGAGACCTTTCCTTTTTAGTTCAGTTTGGTGTACAATTATTAATGTATGGGTCCGCAGTAATGTATCCAATGGCCTATTTTCAAAAAAAGTTACCGGATTATTATTGGCTAATAGAATGGAATCCCATTGCTATAATTGTGGAGTCCTTTAGAACTATGGCTTTTGGTGTTGGTTCCTTAGATGTTAACAAGTTAGTTTATACTACAATAATTAGTGTAATCGTTTTTTTAATAGGATTAGTTATTTTTAATAAAACTGAAAAAAGCTTTATCGATACGATATAATGAGTTCAGATGTAATTTTAAAAGTTGAAAATGTAGGTAAACAATACCGATTAGGGCTTGTAGGTACAGGTACTATTAGTCATGACCTTAATCGCTGGTGGAATAGTATAAGAGGTAAAGAAGACCCATATTTAAAGGTTGGTGAATCAAATAACAGAAGCGAAAAAGGAAATTCGGATTACGTTTGGGCAATAAAAAATATAAATTTTGAAGTTAAACGAGGAGAAGTTCTTGGTATTATTGGTAAAAATGGTGCTGGTAAATCTACCTTACTCAAAATATTATCTAGAGTTACAGGTCCAACAACTGGACAAATAAAAACGAAAGGTAGAATTGCTTCACTTTTAGAAGTAGGTACAGGCTTTCATCCAGAAATGACTGGAAGAGAGAATATTTACCTCAATGGTGCTATTTTAGGAATGACCAAAGCAGAAATAAATTCTAAGATTGATGAAATTATAGATTTTTCTGGTTGTTTAAGGTATGTAGATACTCCAGTAAAACGATACAGCTCTGGAATGAAAGTGCGCTTGGCTTTTGCTGTGGCAGCACATTTAGAGCCAGATATTTTGGTGGTTGATGAGGTTTTGGCTGTAGGTGATGCAGAGTTTCAGAAAAAGGCCATTGGGAAGATGCAAGACATCTCTCATAGTGATGGTAGAACGGTTTTGTTTGTTAGTCATAATATGGCAGCTGTAAAAAATCTTTGTTCTAGAGCGGTTGTGTTAGATAATGGTGAGTCTATTTTTGACGGCACTTCCGACCAAGCGGTGAACTTTTATTTAAATTTACAAAGTTCTAAGAACACAGAAAATTTATTAACTCGTACTGATAGAAAAGGAACAGGTGAAATTAGATTTTCTAAAGTAGAGTTATTAAACCAAGATGGTAATGCTGTTACAGAAATCATTTCTGGTGAATATGCTAAGTTTAGACTCCATATGGTTTTTAACCGAGACGTAAATTATAAAGATTTAATTTTTGGCTTAGTTATTTATGATAACAACGAAAATAAAATCGCAGATTTTTACTCAGATGAAATGGGAATTGTATTTGATAATATAGATTCTTATGTAGATTTAGAGTTAAATAAACTAATGCTTAGAGGAGGAGATTATTACATTGCGATTGCAGTTCAAACTGCAATACGGGTCGTGCAACAAATAGATGTAATTCATCATGTCTTAAATATTAAAGTATTCTCCGGAGATTATTGGGTTTCAAGTAAAAATAATAGAGCAACTAATGTTGCATTGATAGATGGTATATTTGGAGCAAATTAATAAAAAGATTGTTTAATGATTAAAAGAATTAAAAGACGATTAAATTTACTTTTTAATAATCCATACAAACTGTATAAAAGAAATAATGAATTAAAATCTCTATTTTCTCATCACAAGCAAGCGGTAATTCTTGGATCTTCATCTTCTATAAATAAGCTAGATGTTACTATGTTTTCAAAAGAGTTTGTAATTACTGTTGGTAATTTTTATGAGCATCCGCAAATTGAAGAAATAAAGCCTAATGTGCATATTTTTGCAGCGTCACATCCTCCAATAACGGATGAGGTTTATACTAATTGGTGGATGAGATGTAATCAAACTCTGCCTGATAGTACAGTTTTACTTGTAGAAAAACGTGATAAAAAGATTGCTGATATAGCATTTAAAGATAGAAAAGTTTATTATTATTCGTATGGAGGCTCTTTACCAGTAGATTTTACAAAGCCAGTTATGTCACCTTGGAGTGTAACTATTATAGCGCTCCAATTGGCTATTTATTGTAAAATACCTACTATTGGTATTGTAGGTGTTAATCATGATTGGCAATGCATTAAGCCATATACTCACTTTTATGATCATGACAAACCTTCATTGGAATATTATCTGCATAAAGAAGGTATTGAAATTAGTTATGAGAAACAAAAGCAGCCTTTTCCAAAGGAGCGTTTATACAGAGAGTATGAGTTATATCAACAATATGAAAAGTTAAAATTAGAGGCAGAAAATTCAAATATTAGAATTTTTAATTACGATCCATTCTCAGATTTTGATGTATTTAATAAAAAGAAACTTGATGAACTTTTAAAATAAATTTTTTAATACTATCATAAAACTACTAAATGGGTAAAAAACCAATATTAATTAGTGGAATTCACAGGTCTGGTTCAACATGGGTAGGAAAAGTTGTTGCTAAATCCAAAAATGTGAAATATGTTTCAGAACCTTTCAATGTTGCTATGAAAGATTATGTGCCTCCGTTTGATGAGTGGTATAAATATGTGTCTTCAAATTCTGAACAACAAGAACAAGATGTTATAAAAAGGTATTTAGATAAACGAATTTACTTAAATAGAGACTTCATTTTAAATAGATTGCAAAGAATGAATTCCATACAAAAACTTAAATATCTAGTAAGAGACAGTTTTGAGAGGTTAAATAAGAGAAGTTTGCTAAAGGATCCAATTGCCCTCTTTTCAGCCGAATGGATATTTAATCAATATAATTGTGATGTTGTAATCTTAATTAGGCATCCAGCTGCATTTTATTTAAGTATAAAAGAAAAAGATTGGACTTTTAATTTTGAAAACCTTGCTAAGCAGCCATTAATATTGGATGGGCCGTTGAAGGAATTTAAGGATACTATTCAGAATATGTGTTCTACGGAAAATTCGCTTATTGAACAAGCAGTACTAATATGGAATTGTATTTATACTCAAGTGTATAACTACCAACGTAAATATTCTGATAAATGGCACTTTTTAAAGCATGAAGATTTGTCAAGAAAACCTTTACATGAGTTTGAAGAAATGTTTAATTTTCTTAACCTTAATTTTGACTCACAAGTGAAGTCATATATTTTAAAAACTACTACTTCAAATAATGATAGTTTGCTAGAAAGAAATTCTATAAACAATATTACGAAATGGCAAAAAAAATTAACCGAAGATGAAATTTCATATATTAAAAAAGAGACTGAGTCAGTTTGGAGATTATTTTACACAAATGATGATTGGTTGAGTACCACAAAGTGATATTTTAACTCATTCAGTTAACTCAAAATTTTTGAAATGCTAAAAAAAATTATTAAAAAATTGTTTTTACAAGAACTAAAGGAAGTTGGTTTAGAAAGTAGGCAAATTAATACACAAATTGGAGAAATGGTCAAGGTGTATCCACCATACCGATTATCTAATGTAGTTTTGGGAAAAGGAACATATATTTCAAAAAACTCAATAATATCTTATACGTCAATTGGTAAATTTTGCTCAATAGGTCCCAATCTTTTATGTGGATGGGGTTTACATCCCTTAGAGTGTATTTCTACGAGCCCTTATTTTTATAGTAATAAAAAACAAAATGGTTATACGTTATCTCAGAATAATTTAATAGAAGATAGAAAAAATATAATTATAGGTAATGATGTTTTTATAGGAGCAAATGTCACAATTTTAGATGGTGTTAAAATAGGTGATGGCGCTGTAATTGGAGCTGGTGCTGTCGTATCTAAAGATATTCCAGATTATGCAATTGCATATGGTGTACCAATTGAGATAAAAAGGTATAGATTTAATAAAAATCAGATTTTAAAACTGCAAAAACTTAAATGGTGGGAATTTGATGATAAAGGACTAGAAGATGTAAATAAAATGTTCTTTAATATAGATGATTTTTTAGATAAATATGATGATGAAAAATAATATGTCTCACGTGTTATCTATAATAACCATAAATTACAACAATGCCCAAGGCTTAAAAAAAACCATGGCAAGTGTTGAACGGCAAACATGGAATGCATTTGAGCATATAATAATAGATGGTAATTCTTCAGATAATAGTTTAGAGGTTATAAAGTCTTTTAATTATAATAATTTAAGTTACATATGCGAGTCTGATACAGGAATTTATAATGCTATGAATAAAGGCATTAAAATGGCTAAGGGCGAGTATCTTTTGTTTCTTAATAGTGGAGATTATTTATATAATAAAAATACTTTATCTAAAGTACAGGATAACTTTAAATCTGAAATATCATTTTTATGTGGTAATATGTATTATGAAAATCCAAACAATTTAATACTTAGAGAACATCCAAATATCATTACATTTTCATACCTAATATCTAAAACTATATCACACCCATCTACATTTATTAAAAAATCAATGTTTGATATTTATGGATTGTATAATGAAAATTTAAGAATAGTGTCAGATTGGGAATTTTTCTTGAAATGCGTTGGTTTAAATGGAGAAACATATAAGAAAATAAATAGTGATATTACTGTTTTTAATACTGATGGAATTTCATCTAAAGAACAAAATCTTAATTTAGTTAAAGAAGAGAAATTAATTGTATTACAAAATTATCTGCCTACGATTTTTAATAATGAAAATGATAAATATATTTTCAGTCACTTTAAAGAAACATCTAAAAGGTTTAAATATTTAATTCAAATAGACAAAAATCCGTTTTTTAGAAAAGTAGCAACATTTATGCTGAGAATTGATTTAATGTTTCTTCACATCTCTAATTATTTTAAGAAGTGAATTATAGTCAAAAAAAAATATTAATACTTGGACCTATAGGCGATTTTGGTGGTAGGGAACTTGAAGCAGGATTTATTGCTAATACCTTGTCTAATATAGCAGATGTTAAAATTTTATCAACATCTTTTTGTCCTAAAAGCTCTCAAGTATTTGATTTTGTAAAAAAAAATCAAGTTTACCATATTCCTAATATTATTTACAATAAATCCTTATTTTATAGAGGTTTAGCATATCTAAGTTACCTTAAAAGTGGAAGAAAAAAATCCAAGTTTCAGTATGTTAATAATAGCATAAGTAAAAAATTAAATATTCGTAAGTGTATTATTAGGGCTTTGAAAGAAATTGTAATTACTAGTGATATAATTTTTATATGTGCACAAGTTTCTAGTAATTATATAAAAGAAGTTATTGATTTTGCTAGAAGCAATAATAAAAAGATTGTTTTTAGAACTACAAATCTTATTGATGGTATTGATTTTTTAAATTCAAATTGGTTAGATAAAGTAGATTTGTTTATTCATCATTCTGAATCTAATGCAAAACGACTAAATTATTTAGATAAACATAACTACGTAATAATTGATCAGTGCGCTTTTAACGAAGAAGAGTATTTAAAAATTAAAGTTAAGAAGAGTGCAAAAACCTTTTTAACTGTATCTCGAATAGTACCCCAAAAAAATATAGATATCCTAATTGATGTATTTAAGCTACGAGAAAATGCAAATTTAAACTTAATTATAATTGGTGAAGGTGAAATTTTAGAAGAGTTAAAAATAAGAGCAAAGAAGTCACCAAACATTATTTTTTTGGGTTTTATACCTAATGACCAATTGAATTATTATTTTGAACAATATGATTGTTTTATAGTGTCACATTATCATAATGAAACAGGACCATTAACTGGTATCGAAGCTATGGCAAGTGGATTGATAATAGCTTCTGCTAAAACTGGAGCAATGCCAGACAGACTACCAGATAATAATTTTTTTTTCGAAAATAATGTAAAAGATTTATCTTTAGTAATCAATAAAATTAAAGAATTAAAGCAGGAGGAAATAAAATCTATTTCTAAATATAACAGAACAAGATACCTAGAAAAGTATAAGATAGAGCTTATACAAAGTCAATATAAAAATGTTATTTTTAAACTTCTAAACCAAACATCATAATATAGGGTATGAGAGTAGGAATGAATCCTCAAAAACAATCAAAAAAAATTCGTCTTAAATGTCAGCATAGACTCATAATTGTTGTTTTTATTCCTTCGTTAGAAGGCTATTATAGGAATGTTTTAGAGGTTTTTAAATTGTGTTTAGATTCCGCAATCACCACAACAAATTCTAATTGTGCTATAACTGTAGTAAATAATGCATCTTGTAAAGAAGTTGCACGGTACTTAGATGTTAAGTTAGAGGAAGATAAAATAGATACAGTAATTCATTACAAAGAAAATATCGGTAAAATTGATGCGCTTATTGGTGCTGCTAGAGCTAGTAGAGAACCAATTATAACAATTTCTGATGTGGATATACTTTTTCAGCAAGGTTGGCAAGAAGAAACAGAGAACATATTTACAAATATTAAGGGAGTTGCATCAGTATCTCCTATTCCATGTAGAAACTTTAAAAATTATGAAACATCTTCTACCTTGGGAAAAATTTTATTGGGCAAGGTAAAATTTAAATACAAACCTATTCCAGAGAACCACATTGCACAAAATAAATATTTAGAGAGTTTTCATTGGGAACTAGAAACAAACGAAAATGTAAAATGGCCGGTTATAGACTCTAATGGTGTTAATGCCATAGTTGGTAGTGGTCATCAAATTTTAAGTATGCGGAGAGAATTGTTTTTTTCTACAGTGCCAAAAGAACCATCGTTAACTCTAGTGGGTAATAATTCTGAGTATTTGTATTGTGATCAACCTATTAATTTTTCTGGAGGAATGCGTTTAACAACATATAATAACTATGCGTTCCATATGGGTAATACTGTAGAGAATTGGATGCTTGAGGTACAAAAAAAAAATATTTTAAACTTAAAAAATAAAATCACCCCTTTGGTTATTAACGAGCTACCTGTGTTTAAACCTAAAAGTCAAAATATGACGTGGTATAAATTTAAAAAACGTGTCGTACATAAATTATTTAATGTGTTTTATAAGAATAAATAAGTGGGTAAAACTATCGCAATTATACCAGCAAGAGGAGGATCTAAAAGGTTACCTAGTAAAAATACTAAGTTACTTGGAAACTTACCTTTACTAGCATACTCCATTAATTACGCAATTGATAATTCTAATATCATTGATGCCGTTTATGTCTCAACAGACGATGAGGACATTAAACGTATTGCAATTCAATATGGAGCAAGGGTAATAGATAGACCAATTGAATTGAGTGGTGATTTAGAACCTACTGTAACAGCGATAAAGCATTCTATAGAAGTTGTAGAAAATGTAAGTAATATAATTCTATTACAACCTACAAATCCTTTTAGACCAAAAACATTGCTAAATGAAGCGTTTAAGGTTTATATAGAAGAAAATGCGGATAGTCTATTTACCGTTAGTAGCAACCATAAAAAATTGGGGAAAATAGTTGATGATCAGTTTGTGCCGTTTAATTATAGCATCGGACAAAGAAGTCAAGATTTAGAACCTTTATATTTTGAAAACGGATTGCTATATATAACAAAAGCGGCATTGATACAAGAAGAAATAATATTTAACGATAAGTCGATTCCATTTGTAGTAAATCATAAATATGTCGAAGTTGACATAGACACTCAAGACGATTTTGACTATGCGGAATATGTTTTAAAAAATTATAATGAAGAATAATCCATATATAGAAATATCAGGTAGAAAAGTGGGACAAGATTTTCCACCTTTAATCATAGCAGAAATTGGTATCAATCACGAAGGTTCACTTGCAGTTGCTAAAGAAATGGTAGATGCAGCTCATAGAGCAGGAGCAGAAGTGGTAAAACACCAAACGCATATTGTAGAAGATGAAATGAGCAAAGCTGCCAAAAAGGTTATTCCTGGCAATTCAGATGTCTCTATTTACGAAATTATGGAGCGTTGTGCTTTAAATGAAGTTGAGGAGTTAGAACTAAAAAAGTATGTAGAAAGTAAGGGCATGATTTTTATATCTACACCTTTTTCTAGAGCAGCAGCAGAACGCTTAAAACGCTTTGATATTCCTGCATATAAGATTGGCTCTGGCGAATGTAACAATTACCCTTTGTTAGAACACATTGCTAAATTTGGTAAACCAGTAATTTTAAGTACAGGAATGAACACTATAGAAAGTGTTTGCAAAGCTGTAGAAATCTTTAAAGCCCATAATACTCCATTAGCCTTATTACATACTACTAACTTATATCCTACACCATCGCATTTAGTTCGGTTTGGTGCCATGATGGAATTGCACGAAGCATTTTCAGACAATGTATTTGGATTAAGTGACCATACTTTAAACAATAATGCGTGTCTAGGTGCTGTTGCACTAGGTGCATCAATACTAGAACGTCATTTTACAGACCATATGCAAAGACAAGGACCAGATATTGTGTGTAGTATGGACGAACAAGAATGCGCAAACCTTATTAAAGGAAGTAAGGAAATTTGGTCTATGCGTGGAGGAACAAAGGAGCCTGCAAAAGAAGAAAAGGTTACTATTGATTTTGCTTTTGCAACTGTTTGTACAATTACCAATGTAAAAAAAGGGGAGAAGCTTACCGAAAAGAACATTTGGGTAAAACGCCCAGGAACAGGGAAAATTTTAGCCGAAGATTATAATAACGTTTTAGGTAAAACTGCACTTCGAGACATTGAAGAAGGAGAACACTTAGATTATAAAGATTTTAAATAATGACTTATTTATATGATATAGAAAAGCGTTTTGAATACGAAAATGGATTTTATGCTACGGCAGATCCATCGAGATTTAGCAAGTTTATATCTCATTTAGAGTTTTTTAAACGTACTTCAGAAGTTAGAGGTGAGATTGTTGAATTCGGTGTTTTTAATGGGAATTCATTTTTTAGATGGATTAAATTTAGAGATTTGTTAGAACAAACAAGTAGCCGTAAAATAATATGTTTCGATATTTTTGGAGATTTTCCTGAAGCCAATTATGAAGAGGATAAACTAAAAAGAGACTCCTTTGTAGAAGAAACTAAAGGAGGTATTACCATTTTAGACGATTATGGTGCTTTTGCAGGTACCAATAAAGCTGTTGATGATAAAGTTCAGGTTAGAAAGTTACCTTATTTAAAGGCCATATCATATATTGTAAAATAACTATGCGTAAAATTGTCTTTCTTACAGGTACAAGAGCAGATTTTGGTAAGATTAAAGCACTGATACAAAGTGTTGAAAGTCACAAAGATTTTGAACCCTATATATTTGTAACAGGAATGCACCTAATACACGAATATGGTTATACTGTCATTGAAGTTGAGCGATGTGGTTTTAAAAATATATCCAAGTTTCATAATCATACAGATGAAGCCACAATGGATTTAACCTTGGCAAAAACCATCAATGGTTTCTCTGCATATATAAAGGAAATAGAACCAGATTTAATCGTTATACATGGAGATAGAGTAGAAGCACTAGCTGGTGCTATTGTAGGTAGTTTAAACAATGTTTTGGTGGCTCATATTGAAGGTGGAGAACTTTCGGGTACTATAGATGAATTAATAAGACATTCCGTATCAAAATTAAGCCATATACATTATACATCTAATGATGAGGCTAAAAATAGATTAATTCAAATGGGTGAGTTAGAGCAATCTATTTTTACCATTGGTTCGCCAGATGTAGATATTATGTTCTCTAATAATTTACCCACAATAGATGAGGTAAAAGCCTATTACCAAATAGAATTTATGAAGTATGGTGTAGCTATGTTTCATCCTGTAACAACAGAAATCGATACTATAAAAGACAAGGCCAATCAATTTGTTGATGCTTTAATTGAAAGTGGTAAAAATTATGTTGTTATTTATCCAAATAACGACCTTGGAAGTAAGTACATATTAGGAGCTTATGAGAGGCTTAAAGAAAATAATAGGTTTAAAATTTTCCCATCTATTAGATTCGAGTATTTTTTAACATTATTAAAAAAATCAGATTTAATAATTGGTAATAGTAGTGCAGGAGTAAGAGAAGCTCCATATTATGGAATTTCAACAATTAATATTGGAAATAGACAACTTAATAGAGCGAGTTCATCAAAAATAATTAATGTCCCTTGCGAAAAATTGGCCATATTAAAAGCTTTTAAAGAATTACAAACTGTTAAAGAAGAATTAAACGATACTTTTGGTAAAGGAGATAGTGCTCAATTATTCTTAGAAAGTATTGAATCTTCAAAAGTTTGGTCTATAAATCATCAAAAGCAATTTAAAGATGCTTAAAAAGAAGCATATTTTGTTTTTGGTACCCGATGGTGTGGGTATAAAGAATTATCTATATTCTAATGTAATTAGTCATTTAAAAAATGATGCCAAAATCACCATTTGGTCACCACTTCCTATAGAAGCCTTTGATGATGTAAAAAGAATACATAAAATAGACTTTGACTATCAGCAGATTATACTTAAGCCAGAAAATAGCTATAGTAGAATATACAGAGAAGCAGCAACTTATGCCAGATTAATAGTTAATAGTAAGTTACAAAATAACCGTACAATATTAACTAATTGGAGACGGCCAAATTATAGTTATAAAGCAAAATTACTGTATCGATGTGCAGAGGTTTTAGGCAAATATTTGTCAAAAAAATATAGTAGAATTTTAAAGTACGAAAAGAAGAGTATTGAAAAAATACCTGAAAATTTTATTAATGCTTATGTCAAAGATTTAGAAGAGATTAAACCATCTGCAATATTTATTACACATCAAAGAGTTGCTGGTTTAATGCCAATATGTATAGCCGCAAATAAGCTTAAAATAAAAACTACAACGACAATATTTTCATGGGATAATCTTCCAAAAGCAAGATTAGCAGTAAATACAGATTATTATTTAGTATGGTCTCAATGGATGAAGGAAGAGATGAATGCTTATTATCCAGAAATTTCAGAAAACAGAGTTCTTCTCGTTGGAACACCTCAGTTCGAATTCTATTTAGATGATAATAGAATAGAAACACGTTTAGAATTTGCAAAACAGTACGGTTTAGACAGCAATAAAAAATGGATTTGTTTTAGTGGCGATGATATAACAACCTCACCATATGATCATTTGTTTTTGAGAGATATTGCAAAAGCCTTATATTCTGAAAAAGATAATATTCAAATTATATTTAGAAGATGTCCTGTAGATTTTTCAGATAGATATGATGACTCTTTAAAAGAGTATAATGGTTTTATAGTGTCAATTGATCCTATTTGGAATGTAGAATCAGAAACAGGATGGGTTGGCTTTTTTCCAAAATACGATGATATAAATATGCAAATTAACTTAGCTTATCATTGTGATTTAGTAATGAACCTTGGCTCTACAATGGCAATAGATTTCGCAACATTTAATAAGCCATGTTTATATCTTAATTATAATCCATCAGACGATAGTAGTTGGAGTACAGAAATTATTTATAATTTTCAACATTTTAGAAGCATGAAAGGGTTAAATGCTGTAGCTCGGGTTAATGATAAGTCTGAGTTATTAAAAGCGGTTTTAAGAACATTCGAATCACCAAATGAAATAGCTACTGATAGAAAAGCTTGGATGCAGAAGATTGTGCTTCACCCAATTGATGAAAATTCAGCTAAAATTGCAAAAGTGTTACTGTAATGCATATTTGTTTTATTACTAATGAGTATCCAAAGTTAGATTTCCCACATGGAGGAATAGGTACTTTTATTCATACTATTAGCCATAAATTAGTAGAGAAAGGTCATAGAGTATCAGTAATTGGAATTAATTCATATACCTTTACTGATGAGAAGGAGCAAGACGGAGACGTATTTGTTCACAGGTTAAGACCTAAAATTGTAAAGGGTTTAACATGGTATTTTAATAATCAATTAATAAATAAAAAGTTAACTGAGATTCATAACCAATCTCCAATTGATATTGTTGAAACGTCTGAGCTAGGATTGGCATTTATAAAGAAGATAAAGCCTATTAAATATATGATTCGCTTACATGGAGGTCATCACTTTTTTGCAGAAGCCGAACACAGAAAAGTGTCGTGGTGGAAAGGCTTTCAAGAAAAAAGATCGTTTAAACGAGCCGACGCATTTTCCGCAGCATCTCAATATGTTAAATCACATACTGCAAAGTATTTGAGCTATCACAACAAACCCTTAGAGATTATAAAATTTCCAATTAACTTAAATGTTTTTAAACCACAATTAACTACTAAAGTAAAAAAAAACTCGTTGCTGTTTGCGGGTACTGTTTGCGAAAAGAAAGGAGTTGAACAATTGCTCAAAGCAATGCCTAAAGTTCTAGAACATAACGAGAATATTCAATTATATATTTATGGGCGCGATTGGTTTTTTTCAGACGGAAGATCCTATATAGAGTATTTAAAAAAGGATGTATTACCTATATTAGGTGAATCGGCTAATCATGTACATTTTATGGGTGCTATATCATTTATAGACCTTGCAAACAAATATGCGGCTTCAGAAATATGTATCTTTCCATCTTTAATGGAAACACTTGGATTAGTTGCACCAGAGGCTATGGCTATGAATAAACTGGTCATTTTTTCAGAATGCGGTCCAGGTCCCGAAATTATAGTACATAAAAAAACAGGTTTACTTTGTAATCCTTATGATATTGATGATATATCTAACCAAATTATTTGGGCTTTAAACCATGAAAAAGAATGCAAAGTCATTGCAAAAAACGGAATGGAGTATGTTTTGAGTAACTTTGAAATTGAAACTATAACGCAAAAAAACATAGATTTTTATAATACGATTTTGAATACACCTAATTAAATGCCCATATTTAAAGGAGATATAAAAAAATATAAACGCTATAGCGGAAACAAACCAGCTATAATATTACTATTAACTACTCAAGGTCTTTGGGCATTATTTGTTTATAGAATTTCTAATTCAATATATAATTCTAACTTACCTAGACTTGTAAAAAGAGTATTCTTATTTTTTGCTGTTCTATGGCAAAAATGGATTGAGATTGTTACTGGAATTTCAATACCTTATGCAGCAACTATTGGTAGTGAATTTTATATTGGGCATTTTGGAAATATAATAATAAATACTTCTACTATTATTGGTGATAATTGTAATATTTCACAAGGAGTTACAATAGGAGTAAGTGGTAAATCAGAAAATAGAGGTGTGCCAATGATTGGTAATAATGTTTATATTGGTGCTAATGCCGTTATTGCAGGTAGAATTAAGGTTGGTGATAATGTTGTTATTGGCGCTAATTCCTTTGTAAATAGAGATGTTGAATCTAATTGTTCCGTTTTAGGTGTGCCAGCGAAAAAAATCAGTGAGAATACTTCAGCAGATTATATATAGATGAGTAAAAAAAAGGTTAAATTTTTGGTGGTTACTTACACACCAACTATAAAAAAAGACAATGACTATTATTCCTACTCACCTTATGTAGATGAGATGGATGTATGGTTTAGGTACGCTGATGAATATAGAATTTTATCACCAAATACCTATCCTACTGATTTCCTATCTAAACCATTTAAATCTAAAAGTATAAGATATTATCATATTCCTTTTATAGCGTTTAACCGTTTAGGAATAGCTTTAAAAAGTTTGTTGGTTTTACCATATATTATTTTTCAGTTGTATAAAGCTATGAAATGGGCTAGTCATATTCATTTTAGAAGTCCCGGAAATGTTACTCTTTTGGGTAGCATTGTGCAAATATTTTTCCCTTCAAAAACTAAAAGCGTTAAATATGCAGGTAATTGGGATCCTAATAGTATTCAACCTATTAGTTATAGATTACAGCAAGCGATATTTAGAAGTACAAAATTATCAAAAAATATAAAAGTACTTGTTTACGGAGAATGGCCTAACGAGACAAAAAATATAATTCCATTTATGTCAGCTACATATAGTGAGTCTGAAAAATTGGATTTTAAAGAGAGAAATTTTGACAAAAATTTAAAGTTTGTATTTATTGGTGCAATGGTAATTGGAAAACGACCATTGTTAACGGTTAAAATTATAGAATCATTGATTACAAAAGGTGTTTCTGCTGAGCTACATATGTTTGGTGATGGGGATTTAATTAATGATGTAAAAGCATATGTTGAATCTAATAACCTGAATAATTCTATTTTTATTTATGGTAATCAACCGAAAGAAGCTGTTAAAAAATGTCTTTTAGATGCTCATTTTTCCATTTTGCCATCTAAAAGTGAAGGTTGGCCAAAGGCAATTGCAGAAGGTATGTTTTTTGGTGCTATACCTATTTCAACTAAAATTTCTTGCCTTCCTTGGATTTTAGGTTATGGAGACCGTGGAATATTAATTGAATCTGATTTAGAAAACGCAGTAGAAACTATTTTATCCGAAATAAATAAAGGAAAAACATATTTAAATACATTATCTAAAAATGCGCAAGTCTGGTCGCAGCAGTATACTGTAAACAGATTAGAAAAGGAGATTGAGAAAATTACAAAAGGGTGATTAGAGTTATACAAATTATAGATTCTTTAAATGCTGGTGGTGCAGAAAGAGTAGCTGTAAACTATGCTAATGGGCTTACAAATATTATAGAGAAATCTCATATTTGCGTAACAAGAGAGGAAGGACCTTTGAAAGATGATATAAATCCAGAGGTTGGGTACTTGTTTTTGAATAAAAACTCTACATTAGATGTCAATGCAATTTTAAAACTAAAACAATATGTTTCTAAAAACGGAATTGACATTATGCAGGCTCATTCTTCTTCATTTTTTATTGCTTTATTAGTTAAAATGCTATACCCAAAAGTAAAAATAGTTTGGCATGATCACTATGGTAATAGTGAGTTTTTAGATAAAAGACCTAAAACTGTTTTGCGGTTTTCTTCAAAGTTTTTTTCTTATATTTTCAGTGTAAATTCTCAATTAGAAGAATGGTCAAAAAAGAATTTATTATGTAAAAATGTAAGATATATAAAGAACTTTCCGGTTTTAAAAAAGTCGGTAATTGAGGAGACTATGTTAAAAGGTAACAAAGAAAAGCGTATACTATGTTTAGCGAATTTACGTAAACAAAAAAATCATATAAGACTTTTAGAGGCTTTTGAAGTTGTAAATAAGGAATTTCCAGATTGGACACTACATTGTGTCGGAAAGGATTTTAAAGATGAATATTCAGAATTGTTTTTTTCTAAAATAAAAGAGTTAAACTTAGAACGACATGCTTACTTTTATGATAGTAGATCAGATATTTTAAATATAATGTGTCAATCTAATATCGGTGTGTTGGTTTCTAAGTCTGAAGGGTTACCTTTAGCATTATTGGAGTATGGTTTAGCTCAATTGCCAGTTATTTCAACAGATGTTGGTTATTGCGGAAAGCTTGTGTCAGATCAGTCGTATGGCATATTATTAGAGAGTGATGATAAAATGTTAATAGCAAATGCAATTACTGATTATATAAAAAATGTAAATTATAGAGAGTCTGCAGCAATTAATTTTAATAAGAAAATTGTAAACGAATATTCTAGTGCTCGTATTTTAGATAGTTGTTTAGAAATATATAAAACTATATAGTATAGTTCATGATGAAAATTTTAACTAACCGTATCTAGTGTGGATAAAAAGTATCTTTCACAAATTATCTTTCATATTATATTAGGAGGCTTAATTTTTTATGTCAATTTTTTCCCTAAGTTATTTTTCTTTGGTGTACTTCTATATTTTTTAATTCAAATCGTGTTTGCAGCAAAAAAAGAAAAGACAACCATGGTTTTAAAAGCTTGTGCGTATTTAGTTGGCGCAGAAGTTATTTTCAGGATGACTGATGCAGGTCTTTTCTATGAATCTTCAAAATATTTTATAATATTTTTTATTTTGTTTGGTGTATTTTATAATGGTGTATCAAATAAAGCTTATCCATACTTTATGTTTCTCATATTTATGGTGCCATCAATAGTCGTAGCTTCTATTAATATTGATATTGACTCTAGTCTAAGAAAGAATGTTGCATTTGTGTTGAGTGGCCCTGTATGTCTCGGTATTTCAGCTATTTACTGCTATGACAAGAAAATAAATAGAAGGCAAATGTTAGATATTTTATTGTATTTAGCCTTGCCAATAGTCACACTAACAACCTATCTTTTTCTTTATACACCAAGTATTAAAGATGTACTTTCTGGTACGCAATCAAATTTTGCTGCTTCCGGAGGATTTGGACCTAATCAAGTATCTACAGTATTAGGTCTTGGAATGTTTGTGTTTTGTGTTAATTTTTTTATTAATTCTAAATCATTACTCATTAAAATCGTGAATATAATTTTGTTTGCACTAATTTCATTTCGTGGTATTGTAACATTTAGTAGAGGAGGTGTTATAACTGCAATATTAATGATTTTTTCATTTCTAATTTATGTTTATTTTAGATCAAGTAATAGACAAAAAAATATTATTGTAACCTCATTTTTTTTGCTATTAATTACTTCTGTTGTGATTTGGACAGTGAGTTCTAATCAAACAAGTGGTTTAATTGATAAGCGTTACTCCAATCAGGATAAAACAGGAAGAGAAAAGGAAGATGTTTCTGCTGGTAGATTAGATTTATTTTTTGGGGAATTGGAAGGTTTTGTTGATAAACCTTTTTTTGGGGTTGGTGCTAGTGGAATGAAAGAACATAGAATTGAAACTTTAGGTAAAGTAGTTGCAACACATAATGAACTAAGTAGATTATTGTCAGAACATGGCATATTAGGAATAGTAATGTTGCTTATATTAATTTTTAAGCCATTAGATATGCGTTCACAAAATCAAAGAAATTATTTTTTCTATGCATTATTAGTTTTTTGGTTTGCGACTATAAATCATTCGGCAATGAGAATTGCGGCTCCTGGTTTTATATATGGTTTAGCACTTTTAAATTTAAAATATGAAAAACCTTCTATATATAGGAAACGCCTTGTCCAATAAAGGAAAAGCAACTACTGTAATAGATACATTAAGTAGACACTTAAAAAAAAACTACAAGGTTAAAATTGCATCAACTAAATCTAATAAAATATGGAGACTATTAGATATGATGAAATTGGTAGTGGCAAACAAATCCAATACAGATTATGTTTTAATAGATACGTACAGTACGTCAAATTTTTATTTTGCACTAATAATTAGTCAATTATGTAGATTATTTAAATTAAATTATATCAATATACTTCATGGAGGAAATCTAGAAAAAAGGCTGAAGAAAAACCCTAAATTGAGTGGCTTAATTTTTAAGAATGCTTATAAATTAGTAGCACCTTCTAATTTTTTAAAATCTACTTACGAGACTTATGGTTATAATGAGGTTTTACATATCCCTAACAGTATAGAAATAGAAGATTATAAATTCAAAGAAAGAGAAATTAGTGATATTAAATTATTTTGGGTAAGATCGTTCTCATCCCTTTATAATCCAGAACAAGCCATTTTAGTTTTAGAAAAATTACTACAATTGAATTATAATGCATCATTAACAATGGTCGGACCAGATGTTGATGGTTCTTTATTAAAAGTTAAAGAATTAGCAAAAGACAAGAAACTTAATGTGAATTTTACAGGTAAACTATCTATACTTGAATGGATCGAACTTTCAGAAGATTTTAATGTGTTTATCAATACCACTAATTTCGATAACACACCTGTTAGTGTTATCGAAGCAATGGCTTTAGGTTTACCAGTTGTTTCTACAAATGTTGGTGGGATGCCTTTTTTAATTACTCATAATACAGATGGACTTCTGGTTCCTCCTAAAGATGTTAGCTCCATGGTTAATGCGATTATAAAATTAAAATTAGACAATGAGCTTAGAATAAAATTAATTAGAAATGCTCGTACTAAAGTGGAAAATTTTAGTTGGAATAAAGTGAAATCAAAATGGGAATTTGTTTTATCCTAGTTTATAACTAAAATCAATTTGTACTTATTATATTTACAGTATAGCTTACCCTCGAAATGACTAAAAATAAAGGTATACATTTTGAAGTTTCTGAACGCAAAATTCTACTTAGAATTGTTGACTTATTGTTAGTCTATGTTGGAGTTTATTGTTTAAGTCTTTTGTTCAACTTTGAATATATAGACGTTAGTAAAGATAGTATTATTGAATTAGCGGTTTTAGGAATCTACGTTACTGTTTTCGGAACTATATTTGAAATTTACGATTTACAAAAAGCCAGTAAAATAGACACTACTTTTAGAAATGTAGTTTTAACAGCTTCAACAGTTGTGTTATTCTATTTACTAACACCAGTTTTAACACCTTACCTTCCGTTAGAACGTATTCAGATAGTATATTTCTATATCGCTATAATTGTTTGCATTCTATTATGGCGTATTGTATATATTAATCTGATAGAATCACCTCGTTTCTATAAACGTGTACTTTTAGTAGGAGAAACGTCTAATATTGAAGGTCTAATTAAACCTTTAATTAATTTTGATTCTAATTACAAAATAGTAGGTTTTATTAACAGCGAACCTACTAATGAAGAATCTGTAAAGTTTAAAGGCCTCAAAGAATTTGATCCTAAAGATTTTTTAACAACAATAGAAAAAGAACAAATATCAGAAGTTTTAGTGGCTAGTTTTAATAGTGAAGCCATAATGGTAGATGTTTATCATAATTTAATGCTGTTGTTAGAACGTGGATTTAAAATTAGAGATTACTCTCAAGTTTACGAAGAATTACTTCATAAGGTGCCTATTCAATTTGTTGGTAAAGATTTTTATAAGTATTTCCCTTTTAGTCGCAGTAATGAAAATAAATTATACATATTTTTTCAGCGTACATTCGATGTCCTATTTGCAACTTTAGGATTGCTAATAGGTATATTAATTTTACCAATTATTGTTTTAGGAAATATAATTGGTAATAAAGGACCTCTGTTTTATTATCAAGAACGTGTAGGTAAAAACAGTAAGCCGTTTAAGATTGTAAAATTGAGAACTATGATTGTAAATGCCGAGGTTGATGGAGTAAAATGGGCAAAGAAAGATGATAAAAGAATTACAGCTTTTGGTAAATTTTTAAGACGCTCGCGTATAGATGAAATCCCACAATTTTACAATGTGCTTAAAGGTGATATGAGTATAATTGGGCCTAGGCCAGAACGACCATTTTTTGTAAATGAGCTATCACGCATTATTCCATTTTATGAAACTCGTCATATTATTAAACCAGGACTTACAGGCTGGGCTCAGGTAAAGACTAGGTATGGATCTTCCATTGATGATAGTTTAACGAAACTTCAATACGATTTATTCTATATTAAGCATAGAAGTGTATTTCTCGATTTTAATATCTTTATTAAAACTATGAGTACAATTTTGTTTTATAGAGGACAGTAAACTCTAATGTTTACTATAATATTTTAAAAGATACAAATACCGTATAAATAAAGAAATAATAAGTGGTATTAAACCTATGGCAAATACTTGTACTCCTATGAGCCAATGCAAGGTCATTAGACACAGCATAATTATAAGAAACTTAATATAGCTTCTAAACCATTTTTTAATCTGCTTTTTAAATAATTGTGCAATTACAATAATATTTAAAGGAAAAGCCCATAAAACATTATAATTTTGTGCTGTAGCAGAGTGGTCTGTTGCAAACCAAAGCAATAATATTACAACACCAATGATACCTGTAAGTCCAAATAGTGCAATGTCTAGCCATTTATTTCTTGTATGTTTTATGTAATCTTTATAAGTAATAAATAGAATTAAGAAGGCTAAAATTATCATAATCATCAATGGACTAAAAAGAAAATTTGAAGCTGGTTCAGTTTCTCTCTTTTTAAAAATCACAGATGAGTTTTTAACCAGATTTTTAGAAGCATTAATTTTAGCATTATTAAAAAAGGCATGAATATATTTTGGTAAAAACATATATTCATTTGCACTAGCATTTTTATCAATAACTGACCCTAAGGCGATATCAATTCCAAAACTTCCCCAAGTGTTTAATCCAACATGTTCGTGTATAAGTGTTCTAAATGTTTTTGGTTCAAAATTATCTGGAGCATTAAACTTAATATTATTACCAGTTGCAACTACTGTAACGTCTCTAATACGAGTTGCACAATTATCATAGAAAAAATCATATAAATAGCGTCTATTTTCAAGTTTATAGTTGTTTTCTAAGTAATCGAATAGCTTTTGTTTTTCATCATTTAAAAGATTTAAAACCTGTTCCTCAATGGTGCGATTGTATCTTACATAATGGTTGTAGAAATCAGAAAATTTTTCTCTACTAATAAGGTAGTTTAGTTTTCCTTGCGCAAATTTTAAATAGAAGTTAGGAGCGTCAAAATCATAACCACCATAACCGTAGGTTACGTCAATTCCTTGTGCAATATCTTTTATTCTAAAAGCATTATGTCCAAAGGCATCATTAAGAGATTCTCCAGGGCCAATGGTTAAAACAGATACTTTAGCTTCTTGCGATAATTTTATTTGTTGAGCAAAAGTCGAAGTAACCGTAATTAATAGGATAAGAAAGAGTAGTTTTAATTTCATAAGCAATACTACTATCTAAAAATACTAAAATCTATTTTTAATGAAAAGACATTAGAGTATAAAGCAGCACTTTGGTCTCCTATATCTGTGAAAGCATAATCTATCTGAATACCTTTATATTTAAATCCAACCCCAAAATTAGGCTGAAATGAAGTTTGTTCAGAACCATCAATCTGAATTTCATTCTGAAAATTCCCTACACCACCTCGTAAAAACACCAAATCAGTATAACCAAACTCAAAGCCCAAAGCCGGATTAATACTAGCAAATGAAGTTGAAATAATATCATTATTTTCAGCAAAACGAACGTTAAGATTGGCTGCTGCCAAAAGTGAATAATCATAATTGAAAACCCATTTTTTAGATAATCCTAATTGTAGTTTAGGTATGGTTATTTCTGTAGTTTCAGGTAATTCTTGGTTTTCTCCGTCAACAGCACCACTGATGTCTTCAAATTTATCTTCATCAATTGACCAAGCATTAAATGTAGTTGTTATATCTCTAGCCATTAATCCAAATTTCCAATCGTTTTTACTTTCAAATTGAATTCCAGCATCCAGACCAAAACCCCAAGAGGAGGCAAAATCCCCAATAATTCTTCTAATAATTTTGGCATTTACTCCAAAATTTAAACCATCTAAAGGAAGTTTTCTAGCATAAGAAAATGTTAGACCGTAATCTGCTGTAGAAAAGGTACTTATTCTATCGTAGTTAATGTTACCTTGATCGTCAATTAATTGTGTAGTGTCTAAAATGTCATCAACACCAAATCTAATAAGAGAAATACCTACAGCACTTCTGTCATCTAATGGCATGGCATAAGCAATATAATTGTAGTTAGCAATATTGGCAAAATAACTACTGTGCATTAATGCAAGTTGGTTGTCTTCTAGGTGTACAAGTCCTGCCGGATTCCAATATCCAGAATTTACGTCAGCAGTCTGCGACACAACAGCATTACTCATGCCAAGAGCGGCAGCATCAACACCAATATTCATAAATTCATTAGAATATTTTCTGGTGGACTGAGCTGAGGCTAATAGCGTAGCAAGTGTTAAGAGAATTACGAAGTAATTTTTCAACAGCAATTTTTTACAAAGATGCACAATATTTTTCGGAAATTGTTTAAAACAACTTCTGTCTATTTAACTGTAAAAGCGTGTTCTTATTGTTTTCTTTTTTTGCAATTTGAAAAATAATAAGACTTAGACTAAAATACTTTTATATTTTTACATAAATAAAGTTTATGAGTTTAAAACGACACATTCCTAATATTGTAACCCTTCTCAACTTGTTTTCTGGTTGTATTGCTGTAATTTTTGCAGTATATGGCAATTTTATTGCTGCTGCTATTTTTGTTTTTTTAGGCATATTTTTTGACTTTTTTGATGGTCTTTTGGCTCGAAAACTTAATGTACAGAGTCCGTTAGGTATTCAATTAGACTCTTTAGCAGATTTAGTGACTAGTGGAGTAGTGCCAGGTATTATAATATTTAAGCTTATTTCATTAACTGTTGATGCACCAGATTATTCTACCTATAGTGATAGTTGGAACTCTGTTTTTCATTGGCAAGGATTTAAACTGTCAGTATTACCATTAATAGGTTTATTCATTCCATTAGCATCTGCTTATCGTTTAGCAAAATTTAATCTAGATGAAGATCAACAAACTTACTTTAAAGGATTACCAGTACCAGCCAATACACTTGTTATTTTATCCTTACCATTAATTTTAGAATATCAGAATAATGATGTAATGAACTCAATTATTATTAATAAATGGTTTTTAATAGGTTTAACACTTTTAAGCTGTTATTTATTAAATTCTAGCATTAAATTATTTGCGTTAAAATTTAAAGATTGGAGTTTTAAAGCTAATGCAACACGATATATATTTTTATTATTAAGTGTAACATTAATTGTTCTGCTTCAATTTGCAGCGATACCCTTAATAATAGCATTGTACATAATACTATCGTTGCTAGATAGAAAAAATATTCATTAATTTTATTTAAGATCTAACTAAATACAAACTTTAAAATAAATTATGGCTGAAATTATTTTTACTCTATTAATGCTTGTAATGTTACAAGCGGTTTTAGGATTTGATAACTTACTTTACATTTCCTTAGAATCTAAAAAAGCACCAAAATCTGACCAGAAGCGAGTTAGAAAAGTAGGTATATTAATAGCTATTGTATTAAGAATCGTATTATTATTTGTATTAGTTTCAATTATAGATTTTTTTCAAGAACCATTTTCATGGCTAACGGGTGAAATTGAAAATGTATTTAAATTTGCATTTAATGGGCACAGTATTATTGTTTTAGTCGGTGGTGGTTTCATTATATATACTGCCATAAAGGAAATTTGGCACATGATTTCTGTACCAGATTTAAATCACGATGTTGAAGGTGGTGATAAACGTAATAAATCTTCAAACGCTGTTATTACCAGCATTGTTATAATGAATTTAGTGTTTTCGTTCGATTCTATTTTAGCTGCTATTGGATTAACTAGTGAAATTGAAAACTCTACAACAGCTTTTATTGTAATGGCAATAGCAATTGTTGCGAGTGGTTTACTAATGTTACTTATGGCGGATAAAATATCAGTATTCTTAGCAAAAAATAGAATGTACGAAGTACTAGGTTTGTTTATTTTATTTATTGTCGGAATTATGTTAGTAACCGAAGGAGGTCATTTAGCACACTTAAAAATATTTGGAAATGAAATTGTGCCAATGAGCAAAACTACATTCTATTTTGTAATAGTAGTTTTAGTAATTGTAGATATTGTACAAGGACGTTATCAAAAAAAATTGATTAAAGAAAAAATTTCAGACTCACATAATATGAATTCGCAAAAATGAAAAAGTTAAAAATAAAATTGTTTTTAAAAATATTCTTTATACTAGCGTTTATTGAATTTTTAACAGCATTAGCAGACGTTTTGCTATCGCAAGCTAATTCTGGTTTTACAACGATTACATCAAAACTGATGCTTATTTTTAGTTTGCCAATTAGTTTAATAAGTAGAGATCTACCTTTTTACACTAATGAAGGATATACTGCAGCTATTTTATTCTGGATAATGAATCTTATAATACAAACTACAATTGTATATGGAATTATCAGGGTTTATAAAAGAATAAAGAAGACTTACTAAAAGAACGATTGGTATCTAACTTTTCTTATTTTTTTTATGGCAAAGTACTAGAATATAGCTGTAATTTAAAACTCTAATTTCTTTTTACGAAGCTCAAAGTTCTGACCTAAATAAACTTTACGTACCATTTCATCACTAGCTAATTCTTCTGGTTTACCTGCTTTAAGGATACCACCTTCAAACATAAGATATGTTCTGTCAGTAATAGCAAGGGTTTCTTGTACGTTATGATCGGTAATAAGGATACCGATATTCTTTTTAGTTAATTTTGCAATTATACGCTGAATATCTTCTACGGCAACTGGGTCAACACCAGCAAAGGGTTCATCTAATAAAATAAAATTTGGATCTGTCGCCAACGCTCTTGCAATTTCTGTACGACGTCTTTCACCACCAGAGAGCAAATCGCCTCTATTGGTTCTAATATGTCCTAATCCAAACTCTTCAATTAAAGATTCCATTTTAAGATGTTGTTCTTTTTTACTCAACTTAGTAAGTTGTAGTACACTGAGAATATTATCTTCAATACTCAATTTTCTAAATACTGAAGCTTCTTGTGCTAAGTAACCGATACCATTTTGAGCACGTTTGTACATTGGATATTTAGTAATGGCTGTATTATCTAAGTAAATATTACCACCATTAGGTTTTATAATACCAACAATCATATAAAACGAAGTCGTTTTACCTGCACCATTTGGACCAAGCAGACCAACGATTTCTCCTTGGTTAACTTCCAAAGAAACATCCTTTACTACTTTTCGTCCATTATAGGACTTCATTAAATGTTCTGCTCTTAACTTCATATGCTTACTATGAACGCTAAAAATAACAAAATCATATAAGATCTGTTGGCTTTAGCTATCATTTATAAAAAGTTTAACCTAGATTTTCTAAGGCTTCCCAATACTCGTGTGCACGTCTTAAATGTGGTATAACAATTGTTCCACCAACAAGAGTAGCTATACTGAGCGCCTCACTAACTTCTTCTTTAGATAAGCCTTCATTATAAGAAGACTCTAAATGATATTTAATACAATCATCACATCGCAATACGGTAGAAGCTACTAATCCCAGCAGCTCTTTAGTTTTTTTATCTAAGGCTCCTGCTTGAAATGCATTTGTATCTAAATTAAAAATTCGTTTTATAACTTTATTGTTATCAGCTAATATTTTATCATTCATTTTAGAACGATAATCATTAAATTCTTTGACAGTATTAGACATATTTTTCTTTTCTTTTTTGTTTTCTTACCACAACGGCAGAAATATAAATACTTATTTGGTAAAGGATTAATATAGGAACAGCTACAATTACCTGACTAGCAATGTCTGGTGGTGTAATAACTGCAGATAAAATCAATACTATCACTAAGGCATACTTCCTATATTTTCTTAAAAATTGAGGAGTCACTAATCCTATTTTAGTTAAAAAATAAATTACGATAGGTAATTCAAATACAAAGCCAGAAGCAATAGCAGAAGATCTAACTATAGCAATAACTGAACTAATATCAAACTCGTTAGAAATTTGCTCACTTATTTTGTAGTTAGCCAAGAAATTAATGGATAATGGTGTAACAATATAATAACCAAAAAGCACACCGATAAAAAATAACATTGATGCAATAAATAGAAATCCTCTAGAACTTTTTCGTTCATTAGATTTTAATCCTGGGCTTATAAAACTCCATAATTGATATAGTACGTATGGAAATGAAATTATAAAACCAGCATAAATGGATGTCCAAATATGGGCAGAAAACTGGCCAGCAACTGTTCTGTTTTGAATAATAAACGGAAATTCTTCAGCACAAAACGTAGTATCTGTAATACCTAAAAATTTTGAAATTTGGCATAGACCATTATAGGTTGCAAAATCCATTCTAGTAGGTCCAAAAATTATAACATCAAAAATAAACTTGTAAAAAATTCCTGCTAATGTTGCTGCAATAACAATACCTAAAGTTGCCCGTATTAAATGCCATCTTAAATCTTCGAGATGGTCTAAAAAGGACATCTCATCAATAGTTTTTTTTGCCATTATATAATGCCTTCTTTTATTAAATCATGAAGATGTACAACACCAACATATTTACCATTATCTTCTACTAATAATTGTGAAATTCCAAATTCTTCCATCACTTCTTTTGCATCAACAGCCATTGCATCTTCTTGGATTCGTCTTGGGCTTTTACTCATAATATCCTTGGCTTTTAAACCTACAATATCGTCACTTTTACTTAACATCCTTCTTAAGTCTCCATCAGTAATGATACCGACAATTTTATCATTATCAACAACTGCGGTAACACCAAGCATTTTTTCTGTAATCTCAACAATCACTTCTTTTAAACTGGTTTCTAAACTCACCTGAGGCTTTAAATTTTGAGAAGATAAATCACTAACGCGCAAATACAAACGTTTTCCTAAGGCACCACCTGGATGGTATTTAGCAAAATCTTTGCTAGAAAAACCTCGTAATTCTAATAAACAAACCGCTAAAGCATCTCCTATTACTAATTGAGCAGTTGTGCTTGTTGTTGGTGCCAAATTATTAGGGCAGGCTTCTTGTTCAACAAAAGTATTTAAAACAAAATCAGCTTGTTGTCCTAAAAAAGACTCAATATTACCAGTTATGGCAATCATTTTATTATTTGCATTTTTTATAAGTGGCACTAAAACTTTAATTTCAGGGGTGTTTCCACTTTTAGAAATACAAATTACGACGTCATCTTTAAGAATTAATCCAAGATCGCCATGTATAGCATCAGCAGCATGCATAAAAATGGCTGGAGTGCCTGTAGAATTTAAGGTAGCTACAATTTTACTAGCAATAATGGCACTTTTACCAATACCAGTTATAATAACTCGCCCCTTAGAATTATAAATTAATTCTACTGCTTTGGCGAAATCATTTGTAAGTAATTCCGACAAATTTTCTATAGCTTTGCTCTCTAATTTTATGGTACTTTTAGCAGTGCTTAAAATGGATTGCTTAGTGTTCAAAATTTATTGTTTATAGTGTTTTCTAAATTTAAAGAATTTGTTATCTTTAAACTTATTGCAAATGTATATAAAATACTAATAGGGATTAATGGGTATTGCAGAAATTGACTTACACGCTTCACTAAAAAAATATTTTGGATTTTCAGGATTTAAAGGCCTTCAAGAAGAAGTTATAAAAAATGTTGTTGCAGGAAATAACACGTTTGTTATTATGCCAACTGGTGGAGGAAAATCATTATGTTATCAGTTACCAGCTTTAATAAAAGAAGGAACAGCTATTGTTGTATCTCCTCTTATTGCTTTGATGAAGAATCAGGTGGATGCTATTAGAGTAGTGTCTGAACATGAAGGTGTAGCACATGTTTTAAATTCGTCTTTAAATAAAACTGAAGTAAAACGTGTAAAAGATGATATTACAAATGGTATTACAAAACTACTCTATGTAGCACCAGAATCGTTAACTAAAGAAGAGTATGTTGAGTTTTTAAGAACAGTCAAAATTTCGTTTATGGCTGTTGATGAAGCACATTGTATTAGCGAATGGGGACACGATTTTAGACCAGAGTACAGAAACTTAAAAACTATTATAAAACGTATTGGAGACGATATTCCTATTGTTGGTCTAACAGCTACGGCAACTCCAAAAGTACAAGAAGATATTTTAAAGAGTTTAGGAATGCCTAATGCTGTAACATTTAAGGCCTCTTTTAATAGACCAAATTTATACTACGAAGTACGTCCAAAAACTAAAAATGTAGATGCAGATATTATTCGGTTTGTAAAACAGAACGAAGGTAAATCTGGTATTGTTTATTGCTTAAGTAGAAAACGTGTTGAGGAATTAGCACAAGTTCTACAAGTTAATGGTATTAAAGCAGTACCATATCACGCAGGTCTCGATGCAAAAACAAGAGTTAAGCATCAAGATATGTTTTTAATGGAAGATACTGATGTTGTAGTGGCAACTATTGCATTTGGGATGGGAATTGACAAACCAGATGTGCGTTTTGTAATACATCACGATATTCCTAAGAGTATAGAAAGTTATTATCAAGAAACAGGTAGAGCAGGTCGAGATGGAGGAGAAGGTCATTGTTTAGCATATTACGCTTACAAAGATATTGAGAAGCTTGAAAAATTTATGTCAGGAAAACCAGTTGCAGAGCAAGAAATTGGACATGCACTATTACAAGAAGTAGTTGCTTTTGCCGAAACTTCTGTCTCTAGACGAAAATTTATACTTCATTATTTTGGTGAAGAATTTGATAATGCTACTGGTGAAGGAGGTGATATGGATGATAATGTTCGTAATCCTAAAAAACAGGTTGAAGCTAAAGATGAAGTTAAAACACTTTTAGACACTGTAGAAAAAACTAACGAAAAGTATAAATCTAAAGATTTAGTACAAGTACTTGTTGGTAAAGCAAATGCTTTAATTTCCTCACATAAAACAGATACACAGCCATTTTTTGGTATAGGTAAAGACAAAGATGCTCGTTATTGGATGGCATTAATACGTCAAGTTTTAGTGGCAGGTTTTTTAAAGAAAGATATAGAAACATACGGTGTTTTAAGATTAAGTGATGCTGGTAGAAACTTTATAAGCAACCCAGAATCATTTTTAATGGCCGAAGATCATGTTTTCGACGAAGATTCTGACGATGGTATTGTTACAAATGCTAAAGGAGGTGGTGCTGCAGCAGATGAGAAATTAATGACAATGCTCAAAGATTTACGTAAACGAAATGCAAAGAGTTTAGGAGTTCCTCCATTTGTTATTTTTCAAGATCCTTCATTAGAGGATATGGCTTTGAAGTATCCTATTAATATAGAGGAGTTGTCTAATGTGCATGGTGTTGGTGAGAGTAAGGCTAAAAAATATGGTAAAGATTTTGTAAATCTAATTGCAGATTATGTTGAAACAAATGACATTATGCGACCAGATGACATGATTGTAAAATCAACAGGTTCAAATTCTGCTATAAAATTATATATCATTCAGAATGTAGATAGAAAATTACCATTAACGGATATTGCTTCTTCAAAGGGTATGGAAATGCCTAAGTTTATTAAAGAAATGGAATCTATCGTTTTTTCTGGTACTAAGTTAAACATCAATTATTGGATTGATGAAATCTTAGATGAAGACCAACAAGAAGAAATCCACGATTATTTTATGGAATCTGAAAGTGACAAAATTGACGATGCTATAGAAGAGTTTGATGGCGACTATGACGATGAAGAATTACGTTTATATCGTATAAAGTTTATGAGTGAAGTTGCTAATTAGAAAGTTAATCTATTAAAATCTTTACGTGCAGATAACTGAATCATCTAAAGATAATTTTGTGTTAGTTTCTGGATATAGGTTTAGATGGAATTTGATTTCCTTTTTGAGAATCCTATTATTTGGCGGTTCAATTTCAATTATTTGCTTACTATTGCTTAAGGCAAAAGAGCTTGAAAGTATTATTTCCATTGGTACTATTCTGGTAATAGTAATTCTATTTGCAATAGTACTACATACTAAAACCAAGATTCAATTTTCAGAAAAATATATAAAAGTAAGTTATGGCTGTCTACCATTTGTTAGAACTCGAAAAACCAAAAATTTGCAACGTGTTTATATAGAATATGATGAAAGTAGCAGTGCTGATGGCGCAGGAGGTGGGTTTACTTATTTAGTATTAGTTTTTTATAAGCAGTGGAATATTAAAGTAATGGTAGATCCGTTAACAAGAAGAGAGAGAGAATCAATAACTGGAAGATTAAGTTACCTCAAATCAAAATATGTTAATGACCAATTTAAAGTTTAGTTGTTATAGTGTTATTATTCCTCCTCATCCGAAACAATATATTTAGTAAATAGAATAGTCTGTTTCTTAACATTTAGTTGCACACTATTAAGTTTCGCATTTTCTAATTGCTTAATGTCACTTTCTTCAATTTGAAAATCAATCTTTGTTACATTTCTCCCTTTTATGTCAGATCCTTCAGATTCAAACTCAGGCATATCTGAGTTGAGCTTTAATTCAAAATTTTCACCTTTAAATAATAGAGTAGCTCCAACTTTAGATTTTATGTTTAGCTGACCAACAATAACAGTTTGAAAAAAGAAGTAACCGCCTAATTCATTAAGACCAGCAAAAAGCACATTGTTTTCAGATACTCCATAAGGTCTGTTTTCTACATCATGTATAATGGCTTCGACATTGTCATTAGATGTTTTTTTAGATGTATTATTGCCAAAGAGTTTGGATAAAAATGCCATAATTTTTTAATTTCAACAAAACTAACTTTAATAAGTCAATTCTCAAATTTTCAATCTAAAATCCTACTTTAGTACGTTGTAATCAGTATTCAGTAAAAAGTATTCAGTAAAAAGTAAGCAGTAATTAGTAAACAGAAATTTGTTTATAGTATAACTCATTTCTTTTTGCCTCATTGATTTTTTAGAGTATGTTTTTTAACTTCAAACTTCAAACTTCAAACTTCAAACTTCAAACTTCAAACTTCAAACTTCAAACTTCACACTTCATACTTCATGCTTCATGCTTCAAACTCCCAACTTCCAACTTCATACTTCCAACTAACTTTCCTATCTTTGCAGCCTTAAACAAAAGAAAACAAAATGCAAGACGGTTTATACGCAAAATTTAACACCTCAAAAGGTGAGATATTAGTAAATTTAGAGTTCGAAAAAACTCCAGGTACAGTAGGTAATTTTGTGGCATTAGCAGAAGGTAATCTAGAGAATTCGGCTAAACCACAAGGAACTCCTTATTATAATGGATTAAAGTTTCACAGAGTTATTCCAGATTTTATGATTCAAGGTGGTTGTCCTCAAGGTACAGGTACAGGTAATCCGGGTTATAAGTTTGATGATGAATTTCATCCAGATTTAAAACACAGTGGTCCTGGTGTATTAGCTATGGCAAATGCTGGTCCTGGTACAAATGGAAGTCAGTTTTACATTACACATATCGCAACAGATTGGTTAGATGGTAAGCATACGGTTTTTGGTAATGTAGTTGAAGGACAAGATATTGTAGATACAATAGCTCAAGGAGATACTATTGAAAGTTTAGAAATTGTAAGACAAGGTGCTGATGCTGAAAATTTTAACGCTATTGAGGCATTTAGAACATTTGAAGGATCTCGCGAAAAGCGTATCGCCGCAGAACGTGAGGCTGCTAGAGCTGAATTAGATAAGTTAGCTTCTGGTTTTGATGAAACAGCTTCTGGTTTACGTTACCAAATTATTCAAAAGGGTAATGGCCAAAAAGCAGAAAAAGGAAACATGGTTTCTGTACATTATAAAGGACAGTTGGCAGATGGAACAGTGTTCGATTCGTCTTATAAAAGAAATTCGCCTTTAGATTTTCAAGTTGGTGTAGGACAGGTAATTCCTGGATGGGATGAAGGTATTTGTTTATTAAATGTTGGTGATAAAGCCCGTTTAGTAATTCCTAGCGATTTAGGTTATGGATCTGCTGGTGCAGGTGGTGTAATTCCTCCAAATGCTACATTAGTATTTGATGTAGAATTGATGGATGTAAAATAAGCAAGATTCCAAATTTTAAAAGCTTACATATTAAAAATTGTGAATATCGTTTATGCCGAACTTGTTTCGGTATCTCATGGATTAAATCGTAACAAAATTTAAAAAGAATCGTCTCACTAATAAGTGAGACTTTTTTTTGCTCATTTGTTTACCAATCAAAAACCGATCGAAATGAAATCAAAAGCTTTAATTTTATTCTTATTTATTTTTTTAGTGAGTTGCTCAAACTCAATTGAATTTTCTGAACAATTTAAAAAAGAAACAGCAGGTAATTACCTCTATAATTTAGAAGAACTTATTAAGGTTTCTTATGTAGGTAATACACTTTACCTAAACTGGAAAGGAGGTAAAATAAAACCAGTAGTTACAGATGAAAATGAGTTTTTTGTAGCAGATATGTATACCAAGTTACACTTCGTTCAGCATCCAGAAACTAAAGAGCGTTATCTATCTAAAATACAAGAGGATAACAAAGACAGCATCGCTTATAATTATTTAAAAGTAGCAGACACTTATAAAACTCCAAGTCTTTATTTAAAAGAGGGTAATTACGAAAAAGCCTTAGCTGGATATTTAGAAATAAAGAAGCAAGATTCTACAAGTTCTTATATTAATGAGTGGGATTTTAATAGTAAAGGCTATCAGTATATGAGGAAAAAGGACTTTCAAAAAGCAATAGATGTATTAAAAATTAATGCAGCTTTACATCCTAATAGCGCCAATGTTTATGATAGTCTAGGTGAGGCTTACCTTAGAAATGGTGATAGTTTAGAAGCCTATGATAATTATATAAAAACATTAGAGATTAATTCTGAAAACAAAAGAGCACAGAATTATATAAAAGTTTATGAAAGTAAATCATTATAAGCTAGCTAAATGTTTATTTTTGAAAACTCTATTATTTCAATTAATAGCCTGATATTGAATGTTTTTCTTTTTTTATTAGAAAGGAAATTCCTAATTTTAATATATGTTAAGTGTAAAACATACTAGTTTATATAAGGAAGTCGTTAAAGAATTGAACTACAAATTTGGAGATGTCTTTGTTTTTGATGGTTTTGTAATTTCTGAAATTAAGGAAGGAGTAAGCTTTTCTTGGGATGAACATGCAAAAAGGGTAATTGAAGATGTTACAGAGATTACTAAATGTAATGGTAGTGATTTAATATATCTATCTCACAGAATACACTCATATTCTCTTGTTCCACAAGATTGGCTTAAATTCTTTAAAAATAGTTTTAGTTTAAAAGGTTATGGCGTTATTGGTTATCAGAACATTAGTTTTGTAAATACAGTAATAGAAAACTTATTTTTTAATAAAAAAATTAGACGTTTTAGTGATTTAAATCAAGCAATTCAATGGGTGAAAAGCTTTGATTTAGTAGAGGTTGATAACTGATTTCGTTACTTACTTTTTTAAGACTAAACTTAATTGTTTTCCAAATACACTAGCTATACCAGCAGCTAAGCCACCAACAATACCTGTAACTAACATTAAAACATACGGATTGCCACCTAATGGTAAAAGTACTGCAATACGTTTTGCCAACGTAAAATCATTGCCACTACTCATTATATAACTTAGAATAAACCAAAAAAGTAGAATAGCTAAAAAAGGTATAAAGAACACTGCAGATTTTTTAAGCGGAAAGAATAAAGCCGTTGTAAATGCAGCAGTCATTACAGACCACCATGGCATAAACAAAGAGAGTAGGTATGCTAAAATAAGTGTAGTTATAAAATTGATAATATTTTTGCTCATTACTTGCTAGGTGTTAAGGTTTGCGTACCAATAATAGCATCTGTCGCTGTATCGTTTTGCAAAAAGTTAAGACTGTGGTATTTGCCTGCTGCCCAATCGTCTATAAAATTGTCATAATATTTACTACCAGGATTACCAGATTGTCCTCCAGGATAAATACCTAAGGCGGTAGGAGGTGACGTCATTTCTACAATCATACGCCATGATGGCCCCCAATTTTCGGATGTAGCATTAACAATATTACGACCTCCTCCAATTGGAACATCAAATCGAGAAAAAGCGGGTAAGGCTTGTAGTAAATGTCCAACGTAAGTGGCTTTGTAATTTACCCATTCCAGGCTTCCATTTTTAGCCTTAAAATCATTAAGTTTTACAACAGCTTCACTAAAACTCAATTTGAATAAATCTTTAGCAGTTTCTTTTTCTGGTGTGTCAATTATATCCATAAAGGCATCATCTCCTTTAGTCTTTAAAAGGTAAATAGTTTGGTAGGTAAAAGGTGCATCAATAGCTGTGTCTTCAACATCAAACTCATCCCAAACCATATTATATAAAATACCGTACCAAGCTCTCCAAATACTTGGCCCAATTTCGTTCATATCATTATTATATTGCCATGCTTTTGCAATATCATATAGTTCTTTTTCTTCAGCAGTTAAGTTAGAGATATCCATTGTTTTTAACATGTATGGCATCAGCTCAGAAGCTTTAAGATTATAGTTGTTATTATGTAAGTCTTTAAAATCTTGAATACCAAATTTATCCTTTGAGTTAAAGAAATCATTAATTACACGATTTCTGTAGGTTTCGTAACCATCATTAAACACAAAGTACGGATAAGCTTCGTCCACAGGATGTTGATTGGCAGAACTTACAAAACCACGTTCTGGGTTTTTAGTATGTGCATTAAATTTTTGCGGAATAAAACTTTGCCAATCGTTTTCAGATTTACTTCCGTCCATTATAAATTTACCTTGGCCTTCCCATTTGTTTGGCAGTTTTCCTTGTATCCAAAGTGCAATATCACCTTCTGTAGAAGCGAAGACAAAATTTTGAGCAGGTGCTGTATAGTTGCTTATAGCTTCTACATAATCATTGTAGTTTTTCCCTTTGTTTAAATCTAAAAATGTTTTTTGGTTATTACCACCAATGTGTCCTATCCATTTCATGGCATAACCTGTTTTTTCATTATCAGATTTAAAGTTTTTATCAAATACCACTGGACCATGATGTGTAAAACGAATAGAATCTTTATAAGTTTCTTTTCCTTTTATTTTAATTTCTTCTATTCGGTATGTTACGTCTTTCCATGTGTCGTCAAACTTGTACTTGGTGCCATCTTCGTTAAATTCAATTTTATACCAATCAATAACATCTCTGGTTGCATTGGTTTCTCCCCAAGCAATATGCTGGTTAAAACCCGAGATAACTGCCAAAGCGCCAGGAAGTGTAGCACCAAAAGCATTATGGTTTGGCGTACTTAATTGCATCACAAACCAAATTGAAGGTAAATTAAGACCTAAATGTGGATCGTTAGCTAAAATAGCGTTTCCGGTAGATGATTTTTGAGGTGAAACAGCCCAATTATTACTACCATAATTAGGATCTGGTTTATCTATAGTTTCAGCAATAGAATCTAAAATAGGCTCGCTATTAGGATTTGGTGTTTGTGGTACGTCGATAAAACTCCAATCGGTTTCTTTAGGTATTATAGGATCTGTAATATCAAAGAAATCTGGAAATAACAAATCGAAACGTTCTTTACCAAAAAGGCGAAGCGCATTGGTGTTTTCAATATCTTCATCTCCACCAGCCAACATTTTAGTCATGTACATTAATAATAAAGCTGTTTTTTTTGGTGTCCATTCTTCGGGTTTGTAGTCTAAGAGTTTATATTCTACTGGAAGATTTTCTTCTTTTAACTGATTAATATAACTATTAACTCCTTCAGAATATGCTTTTATATAAGTTGTAGTTTGTTCATCTTCTTCCATTTTCAAGAGGGCTTGCTCTGCTCCATACATCATACCTCGTCTTCGCTCTTGGCGATCGTAATTTAAAGCTCCTTCTCCTATAATTTCAGATAAACGTCCTGCAGCAGCATAGGTCTGAAATTCCATTTGCCATAATCTGTGTTTTGCAGTTAAATAGCCCTGTGCTCTATATAAATCGGTTTCATTCTGAGCAAATACATGCGGAATAAGTTGTGCATCGTAATGTACAGTGACCTTATCTATTAATTCTGGTAAAGAAATGTCACCAGAAATTGATTCGTCTGTTTCATTTTGCCAAACACCTGAGTAAGGATTTAGAAACTTACCTATTGGAGGAATAGACCCAAATTTGGTGTTAAGCGCAAAAAATATACCTATGGTTAATACAAGGGATAGAATAAGTTTAAAATACTTCATGAAGTGAATTATTGTAGAATTTAAAAATACCAAATATTACAATAACTTAGAAACTAATTTTCACAAAGCTTTGCTCTTTAAAAAGTAGCTTATCTAAGTACTAGTTTTTTTACAATGTCTTTACCAATAGATTCATTGAGCATTTTTACAATTTTCTCATTACCATAGCTTAATTCTTCACGAAGTACACTAGAACTAAGTTGAACGTAGAGCGTTTCATGCTTAAGCTCAATAGCAGTGGTGTAATTGTTAACACCATTTCCCATAAGATTCGCCCAAGCCTCGCGCACATTTACTTTGTCTAAACCAGATTGTAAATTATTAGTTTTTACAAACTCTTTTAGAATGTCTTCTATAGGTTGATTATCGTTATTTCGTTTTGCCATCTCTAGTTGCCGCAAAAGCGGTAATCTTTTAATTATTCTAGATCTAATTTAATAGATGTATAACGTTTATATAAATATACAGCTTTGTTTTCATTTTCTACACGTAAATATTCTGGTGTCGCTTCTAAAACGGTTTCTTTCCAAATACTGTAAGGTGTAGCATAATATATATTTAAACTGTCATTTTCAATTTTTATTTCTAAGGATTCTGCATCTCCAGAAGTGTAATAAGTATCATTGATACCAGGTTTTAATTTTTTCCTGAATCCTTTTAAACTATCATTAATACTAATGTAATCTATGATCTCATTGAATTTGTATTCTTTTTTACTGCCATCTGGAAGTGTTACTTCAGTGATTTCCCAATAACCTTCAATATGCTTTATGTAGGTTTCAGGATTTTTTGAGCAACTCAATATTAGTAGACAGATTATCCATAAATACTTTTTCATAATTTGAAAATTTTATACGATTGATGCGTTTGTTTTATTACATTTTCTGTGCGTTCTGCATGTGTATCGCTTATAAAGATCTGCCCAAAATGTTCGTCATCTACCAAACTTATAATTTGTGCAACCCTATTTTCATCTAATTTATCAAAAATATCATCTAAAAGCAGAATTGGTGAAACGCCACTTTGTTGTTTTATAAAATCGAATTGAGCTAATTTTAACGCTATTAAAAATGATTTTTGCTGACCTTGACTACCAAATTTTTTAATTGGGTAATCATCAATTAAAAATACTAAATCATCTTTGTGAGTGCCCACACTAGAGTATTGTAGAGCTTTATCTTTATTAATGTTTTTGTTTAATAAATCATTTAACTCACCATCAAATAAATCACTTTTATATTTTAAATCTATCGTCTCTTTACTCTGACTAATAGCTTCATACCGTGCTTTAAAAATGGGTATAAAAATCTTTAAAAAAGCGTCACGTTTTTTAAAAATCTCGGTTCCATAAGTATGCAGTTGTTCATTATATATAGAAAGCGTATCTGCATTAAATGTGTTATTCAATGCAAAGTATTTTAAAAGTGCATTTCGCTGCGTTAGTACTTTATTATAACTAATTAATTCTGCTAAATAACTTTTATCGCTTTGAGAAATAACGCTATCTATAAATTTTCGTCGTGTATCACTACCTTCGATAATTAAATCACGATCTGTTGGCGAAATAATTACAAGAGGTATAAACCCTATATGCTCGCTAAACTTATCGTAAGCCTTACCATTGCGTTTAATAACTTTTTTTTGTCCACGCTTAAGTGATACTATAATTTTTTCGGAACGATCGTTTTTAGTAAAATGACCATCAACTACAAAAAATTCTGCATTATGATTTATATTTTGTAATGCAATAGGATTAAAGTAACTTTTGCCAAAAGCTAAATGGTAAATTGCGTCTAAAGCATTTGTTTTTCCTATGCCATTTGCGCCAACAAAACAATTGATTTTGGCGTCGAAATCGAAAACCTGACTTTCAAAATTTTTGTAATTAACTAAAGATAGAGTGTTTAGATTCATAAAAGTTTAACGGATTGCCTAATTTTAGAGCCATGGCAAAGCATTATTGTTCTTCAAAGATTATTCAAAAATAACAAATAAATAGGCTTTTAATTCCCATAAAAAATTTTATTTTTGCGCACGCACAAATAGACAAGATATGGCTACATATAAGAAAAGAGGCTACAAACCTAAAACGAAGAAAGAGAAAGAAGAAGTTGTTGAAGAAAACTCAACTACAGCTGAGGTATTTAATACCTTAGATGAAGGAGCTTCTAGAACAGAGGAATGGGTTGTAAAAAACCAAAAATATATTATAGGTATTATTGGAGCCGCAGCTTTAATTGTTTTAGCATTTTTAGGTTACAATAAATTTATTGCTGAGCCACAGGAAAAAGAAGCAATGAATGAAATGTACACAGCTAAAAAATATTTTGATGATGCTGTTAATGGTACATCTTCAGATTCTCTTTACAGAATGGCCTTAGAAGGTGGTGAAGGTAAATATGGTATGGTAGATATTGCTAATGAATATAGTGGTTCGCCAGCTGCTAACCTAGCAAATTACTATGCAGGTATGGCATATTTAAACTTAAAGGACTACCAAAATGCAATTGAGTATTTAAGTAATTTCTCTAGTGATGATAAAATGTTAGGACCAATTGCTAAAGGTGGTATTGGTGATGCATTTGTACAATTAGATCAATTAGAAGAAGGCTTAGAGTATTATGAAAAAGCATTTAAGGCTAATGTAAATGATTTTACTACACCATTGTTCTTAATGAAAGCAGCGCGTGTTGCAATTGATTTAGAGCAAAACGATAAAGCTTTAGGGTTTTTAAATCGTATAAAAGTTGAATTTCCTTCATCTACTGAGTTTTCTCAGGTAGATGCTTTAATCGGACAAGTAGAAGCAAGCTTATAAGATATGGCTACGGCAAATCATAATTTATCTAATTACGATAAAACAACAATCCCAAACGCGAAAGACTTTCGGTTTGGGATTGTTGTTTCAGAATGGAACGATACCATAACCGAAGGCTTATGGCAAGGGGCTTTTGATGCACTTATAGATTGTGGAGCAAAAAAGGAAAACATTGTACGTTGGAATGTGCCAGGTACTTTTGAGTTAACCTACGGAGCTGCCAGAATGTCTAAAAGTATATATGCAGACTCTGGTATGTTAGATGCTATCATTGTTATAGGTTGTGTAATTCAAGGTGAAACTAAACACTTCGATTTTGTTTGCGAAGGAGTAACTCAAGGTATTAAAGACCTTAATCTTACAGGAGATATTCCAGTAATTTTCTGTGTACTTACAGATAATACCATGCAGCAATCTATTGATCGCTCTGGTGGTAAACATGGTAATAAAGGTACTGAAGCTGCAATCGCTGCAATAAAAATGGCGGATCTTAGAGTTCAGACTAAATAAGTCTACAGTCCTCAGTCTCCAGTTAGCAATCAAGTAACATTAAAATAATTTTACTTATTATTATAAGTGAAAGTTTGAAAAATTAATTTTGCATACTGCATACTGCATACTGCATACTAACTCTGGCATCCTTTTTGTTGATAATTTTAAGGATTCCTTAAGTAGTATTTACTTGTATTTTCAGTACTTTTGAGCTACATCGAGATTAATTATAAGTCAATTTGTTTAATCAAAGAAAAAATAAACGGTTTAGTTATAAGCCTCGTTTTCAGGATTCCGAAGAACAAAAGTCGAAAGACGACTTCGAGACTAAATGGGATGAAATTAAAGGGGGAAATAAACGACGTGGAAGTGTTTTAACGTCGTTACCAGCTTTAATTATAATGTTAGTTTCGCTTTTTGTTTTAATATATATTCTAAATGGATATATAAAATAATGGTATTATGGGATTAATGAAATTAAAAAAGAATCGAAAGTATAACTATAAGCCTCGTTATTATAAAGGTGAGGGTAGTCCTTACGAACTTAAACATAAATTTGACGAGCATAGAACAACCATAAATCCGGCTAAGGGAATAAAGGGAAAATTAAATGCAGCATTAGATGATTATAAAAATAATCATGACGATAATGTAAATAAACGTGTTTTAATTATAGTTGGTGTTTTGATTTTTTTATTTCTATTGATTATAGGTTTTGATTTGTCAATTTTCCTTCCAAATAGCTAATGACAGATATTATTCAACTTTTACCAGACCATGTTGCCAATCAAATTGCAGCAGGTGAAGTGGTGCAACGTCCAGCTTCTGTGGTTAAGGAGCTATTAGAAAATGCTATTGATGCTGGCGCTACTGAAATAAAGCTTATCATAAAAGATGCAGGTAAAACCCTTGTGCAAGTTATTGATAATGGTAAGGGTATGAGTGTTACTGATGCGCGCTTAAGTTTTGAGCGTCATGCAACTTCAAAAATTAAATCAGCTGAAGATCTATTTCAACTAAATACCAAAGGATTTAGAGGAGAAGCTTTGGCAAGTATTGCTGCTATTGCACATGTAGAATTAAAAACAAAACGACCAGAAGACGAATTAGGTACAGCTATAGAGATAGAAGGTAGTACTGTAAAATCTCAAGAGGTATCTGTAACTCCAAACGGAACTTCGGTTGCGGTAAAAAACTTATTTTTTAATATTCCGGCTAGACGAAATTTCTTAAAATCTGATACTGTAGAATTACGACATATCACAGACGAGTTTCATCGTGTGGCTTTAGCACATCCTAATATTGCATTTGTGTTTTATCATAATGGGAGTGATCTTTTTAACGTGCCAAGTGAAAACTATAGACAACGTGTAGTACATATTTTTGGTACAAAAACAAATGAAAAATTAGTACCTGTAGAAGAGGAAACTGAAGTGTTGAAAATTTCAGGATTTGTTGGTAAACCCGAATTTTCTAAAAAAACGAAGTCCGAACAGTTCTTTTTTGTCAACCAACGTTTTATAAAAAGCCCTTATTTAAATCATGCACTTAAATCTGCTTTTGAGGGTTTATTAAAAGACGGTTATCATCCTAGTTATTTTCTTAATCTTACTGTGGACCCTAAAACAATAGATATAAATATTCATCCGACAAAAACTGAAATTAAGTTTGATGATGAGCATACGTTATATGCTATTTTACGTTCTGCGGTAAAGCACAGTTTGGGACAATTTAATATTGCTCCAGTATTAGATTTTGAACAGCAAAGCAATTTTAATACACCATATAACTATAAAGATAAAACGGCCTCAGTGCCAGCTATTGAGGTAGATAGAGGCTTTAATCCTTTTTCTGAAAGTACTGATAATATAAAACAAAATGTAGGTCAACGCACTAGTTTTAAACAAAAGCCTGCAAAATCTTGGGAAAGTTTATATGTTGGTTTAGAGTCTAAAAGCAATAATTCTGAAAGTGATTTTAGTCAAATAACTTTTGAAAGTGAAGCTAAAAATGAATCTATTTTTAAGGATTCGTCAATTGAAACCACTAAAACAACCTTTCAGCTTCAACAAAAATATATTGTAAGTACTTTAAAATCGGGCATGTTGGTTATTGATCAAAATAGAGCACATCAACGTATTTTATACGAAAACCTATTGAGACATATAACGATTAAGGAAGCTACAAGTCAGCAATTGTTGTTTCCATTGCAATTACATTTTACACCAAACGAAACTAAAATTATAGACGATTTAAAATTTGATTTAGAGCATACAGGGTTTGTGTTTTCAGAATTAAACGAAAAAGAAATTACAATAACTGGAGTACCAGTTGGAGTGCCAGAAAGTGAAGTGTCTATTATTTTAGAGCAATTAATTAGCGATGTAGAAAATGAAGTGCCAGATGCTAATTTTAGTGCAGCAGATTTATTGGCAAAATCTATGGCAAAGAGTTTGGCAATTAAAAATGGGCAATCGTTAAATAGTACAGAACAAGAACATATGGTAAATAGTTTGTTTGCCTGTAAGGAACCTAATGTATCACCAACCAATAGACCAACATTTATTACTATGGCAGTTGATGATATTGAAAAGAAATTTATGTAATTTATGAGATTAGGAATAACTGATACGGTTAAACATTTAATAATCATTAACGTGGTTATGTTTATTGGAACTTTGGCAATTGGAAATGGTGAAGCTTTTTATCAGTGGTTTGCGTTATATTTTCCAAAAAATGAAGGCTTATTTAGACCTTGGCAAATAGTGACTCATATGTTTATGCATGGTGGTCCTGCACATATCTTATTTAATATGATTGGTTTATGGATGTTTGGTTCTGCTGTAGAGAAGATTTTTGGTGCGAAGAAATTTTTAATATTTTATTTGCTATCTGGTTTAGGTGCAGCGATAATAATGCTTGCGTACTATTATTTTCAATATTCACCTTTAGAAGCAGATATAATTGCTTCGGGTTTTAGTCAAGCGGAAATTAACCATATGCTAACTACTAGAGAAATACTAGATGGAACTACACAGGCCCAGGTGGCGCAATTACAGGAAATGTATTATATATTCAATTCTAGTATGGTAGGTGCTTCTGGTGCGCTTTTTGGTGTTTTAGTTGGATTTGGGATGTTGTATCCTAATTCTGAAGTGATGCTTATATTTCTGCCAATTCCAATAAAGGCTAAGTATTTTATTCCAGGATTAATTGCAATAAATATATTTTCTGAATTTTCTGGTCATTCAATTTTAAGTCCAAGTAATACTGCATATATGGCTCATATTGGCGGAGCTCTCACTGGATTTTTATTAATGTATTTCTGGAAGAAAAATGAAAAGGATAAATACCGTTGGAACTAATAATGAGTGCTATAAAGGATTTTAAATATAAGTTTAATAATTTCAATGCTTTTGAAAAGATCATTGTCATCAATATTATCATTTTTATTATTGGTGCGTTAATTGGTGTTTTTGGTAGAACTGATGATTCGTTATCATTTTTAAAATTACCAGTAGATTTTTTCGATTTTATATTAAAACCATGGACGTTCATTACCTATGGTTTTGTGCATTATGACTTTTTTCATATTCTTTTTAATTTATTAGTTCTCTATTATATATCAAGAGTATTATTGAATCTCTTTAGACCAAAAATGGCACTTAATATTTATTTTCTTGGTATTATTACTGGAGCATTAGCTTTTCTTTTTGTGTATAATGTTGTGCCAAGTCAATTTTTAAAACCAACGAGTGGTTTGGTTGGTGCATCTGCAGGTATTAGGGCTCTCATTATTTTTCTTGGTGTCTATTTGGCAGAAACCGAAGTAAGAGTTTTAGTAGTAAACGTAAAATTAAAATACATAGCTTTAATTTTAGTGGCAATGGACGTACTTGGTTTATTTACTTGGAATCAAGGCGGAAATGTAGCGCACTTAGGTGGCGCATTATTGGGTTATTTGTATGCAACAAGATTGCAACAAGGCAAGGATATTGGATCGGCTTTTGAGAAGTTAATGGATAGTGTGGTAAGTTGGTTTCAGCCAAAATCTAATCTAAAAACGGTTCATCGTAAAAAAGGTAAAGGTGAGTATGCAGGCAAGACTAAGGAAGAATTTAATTCGTTTAATAATCAGAAAAAGATAGATTTAATACTAGATAAAATCAGTAAAAGTGGTTACGAAAGCTTAACGGCTGAAGAAAAAGCGTTTCTTTTTAAAGCTGGTAAATAAAATTGAATTGTGAAAGGTTTAAAATTTGGAAGTAAAGTAATATTTGTTATCAATTCTTTGGTAGCATTTTTATTGCTTGTTTCTTACATTTTGCCTTACATATCGCCTAAAAATTTTGCAACGCTATCTGTACTAAGTCTTAGTGTGCCTTTACTAATTCTTCTCAATGTTATTTTCTTTATATACTGGTTGCTTAGAGTAAAGAAGCAATTATTACTTTCATTGGTTGTATTGCTTTTAGGGTGGAATTATATCAGTTCTATGTATAAGTTTTCGTCTTCAAAACATATTGAAGATTCTGATAATATTTCTGTAATGTCCTATAACGTTAGGTTATTTAATCTTTATTCGTGGATACCAAGTAAGACAGTAAAAAATGACATTGTAGATTTTATTTACAAAGAAAAACCAGACATACTTTGTTTACAAGAATACAGAAAAGATGACCCTATAACATTAGATGGTTATTATAACTATAATGCCACACATAATGATTCTGTAAAGCGAGGCCAAGTTATTTTTTCAAAGTTTCCAATATTAAATTCTGGCTCTTTAGAATTTCCTAATACATTTAATAATGGCATTTTCGTTGATATAGTTAAACAGAAAGATACAGTTCGTATTTATAATTTACACCTTCAATCTTCTGGTATAAAAACGGATGTTGAAGCCCTGAAAAATGAAACTTCTAATCATTTATTTAATCAAGTGGGTTCAACATTTAAGTTGCAACAAGAACAAGTTGAGTTGTTTTTAAAGCATAAATCTAAATGTAAGTATAAGACCATTGTTACAGGTGATTTTAATAATACTGCTTATTCTTATATTTATAAGGAGATTAAAGGTGATGATTTAATAGATACATTTGAAAAAGCAGGTAATGGATTCGGAAAAACCTATGATTTTAAGTTCTTTCCTTTGCGAATCGATTTTATTCTAGCGGATAAGGACTTTACTGTAAATGGCTTTAAAACCTATGATGTGTTGCTATCTGACCATTATCCTATAAAAGCAATTCTTAAACTTTAAACCTGCATTAGCATACAATCTACACTATCTGCCAAAATATGGATTACCAATCCTAATCCAATAAGCCGAGTTTTTCTTGGAATAAGTAATAGTAAATAAACTGTAATTGCATAGTAGGAGTGCAGTGGATGAAAATTAATACTACAACGATTTGGTGCAAAAATAGGATTAGCCAATAAATGGTCCAAATCAATCAACATGCCTAAAATCATTATGCCGTATGCTTTTAGCCAATGATTTTTAAAAAACACTAAAGCAATTATTAACGGTAACCCAAAGTGTATGCCGTAATGTATGATTATTTGTAGCATACTATAAGGTCTGTTTTTTTAAATACAATTCAGTATTTGGACCTTCGTTAAAAATCAAATCTAAAATACTAAGATTAGATATAAACCCATGTTTCTCTGTAAATACTTGTGTGTAAGGTTGAAGGGTGTTTACTTCAAAATTACGTTTAACTAATTGTCTATAATCTATTTTGTCTATCGGTTCTTTTTCAAAACATAAAGTTGGTTTAGAGATAATATTTAATTGAAGCATATGTAGTAAGACCTCAAAACAATGCAAATTGAAATCTAAAATATAATCGAATCGGTTTTCAAATAAAGGCATTAAATCATCAATGTAGAATTCAAAAAACGGCGACATACTATAAGCCGATTGTAAGGACTTTATATGTTGTTGTTGCCAATTATCTTCGTTTGCAATTTTTACATCCTTGTATAATTGTCTGTTCTTTTGTGTGTAGCTCACTGGTACGGTTAAAGCTAATTTACCATTAGCTCCATAAATTTCTGTTCTGTTTCTATGGCTTTGCTTTTGGTAATTATCGCAAACTTCAAAATATACCACATCAGATTTAACCATTATAGTAACATGTGCTACGTTTGGAAAATAAGTAGGATGTATAAGACAATTCATAGTGTCTTTATTTAAAGAGGATTTTTTAAGCTTTAGCCTTCTTTTTCTTTCTCCATTTATTAAAGAAAGTGATTCCGAAAATAAGAACTATAAAAGGGATTAAGTACGATGTACGTTCGCCACTTCCACTAACTGTGGTAAAAATTCTATCCCAACGAGGTCTCCAATTTTTTAAACCAGAATTAATGCCATCAATACTCATCCAAATAAACACAGGTTTACCGAATATATGATTGTAAGGTACAAATCCCCAAAATCTACTATCTATAGAATTGTGTCTGTTGTCTCCCATTGCCCAGTAATAATCCTGGCCAAATGTATAGGCTGTAGCAGGTTGATCGTCTATAAAAACCTGATTACCTCTTGTTACAACTTTATGACCTTCGTACTCAGAAATAGCACGTTTATATAGTGCTATATTTTCGGTATTAAGTTCTACAGTAGCTCCAGCTTTTGGTATCCAAATTGGTCCAAAATAATTTGCATTCCAATTATAATTGTAATCATGTGGAAACACACTATTATCTCTTAAACCTTTCTCTGTGGGTACATAAGTTATAGATTCAATATTAGGATGTACAACTGCTTTTTTAGCGGCTTCAGGAGTTGCTTGTATTGTATAATTTTTTGTAACATTATTATAGCCTAGATTGTCAGTGATATCATATTTTTTTAAATATAATTTTGCCATTTGATTAAGTTCATCAAATGTATTAGCACGAACATTTTTAAAAACAATATCATGTGAAAATTGAAGTTTAGTTCTATCGGGTAATTTGTTTTGGATACCATTGATATATACTATGCCATTTCTTACTTCTAATGTATCACCTGGTATTCCTACACAACGCTTCACCAAATTAGTTTTTTTGTCTATAGGCTTATAATAATTTCGATTTGGATGAAAATCATTCATGTTCAGCAAAGTATCTGCTGGTTGATTGAATACGATTATATCGTTCCGCTCAATCTTTTCAAAACCAGGTAGCCTAAAATATGGTAACTGCAATTTGTTTTTCCAAGACGTTTCACGTTCTTCAAAGTTATCGTTATATAAATACGATTTCATTCCTAATTTAGGAATAGTATCATGCACCATTGGTGCTCCAATAGTTGTCATTGGTGTCCTTGCACCATAGTGTATTTTACTTACGATAAGAAAATCACCTACCAATAAAGATTTTTCTAAAGACGAAGAAGGAATTACAAACGGTTGAAAAAAGTACGTATGTACAATAGTTGCCGCAACAATAGCAAATAGGATAGAAGTAATCCATTCTCCTGTTGAAGTTTTTGGGGCTAACCTTCTGTTTTCAATGTAGCTTACATCTGTAGCATAATTTAAGTAATAGAGGTAAAAGCCAAGTGTAACTATACATAATAATGCATCTAATTTAGAATCTTTACCAAAAGCTCTTGCGGTTTCTACCCAAGCTGCAGGAATCATAATAAGATTTACAATTGGTAAAAACATTAAAATAACCCACCACCAAGGACGAGAAATGATTTTCATCAATATCACGGCATTGTATACAGGTACAAAGGCTTCCCAAGCTTTTCTACCAGCCTTAACATAAAGTTTCCATGTACCAAGGCCATGTATAATTTGTATAATGAGTAAAAAGATAAACCACTCTGTCCAAGTCATATCGATAAGTTTTGTCTATGTAGGTTGAAAATTATTCTAATTTGTTTCAAGATTTGAGCAAGTTAACCAATGTTTAACACATCTCGCATTGAGAAAATGCCTTTTTTATCCTTAATCCACTCTGCCGCAATTACAGCTCCCATTGCAAATCCTTGTCTGCTATGTGCTGTATGTTTAATATTTATGGAATCAATTTCAGAATTATAGGTGATTTCATGTGTACCAGGAACATCCTCAATACGCTTAGCTTCTATATGAATTTCGTCAGATTTTGCCGGTTCTAACGTCCAATTTTTATAATTGGTGTTTTCTATAATTTGTTCCGCCAAAGTAATTGCTGTACCGCTTGGTGCATCAAGTTTTTTTGTATGATGAATTTCTTCAATCTCAGTTGAGTATTCAGGTAGATTAGACATAAGTTGACTCAATCTATTATTAATTTCAAAGAAAATATTAACACCTAAACTAAAATTTGAAGCATATAAAAACGTGCCATTCTTTGCTTTACAATAGTCTAAGATTTCATCATATTGGGCTAACCAACCTGTAGTACCAGATATTACTGGGATATTAGCATCTAGTGCTTTTTTTATATTAGAAACGGCAACTGAAGGAATACTAAAGTCTATAGCAACATCTGTATTTGAAAAATCAAAAATAGAATCCGAATCAGATATTTTTAATGAAATCTTATGGTTGCGCTTTAAAGCAATAGCTTCAATACTTTTACCCATTCTACCGTAACCTAGTAAAGCTATATTCATATTAAAATTTAAAATTTACTGTAACTCCTAAATCCGAAGTATTTTCCATTTGATTGTATTGATAATGCGGTCGTAAACTCAAGTTTTCATCGACATTAAATTGAAGTAAATGTGCATCTACATTTGCATCGATTATGTTTAAAGCATATAAACCGATGGTTACTAACAACGATACTTCTTTATTTCTTCTAAATTGCTCTTGCGCTCTTATAAGACCATCATCTGAAACAACATTGTAAAACTCATCATCTTTAAAACCTGCTAAACGTCTTTTATAGGCATCTCTATAACGGTCAAATTGTTTATCGTTTCTAACATAGAAATAAACACCTGCGCCAATACCTCCCCAAACTAATGGGATTTTCCAATATTTTTTATTGTAAGCTTGTCCTAATCCTGGTAAAATTGCCGAATAGAATGCCGCTTTAGATGGTCTAAGAGGGTCTATCTCTTTTCTTGTAAGTACTTCTTTATCAATTAGAATAAGTTCTTTATCTAATTCAATATTTGTGCTGTCTTTGTCTTTTTGGGAAAAGGAGAATAGCGCTGAGGATAAACACAACAAGAGAATATAGAAACGTTTATTTAGCACGTTGCACTAATTTTTTAATTCGGTTAAAATCTTCCTCAGAATGAAAAGGTATCGTAATCTTACCGCTTCCATTTCTTGCAACTTTAACGTCTATTTTATGTCCAAAGTATTCCGAAAATTCTTTAATTCCTTTTTTAATATGTTTTGGAACTTCATTAGAAACTGTCTCCGTTGGAGTAGGTGCTTCAGAATTTAAATTCTTAACCAGTTGTTCTGTTGCTCTAACAGATAGTTTGTTAGTAATAATCTTTTCGTAAACCTCTAGTTGGTCAATTTGGCTGTCTATATTAACCATAGCTCTTCCATGACCCATACTAATAAATCCGTCTCGCATTCCGGTTTGAATAATCGGATCTAATTTTAGCAATCGCAAATAATTAGCGATAGTAGAACGCTTTTTACCAACACGCTCACTCATTTGTTCTTGCGTAAGATTTATTTCATCAATTAAACGTTGGTAGGATAATGCAATTTCTATAGGATCTAAATCTTGGCGTTGAATGTTTTCAACTAATGCCATTTCTAACGATTCTTGGTCGTTAGCAATTCTTATATAAGCAGGTATAGCCTCTAGGCCAATTAATTTTGAAGCTCTAAAACGACGTTCACCCGAAACTAATTGGTATTTATTGAAGGCTAATTTTCTAACCGTTATAGGTTGAATAACACCAAGTTCTCGGATTGAAGATGCTAATTCTCTTAACGATTCTTCATTAAAGTTTGTTCTTGGCTGAAAAGGGTTAACCTCAATACTTTCAATATCGAGCTCAACAATATTACCAACAACCTTATCTGCATTTTTATCTTCAGCAGATTTAATATCATTTTCAGGATCTTTCAGTAAAGCCGAAAGTCCGCGTCCTAATGCTTGTTTTTTTGTTGCCTTCGCCATTATAATTCATTTTTCTTAATCAGTTCTTTCGCTAAGCTCAAATAATTAGCCGCACCTTTACTGCTTACATCATAGTTAATAATACTTTCACCATAACTTGGTGCTTCACCTAAACGTACATTACGCTGAATAATAGTATCAAAAACCATATCTGTAAAGTGTTTCTGAACTTCTTCTACAACTTGATTTGATAAGCGTAAACGCGAATCGAACATAGTTAAAAGTAAGCCCTCAATATCTAACGCTTCATTATGTATTTTCTGTACACTTTTAATAGTATTTAACAGTTTGCCTAGTCCTTCGAGTGCAAAATATTCGCATTGTATTGGAATAATTACTGAATCTGAAGCTGTTAATGCGTTTAAAGTAAGTAAACCTAATGAAGGTGCACAGTCAATTAATATATAGTCGTATTCCGATTTTAAATCTACAATGGCTTTTTTGAGCATGTATTCTCGTTCGTCCTTGTCCACGAGTTCAATTTCGATAGCAACAAGGTCTATATGTGCAGGAATAACATCTACATTTGGCGCATTAGAAGCGACAATAGCTTCTTTTGCAGATTTGGTGTGTTCTAATACTTGGTAAGAGCCAAGTTCAACAGCATCAACATCAATACCTAAACCTGAGCTAGCATTAGCTTGAGGATCGGCATCTATAAGTAGGACTTTCTTCTCTAGTGCACCTAAAGATGCAGCTAGATTTACAGAGGTTGTCGTTTTACCAACACCTCCTTTTTGATTAGCAATAGCAATGATTTTACCCATTAAATGATTTGGTTTATTAAGGGTTTAAAAATACGATTTATTATGGGTTTTGAAAATCGAAGTTGTTAACAGTTGTTTCATAAAAAAAATAGGCTATCTAAAGGTTGTTTTTTGTCATTCTGAATCTAGATTAGATTCTGAAACAAGTTCAGAATGACAATTTTATCTTTTTAGATAGCCTATTTAATCCTACCTTTATAGCAGCGTGTTCTTATTCTTCTGGCAATAATACTGCTTTTATGAAGCCACCACTTAAATATTTCTTAGCTACATTATGAACATCTTTTGTTGTTAATGCATTGACATTAGCTTCATAGTTTAAAACATTATCAATATCGCTTTGATTGTAATCTGCATTTTTTATAGTAGATAACCAAAAACTATTTTGTTCTAGCTGGTCTTTTCTTGTTAATAATAATGCTTTCTTTACTTTTTCTAAATCAACTTCTGTAGGTCCATCTTTTATAATTTTTTTAAGTTCTGCAATGGCAGCATCAGATAGTTTTTCGGCATTTTCTGGTGCACAAGGAAATGAAATGCTAAAGTTAAAACTGCCATATGGTATTTTGCGAATAGAACCTCTTGCACCAGCACCATAAACACCACCTTCTTCTTCTCTTAATTTTTCTATTAATTTAATACTAAGAATTTCGCCCAAAGCATTCATAGCTCTTGCTTCTTTAGCATCATATTTCGCTTCGCCTCTGTAGAGAAGATTAACCTGACTTTTTGGCTCAGTTCCTTTGCGATATATGAATTCATGAGCTCCAGATTTGGGTCTAAAAGAAGTTACTTTGTACATTTCTCTTTCAGAATTACCTGGAAGCGATGCAATGTAAGTTTCAGCATATTCTGCTATTTTATCTGCATCGACATTTCCAACGAAATAAAAATTAAAATCTCCTGCATTGGCAAAACGTTCTTTGTATTTTTCGTAAGCTAAATCGTAATTAGCTTTATCTAAATCCTCTTCAGTAGGTAAGCCAGTATATCTTGGGTTACCTTCATTTGAAAACTTACCTAAAGCAATTGAGAAAGATATGTTTGGATTAGATAGAATATTTCCTAAAAAGGCTTTCTGTTTACTGATATATGAAGCAAAAGCCTCTGGGTCTTTATCTAATTTAGTAAAGTATAAATGAATCATTTGAAACATAGTTTCGAGGTCTTTCGGAGAGGCAGATCCTCTAAGCCCTTCACTTAAACTTCCAATAAAAGGACTTACTCTTGCAATTTTTCCAGACATTAATTTGGTCATATCATTTTTAGTAAGTCCATCAATACCAGCTTCAAATAAGCCACGATTAGCACTAGCCGTTTCTTTTAAAACATCATCAGAGTATAATGATGTACCTCCATAACTGTAGGCTTCAAATAAGATTTCATCATTTTTAAAATCAGTTTTCTTATAGACGATCTTTGCACCATTACTTAATGTAAGTATTGTAGTTTCATTGATTTTGCCCTCGTTTACTAATTCTTTATTAGCTATACTTCCTTTTGCAGGTTTAATAGGCATAAGTTCTTCGCGTACAGCTTCATCTTCATAGTCTTTAATGTCAGATTTCTTTACACTATCTAGTAAATCAATAACCTCTTGCTCTGTGACTTTTTTAAGCCCCTCTTTTTTAGGTCCTGTTAAAATCACTAATCTGTTATCATCATGTAAGAATTGAGAAATTAAAGCATTGACTTCTTCTAATTTTATATTAGGAAACTCTGATTTTGCAAAGTTATAACTCCATTCTATGCCTGGAATTGGGCTTTCTTGTAAGAAATTCTGAATGTAGCTATTAACAATTCTATTAGATTCTTCTTTGCCTTTATTCTTATAAGCTCGTTCTAATCTTGATAAATAATCTTTCTTAGCACGTTCTAATTCTGAAGATTTAAAGCCATAACGTTTTACGCGTTCGTTCTCTTCTAAAAGTGTTTTTAAAGCATCTAATTGCCCAGTTTCATTGGTTTGTGCAAAAGACTGATAGGCATCTTTATTACCAATAATTCCTCCTTTATAAGAGAATCCGAATATAAAAGGTGGGTTAGGTTTATTGCTATATTCGGCAAGTCTGTTGTTAATCATTTGGTCAAAAAGCCCTTCAACCATGTTATCTCTATAATCACTAACTGTTTTTGTCTTTTTAGGCTTGCCTTTATCTTTGTAATAAATTTGAACTTGGGAGCTTGTTGCTTCTTCGTCCCACTCAATAGCAACAAAAGTACCTTCATGGTTTTCTGAACCATATTCTTCTCTTGGTTTAGGATTTTCAGGATTTTTAAGCCCACTGAAGTTTTCTTTTATTTTCTTTTCTAGCGTTTCTACATCTAAATCACCTACAGCAATTACTGCCATTAAGTTTGGACGATACCAATCTTTTTGAAAATTTCTTACACTTTCGTAATCAAAAGTTTCTAAATTTTCTTTTGTGCCAATAGGTAGTCGATCTGCATATTTAGATTTGTATGCAATTTTATCTAAGTACTTAGACTGCATTCTTGTTGCAGCGCCAAGTCGAGTTCTATATTCTTCAATTACAACACCACGTTCATCGTCAATATCTTGGTCTGTTAATAAAGCGTTACCAGCCCAATCTTGTAAAATTTGAAACCCTTTGTCTAGTTTTTCTGGATCGTCACTTGGAATTGGAAGGATGTAAACTGTTTGGTCGAAGCCTGTGTAAGCATTTAGATCTGCACCAAATTCTACACCAATACTTTGAAGATAATCGACCAATTCATTTTTCTTAAAATGTTTTGTGCCATTAAAATTCATGTGCTCCATAAAATGAGCTAAACCTACTTGGTCTTCAGTTTCTACAATAGAACCTGCTTTTAATGCTAATCGTAATTCTACTTTGTCCTCTGGCTTACCATTATTCTGAATATAATAGGTGAGCCCGTTTGAAAGTTTACCAATTTTTACATCTGGTGTAATTGGTAATACTTCTGAGGGTACAGAACCGTTAACTTTTTTTTCTGGTGTTTTAGTCTGTGCATTAATTGTAAAAGTTACAAGTATACAGCATAGAAATAGTGTTCTAAACACTTGGGAAAGCTTTGTAGTCATAGATTGATGGTTTTTTAGATTAAAAATGTATAAGAAAATTCCTCTAATTTAAAGATAAAATGTTGGTATAAAAAGGAATAACATTTTTTTAACTAATTAATTAGTTGAAATATTGCGTGCATAAGTGTCTTTTTTTACGGCTAAAACGAACTTACTTATTCTTTTTGGCTCTTATCATTTTTTCTAAGTCATCCCATTGATTTTCACTAATTTCTGATAACATATTAAATTCTCCTGCTCCCATTAACCATTCGCCACCATCGATAGTTATTACTTCACCATTTACATAAGCTGAGAAATCGGACACTAAATAAGCTGCTAAATTTGCCAATTCTTGATGTTCTCCTACGCGTTTTAAGGGTACTTTTTTAGCCATATCAAACTTTTCCTGAAGATTACCTGGCATTAAACGATCCCAAGCACCTTTTGTTGGAAAAGGGCCTGGAGCAATAGCATTGAAGCGCATACCATATTTTGCCCATTCTACAGCTAAACTTCGGGTCATAGCTAATACGCCTGCTTTAGCTGCTGCGCTAGGCACTACATAACCAGAACCTGTCCAGGCATATGTTGTTACAATACTTAGAACATTGGTATTGGTTTGTTTAGTGTCTATCCAATGTTTGCCAAAAGCGAGCATACAGTTTTTTGTGCCTTTTAATACGATATCTATAATGACATCAAAAGCTCTTGGAGACAAGCGTTCTGTTGGTGAGATAAAATTCCCAGCTGCATTATTTAGTAAAATGTCTACTTTACCAAATTTTTCAACAACTGCTTTACGCATAGCTTCAACTTGGTGATATTCTCGTACATCGCATTGCAAAGGTAAACACGTGCCGCCAGTCTCATCTTCTAATTCCTTAGCTGTATTTTTGAGTTTATCTAAATCACGAGACGAAATTGCAACATTAGCGCCAAGTTCTAAGAAGTATCTCGTCATGGCTTTACCTAAACCGCTTCCTCCACCTGTTACTACTATTGTTTTTCCTTTAAGTGCATCGTCTCTTAGCATTTTATTTGTGTGATTCATAGGTTTAGTGATTTGTATCGTTATTTATTAATTAAAATTAGTAAAAGAAAACGATTAAGAATTAAATCTGCATTATTTATTGATGATTATTTGATATTATAATTAATTTTTCAATTTGTCATGTGTATTTATTATCGTTTTATATTCTTATTGAGACTTTTAATTTTATTAAAAACTTGATATTTAGCCATATAGGTAAGTATTTTTTAAATTTTTTTTGTAAATTTCATTGGTTTTGGTGAAAATTATAATTGGTATTTGCCAATTATTCACTCATATAAGTATAATTGATTAAATCAAAGATTTGTTAAATATAAATGCAACTAAAAATGAAAGTAAAATTAATTGTTCTGTTACTTTGTTTTGGGTTTATAAATGATGCTTTTGGACAAGTATTAGCAGATAAAAAGAATCAGAATGCTCAAGATTTATATGAATTTCATATAATTAAAAAGAAAGCAAACAATACTTCAGCATGGATAGTTTTAAGTGGTGGAGTAGCCATGATTGTTGGAGGGTATGGGATTAACATGAGTGGAGGAATAATTGATAATGACTCAACAAATAATAAAAAGGGACTATGGCTGTCGTATCTAGGTGGTGCTGTTACGTTGGTTAGTGTCCCATTATTTATAGCGAGTGGAAAACATAATAAAAAGGCCAAAATTCAATTAGAAAATGGTGCTGTTGGTTTGGGTAATAAATTTAGTTTTTCTGGTGTTTCTTTTGTGTTCTCCTTTTAGATTATTTTAGAATTGGTTGTTAATTAACTAATCAATCAATATTTCTAAAATCTGAATAGCAGCATCACTAATCTTGGTACCTGGTCCAAAAACGGCTACTGCACCAGCATCAAACAAGTATTGGTAATCCTGTTTAGGGATAACTCCACCAACAATCACCATAATATCGTCTCTGCCATAGGCTTTAAGTTCTTTGATAACTTGAGGTACTAAAGTTTTGTGTCCTGCAGCTAAAGAGGATACTCCAAGTATATGCACATCGTTTTCTACAGCTTGTTTAGCAGCTTCTTTAGGTGTTTGAAATAATGGTCCAATATCTACATCAAAGCCAACATCTGCATAACCTGTTGCAACAACTTTTGCACCTCTATCGTGACCATCTTGTCCCATTTTGGCAATCATAATACGAGGCCTGCGACCATCTTGCTCAGCAAACTTATCGGCAAGTGCTCTTGCTTTCTCAAAACTCTTATCGTCTTTTATTTCTTTACTATACACTCCTGAAAATGATTTTATTTGTGCTTTATGTCGTCCAAATTCAGCTTCTAAAGCATCACTTATTTCTCCTAGCGTTGCACGTTTTCTAGCTGCATCTACTGCTAAAGCTAATAAATTATCTTCACTTGTCTTTGCGGCTTCGGTTAATTTAGATAATGCTTGGTTAACGGCATTAGTATCTCGAATTGCTTTTATATGGTTTAAACGCTCTATTTGTTGATTTCTAACGGTTTGGTTATCTACTTCGAGCGTTGCAATTGGATCTTCTTCGTCTAAGCGATATTTATTTACACCAACAATTATGTCTTGGCTAGAATCGATTCGTGCTTGCTTTCGAGCAGCAGCTTCTTCAATACGTAATTTAGGAATTCCGGCTTCAATGGCTTTTGTCATGCCTCCTAATGCTTCAACCTCTTCAATTAGTTGCCATGCTTTATGAGCAATATCATCTGTTAGTTTTTCAACATAATAACTGCCAGCCCAAGGGTCGACGGTTTTAGTAATATGCGTTTCTTGTTGTAAATATATTTGAGTATTTCTTGCTATACGAGCAGAAAAATCTGTTGGTAATGCAATAGCTTCATCTAATGCATTAGTGTGTAAACTTTGAGTGCCACCAAAAGCAGCTGCAGATGCTTCAATGCACGTTCTGGCTACGTTATTAAAAGGATCTTGCTCCGTTAAACTCCAACCAGAGGTTTGGCAATGTGTTCTTAATGCTAATGATTTTTGGTTTTTTGGATTGAATTGCTTTACTAATTTTGCCCACAACATACGTGCTGCACGCATTTTGGCGATTTCCATAAAGTGATTCATGCCAATGGCCCAAAAGAAAGATAGGCGAGGAGCAAAGGTGTCTATGTCCATACCAGCTTCTAATCCTTTTCTTATATATTCTAATCCATCTGCTAAGGTATAAGCGAGTTCGATATCGCAAGTAGCACCAGCTTCTTGCATATGATAACCAGAAATACTAATGCTATTGAATTTTGGCATGTTTTTACTTGTATATTGAAAAATATCTGAAATAATTTTCATAGACGGAGTAGGTGGATAGATGTATGTATTACGCACCATAAACTCTTTTAGAATATCATTTTGAATCGTGCCTGCCAATAGTTCTGGTGCTACGCCTTGTTCTTCAGCCGCAACAATATAAAATGCCATAATTGGTAAAACGGCTCCGTTCATGGTCATAGAAACCGACATTTTATCAAGTGGAATTTGGTCGAAGAGAATTTTCATATCCTCAACAGAATCAATGGCAACTCCAGCTTTACCAACATCACCAACCACGCGCTCGTGGTCTGAATCGTAACCTCTGTGTGTTGCTAAATCGAAAGCAACGGACAATCCTTTTTGTCCCGCTGCAAGATTTCGTCTGTAGAAAGCATTGCTTTCTTCGGCAGTTGAAAAGCCTGCGTATTGTCTAATCGTCCAAGGTCTACGAACATACATGGTTGAGTAAGGACCGCGAAGATTGGGTGCAATACCAGCTACGAAGTTTAAGTGTTCAGCATTTTTAATGTCTTCTTTTGAGTATGTTGACTTTACATCAATATCCTCAGCAGTTTTAAAAACCTTAATATCTTCAGACGTTTTGTTTGATGACGATTTTAATTCAATATGTTGAATGCTTTTTCTAGTCATAAGCTATTTTGAATTTATAGCGTTCCGTTTTGTATTTCTTTTTTATTTGCGAAGTCGCTAATATTGCAGATATGCCAATAACACCAATATTGGCGGTAACAGAATCTCCTGCTCCAGAAACAGCTAATATTCCAATAGTTAGCATCATAGTTACTGGAAGAACGACATATGAAAATATTTTAACTAAGATTGATTTGTTTTTAATCATTAAAACATCACTCAATTTTATTTCTGTTTCTTTTATTAAAATAGTTTCGTTGTCTAAAATTTTTAGTGGGCCATATACTTTTTTTAAGTCATTAGTATAAACCGTAATTTTCTTTTTCTCTTTTATCTTTTTGGTTCTGTTATTTTTTAGATTTGTTATTTCTAGGTATTGCTTTTGAGCATAAACATTTGAAAGCAGTAAATTGGAGCAAAAAAGACATAAAAAAGCTACTATAGATTTTCTCAATACCATATTTTACTCTTTATTTAATCTATTGATTTCCAATTTTTCAGATAATCTTTTCTCTAGTATTGGTTCAATTAACGTTTTTCTTTTTTCAATTTTTAAAAATGGACTGATTTCAAGCTCATTTTTCATTTTATCAGCAAGATTTGGATGTTTATTTGTACCTAAAAGTACAAGTTTTTCAGCATTAAAATCTGCCTGTTCTTTCGCTGCACTTTCTTTAATTTTTCTTTGAATTGTACCTTCTTTTAGTTGCTTTAAAAACCCTCCGTTTAATTCAATATTTTTAAAAAGATTTAATGCTTTTTCGGCTAATTGTTCGGTTAAACTTTCAATATAATAGGCTCCATCCGCTGGATTATTTACCTTATCAAAATAGCTTTCGTGTTTTAAAACTAAAAGTTGATTTCTAGAAATTCGGTCACCAAATTCATTAGATTTATGATACAATGCATCATAAGCTAAATTGCAAATTGTGTTTGCACCTCCAAGAATTGCGCTCATACATTCTGTTGTTGTACGAAGCATGTTTACATTATAATCGTAAATCGTTTTGTTGCGTTTGCTTGGTGTTGCTATAATTTTACAATTTGTATTTATATTATATTCAGAGGCTAGTGCCGCCCATATTTGTCTAATAGCTCTTAATTTGGAAATTTCGAAAAAGTAGTTTGAACCTACGGTTGTATTAAATGTCACTTCGATTTCGCTCAGTGATAAGCCTTTATTTTCAAAATGGTTTAGGTATTCATTGACGTGTGCTAAGCCATATGCTAGTTGCTGTATTATAGTTGCTCCAGCATTTTGGTATAATCCTAAGTCTATACTTATTTGGTTGGTGTTTTTAACAATAGTTTCAAACTTAAGATGATCCTCTTTAATATTGTTGTACCAGTTTCCTGTTTTCGCTAAGTGGCCTATGATATCAGTCTGTATGTTAATTTGAGGCTTTTTACTTATGCTTGATGCAACAGTATTTACCTTTTTTATTATGCTTTCCGAAAGGAAATCGCATTTTATTTCAATTGGTATTTTAGTTAAATCAATATCTTGAAATAAATCGTAAATTGAAATATTCTCCGACTGCATATGAAACAAAAGGCTTTCTGCACCTCTGTTTATAGCGTCTATAGCTTTTAAGTTAGCTTCTTTAGCATCATCAGTAACATTAATTAGCTGGCATATTTTCCATTCAGTAGCTTTGCTGTTAGATGTATTAGGAAGCGATTCAAATTCATCGGCATGATAAAAAGGTTTTACATCAATGCCTTCATTGGTTTTCCATATTAATGCCTCGTTGTAATCTGCACCTTTTAGATCGACCTGTATTTTTTGTTTCCAAGCTTTTGAAGAAACGCTTTCAAACTCATTAAATAATGGTTTACTCATCTTTTTTCTGTTTGTCTGTGCTGTCTTGGTATTCAATAATAAAAATATCTTCGTCTGGTTTTTTCATGTAGTAGGTTTCGCGAGCCGTGCGCTCTAAACCTTCATCTGTACTTAATTCTTTTATGGCTTTATCGTCTTTAGCCATTTCACTTTTGTAGTGCTTTTTTTGATATTCGAGTTCTTTTATATCTCCATTTAACTCATGGTGAAATAACCAAGAATGTGCATCAAAAAACAACATCCATACTACAAAGACTATGAGAACAAGTAGATAAATGTTCTTAAAAGGCTTTAAATATTTATTATTAAATAGTGCCATTATAAACGTTCGTTAATTATAGTTTTAACGATGTCAACAGCAACTGTGTTGTATTTATTATTTGGAATTATAATATCAGCATACTCTTTCATTGGTTCAATGAATTGTTGATGCATTGGTTTTAGAGTAGTTTGGTATCGAGTTAATACCTCATCAATGTCTCTTCCTCGCTCCGATATATCACGTTTAAGACGACGAATTAAACGTTCGTCAGAATCTGCATGGACAAATATTTTAATATCAAAAAGATCTCTAATTTCTGCATGCGACAGAATTAAAATACCTTCTACGATCATTACCTTTCTAGGTTTGGTTGAAATGGTATCTCCAGTTCTATTATGCTTAACAAAGGAATACACTGGCTGATCTATTGCATTTCCTTTTTTGAGTTCCTTGAGGTGCGTTTCTAATAATTCGAAATCAATTGAACGAGGATGATCGAAATTAATTTTTATACGCTCATCATAGCTTAAATGTGATGTATCCTTGTAGTAAGAATCTTGTGAAATAACACCAACTTCTCCTTCTGGCAATTCATTTAAAATGGTATTAACCACGGTAGTTTTACCACATCCTGTTCCACCTGCAATTCCTATAATAAGCATGTTCAATTTTTGATTTAGTTGCGTCTACAAATTTAGTTATTTAAGCCTATGGAATTCTTATAATTTAGAAACTTTTTCTGGAGTTATAAAGTTATCAATTTTATTTCCCCAACTATTATTTATGTAATTCATAACATCAGCAACTTCTTCGTCCGAAAGCCCTAAAGGTGCCATGACACCATTATAGGTTATACCGTTTACTATTATTTCTCCCGACATTCCATTTTTAATTCCTTTTATGCTTTTGTCTTGGTTTTCTCTTAAATAGTCAGAATTTACTAATGGAGGAAATGCTCTAGGGACACCTTTTCCGTCTGTTAAATGGCAAGTTGTACACATGTCATTATATACCAGTTTTCCACGAGCTATACTCTCTTTTAATCCTGGTTTAACTTGTGCTAAAGATGTTTTGTCTGGATAATCAACCGTATTTTTTTTCTTTTCTTTTGAATTACAAGCTGTCAGAATTATTAAAGCAAATAGTATTCTAGTTAGTTTTATCATTTTCTTATCAGTTTTACAATTCCTAAATTTTCGATACCTACGTATATGTAACCATCAGGCCCTTGCTCTACGCACCTTACTCTACCTAAACCGTCTAATAAACGTTCTTCTTTAATCACTTTATTATCTGTTATAGTGCATAAATCTAAATATTGAAATTTTAGCGAGCCAACTAAAAGATTGCCATTCCAATCACCATATTTGTCGCTATCTATAAATGCCATTCCGCTAGGTGCAATAGATGGATCCCAATAATGTAATGGTTGTTCCATACCTTCTTTTTCTGTTATATCAGTAAAGGATGTGCCACTATAGTTAATACCGTAACTAATTACTGGCCAGCCATAGTTTTTACCAGGTTTAATAATGTTAATCTCGTCTCCACCTCTTGGACCATGCTCGTGCGTCCAAATTTCCTTTGTTTTAGGATGCATTATCATACCTTGAGGGTTTCTATGTCCATAAGAATAAATAGCCTTTTTTGCATTTGGTATATCTACAAACGGATTATCAATAGGAATAGAACCATCATCATTGAGACGATAAACCTTACCACAATCTCTTGTTAAATCTTGTGGGTTGGTATCTCTATCACCACGTTCGCCAATGGTAAAAAATAAATACCCGTTTTCATCAAAAACAATTCTAGAGCCAAAGTGTTGCCCTCTTTTTGTATTAGGACCTGCTTTATATAGTACTTCTACGTCAGTTAAATTGTAGTTATTGAGTTTTGCTCGTGCAATAGCTGTATTTCCTCCGTCACCTTCGCCTTCTGACGAAGCGTACGAAAAATAGATGTAATTATTCTCTTTAAAATTAGGGTGAAGTACTACATCCATTAAGCCACCTTGACCACGAACGTAAATTTCTGGCAATCCAGAAATAGTAGTTTTCTTTTCATCTTTATAGTGAATAAGCTCCCCAGATTTTTCAGTAATTAGCATCGCGCCATCGGGTAAAAATGTAAATCCCCATGGAATATTAAGTTTTGGCACAACAACCTCGTGACTGTTCTGTTTGTTTACAGGATTTTTATCTTGGGCACATGCCGTTAAGCTCAAAAAAGCGATTACAATCGCAAAGCTTTTTGTATAAAAATTGTTCATAGTTTTGTTTTAGGACAAGATACTTAAAAAACATAATTTAATCGAACTCCCGAATAATAATTTATAGGATTACCTGGGTAGTAATATCTTGGTGGTGTTCCACCAAAACCGCTTGCGTTGATTAGAATTTGTGAAGCATAGTGTTTGTTAAAGAGGTTGTTAATACCTAAGAAGATATTTATACCAAACTTTTTATTAGGGTTAGTTCTGTAACCAATTTTAAGGTGGGTTAAGTTATAAGAATCACTGTAAAGTGTGTTACTATCTGTTATTGGTATTTCTCCTACGTACTGGTGAAAAATATTACCATATAAACCAAAATTAAAATGATAATCTGCTCCTAAGTTGAGCACTTGGCTTGGCACACCTGTAAGATCATTTCCTGAAAAATTAGAATCAACATCTATAAATTCTTTAAACTTAAATTTGTTGAGTGTATAATTTATAAAAGGATTTAATCTTACTATCTTGGTTTTTAAAGCCTGATAATTTAATTTTAGTTCTAGTCCATCATGTCTTGTTTTACCCGCATTTATGCCAATAAACGCATCTTGTGCCGTTCGACGTGAAACAACAAGGTTTTTAATATTTAACCTATAAATGGAAATGGTATATTGTAGTTTGCCTTTAGAAAATGATCCTCTACTACCAATTTCAAAATTCCAGCCAGTTTCTGGTTTTAAATTTGTGTTTATTTGTCCGTCTGGCAAGAGTGTTTCATTTAGAGAAATAGGAGAGAAGCCTTGACTTATGCTTGAGAATAAACTGATGTTATTAGAAATAAGATGAGAAACTCCGAGTTTAGGAGAAATAATTGGCTCAAACTTAAAATCTCCAGACTGATCAGGATTACTTTCTGATGCTTCAAATCTATCTTTAAGCTTGTATGCTGTTTTGTTTAAATTTAGTCCAAATGTTAGTGTTGTTAGGTTAGAAAGTTCAAAATCACTTTCAAAAAACAGGTTATAATATGTTCTGTTTTCTTCAAAATTAGATAGTTTATCACCTTTAACACTTCCTGTTTCTTCTGGGAAGTCTTCATATAGATTTTCAAAAGTTTCTGAATTATAACGATCTCTAAATAGTTCTCCTCCTATTGTGAACTTCATATTTTTTTGGAAGACCATAAGATTTCCAATTAGTCTTGAACGTACACCAAAGGCGAAGCTGTTTTCGCTCAAAATATTAAAAGGTCGAGGTTCATACGCATCTCTAAACGATGTAAATATGCTTGTGCTTTGTTTTAGATTATCACTATAATTATGATTCCAAGATAAACCAATTATTCCACGAATAGCATCTTCGAAACCTCTTGCTTGTTGCCATGTAAAGGCGGCTTGTTCTGGGTTATTTATAAAATCAGTTTCATTTAATGAACTAGGAATAAAAGCTTTTAAATTTACAAAGCTGGCTAAAATAGAAATATCATTGTTGCTGTTTATAAAGTGGTTACCAGTAATAGTAAATGTTTGCCTATTGTAATTGTTGTTATCTCTATAGCCATCGTAATTTGTGGTGCTAAATACAGTGTTTATTGAGCTGTTTTTTAAATTGAGATTGAGTGTTGAAATGTTTTTTATGAGTCCAAAAGAACCCATAGAAAATTCATTAGAGACTTGAGTGTTATTATTTTTGCTGTTTTTTGGATGTAGTATAATAGTTCCACCAAGACCAGCACCATAGCTGCTAGATGTTGCCCCTTTAATGATTTCCATTTTAGATATACTTCCTAGTTCAAAATCTTCAATTGTGGTTTCACCACTTCCATTTGTTAAAGGAATATTTTTGAAATAGGCTCTAATTTTTGATGTACCAAAAAGATTTCTAGATCCAATACCTCTAATTGTAATACGATTTGTGTTTAGTGCACCACTTTGCATAAAAACACCAGGTGTATTGTTTAAAATAGGTGAGAAATCGGTGTTGTTGAAGCGTTGTATTTGTGATTGACTAATTATATCAATAGAAGAAGTGGCTTTTTTTAAAGATTTTGGAAGGTGATTAGAGTTTATTATAACTTCATCTAACTGAGACGAATTAGTAATTAATTTAACTACAGTAAATTTCGATATATCTATGCTGATGATTTCGTTTAAATAACCAGTCTTTGTTATTTTATACTCACCAGTTCTATTGATTTTAAAAAAACCACTATCATTAGAAAAAACGGTATCATTAGATTTAAGATTAACTATTATAGCATTATGAATCGGAAGCCCATTATTGCTGTTTATAATTTTACCATTAAAATTTTGTGCACCTACTAATAGAGGTAATAATAGTAAAAACAATATGAGTTGTACAGTTTTAAGCATCAAAAATAAAGATGTAGTAAAATCAATTTAGATGAGGCGAAATTAATCTTTTCCTAGAACTATATTGGTATCTAAAAAAAAGTAAAAATTTTTAAGGATTAAACCTTGTACGATAAAGAATTCAATTATATTTGCATCCGTTTTTAGAACATTTTAGTTGAATTGCGCTAGTTTTTAAAAGTCACATAATTTTAAAATGTTTAGAACAATAAATTCGGGGTGTAGCGTAGCCCGGTTATCGCGCCACGTTTGGGACGTGGAGGCCGCAGGTTCGAATCCTGCCACCCCGACTTTTAAACAAAAAAAACTCAGCCTTTGCTGAGTTTTTTTTGTTTTATGTCTTATTAGAACCATTCAAAGTGAATACCTGAAGCGACAACTGCTCCTACGAGTATAACAAGAACAATAATTATAAAACGTGCTCCAAATATTGTTTTATTATCTTTTTTAAAAATATAGTCTCTTCTTTTTTCGTCTTCTTCTTTTATAAATTTCATAATTTTAAGTTTTTATTTGTTAATATATATTGTCTTTTTATTTACAAAGGCGAGCATTCCCTCTTTAGACAACTCTCTTCCATAACCTGAATTTTTTGTACCACCAAAAGGTAATCGTGGGTCTGATTTTACCATTTCATTAATAAAGAATGCTCCATCTTCAACATTTGAAATACGCTTGGCAGCTGCGTCATAATTAGATGTAAATACCATTGTACCTAATCCATACTTAGAGTTTGAAGCAATTTCATATGCGTCTTCTTCAGATTTGGCTTTAATGATAGCAGCTACAGGTCCAAAGGTTTCTTCTTTAAAAACCGGCATTTTTGATGACACATTAGTTAATATAGTGGGTTGGTAGTATGCGCCATTACTTTTATTTCCTGTTAAAACTTCTGCGCCCAAATCAATCGATGCTTTTATTTGATCCTTTAAAATCTTAGCTAAATCCTTTCGAGCAAGGCAAGATATTGTAGTATCTTCTTTAAGTGGGTTACCATACTTTAAGTTTTCAACCTTTGCCTTAAACCTATCTAAGAATTCATCATAAATCTCTTCTACGACTATAAACCGTTTGGCGGCAATACAACTTTGTCCAGAGTTTTGCATTCTTGCTTTAACGATAGTGTCAAGGTATTTGTCTAAATCAGCATCTTTTAAAATAATACAAGCGTTGTTACCACCTAACTCTAGTAATGATGGTTTTAGATTTTTTCCAGCAATTTCGGCGATTTTCTTCCCAGCTTTTTCACTTCCAGTTAAGGAAACGGCTTTTATGATATCGTCTTCTAGTAATTCCTCTATACCGTCATGGTCGGTAAGAAGGGTTTGAAAACAGCCAATAGGAAAGCCTGCATCTAAAAATAATTTTTCAATTGCAATAGCACAACCTGTAACGTTAGAAGCATGCTTTAATAATGCTACATTTCCCGCAGTTAGTGTTGGAATTGCAAAACGAAACACTTGCCAAAACGGGTAATTCCATGGCATAATAGCTAAAATACATCCCAATGGGTCGTAACTGATAAAACTTTCATGTGCTTCGGTATCTATTAAATCATCTTGCAGAAATTGATCTGCATTTATAATGTAAAAGTTAATTAATAGAATGCATTTTTCAATTTCGGATTTACTTTCTAAAATTGGTTTACCCATTTCTAATGAGATGAGCTCACTAAGTTCATCTATATTACTGTCAACTTCATTAGCTAAATTTTGTAAAAGCTCTATTCTTTGAGCTATTGATAGATGCTTCCAATTATTAAAAGTGCTTTCTGCTAGTTGCAACTTTTTATTTAAAGCTTTTTTAGAATCAATTTCATAAGTTCTAAGATGCTCTCCATTATAAGGATTGTATGTTTTTATTTCTTTTTTCATAATATTTAAATTCTTATACAAAACTAAATGACTTAGATAAGTTGTATTAATGCTTTTGCTAAAATAATTGACGCTAACACTAAATAGCATTAGAGCTAATATTGCTATCTAAAGAGTTAAGTTAGGCTCTAGCATGCTCATATCTTTGTATAACGGCAAAGAGCTGAATATTAATATGAATCTAAAAAATAAAATTAACATGAGTAATAACGGAAATACAGTATTAGGAATATTAGCAGGAACAGCAGTTGGAGCAGTTTTAGGAATTTTATTTGCGCCAGATAAAGGAAGCGTGACCAGACAAAAAATTGCGGATGAAGCAGCTGCTAAAAGAGATATAATAGCAACTAAAGCCTCAGAGATAAGAGATACATTAGGTGATTCTATATCTTCTCAAAAAGAAAATTTAGATCATCAGGTAGAATCAATTGTTTCTAACGCGAGTTACAAGGCAGAAGATGTTATTACAACACTAGAGGCAAAACTAAAAGATTTAAAAGCTAGGAATAAGAACTTACAGAAAAAAGCTTAATTAATGAGTGTATTTGAAGACATAAACGATACTACAGAGAAGGCTTCTAATATTGGTGAGCGATATATAAAATCGTCTCATCAATATTTTAAACTAAAGATTTTTCAACAGCTAACCTTATCACTAAGTTTAGTGGCTAAAGTTTTGGCCGTTGGCAGTCTTTTATTAGTTGGTTTGGCTTTTTTATCAGTAGCTGCAGCGATGGAAATGAGTAGGTTGTTAGATAGTCACTCACTAGGATTTTTGTTAGTTGGGCTCTTTTATGTTATAATTTCGGTTATAATTTATAAACTACGCGCCAAATTCAATACTATTATAATTAAGAAAGTTGGACAAAATTATTTCAATTAATATGGAAAGATATACGTCATTTAAAGATATACAAAATGATCTAAAGCGTTATAGCTTAGAGCGCGATATTGCATGGGAAGAATTAAAACTCATTAAAAGCAAATATAAAGAAGACTTACAACCTCTAAATTGGGTAAGTACAGCATTAAAATTAACTGGCAAGTATAGTTTTATTGCTATTATTAGAAAATTGTTTTTTAAAAAATAATTAATTTTTTAAACTAATACCTTAGAAGGTATTTGTTTGCTAAATTCATTCGGCGAAACACCATATTTATCTTTAAATATTTTTGAAAAGTAGCTTCTGCTTGTAAAGCCTATAGAATAAACTACTTGAGAAATATTTAAGTCACTAGTTTTTAACAAGTCTCGAGCCAACTCTAATCTTACATGTCTAATAAATTCGGTGACAGTTCTTGTATATAAAAACTTAAAACCGTCCTGTAGCTTGGCTTGCGATAAACCAGATTCTATGGATAAATCCTCTAAATTATATTGTTTAGAAGGGTTTTTTAATATCTGCTGACCTATTTTTCTAACACGTTTTAATTCACTTTTAACCAATGAAGTTGGTAATTCAACACCTTGCGATTGTATATTATATTGCTGAATATGTAATGATAGAATTTCGTAAACTTTAGCTTCCATTTTTAAAATTCGCAACATGCCTTTGGTTTTGATGTTGTGTAATTTTTTTACATGATCGGCCATTTTTAAATTTAATGTACCATGGTGTGAGAATCGATTATCGTGATCAGTATCAACAAATACTTCTTGCAATTTCTTATTTAAAGTGGACACTTTGGTTGTTCTTTTCTTTAAAAAATCTTTTCGAACAATTTGAATGATATTAGTTTCAATTTTAATACCTTCCTTAAAATGCAAACAATTGATACCATCCGTTTTATTTGTGAAAATGAGAGTTTGAAATTGTTCAATTAGTACTTCTTTACTTTGAATACCAAATCGATGTAAAAACTCACCTTGAAGATTGTAAATAAAACGAATAGGATTAAAATCGGTAGCTTCAATCTTCATTACAACTTCACTTAAAAATTCAATATTATAAATCATAAGATTTACGCCCCAATCAAACGGAATAACTTTAACGGTCCCTTTCGCCTTGTCATTATCTACTACCAATGTAGATTCTCCCCAACGTTCTAAAATTTCACCGCCAATATTATTTTGAAGTTGTTCTATAATATCTTTTGTATTCTCAGCACTTATTTCTATTTCAATCATAATTTACTCGTTTAACAATAATGTTGAATTAATTGTTTTAATAGCGCAATTCGTTTTGAAGTAAAGATAAATCTAAATACAATAGGATTAATACTTTTTTTACGCTTTACAGTTAATTTTTAAATCTATTGAGCAAAGCTGATGCATTATATGAGGTTATTTTTGAGTAATCAATAAAATTTAAAACATGAAAATATACGAAGCCATTAGAAACGACCATGATATTCAAAGAGATTTATTAAAAAAACTAGTTGAAACATCTGGTGATTCAGACAAAAGAAATGAAATATTTTACAAATTAAAAAAAGAGCTCGATTTACATGCTAATGCAGAAGAAAGACATTTTTACAAACCCTTAATACCGACTGATATGATGCAAGAACATGCTCGTCATGGAATTGCCGAACATCATGAGATAGATGAGCTTATTGAACAACTTGAAAAAACTGAAATGGATTCTTCTGCTTGGTTAAAAATTGCGAAAAATTTAAAAGAAAAAGTTGAGCATCATCTAGAAGATGAAGAGCGTACCTTTTTTCAATTATCGGGAAAGGTATTAACCGAAAAACAAAAGAATGAATTGGGTGTTAAATACAATGATTATATGGAAACACACAGGTAAGCGCTATTGTTATATCATTATAAAAGAACAAATTTTTATTTGAGTTAAAACAGAAATCTTTTGCATTAATAAATACGTTGGGGTACAATTAACTTTGTAACAGCTTATAAAAAGATATAAAACTAAGATGTCAATTGGTACACATCTCAAAAATAAAGTACCATAAATTTAAAAATTAAAAATATGAGTACATACACTGAAGAAGTAGGAAAAAAATTAAACAATTTATTAGAAAAAACATATGATGCCGAAAAAGGCTTTAAGAAGGCAGCAGAAAATATAGATCATGCACCTTTAAAATCATATTTTAAGAATAAAGCACAAGAGCGTTATAACTTTGGGCACGAATTAAAGCAAGAAATTAGAAGTTTTAATCAAGACGTCGACAAAGGTGGAAGTTTAACTGGTTCAGCTCATAGAGCTTGGATGGATGTTAAGAGTTTATTATCGTCAGATGCTGAAGAATCTATGCTAAATGAAGCAATAAGAGGTGAAAAAGCAGCTATTGAAGAGTATGAGGAAGTTTTAAACGAAACGAGTTTGCCGATGAGTACAAAATCAATATTGCAATCGCAGAAATCCACAATTAATAACGGGTTAGCCAGAATTAATTCTTTAGAAGACTTACATTAATAGTGAGTTATAGTTAGGTTAGATTGAAAAAGTGTCATATGAAAATATGACACTTTTTTTTATATAAGCTTATTGTATATGGGTTATTTTTCCTAGGGATTGGGCTAAAGAACTAAGGTTGTTGTAGTTATCTTTATATCAAGGAATTAGAAGCGCTAATTTCATAATATTAACTAAAAACCATTAAATATGTTACGTTGGACAATCACATTTATTATAATAGCAATCATAGCAGCTGTACTCGGATTTGGAGGCATTGCAGGAGCAGCAGCCGGAATCGCAAAAATCATCTTCTTTGTTTTTATAGCACTATTTGTGTTATCATTATTAAAAGGGCTGGTAAAGAAATAATTAGAACTAATAGCTGAAACAAATAGCCTTGAGAAAATAATATTCTCAAGGCTATTTTATTATCAGTTTGTATGCGTTAAGATTAAAGTTTATAATGTTTTCTACAAGGTATTAATAGGAATTGTTTAATCTATAACTAATGTATCATTCTATTCGTTTATAATTTTCTGAATATACTTTATTGCCATCGTCATCTAATTCAATTTGTTCAAATCTATCTGCGGTTAAATTAAGTTGAAAATTAAACTGTTGTTTTTCCTTTATAACCTCATTCATAAAAGCAGAACCAAACTCTAAAATTTCTGCAAGATTACCATCTGCATATTTATAAGTTCCATAACCAAAAAACTCAATTGAATCCGTTTTTAGCAGCTTGCACCACATTACTTTAGTATCTGTATACATTTTAATTTGCCTAGAGATTGTATTGTTAGAAAAAGAATCTACAACAACGTTATCTTTATAGTTATAAAATCCTGTGAGTTCCCAAGTCCCTTTAAGACCATTATTAACTTCTAGTTCAGTTTCTGAGTCTGTTACTTCAATATCACTTTTAGGTTTGTCTTTGCATGAAAATACAAACAAGAAAACCATACTTAAAATTAAAACTTTTGATTTCATGACGAGTTAGATTTAACTATTAAACACCTATAAATTACGAAATTATACTTAGAAAAGGCAACTATTTATAATATTTATGATGCTATAACAAGTGTTGATAACTTCTATGTTAGGATTTATGCAAAAATCCTACTTTTGTTGTGTAATAAAATACAAGATATGTCTGATACAATTGAAAAAGTAAAATGCTTAATAATAGGTTCTGGTCCTGCTGGCTATACGGCAGCAATATATGCGTCTAGAGCCAATATGTTTCCTGTGTTATATCAAGGTGCGCAACCTGGTGGGCAATTAACCACTACAAATGATGTTGAAAACTTTCCTGGTTATCCAGATGGTATAACAGGGCCAGAAATGATGATTCAGTTGCAAAAGCAAGCTGAACGATTTGGAACTGATGTAAGACACGGTTGGATTACTAAAGTTGATTTTTCTGGAGATGTGCATAAGGTTTGGGTTAATGACGAAAAAGAAATTCATGCTTCAACCGTTATTATATCGACTGGTGCATCCGCCAAATATTTAGGATTGCCATCTGAGCAAAAATATTTACAGCTTGGAGGAGGTGTATCTGCATGTGCAGTTTGTGATGGTTTCTTTTATAGAAACCAAGAAGTCGTTATTGTAGGTGCGGGTGATTCTGCTTGTGAAGAAGCACACTATTTATCTAAACTTTGTAAGAAAGTAACAATGTTAGTTAGACGTGATGAGTTTAGAGCTTCAAAAATTATGGCTAGCAGAGTTCAGAATACTGAGAATATTGAAATTTTGTTTAATACAGAAACTGATGAAGTTTTAGGTGATGGACAAGTGGTAACTGGTGTTAGAGTATTTAATAACCAAACCAAAGAAAAGCACGAAATCCCAGCAACAGGTTTCTTTGTTGCTATAGGTCATAAGCCTAATACAGATATTTTTAAAGGCTTTTTAGATTTAGACGAAACAGGTTACATTATTAATGCTCAACCTGGTACAAGTAAAACTAATATAGATGGTGTATTTGTTAGTGGTGATGCTGCAGATCATGTGTATAGACAGGCAATTACTGCTGCAGGTACAGGTTGTATGGCTGCTTTAGATGCAGAACGTTATTTAGCTGCAAAAGATGCAGATTTTGAAGTCGCTACGTCAACTTATAATTAATTATAAAGATCACATAAAAAGAAAGCCGAAGTTTTAACTTCGGCTTTCTTTTTATAATAAGTTTTTTATTAGCGTTTTTTCTTTTGAAGTTTAGAAGTGTCTTCAAACTTTGTTATGGTTATTGCCGGACTCCCATAAAGATAGGTTTCGCTATTACCAGAAGACGCAAGTGTAATACTTTCTGTAACAGAAATTGTTAGGTCACTACTATCCTCTAAGCTAACGTCTGTAGTTTTAACATCAAATTTACTTCCATTAAAATTTGAAGAGTTAATTAGTCTAATAACAGAATTATTAGCTGATCCTTCAATGGATACATCTGAACGTTGGTACAAATCAAAATGAGCAGATTTACTATTTATTAAGGCATCTAATTTGCTATTATCACTAAGTTCTATCTTAGTTGAGTCTGCAGTAAGGTTTAATCTTGTTTTAGATTTTCCTGAACTTTTGTAATCAAAAAAATTAGCTTTAATATTTAAATAAGCTCTAGAATTATCTGATGTAACTAAGGTAACATCATTAAGTTCCATAGATGTTAATGATCTTATCTCACCATCACCTCTGGTCTCTATATTCTGCAATGCATCACCATAATTTACTTTAATGCTCAATTTCTTTTTAGAAGTAATTCTAGTAGTTTCAACAAAAGTTAGCACACCATCTACTACTTCAAACTGTATAACCTCGTGTAAATTATCATCTGCTTCTACTTCTACAGATGGTTTACTGTTGTAGACAATTTCTATAGAGAAATCACCCGCAACAACAATAGAATGAAAGTCATCTATGTACGTCTGCTTAATAGTTACATTTCTATCACCTTTAATTTTTTCCTGTGCTGTAACTGTCGGTAAACCAACTATCATTAAAGCAAGAATGAGTAATATTTTTTTCATGTATTATGTTTATTTCACTATATATATGACACAATTCAATAATAATGTCACTTTTATAGCTGTTAAACAAAGATATACAAAAACCGTCCCAAACTCCATAAAGAATTTGAAACGGCTTATAATTGATTGGTTTTTAGGTGAATAGATTGATTAAAAATATCGATCTATTGTGCTTTTATAGGGTTATTGTTGTCTTACACTACCTGAAGAACTATCAGATTTATTAACTTTTACTGGATTACCAGAATATCTTACATCTCCACCACTAGTTGCTCTTGCAGTTAATTCTTTTGAGGTGTTAACAGATATATCTGCTCCACTTGAAGCTTTAACTTTTGAGTTTTCAGTTACTAAGTTTGCAGCTTTAATGTCGCTACCACTAGTAGCTTCTGCAATTAACATGTTGGTTGTTCCGCTTAGTTTTAGATCACTTCCACTAGTAGAACGACAATTTAGAGTTTGTGTTTTTACATCGATTTCCATGTCTGCTCCGCTAGTAGTATTTAATTCTAATGTTTCAGCTACAATTGTATTTGTTGAGTATACATCACTACCACTTGTGGCCTTAATTGCCGAAACATCATTAATATTTAGCATAATTTTTTTAGATGCTGCTCTTCTAATGTTCTCTTTAGTATAGATTCTTAAAACACCATTTTCTACTTCCGTCATTATAAGCTCGTGTAGGTTTTTGTCTGCTTCTACACTTAATGATACATCATTACTTTGAGTAATATAAAGGTCTAGGCCTTGGCTAACTTTAATAGATTCAAAGTCGTTAGATATTGTTCTGTCTTCAGATACAATATTTCTGTTGCCTTCTACACCTCTTCCTAAATTTACTGAAAAGTTACAGGATAGCATTAAAATGCTAATGATACTCGTTATAATTATTCTTACTAATGTACTCATGATTTTTTTTGATTTAAATTGTTCGCCATAGCTTTAGCAATGGTGAATTGATTGATGATTTAATTATTTGCCAGCTTCTTTGGCTGTGTGATTGTAGCTTATAACACGTTTAAGTTTCCATTCGTTATTTTCAATAATCCACAGATGAGAAAATAGAGCATAATTGTCACTCTTTTTATAGGTCATAGATTGGTCTGTTGAAAAGAAATGTTTTCCATTTTGAAGTGCTCCATACAACTTTCCATTTTTAAACATCGGAAAAACATCTAAACTTTCTTCTACTAAAAAACGGTAAACTTTTTCAGGATTATTTTCTCTACATAATCCATTTTTCATGTTTTTTACAAATTCGTCTTTAGAATTGGTAACACCACCTTTGTCGTGATAAAATTCTAAATCGTCATACATTAATGCAGCGCTTTTTTCAACTTCACATTTATTAAAGCCTATTTTAAATAAGATGCTATCTTTTGCTTTAAGTGTTTTAAAAAGTTCAGAATTTTTGTCCACTTGCGCTGATGCAATACCAGATGCCATAAGGAACCCAGTAATGCATAGCAGAAGTGATTTGATTGATTGGTTTATTTTTGATTGATTCATTTTTTGATTGACTTTGTACACCGAAGCTACATGCGTAGGTGTATTACACTACAAATATCTGTAGCTTTTTAATTGATTAAAATTGAATAGTTCTGAACTGTTATATTTTATGCTTCAATTGTCATTAACTTTTAAATCTACACCATCTTCGTCGACCTTAAGACTAACCTCTGGCTTTTCTTCATTAGACGACGTTTCTTCCATTTTGGTTTCAATAATTTCGTTTTTTTCTTCTTCAACTTCCTCAATGCAGTCTAAACATTCTACATCATCTTTTAATATTTTGTAGAGATTGCCTTTTTTAATCTTGTGTAAAAGATCATTGTTATAACTTAAATGGTTATAATATTTACGGAAATTCCTATCTGTATTTACAATGGTTCCTTCTGGTAAATGTATAATTACTAATACCTCTTGCTCGCTAAATTTATTATCGACATGTGTTGTAAGGAAATCATTTAAATTTAAGTTCTTTCCTTTTAGCGCATAGTTATAATTTATATTTTCTGCTCTTTCTCTAGCGGTATCATAATTACTACCTGTAGCTTCCCTTTCTATTGAAATAGACGCAATAGAATCTGTAGTCGATTTTACTATATATTTTATTTCTGAAGACACTATACTTTTACCACTATCATCTCGTACAATTTTAAAACTGCGGTTATGACTATAATAGTAATCACTATTGTATTGATTTAAATATTTAGTACTAATGTTTATGGTATCACCAGATTTAATATTCAATTCCTCTGTAGTTGTAACTTTAGCATCAATGGCATGTTCAGTTGCTTGTTTTATACCTGTGATAAATAATCCTATAATTGCCATTATCCATAAACCTAATAAAGTGAATTTAGCAACATTACCAATAGATTTTAAGTTATTTACTAATATTTTAAGTCCTAGATAAAAGACAAAAAAGAATGGAATACCAAAAGCAAAAAACAACAATAATGATACTAACCAAATCGGAATATTAGCTGCATTGGCTACATATAACAAATCCATAAATGGAAAATGAATTATATCTGTAAAGCCTACTGTAAATAGTGCTACCAATAATGATATTAACGTACTAATGCCTACAATAATTAAAATGATACCAATAAACTTAGCCATTACCTTTAAGAAGAACATTAAAATGCTTCCTATTGTATCAAAAAAAGTTTGAGAGCTCGATTTTAATTTGTTTCCTTGCTTTTGAAAATCAACGTTTTTTACCGTCTCTGAAATGTTGTCTGAGACATTATCAAAACCCTCTTTTAGCTTATCTCCGTGTTTTTTAAAATCTACATTTTTTACAGTTTCTGAAACCGAATCAATACCATCTTTAATTTTTTTTTCGATGTTACTGATGTTTACTGGATCGCCAGACATGGTCAATTTTTCTGCTGTAGTTTTTGCTTCTGGTACTAAAGCCCAAAAGATTAAATAGATAAAAATAAATGTACCTCCAGATCCAATGGCTAATAGTAACCAAATTAATCGTGTCCATATAGATTCTATACCAAAATAATGACTTAAACCAGCAGCAACACCACCTATATAAGAGTTGTCTGTATCTCTATATAATTTTTTAGACGGTTTAGAGCTGTGTTTTTGTCTTGGCTGAGGATCGTCTTCAAAGATTTCGTCATCTACTAAATAGTCTTCTGGTTGACCCATTATAGTAATAACTTCATCCACTAATTTTACACCAACGACTTGTTTTTCGTTTTGTATGCGCTCCGCGAATAATTCTGCGATACGCGCTTCTATATCCGAAATAATTTCCGAACGACCTTGAGAGTCTGTAAATGAACGTTTTATAGCCTCAAGATAGCGTTGTAATTTAAGGTATGCATCTTCATCTATATGGAAGAATATACCTGCTAAATTTATATTGACTGTTTTATTCATTTCTTTGTTGTTTTTGTACGTGTTACTAGGTTAACTGCATTTTGTAAATCGCTCCATGTGGAGTTTAATTCCTTTAGAAACAGTTTTCCTGTTTCGGTAAGACCATAATATTTTCTTGGTGGTCCAGATGTGGATTCTTCCCAGCGATAGCTCAGTAATCCGGCGTTTTTTAGCCTTGTTAATAGTGGATATATGGTTCCTTCTACAACAAGCATTTTCGCGTCTTTTAGTGTGCCCAGAATCTCTGCAACATAGGCATCCTCATCTTTTAAGATGGATAAGATGCAATATTCCAACACTCCTTTACGCATTTGTGCTTTGGTGTTTTCTATCTTCATATTATAAGAGTCTTTAATTCAATTAAACTGTTCATTTTTTGATTGATTTTGATTGTTATGCTCCAATGCCTTAGCGTAGGAGTATTGATGAATATTTTGATTTACTTTAAAAAATTTATAGTTAATGGATATTTGTAAACTTGTCCATCTCTTGCAGATAAGCTAGCTCTAACTATAAGTGCTAACTCTACAATAAAAGCTATAATAGCTAAGGCTCCTAAACCACCTCCTATATATAATAGAGGTGAAGGCTCACCAACATTAATATGAAAATTATTAAACCCATGAAAATTAATAACATCCATTCCATTAAATAATTTAAAGATGAAAAACGGAACACTAATGGTTCCTATAATAATAGCATATAGTAAAACACTAATCTGAAAATTAATGGCTTGTTTACCGTGTTGATCAATAAACTCTGACTTTTCTTTATTAGCGGCCCACAATACAATAGGGCCTATGAAATTTCCGAACGGAATTATAAATCTCGAAAAGGTCGAAAGATGTATAAATGTGGCTAAATTTTTATGGTGATTATCTAACATTTTTAAAAGTATATAATAGTTTCTTATACAAATATATGTCTTTAAAAAGGTATTATGTTACGCATAGTACTAAAAATTAACATTTCTTTAACATTAGTAGAGTTGAGTATTTTCATTTATTTTAGTGGAAATTTTAATAATATATATGAATATTTCTCCTTCTAAACTCAATAAGTTCTTAATGTTTAAGCTACCTGCAGCATACTTTACAGGAGTAAGAACTAAAGAGTTAAATGAAAACTCTTGTATCGTATCAGTAAAGCATCGTTGGGCCAATCAAAATCCATTTAAATCTATGTTTTGGGCAGTGCAAGGTATGGCAGCTGAGTTAACTACTGGAGCTTTAGTGATGCAAAAAATTAGAAAAAGTGGAAAAAAAATATCTATGTTAGTCGCTAGCAATAAGGCTTCATTTACAAAGAAGGCAACAGGCAGAATTACTTTTAGTTGTGATGAAGGTTTAAAAATTGATGAAGCTATTAATAAAGCCATTGAAACAGGTGAAGGCCAAACCGTTTGGTTAAAGTCTACTGGCATAAATAAAGATGGAGTAGAAGTATCTACTTTTAATTTTGAATGGACTTTAAAAGTGAAAAGTTAGAAGTGAAAAATAAAAAGCCAATGTCATTACACGCTATTAGACCAAGCTTGCCTGTACTGAGCGCACGCGTGTCGCTGAAGCTTTAGCGTAAGCACAGTTGAAGTATCGAAGTAAAATCGTGCCTATCTCATTAATTAAAAGAATAGGGTGTTGTAACAAATTTCTCTTTTACTCAACATATAAACAAATCAACTTAAAACGAAAATCATGGAAAAATTACCAGATCATAACGATAGAAATGCTCACGAAATAGATTACCGCATTTATGGAGAAGAAATGCAATACGTAGAAATTGAATTAGATCCACAAGAAGCAGTAATAGCAGAATCTGGAAGTTTTATGATGATGGACGATGGTATAAAAATGGATACCATTTTTGGTGATGGTTCAGAAAAAGATAAAGGCTTTTTAGGGAAAATATTAGGTGCAGGAAAACGTATTTTAACAGGTGAGAGTTTGTTTATGACGGCCTTTTACAATGACCTCACAGGCAAACGTAATGTATCTTTTGCATCACCTTATCCTGGAAAAATAATGCCAATAGATCTAATGGAATATGGTGGAAAATTTATTTGCCAAAAAGATGCTTTTCTTTGCGCAGCAAAAGGAGTAAGTGTTGGTATTGAGTTTTCTAAAAAACTAGGAAGAGGACTTTTTGGTGGAGAAGGTTTTATTATGCAAAAATTAGAAGGAGATGGAATGGCGTTTGTGCATGCTGGTGGAACCACAGCTGTAAAAACGTTGGCGGCAGGTGAAACCTTACGTGTAGACACTGGTTGTATTGTAGGTTTTACCCAAAGCATAGACTACGATATTGAATTTGTAGGTGGTATTAAGAATTCTATTTTTGGAGGAGAAGGATTATTTTTTGCAAAGTTAAGAGGACCTGGAAAAGTCTATATACAATCTTTACCATTTAGCCGATTGGCAGGTCGTGTTTTGGCATCTGTACCAAGAGGAGGAAAATCTAAAGGTGAAGGCAGTATTCTTGGAGGTCTTGGTGATTTTCTGGATGGTGATAATCGTTTTTAAAACTACATTTTATTGGTAACAACAAGACAATCAATTGGTTGAAGTGTAGGAATTGTCATTGAAATTTTATAGGTCTCATCGAATTAATTTTATCTTTTAACATAATATGCTGTTAAACTTTATCTGATTTTTAATTTTGACGTGTTTTTTTTCTAACTTAGAGACTGAATTGAAACAATAGCCTATAGAGAAAATCTACATTTTGTTAAACCTAAAACCAAAAATAACCTATGGCGCGAGCAATGTATGAGTACACCAAAACTGTACTTAGCAAAGTTAGTTTTGATGCGACATTATTCTGTAAGGAAGTACAAAAAGCAGTAAAGCGTTTACTGCCTCACGAACTAGAAGAATTAAGAATTTTTATTCAGTCCCTTATCAATCAAAACCCAGAATTAAATCAATGTTTAATTTATTTAAAAACATAAATAAAAAAGCGACTTAACTGTCGCTTTTTTATTGCCTAATATTATCTTTGTAGAAAAAGTATTACACTGAAAAAATTAGTAGTTTGCATATTGCTTTTTGTCTTTGCTTTTAGACCAATATATTTTGTAGGTAATGTACTTTATTATCAGTTGAATATAGATTATATTATTGAGACTTATTGTATTAATAAAGACAAACCAGAGCTGAAATGTAATGGCAAATGCCATTTAACAAAACAGCTTCAAATGGTAGATAATAGCTCTAATGAAGAGAAGCAGAGTTTCAATTTAGTTTATGAAGCATTCTATCCTTTATTTTTTCAATTAGATTTCCATCAGGCGTTTAACAAAATTTGTTTTACTGATTCTAGGAAAGATTGGATAAAGGAAATAAATTTTAAAAGTACCTACACATACAATTGTTTTCAACCACCAGAAAAACTATCCTAAGTTTTTAGTTAAACCAAACGGTTTAAATTACATTTTAAAAAATTCAAGAAATATTAATACTAATAAATGAGCAGTTTATAACCAAATAGGTTATCATATTGCTATGTCTATACTCTAACGGAGTATTCAATAAATTTTAGAAATGAAATATTATATATCTACCATATTTTTTATGGTATCAATGGCGCTTTATGCGCAACAAATTAAAGAAAATACAGAAAAATGGATAAGTAGTAGGCCAGATGGACATGCTCCAATTTCTGTAATGGGTGATCATATGCATCAGAAAGGAGGTTGGATGTTTTCCTATCGTTATATGTATATGAATATGGAAGATTTAAAAAGAGGCAAAGATGATGAAGAGTTTGCCAACGTATTAATGTCTAATGGTGGTGATTATATGGTAACTCCTACAAGTATGCCAATGAATATGCATATGTTAGGCGCAATGTATGCAACAAGCGATAAAATTACACTTATGGCAATGGTTAATTATATTCGCATGGAAATGGATCATCTTACAGGAATGGGAGGCACATTTACAACAGAATCTAAAGGATTTGGGGATACAAAAGTGTCTATGCTTTATCGATTTTTTAATAAGAACAAACAGCAAATGCACGGGCAAATAGGTGTTTCGATTCCTACTGGTACTATTGAAAATAAAGATGTAACGCCTGCCTCAAGTGGTAATGATGTTATTTTACCTTATCCAATGCAAATAGGTAGTGGTACTTTAGATCCAGAAATAGCATTAACTTATTTATATCAATGTAATAACCTATCATTTGGCACACAACTAAAAGGTCTTTTAAGACTTGGAGATAATAGTAATGATTACCGATTAGGTAATCGTTATGCGTTAAATAGTTGGTTCGCGGTAAAGGCGTTAACCTGGTTAAGTTTTTCAGCTAGACTCGAAGGATTAATCGTTGGTGATATTGAAGGTGTTAATTCAGATTTAAACCCAAACATGGTTATAACTGCAGATACACAAAATTCTGGCGGAACTTATTTAAACTCAGGCTTAGGATTTAACCTTTATGCACCTAACGGAGCCTTAAGAGATTTAAGACTTGGTTTTGAGTTTGCTACACCAATATTACAAGATGTTAATGGAGTGCAATTAAAAACTAAAGAGACAATAACTGTTGGTTTACAGTATGCGTTTTAAATGATTATAGGTATTTTAAAACAAGCACTGATTGTTCTTTGAAAAGGTCAGTGCTTGTTTTTTCTTATTTAGCCAAAGGGCTTATAATCTCTACATTACTAAATGCAATAGCTCCTCGTATAACTCCAGAAATTACATCGTGCATGGCATCTATGATTTGCATTTTTAATTCACTTTTATGGTAAATAATACTGACTTCTCTTGCAGGTGAAGGTTCTGCGAAATGCTTAAGATTTGGATTTAAGTTTTCTTTTATATCTAAAGTATGTAAATAAGGTAGAAGCGTCATTCCCATACCTTCGTTAGAAAGCTTTATCAACGTTTCTATACTTCCACTTTCAAGCTGAAAATGTTCATCCTCTTGACCTTTAAATACTTTACATAAATTAATAACACCATCTCTAAAGCAATGGCCATCTTCTAGCAATAACATATCTTCAATCTCTAAATCAGAGACCTCTAATGTTTTTTTATCTCTTAATCTGTGATTAGTTGGCACGTATGCTACAAATGGTTCGTAATATAATGGACGCTCTTTTATATGATCGCTTTCTAGAGGTGTTGCAGCTATGGCAGCATCTAAATGTCCTTCATTTATACGGGTTATTATTTCTTCTGTAGTTAACTCTTCAATTTTTAATTTTACTTTCGGATATTTTTTAATAAAATTATTTAAAAACATAGGTAAAAGAGTAGGCATCACAGTTGGGATTATCCCTAATCTAAATTCGCCACCAATAAACCCTTTCTGTTGATCTACTATATCTTGTATTCTATCTGCCTCGTTAACTATATTACGTGCCTGAAATATGATTTTACGACCCACGTCAGTAACTTCTATGGGTTTTTTACCTCTGTCAAAAATAATGATATCTAGCTCGTCTTCAAGCTTTTGTATTTGTGTGCTGAGTGTTGGTTGTGTAACGAAACATTTTTCTGCTGCTTTGGTAAAGTTTTTATGTTCTGCTATAGCTAATGCGTATTTTAATTGTGTGATTGTCATAAGTATTCATTTAGACTATAAAAATATAAAAACTATTTATAAAAACTATAGTTAATTGAGTTAAATGTCGCGTAAATTTGTATTAACAAATAAAAACAACAAATTATGACACTAAATAGCATAGGTTTAGATACCAAAAAAACAGAAAGTTTAGCTAATGACTTAAATCATTTATTGGCTAATTTTCAATTGTATTACCAAAACTTAAGAGGGATTCATTGGAATATTAAAGGTAAGGCATTTTTTAATTTACATGAAAAATTTGAAGAATTATATACTGATGCCAATGTAAAAGTAGATGAAATTGCTGAACGTATATTAACGCTTGGTGCAACACCGTTGCACACATTTGAAGATTACACAAAAGCAGCTAAAGTACCAGTTGGCAAGAATATCTCTAATGATGGAAAAGCTGTACAACTTATCGTTGATTCTTTGAGTGAATTGTTGAAAATGGAACGTTCTATTTTAGAAAGTGCAGGCGACGCCAATGATGAAGGAACTAATTCTATGATGAGCGATTTTATAACCGAGCAAGAGAAGACTGTTTGGATGATGAAGGCATGGTTAGGTGAAACTGTTTAAGCAGAAATAATAAAAAAGCAAAATCCCTTCAGTATCATTAACTGAAGGGATTTCTTTTTAACATATAAAACTATTAATCACATTCGCGGCTAAGAGTCATTTCGTCTCCACTATTAGATTGAAGGGTTATTGAACAGGGTAGATTACATTCTACAATTCTCCACTGGCCACTTGCTTGCTGTAAATCTGGTCCAGAGAAACTTAATGAAAGCATGTTACCAGATGTTGGGTTTTCTTCTGCAGACCAAGTTCCGGAAAACGTTGTTCCACCAGATTCCCATTGTAAATTTCCATCTGTATTAAATGTTATTTCATGTACACTTAATTCATTAGAATTATTGAAAGAACTAACAGTCCAACCAGATTGATCTGTTAATGCCGTAGAGATAGCACTCGGTAGGCAAAGATCGTTACCAGAATTACAAAATACAAAGTCTGCTTCTGTATAACCATCGCAAATTGCATAACAGGCATTATCATAAGCATAAGTATAAATAGAACCATCTTGCTGTACAATATTTACACATACAATATCCATTGGTTCATTAGCACATTCTTCACATTCATTAGGGTTATTGTCATCATAGCAATCATTTAAAACAGCTTCAATTTCTTCTCTCGTATTAATGGTTATTATATTACCATCGTTTTGCGAAATATCTATAGGATATACAAAGTCAAAATAATATGAATTGTAAGTAGCAGCATCTAATTCTTGTTGAGAATTTACTGTTACTGTTGTGTTTTCGTCTGTAATAATTGATAAAGGGAAAACTAAAGTATAACAATCGTTACCATTAGAATTATAGTCTCCTTCGCAATCATCTACAAAATCATCTTCTGTAAATCCATCGCAAGCTGCATAACATGCATTTGGGTAAGTTACAACAAATGTGTTTCCTGAAGGATCTGTAATTTCTACACAAACAGGAGTATAATTTTCAAAGCACTCACAAGGTTGGTTAGTTTCAAAATTACAAGTTTCTATTAGGTTAATAAATTCTTCTTCATTGTTAATTGTTTCAACTTCAATAGCGTTTGTACTGTCGTTATAGACTTCTACATCAAAAGGAAAAGCAATACCATTTATATATAGTTGTTCCGTAGAAGTTAGCATAATATCTACTAAATTATCTAAGCTATTTACTGTAACTACGGTACCATTATTATAAGAAAGGGTTAATGGGTAAGCAAAATCAAAACAAAAATCAAATACAACATTACCTGCTGGATTGTTATTTAGATTTAGATTACCAAATTCGTCAAATTGGCGGCTCAATTGGTTTAATGTCGTAGTGATTGATTCACTATCTTCAGTGTTTTGCTGATTATCAACAACAGGCTCATTATTAGTACAAGATGTAAAGACAAGAAGTGTCATTACCATACTAAAAATCAGAAGTTTAAAATTTTTCATTTTTGTTTAGAATTTTTTTGTTAAACTATTTTGTTGAGGTTAATCAGTAGTAATACAACTCACCAAATAAAAACCCTACTTTTTTCTCAAATTATTTTTTTCATAGTTTTGAACCAATAATTTAAAAGCTAAATGGTTAAAGATAAACGCAACATATGTAATTCTAAAACCTTTGAGTTTGTCTATAATACTTACGCCAAAGATATAAGACGCTTTCTCTTTTTTAAAACACAGGATATAGCAATTGCAGAGGATATTCTGCAAGATACTTTTGTAAAACTTTGGGAAAACTGCAAAAGCGTAGATCCTGATAAGGTAAAAAGTTATCTCTATAAAATCGCGAACAATAAATTTATAAATGAAAAGAAGCATGAAAAAGTAGTTAAGAACTTTGAAAAGCAGAATAAGAAAAGCGATACCAATGAATCTCCTGAGTTTATCTTGCTCGAAAAAGAATTTATAGAAAAGTTAGAAAGAACTATTGCTAGTTTACCAGAAAAACAAAAAGAAGTCTTTTTATTAAATAGAATTGAAAAAAAGAAATACAAAGAAATTTCTGAAATGCTCAATATTTCTGTAAAAGCTGTAGAAAAGCGTATGCATTTAGCATTGGTAGTAATGCGAAAAGAAATAGGAAATGTTTAAGCTAAAAAAATGCCTTAGTAAGTAGGGTTTTTATTTTGTGAGTTGTTTTAACTATAGAACGCAATGAAAGAAAAGAATACAGATAGTAATAAAGATGTTTTTTTAGCACAATGGTTAGCAGGCGAAATCTCTGACCAGCAGTTAAAAGAATTAGTTAGTAATGATGATTTTAACGCCTTTTCTAAAATTAGAAAAGGTGTTGAGGTCTATGAAGGACTAGAAGCACCTATTGATATGTCTTATTCTAAAATACAAGAACGTATTAATAATAAAAAGCCAAAGGTAAAATCACTCTATACATATTGGTCGATTGGTATTGCAGCTTCCATAATATTACTATTTGGCCTGTTTACTTTTTTAGGAAATGATGAAGTAATATTCGAAACAGGTTTTGGTGAAACAAAAACAATTGCGCTTTTAGATGGCTCTGAAGTTGTTTTAAATGCTAAATCTAAAATCACGTACAACGAAGATAATTGGGAAAATAATAGAACATTAACATTAGATGGTGAAGCTTATTTTAAAGTTAAGAAAGGCGAAAAGTTTACGGTAAGTACTGATAATGGTTCTGTTGTAGTTTTAGGAACTCAGTTTAATGTAAATGCTACTAACGATTTTTTTGATGTGGTTTGCTACGAAGGTAAAGTGGGAGTTAAGACATTAGAGTCCGACCATATATTACTTCCAAACAATGGTGTTAGAAAAATTAATGGTAACCCAACAGAAACTTCTGTTACCACGTTTATTAAACCAACTTGGATTGATGGCGAAAGCACATTTAAAAGTGTACCAATTAAATATGTAATTAGGGCGTTAGAAGATCAATACAATATTAAATTTATTACTGATGCTATAGACGATTCAACAATATTCTCGGGCAGTTTTCCACATAATAACCTCAATGTGGCTTTACAAACAGTCTTTGATGCTTTAGATATAACCTACGATGAAAAAGAAAAACGTAACATTAAACTTAGATATTAAAGATGAGGTTAATCTATGTCTTTGTCTTAATGTTACTCCCATTTTTAGCCTTTTCTCAAGAAGAGGCTTTTTACATTGAATTTAATGATGAAAACCTCTCTGATGCATTTACCAAAGTAGAAGAGACCTATAACGCGTTATTTTCTTTTAAAAATGATGATATCAACAAAAAACGAATTTCATTAATTAGGAAGAAAAGAACGCTTTTAGAAGTTTTAGATGCTATAAAAGCGACTACGAATCTCAATTATAAAATATTAAACAATCGCTATATTGTTATCAATCAATTTATAAGCGAAACTATAAATTTAAACACGTTAGATTTAGTTGTAATTAGTAGTTACTTAACAAAAGGTATAGAAAAAAATAGTGAAGGGTCTTATAAGCTATTACCTTCTAAATTAGGAATATTACCAGGTCTTACAGAGCCAGATGTTTTAGAAAGTATACAATTACTTCCAGGTGTATTAAGTCCTAATGAAACGGCTACAGGTTTTTTTGTTAGAGGTGGAGCCTCAGACCAAAACAGAGTCATTTGGAATGGTATAAACATTTATCATAAAGGCCATCTTTTCGGAATGATTTCACCGTTAAACCCAAATGTCACTTCAAATATCAAATTTATAAATAAAGGGTCGCATGCAAGGTATGGAGAACGTTTATCGAGTGTCATAGATATCTCTTCTAGTTCTAAAATATCCAATAAGTTAAGAACTGAATTGGGCTTAAATGGCATTAATGGAGATGCACTTATTGAGTTACCAATTATTAAAGAAAAGTTGAATATTCAGGCTTCATTAAGAAGAAGTTATGTGGATGTGTTAGAAACGTTTACTTACAATCAATTGGCGTATAAAGTATTTGAAAGCACTAAGATTAATAACTCTGAGAATGGTAATAATGATTTTTCATTTTTAGATTATAATATTAAAATTAACTATAAACCTAACAACAATAATCGTCTTTATACTAGCTTTATTTCAATTGATAATCAATTAGATTATACATCTAACGAAACTGATACAAATAAAGATTTTAATGATAGAATTAACACTAAAAACCTTGGCTATGGCATAGGTTGGAGCTTAGATTGGAATACTAAAATAAATCAAACCACAACAGCCTATTTTTCTGATTATAAATTCAACTATAATTTTATTACAACTGAAGATGGTGAGCAAACATCAGATTTTGAAAAAAGAAATACTATCTATGATTCTGGAGTTGCAACCGAAATTAAAATTAATGCCTCTAAAAAAAACAACTATACTTTTGGATATCAATATGCACTAAAAGATGTAGCCTATGCTTTTTTAAATACAACTGACCTATCATTTATATTAGATTCTGAAGAACGCATTGTACAAACTCATAGTATCTATGGACAATACGATTATAAAAACTCTAATCTTTTTGATATCTCATTCGGATTAAGAAGCACTTATTTCAATGAATTAGATGCCGTAAGATTAGAGCCAAGAATTGTTTTATACAAATCTATTTCCGATAATTTGAAATGGCAAGCTACAGGTGAAATTAAGAACCAAATCATTAGTGAAATTGATGAAACTATTATTAGTGATTTGTCTCTAGAAAATAGAGTATGGAGATTAGCAGATGGAAATCAGTTTCCTATAAGTAATAGTCAACAAGTGTCTACTGGTTTTATCTATACAAAACAAGGATTGAGTATTGATGTAGATACCTATTATAAAAAATTAAAAAATATAACCGCTTTATCTCTTGGTTTTTTAAATCCAGAAAATAGCACATTTAATATTGGACAACAAAATGTTGTAGGACTAGATGCTTTTGTAAAAAAGCGATTTAATGGTTTTAATACATGGTTTAGTTATTCATTTAATCGCTCTAAAAGTCATTTTAATAGTCTTAATGATAGTAAGTCCTTTAACTCTAAGTCTAATGTTACACATGCTGTTTCGACTGCTTTAAGTTATAAGGTAGATAATTTGCAGTTTGCAATAGGCTGGAAATGGCAAACTGGGAAGCCTTATACCTTAGCAGAGCAAGGCGATGATGGTTTAGAATTTAACGATGGTATTAATACAGGCGAATTACCTATTTATCATCGGTTAGATTTTTCATCAACCTATAATTTTAAAATGTCTAGGCGTCATAAGTTAAAAGGAAAAGTAGGCTTGTCAATTAGAAACATTTACAACAGAAAAAACTTAATAAGTAGAGAGTATAGAGGTAACAATAGTTTAGACGACCCTATTGAGCTCATAGAAAAATATTCTATTGGTATAACACCTAATCTTATGTTTAGACTTTATTGGTAGTACAAAAAAAAGCCAGCTAATTTGCTGGCTTTTTTTGATTGATTGATTGATTGATAAGAGTTATGTCTAAAAGCGAATATTAAGTTCTAAATCTTTGTCTTCCACTTTAAATTTTGCGTCATCATATTGTGGTGGACCAAAAGCCATCACATTGTTAGATGTACCATAAGATTCTAAAGGCATTCCGTTTTCTCTAAAATCCATACGATTGTTTTCATTTTCATCGTGTAAGGCCATAATAGCATACTCACCAGGCTTAACATTTTCAAATGTGATACTTATTTTTCCATCTTTTATTTTGGTTTCAGCATTCATTACTCCTGCACCTTTCATAAAGGTTTCAGATGTATGTAAAGCCATTGAAACTTTTCCGTTGTCACTTTTTACATTATCTATGGTCACTGTAATTGTGATTCCTTTTTCTTCTTCTTGAGCGTAGCTAAATATTGAAGTTAAAACTATTGCGATACTTAAAAATAGATTTTTCATAATATAGAATTTAATGGTTTGTTTTTGTTTGATGATTCAAATATCCAACAAACCTTTGCGTAAAAATAATTGCAGTTACTGAATTGTATTTTTAATAGGATGAGTTGTATTTTAGGTGTTAGGTGTTAGGTGTTAGGTGTTAGGTGTTGAGAAGTTGAACCGTTTATTTGTTAATGGATTATTTGTTTCACACTATATCAGCCCTCTAGCCTTAATCTCTAAATACTTATTAATGGTGTTAATAGTTAAATGCTCTGGTGTAGTTAATATAGATTGAATACCATGCTTTTGAAGTTCGTTTACTATCAGCTTTTTCTCATACATAAATTTTTCGGCTACTGTTTTCTGAACAATTTCAAATGTACTTGTAGCTTCAACTTTAGTCAACTTTTCTAATTCTGTATTTTCAAAAAAGATAACTACTAGCAAATGATTTTTGGCCATAGCTTGAAGATATGGTAACTGACGATGTAGAGCATCTAAGGTTTCAAAATTGGTGTAGAGTAGAAGTAGAGCTCTTTGAGTAATACTGCGTTTAACATCAATATATAGTCTAGAAAAATCTGATTCCGAAAAATCTGTATTTACATTATATAATGTTTCCAGAATTTTGTTCATCTGAGATGGTCTTCGCTCTGCAACAACTTTATTTTCAACTTTACGAGAGAAAGTAAACATACCAGCTTTGTCTTGTTTTTTTAGAGCTACATTACTAATCACTAAGGTTGCATTAATTGCATAATCTAAAAGACTTAAGCCTTCAAACGGCATTTTCATGGCTCTGCCCTTATCGATGACACTGTAAATAGGTTGAGAGCGTTCGTCTTGAAATTGATTAACCATAAGCTGATTGCGTTTTGCAGTCGCTTTCCAGTTAATATTTCTTATATCGTCTCCATTAACGTAATCCTTTATTTGCTCAAACTCCATGGTATGGCCAATACGTCTTATTTTCTTTAAACCATATTCAAACAGTTTATTAGAAAAGGCTAAAAGCATGTATTTACGCAGTTGTAAAAATGATGGGTAATTTGGCACCATAGCATCCTTAGCAAACTGAAATCGTCTAGTTACTAACCCAAAAGGTGAGTTAACATAGATATTTAAATTACCAAAATAATATTCGCCACGTTCTAATGGTCTAAGCGTATAAGTTATCTTTTTTTCTTGATGCTTTTCGAGTTTTGTGTTGATTTCAAAATCACGTTTTTGATATTGAAAAGGTAACTCGTCAATTAATTGTAAATCGGTTGTGAAATTATAGTGATTCTGTATGGTTAACTCAATAGGATTATCGTCTCCATTACTTAGTTTTTCAGGCAGTATTCGAGATGCTGTAATTCCCTTTTGTTTAAATAGTAAGATAAGGTCGACTACGACTAATCCTATTGCTACAAAGAACAAGGCGGAAACAATACTTAACAAACCTGTGTAGATATATGCCAAAATAAACAATGCCACAAATGCCATTGCTATAAGGAAAAACCGAAAGGTTAAATAGGTATGTTTAAAAAAGCGTTTCACTATCTCGGAATCTCTATGGTTTCAAGGATTTGGTCAACAACTTTATCTACTGTAAAAGCTTCCATTTCACGTTCTGGTGTTAAAACTAACCTATGTTTTAATACTGCTTTTGTACAACGTTTAATGTCATCTGGCGTTACAAAATCTCGTCCATTAATGGCCGCGTTTGCTTTGGCTGCATTTAAAATAGCAATCGAAGCTCTTGGAGAAGCGCCTAAATATAAGTTGGCATTAGCTCTAGTGTTATTGACGATTGAAGCGATATAATTTAAAAGATTATCTTCTACTATTATTTGCTTAATTAAGTTTTGATACGTCTTTATGGCATCAGCGGATAAGACAGAAGAAATAGTATTAAAATCCATTGTGTCTTGACGATGATGATTGTCTACCAAGATCTGTACTTCATCTTCTAAAGATGGATAATCTACTTCAATCTTAAACAAGAAACGATCTAATTGTGCTTCTGGCAAACGATACGTACCTTCTTGCTCTATCGGGTTTTGAGTTGCAAAAACTAAGAACGGTAATTCCATATCGTAGCGTGTGCCATCCATAGTAATTTGGCGTTCTGCCATTACCTCAAATAAGGCAGCTTGCGTTTTTGCTGGTGCTCTGTTAATTTCATCAATTAGGACAATATTAGAAAAGATAGGACCTTTTTTATATTCAAACTCACTGGTTTTTACGTTAAAAATTGAAGTTCCTAAAATATCACTTGGCATTAAATCTGGTGTAAACTGTATTCGGTTGAAATCTACATCTAAAGTTTTAGCCAATAATTTTGCAGTCACAGTTTTTGCAACACCAGGCACACCTTCAATTAAAGAATGACCGTTAGTAAGGATAGAAATGATTAAAAGTTCAATCATTTCGTTTTGCCCAACTATAAATTTGGCAATTTCTTGTTTTATCTGTTCAACACTATCCTGAAGTGGTTTTAGGTCAATTCTATTTTTAAAATCCTCTGTAGTGTTTTCAGTTACTTCATTCGCTGTGTTTTCTTCACTATGATTTGTTTCATCTAAGTTGTCTGATGATGGTATGTTCTGATCTTCTTCCATTATAACTTATGTTTTGTAAAGTGTTCTATTTTTTTATTCAGTTCTATGAGCTCTTGCTCTGTATGCTGTTTTTTCGATTTTAAAAAGACAAGGTAATCGACTAAAGTCTTAGCGTCTTCCTTTGTGTTACTAGATTTTACAGCTAGTTTTTCAATAAAACTTGGATTTAATTGATTGGTGTCTAAATAATATTTGGTTCTCACAAATTCTAAGAAGTATTGAATTTTCTTTTCAATAATGTTTGTAAAATCTCCATGTTGATAATACAACTCGCCAATGGTTCTGGTAAAATCTACTGTAGCATTATCTAGCTTATTAATCACAGGAATAATACGTTGTGTACGTTTACCTCTAAATATTACAAACAGAATTAAACCAAACATACTAATGTAAAACGCCCATTTCAAAGCTTGGTTTTCTAGAATATAGCGCAGTGGACTTGTTATAACTTTTCGTCCACTTTTATAATTGTTGTCCCAGATTATTTGCTGTTTTGGCAGATAAGATAAAACGGTTGCTGCATAATCTTCCTTATCATTTAATAGGTGATAGTTGGTAAATGCAAAGGGATTGGTGTGTAGTATAAATTGCCCATCATTATCTCCATAGTCTATTTTAATAAGGTTGGGATTGGTCTCAAAGTTATCATTATCATCTTCAGTTTTAGTTGTTATTGTGCCTAATATGGTGGTGTTTAGGCTATCTACGGAAACGAAATGACTGTTTTCTACGACATCTTTAAATATGCGATTATTAGCTTTTAGACTTGGACTTGTAAATTTATTTTCAGCCTCTTTTCTATAAATATTGGCATACTGTCGTTCTACACTCACATTTAGTGAGTCTAAAACATTACCATAATGATAAATACTGCTAATAAAAACTGTATTGCCTTGTTCTACAAAGTCTATTAGGGCATTAGATTCTTCAGAATCGAAATAAATTCGATTATTAATAAACATTAAAGTTTTTGGAGATGTATGGTCTACTTTTTTGAGATATTGATATATAGATTCTTCTGAAGCAATAACTTCTTCATCAGTAAAAGTTTCAAGCTCATTAAAAAGCACATAACAGCCTAATGGAATTTTGTCTGCTGCAGAAAATGAATCGCGCCAGTTTAAAGGTTGTGGCTTCACGATTTCTGCAATCATTATAAAAACAATGACTGCACCAATAATATAGAGCGCTATTTTAGAACGCTTATCCATGCTGTGTTGAATTTATAAGTTGATTAAAATCGTCTTTGTTTTTGTTAAAACTGGTTTCGTCAATAGGAAATTCTCCATACCAAACATAATCATAGATGTAAGAGACGTGCCTAAACAAATCTTTTAATTTACCATCTTTTATTTCGTTGAGATAATCCGAATTGGTTTTATCGTAATGCCATTCAATAATTTTTTTATTGGCTAAAGACTTTAAAGATTTTAAATACAGAAAACGCGTGGCTAATCTATAGTTCTTGTCTTTTAAGGCTTTTTTAATGAGTTTATCGAAATCGATTTGTTCTATATTTTCTTCAACGTAGCTAAATCCTTCAATTTCTTTAGTTTCAGTTTTAAAGACGGAACTTATAGGATTCTGTAACAAAAATTTAATTACTAAATATAGTGCTACAATACCAAGCAGACCGTAAACAATGTATTCTAATGTTTGGTAATCTACCCAATCAATATCAAAGCCAAAAACATCGTTCAACCAATTAAAGAATTTTCTAAGGATTTGTTGCATTAGGTTAATACCACCAGTATCGTTAATGGCATAGTTAAAGTCATCACCAGAATAACTGTCCTTAAAATTGTCTCTAAAATAAGTAACATCTACATTAGACGAATCTCGCTTTACTATAACATCTTGAGCCCATATTAAGGAAGAACCAAAAGTTGATAATATAATGGTGTTGATATGTTTGAGTTTTATGCTACTCATTAACACCAATTTGATCTATTTTCTTTTGAAGAAAGACATTGTATTTTACCTCATTAAGGTTATAGTATAGAACACCATAGGACAATTGCGAAAGTGCTTGGCTATAAATAAAGGCAAGTAAAAAGCATGTAAACCATAAGGTGAGCACTATTTTAGAAAAAACACTCGTAGCAATATCAACACCACTATCTACAGAAAAATACACATAAATACCCATAATAACTGATGGTATTAATGATAGCATAGACATAATTATAAAGTTAAGGATTCCAATGACTAAACCATACAAAATAACGCGCCAAAAGTTAGAGAATGAGAAATCAAAACCTTCAGATATGGCTTCACTAAATCCTTTGTTAGATGAAAAAATAGACATAAAGGTTAATCCAAATATGGCAGTCATGGTAAAACTTAAGCCATACTGTATAAGCATACCTAGAAAAGGTATAAAAGCTAAAATACCAGAAATGATGAAATAAACGATATACAGTAGTGCACCAATTAATATAAAAACAATAATGGTTCCAATATTTTTTAAGATACTTCGCCAAATGCGTTTAGATTCTACATGGCCTTCATTATTAACATAGTCTGCAATAAAAGCACTAGAAAAGCTATAGTTAATTAATGAGGTTACAAATACTATTAATAGCAAAATGATAACACCAGCAATAAAATAGCTTTCTGTAGCAATGTTGTTGCCCATACCAAATCTAAAATCTCTACTTGCTAAACCCATAAATCCTGTGACAAGTAAGTAAGAGCAAATTAAAGTTAGTATAATACTGATAGCATTATACCTAAGATATAAATTTGTGTAAGCTTTAAAATTATGTTTTAAGAATAGGAAGTAAGTGTTTATGATATCTCCAAACGAACTTCTTGTTCTTAGTTCTATATACTTTTCGTTCACGTGAGTTGGGGTTTGGGGATTAATTCAGAAGCTCTATTATCCAGTTTTACTTGGTTAGCCTTATGTAACGTTATAGGATAAATTATATAATAATAAACGATAACAAACAGCGAAACAAAAATAATCCCATAAGCTAACACCCAAGGCATTTGTTCGCCATAACGTGTTATAAAACCTTCAATAAAACCGGCAATAATAAAAAACGGAATGGTACTCACTACAATTTTTAAACCATCTTTAGCACCTTTCATAAAAGCGACACGCCTAGAATACGTTCTCGGAAACAAAAAGCTATTACCCATTACCAAACCAGCACAACCTGCTATTACAATTACCGAAATTTCAATAGTACCATGTAACCAAACTGTTGAGGTTTTTTCTAAAATATCATTATTGTAAAAGAAGGTGATAAACGCTCCTAACATAATACCATTACTAAATAATACATAAATAGTACCAACGCTAAAAAACACTCCAAGCGCAAATGCTAAAATAGCAACTCTAATATTATTAATGGTTATGCCCAAAAAAGACCCAATATTACTTCCGCTTTTGTAAACTGCCATTGGTTCTCCATTTTCAATATTCTCAATGGTCATATTTACATAGGCATCTCCCAAAATTAAACGCACAAATGAATCGTCATTCAATGTTGAAACCACGCCTATAATAACTGCAGACATAAAAATTAAAAATGCGTAGAGTAAGGTTTTGTGGTATTGATAAAAGAATAGCGGAAACTCATCGCGCCAAAACGAAACAATTTTATTTTTAGATTCTTTCTTAGTAATATAAATTTTTTGATGTGCTTGCGAAGCCAACGAATTAAGGTACAACAAAGTCTTGCTCCCAGGATAGTACGTCTGAGCGTAAGATAGATCGTTAGTAAGTTGTATATAGTAAGAAGCTAAGTCATCTGGATTTATTTTTGCATTATTCTCCAATGCGTTTTCAAAACCAATCCATTTTTCCTTATTTTGCTTCACGAAAGACGCTTCGCGCATAAATCATTTCATATTTAAAACGAATATACATTTCCATGAGCAAATTAGCAATTAACACAGCACAAAATGTTAACCTAGATTATAAGTTAATTGGTTTAGGTGAGCGTATGGTGGCTTTCTTAATTGATGGTGTTATTTTAATTACCTATATAACTATTATGGAGAATCTTGTAGAATTCTCACAGATTTTTGAGTCAGATGCATGGACCAAACGTGGTTTTACAGGATTATTTCTATTACCAGCATTTTTCTATTCAGTAATTTGCCATATTGTATTTGGTGGACAAACCATTGGTAAAATGATTTTAAAAATTAAAGTAGTCAGTATAGATGGTTCGCCAACACAATGGTATAATTTCTTTGTGCGTTGGATGCTAAGACTTGTTGATTTGTGGATATTTACACCATCTATTGGTATTTTAAGTATCTTATTATCAGATAAAAAACAGCGTATTGGCGATTCTGCCGCAGGAACTGTTGTTATTAGTGTAAAGAAAAAACACAAAATTTCTAGTACAATTCTTGAAGAAATTAGTGATGATTATGAGCCTGTTTTTAGTAATGTTACGCAGCTCACTGATAAGGACGTTCGTATTATAAAAGAGGCTTTTACTATTTCTAGAAAGAATAATGATTATAAAACATTAAGTCTATTAAAGAAGAAAATTTGCGATACCTTGCAGATTGAATCTAAGTTGTACGACGTTAAGTTTATTGACACCATTTTAAAGGATTACAACTTCTATACTCAAAATATGTAAGCAGAGAACCAGGTTGGCAAAAGCAAAATTGTGTAAATTTTACTTAAGCTAAACTTGTTTTAAGATGTTATACAAAATAAAAATAGATTCCGCATCAAGTGCGGAATGACAAGTAATAAACATAAACGTATGTTTTTTCAAATAATAGACATATTAGGAACCATAGCTTTTGCCATTTCTGGTGTTTTAGTCGCTATGAATAAGCGTATGGATCCATTTGGTGTACTTATCATTGCTTTTGTTACAGCTGTTGGTGGAGGCACTTTACGCGATGTAATGATAGGTGTAGAGCCAGTGTCTTGGATGCGAAACATGACCTTTGTCTATGTAATTATTGGTTCTACGGTTTTTGCAGTTTTATTTAGAAATCAATTAAAACATCTAAGGCGTTCCTTATTTTTATTTGACACAATTGGTATTGCACTTTATACAGTTGTTGGCATTGAAACAGGTTTAATTGCAGGTTTACATCCTATTATTTGTATTGCACTTGGTACAATGACGGCTTGTTTTGGTGGAGTGTTACGTGATATCTTATGTAACGAAATTCCGGTGATTTTTCGAAAAGAAATTTATGCCACTGCCTGTATTTTAGGTGGTTTAACCTATTTTATACTTCGTGAGTTTTTAGAAGATCGCAACTATCTTTTTGTAATTGCTGGTTTAATAGTCATTTTAGTTAGGTTGTTGGCGGTAAGGTTTAAAATTAGTTTACCTAGTCTTTACAGAAAAGAAGAGTGATTATAAATTTGGACACTTTATAGCGTTTTATAATTTTCCATTAATTCTTTTAGTTTAGAGAAATTTATATCATAAGTTTCTTTAGTAGCAGTAAAATCTATCCATAAATATGAATTTGAAGTTTCAAGAATTATATAGCAACAAGAATACAATTTTCCATTCCACATTAACTGAACCTTAAAAGCTTTACCAATATCTTTAAAATCTTCTAACTCTTGTTTTAAAAGCACTTTATGACTATTAGACCAATTTGGAGTGTCACCCATTTTGTAATCTTCGATTACCCATTCTCTAAACTTTTTAATGTTTTTGTGCTCAGATTTATTAAATGCTTTAAAAATAAGGGCATTCTCAATATTATCTATGGCAGGAAATGTACCACCAAATAAACTTGTATTAGGTGTTTCTCTTATTTTCCACCAAAGTGGTATAATTATGCTATAACCAGATGTAGAATCTATATGTTCAATGTTATCTTCACCTGAAATTTGCTGTAATTCATACAAATAAGACAACAAATTTCCGTGTTTTGAAGCATCAACATTAGTTGAGTCTATCTTGGAAATAGTTTCTTTTACATCAGTTGAATCGGTTTGACCAAAAGAAATGTGTCCAATTAATCCAAGCATAAATATTATTGTAAATCGTAGCATTTAATTTAAGTTTTTATAAGCCTTGCCCAAAGGTTAATAGATTTTTATCAGGATCCAATAGCGCAAATTCTTTTTGTCCCCAAGGTTTTGTTTCTAAAGGTCCATTTGGATGAATTACGGTGTTCGTGTCTAAAAATTCTTGGTATAAGCCTTCAATATTATCTGTTCTAAGGTAAACCATTCCATAGTTTTCTTTAGGATTGATGTCCTTAAATTCAAAAAAATGGATTTCAATTTGGTCTTTGGCTAGCATTAAATAGCCATCGTAATCAACAGTTCCTAGTTCTTTAAAGCCTAATTTATTAATGTAAAATGCCCTAGTAACATTCTTATCTCTCATTGGTAATTTAGGGTGGATTGCCGTTAGCATAATTGTTTTTTTAGATTTTTAAATTTAAGCAATTAAGAGGTAGGATTGTATTTGTAATTAAATTTATATATTGTTGTTAAAAGTTTTTATTCTATTTTTTCAAAGGCGTTCACATTTCCTAAAGACATATATTTAATAGTTCCGTCTTCAGATTGTAGAAACCCCATAATTCTTTTACCATCATAACTTTTGAATAATAGAGGTTCTACCTGATAAAATTTTCTACCAAAACCAGAAAGTGTACGGTCGTCATTTACTGTAATTTTATAAGTTGGTTGCTGGTTACTATCTGGGCAAGTATAACAATTAGACATCCATTTATAAGTACCTGCAAATTCCGAAACATTATTGTGTAATCTTTCAGGATTGGAGTTAGTTACTGTTTTTGTGCCAAAATGCTCTAAAACTCTTGATATAACCTTAGCTCTTAAATTTGTACTTTCATGATGATGAACAACGAAAATCCCTAAATTGATTTCGGGAACTAAAGTAATAAATGAACTATATCCCAACATATCTCCACCATGGTTATAGGCTTTAAGGCCAAATTGATTTTTCTCGTAGAAACCATATGCAAAACCATAGACTTCTGGATTCACTGAGAGTTGTTGTGTCTGCATTGACAAAGCTGTTTCAGTGTTCAAAATTTCAATATTTTTTAGTTTACCATGGTTAAGATGCATTTGCAAATACTTACCCATATCGGCAGTAGTGCTATTTATGGAGGAAGCAGGAAAAGTATGATACCACTCCCAAGGTTTTGGCAGGTTTATTCCATTTTTATATTCATAACCTATGGATAAATTATTTTCCAGATTTTTAGGTAATTCTATACTAGTCATTGACATGTCTAATGGTTGCCATATGTTCTTTTTCATATACTCTTCAAGAGATAACCCACTAATATCTTCTACCAATAATCCTGCAAGTGCAATACCATAAGTAGAGTATGCTGAAACGATTCCTGGTTTCCTTAAACGCACTAGTTTACCATTGAGAAAAGTTTTTAATGATAATTGTTGGTCTTTTTTATAAACAACTCTACCTCTTAATTCATCAAATCCTGCACTGTGTGTCATTAAATGTGATGCTGTAACAGGTTTGCTATACGTATTTGGAACTTTTACAGAGTTCAAATACTGATTGACGTCTTTATGTATGTCAATCAAGTTTCTATCCTTTAGTTGAAGTAGTGCCGTTGTGGTAAACGTTTTGGTTATTGAGCCAATTCTAAAAATTGTAGAATCGGGATTTACCAGTTTGGCATTTTTGCCTAACGTTGTATAGCCATAACCTTTTTTGAGCAAAGTTTTTCCATCTTTTACAATGATAAATGAAGCACCAGGAATATGTTCTAATTTCATTGTTTTTGTAATTAAAGAATCGAGTTGGTTTTCTAAATCTTTAATTGCATCTTCTTTTTTTTGAGAGAATGAAATAGTAGATATTAGTACACATAGTATTGAAAGATAAATTTTCATTTTATTGGGTTTTATGTGAGCAAAGATGAAGATTTAAGATTCGTTTCTATTGTAAAATATTGCACTAACTTAAAAAGAAAGCATTTTGATACTCCATTGGATTAACTCCAATAAACCGTTTAAAGTTTTTATAGAAATGCGAGTTATCGTAAAAACCGCAGTCGATAGCAACATTAAATATCGGATTTCCGTTTCTTAGCATTTCTTTACTTTGTTCAATTTTCTTTAGTAGAATAAAATTGTTGGGTGTAAGTCCTGTTTCTTGCTTAAATAGTCTAATAAATTTGTACTTACTTATTCCAAATTCCGAAGCTGTTTTACTTAATGAAAAACCATCAAAAGAAGTGTTATTAATAAAACTTTGAAAAAGTTGTTTTGTTTTGTAGTTATTGTCTTGGTTATATGAATATTTTGAAATTAGTGAAGTTAATGTAGATTTTAGTCTCTCCTCAAACTGAATATCCTTTTGTTTGAAATTAAGTGATAAATAATAAAGTTCGCTAAAAATACTCTGGTCATAAATGATGTTGTCTTTAAAAAACACATTCTTGTTGTTGTTAAGTTTACTAATAACGTCTGGCGAAACATAGAACGTAAAAAATGAATTTCCAATTAGGTTGTCGCAAGGTGTAGCATGAACTTCTTTTACATTAGTAATGCAAATTGTCCCAACAGGTGCTTTTAAAAATCTATCGGTAAGTTTGGTATTAAAAGTGTTTTTAAGAATCAACGAAATGTTGAATGTGTTGTGCGTATGAAAAGGGAAATTAAATGTACAAGATTTGGCATTTAGCAATTCTAGCCCATCAAGGATAGGAAGTTGATGGAATTCATTTATATCTGTTTTATTTTTCAAATTTCAATATTTGTTGTTGATTCATTTTTTTTAGTTAAAATCTCAAATCTGTGTGGTTAAGTGGTTTAGCCCTTTGCTTAGTGAATGTAATCCAAGATAAAAATATAAAAGGATTATCGTAAGTATACCATAACTAAGCAATTAATTATACACCGTGTTGGCAATAGTTTTTATTTGTTTTCCTTTTATATTCCGCGGTTCAATTCCTTTAGTTTTTAATATTCTATAAATCCTTATAGGTAATGTATCACCTTTTTGATTTCTTAAATAATCAAGATAATGTTTGTTATCCTCAGAGTTTTGGGTAACTGTAACCTTTAATTTATTTGTAATTATTGAATCGGGAATGTTTTTATCTGCAAAAACTCTTAAATGGAATCGTTGGTCCAAATACATTTCGTTCTCTCCAAAATATTCTGACCACGAAGGTTTAATACTATCTTTAAACCTTTTAATGTCAAACTCCAAATTATTTAGATTTTCAGAAAGCTCTGTTTTTGCAATAATTTCATTGTTGGAACTTTCCATAAAAATTTTTAATCCATATAGAGGGTGCAGTTTATAACCACCGATTGTTGAAAAATGCGTACTTCCAATATATATACCAGAACTATCCTTTGGTAATGTAAATTCAATGTCGAACTTTTTCTTCAGATACTCAATATAGCTTTTTGTCCTGAGCAAACTGAATTCATGAATTCCCCAATTATTTTTTAAGGTTCCAAAAAGACTGTCATTATTTTTGGAAAGCTTATAATTAATCAAAATCTTATTAATTGTATCTATCAGTTTTCCAGTAGAATCATAACCAAAATCACGAAGGTCAAATTCTATTTGTGATTTATTAGATTTCCAAAGCGCTATTTCATCAGTTTCATCAGGGTATTTAAGTACTAAACCGTCAGGATAAAAGTGCCAAGTGCTATATTCATATTCAATTGAACGCCATTTTCCATTTAATTCTTTTTCTGCTGAATTCTGTCCGCGTGGAAAAAGCAGAATAAAAAGTAGAATAAAAATAAGTAATACTTGTATGTAGAGTAGTTTTTTCAAATTATTGCAGACGGTCGAGTGTATGATTTCGTTGCGTGGTTTAATCACTAAAATTAGCAAATAAATCACAGATAGAAAGTCTGCGAGGACTTTCGTAAATAGGCTATAACTAGCAATGGATTATATACTTTGTTGGCAACAGTTTTTATTATTCAGATTATAGTCTTTCGTTCAAATTTTGTCTTCCGACAATTGCCATTATTTCAACAACGTTATTATTTATTTTATAGTAGATACTATCTATTCCGCAAACACATCTTCTGTAGTCTTTTTTTATATTATCAACCGACTCGAATGAAAAAGGCCTTTTGGATATAATGTCAAAATATTCAAAGAATGATTCAAAGTATTTATCTGCTTGAGTCATTCCAAATTTTTTAACTCCATAGTGATGAATTCGGATTAAGTCATTTTTGGCTTCGTTACTTAATCGATATTTAGCCATTTAATAATTTTTTAGATTGAGCTAAAATTTCATTTTTTGATTCGTTTGTAAATCCACTATTTTCTGCTTTTTCCAATTTAGTTCGAATCCAATCAATTTCGACTTGTTGTTTTCTAGCTTGTCTAATTAAATCGTTTACTAATTCGCTTTTACTTGAATATTCTTTTCCATCGACTTGGGCTTTCAGCCATTCGTCGTTAGGTTCTGTAAATGATATACTTTGTCTTGACATAATTTAATTATTTGGTGTAAATATACACCAAATTCGAATCATTCCCAAATTATTGCCAATGGTTTTGGCTATGGTTTTGTTACGGAATGGTACGTGAGTATCATTCCGCCGTAACCATAAATTTAGCAAAAAGGCTTGAAATTCCGATTAGGAATTTAACCGCAATGAACTATAGCCATTGTTGGCAATAGTTATTTTATTCAAGTTATTTTATTTTCCGAAATAGATTTGATTCATTATTCTCTTTCAATTCATCAAATAAGTAAGTGGATAGAGGAACAGCCAATACGTCATTCAATAAAGTTCCATTTTCATAAAAATATATAAAAGTCCAATGTCTATCTCTGTCGAACCAATCCATATGGCTCTCTAAGTCCTTGCCCAAATATGTTCCACTTCCTTTTTCACATATTTGATGGAAATTTAAACAAGGATAATTTTTGTACGAACCTCTTTCTCCAACTTCCAAACTGTCCCATTCAAAACAATTAATCCTTTCTGAAAAATCAATTTCCTTTTGGAAAGAAGTCAAATCCGTTACTATCAAGCTATCAAAACAAGAAGTGTCCGTAGCGTATTTTTCAAGACACTTATCACTACTACAGCTAAGTGTAAAAATTGAAATCGTTAAGTAGTACAGTTTGTTCATAATTATTGCCAACGGTCTAATGTATGATTTCGTTGCGTCTTTAAGTAACTAATTTAGTAAATAAAATCACAGATAGAAAGTCCGCGAGGACTTTCGTAAGTAGCAATAACCAGCAATGAATTATACACATTGTAACCACACGTTTTTATTCCACTATTTGTCGAATTAATTTTTGGTCAATAATTTCCGTATTCAGTTTAATATATCTAAATGATTTTACTTTTGAATTGTTCAGTTCAATAGTTAAAATCTTGTTTTTATTCGAGTAAGCGATTCCGTTGTCAAAAGTTAGGTAATCAGTTCCAAATTTCGATTCCAATTCCGCTTTTGTCAATCCATACAGATTGGCTTTTCCTAAATCAGAATCTGGATTAAAAATTTTAAATTCAATTAAAGTTTCTGTTTTGTCTTCGTAGTTGTGCTTATTTTCCCCGTGTTTAAAAACAACAAATTGGTCTATTTTAATAGATTCCTTTTTAAAGTCAGGATAATAATAAACATAGAAAATAGAATCTTTAATTTTAGGTTGATAATAATAGTCAGTTCCACTGGTTACGCCAGTTGTAAATTTCATTCCTTTCTTTTTCTTAAAATTTAATAGATCAATTGGATTGTCAAGGAACTCAACTAAATTCGAGTTCAAATCATTTTCGGTTTTTGATTCCTTCTCCTTTAAATACTTCTGATACATTTCGTGAGAAGTAACTTCTTTATAGTTAATTTCATATCTACAAACATTTTCAGTCCGCTTTATTTTGGGTTCAGTTCCGTTAAAATTTAAATGAGAAATAGTTATTCTTTTATTTTCCACTTCTACTTTTTGCAATCCGTTTTGAGATTCAAAAATAGTTTCAAATGAGTTTCCACATTTTACTTCTATAAAATCAGTACTTGTGTTTGTTAGATAACTATAATTAAACCAATTTAGTTCAATTTCAGAGTTTTTAAATTCGTATTTAATCAACTTTTTGTCAGAACAAGAAATGAGAAAAATGGTAAAAACTAAAATCGAAATATTTTTAATGTTCATTGGTTTCTCAAATGTGTGGTAACGGTTTTGTATATGGTTAGATGCATGTATCAGCAACTAATTTAGTAAACAAAAACGAACACGAGAAAATTCCGAAAAAATTTTCCAAATAAGCAACGACCAAAGCAATTAATTATATTTGGTGTTGTAGCACAATTTTATTCCACTTTTATTGAAAAATCATCTACAAATAGTTCCATATTTCCCGCTGTAGGATTTGCTGTTGCTCCAATTTGTACACGTTCATAAAAAGTAGGTTCTTGTAGAGTAAAATCAATACCTTGATTTAGAAAAACATCTGCAAAAACCTGTGCATTTGGCATATTCATTCCAGTTTGGTTGATGACTTCTGTTTCATTTATAATTAATCGATTAAGTCCATTCTCACTATCTGACATAGTCATTTCCCATTGAACTGTAACCCATTGATTTCTTGGAAATGCAAAATCTGTTTGTTGTATTGTTGTTCCGGATATTTTTCCTCTTTCAATTGAGAGATAATCATTACCACCAGACATCATTAATCTAACGCCTGGACATTGGTTTTCAGAACCATAATTATCGCCAACGTTTGGGTCCCAACAAGAACAACATTCTAAATCAAGCAGTAATAAATTTTCGATAGATTCAGTACCAACTATAAAAAAGTCAGCTTTTATTATAACCTTATCTCCTGAAACTATGTTAAGTCCATTTTTCTCAATATCTACTTTTGATAAGTCAGAATCTGATTGATAAGCAAGAATGCGAAGTGCGTTTTGTCCCTCGTTGAATTCAGTATTTGAAATTGAAATTTCGTTCGTTGCATTTGTTGGATTAGTTTGTTGAATTGTTGACCATCGATTTCCATTAGAAGGAAACAATTCGTCTACCAAATCATTCTGTGTTTCAAATCCATCTTCAAAAAAGAAACTTTCCTCTATAGGCTCTTCTGGATTATTTTCGTCTTTGTCACAACCCAATGACATTAATGCTATGATTGCAAAAAATATAAATTGATGTCTTTTCATATACTTTAAACGTTCAAATTATTGTCTTGTTGTTGTGGTTTTCACAAATGTGCTATAATGGTATTGTATATGGTTTGTTGCTTGGTTAAGCAACTAATTAAGCAAACAAAAATGAACTAGAGAAAATTCCGAAGGAATTTTCCAAATAAGCACTTGCCAAAGCAATTAATTATACACGGTATTGTAGCACGTTATTTTAATCGGTTTTTAATTTCGTTCAATAGTTTATTCTGTTCGAGATTTTTTACAAATTCCGCTTGTTGGTCAAATGCGTTGTCCTTTCCAAAAAAGAGTTGACTTTCGTGATAGTAAAACAATGCCCAATTCAGACTTCCGTCAAAGATTACTAAATCTGTGGCGAAAAACATTCCTTCAAAATATTTAATAACCATTTTCCAAGTCAGCATAATTGCTTGTTCAGAACTGTCTGAATCTACAAACACATATTTGTCGAATGGAATTCCAAGATTGTAAAGCCATTTTTTTATTTCAGAATCACAGTTTTCGTAGACCCAAAACTTATTTTCGGTTTTGAAATAACCTTTCGTAAATGGGCTCCAATCAGCTCCAGTTGAGTAACCCAACATTTTAGAAGAATTGAGATATTCGTTTACAATTTCAGTTCCTTTTTTATTCAAAAAATGAATTTGGTCTTTATGTTCTTTAGAAATTTTTTCGGCTTCTTCAGGCGACCAAAGAAATGACCAACTTTTTGGAAAGTCAGTTTTGTATTCCGCTAAATTTTCTTCTATAACATTCATTTTTTTAATGTGCTACAACGTTGTTGTATAAGATTAGTTGCGTGGTTTAAGCACTAAAGTTAGCAAATAAAACACAGATAGAAAGTCCGCGAGGACTTTCGTAAGTAAACTAAAACCAGCAATTAATTTTATACGGTGTTGTAAACAGTTATTTATTCTAATGTTTTTTCAAAATCCTCAAACGAATTAAATCTTGCTTTGATTTCTCCATTATTGTTTAAAAGTAAATAAGTTGGAAAAGACCATATTGCCATATCTTTTGTAACTCTTTTTAGAGAGTCAATTTCCCTGTAATTTCTCCAGTTATAATTGTGCTTTTTTAGATAATTTTTCCAGTCAGAGTGATTTCGGTCAGTAGAAATTCCGATTAGTTCTACATTTTTTTCTTTAAGAAAATCTAATTTATTAGAAATCAACTTATGGTCTTTAATACAAGGTGGACAATTAATAAACCAAAAATCAAGAAGATATGTTTTTGATTTTTCCAATTCAATAGATGAAACTTCATTCTCAATATTTGCAAATTTATAATCTCCCGTATTTAGAGAACTTACTTTTAGTATATTTTCTATTTTTCCATGAATACTTATAAAGTGATTTTTTAAGGTGTCGCTTTGGGTCGAAAGTATATCAAATAGTTTTCCGATTTTGGCTTTGTTATTCTGATTTCTATATATGTATGGATTTGCCATAGCAAATGAAAATGGACTTTGGGTATTTTGACTAATATTTTCAAGAAGAAAGTTGTCAATTGTAATGCTATCAGCCTTATTTGTAATTAATTCACGATAGTTTTTTGAAAAATTGATAGACTTATAATATAAATCGGAATTTAGAATCGTATCGATTTCTAATTTTTTGTTAAGTTTCCCACTTACAATTACATTTTCTCCATTTAACCAAAGTTGATTTGATTTTCTACCATTTTCAGTATAAAAATCGATATTATACAAATCATTTAATTTTTCTTTAAAGTTTACTTTAATTGTGTCCTTAAATGGTAAAAAGAAACTTTCTGTTTGTCCAATATTAGAAATCCAAACACTATCAATTTTAGTGTCGGTTTTTATTATCAGATTAATATCGGATAAATCAATTTTATTTGGTTTTATTTCAGGTTTACATCCAAAAATAAAAGCACAAATTAATAGTGCAATTGTTTGTTTCATATCAGTTCGATGGTTTTTTTTAATTGTTTACAACTCTTTATATAAAGATAAATATACTTATTATCCAGGTCTGTTTTCCGGATAACAGGAACTTCGGTCTCATTGGTTCTCTTTATTCTTGAGGTACCGGAAACCCACGATCTTTCATTAACGCTTCAATCTTTGCATCTCGTCCTCTAAATTTTCTAAAGGCTTCGGCTGGATCCATAGCATTACGTGGTGCAAATAAATACTTTACCAGTTTTGCCGCTACGTCTTTATCGTAAAATCCACCTGGTGCTTCTGCAAAGGCTTCAGATGCATCACTTGTTAATACATCTGCCCACATATAACCGTAATAAGCTGTTGCATAGCCTTCACCACTAAATACATGGCCAAAATGAGGTGTTCTATGGCGCATTGGTAATTCTTTTGGCATGCCTAATTCATCTAAAGTTTCACGTTCAAAGGTATCAATGTCTATATCTGTTGGGTCTGCTAAATGTAACTTCATGTCTATTAAAGCAGAGGCTAAATATTCAGTAGTACCAAAACCTTGATTAAATGTAGATGCATTTTTAATCTTCTCAACAAGTTCAGCAGGAATTGGTTTTCCTGTTTCATGATGTACTAAAAACTGATTAATGACTTTATCAGTAGATAACCAGCGTTCTAATAATTGTGATTGAAACTCGGTGTAATCTCTAACTCCACCATTTAAAGTTGGATACTTTACATTAGAAGAGAAGAAGTGAAGTGCATGACCAAACTCGTGGAAAAATGTTGTAGCATCGTCCCAAGACACTAAAACGGCTTCACCAGGTGCTGGTTTTACAAAGTTAGAATTGTTTGATGCCAATACATTAGTTTCACCTTCATATGAAGTGTAACTTCTGTAGGTGGTTGCCCAAGCTCCAGACCGTTTGCCTTCTCGAGCAAATGGATCTAAATACCATAAACCAATATGCTCACCAGAATCCTTGTCTGTTACTTCCCATACCTTTACATCTTCATGAAAAACTGGTACAGAATCTTCTGCAACTGGTGTAAATTTATAGTTAAACAATTCGCCAGCTGTGAAAAACATGGCTTCGGTTAATTTATCTAATTGTAAATATTGTTTTACTTCGTCACTATCTAAATCGTATTTCTTTTTACGTACCTTCTCAGCGTAGTAGCGATAGTCCCAAGGTTCAATAGTAATATTATCTCCAAGTTCATTGGCTACCGCTTGCATATCTGCAACTTCTTCTTTAACTCTTGCTGTTGCAGCAGGCCAAACCTTGAGCATTAAGTCCATAGCATTTTCTGGGTTCTTAGCCATACGGTCTTGTAATCTCCATTGGGCATAATTATCATAACCCATTAAACCTACGCGTTCTTTTCGAAGTTTTAGAATTTTAGCTATGATTTCGTTATTATCATAAGCATCTCCATTATCTCCACGAGAGTAATAATTGGTCCAAACTTGTTTACGTAATTGGCGCTCAGTAGAGTAGGTAAGGAAAGGATCCATTGAAGACCTTGTGTTGGTAATAGCATACTTACCTTCTTGCCCTTTATCAGCAGCAATTTTTGCAGCAGATTTTATAAAACCATCAGATAAACCACCTAATTGATCTTTGGTTAGATAGGTAACATAGTTTTCTTCATCGTGCAATACATTATTACCAAATTTGGTATATAGACTCGAGAGTTCTTTGGCAATTTCGGCATAACGTTTTTTCTTTTCGGCATCTAGGTTAGCGCCATTCATCTCAAAACCTTTATAGGTTAAATCGACAACACGTTGTGCTTGTGGTTCTAAAGGTGTTTTTTGAGACGCATCGTAAACCGCTTTTATACGTTGAAATAATTTTTCGTTCTGAGAAATTTTAGACTGAAACTCAGATAATTTTGGTGCTAACTCGGTTTGTACAGCTCTAAACTCTGGTGAAGACTTATTGCTACTCATAATGCCATAATATGTAAAGACCCGATTAAGTTCTTTGCCAGCACTTTCCATAGCAACTATGGTGTTTTTAAATGTTGGAGCTTCTTCGTTATTGGCAATAGCTTCAATTTCTTCTAGATTCAATTTCATGCCTTCTTCTACAGCTGCTTTAATATCAGCAACATTCATTTTGTCAAACGCTGGTACTCCTTCATAAGGTCCTGTCCATTCTTGGATTAGTATGTTATCGCTCATTAATTTGTCGTTAGTTTTTGATTCTTCTTTACAGCTTGCAAAAAGAACAATGCTGCCTAGAACGGCAACTTTAATTGATTTAGAGATCATTGTTTGTTAGTTTTTGGTTATATAGATCAAAAGCTAATACTTGTCATTTTGAATTTCTGTCTACCGTCAGACAAGTGTTTCAGAATCTTGATGAATTGAAAAATTAGATGCTGAAACGAGTTCAGCATGACAAATAATTAAATTTTGTTAACTATGCAAACAAGATACAGAAATTAGAAAGGAAGATTCTTAATTATTTTATAATTTCTACTTTACGTATATGCACGTTCTGTAACGGCCAATCTCCATCATCAGTTTCTACGGCATTGATTTTATCTACCACATCCATGCCTTTGATTACTTCACCAAAAACCGTATAATCTCCATCTAAATGTTTGGCTTTTTCTCTATTAACTACAATAAAGAATTGAAAAGGTGATGCGAGTTTATAGGCATTTTCTATTTCGCTACTAGGCATTGATATTGCACCGCGTTTATGCTCATAGCCTCTTTTGGTGTCTGGTGGCAAGAGGTATTTTCCTATTTTTCGTCGCTTTTTATATAAGTCTAATCCATCACTACTACCACCTTGTATTACAAAGTTTTTAACCACTCTGTAAAACTGTGTGCCATCAAAATACTTGCGTTTGGTTAAGTATATGAAATTAGATCTGTGGAACTTGGTTTTATCATAGAGGAGAATGTCTATAGTACCGAAATCGGTTGTTATTCTTACTTTATTTTCTTTGTTCTCTTTATCATATTCTAAAAAGAATTCCATAGCATTAGCATCAGTAAGCTTTGGGAAATCAGTTTCAGCTTTCTTGGTTGTTTCTTTTTTGGGTTGTTTTTTAGTAACTATAGAATCTTTTACAACAGCATTTTCGGATTGTTTTGAAGTTTGTTTATCTTCACAATTCGTTAATAGCAAACTTACAATTAATAGAAATCTTAAATGTTTTATCATAACTTCAAAAGTAAAAAAAGCTGATTAGACACACTAATCAGCTTTTTTGTTTAGAATAATTGAAGATTATTTAAGTATTATTCTTTTAGTTATAATTGAGTTATCTTCTAACTTAATTTGTAATAAATAGATGCCTCTACTTAATTTATTTACATCAATCTCAAGGTTATTATCATTTAATTCATAACTTTCATTGATCACTTTACCATATAAATCATAAATAGTAAAAGATTTCAGCTTCTGTTCTTTTATGTATATATAAAGTTTGTCTTGAGCTGGATTAGGATAAACTCTGAGTTTATCATCAAAACTTATACTTTTCCCAGAAGTTGGTGGTGGAACAATATCAATATCGACGCATTCTACAATTCTAGCTAAAAACTCACTACCATCTTTTGCATAAAATCCTGGATTAAGTGTGATAGAGTTACTAGCTAAATATGTGGCATTTGCTCCACTTTCAATAGAATTATTTGCTGTAATATTTAAAACTTCATCATATACGATTGTGCCATTTAAAACATCATCAGTAATACTAATTGAAGTTTCAAAATCATCGCAAGGATTACTAGGAAAGCATTCGTTATAAGGATTTTCAAAACCACCACCTGTTTTTGGTCTTAGGCAACACCAATCACTCCAATCACTACAATCGGTTTTAATTCTATATCTAAAACATTTAACACCACTATTGACGTTCTGAATATCTTGAAATACATCTGTTAAATTTATTTGATTGGAATTGCTCATCTGATAAGTTAAGTTTACTGGTGGATTATATTCTTCTCCACCATTTGGGCAACATGCTCCATCAGCTTCAAATTCTAATTCAAATGTTGTTGCTGAACTAGCCCAAGATAAAATATTACCAACAACTGTTGTATCAGTAATTGTATCACATGGGGCAATGCAATCATTAAAAGTTACTATTCCCCCTTGCTCTATTATTGGTGATAATATATCACATTCAGTTTCATTGTTTAGAGTAACTTGAAAAGAATAATTGCCCGTTGGAGAATTACCAAAATCTGCTGGATTTACAGTAAAACAATAATTACTTCCATTTATGACTGGATTACTTAAAGTTCCAATTATATTATTTGAACTATTTAATATATCTAAACTCATCGATGTCAAACTTGTTCCAATTGGTAAATTAAAATTGCCACAAACATCAAAACTATTTGCAGGACATTCTATATTGATGTTATCTATATTTAAATTCCCCAAGGGCACTCCACAAATTTCATCTATATATACTGTACTAAAATGTTTGCTACCAAAACCTGATAAATTACAATCTGTTGCAGAAAACTCTAGTAATAGACTAGTTGTGCCACTAGGTATTTGACTCAAGTCAACTTCAGTATATCTCCATTGTGGAGTATATACCACAATATTGTTTGGATAGTTAGGGTCATTTACTTCAGAATAACCGCACATAGAATCTGCAATTTCAAAACATCTTTCATCATATACAATCGATGGATTATTAGAATTTAATAATCTATATTGAAAATATGGATTTAAATGTCCAGACCCATTCGGGCGGTGTCCTATTTGTAAAAATCTAAAGGATAAAATATTTCCTTGAGCCATTTGAAAGCTAGTGGTTGTAACAGAGGTTCTGAAGCTTTGGGGAATTGGTGGATTGTTCCCTGTTGCAACGTAATTTGGATTTGGATTTAATTTTAAAGCGTTGCCTGAGTTATTGAAAGTTGAACTAATGTTATTAATACCTAAACCAGATAGATAAGGTTCGGGAGTATTACTTGTAATATTTATCGAACCTTGATTACCTATTGGATCAATTCCACAATTAATATAATGAGGTGTAATGGCAGGATCGTTAGTTATAACACCTTCAATTACATAATTCAACAATGGGTTAGTGCCTTCAAAATCGTTGATACAACTTTGTCCATAACTACTGATGCTAAAAATTAGAATCAACAATGTTAATAGCTTATTTATATAAACTTTCATAACCTTATTGCTTTTTAGCTAATTCGGCTTCTAAAGCTTTTATACGCTTCTCTTGCTCTATAGTATAAAGCGTCAATTCTTCTACTTTTTGTAAAAGTAAAGTTGTCATTTCTTTTAGCTGTAAGCCTTCTTCTTTAATTTCTTTTGCAGAAGGCACTTCTGGTAAGTGATGATTTTTTTTTGTAAATGCTTCAACTTCTTCTATTGTAGGCATAACATAATCTGCTTTTAATGTAGAAGAACCTGTGTAATATTTTTGGAAAACGTAATCTGGTGCAACATCTAAGATAACTTCTACTTCTTCACATAGTATTTTTCCATTAACTGATAATAGTTCTGATGGATTTGTTGTACCAATGCCAACATTACCATTAGATGAAATTCTCATTTTTTCATTATCATTAATCCATCCATAAGAACCGCCTGAGGGTTGTGTGTGAAATGACAAAAAAGCATTATCAATGGCGCCATCATGACCACTTCTAATGTGAGCAAGGTGATCACTGTTTCTTTCAAAAGATATAACCCCTAAATCCGATGTTCCATTTCCATCTGTATGATCAAAAATTATTTCAGCGTTACCGTAAGATTTTAACTGAAGTAGAGCAGCACTAGACACAAAAGATGAAGATGGATTAGTTGCATTTGGTCCAATTCCTACAAAACCAGTTCTGTATATATTTCCGCTACTATTGTTAGAGCCAAGCCATTGTTGGGAGAAGTTGAATAAAAAAGATAAAGATAAAACTACAGTAAAAATTAATTTTTTCATGATATTTAGATTTAATTGTTAATAATTCAGGTTTTAAATTATGAGTTAAAAACTCATTATAATATTCTTTTAAGGGATGAATATTATTTTGTTAGTCAACAAAAATTAAATCTAAAAAAGATGCTTAAATTTATATAAATTAAATCAAGTGAGAAAGATTATTCTTACCTTTCTTTTAGAAATAACATTAATTTAACGTTATTTAAAAAAAAGTAAAATGCGTTTTAATCAGTTTTTAGAATCTGTAGTAAAAATAAAACATCTCGATCTTTTTGGCGAAACTTCTCATGCTAAAATGTCTCCTCCTTATCGCTTAGAATTGGCTGAAAAAATGAAGGAGAAAGCCAAAAGTGCTAAAAAAGCTGGAGTAATGTCTCTATTTTACCCAAATGCTGAAGATGAAACATATTTGGTGCTAATTTTACGCAAAACGTATAAAGGAGTCCATTCTGCACAGGTTGGTTTTCCTGGTGGTAGGTATGAGAAGGAAGATGATAATCTTATGGTTACGGCTATCCGCGAAACTGAAGAAGAAGTTGGAGTGCCAGAGTCATTAGTAGAAATTATAAAGACAATGTCTCCATTATACATTCCGCCAAGTAACTTTATAGTACATCCTTATGTGGCTGTTTCTAAAACCACACCAATATTTATAAAACAAGAAACTGAGGTAGAAGATATCATTGAAGTTAAGTTAAAAGACTTTTTAGATGAAGCCAATTGTATAACTACTAGAGTATCAACATCTTTTAATGTTGAGGTAGATGTGCCAGCTTTTAAATTAAATGGGCATATTGTTTGGGGAGCTACTGCAATGATGCTTGGAGAAATAAAAGACTTGTTAAAACAAGTTTTGTAGCTTATCTTATTTGTTACATTTGTACAAGACTAAAATTTGAACACTAACTATGGGATTATTTAAAAGAAATCCTTTCGGACATATACTTTGGGTTAAAAAATGGCTCATTAGAATTCTAGGCCTACTAACTCATAGGCGTTTTAGAGGCTTTAATGAACTACAGATTGAAGGCTCAGATATTATAAAGAACTTACCAGATACTAACGTATTGTTTATTTCTAATCATCAAACTTATTTTGCGGATGTAATATCTATGTTTCATGTATTTAATGCGAGTTTAAGTGGTCGTTTAGATAATATTAAAAATGTTGGTTATCTCTGGAATCCGAAGCTAAACATGTATTATGTTGCTGCTAAAGAAACGATGAAATCTGGTATTATTCCTAAAATTTTTGCGTATACAGGTTCTATTAGTATTGAACGTACTTGGCGCTCTCAAGGCAAGGATGTAAACCGTCAGGTAAAAATGAGCGATATTACCATGATTAAAACCGCCTTAGATGATGGTTGGGTTGTTACGTTTCCGCAAGGTACTACAACACCTTTTAAGCCGATTAGAAAAGGAACAGCTCATATTATTAAAACCTATAAGCCAATTGTTGTACCTATTGTTATTGATGGTTTTAGACGTTCGTTTGATAAAAAAGGACTTCGTATTAAAAAGAAAAATATATTTCAAACTTTTGAAGTAAAAGAACCTTTGAAAATTGATTATGAAAATGAGTCGATTGCTGATATTGTTGAAAAAATAGAATATGCCATTGAGCAACATCCATCATTCTTAAAAGTTATTCCGCAAGAAGAATTAGAGGAAAAAGAACGTTTAAATAGAGAGCTTAGGGATTGGTAAAGCTCCTTGGTTATCTGTATTGTTAATGCAATATTTTTTGAGATTCCCCAAAAGGGAAAAAAGAGTCTTCGTTGATTGCCAAAATATCCAGAATATTCGGTTTGTTTTCTTAGCGTAACTTTATACTTTCTTTGTAAAACTCTGTGTAATAGTTATTTTACTCGCAGTCTCAATCTCAGTATTCCGTTATAAATTTAGTTTTCTTTTACTAAACTTCTAGTTTCTTTAATTCGTCATAGTTTCTATTGAGACGCTTTAAAAGAATTCCATAAATTAATCTGTAAAATAACCAAATTAGCACTAAAAACACAGCAGCAGTTAATGCTACAACTGCATAAACCACCAGCATTTGTTTGGTGCTAGCTTCAACGATCTGTTGATGAAATTCTGGGTTGTCATTGTATTCAAAATAAAACGCTAATGGTACAGAAAGAAAAATTAATGACAAATTAAAAATTACATAGTACTTAATTACTTTTCGAGTTTTTAAGATACTCTCCATTAATTTTTTTGCACTATCAGTAGTAGAAATAGCCTTGTATGATTTATAGAGGAAATAAATAAACAATAAAATGATACAATAACTTAAAATATTAAACCCAACAACTAATGGATGTTCATAACTGGTTTCGAGCTTTTCTTTAAAGGTTGAAGATAAAAAATAGGGTAATATGCCAGCTAAAAGCCAAAACACCAATTCTGCTATACTAATATAAAACAACGTCTTTACAATAGAAGACGATTTTTTATGTAGCATTGGTGCAATATCCGAATCAGAATAACTTTTATATTCTACCTTATCACTATTCCAATCTTTCTTTAATAAATCTAATTCATCCATAATTTTACGGATTTAATATTGTTTTTAATTTCTTTTTTACGCGATTCATTTTCACGCGTGCATTCACTTCGCTAATACCTAAAGTTGCACTTATTTCTCTATAGTCTTTGTCTTCTAAATACAAGAATACTAAGGCTTTTTCAATGTCATTTAATTGATGTACTGCTTTGTATAAGAGCTTTAATTGTTGCTCTTCAGTATCATCATATTCCTCTGCTTTTATCCTAAATTCAACCGAATCAAACTCTTGTGTATTTATTCTACGTTTAGATTTTCTATACAGTGTAATTGCTGTATTTAGTCCTACACGATACATCCACGTACTAAATTTTGAGTCTCCTCTAAATTTTGGATACGCTCGCCACAGCTGAATTGTTATTTCCTGAAACAAATCATTATGCGCATCGGCATTGTTGGTATATAAACGACATACCTTATGTACAATGTTTTGATGCTTTTGCAACTGCTCTACAAAACTATGTTCTAGTTCTTTATTCAATTGATGAAATTGGTTAGTTACACTATTAGTAGTATTACTTTTAGTTATGTTACAAAATTCTCTACCTATTGTTTAAAGTTCTGTTTTAGCCCTTTAAATCCGTATCTTTGTAAGTAGAAATTCAAGTACTGTTTTATGAATATTCCCGAATCAAATTTACCAAGAGTTGTTATTATAGGTGGAGGTTTTGCTGGTATAAATTTAGCAAAAACCTTGGCTAATAAAAATATTCAAGTTGTATTAATCGATAAGCATAACTATCATACGTTTCAACCCTTATTATATCAGGTTTCTAGCTCTGGATTAGAACCAGATTCTATTGCTTATCCACTGCGTAAAATTTTAAAAAAACATAAGACTTCCTATTTTAGATTGGCAGAAGTAGAAGAGATTTTACCAGAAAAAAATACGATTAAAACAAGCATTGGAGAGCTTCGTTATGATTATTTAGTTATAGCAACCGGAACAAAGACCAATTATTTTGGGAATAAAGACATTGAGTCTAACAGTATGCCAATGAAGAGTGTTCCACAAGCTTTAAACATAAGAAGTCTCATTTTACAGAATTTTGAGAAAGCGGCAATTGCAAATTCTGAAGCGGAACGTGAAGCGTTTTTAAATTTCGTAATCGTTGGAGGAGGACCAACTGGTGTAGAACTTGCTGGAGCCATTGCAGAACTTAAAAATAATATTCTGCCAAGAGATTATCGAGATTTAAATCCTAGTGACATGCGTATTCACTTGCTAGAAGGTGCAGATCGTGTGCTACCTCCAATGAGTACACATGCCTCTGAAAAAGCTGAAAAATTCTTAAAAGATCTTGGTGTACAAGTGCATTGTAATACGTTTGTTAAGAATTATAATGGATTAGAAGTTATAACAAATTCAGATTTAGTAATGCAATCTGAGACTTTAATTTGGGCAGCTGGTGTAACAGGAGCTCCTGTAGAAGGATTAAAGGCAAATGCATTATTAGAAAAGGCTAATAGATACAAAGTCAACAAGTATAATCAAGTAGAAGATTATAAAAACATTTTTGCTGTAGGAGATATTGCATTAATGACTTCAGAAGATTATCCAAAAGGGCATCCGCAAGTGGCACAACCTGCAATACAACAAGGCAAGTTGCTAGGTAAGAATTTATTACGTCTAGTTGCTAAAAAGCCTATGGAATCTTTTATATATTTCGATAAAGGCTCTATGGCTACTATTGGCAGAAACAAAGCGGTTGTAGATTTAAAGCATTATAAATTTGGTGGTTTTTTCGCTTGGTTTATATGGATGTTTGTGCACTTAATGTCTTTAGTTGGTTTTAGAAATCGCGTCATTGTTCTCTTTAACTGGACGTATAACTACATTAATTTTGACAAGGCAGCACGCTTAATCATTAGACCTTTTAAAAAGTAAGCTAAAAGCTTACTTTTCTTTAAGTTTTAAAATACCGATAACAATCAAATACTGCGCCATGGCATAGGTTACCATAATGCTAATATTAGACCAAGGCAGTGGTTTGTAAAATTTATTTAAAGCTAAAATACTATCCGAAGCCATAAAAAATATAGCACCTAAAAATACCAAACCGTAACTAAGTATATTTACATTACCTTTTCTTAAAAATGCTGAGGTTGCCATCGCTAAAATGATAATCATATATACAATAACTGGTATAAGCATTTCCCCTAAACCATCCTTTAAAAAGTTGAATAAACAAGCAGCATAGACTAATAATAAGGCGATAAATCCATAAGGTGATTTTCCTTTGTTTCTATCTTTTAAAAAGGCAAGTACATACATAATATGTGCCGTTAAAAACGCCACTAAGCCTAATGTAAAATAGTGTTCAGATTTAGCTACAAACATTAATAAAATATCGCCAAGCAAAGAAAATCCTAAAGCCAAGAGTGTTAGATTTTTTATTGGTTTTGCAAGTGATTGCGATGTTCTTATAAATAAAATGATAAGACTAATTACAATAGCTGGTTTAGCTAAGTAATGAACCATTTTTAGGTTTTCTGTACTACCTGTTATAAGTTCAAAAAGAACAATAATAACAAATAGAATGCTGAATTGTTTTTCGGTTTTGGTTAGCATATATAAGCTGAGTTAATATTGGTACGATAGGTGTTTTTTACTAAATGTCGATTATTCCAAAGATATTCAATTCGTCATTGAAATATTACAATTCGGTAATATAGAATTCGTGTTGGTTTAAAAATACCTCAAGTTTGTATTATCAAATTATGCTGATATAATTTCAGTATCAAAAAACGAACCTTTATAACCAATCAAAACAAATGAAATATCTAACCACAATCATCAGCTTACTTCTCATCAATTTAAGCTTCGCGCAAACCACTATTTCTGGTAAAGTAGTTGATAATAAAAACCAACCTATTTTTGGCGCCAATGTTTATTTAGATGGTACTTACGATGGTGCTACTTCAGATGAAAATGGAAAATTCTCATTTACAACTGAAGAGACAGGAACACAAACTTTAATCATTTCATTTTTATCTTATGAAACTAAACAAATCGTTGAAGATGTTTCTAAGTTATCTAACCTTCAAATTAAATTGCGAGAAGATGTAGAAACGCTTGATGCTGTTGTACTAAGTGCTGGTACTTTTGAAGCTAACGATAATAGTAAAGTATCTGTATTAAAACCATTAGATGTAGTAACAACTGCGAGTGCTTTAGGAGATTTTGTTGGTGCACTGCAAACACTACCAGGAACCTCTAATGTGGCAGAAGATGGACGATTGTTTGTAAGAGGTGGAAGTGCAGACGAAACTCAAATTTTTATTGATGGTATAAGAGTATTTACACCGTATTCTCCAACCACTAATAATATACCAACACGTGGACGTTATTCGCCATTTTTATTCGATGGTATTACATTTTCTACAGGTGGTTATTCTTCGGAATATGGACAAGCGTTATCGAGTGTTTTACTTTTAAATACCATTGACGAACCCGACCAAGAGAAGACAGATATTGGTATAATGACCGTTGGTGCTACACTAGGAAATACGCAAAAATGGGAAAAATCGTCATTAAGCTTTAATGCCTCTTATATTAATTTGGCTCCTTATTTAGCTGTTTTTGAAGATAGAAATGATTGGGAAACTCCTTATCAAGGTGCGCAAGGTGAAACCGTTTTTAGACAAAAGTTAAATAGTGGCATGTTAAAATTTTACGCTGCTTTTGATACCTCTAAATTTGAATTAACCCAAGATGATATCAACCTAGAGGAAGGCCTAGATTTTAAACTAAACAACAATAATTTTTATTTAAATACATCCTATAAAGGTGCTTTAGGTAATAATTGGGGTGTACAAACAGGTTTATCTTACACTTATGCTAAAAATGATATTAATGTAATGGCAAGTGATATTAGCGATACCGAAAACTCAGCACATTTAAAGGTAAAACTTAGAAAACGATTTAATAGTAGATTTAAACTAAGCTTTGGTGCAGAACAATTTATTACAGATTTTGATGAAAACTTTAAAGATGCTTCTATTAATGAAACCTATGGATTTAAAAACAATATTTCTGCTGGTTTTGTAGAAGCAGATTTAATTTTTTCAAAAAGCTTAGCTTTAAAAGTAGGGTTAAGAGCAGATCATAGTTCTATATTTAATGAAACAAAAGTAGCACCAAGAGCTGCTTTAGCCTATAAAACATCAAAAAACGGACAGTTTTCATTAGCTTATGGTAACTTTTTTCAGAATCCAAGCAGTTCCATTTTAAAGTTTGAACAAGATTTAAAAGCACAAAAAACATCGCATTATATTCTTAATTATCAGTATGTTAATGATGGTAAAATTTTTAGAGCAGAGGCATACAGAAAAGACTACGATAACTTAGTAAAGTTTGAAGGTGCGTTTGAGAGTTTTAACAGTAACTATAATTCTTCTGGAGATGGTTACGCACAAGGATTAGATTTATTTTGGAGAGATAACACAGGGATTAAAAATTTAGATTATTGGATTAGCTATTCGTATTTAGATACAGAACGTAATTATAGAAATTTTCAAGAATCTGCTCAGCCTGGTTTTGCAACAACACACAATCTCTCATTAGTAGCTAAGTATTGGATAGATGATTGGAAAAGTCAAGTTGGGTTTAGTTACGGTTTTTCTTCAGGACGACCATACACTAATCCTAATACCGATAAATTTCTTAGCGAGCGTACCAAATCATTTAACAGCCTAAGTGTCAATTGGGCCTATTTATTGAGTCCTCAGAAGATTTTATACTTCTCAGTAAATAATGCATTAGGTTTTAAAAACATTAATGGGTATCAGTACGCAAACACAACAGATATGAATGGTAATTTTAGTAGACGAGCTTTAACACCAGCAGCAGATCAATTCTTTTTTGTTGGCTTCTTCTGGACAATAAGTGAGGATGGGACCGATAATCAATTCGAAAATTTGTAATATTTTAAATGGCTCTAATTGAGGTAAATATGACATTTATCATAGTTTTTTAGCGAAGTAAAAATTAGCTTTAAAGGATAAAAGTCATAGATTATGAAGCCTAAAAAAAATCCCAAAGCCAATGTAGGTCGAAACAGCAGTTTATATTTTGCTGTTGGCTTAAACGTAATGCTAGTTTTAACGTATTTAGGACTAGAGCATAAGACTTACAAAACAGAAGCTAAAAAGATTGATGTCTTAATGTTAGACGAACAGCTTGATGAGGATATACCTATAACAACCATAGATATACCATTACCTCCACCACCTCCAAAACAAGTGGTTACAGAAGCTATTACTATAATAGAAGATGTTGAAGATGTTGAAGAAACCGTAATTGAGAGTACAGAAATAGGACAAGACGATGTTATTGAAGAACGAGTTGTAAGTGTTGAGGAAGTTGAAGTAGAAGAGGTTGAAGACGATATAGAAGTACCTTTTGCTGTAATTGAAAGAATACCACAATTTCCAGGTTGTGAAGGAACCAATGCTGAGTTAAAGGCTTGTTTTCAAAAAGAAATGAATAAACATCTTCAAAAACATTTTAAATATCCTAAAGCGGCATCAGAATTAAATATTCAAGGACGTGTATTTGTGTTTTTCTTAATAAATAAAAACGGTGTTGTAACCAATATTAAAAGTAGAGGGCCAAATCAACTTTTGGAAAAAGAAGCAGAACGTATTATAAGTTTGCTACCAAAAATGGAACCAGGTAAGCAACGTAATAAACCTGTAGGTGTACCATACAGTATTCCTATAAACTTTAAGTTAGAGCAAGAGTGAATTTTTACACTTGTATAGATCGTTTTTACAGCTGAGAAGAAATATTAGTAATTAGGGTTTTTTATAACATACCAATGGCACAATTTACCATCATAAGTGAAGGTTCCAGAAGGTTGCATTCCAATTTTTTTGAGAATAGTGTTTGATGCGATATGGTTTGCCTCAGCGGCAGCACCAATTTCTTTTAGTTGCAATTGGTTAAAACCAAAATCTAAAGATGCTAATGCCGCTTCTGTTGCGTAACCTTTGCCCCAATAACGTTGTTTTAGTCTATAACCAACATCGTAATAGTCGAATTCTTTTCTAACATTTTGTTCGAATCTTACTCCAGCCCAACCTATAAACTCGTTGGTGTCTTTAAGAACAATTGCTAAACGACTTGTACCATAGGCCTTGTATTCTTCTATTACACAAGTTATATATGCTATACATTCATCAATATGCTTAACAGGTTTATTGCCTAAAAATTTATGGACTTCTGGGTTAGAATCCATCTCAAAAAAATCTTGAGCATCTGCCAAAGTAATAGGTCGTAAAATAAGACGTTCGGTTTGTAGTTTAATCTGCATTGTTCAAATTAACTAAATTTAAGTAAATAGATGATTATTATTGTTAAAGCGATATAAAATAGTCTTCCGTATAATGTCATTTCATTTGCTTGCTTAACCTTTAAGTCGAAACCATATTGTTTAAATCTGTCCATCTCAGATTGGTTAAAATCATTTTTTTTAAACTTTTTTAACCCAAAGAAAGCAAACGGAATGAAGAAGAAGGTGAGTGCCTCCGAATTTGTTAAAGGTGTTTTCTTTCGGTTTTGTGTATTATTTTCTTCCTGCTGCACTATTATCTTTTAATCTAATTAAATCAACTAATTTATAAAAACATAAGGTATTTTACTAAAACTCTTGTTATTAGGATTAATTATGCAAGGTGTTACTTCTGGCTTTTTATTTTGAATATGCACCTGAAGAATAGGTTAATTCGTAACTATGAGTGTAGATTTCGAATACAATTCCAAATGGGTCCTCAACATAACACATTTTAAAAGGCTTGTCATTTGGATAATACTCTCTTATTGGCATTCTTTGTTTTCCTCCATAAGCCAAAATTTTATCAATGAGCTCTTCAATATTTGGGTCTTGTACACAAAAATGAAATAGACCAGTATTGAAAGGATTAAATTCAGGTGCTTCTTTAATTCCATTCGGAAAACAAAATAATTCTATTCCAATTCCGTCAGAAGTTGCTAAATGAGCAATTTCAAATTCCGTCCAATCATTTCCAAAAACATCAATGCACATTTTTCCAATAGCAGTTTCCGTTTCCTTTTTAACTTTTGAAGGCTCCATAATGATGTACCAGCCCATTACTTCTGAATAGAATTTTACAGCTTCTTTTATATTAGGCACTGTTATTCCGATATGCGAAAATGATTTTGGATAATTTTTATTAGTTGACATAAGTTATATTTTAGATTGTAAAATTACTCTATATTTACCTCCTAAGCAATAACTTACTAAAAAGTAGTATAGTTACCAAAACGAGTAAAATACTGATAATCAACAATATAAAATTTTTATTTTGAATAAAGAAAATAGTTGTCCTTTAAATTATACAATGAATTTAATAGGTACAAAATGGAAACCTTTAATTCTATTTCATTTATTAGACGGAGGTTTGCGTTCAGGAATATTACAAAAGAAAATTCTAGGGATTTCTAATAAAATGTTTACCCAAACCGTGAGAGATTTAGAGAAAGACGGGCTTATTTCTAGAAAAGTATTTCCGGTAGTTCCTCCAAAAGTGGTGTACAGTTTAACTACTAGAGGGAAATCACTTGAGAGTATTTTACGAAGTTTAGATAAATGGGGTTTGGAAGATAATAAGGATTAATTAAATGTACTCGATTTTATCCTAGTTCTCAACGATTTTGTATGTGGTTTGTTACGAAGTTAAACACCTAATTTAACAAATAAAAACCGAATATAAAATTCGTGAGGATTGTGGTAATTAATTGATTATTAGCAATTAAATTATACTTATTGTTAGGCAATGTACAATTGTTAATAAGGATAAATGGATTTCACATTTCCTTGTTCAAATAGTTCTTTAATATCATTAATGTTAACTTTCAAAGTATCGGAAGCGTAATTTCCAGAGCCACTAATTCGGTAAATTAAATCATATGTTTCAATTTCATAATTATTGTAATTTAGCCATATTGAATCGGACGTTATTTTTACAGTTCTTAATGTTGTATACTGTCCGTTATCAGTTTTAAATTCAATAATTTGCTTTTGATTACCGTCTGTAAGTTTATTTAGCCTTTCCTCTTTGTTTTTGATGTTATTATAAACGAAAAATCCGATTCCCAACAAAATAACTATCAATCCACTAAAAAGCCAAATTGGTATCCATTTCTTTGAGACAAAGTTCTTATAATAAGATTTATGTTCTGGTTTTAAATCTTTCAATTCAAACACATTATTGCAAGACTTACATGTAAAAATGTTTTTAATTCTATAAGGAAAAATAGGAATATACATTAAATGAAAAACGGATGCTTTTTTTTCAACGATAACTTGGCTTGATGCACCGCAACTATGACATTTTATATCTTTCGGTCTGTAAGAATGGATTGAAATCTGGTAAGTACCTGTAATGTAAACTATCATTAACTTTTAATTCTGTGTTGTCTTTTTATTACGGCTAGTGGTTTTGTAAATGATTGATTGCGGAAAATTAGTAATGATTTTTCACCGTAACCTAAAGATAGCAAATTGCAATGAATTTAAATTAAGGAATTCTAACACAATGAGCGATACACTTTGTTTTGCCATCGTTATTTACACTTTTTGTTTTTTAATAGTTCTATGGGTTCTTGTATTTCTTGCTTTAAATTAGAAAAATGTTGTTTCTGTCTAATTTGCATGCCCAATATAAAAATAAGATTATCTTGAAATTTTATAAATATGGGGTGAGTTGGGTCGTTTGTCCAATTAATTTTCGGTAGGAAGGCAACATGTTCCTTATCGAGTTCTCGATTTATATATTCAATATCTTGATACCCTAATTCGGTTATAAGCTCAAAATCCGTATATCTTTTAACAATTTCATTTCTATTTTCTTTTAGTAGATTTAAAGAATTGTTCAAAAATGTACTATGTTCAATCAGTCTGTTCTTTAATTTAATATCTGTTAATAGTTTTAATTGACCAGATGAAGTTAGTTCTTCAAATGTAATATTACTTGGTACAGAAACATCTTGTCTTAAGGCAAATACAAATTTATTTAAGATTGTACTTCTATCATTTGGTATGCTGTTTAAATCTTTTATAAGGGATTTGGTGAGTTTTATTCTGTCTGTAGTAAGCTTGTAATTTTCATCTATTAATTTCTCATTGAGTTTAAGATCGTCTAATATTCTACAGTAATAATCGGCTTCAGTAATCTTATTTTTTCTGTTTTCGTTCCAATTGTTAATCTGAAGAGCAATTATAATTCCGATAACAACTAAAACAATTTCACCGATTGCATATTTAAAATACTTTCCAGTTTTATTATCCATAAGCAAGTTCTGGCGAATTTTTCTAAAGAATTTTATCATTGGTTGGCGGTTTATGATTATAATGTTTAACGGTCTCTGCTATGAGTAGTTGCATTTTTAAGAACGTAATTTAGTAAATAATAAAACAAAAGAAAATTCTCAAGGATTTTGGTAATTGATTGATTATAAGTAATTAATTGGTCTTATTGATGGTCGCAGTTATTTTATTTCCAACCATTGATTTTTGCAATCAATTCTGGATATATACAAGATGAGTTTCCGTCTTGTGATACTAAAATTTTAATTGAATCTCCAATTGATTTATTATTTGTCAAAGCAAAATTGTTGGTCCTTGATTTCGCAAGGTTATTTCCATATTCATAATGCACATCCATTGAAGAACCAAATTTCGAAAATGTGAAACCTTTATTATGGCTTATTGAAACTATTTTTCCCTCCGCAATTCTGCCCGTTTTATATAACGAGATTTCTTTATTTATTCTTGAATGTAGAAGGTAGCAAAGAATTAGTCCAATTAAAAAAACTACTCCAGCTATGTAATACATAAAATCCATACTAAACGAATATTGCTCAAATTCAGTTGGTATCGATTTTCCATTCAAATGTTTAATAGGAATTATATCTCCAATTTTTAAGTTATCAGTTTTTTCTGGTTCAAAAACACTAAATTTTGATTCTTTTTTTTCTCCATTATTATCAAATTCATAAGTCAAAATTTTTGGATTATTTCCATTGATAGTAATGTTGTCAATGCCTTTAATTCCAGTGAGAGTGGCATTTGCTTTTATTCCATCAGATTGAATTCTTTCAGTGTTTTCAACAAACGGAAAACTATTTCCTAATGAATTTATCATTAAGCCCATTGGTAGAAATAGAAGTAATGCAAATCCAATTCCCTGAAAACCGAAGAGTAGTAAAATTGGTCTGATTTTGGCTCTTTGCCAAATGGTTTTAAAATTGGTTTTTCTTTCTGTCAATGTCGTTTCTCCTATGTTGCCTGACGTGTTTGTGTTTGTGTTTGGTTTCGTTGCGTGTTCCAGTTACAAATCTAGCAAATACAAACCGAATAGAAAATCCGTGAGGATTTTCGTAAGTAGGCAAGTACTAGCAATGAATTATACACGTTGTTGTAGGTAGTTTTTTATTTCGTCAGCCATTAATAGTCTAATTGATTCAAAATAATCAGTTTCAAATGTAATTGAGCGAATTTTTTTGAGTGAGAAATCATAATCATAATCCTTTTCAATTTGTCCATTAGACTTTATCATATCGATTATTAGAATGTCATTTTCAGTTCGATTTATTTTTCCATAAAATAATTCAGTTTCTCCTTTGTCTTGGAATTCGAATAATCCATATTTTTTTTCGCTCCATTTTAGGATTCCCAAAACATCATTAAATACAAAGTCTTTTAATTTAGGTGTTTTTATGTTTTTTAAATTCAGAACTCTCTCAATCTGCTTTTCAGATGCGCCAGAAATTCTTTTTTTCACAAACTTTTTTCTGTATAATTTAAATCCGTCCAATGCATAGTCTGCAGGAATATGATTTACCAAAATCCAATTTTCATTTTCTGAAATAAGTACTCCTGTTTCCTTTTCTTTCCAGCCTTTTATTTTATATGATTCAACTTTCATCTTTTTCAATTATTAAATCAACGAATTCAGCTTGTTGCAAAGTGTCTATGATAAAATCAAAATCATCTTTCCCAAATATTTGTATTAATTTTTTAATTCCGATTATTTCAATAATACAGTCTCCTGGGAAACCAGGTCCTTTCGCTGTTATAGCATCATTAAACGCATCAAGATTTTTTCCAAAATCTTTTTTATCGGAAAATTCCATTTCTTCAATGTATTTGTTCCAAAAGTCTAACTTGGAATCACAAAATTCTCCGTTTATAAATATTTTTCTTAATTGTTTAATTTTCCCGTTTTCGTCTTCTGTAATGCTTATAAAAGTGTCTTTTCCATAAGCGAATCTGTCAAATACTTTTGAATAACCTTGATTCAACCATCTTTTGTAGATTAATTTCTCATTAAAATACAGATAGAGTTCATTATCATCTTTAATTTCCTTTCGAAGCATTTGAGTTCGTTTAAATTACCTACAACGTGATTGTGTATGGTTAGTTGCGTGGTTAAGCCACTAATTTAGTAAACAAAAACGAACGCGAGAAAATTCCGAAGGAATTTTCCAAATAAGCAACGACCAAAGCAATTAATTATACACGTTGTTGTAAGCAGGCTTTTACTTTTTATATGTCAAAACTGTTATTCCACATTCGTAGGCTTTTGCTCTTTCCAATTTTAATTCAGTTTTATAATTAACTTTCTCAAATATTGGCATTCCTTTCCCCAAAATCGAAGGGTTTATGAAAAAATAATATTCGTCAATTAAATTTTCTCTAATTAATGAAGAAACAAATTCGCCACCTCCATAGGCAATTATGTCATTTCCAGTTGAGGACTTTAATTTTTCTATTTTTTCGACTAAATCTCCTTTTTCCAAAAGGGTATTTTCCCATTCAGTATTTTCGAGCGTTTTTGTAAAAACTATTTTATTTGAGTTATTAATTTTTTCAGCACCTTCCAATTCTTTGTTGGATTTCCAATGTGGAATAAATCCTTCAGCAAGTTTTCGTCCTAATACGATGGTGTCAGTCGATTCTGTTATTTCTTTGACGAAGTTCTTTAGTTCTTCATCCCAATTCCAAATCATCCAGTCCATTTCTCCGTTTGGACCAGAAATAAATCCATCAATCGAGAGTTGAATTTGAAGTTTTAATTTTCTCACTTTTTACTGTTTTTCGTTAAAGTTACAATCTTGTTTTCAGCTTGCTTACGTGTTTGTGTATGATTTCGTTGCGTGTTTCAGCACTAAAGTTAGCAAATAAATCACAGATAGAAAGTCCGCGAAGACTTTCGTAAATTGGCTAAAACCAAGCAATTAATTATACACGGTGTTAGCAACTGTTATATTTCCACCTTCTTTCCGTTGTATAAAATTCTATAATATTTGCCTCCTTCAATCAGTAATCCTTCTGATTTACTGTTCGGAAAGTTTTTATGATAATCCTTGGGATGCTTTACATCAATTCCTATGACTTTTCCATTGTACTTTCTATTGACTTTAGACTGAAGTGTATGTCCAACTACAACTGATTTTGCATTGAACTTTTGAAGACCGAGTTCAACATCTTCTTGTGTCAAATTATCTTTAAAATACCCTCTGTACCAAGAAATTCCTGTATGAGTTGAATTCAAAAATTGGGCTTTGGTTTTTTCTGGTTTAGGATAGAAAGGTTTATAATAATTATTACTCGTAATTTCATTGACTTCATCTATGCTCAAATTATAATCAACTAAATCTGGATGTATTCCTCCGTGTGTAAAAAGTGTACCGTTGATGAGTTCCATTGTATTTTTACTTGCCAGCCATCTACCTATAAAAGAATTTGAATCGTACAATTGGCGTTGTTGTTTTTCTAAAATTGAAGCAACGTGAAAATATTTTGGGGATGAAGAATCATAATTTCCTTGCATATTTTTCAATTCGTGATTACCTAAAATAAAATGAACAAAACCTCCTTTTTTTTCAGCATCTTTTTCTAATTTGTATATAAACCACAGTACTTGTGTTGTTGAAAAACCTCTATCTACAAAATCACCTACTAAAACTAAATGTCCTGTGTCAAATATCCAGTTTAGGTTTTTGTCGATAACCTTGTTATTAATAAGAAAATCACGAAAAGTTCTATAACCACTTTCAATATCAGAAATTGCTAAAATCCTATTATTATCGTCATAAGTGTTTAAAGGACTTTTGATGTCTGTATTTATAGAAAAGTCAAAGCTTGTCGAATCAAGTGGGAAATGACAAAAAGCTGGGATTCTTGAGTTAACCGAATATTCTTTTTGTTCTAAAAAGAAACCATCATCTTGATTTCCTTTAATGTAATTTACGTTTAAAATGCTATCATTTTTATAAAAAACATAAGGACCATCTTTATCCCAATCCATCATTATAGGATTATCTCCATAGTGCATACTTGCTCCGTGATAAAGACCAAATAGAATAACGGATGTGCCTAATACTAATAGGGTTATGGATATGTGTTTTACGTATCTAAAAATTCTTTTTTTCATTATTTTAAGTTTTAATTTCAGCAAACCTAAAATTGGTTACATAACTTCCAAAATAATTGTGATAAACAACTTTTACAGATTTATAAACGGTTTCCTGACGCGGATAAAGTCACTTCATCACATTTGAGTTCAGTTACATAACCTATAATTGATTGTATGTCAACTTTTTTGTAAAGGATTATATATACTCGTATTATTGCGTTATGAAATTTATAAATTATAATAAGAAATGGATTATCATATTTTTGTTGATATTGGCGATAATACCTATACTACTTACAATTTACGAAGTAATTTTTACTGATAATAAGTCCGTTATGTTTTTGGGAAATTACAATCCTAAAATTGTCATTATTGTTATTTCCTATTATATACTGCTACTTGGTTTAGGCGTTTATTGGTTTATTCGTCAGCTTATTTTTATTGCAAAATTGAAAAACGAAAAATCAAAAGTTGAATTAATGCTTTTAAAAAGTCAGGTAAGTCCGCATTTTTTCTTCAATATGCTCAATAACTTATATGGCTTGGTAAATAAAGATGCAGGAAAAGCACAAGAGTTAATTCTAAAATTATCTGATTTGATGCGTTACAGTATCTACGAAAGTGAAAACGAAACGGTAACACTAAAGGAAGAAGTTGACTATTTAAAGAATTACATTGAACTTCACAAAATGCGTTATCATAAGAATATAGTTGTTAATTTCAATTGTGATATTGATGAAAATAAAAGAGTTGCTCCATTACTATTTATTATTCTTTTAGAAAATGCTTTTAAACACGGTGTTGAGAATTTAAGGGAAAATGCAAACGTAACAATCAATTTTACATCATCAGAAACCAACATAACCTTTATGATAGAAAATAATTTTGATAGTTCTGAAAATTTAAACAACAAACCTGGAATAGGTTTGAAAAATTTAAAGCGAAGATTAGAATTAACTTATCCAAATAAGCACAACTTGCTATTTTCGTCTACTGAAAACGCTTACAGCGTAAAATTAATTTTAAACTAATATGATTACTTATTTAATTATTGATGATGAACATATAGCGCACGATATTATAAAAAATTATTGTGATTTGTTACCAAATATGCAGTTAATGAAAAATTGCTATGATGGTTTGGAAGCATTTGAATATTTAAATAAAAATGAGGTGAATTTGATGTTTTTAGACCTGAATATGCCAAAATTGAAAGGGTTTGATTTTCTAAAAACATTAAGAAACCCGCCAAAAGTAATTGTCACAACTGCCTATAAAGAATTTGCTCTTGAAGGTTATGAGCTTAATATTTCTGATTATCTATTAAAACCCTTTGGGTTTGAACGCTTTTTAAAGGCTATTAATAAAACCTTTAGTACATCAATTACTCAAGAGGTTGTTCCGTCTAAAAACAATGTAGTTTCGAAGCGTATTTTTCTCCGAAGTAATAAAAAATACACACAAGTAGAAATTGATACTATTTTATTTATTGAAGCATCAGGAAATTATACAAAAGTGATAACAACACAAGAAATCATTACTATTCGGGAAAAAATATCAAGTGTATTAGATTTATTACCAAAAGAAGATTTTTTGCAGGTTCACAAATCATTTGCTGTTGCTCCAAAGCATATTAAAAGTATTGAGGGAAACAGGATATTTATTTCTGACCATATCATTCCTATTGGAAAAGTTTTCAGAACTAACATTGTTCAATTATTGCAGTGAGTTTTTTTAATAGTTGCTAACGGTTTTGGCTATGGTTTCGTTACGGAATGGTACGCGAGTATCATTCCGCCGTAACATAAATTTAGCAAAAAGGCTTGAAATTCCGAATAGGAATTTCAGCCGTAATGAACTATAGCCGTTGTTGTACGCAGTATTTTATGTCATCTGAAACGACATTTTAATACTGTCAAATTTTTTATTTTCTAAATCAGTTTTTGAAAGTCCAAAATAATAAACTCCACTTCCGCCAAATCTTGACAAGTCAGTCTCTGAATCATCGCAATCTAATTGAAGAAGTAGTTCAAACGTTTTGGATAGTTCCAAAATTTCATTCCATCTCTTTTTATATTCCGAACTTTCAGCTCCATAAAGACCTAATTCTTTAGAAGCGAATTCATAAACTACACTTGATTGAATAGACCTGTCATAACCAAGTAATTGGTGCATTTTATTTGAATCTTCATAAAGTTCTTCTATAATATATTCCTCCGTTGGTTGGTAAAAGTAAAAGTAGAAATCATCGTATTTTTTGTCAAACTTAAATAGTTTGTAATTCTCGTCATCAGGAATTGTATAAAATTGGAAATATTGGATTTCTGCCGTTTTAAACTTTTGGCTTTCTTCGATGTCAATGGGAAATTCCGTTCGGAAAATATTTTCATTTTCGCTGAATATGAATTTAAATGGCTGATTTACTCCGTTAAATTCATTCCATTTTTCGTCCAGACTTAAAAAGATGTAAAAAAATCCCTTTTTTGGTAATTGGTCTTGTTTGTCAAATTTTATTAATTCCGCAAGATTGTATTGAGCACAAAACAACATCGGTTTTCCATTTGCCCTCGGCCATTCAAAATCTTTTGGTAAATCAGGTTTTCCGCCAATCTTGGATTTTCCAACTTTAAGGTTTTTATCATCAGAGGCTTTGGTCTTAATTCCAACTGTCGGTCTAATCATTTTGATTAGTTTCTCTTTGTCAGATTTATCAATTCCAATTTCGTCCGAGTTCCGAATGAATGATTTTATCTTTTCTAAATTGTTCTTTCTAAAACTAAACATTTATTTCAGCGTGATGTTTTTGGGATATTGCGTACAACGTGATTGTGTATGGCTCGTTGCGTGCAAATTAGCGATTATTTTTCGGTTGAGTATAAGCCAGTTTTTTAAATTTTACTATTTATCTTTTTTATTGGAAATCGTCAAATTTAAAAATTTGGAGACTTTCCAAACACGCCTTAACTTTGATTAAACGACTGATTAATAATGAGCTATAAACTTTGTTGCCAGTAATTTTTTATTCACAAGTGACTTAAATTCAATTCCATTTTATTATTTAGAGTATCTACTTTGAAATAAAACGGTTCAGCTCTATTTATTTCGTTTTTATTATGTTCAAAATCAAATCCGTTGTCATATTTTTTCCACGAACCTTTATCTGATTTCAATTCTGCACTTTTGAGAATTTGTTCTACAATATTCTTCTCGTCATATTCATTATATTGAATTGTCAGTCCTATAAAATAATCAGAGTCTAAAGCTCCTTCTGTATGCTCGATAAGGTTTTCTAAAATCTCAAAATCCTTTGGGATAGTTAAGTCTGTTTTTTCTTGAATCAAATGTTCAATTCTGTCTAAAGCTAATTCTCCGTCCGGTTTGTTCATCATTCCAGAAAATAGATAAACCATAAATCCGAAAAACAAAATTGGTATTGCTAATATTGACAACTGTAAAAATCCAATTGCTATTTTACCTTTTAAAAATTGCCAAATTGTTGAAATCAGTAATACAACACCAAAAAATAAAACAGTGTAAAATGCAAAGTCAGTATTTGGTAGAATTGCTCCGCTAATGAAAAGAATGATTGATATACCGAAAACTAATATCGGCAACCACCATTTAATAACTAAATACTTCTTTAAAATTTCGGTCATTTCAAATTACTGGCTTCGGTCTAGTTTATGATTTCGTTGCGTGGTTTAAGCACTGAATTTAGCAAATAAATCACAGATAGAAAGTCGGCGAGGACTTTCGTCAGTAGGCTATAACTAGCAATTAATTTTATAAGGTGTTACCCAACGTTTTTTATTCCGCTTTTTATTTTTTCAATCCAATTTTTATCAGTCGGTTCAACAATAATTGCTTTATAATTTAATCTTTCACTCTCGATTCCAACACCTTTTAAATCGTCAATATGTAAGTCAAAATCAAATGCTGGTGGAAACTTGGATGAGTTAATATTCCGAGATTTTAAAACTTTTCGATTTTCTTTTTCGTTTACAATCCGGCTGACTTTTATTCCGTAATACTTTAAAGTCAATCGTATTTTTCTTTTAGTTCTAAATGATGTTGTATAAATATGAATTTTGTGACCTTGGTTTTGTAAATCAGAAATCAATTCACGAGTGCCTTTCCGCATTTCCTCAATTCCGAACAGTTTTGCAATTCCGTTTCTCTTTTCAGTTTCAAATTCCTTTCCGTTTGGAATTAATGTGCTATCAAGGTCAAAACTTATGTTCATTAAACTCTCCTCAATTTTTTTCTTATTTCACGTTTATATCCCCAAATTTTGAATCGGATTTTACCTAGAAAACTATTCCATTCGTGACGAATTCCACCCAATTCCCAATTAATATCAAATTTGTCTGTATCATTTCTTCGATAATTTGGAAGTCCAACTTTACAATGTAGCATTGGATTATTTTCTTTTACAGTTTCGTAAAAGTCAGGTTCGAGTGATGATTTCGGATAGTATTGAATTTCAATTATTGTGCTTTCCTTTTCGCTTTTATAGATGTACAGGTTTATATCATAAAGATTTTCATAAAAGTCTTTTAATTCAGCTGTTATTTGCTCAAGTGATTTTGGTTGTTTTTTCTCGTTTGCTTTTTTACGTGCGATTCGTTTATCAAAAAAATTCCGCTCGTCATTTACTATTTCTGAAATTATGTAACTCGTATTGTCCGAAATTTTATTCCAATAAGAATTTCTCGCCATTTCTAATAAAGAAGAAGTGGCTTCTTTTAAATTCAGTTTTAGGTTATGTTTCGTGACGGTTTTCAAATGTTGGGTAACGGTCTCGTATAACCGTCAGTTACGGGTTAATATGCGTTAATTTTCGGTTAAGCACAGGCGTTAGCAATTCCGAGTGGATTCGGACGTAGTCGAATCCGCCGTAATTGCGGTTATACATTGTTGTGCGTTCGGCTTTATTCATTTTCGTTATCGAGACTTTCTAAAAACTTAATTGGGTCTTTCAAAAAACTATGAGCGTCCGAATTCCGAATACTTTCTTTGATTTCTTCAAAATCAGCATTCATTAATTTACCTTTTCTGTCCATAAACATCCAGTCGTTTTCTTTTCCCAATTCAATCATATTTTTCAAGAACTTAAATCCATTTTCTCGCAAATCCGCTCTAAAGGAAAATTCAGTTATCGAGAATGTTTCTTCATCCAATCCCATAAAAGCATCATTGTCCAAAGTTTCAGTATATGTTTTCCAGTTAAAACTTGAATTACTATTTCCCCAATCAGCTCTTTTTACAATTGAGTCAATTTTTGGCGTTATTTCCTCTGCTTTTTTATCAATTTCTTTCCAATATAGTTCCGCATCAGATTCAAAGTATCCAGTTTCGGTACAAACTCCGATTTTGGCTGGAATCAATTTGTGTTTTTTTAGAATTCCTTCTTTAGGAACAACCGCTAAATAATATTGATAAATTGCCATTTGTTTTCGGTTTCTTCAGCTGACGCACAACGGTTTTGTGTATGGTTAGTTGCGTGGTTAAGCACGTAATTTAGCAAATAAATCACAGATAGAATATTCCGCAGGAATGTTCGTAAGTCGGCAGTGACCAAGCAATTAATTATACACGGTGTTACCACACGTTTTTTATTTCAGTTTCTTTTAATTTTTTTTTAATCCGAGTTTTTTCAATAATCTTGTCAATCCTATTTCTAAAATCTACAGTATTATTCAAATCCGTTTTTAATTTCTCAACTCTTTGCTTTAGTTCCTGTTCCCAATCACATTCCAATTTGTTTTCTAAAACGAGATTAAAATAATGTTCGGACTTTTTTGGTTCGTTATTCAGTCCGCAAATAATTGCTCGATGGTAATTTCCCCAAAGACTATCGCTTGTATATTCGTGATTGAGTATTGTATTCGTTACAGTTCTTATATCCGTTAATTTCTCACGCAATTCTAATGTTCGTTTTAAAGCTAATTCCACGAGAGAATTCATTTCATTCTCAAATTGCTCTTCATTCACAAAGTCAATAAATTCAGATTCTCTATATCCAATGTCATAGGAAAAATAGCTTTGCTCATACCAATGAAAATTAACACCAACATTTAAACAAGTTCCTCTTCTGTCTTTAAAAGGTTGAAATTCAATTCCAGTTGTAAACCAATATTGGTCATCAAGCCATTTTCGAGATTGTCCTTTACGAACAATTCCGTGCTCCTTTAAAATTTTCCGAGCAATTTTATTTATTATTTTACTATGAATTGGTGTTGGCATTTCTCAAATGTGTGGTAACGTTGTTGTGTATGGTTAGTTGCGTGGTTAAGCAACTAATTTAGCAAATAAATCACAGATAGAATATTCCGCAGGAATGTTCGTAAGTCGGCAGTGACCTAGCAATTAATTATACACGGTGTTAGGCACAGTTTTTATTTATTATACCACGAACTTACTATTTTAGTAATTTCCTCCACTTCGTTTTCATTTACAGAAAGTCCGTAAGTCGTAATTAATTCGCTTGAGATTACTCTTTTTATTTTCTCCAATTCATATCTGTTTTGAAAGTTAAGAATCAATTTTTCACTTAATTTATTAAATGAACGACTATTTCCAGAAGGCATTATATTCGTCTGATATATGATTTTGCTCAATGCATTTATGTTATGTTGTTCAAGAACTTTCATTCAGTTTTTTAAGGTGTTTTATATAATTATTCAAAAGTCCTCTTATTTGTTCGGCAGCAACAGGATTTGCAGAATGAACTTTAAATTCTAAATGCCGTAAATCAAGTCCAGATTCGTAGACTAACCATTTAGCGGCAGCCAATCCATCAGGTGCTACTTTTCCGTCTTCTCCAAGTCCAAGGTCATTATCAAAACTTATGTAGTTTGGAAGACCATTAGTTTTTATATAATCAACAAAAGCAGAGTAGGTGCGAACAATGTCAAATTCCGATTCCATTGATTTATCATAAACCATTTCTATAGTTCTAACATCGTCTAAAAAGAGTTTTTTCATTTTTCTTTTATTTCCACAAGCAGCGCAAAATGACGCTTTGTGAGTTCTATAAGGTTTTCCGCAATTCTCACAATCTGGACCATACATATCAGCAAAATGATGAATGATGGCGTTTGGTTCGGTTTCTCCGAATCCAGTTAAGTCATTATAATAATCGAGAAGCTTCTTAAATCGCTTTTGTCTATCCTTTTCCAACGTTTTAAATCCTTCTGAATACAATTGGGAAGCAATAGTACTTTCTTCACCTTCCAGCATGGGAATATCCATTTTACATCTCCAGCAATATCGTATTCTCATAAAGTTGATTCAAATTGTGCCTAACGTGATTGTGTATGATTAGTGGCGTGTTTAAGCACCTAATTTAGCAAATAAAAATCGAATAGAAAATCCGCGAGGATTTTCGTAAGTAGGCGATAACTAGCCATTAATTATACACGGTGTTGTGGTGTCGTTTTTTTATTTTTAATTGTTCCAATAATCGCCATTTTTAATCTTTTCAGATACTGTTTTGATGAATTGGTTATATTTTCTAATTGGCTCAAATTCCAACAATTCTGGGTTTTCGGTCAACCATTTTTCTATAATTCCAGAAGTCCAAATTTCAGGTAACTTTTCATCGTCGAGATAGTTTGACATAAAAGCAAATTCATTTACCATAGTCAGTTTATCAAAATTATATTCAGATTTATCTGCTGGGAAATGTTCAATGATATATGACTGATGACAACATTGTAAATGTTCAGCATAAAGTTTGGTAAAAATCAAAGTCACATATTTTTCGTGAGCATTTTTGTCAATAGTTCTCAACTCTTTAAATCCTTTAACTATACTTTCTGGAATTGAGTCCAAAGCAGATGCTCCATTGGGCGAGTAATTCAGAGCGAATTCAGATACCTCTTTCTTAAAATTCCGAGATTCCGATTGATTATTTAATTTGGATTGATATTTATCTCTGTCCGTCGAGTGCATTCCGAAAATTGTAATTCCACTGTCAAAGATTTTAATGTCAAAATCACGTTTTATTAAATATCGGTCGTCCAAGTCATTTGATAGATAAATAAAGCTTAAAAACAAAACTCCAAACCCAATCCAAAATATTTTAGAAATCAGTTTAGGAATGTTAATTTTCCAAAATCTGCTTAAAGTCCAAGTTATTAATAACCAAAAGGAAAAATAAGTTAGCAAATTAATTGCCATCTCTGTCAGAAAATATTGCGTAGATAAAGAGGTGTGAAATCCATCGCATTTATAAATTAATGGAAATCCGTAAAAGAATTCATCAGTTCCGTCAACTACAATTCCGAAACTCCACTTTGTTATAATTCCAAATGAAATTAAAGTCAAAGGTAAAGTCAGTCGAAATATCAGTTTTTTCATTTATCAGATTTGAGTGAGAAAATGCACCACAACGGTCTAGTGTATGATTTCGTTGCGTGTTTAAGCACTAAAGTTAGCAAATAAATCACAGATAGAAAGTCCGCGAGGACTTTCGTAAGTAGGCTATAACTAGCAATGAATTATACACATTGTTGCCCACAGTTATTTTTTATTCAGTGACTGTTTGTAAAGAAAATCAGAAACCTTATAAATAGCGTAATTTTTTTCTTTGGAAACATCAGAATATAAATCTCCATTAGTTAATTCGTTAATGAACTCACCTAATTTTAAAGAGTTACTTTTAATAATTAATCCGTTAAAATTTATAATCCAAGGTGTATATAAATAATTTGGTTTATCGTCTGAATTTTCAATGGTCAAGACTTCTCCGTTTTTAAAAACAATTGTTATTTTTCTCCAAACACTTGTGGTACTCCAATTGCCATATCCAGTATTAAATACTTGGTTAATCACAACATCTGGAATCGAATCAAATCTGTCAGCCACATTTTTGTAAAAAGTAAAATCTGTGTTTTCACCTGGAAACGTGTAATAATTCTCGAAGTCAAAACGGTCAAAGCCTTTTTTCTTTATTTTCTGTTCTTCTTTACCGATGAAATCTTTGAAGTTGTCCAAATCTTTTTTTGAAATTTCTAAATCGTTTACAGTTAGTTTTTTAAAACGAGAATTATCAATTTCGTTGACTATATCATTTAATAATTGAGGATTTATTTCTTTATCCATTTTGGATAAAAATCCTTTACCTTTTTTGTAGAGTTTAAATGAATTATTTTTTAATCGATATTCTCTGAATTGCCTGTCGCTATGAAAACAACCTTGACTTCCTATTTCTATAGAAAACTTATCTATATTATTTGCCGATAGATTAAATAGTGATTTTGGAAGTTCGTATTCAGAAATTTTTTGTTCATCAATATTTACAACAAACCTCTTGTCTAAATAATTGTCTGCAATCACAACTTGGTTATCAAAAATAACAGCGTTTGAAACGTTAACAGGTAATTCCATATATCGATACCATCCCGTTCTATTTTTATCAAATCTTAAAACAGTAGTTCCATCAAATCCAATTTCTTCTCCTCTATAATTTACTTTTAAGTAAGGTTCTCTAATTGGCACTTCATTTGTCATAAGCTTTGAAACTATAAAATCGGTCTTGTTGATTTTATAAATTTCTCCGTAAGTAAAAACGAAAAGACTTTTGTTTTTTGTGTTGATAGCAGAAGGTGTGCTACTCAATTCTTTATCGGATTTCCATATAGAAACGAATTCTGAATCCCTTAAATCAATTTTTAAATCCTTGTCAATTAAATAAATAGATTCATCAGATGTGGTTTCAAAGTCAGATATATTTGGTAATTCTATCCAGTTAATATTATCGCTTTTTGTATAGAAGATGTTACCTTGTTGATTGATTATGTAATAATCACCAAAAATTCTTATTTTTCTTATGTCAGGTCTATGTTCTTTGGAAAGTCTTTTATATTTTTTTTGGTCTAATGGTGTCGGCAATCTCTCCCAAGTTCCACAATTGTCAGTGGTCTTGTAAAGGACATTCCAAAAAGAACCAAATAAGCCTGTTTTTTCATCTTTAGCAAAATGAATTGTGTTAAATCTTAATGCGTTTTCATTTCCCGCTTTATCAAAGCTTTTCCAAGTTTCCCCATTATTATCAGTATAGTAAATAAGTTGAGAATTTCCACTCATCCAAGCTTTTCCACTCTCATTTATGTAAAAAGCATCAATCCAACTGCTTTTACCAAATTTTACTTTATTCCAAGTTATTCCTTTATCCGTTGAACGAAGCACAAAATCTTGATTTGAGTTTTCTCCGTGAATAAAGCCAGAAATCATCAAAATATCTTCTGAAAAGAAACTCACTCTTTCAAAAATTCCTCTACTTGAAATTGATAATGGGTCTTTTGTTCCTAAAGGTCCAAAATGCCATAAATCACCTATTTTATCCGTGTAATATGTGTTACCAGCTTTAGTTGCAATCCAAATCTTTTCTGAAGGTGAAACTCCTATTTCTGAAACTCCTCCACTAATAGGTAAGTTAGCTAAATATTCATCTTGACTAAATATTGTTAGCGGTAAAATAAATATTAGTAATAAAAGTAATTTTCTCATTGTTTCATTCGTTTCCACGAAGTTAATTCGGGTTTATGAATTTAAAAATTCAGATTGAGTGAACTATGTTTTTCAGTTAGTTAACTAGTCAGTTTCTTGTTTGTTAAGGGTTTCGTTTAATTGTGGGCAACTAGTTATATGAGGATAAATATACTCAATATCCAGTTCTATTTTCCGGATAAGAGGAGCTTTTGTTCCTCTTTATCAATATAATAAAATTTATAATTAGCACCATTTTTTTAAAATCGTTTTAATGAGGTATTTTTTATTTCCACTTAATATTACAGCCCATACTTGGTTTTTGATTAGGGTTTACAGCCTCGTTGTTTACTAGTGCATCCATAGCTGCGCGTATATCTTTCCCTGTTACAGCAATACCATTTCCAGGTCTAGAGTCATCTAATTGTCCTGTATATACTAATTTTAAATCTGCATCAAATAAAAAGAAATCTGGTGTACAGGCTGCATCATAAGCTTTAGCGACCTCTTGTGTTTGGTCGTATAAATATGGGAAAATATAATCGTTGTCTATGGCGTTTTGTTTCATTAAATGCGGTGCATCTTGTGGGTAATTATCTACGTCATTGCTAGATATAGCAATACAATTAATACCTTTTGAAATGTAATCTTTAGCTAATTGTGATAACTGTGAATTTACATGGATTACAAAAGGACAATGGTTACAAATAAACATTACCAAAGTACCAGTTATGCCTTTTAATTCGTTGAGTGATTTAGTGCTATTATCAACGGTGTTAACCAATTTAAAATCAGGTGCTTTTGTGCCTAAGGGTAACATATTAGATTCTGTTCTAGCCATTATTTTTTTAGTATATTTAAGGTTCAAAAATAAATACCCCTTCTTTAGGGTAAGAATATGGATAATATAATAACATTTGAAGACTTTACCAAAGTAGATTTACGCATCGGCACCATAATTGAGGTGAATGATTTTCCTAATGCTCGTAAGCCGGCATATCAACTTACCATAGACTTTGGTGATTTAGGAGTTAGAAAATCTTCTGCACAAATAACCACACAATACACCAAAGAAGATTTAAAAAATCGCCAGATAGTAGCTGTGGTTAACTTTCCTAAAAAACAGATTGCTAATTTTATGAGCGAGTGTTTAGTAGTAGGAGCAGTTAAAGAAAATGATGTTTTTCTTCTGCATCCAGAAACTAAAGTTAAAAACGGAATGGTGGTGTCTTAATTTGTTTAACTGTTTAACTGTTTAGTTGTTTAATTCTTTAGAAGTTTGTTTGCTAAATCATTGGTTTGCTATAGGTGTTTTTTGTTTCACTAACATCTAACATCTAACATCTAACATCTAACATCTAACATCTAACATCTAACAACTAACAGACTACATCTCATCTCTAAAGAAAATTGCATTCATTAATAACTTATTAGTGCCATACCAAAAGGCTCTAAAGTTGGTGTTATCTGTAAAGCCAATAATATTTCCTCTTCCTATACCACCGATTTTTAAAGGAACAGTGCTACTTATACTATCTAAGTTTTCTTCAGAGATATAACCACTCAATAGAGGGTCTTTAGTATATTGTATAGGATTGTTATAGCTATTTTTATCTGCTTTTATAAACAAAGTAGAGTTTCTAAACATAGCAAGATTATTATTTTTATAACCAAAATTAATAGGATGCGAGCGGTCTAATTTGGTTTCAAAAATTGCACCTCCTATAACTTGTGCACCTCTAAAATCTCCACGTTGTTCGTAACTAATATTTTTTGCAGTAAGATTACTCTTTTTAAAATCTATCTTCATTAATTTACTAGAGTTTAACCAACGTAATGCATTTTTATAAGCCACTAGCGTACCACCATCTTCAATCCACGATTTTAGTTTTTTGGTATTTCCATCACTTAATCCAGAAAAAGAATTAACCATAATTATGGTGTTATAGCGACTTAGATCTGCACGTCCAAAACTTTTGGTGTCTAGTTTTGTTGCTACAATATCATACCTTGTATCAAATAAATGCCAAATCTCTCCAGCATCGTAAGACGTGATGCCATCACCAACTAAAATGGCAACTTTCGGTAATTCTAAACTTCTAAAATTGTTACTTCCTAAGTCTATACCTTTATTTAATCCCGTTGAAACGGCATCAATTTTAATATAGCTTTTTTGAGCCATATCATTTAAGAAGGTATAAATTTCGCTGGTACTCATATCCTGATTTCTAGCAGGAATCATTATGGTTCCGTAATCGTAAGATTTACCATTTGCTTCAAAAGTTTTCATACTTACTTTTGCACGTAAACCTTTCTTTAAAACTGCATTTAAAAGTTTTGGCGAATAATATTCATTCCACTCAAATAAGTAAGCATACTCGCTTTTTGCAGAAACACCTCCACGTAGATGTTGTAATTCTTCTACAACCTTTCCAGCTTTAGAGGTAGTGGTTTCGTCATAATCTAAGTTAAACGCTAACGGAAATGTCCAAGCAGAAATATCATAAAATAAGCTATCTTTAAAAGTGGTCCGTTTTTCGAACATAGCATTAATCAGTCTCGTGTTTTTTTGATTTTTTGGAACGATAAAACTGTAACCTTTTTTATAATTCTTTCCGTTTAAAGTAAAATCAGATTTTACATCGTGAAATTTTATTTTATGACGATTTAAAATTTCAGCTAAATGGTATGTTTTTGCAGCATCTTTTTCATCACCAAATACAATGGCTTTATTGGCTTCTTTAGAAGCTTCATTTCTTGCATTTTTAAAGAAGTTGTGTTGGTATTCTAAAATTTCTTTTCGCATACCATTTGCGGCTTCTAAAGTTGAAAGTGCTGCCGTAAATTGATTTTTTATAGTAAATGGGAAGGTTAATATGCCATTATCACTTTCTTGAATATGACCACGAGAACTTGCTTGCTCAAACAAAATACCAATACCTCCATTAATATCTGGAAACGTAGAACCTTTACCATAATAGAAATCGTCAAAACTTTCTTCAGAATAATAAAGAGAGCCTATTTTATCTAATGCTTTGGCATGGTAAGTAGCAATACCTTTTGTTAAATCTTGATTTAATTGTGGTGTTAGTGGATGTGTACGAGACGGAATTCCTGGTTGAAAAAAGAAACTAGAATTGGTACCCATCTCATGATGGTCTGTTAAGATATTAGGCATCCAACTGTGAAAGGTTTCTATACGTGCTCTAGATTCTGGTAATTGTACTGGCAACCAATCTCTATTCATATCAAACCAATAATGATTGGTGCGTCCTCCAGGCCAAACTTCACGGTATTCTCTGTCGTTAGGATCTGGATTTAGGTTTATGTTTTTATTTGTATTGGCCCAATATGCAAAACGTTGTAATCCGTCTGGATTTAGTGATGGGTCAAATAGTATTACCGTATTATTTAATAAATCATCAATTTTAGAACCTTCTGCTGCTGCTAAATAATAAGCAGCTAATAAAGAGGCATTTGAGCCACTCGGCTCGTTTCCATGAATTGAAAATCCTTGATAAACTACAATAGGTCTGTTTTCGGTATTAGCACTGTTAGTTTCTGTAGCTTCAATATGTGCTTTCTGTATAGCATTTAAGTTTTTATGATTTTCTGGAGACGTAATAGTTAACAGTAATAAAGGTCTGTCTTCAAAGGTTTTGCCTCTATCTTCAATAGTTATACGGTCTGATGCGTTAGCTAAAACTTTCATGTATTCAGCTAATTTATCGTGTGTAATGTGCCATTTACCAACATTATGTCCTATAACACTTTGCGGTGTTGGAATACTCGGGTTGTACTGAACATCTTGTGGTAAATAATAAGATAATTCGGTTTGAGATTGAGAAAATAGGGTAGTGGTTGCTAAAAATAGAAGTAAAACTATACGTTGCATATCTGTGAGGTTGGTTAAAGTTTAAAAATAAAAAAACCCTAACAGTTATTGTTAGGGTTATATATTATTTAACAAAAGTTATTTTTAAATATCATCGAAGCTAATGTCAGTAAAACTGTCAGTACCTTTTGTGTCTTCAGGAGTTTTTGCTTCTTGTGCTACAAAATCATCTTCGCGCTTGTAGTCTTTTTGATGACGTTCGCTAATTACTTCTTCACCTTTTTCGTTGATGATGTAATCTGTCATTTCGGCTAATATCTCTCTAAACTCAGTAAAATCTTCTTTGTAAAGGTATATTTTATGCTTTTTGTAATGAAAAGAGCCATCGTCGTTGGTAAACTTCTTACTCTCTGTAATAGTTAAATAATAATCACCAGCTTTTGTTGCTCTTACATCAAAGAAATAGGTTCTTCTTCCGGCACGTAATACTTTAGAATAAATCTCTTCTTTGTCCATCATTTCATAATCACTCATAACTCAATCTTTTTTTTAATTTCAATTCAAAAATCTAAAAAAAAAGTAAGCTAACCAACTAAATATTACATTTCTTTTTCGGAGAGTTGTTTTGTATATAATTCCTTGTAATAACCATCAGTATTTATAAGGCTTTCATGGCTTCCTGTTTGTATTACTTTGCCATCATCTAAGACGATAATTTGGTCGGCATTTTTTGCGGAAGACACACGATGACTAACAATAATAGTCGTTTTATCCTTGGTGAGCTTTATTAAATTTTTAAGAATTTTCTCTTCTGTTTCGGTATCTACTGCAGACAAACAGTCATCAAAAAGTAATATATCTGGCTTTTTAATAATAGCTCTAGCTATAGAAACACGTTGTTTTTGTCCACCAGAGAGTGTTATGCCACGTTCGCCCAAAACAGTATCATAACCATTTTTAAAGTCTATAATGTTTTTATGAACTCTGGCATTTTTGGCAGCTTCTATAACTTCGTCATCAGTAGCATCTTCTTTACCAAACTTTATGTTGTTTTTAATTGTGTCAGAAAATAAAAATGCATCTTGTGGTACATATCCAATACTCTCTCTAAGACTATATAGGTTGAGATCGGAAATAACACTATCATCAACCAAAATAGTGCCGTTATCAATATCGTAGAGACGACCAATTAAATCTAAAATTGTAGATTTTCCTGAACCTGTTTTTCCGAGGATTGCTAAAGTTTCTCCAGATTTTAAAGTAAAACTAACATCCTTTAAAGCTTCAATATTGGTATCTGGATAAACAAAAGACACGTTTTTAAATTCTATATCTCCTTTAATTGGAGTTAATGCTTTGGCTTTATTGGTAATGTCTGGTTTGGTTTTTAAGAATTCATTAATTCGTTCTTGAGACGCTTCTGCTTGTTGCACTAAAGAGGTTACCCAACCTACAGTAGCAACAGGCCACGTTAACATATTTACATAAATAATAAACTCAGCAATGGTACCTATATTTTCTATTTCGCCATTCATGTATTGCATTCCTCCGACATAGATAACAATAAGATTACTTATACCTATTAACAGAATCATTAAAGGAAAAAATAAGGCTTGTACTTTGGTAAGATTGATTTGTTTTTGACGATTCTCTGCCGAAAGTTCTTCAAACTCATTGTAGGTTTTTGGTTCTATACCATAAGATTTAATAACCGAAATACCACTAAATGTTTCTTGGCTGTAGGTAGAAAGTGTAGAGAGTGACTGCTGTACTATTGTACTACGCTTATTAATCATTCGGCTTAATTTATAAATAGCTACTGATAAAAATGGTAAGGGTAGTAGTGTATACAGTGTTAATTTAGGTGCTGTATTTACCATATAAATTATGGCAACTGTAAATAAGGTAATGGTATTAATGGTGTACATTAAAGCAGGCCCAACATACATGCGTACTTTACCAACATCTTCACTAATACGATTCATTAAATCTCCAGTTCTGTTAGATTTATAGAAATTTAAAGACAACACTTGGTAATGCTGATAGATTTCGTTTTTAAGATCAAATTCAATGTAGCGCGACACATTTATTATGGTTTGTCGCATTAAAAAAGTAAAAATACCAGCAACAACAGCGGCACCAATTAGGTACAAAATATTAATCATTAACTCGCTTCTAAAAACTTCTTCTGTAATTTTACCATCTAAACGATCCGAAACTACATTTATTGATGCGCCAACCAATCTTGGAGTAAAGAGGGCAAAAATCTTAGCTATAATTGTGATGATTACACCAATTATTAAGCGATATCTGTATTTAAAAAAGTATTTATTGAGGTGTTTTAGTGCTTTCATGTTGTATTTGGTAGGGCAAAAGTATTACGATAATCGTATTTTTTAGTTAATATTTTGCTAATGCTCCATTTATAATTTATTTTTGCACGCTGTTTTTAGAGAATCTTCAAATAGCCTTAAATCGAACTTACATGACTTCAGAAATAATAACTTCAAAAGAGTTAAAAAAAATGGACCCAGTTTTTGGTCAGCATTCTTTTGATAATCACGAACAAATCGTTTTTTGCAACGACAAAGATACTGGTTTAAAAGCTATAATTGGTATTCATAATACAGTTTTAGGACCAGCTTTAGGTGGAACAAGAATGTGGAATTACGAAAACGAATGGGAAGCCCTTAACGATGTACTACGTTTATCTCGTGGTATGACCTTTAAATCTGCCATTACAGGTTTAAATCTTGGTGGAGGTAAAGCCGTTATAATTGGTGATGCTAAAACACAAAAGACACCCGAATTAATGAGACGCTTTGGCGAATTTGTACATTCGCTTAGTGGACGTTACATCACGGCGGAAGATGTTGGTATGGCCACCGAAGATATGGATACCGTTAGAGAAGTAACTCCGTATGTAACGGGTATTTCTGAAAGCAAAGGAGGTGCAGGTAATCCTTCGCCTATAACAGCTTACGGTGTTTTTATGGGAATGAAAGCAGCAGCAAAATTTCAGTTTGGGTCAGATATTTTAGAAGACAAAAACGTTTTTGTACAAGGAATTGGTAATGTTGGTGAAGCTTTAGTAGAACATTTGGTTAACGAAGGTGCCAATGTAACTATTTCAGATATTAGCCAAGAGCGTTTAGAGGAAGTACGCTCAAAATATGGTGTCACTATTTATGGTGGAAATGATATCTATACTGAAGCTATGGATATATATGCGCCATGTGCCTTAGGTGCTACAATTAACGATGAAACCATATACAAATTGCAAGCTAAAATAGTTGCAGGTGCCGCTAATAATCAGTTGGCAGACGAAAATAAACATGGAAGGATTCTACAAGAAAGAGGAATTGTCTATGCACCAGATTTTTTAATTAATGCAGGCGGAATTATTAATGTGTATGCAGAGTTAGAAAATTATGACAGACAAGAAATAATCCGTAAAACGGAAAATATCTATAATACAACACTCGAAATTTTAGATAACGCTAAAGTAAATAATTTAACACCACATACTGCTGCGTTAAACATAGCTAGAGAACGTATTGAAACTCGTAAAAGAGAAAACGCGAAATAATTTTTTTACGACTTAAATAATAGTATTTTTGCAAGGTGAGTTAAGGCTCACCTTTTTTATTAACCAATAATAATAGTTAGTTCTTATACATGCTAAATCGAAGACACATCAGAATAAAAGTTATGCAATCTTTGTATGCTTTTAAAGGTACAGAAAGTGATGATCTTAAAAAAGACGAAAAGTTTTTAAATCACAGTTTAGACAGTATGTACGATTTGTACTTATCTATTTTAGCTTTACTCATAGAGCTTCATAAAAAGAGTAAAGATCATAACGAAAAATTGCAGAAAAAACTCTTAGGAACAGATTCTGATAAAAATCCTAATACTAAGTTTCAAAATAATGAGATTTTACATCTTATTAGTAGTAATACAATGGTACAAGAGCGTATAGCAAAACGTAAGCTCAATTATTGGGATTTAGATTTTGAATATGTAGATATTCTGTTCAAAGAGATTTTAAAAAGTGAGTTATATGCTAATTATATTAATGATGCAGAGACTTCTTTTAAAAACGATAAGAGTTTTATTTTAGACATATACACGGACATTATAGCACCAAATGATAAGTTATACGATTATTTTGAAGATAAGCGATTAACTTGGGTCGACGATTTTCCGGTTGTAAATACGACACTTCTAAAGGTGTTACGTAAATTAAAATTAACATCTCCAGAAACTGCTTTATTGCCAGAGTTATATAAAGATGAAGATGATTTAGAGTTTGCTCAAGATTTATTTAGAAAGACATTGCTTAATGGTTCTAAATTTGCAGAAGAAATATCAGCTAAAACTACCAATTGGGATAGCGAACGTTTAGCGAGCTTAGATGGTGTGTTGTTAAAAATGGCACTATGCGAATTTCAGAAGTTTTCGTCTATACCTTACAAAGTAACTATAAATGAATATCTAGAAATTGCCAAAGCGTATTCTACACCAAAAAGTAGTTTGTTTATTAACGGAATTTTAGATAAAGTAGTAAAAGAATATCAGTCTAAAGGTATCCACCCAAAAACAGGAAGAGGATTAATGTAGTTTTACGTTGTTATACGGTTAATTAGGTGAAAAACATACATTTTGCCCCTTAAAAATAACTGATAAACGATTAAAAAGTAGTTTTTTCTTACAAAAACGTGTTAAGAATTAGTGAAAAATTTTAATTGGTGGAAAATATTACTACCTTTGGCGCCTGAAAGATTTTAGTAAAAATTAATTAAAAAAATAAACTAATGAAAAAAGTAATTTTAGGACTTAGCGCATTATGTATGGTAGCTTTTACTTCATGTAAGGAAGATGCTGCAAGTAAAGTTAAATCAGAAAATGTTGCTATAGCTGCAGATAGAGATGCAAATGCTGGTGATTTTCCAGTTATTTCTTTTGATAAAACTGAGCACGATTTTGGTACTATAGCAGATGGAACACCTGTAGAAACTACATTTAAATACACTAATACAGGTAATTCTATGTTAGTTGTAAGTAATATTAAAAGTACATGTGGATGTACTGTACCATCTAACTGGACAAAAGAAGTTGCACCAGGACAAACAGGTGAGTTTAATGTTAAGTTTAATGGTAAAGGAAATGGAAAAGTTTCTAAATCAATTACAATGACAACAAACACTGAAAAAGGTTCTGAAATTGTAAAGATTACTTCTTTCGTTCAAAAGGATCCTAATGCACCTGCTTCGGCACAAAAGCCAGGAACTGCTACAATTAATCCTTTAGCGACACCAACAACAAAGACATCGACTCAACCAGGTCACGAAGGTCATAACCACAACTAATTAAAACTATTTAATGGAAGGATTAGGATCTTTTTTACCATTTATTGCCATTTTTGCTGTGATGTATTTCTTTATGATTGCACCACAAATGAAACGAGCTAAACAAGAAAAGAAGTTTGCTGCTGAGTTAAAGCGTGGCGATCGTGTGATTACCAAAAGTGGTATGCACGGAAAAATTGCAGAATTAAACGATAAAGATAACAGCTGTGTTATAGAAACTATGGCTGGTAAAATTAAATTTGACCGTTCTGCGATTTCTATGGAAATGAGTAGAAAACTAAATGCACCAGCTGTTGTAAAATAGATTGAGTGTTTAAAAAAATATAAAAAGACTGTTCATTACTTTGAACGGTCTTTTTTTTATTTATACCATTTTTAATTGTCATTCCTGCGAAAGCAGTAATCCATTTTAATAACCAGAAAAGAGTACTAGATTCCTGCCTTGCGCCTCCGCTAAAGCTACAGCGACACGTGGACGCAGGAATGACAAAATGTTAGATTACAGATAGTAGTTGAAATATCAACAATTCTTATACTTATCATGAAGCCCAACACCAGCTATAATCATAGGTGTAATTTTTTCTAGTCGAGATTGTTTAGTCGCTTCGCGTTTTGCAGTTTCTATGTACTCGCAATATTCACGTTGCTTGCCAGGAGTTAAGGCATTAAAAGCTGAGTTTAATTCTGAATTTGATTTTAATATAGCTGTTAACTCATCGGGAATAACAACTGTTTTCGAAGCTCTTTTTGGTTTAATTTCTTTACCAGCGCGTTGATTTTCAATGGCTTCTTTTACATAGGAGAGTACAACAGTATCTTTAATGTCTTCTATACTATTAAAACGCATTTGGCGCATAGCTTTGGTTTTATTCTCTTGTGCATTAACAAGTAAGCCTTGTGTGTCTTTTAAAAACACTCCATTATGAAACCATAAACAAAAATGATTTTTAAAAGCACCAATACCTAATACATTCTTACCATTAAGACAATAGGTAGGCATGCTCCATTTTACGGTCTCTGTAAGCTCAGTTTTTAAAATTATATTGCGTAGACGTGTTAACTCCTTAGACCATTTTTGGTTGAGTTCTATATATTCTTCTACGGAATAGATTTTTTGCATTTTTGGTTTTGTTTAAGGTATATGTATATAGTGTCGTTTTGTCCCTAAGGGAACTATCTATAAACATTTTGTTATTGGTTTTTATTTTTTAATCTTTTATATTCTGTACCCCAACTTTCTTCGAAACTTTCTAAGTTAGAATAATATTTTAATCCTGCAGCTCCAGTTCCCTGTGGAGACATTATTGTTTCGGTTATTATGTATCCATTTTCAAGTTCTATATATCCCACAGAATCAGAATCGTCAAACATTAAAAAGTCTTTAATTTTTTGATTCTTTAAATACTTCAACTTGTTTTCTCTGTATTCAGTTTTATACACTTTGTACTCTCTTGGAATTCCTTCACCAAGTCCAACAGCCTTCTTTAATCTGCCAATTAATGAAGATTCTCTTTTCTTTTTAGCGTCTAAAACTTCTTGAATTGTTTTTCTTTCAGGATTGATACTGTGTACAGGAATATCGCTAAGGTCTAAAAACAAACTTTCTGAATCAGGTTTTAGTTCTTTTTCAATTTTTTCTGATTCAAAGCTCCAGGGAATTCCAATTAGTTTGCCATTATCTAACTGAATAGATACTTCAGCCTCGTCAAGTCCATCAACATCCATTTTTGACCAAACGAAAATGTCTATAATAGTACGACCTATGATTTCTGTGGTATTCATCCTCTAATTATCGTTAATAAACCAATGATAAAATTGTTTTCCTTAGTAAAGCTCAGGACAAGTTAACTGAAAATTTCTAGATTGTCAAATCAGCAAATTGACTTTAAAAGATTCAATTTTTTATAGCTAAAATACGCTAGAATAGATCAATCCAATTCTTCACAAGAAAATCCAATAAGGTTGAGTTGAGTTATAATTTCGTTCTCACTTAGGTTTTTACTCGCTTCAATTCTCAATACGTTATCAATATCTTCTAAATCTACAGACCAATTAATAATGCTTCTATTAGAACTAAAAAGTAGTTGTAACATATCTACATCTAGTTTGGTTTCAATATTTGTTTTAAAGATGTGAATTCTTATAGCGTTTTTAAGATTTCTATAAAATGGACTAATCATGTTGTTCTTGGTTAGAGGTTAGACGATCTACGTAGTTTTCATAGGCTTTGTTTCCTTCTTCTTTCCAGAAGTTGTCGTAATGCTTCCATTTAGAGAACTCTCCTTTAGAATCCGTATTACATTTGTGCGATTTAGACGATTTTTTGTCTTTACCACCAAAGCCTCCACAACCACCTAAGAGAATTTTAAATAGAATAAAAACTCCGACAGCTTCCCAAAATGTAAGTGTAGTTAAGCCAAATATCATAGGCATTAACCAATTCCATAACCACATAACAACAAAACCAAATAATGTTGCTAGTCCTACTATAAATAAACCTCCAAATAGTATCATTGCAATTATTTCTCCTGGAGATTTACCTCTCATTTTGTGTTTAAAGTAATTTGACATATTCTTTTTATTTAATTGTTTGTTTCTTGTTTCGATTTTAAATTTTTGTACAAAAGTGAAATGGCTCTGTGTCTTCTAGACATTAAGGTTCCTATAGGAATACCTGTTTCTTGTTCAACCTCTTTGTAAGTGTAACCCTCAAAGTCTATAGCAATTATTATAGCTTTATAATGAGGCTTAAGATTAATAATTGCTGTTTTTAACTCTTGCTTTAGTTGTTCTGAGTATAAATCACATGATCCTTCGTAAATCATGTGAGCAAACTCAGAGAACTTAGCTTCATTTTGCGCCTCATAATCCACTTTATTTCTTTTTGAAGCGCGCATTACATCAATAAGTCTGTTTTTAATGGCTCTATATACAAAACCAGCTACGTTGTTAATTGGTGAGTAGCGATCTGCACTAGTAAATAGCTTTAATGCTACATCTTGTATTATGTCTTCAGGATCTTTATCGACACTAGACTTAAGATTAGATTTTACATAATATTTAAGAGAAGAATACTCTTCCTTAAAAAATGTATTAAGCTTTTTACTGTTTTCTGATTGGTTCATTTAAAGCGCTTTTTTACAGCTCTCATTTATAAAGACGTAACTTTTATTTTCTATTGCATTTTATTTTATAATTAATTGACGAATTAATATTGGTTATGTTTCAGTTTCCTATTCTTAATCGCACAATTAGAAGATTTCTAATTACCTTTGTTTAAATTCAAAAAATTAATGCAACTCAACCTAACAAAGCCTATCTGTTTTTTCGATTTAGAAACTACAGGTGTAAATATTTCTAAAGACAGAATTGTAGAAATTTCTATCCTAAAAGTCTATCCAGATGGAAAGGAAGAAAGCAAAACATGGATTGTTAACCCAGAAATGCCAATTCCGGCAGAAGTGACAGCCATACATGGAATTTCTGATGCAGATGTCGCTGATAAACCCACTTTTAAAGCCTTGTCTAAAGAGATTTATAATATGATAAAGGATTCGGACTTAGGTGGTTTTAACTCTAACCGTTTCGATATTCCGTTATTAGCAGAAGAAATGCTAAGAGCAGAGATAGATTTTGATATGAAAGGAAGACAATCTGTAGATGTGCAGACCATTTTTCATAAAATGGAACAACGCACATTAGTTGCAGCTTATAAATTTTACTGCGATAAAGACCTAAGTGATGCGCATAGTGCAGAAGCAGATACAAAAGCAACTTACGAAGTCCTTAAAGCTCAATTAGAAAAATACGAGGAGTTAGAAAATGACACTAAATTCTTGGCAGAATTCAGCTCAAGAAAAAAGTTTGCCGATTTTGCAGGTTTTTTAATCTATAATAAAAAAGGGGAAGAGTGTTTCTCTTTCGGAAAGCACAAAAACAAAAGTGTAGTCGATGTTATGGAACAAGAACCAGGTTATTTTGGTTGGTTGCTTAATGCGGACTTTCCGTTATATACCAAGAAGGTGTTAACTGCTATTAAATTGCGACAGTTTAATAATAAATTTTGATAAACAATTTAATTGACCAATTTAAAAAACTACATATCAGATTATTCGGCTTACATAGGTCTGTCAAAATCTGTGGCACTATGGTCTTTTATTATTTTATCAATTTTCTTTGCCTTATTCCTAATCACACGAAATGAGTTAATTTTAATTATTGGTTATACTTGCACTATTATTACAGTGCTTATCAATGCTATATTATTAATTATCATTTTATTAATATTTATAACACATTTAGGTCAAAAGGCTGATAGATTAAATATTTTTAAATCGATTCTATTCCTTTTAATTAATTTGCCAGTAGTTTTGATATACTCAAGTGTAACTATAGAAATTTTATTGAGTCATTTTACACATTAATAGGCTAAAAGCCAAAAGCTAATACCTAACAGCTAAAGAATGAAATTAATCTGCATAGGTCGAAATTACACAGACCACATTAAAGAACTTGAAAACGAAAAACCAACAGATCCTGTAGTGTTTTTAAAACCGGATACGTCTATTTTATTGAATAAGCAACCGTTTTTTATTCCAGATTTTTCGGATGATGTACATCATGAAGTCGAAGTTTTGGTGAAAATTAAAAAAGTTGGGAAACATATCGCTAAAAAATTTGCACATAAATATTACGACGAAATAGGGTTAGGAATAGACTTCACAGCTCGCGATTTACAAGCCCAATTAAAAGGAAAAGGCTTGCCATGGGAAAAGGCTAAAGCCTTTGATGGTGCTGCCGTAATAGGGAAGTGGTTGCCAAAGACTCAATTTAATGATGTAAACAATATTAGCTTTAGTTTAAAGAAAAATGACGAAGTCGTACAGACAGGAAACACCGAATTAATGCTTTGGAAAATTGACGAACTTATAGAATATGTCTCAAAATATTTTACTTTAAAAATTGGAGATATTATCTTTACAGGAACACCAGCAGGAGTTGGTAAGGTTTTTGCAGAAGATCAATTAACAGGATATATAGAAAACGAAGAATTGTTTTCAATAAAAATTAAATAAATGCCACAATATTATAAATTAGATCGCGTAAGAGAAATGGCTGATAACGATGAAGACTTCGTTGCAGCACTAGCAGCAGCTTTTATTGAAGAGGTGCCAGAAGACGCCGAACGATTAAGAACAGCTGTCCCAGCTAATGACTATAAAGAGACCTATCAGGCCGCGCACAAAATGAAACCAACAATAGACTTATTTGAGTTGGGTATTTTAGACACCCTTATCGAAGTACAAGATTGGGGAAAATTTGAGCAGTCAGATAAGAATGTGCAATCTCAATTGCAAACCGTTCTTACTGCTGTAGAAAATGCGACTAACGAGATTAAAGCCGACTTCGGACTGTAAATGTTAGCAGAAATAATTACTATTGGCGATGAGATTCTCATAGGCCAGATTGTAGATACTAATTCTGCATTTTTAGGAAAAGAACTTAATAAAATTGGTGTTTCTGTCTATCAGATTACATCAATACAAGATGATAAAGAACATATTCTTAAGGCTTTAAAAGAGGCTGAAGAAAATGCTGATATCGTTATAATTACTGGTGGGTTAGGCCCTACAAAAGATGATATTACCAAACATACACTATGTGAATATTTTGGTGATTCATTAATAGAAGATAAAGACGTTTTGGCTAATGTTGAACAGATATTTTCTAAATACACCATTCCGTTATTAGATGTTAATAAGCAACAAGCACTAGTGCCATCAAAGGCAAAAGTTCTTATGAATCATTATGGGACTGCACCTGGTATGTGGATAGAAAAAGGTGAAAAGGTGTTTGTGTCATTGCCTGGTGTGCCGTATGAGATGAAGGCTTTAATTTCAGATCAAGTTATTCCGCAATTAAGAAATAAATTTAAGTTTCCATACATATTACATAAAACTATATTAACCTATGGTTTGGGTGAAAGTTCTTTAGCAGAGCGTATAGAGTCTTGGGAAGATGCTTTACCAAGTTTTATAAAACTGGCCTATTTACCGAGTTTAGGTCGTGTTCGATTGAGGTTATCCGCAAAAGCAATGGATAAAAATATGGTTGAGCTAGAAATGGAGAAACAAATTCATTTAGTACTCCCATTAATAAAAGATGTTTTTGTTGGTTTTGAAGAAGATAAATCTATAGAAGCAGTTATTGGTCTGCAATTAACAGAGATGGGAAAAACTTTAGCAATTGCCGAAAGTTGTACAGGAGGACGAATTGCACAAGCATTTACTGCAAATGCAGGAGCATCTAAATACTTTAAGGGGAGTATTGTTAGTTATGCTACAGAATCTAAAACAAATATTTTAGATGTAAAAGCACAAGATATAGAATCTCATTCTGTGGTTAGTAGAGAAGTAGCGGAAGCAATGGCACAAAATGTTAGAGTTTTATTTAATAGTGATTTTGCAATAAGTACCACAGGTAATGCAGGTCCATCAAAAGGAGACTCAGATGCAGATGTAGGCACTGTTTGGATTGCTATAGCCACAAAAGACAAGGTTTATTCAGAAGTTTTTAACTTTGGAAACCATCGAGAAAAAGTAATTGGAAGAGCTACAAATAAAGCCTTTGAAATGCTTCAAAAAGAAATTTTAAAAAAGTAGAAATATATTTTTGCTAAACCTCAAAGTTTTACTAAATTTGCACCCTGTTTAAAAATATCCATTTCTGGAATTAGAATAAACAGAAAAAATTAATAGACCTAAAGAAAGAATACAATGTCAAGAGTTTGTGAACTTACTGGGAAAAAAGCGATGGTTGGAAACAATGTTTCTCACGCTATGAATAAAACAAAACGCAAGTTTAACGCTAATTTAGTGAAGAAGCGTTTTTTCATTCCTGAAGAAGATAAGTGGGTAACATTAAAAGTTTCTACATCTGCATTAAAGACTATCAATAAAATTGGTATCTCTGCAGCATTAAAAGAAGCTAAAGCAAAAGGATTTTACAAATAATAGCGTAGCGCTTAAGTCAATTTACAATGGCAAAAAAAGGAAATAGAATACAAGTTATCTTAGAGTGCACAGAGCACAAAGCTTCTGGTCAACCAGGAACTTCAAGATATATTACAACGAAGAATAAAAAGAATACGCCAGACCGTATGGAGATTAAGAAATTTAATCCTATCCTTAAGCGTATGACAGTTCATAAAGAGATAAAATAAGAAAACATGGCAAAGAAATCAGTAGCATCTTTACAGACAGGATCAAAGCGTTTGACAAAAGCGATAAAAATGGTGAAATCACCAAAAACTGGAGCTTACATGTTCGTAGAATCAGTTATGGCACCAGAATTTGTTAATGACTTTTTAAACAAAAAATAAACTACATATAAATGTAGATTTACAAAACTGCTTTCATTTGAAAGCAGTTTTTTTATGGCTATATTTGAGCAAATCTGACAACTTAGCAGTAAAATATTAAGGGCAAGGTTGTTGCTATTAGCTAAGCAAATACAAATTACATGAGTTTTTTTAAAAAAATATTCTCTTCCGAAAAGAAAGAAACCCTAGATAAAGGTTTAGAGAAATCTAAATCTTCTTTTTTCAATAAATTAAATAAGGCTGTAGCCGGAAAATCTAAAGTCGATGACGATGTTTTAGATAATCTTGAAGAAATCCTTGTTACCAGTGATGTTGGTGTAAATACCACTCTTAAAGTTATTGAACGCATCGAAGAACGTGTAGCAAAAGATAAATATTTAGGAACGTCGGAGCTAAATAAAATTCTGAGAGAAGAAATAGCAGGTTTACTGTCTGAAACAAATTCTGGTGAAGAGACTGATTATACGATTCCAGAATTACCAGCTCAAGAAAATGGTAAAAAAACACCTTACGTATTAATGGTTGTGGGAGTTAACGGTGTAGGTAAAACGACTACTATTGGTAAATTGGCGTATCAGTTTAAAAAACAAGGTTTAAAAGTAGTACTTGGTGCAGCCGATACGTTTAGAGCAGCAGCCATAGACCAATTACAAGTTTGGGCAGACCGAGTAGATGTACCTATGATACGACAAGAGATGGGATCAGATCCTGCTTCCGTAGCCTTTGATGCTTTGCAATCTGGTGTTAACCAAGATGCAGACGTTATAATTATTGATACTGCTGGTCGTTTGCATAATAAAGTCAACTTAATGAATGAGCTCACCAAAGTAAAGCGAGTGATGCAAAAAGTAGTTGGTGATGCACCACATGATGTATTATTGGTTTTAGATGGCTCTACAGGACAAAACGCTTTTGAACAAGCTAAACAGTTTACAGCTGCAACTGAAGTGACGTCCTTAGCCGTTACTAAATTAGATGGTACAGCAAAGGGCGGAGTAGTGATTGGAATTTCTGACCAGTTTCAAATTCCTGTAAAATATATTGGAGTAGGAGAAGGTATTGAAGACTTGCAAGTCTTTAATAAGTACGAGTTTGTGGATTCATTTTTTAAGTAATAAAGAAAGCATCAGCTATTCTGAAAGTATTTTCAGAATGGATATTATAAAATTTTGAGTATAAGACTTGCTAGGCTATTGAAACCTGTCAGGTCTTTTCGTATTTTTATAAAAAATACTAACCATGCGCAATATTCTATTTCTTCTTGTTTTCTGTTTTATATTATCCTGCAAAAACACAAAATCATCAGATGTTAAAACACCAGTTGATAATTCTAAATCTACTGAACAATCTTCTTCAGGTGATTCCTCAGATATAGATGCTATTTCTACTAAAGATTTCAGAGAGTTTAAAGTTTTAGATTCTAAAAATTTGACAAAAGCTGAAATTTGGGCAACCATTAATCCTCAAATGGAAGATTTTAAAGAAGCCGATTATAATAGATTAAAACCATTGATTTTAGAGCAAGATATTGAAACACTTCAAAATCATATTGTAGAGGGTAAATTCAATTATCAAGAGCTAACCAAATTCTACTTATATCGTATTAGAAAGTTTGATCGTGAAAACACATTGTCATTAAATTCTGTTATTGCAATTAATCCTAATGTAATTAAGGATGCATATATGCTTGATGAAGTTGATGATTATGACGAAATACATCCTATTTTCGGAATGCCAATACTTTTAAAAGACAATATTAATGCGTCTAACATGGCAACAACTGCAGGTGCTGTAGCTTTAAAAGAAAATATTACTGATGATGCTTTTATAGTAAAGCAATTAAAATCTAAAGGTGCATTAATTTTAGGAAAAGCCAACTTAAGTGAATGGGCTTACTTTTTCTGTGGAGACTGCCCAAGTGGTTATTCTGCTGTTGGTGGACAAACTCTAAATCCTTATGGAAGACGAATTTTTGATACAGGTGGTTCAAGTTCTGGAAGTGGAGTAGCGGCTTCAGCAAACTTTGCAGTTGCAACTATTGGTAGTGAAACGTCTGGTTCTATTTTATCGCCTGCCAGTCAGAATTCTACAGTAGGATTAAAACCAACCATAGGATTAGTAAGTAGAAGTGGAATTGTACCAATATCTTCAACATTAGATACAGCGGGACCAATTACAAGAAATGTAATGGACAATGCCATTGTGTTGGATGCTATTTTTGGTGAAGATAAATCAGATAGTAAATCGTTTATGATTATGTGGGAATCTGGTTTTTATGCAAAGGATTTAAAAACGGCAAATTTAAAAGGTAAACGCTTTGGAGCACCAAAACGTTTATGGGAAGATACTTTATACATTACTGCTTTAGAAGTTTTAAAGCAACAAGGTGCAGAAATAGTAGAAATAGAAGAAGAAAAGTTAGGGCTGCCAAACTTCCTTAGATTGTTAAATCTGGATATGAAAAAAGATTTACCAGCTTATATGGAAGGCTATGCAAATGAAGATATTACATTGAGAACTGTCTCTGATGTTATAGCCTTTAACTTAAAGGATTCATTAAATACCATGCCTTATGGGCAAAGATTATTTAATGGAATTGCCAATGATTTAGGGGATGCAACATATTTAGAGCGTATAAAAGACACGTTAAGTAGCAATGGAAAACGATACTTTGATAATCCGATGAAAGCACATAATCTCGATGGCTTTTTATCCATAAATAATTATCATGCTGGTTTTGCTGCAGTTGCAGAATATCCTGCACTTACAGTACCAATGGGTTATACAGTAGATGGAGTACCAAAAGGGTTAACGTTTATTGCAAAGCGCCTTCAAGAAAAACAATTACTAGAATGGGCTTATGTTTATGAGCAGGCTTCTAAAGCTAGAGTTGCACCTAAAGATTATAATTAATAAAAAAGCCTTTAGAATTTTCTAAAGGCTTTTTTATTAAGATTTTATATGGATTATGGTCCTGTAACTGTAATTGGGCCAACCCAATCACTATAACCGTCTGTACCGCAATAAGCCCTTACATAAAAATGATAAACAGCACCAGTATGGGTGTGATTTGTAAGTTGTATAGGATTATAACTTGTGTCAATTATAGTACCAGAGCCTGGTGCATCGTTGTAACCAGTTTTGTTTAATTGCCATGTACTTTCTCCATTCATAGCTTCCCAACTAAATACTAATACATCAGCACCTCCAGAAGTCGTATAAATTTGGTCCAACGTAAAATTAACAGGATCTAAACAGCTAGGATTTAAAGGTTCTTCTAAAGTGCTATGAGTTAGAGGTCCTATCCATGAACTATAGCCAGCATCACCGCAAATGTTACGTACATAAAAGTCGTAAGATGTATCTGCGTTTAATCCACTTATTCTAGCATTACTAGGATATATTGTTTGATCAAGTGTTAGAATAGATCCATTTCCTAAAGTAAATCCTTCTATACCGTATTGAATTTGCGAACCATCAAAATCTCCATCAGACCATGATAAATCTATGTGATTATGGCTAACCGAATCATTATACTGCTGTGCGTAAAGATTTCCGGGATCATCACAAAAAGGATTGTTATCTAATGTAACAAAATTAAACGGTGTTGACCAATTACTATATTCACCAGATTCATTACAAAAAACTCTTACATAAAACGCGTATTGCGTTTGCGCTAAAAGATCTTGTACATGAACATAAGTTTCTGGTACAGTTAAAATCGTCCCTGAGCCTTGTGTAAAACCGAATGGACCATACTCAACTTGAAATAAGGCAGAATCAACATCAGTGCTCCAGCTAAATGTAGCAGTGGTATTGGTTAAGTTGTGAACATCTAAATTTGTAGGTTTAGAACAATTAGAGCTGTCTGAATCGTCACCACTCGAACAGCTAAATGCTAAAATAGAAATAGCAAAAAGTAATACTAGTTTTTTCATTGATAAATTTAATTTAAGGGGCACAAATATAGTAGATTACCTACAAATAAATAGACCTTAAATTAATTAATAAATGACATAATTTATGAGGATGGGCGATTGTGTGTATAACACCTTATATATAAGGAGTTTGTGATTTTGATTAGTTAATCAATGCATTGATTTTAGCCCAAAGCTCATTATCAAAATCCGAAAGTCCAAAATTTTCATCATCTGCCGATTCTCCCATTCTTATGATGACCAGTTTTTTACTAGGAACCACGTAAATCTTTTGATCATTTTTGCCTAAGGCAGCATACATGTCTGTTGGTGCATTAGGTATTAATTCACCAGAAAATTCAAATTGTGTTTGAGGTAAGTGATACGTAGATTTACCATTTAACCACCATAAATAACCATAAGCTTGGTTGATGGATTGTGAAGTATTAGTAGCATCATTTAAATAAGGTTCTGGAATAATTTGTTCAGTTTCCCAATTGCCGTTAGCATAAGTTAATAAACCAAAACGTGCCATGCTACGCGTATTGCTCCAGTAAACACTTAAACTACCTAAATCGATCCAGCTTCCAGACATACCAATTTTGTCTTTTAATTTTAGCTCAAAATAATCATCCCAAGTGCTGTTACTTGCTGTAGCCACCACATCTTGTAATTTTACATATACATTATGGTAAGCCCAACGACTGCCAGCATCGGCTACATATTGTAAATTTGCTGATGATACATCATCTCCTAAAGTATCATCCAATCCAGAATCCATAGATAATAAATTCTTACATGTAATAAGATTCTCTTTATCTAATGTAGCACTGGTCCATCCTGTACCTAAATAATCCGAAACTTTATTGTTTATATCTATTAATCCTTCGTCTTGTGCAATGCCCACCACTGCAGTGGTTAATGTCTTTCCTGCACTTGCCCAATACCAAGGTGTAGTATTAACGTGTCCATTGAAGTATTCTTCAACTACTATTTTACCATTATGTACTATCATAAAACTTTTGCTGTTTTTTTCTTCGAGAAAATCTAATAATGGTTGTAATTGACTTTCATTCCAGTTTAACTCAGCAATGGTCTTCGTTTCCCAAGTATCAGAATTTATTGGAGGAAAATAAATGTCTTCATTTTGGGGATTTTCATCATCGGAAGAATCATTATCACTAGAGCAGGATAATACGGAGCATAAACACGTAAAAATAAAGATATACTTAAAAAGTTTCATAAGTTAGGTTTTGCATTTAGACTCGTAAATATATAAAAGGTTTAAATTACGTTGTATCTTTGCAAACTGATTTATAAAACATGCGTACAAAAACTCTTAAGAAAAACAGAATCAACGTTATAACACTTGGTTGTAGTAAAAATGTTTACGATAGTGAAGTTCTAATGGGACAATTAAAGGCTAGTGGTAAAGATGTTGTGCACGAGCAAGAAGGAAATGTTGTAGTGATTAACACTTGTGGTTTTATTAATAATGCCAAAGAAGAAAGTGTGAATACCATTTTGGAGTACATGCAAAAGAAGGAAGATGGTGAAGTGGATAAAGTTTTTGTAACTGGTTGTTTGAGTGAACGCTACAAGCCAGATTTAGAAAAGGAAATACCAAATGTAGATCAGTATTTTGGTACAACAGAATTACCAGGATTATTAAAAGCTTTAGGCGCAGATTATAAACACGAATTGATTGGTGAGCGTTTGACTACAACTCCAAAAAATTATGCCTATTTAAAAATTGCCGAAGGCTGTGACAGACCTTGTAGTTTTTGTGCCATTCCTTTAATGCGAGGGAAACATAGAAGTACTCCAATAGAAGAGATTGTAATTGAAGCTGAAAAATTAGCAGCTAACGGAGTTAAGGAATTGATATTAATCGCTCAAGATTTAACTTATTATGGTTTAGATCTTTATAAAAAACGAAACCTTGCTGAATTATTAGAACACTTAGTAAAAGTTGAAGGCATTGAGTGGATTCGTTTACATTATGCTTTTCCAACGGGTTTCCCAATGGATGTGTTAGATGTAATGAATCGTGAACCAAAGGTGTGTAACTATTTAGATATTCCATTACAGCATATTTCGGATTCTATCTTAAAAAGTATGCGTCGTGGTACAACTAAGGAAAAAACTACAAAGTTGCTTAAAGACTTTAGAGTAAAAGTGCCTGAAATGATTATTAGAACTACGCTTATTGTTGGTTATCCTGGTGAAACACAAGAAGATTTTGAAACGTTGAGAGATTGGGTAAAAGAAATGCGTTTTGAACGTTTGGGTTGCTTTACATATTCGCACGAAGAGAATACGCATGCCTATAACTTAAAGGACGATGTGCCAGAAGAGGTAAAGATGCAACGTGCTAATGAGATTATGGAAATTCAGTCTCAAATTTCTTGGGAATTAAACCAAGCTAAAATTGGGCAAGAGTTTAAAGTGGTTATCGATAGAAAGGAAGGAAATTACTTTGTAGGTAGAACAGAATACGATTCGCCAGACGTGGATAACGAAGTATTGATTGATGCCACCAAAACATACTTAAAGACTGGTGAATTTGCTACGATAAAAGTGATTGAAGCTGAAGATTTTGACCTTTATGGTGAGGTTGTTAAATAAGAAACTCTCAAATTATTATTACTTATAACGCTTTCGAGTAAGCTTCATTCATCCAACCTATTAATTCCTCATCAATATCGTCAATTGTAGTAATCTGAACACGATGTGTGCACATAGTACCAAAAGGGCCAGAATTACCAAGTCTGTCTGTAATTGGTTTATTGGGTAGCTTTAATCCAAGGTCTATGCGTGTTTTGGTAGCAGGTTTTATCAATACAAACTGCCTTTTTCTAATAACACTAACGCTGGTCTTTTTTGGAGTTATAGTAACATCTTTTCCAAACCCTTTTAGAATTGGCAGTAGTTTTTCATAGATAGAAAATAGAGCTTCCTTGCCTTTATATTGATTTGTAACTAAATCATCAGCGGAGTTGTTTTCTTCTTTAGATAAGGTTACAATGGTATTTGCAAAGCCATGAGTGACTCCATGTTCTGTTTTTAAGAACTTAACACCTTCAGAATGTTTAGCGAAGGCTTTTGATTTTAAAATTTTCTTCCATTCGTCTAAAGATTTACCTGTTTTCTCAGGCATGTTATTAATCATGGTTTGAAGTGCTGTGTCCATAACTTAAAATTGTTTTACTAAAGATAGTACAAGTTTAATAATTATGGAAAGTCGAGTAGAAATAATTACTTTAGTTTTCGTAGCGACTTGCAACTGGATGTCGCTAAACTCATCCAGCGCAAGGCACCACAAAACTGGTTTGTCATAATATTAAATGACATAACAAATTTATTATTAAGAGTGCACTTTATAAAATAATTGCTATGGACAATCAGTGGACAATTACAAAATTGTATTGGACAATAGGTGGACTTATGTTATTTTAGTTGTTGTTTTATAGCTCTATAACTAATTCTTGTAAGGATTCTTCTGTATTTAAGTTTAGCTTTTTTCTTAGTCTGTAACGCGCTTTTTTAACTCCCTCAATTGATATGTTTAGGATGTTAGCAATTTCTTTACTAGATAAGTTCATTTTTAAAAGCGACATTAAACGTAGATCATTGTTACTTACATCTGGATATGTACGCATTACATTAGAATTAAAATCTTTGTGAACTTCTTCAAAATAGTTTCTAAACTGATCCCAATTACTATCATTATTAATATCTAAATTTATAGTATTTATGACTTTTTGGTAACTTCTAGAATTTGGGTTGTTATTAGATTTAAGTTCTTTTAATTGGGATTTTAAGTCTAATAAAATTTCATTTTTATGAGCTAGATGTAGTGCATGTGTGGTGAGTTCTTTTTCTTTAAATTGAAGCGAGTTATCTAATTTTTCGCGTTCTACTTTATTTCGTTTCATTTTTTGTCGAAGCGCATAGACTATAGCAAAAGCTAGTGCTAATAAACCAATAAGTGATATAATAAGAAATAGTTTTTGGTTTTCTGCTCTTTGTTTACGTTCTTCTAATAGTTTAATTTCGTTTTCCTTTATAATGAGTTCTTTTTCTTTTTTCTCGGATTGATATTTTACTTCAAGTTCATTCATGCGCTCTATATTTTCTTCTCCAAGAATTTCATCATGTAGTTTATGATAATCTGTGTGATACTCATAAGCCTTTTTAAAGCGATTGAGACCTGCATAAGCCTTGGAAATCTCTAAGAGATCACCAATTTTCTTTTTACGTGTTCCAGTTTCTTCAGCTATTTTTATAGCTTCTTTCATATAATTTAAAGCTTTTCTATATTCACCTTTTTGATTATAAAGTTCACCTAGATGTCTTAAGTTTAATCCAATAAGTGACGTTTCGCCATATTGTTTACTAATTGTTAATGCTTGGTTATAATAATCTTCTGCGATATCTAGACTATCTTGTTGTGCGTAGATCCATCCAATATTATCATATGCACCCGCTAAATCATTGTTATAATTTTTTTCTTTATAAAATGGCACAGCTTCAAATAGTAACGATTTAGCTTTTTCATATTCTTTTTGGCCTTTTAAGTTAAGCGCTAGATTAACATTAATGGTAGCTACATCATCTTGTAGATTTAATTTCTGATAAATAATCTTCGCTTTGTTGTAATAATCATTTGAAATCTCAAAATTTTCAATATCTCCATGAATGTTACCAATGTTCCAATAACTTGCCGCAATACTTTCTTCTGTATCTCCAATTTCTTCCTTTAATTTTAAGCTTTTCATGTGTACCTCTAAACATTCATTATACCTTCCCAAACTCCTAAGTGAGTTGGCCTTATTATTAAGTGCATAAGATACTTGTGTCATATCACCTAGTTTTGTGTACATATCTATAACCAAATCATAAATAGAATCAGACTTTTCGTATTGAGATGTCATATTATGATAAACACCTAAGTAATTGGTTGTTCTGGCAATAAAGTCGTCGTTCTTTAATCTTTTTGCCAGAATAATAGTACTATCTAAATAAGGTTTCGAAGCTAAAGGATTAACATATAAATATTCAACCCAAAGTTGTGCATATGTAATAATCTGTGTTGTGTCTGTTTGTGTTTCAACTACTTGCAATAAACTGTCAACACGTTTTTGATTTTGGCTATATAAACTAGAAACACATAACGCAAAAACTAAAACTAATAGGTAAATCAATTTGTCCACCTTAAGGTAGACATCAGTGTTTTTTTTAGAAAAAGGGACATTAAGTGACGAATTTAATATACTCATGATTTTTGGTTGTTAGGTTATCTAAGATAATGCTAATTATTTTTTAATTATAAAATACTGTAAATCAAATATTTAAACGAATGTGGTTTACCATTGTCTACCTGTAATAAATATCAAAATAAATTTAATACTTCGTTTTTTTTAGGGGTGGACAAAAGGTGGACATGGCGCTTTTTTCTTTTTTTCATCAGTTTTCACGTCTAAATTAGCTATCAACAAAAACTGGTTTCATGCTTAAGAATTATACAATAACTGTAATTGTTTTATTGATTAGCATATCATGCTTTAGTCAACAGCTCTACTTTGAGTTGGGTACAACAGTTTCGTCTTTCGATTACGAAAACTCTCAAGGAAGACCACTAGACAATTTACTTTCTAAATCAAAATCGTACTACGGAATGGGATACAGACAAAGTATAAACTCAAGTAAGACTTTGTTTTTGTCTCTTGGTGCAACTTATAATAATTACGGAGCCATTGGTAGTGAAAGCAGTATTGACAACTATTTTGAATGGGATTTAAGTTACTTAGGAGTAAAAGCTGGACTAGGCATAAAAATGTTTGAATTAAGAGAGCTTACGTTTTTCACAAATGTATCTATCGCTTCAGAATTTTTAATAAGAGGAAATCAAACGATAAATAATGATGTTTTTAACCTAGAAGGTGAGGAAGAATTTAATAACAATATTTTATTCTTTAGAGGAGGAATAGAGATGCAGTATCCAATTTCTAGAAGTACAGCCATTTTTGTGGGTTATAATTATGGTAAATCCGTATTAATAAGTAGTGGTGAAAATGCTGAAAAATTGAATCTGAATGCTCATCAATTTGGAGTTGGTTTTATAATAAACCTGCCAAGATGTTACTGTGATTATTAGAAAAACGGTGTTTAAGTGGACAAAAGGTGGACAAAAAACAAAACTTAATAATATGTAAAAATATAGTTTTAGGTTTAGAATGATAAGAAATAAAAAAAATAGAATAAAATGATATGAAAACAATACTAATCACACTATTACTATTTTGTTTTTTACAACAAATGTATGCTCAGGAAAATTCTGGGTATCGCATAATCAGTTCAAATTTAGGGAGTAGTGGCTCATCAAAAAATGTTGTTACATCAAAAGGGACCTATAAAGTAAGCCAAAGCATTGGTCAGTCTAGTGTTATAGGCACATACGCTAACAATGGCTATTATCTAAGACAAGGTTATCAGCAACCTTTAACTAACGTTAAAGTCACTAATAATTTAGATAATGATTTAAATTTAAAAGTTTATCCTAATCCTTTTGTTAATGTTGTAGTTATAAGCTTTAGTGATACTATGTTTATGGATATAGCTATTATGCTTTTTGATGTGAATGGCAAAATTATTCATAACCAAGAATTCTTACCCTTACAAAAAGTTGAACTCAACTTAAATGATTTATCGAGCGGACTTTATTTTTTAAAAGTAACCTCTGGTAGAAAATATTTTAATGAAAAACTCATAAAGATTTAAAAAGTATCAAAAAAAATAAAACCACCAATTATGAAAAAAATATTAACCTTAGCATTTTTCGTTTGTTTTTTCTCTCTAGCCTATGCGCAAACAGATGGTATTACTTACCAAGCGGTAATTATTGCGCCAGATGATTTAGAATTACCAGGTGTAGATTCGCCAGGTAATTATTTACCAAACACAACTATCGCTATCCGATTTACTATATATGACGAACAAAATCAATTAGAATTTCAAGAAGTACAAACTACAGAAACCGATGAATTTGGTCGTATAAACCTGTTAATTGGTGATGGTAATCATGACTATTTCAAAGAAATGAATTGGAATGGAACACCAAAAGATTTAAAGGTAGAAATTGATTTTGAAGCTGGCAGTAATTTTGAAGAAATGAGCAGAGAACGACTCACGTTTTTGCCTTATGCATTTCATAGAAATATAACAGCAACGGGCACTTTAACTGTTGATGATAGAACTTATTTAAATGGAGAATTGCAAGTAGAAGGACCAACAAATTTAAGTAGCACTCTAGATGTTAATAATGGTAATGCTACAAATCTTACAGGAACCTTAAATGTAGACGGCATTACAGATCTTAATAATGCATTTAATGTTAATAATGGCAGTTTAACAAATTTAACCGGTAATTTAAACGTCGATGGAAGTAGTTTATTAAATAGTACGCTCGATGTTATAGGATTAACTACATTAAATGATTTAGTGGTTAATGGCGAAGCTAGTTTTGGAGATTTAACGGCAGAAAATCTAAAAGTAACAGATTCTACACATCTAGATGGTGGTCTAAATATTACATCAGACTCACAGGTTAAAATCTCATCTTCGATTCAAGGTTCAGATCTAAATATTAAAAATTATCCACTATTAGTCGAAGGTGGTAACCAAGGTATTGCAATTAAAGTTAATGCCGTAGGAGCTCTTAACCAAAACAATTTTGTGTCGTTTTGGGATGAAACACCAGTTGGTTCAGTTTCTCCTCACGATTTAGAAGCTATTACTGGTCCTATTGAAGATGTATTTGAACTTGTTGGTTTAGACACAAGTATTTTTGACGATTTAAATGCGGCAGTTCCTTCTACAGCTAATACCGTATCAGGTGAGATTCTTCCAGATACTTCTGGTCCTATGCTCTGGGGAAGAATTGAAGGAGAGACTAACGAAAGTGAGTTTAGTAACAATGCCGATTATAACTTGGAAAAACTCAGTGTTATTTACGATTTTACTGATGGTACACTCGATTTAGCATGGCAGCTATTAGATAATATTGCGCAAGGTGGTGATTTTGCTGCTGCAGTATCAAGTAGTACAGGTTGTTTTGGATTAGGAACCTGTGTTACAGCACCTATTCCTTCAATAATTATTAATGAAACGGCTGATAATGTTATAATGGCTGTAAAAACAATCGCAGCTGTAGCTAATCAAGTTTTTTCTAGTTATATGTTGTTTACTTTTAATGATAATAAGGTAAAGTATCGCGGAGTTTCTTATGCTTCTGGAGCTGGTGATTATGCAGAATACCTAGAAAGGCTTAATGTCAATGAGGTAATGAGTTATGGTGATATTGTTGGAGTTAATGGAGGAAAAATTTCTAAAAACACCTCTAGTTCTCAGCGTATGATGGTGATATCTTACAAACCTGCTGTACTAGGTGCATTACCACAACCTAGTGAAGAACATTTTTATGAAAAAGTGGCTTTCATGGGGCAGGTGCCGGTAAAAGTTTTGGGTAAGGTAAATATTGGCGATTATATTTTGCCAAGTGGAAATAACGATGGGTTAGGTATTGCAGTATCTCCAAATAAAATAACTATAAGAGATATTAAAAACATTGTTGGTATTGCTTGGGAATCTTCAGAAAATCAATTTAGTATTAACCTTATAAACACTGCTGTTGGGATAAATAATAACGACAACAATACCATAGTAGAAAAATTAGAAAATGAAGTCTTAGCACATAAAAACGAGATTGAAGCTTTAAAAGAATTATTAACAAAAACCATTGAAAGAATAGACAATATTGAAAATGGTACAATAGCATTAGGTCAAAATACTAATAGCTCTACTCAAACAGATAATATTGCCCATGATGGTCGTCATTACGAAGAAGAAAACGGTGTAATTTATTTTGAAGTTTCGGATGAAGAAATTGAAAAAGCTATGGTAATGGCAGAAAAAATGATGAATGAATCTGACATTTCTAAGAGTCAGAATTTCATTTGGAAAAAAATAAACGAAGATCCAGAATTCAAACAGAATTTTATCAATAAAATTAGGGAAAGTATGGATAAGCATATCCATTACCACAAGGAAGTAAATAAGGAAACTAGACATTAATAAAGTCTTATTAATCTAACCCTAGTATTATGAAACATAATTTCCGAATTACTTTAATAATTATAGTATTGTCGTCTTTTTTTGCAAAAGCGCAAACAACAGCGATTCCTGATGCTATTTTTGAAAATTATTTAGAAACTCATGATGAGGATGGAGCAGTAGTATCAATTGGTGATGCAGCTAGTATGGGAGATGGTATTGCAAACAATGGATTGGTTTTAACTAATAGTATTAGTGGTGTAACTTTTTTAGATGTAGGTGATTTAGGAATATCAGATCTTTCTGGGATTGAAGATTTTACTGCTATAGAAACATTAATATGTAGTAATAATAATTTAACTACGCTTAATGTTGATAATAATACCAATTTAGTATCATTATTATGTGGCTCTAACTTTTTACAAAATTTAGCCGTTAGTAATATTGTAAGCTTAGAATCATTAACATGTTCTGATAATCAAATTCAAAATTTAGATGTATCAAATAATAGTAATTTACTTAGCCTTACCGCATCTGGAAATCAATTATCTACAATTGATGTTTCAAACAATACTAACCTTACGTTTTTAAGTGTTTCTAATAATAGACTATTAGGTGAACTAATTGTTAGTAATAATACTCATCTAGAAGGTTTATTTTGTGCTTCAAATCAAATTAGTGTACTAGATTTATCTGCTAATACTGTTCTAAAAAATCTAGATGTTTCAAATAATGCATTAACAGATTTAGACCTAAGTGCTATTAATACTGTAGTATGTCCAGATCCGCAAACAGATCCTGTTACTCTATGCCAAGGAGTTGGCCTAGTAAATGTTTCGCGTAATCAACTAACTTCTTTAGTTGTTGCTAATGGCTATAATGAGTTGGTTTCGTTATTTGATGCATCAGATAATACGGACTTATTTTGTATTCAAATAGATAATGGTTTTATTCCTTCTGGATGGATAAAAGATGATTGGGTTTATTTTTCTGAAAATGTATGTGCAGACATTTATACTTATGTGCCAGACGATAATTTTGAGCAAGCCTTAATTAATCAAGGTTATGATGATGCTCTAGATAATTTAGTGTTAACGTCTTCTATAAGCACTATTACAGATTTAAATATTTCTAATAGTTCAATATCTAGCTTAGTTGGTATAGAAGATTTTATAAGTCTAGAAACTTTAGACTGTAGTACAAATTCTATTGAAATTATAGACCTTTCAAATAATCCAGTATTACTTCAAATAGATGTTACAAATAATGATTTATTAGAGTTAGATGTTTCTGCAAATTCAGCGCTAACAACTTTATATTGTGCCAGTAATTTTATCGATGCTATAGATTTAAGTAATAATACAGCGTTGACGATACTAAATTGTTCAAATAATTCTTTAACTAGTTTGGAGGTAAGTCAAAATGTTTTATTAAATGATTTAGACTGTTCATTTAATCAAATAGAAAGTTTAGATATTATTTCTAATACGTCTTTAGTTAGCCTTTTAAGCAATGATAATAACTTATTTGCATTGCGTATTAATAATGGAAGCAATAATTTAATTTCAACTTTTATAGCAACAAATAATGTAAATCTTTTTTGTATCGAAGTTGATGATGTTGCATTTGCTAACACTGCTATTGGTTGGCAAAAGGATGCATCTGCTGCATACAATTTAGATTGCGGAACCTATGTGCCAGATGATAATTTTGAACAAGCTCTAATCGACCAAGGGATAGATTCTGATAACACACTAAATAATTTTGTAGCAACTACGGATATTGTTGCATTTGCAATGCCTCTAGATATTTCTGGCCTTTCAATTTCAGATTTAACGGGTATTCAAGACTTTACGGCATTACAAGAATTAAATTGTTCTGATAATAATTTAACAGTTTTAGATTTAAGCGCTAATACTGCTTTACAAATTTTAGATTGTTCTAATAATGAGATTGAAGATTTAGACCTAACCACAAATACCGCATTAACCTCTATACGTTGCAATGATAATTCACTTTTAAACCTTAATGTTGAAAATGGAAATAATGGAGCTTTAACGATTTTTAATACTACAAACAATCCCAATCTCTACTGCATAAATATTGATGATGCCCTAGTTGCTAGTATTCCTGGTAGTTGGCAAAAAGACGCCTTTGCGATTTACGATGGTGATTGTACAAATAATCGTTTTACAATAATTCCAGATGCTTTTTTTGAACAAGCACTAATAGATTTTGGGTACGACGATGTAATAGACGCACAAGTATTAACATCAAATATTGAGCATATTCTGACCCTAGATGTTAGCAGTAAAAGCATTTCAGATTTAACCGGAATACAAGATTTTAAATCACTTTTAGAATTAAATTGTAGTGGTAATTTTTTAGAAGCTTTAGATGTCAGCGAAATGCAATATTTAGAGCGATTAAACTGTAGTTCTAATTACCTTCTAACCAATGATGTTAATGATATTAACGGATTACTAAATACCACTGGTACAACAAACTTAATTGAGCTATATTGTTCTAATAACAACCTTAACAATCTCGATACATCCTTAAACCTTAATCTACAATTACTAGATTGTGCAGATAATAATTTATCTACTCTTAATATTAATAACAATACGGTTTTAAGAATTTTAAATTGTTCTAACAATGAATTAACCAATTTAGACATTAGCACTAATGCATCTTTAGAAGATATTAATTGTAGTAGTAATCAACTGAACGATTTATCAACTTTTGGTACAAATAATACCACATTGATTACGTTGAATTGTGCTAATAACAATTTGTCTAATGTGTTGATTAATAGCTATGCAGCACTAGAAACTTTAAATTGTGGATCTAATGAGTTAGCAGACTTAGATGTATCTAATAATTTGGCATTAAACTTTTTGTCAATTTCCAATAATCAAATTTCTAATTTAAACCTTTTAAATAATACTGATTTAGTTGAATTGTATGCGTCTCAAAACAACTTTTCCTTACTCAACGTGTCGGCGAATTCAATTTTGGAACAATTAAATTGTGATTATAATGAGATTACACAACTAGAGCTAGCGTCTAATACCTTACTTAAATTTTTGTCAAGCTCAAATAATCAAATATCAGAATTAGATTTAAGTAACAATACTAATTTAATAGAAGTAAATATTAGTTCAAATCTTATATCGGACCTTGAGCTTTCTAATAACTTAGTTACATTAAAATCGTTAAACGTAAGTAGTAATCAAATTGAAGGTGATATAGATTTAAGCTCCATGGCAATTTCAGCTTGTGTTTTTCAACCGAATCAAACAGAGTATTGCCCAGAAACAATAACTATAAATCTATCTAATAATTTATTCAGTTTTGTAAATATTCAAAACGGAATAAACACAGATATTACAAATTTTAATACTTCAGGAAACCCGAATTTATCCTGTATTCAAGTTGATGATGCAAACAATATAGGTTTAAATTGGATTAAAGATAGTGTTACAACATACAATGAAGATTGCAATTATGGAGAAACCTATGTTCCAGATGATAATTTTGAACAAGCCTTAATAGATTTAGGATACGATTCTGGTCCATTAAATGATTATGTGCCAACTTTAAATATTGAAGCATTAATAAGTTTAGATGTTAGTGGAAATAATATTGCTGACCTCACAGGAATAGAAGATTTTGCAGCTTTAGAGATTTTAAATTGCTCTAACAATGCGTTAAATGAGTTAAATGTAAGCTCAAATATCAATTTGATAAATCTAGATTGTTCAAATAATTTGTTAGCAGATTTAGAAACTTTGAGCAATATAGCTCTAGTAACGCTTAATTGTTCTACTAATGCTATAAGTAGCTTAAACCTTAGTGCAAATACTAGTCTTACAAATTTAAATATAAGCGATAATGCATTTACGGTTTTTTCACCTAACGAAGTCTTGTCTTTGCAAGTTTTTAATTGTGATAATAATGCCATTTTAGAACTCGATTTTCAGCAAAATTTAGCATTAACAAACTTGAGTTGCGAATCTAATTCACTCGAAACGCTAAATATTAAAAATGGACAAAACTCAATTTTAGCAGAGCTAAATGCTATTAACAATCCCAACTTAAATTGTATAGAAACAGATAATGGAACAGTACCAGCTGGATCAATTTGGAATATAGATGCAACGGCTCAATTTGCCATAAATTGTTTCTTTGGTGAAACCTATGTTCCAGATGATAATTTCGAACAGGCCTTAATTGATTTAGGTTACGATTCTGGAGCTTTAGATGATTATGTGTTGACTGAAAATATTGAAGATGTTATCTTTCTAAATCTAAGTAATCGAGAGATTTCGGATATTACAGGAATTGAAGATTTCATAAGCCTAACAACATTAAATATTGAAGACAATTCTATTACACTATTAGATTTAAGTACTAATACAGCATTAGTAGATTTAGATGTTTCTGGTAATTTAATTTCAAGTTTAGATATCTCAATATTATTAAACTTGGCGGTCTTAGATGTTTCTAATAATAGTTTTACCCAATTAAATCTTAATACAAATACAGCTCTAATAGATTTAGACATATCTAACAATTTAATTACGATTATAAATGTAGATTTTTTGGTGAATTTAGAAGATTTTAATTGTGCCTTTAATCAGTTAACAAGCATAGATGTTACACAAAATCCTAACTTAAATATACTGTTTTGTCAATCTAATTTATTGGTAGCAGACCAATTAAATATACAAAACGGTAATAATGAAAGCTTACAAATTTTTAACGCTACAAATAATCCAGATTTGGGATGTATTTTAGTTGATAACCCTTTGGCAGTTATAGAAAATACAGAAGGGTTATATGACGATTGGTTAAAGGATGATACAGCTAATTACCAAACCATTTGCGAAGATGCAGATAATGACGGTATTCCAAATGATGATGATCTTTGTCCGAGTACAGAATTTGGAGCAGCTGTAGATTTATTTGGATGTGCAATCATAGATTTGCCTAACGATAATTTTACAATTTCAATTACTGGCGAAACATGTTTAAATAGTAATAATGGAAAAGTTACTATAATAGCTCAAGAACTTTACAACTATACCGCCACATTAATTGGTGAACAAATTATGGATGGAACCGGAGAGGTTTTTTACCAAGAATATAATTTCACCAATGACGTAGATATTTTTAATCTATTAGCAGATACATATCAAATGTGTATAACTATCGAGGAGTGGCCAGATTACCAAAGTTGTTATACTATTATTATAACAGAACCTAATCCACTAACAGTTTTTGCTAGTAGAAATTCTTCTGGTAACGAATTATCAGTAGATATGTCTGGAAGTTCTAGTTACCATATTGAATTTAACGGTATAACTTTTACCACACATAATTCTGAAATTACACTTCAATTAGAACCAGGAATTAACCATCTAAAGGTAAGTACAGATATGGAATGTCAAGGTATTTACGAAGAAAGAATAATAATGTCTAATGATTTTATCGTTCACCCTAATCCGTTTAATAATATTATAAATATTTACGATGGTAAAGTGGGCGAAACCATTAATGTAAATATCTATTCTTCAATCGGACAGCTAGTTTTAAATAAAACATTTATTAATCAAGGTACAGATATGAGTATAGATACAAGTAGCTTATCTCTGGGTATGTATTATGTTAATGTTCAGTCTCAATCTAACATGTTATCATATAAAATTATAAAGAAATGAAAAAAATCGTTTACATATTTTGTACAGTAGTATTTATGTTTGGCTGTAAAGATACCACTGATGATGGCCCAAATATAAATCCAAATCTAGATCCACCAAATGGGGTGCAATTAGTTTTTCCATATCAAGATGCTTTATGCAATGAAGGTGCAGATTTAACACCAACTCAAAGTACCGTTTCTTTTGAATGGGTACCAAATAATAATGCAGAATTCTATACAGTAACCATAGAAAACTTAACCACAGGTAATATAGAGCAATATGAAGCTGCAGACTTTATATTTCCTGTTACTATTCAGCGAGCAAATGCCTATAAATGGTTTGTAGAATACAATTATCAAGATGAAATAAAATCAAGTGATGTTTGGAATTTTTATAATGCTGGCCCAGGAGTACAAACCTATGCACCTTTTCCTGCAGAGATTATATCACCAAGTATGGCAGAGACTATTGCTGCGATAAATTCAGTAACATTACAATGGAGTGGAAGCGATGTTGATAATGATATAGTTGCTTATGATGTGTATTTTGGCACCAGCAATCCTCCAAGTATAAACTCAAGTGATATTATAGTAAATCAGTTAACACTTTCGGTAACACCTGGAACAATTTACTATTGGGAAATTGTAAGCAAAGATGCAGAAGGTAACACATCTGAGTCTGGTGTTTATCAATTTAATATTCTCAATTAACCTTATTTGTTATGCTTTTACTTTTTATTTTGGCGGTAAACTATTTACATAAGCAAAACTCTGCTCAAAAATGTTAACCATTAGTTTTTTATCGTTCCAAAGTGTTTCTGGGACTAAAACATAATCTTTCATTTTTGCTCCATAAGAATAATAATGACCAGTATTATGTTCTTCTATAAACTTTGCAGCTTCTTCTTTTGGCAAACGAATACCAATTTCTGCATCTTTATTCAAAAGGGTGAACATATAACCATTAGATGAAGTATATATCATCTTTTTGCCTTTACGCTCAAAACCATCACAGGCCTCAGTAATGTCGTCGTAAATTTTTAAGGCGTCATCCCAGTTCATAATTTTAGATATGTTGATCGATTAAGATGGCATTCCCATCTGGATCTAAAACAACAAGGCTTGCAGGACCTGTGGTAGATTCATCAGCTTCATTTGTTAATGATATATTTTTAGATTTTAAATGCTTTTGAATATCGCGCACATCATCATAATTCTCTAAAGTTTTGGCGCTTTGATCCCAACCAGGATTAAAGGTTAAAATATTATTTTCAAACATGCCTTGAAACAATCCAATGAGTGATTCTTCATTTTTCATGATGAGGTAATTTTTTTCTAAATCTCCTGCAAAAACTGAAAACCCTAAGGTTTCATAAAACGCTTTAGAAGCTTTTATGTCTTTTACAGCAAGGCTTATTGAGAATGCGCCTAGTTTCATAATAGTAGTATTTTAGTTAATTGAGTTTTATTTTTCACCATTTAGTAAAATAGGTTTCCCAAATCCTAATCCTTCTAACTTTTCTAATTGTGTTTCGGCATCACCAACAATTAAATAAATCATTTGGTTGGGTTTTATATAATTTTCAACTAAAGCTTTTACATCTTCAACAGTTAAATCATTTACGATAGCCTCACGTTGTTTCGCATAATCATTTGCAAAGCCATAATTACTAATATTATTTAGCATATTAAGTTTAGCTCCAAGGGTTTCAAAAGCTCTTGCATTACTTTTAATGGTAAAACCTTTTGTGACATCTAAATCATTTTCACTATAATTTTTACCGTAATTCTCTAAAATATCTTTCACTAAACTAGTAGCTTCATAAGTTACATTGGTTCTTATGCCACTACTAATGGTAAATTCACCTTTTTGATTATTACCAGAAAATCCTGAACGAATACCATAGGTGTAACCTTTACCTTCGCGTAATTCTTGCGTTAATTGCGAAGCAAAACTTCCACCACCTAAACGATAATTCATAACTGTTGCTGCATAATAATCTTTGTGCGTAATTTTTAAAGCAGGATAGCCAAAACGAATAACAGATTGTTTTGCGCCTGGAACATCATAAAAATAAACCTTAGAAGTTTCAGGGTATAATGGCATTGGCAATTCTGGTAAAACAACATCTTTAGATTCCCAAGATGTATTAATAGTCTCCAAGGCATTGATTACATCTTCTTCGGAGATGGCGCCAACAACATGCATATGAGTTAATTTTGGAGTGAGATTAGTATTATAATAATCTTGTAAATCCAATAATGATATAGTATTTACAGTGTCTTCTGTTCCATTATTGTTATAGGCCAATATATTATTGTCTCCATAAAGTAATTTTGAAAATTCATTAGAAGCAATACTATTTGGGTTGGCTTTACTGCGCTGAATACCGCTAATGGTACTTTGTTTTATAAGGTCAAATTCTTTTTCATCCCAACGAGGTTCTAATAAAATTTCTGTGACTAATGCCATAGTCGCGTCAAAATGTTTAGATAAGGTTGTTCCAGAAATTATAATACTATCATCTGTTGCATAAGCGTATAAGTTAGCACCTAAACTTTCAATAGCATTTTCTAATTCTTCAGGCGTTTTATTTTTTGTCCCTTTAGTCATAAGATTTGCTAATAGGTTAGAGACACCAACTTTATGTTTATTTTCTAGCAATAATCCACCTTGAATTTGCATTTCGAACTGTACTAATGGCACTTCTGTATTTTCAATACCAAAAACTTTTATTCCAGAAGCCAATTCATTTTTCCATACTTGAGGAATTGTCAATTCAGGACTGTTACCATATGGAGGTTCAGTACTTCTATCAAAACTACTAGGTGTTTTTTCGTACGTGGCAGCAATACTAGGATCAAAAGTTTCCTCGGCACCTTCTATAATTTTTTCTTCAACTACTTTGGCTAATTGAGAATTATCTAGCACTAAACTTTTTTGTCCTTTGGGTACAAAGCTAGTAGCAACGTAATTTTTATCTTTAATATATTTGTTATACACACGCATAACATCTTCTGGTGTTACGGCCAAAATATTTTTTACATCCTGATTTATAAACCCAGGATCACCTGCAAAAATCTCGTATTGTGCTAATTGAAATCCTTTTCCTAAAACACTAGAAAGCCCATTGTAAAACTGCGTTTCTTGTCCGGCTTTAATCCTATCTAAATCTGTTTGAGAAATACCATTTGCTTCAAAATCTCTAAAGCCATCATTTATAGCAGATGCAACAGTGTTTAAATCTTTTTGATTAAAAGCTGTAACACTAAGCATTAGTTGTCCTGCGATTTCAGATGAATTTTGATACATCCTAACGTTGCTCGTCAATTGTTGGTCTTCAACTAATACTTTGTATAAAGGTGCTTTTTTCCCTTGAGTTAAATATTGCGATAACACACTGAGGGCATAAGAATCTTCGTGGTATTGATAAACCGCAGGCCAAGTCATTGTCAATCTTGGTGCACGTGCAAAATTGTCTTCATAATACAAACGTTTAGAAGCTTTTAAAGTAACAGGTTGTTTTTCAATTTTTGGAATGTCTTCGCCTTTTGGGATTTCATCAAAGTACTTTTTTACCCAAGCTTTGGTTTGCGCTACGTCTATATCTCCAGCAATGGTTAAAGTCACGTTATTAGGTACATACCAACGTCTGTAAAATTCTTTAACATCTTCTAAAGTTGCATTTTGTAAATCTTCTAGCGAACCTATAACTTCCCAACTGTAAGGATGACCTTCAGGATATAAATTACTGTTTATTACAGCAGAATTATGTCCGTAAGGTTGATTGTCCACACGTTGACGTTTCTCGTTTTTTACCACTTGTTTTTCTTTGGCCAAAACAGGTTCTGTAACTGTATTGATAAAGAAGCCTAGCTTGTCTGCTTCAGCCCAAATCATTTTTTCGAGAGCATCTTTTGGTACCGTTTGAAAGTAGTTGGTACGATCTCTACTCGTAGAGCCATTGGCACCAGAACCACCAATACGAGCACTCATCTGGTCGAGTCCGCCTTTGCCTAAATTTTCGGATTCTAAAAACAATAAATGCTCAAATAAATGTGCGAAACCTGTACGTCCTTCTTTTTCTCTAGCAGAACCTACATGAGCCGTCAAAGCCACAGCAGCAACAGGATCTGATTTGTCTACATGAAGAATGACTTGCAGACCATTATCTAAAGTGAATTTTTCGTAATCAACTTTAAATTCTTTGGTTTCGGTTTTGGTTTCGTTTTGTTTGCAAGATGCGATGGTACATACAAGAACAAAACTTAAGATTAGTGATTTAAAATGTTTCATAATATTATTTTTTTGATTGATGCTGCATTAAAGTTCAAAAGCATTATTATTCACAAAGAAAATAGAATTAACCAGGAACAGTTTTCCATTTTCCCAAAAGCTTCTAAATAAGGTGTCGTCCACCATATAGATAAAGCTGCCACTTCCCATTGGTTCTTCTCCAAACACTAACGTTTGGTCTAAGTTTTTTAGTGCGTCTTTACCTGCAAAACCAGAATATACTTTTGTATTATCTAAGTGAGCTACATTATAACCGCTGTCTAATAAACTGTAAGCTGAGCTACCTAGTTTTAACGTAAAATAATCCTCACCATAACCAAAAGCCATAGGATGCGTTTTATCTACCTTAGTTTTAAAAATGGCACCAGTTATTAGGTTATTGCTATACTCGCGTTCGCGATCTGCGTAAGGCGTTAAATTATCATCTTGTTCATCATTTTCAGAGTCTTTATATTTTAGACTAAATCCTTCTTTGCCAGCAAAACTTCTTAAAGCTCCATCAATAGCAATGACTTTTCCACCTGCACGAACCCAATCTTTTAGTTTTGTCATGTTGCCTTCAGTCAATACGCTTCCGTAATAACCACTTGGAATGATTAAAACATTGAATTTATCTAAGTTGGTTCTACTTAAATTATCAGTGTTTATAGAGGTTAAAGGGTAGTGCAATTGTTGTTCAAAGAAATGCCAAATAGCTCCATAGCTTAACGATGATGTACCTTTGCCAGAGAGGATAGCAACTTTTTGTTTGTTAATTAATTTAATATCTGGAGAACCAACATCTGGTGTGGTTTGTGAAAATCCAGAATTAATTTGTGTTAATGGCTGTAAATGTTTTTGGGCAATAGTGTTGAGTTTTGAAATAAACTGTTCAATATGTTTATTATCACCTTTTGCGATGATTAAAGAACCACGTTCAAATGTATTGCCATTAGATGTAAATGGTTTTTCAGTAAATCGTACTCTGAAATTTTGTTTTAATAATTCGGCTAAAAATTGTGCGTCTTCAAGTGAATTCCATTTACTTACATATCCATAAGCATCATTTAAGGTTTGTAATGCTTTTTTCTCCATTAACTTAGAACTCGGAACTTTAGAAGTACTTGCAATGGCATCTAAACCATAAGCATAAGGTACAGACCAAGCAGTAATATCATAGGTCAACGAATCTGAAAGTTTTGCATTTGGTTCAAACAATACTTTTACCATTTTTCCTTTTGGTTGATTGGTATGTACAACTAATGCTTCACTATTGGTATTCATACTACCTTGTTGTCCGGTTTTATAATTGTAACCCGAAACTTTAGAGCCGTTGGAATTTTCGAAAGTAATCTCATGCTTACTCAAAAGTGTTTTTAAACTATTTAAGTTATCTGCATTACCAGAAACGACGTAGCTCTTGTATTTTAAGCTAGAATTATCAAAGAATTTAGCAAATTCAGAATTTAATTTTGAAGCATTTTTTGAAGCAATTTCTACGGTTGAAAGTCCAGTTGTGGTATGATGTGTTAAGCGTTCTACTAAAGTTAGTACGTGACCTTCATCATTCAAAATACCCAATCCAGCCATACCATGTCCACCTTGCTCATACGTCATTCCAATCGCTCCCATATAAGTTGGATATGTATCTCCATAACTCGGATAAAATAAATCAAAACGTTCTCTAGTAAAAAATAACCAACCTTCTGCATCAAAATATTTGGCGTGATTTTTTCCTATTTGAGTCTGAAAATCGCGTTGCCAATCGCTAATAATTTCATGAAACGGTTCAGCTGCTGGCGCAAAATAATAAGGCTCATTTATGCCTTGCTCATGAAAATCAACGTGAATATGTGGCATCCACTTATTATAGACTTTTAAGCGTTGTTGAGTTTCAACTTGCGTAGCCCAAGCCCAATCTCTATTCAAATCAAAGAGATAATGGTTTGGTCGTCCTCCTGGCCAAGGTTCGCTGTGCTCGCTTGCGTTACGGTCAATATCATAAGGCTGACTTGCAGTTTCGTTATACCAGTTTACGTAGCGATCTCTTCCATCTGGATTAATCGATGGGTCAATAATAACAACCGTATTTTTTAGTAACTCTTTTCGTTCGGTAAGTAGTTTATATAAAGTTAGCATTGCGGCTTCTGTACTAGATGCTTCATTACCATGTACATTGTAACTTAACCAAACGATGGCAATATCTGTAGCCGTAGGTGTGCCTTCCAATAAACCTGTATTTTTTAGATTATTTTCACGAATCGTCTCAAGGTTTTTAATGTTTTCTTCACTTGATACATAAGCCAAGTACAACGATCTACGCTCATTAGTTTTACCATATTCCTCTAGTTTTACTTGGTTAGGAAGTGTATTAGCTACAGATTTAAAATAATCTACAACTTGATGATGACGACTAAATTGTGTACCAATTTCATAACCTAAAAAGTCGCTTGGTGATTTAATGTTTTGAGCTGATGTTAAGGTTAAGCTACCAAAAACGACCAACAGAACTAAAACTAATTTTTGCATTTAATAATTTATTTTTTGGTTGAAAGCAAGTAAAGATAGTCAGCCAAACTGAATTAACTAAAAATTAGCAGTTAAAAAATAGAAGAGTCTTATATTTATGCCTTATTTATAGAATTGTATGCCAACCGACTGTATTCCGTTTAGAGAAACTAATTACTTCTCAGATTTTATATGTGATTATTTAGATGAAAAATCAGAGTTAAAGCCTTTGTACAATAGGTTTCCGTTACTAGATAATTTTAAAGCACAGATAGAAGAGAAGCGTCATTCTGAACTTGTTTCAGAATCACACAGAAAAGTGTTAGTTGAGGTTCTAAAAAAACAATACAGTAAATTAGACACTTCGGATGCAACACTTGAAAATATAGAAAGTCTTAATTCTGAAAATACGTTTACCATCACTACAGGTCATCAATTAAATTTATTCACGGGACCACTGTATTTTTTATACAAGATTATTTCTACAATCAATCTTACTAAAGACTTAAAAGAGCAATATCCAGAATACAATTTTGTACCTGTTTATTGGATGGCGTCTGAGGATCATGATTTTGAAGAAATCAACTATTTCAATTTTAGAGGAAAAAAAATTCAGTGGAACTCTAATCAGACAGGAGCTGTAGGTCATTTTAATACCGAAGGCTTAGATGCAGTATTTGAAGTTGTTTCTGCTGAGTTTGGACCAGGAAAAAACGCCGAACAATTAAAAACGTGGTTTAAGGAAGCATATTTAAACCATGATAATTTAGCTGATGCCACACGTTATTTAGCTAATGAATTATTTGGTGAGTATGGTTTGGTGATTTTAGATTCTGACCACGCTGATTTAAAACGCTTATTCATCCCAAATATTAAAAAGGAACTTATAGCGCAAACGGCTTTTAAAACGGTTTCTGAAACGAATTCAAAACTTGAAGAATTAGGATTGAAAATTCAGGTGAATCCTAGAGAAATCAATTTCTTTTATATTAAGGATGGTTTGCGAGAACGTATTGTTGAAACTGATGGTGTTTTTTCGGTTTTAGACACAAACATCACTTGGAGTAAGAGTGAGCTATTAAAACACCTCGAAGAGGTGCCAGAGCGGTTCTCACCAAACGTTATAATGCGACCGCTATATCAAGAAGTAATTTTACCAAATCTTTGCTATATAGGTGGAGGTGGAGAGCTAATTTATTGGTTGCAATTAAAATCTAATTTTGAAGCACAACAGGTTACTTTTCCAATGTTATTGTTGCGGAATTCGGCATTGATAAAAACGGCGAAGCAGGCAGATAAGCTTAAAAAATTGAATATTTCGGATAAAGATTTATTCTTAGATAGAAATTCCTTTATCAATAAAAAAGTGCGAAAAATATCTAATATAGATATTGATTTTTCAGAACAAATAAAACATCTAGAAGCACAGTTTAAAAATCTAAATGAACTTGCTGAACAAACCGATAAATCCTTTTTAGGTGCAGTTAAGGCTCAAGAAGTAAAGCAAATAAAAGGATTACAAGCTTTAGAAAAGCGACTTTTAAAAGCACAAAAAAAGAAATTAGTAGATCAAATTAGTCGTTGTACGGAGTTGCAAGAGCAATTGTTTCCTGGGCAGAGTTTGCAAGAACGTAATACCAATTTTTCAGAGCTATATTTAGAATTTGGTAATCAATTAATACCAGAAATTATGAAATCTTTACAACCTTTAAAAGGTGATTTTACAATCCTAACTTTATAAAAATAAGTTCTTCTTTTTTTAATTTGAAATTATATAATTCTTATTTAATACGACATTATTATTGGATGTAATGACAATATTTATTTAGGTTAAACATCTAATTTTGTGGCAAATAGATGGTTTGTCGAAAAAAAAAGTAGTTTGCCTTAATTAAGGTAGAAATTCGGTTAAAGTCTTTTTATTTGTGAAAGCTATTAATCAATTTTTACATAATGAATCTTTCAATTAAAAGGAATAAGATTTCTACAATTCTTATTGGGATTTCTGTATTTACTATTTTAGGAGTAGCACCATATTTTATAGGACCAGGTCTTACTCAACCAGAAGCAGTTGGTACATTTTTAAACGGTAATTTTCCAGATGTTACGGCATCGGCTCAACCCTATCAACCGGCTTTTCCAAATTTAACTTTCGATTCACCTTTAACATTTACAAATGTGCCCAACACTAACGTGATAATTTTAGGTCAGCGAAATGGTGAAATATATTGGTTTGAAAATGATGAATCCGTAACTACAAAAAACCTCGTTGCAGATTTATCAAATGAGGTTGGTGTTGTTTGGGATGGAGGATTTTTAGGTTTGGCTATTCATCCGGAGTTCGGAACTCCTGGTAAAAACTATTTCTATACCTATTACACTTCTAAAGATGGTAATGGGAATGATTATCCTAATGCCTTTTTAAGTGGATTTGGCTGTTACCAAGAGGATTATTGGGGAGGTTTTTTATACTTAAGAAGGTATGAAGTTAATCCAACAACATATACTGTTGTTCCGGGATCAGAATTAACAATGTTAAAAATGAGAATGTTTAGTTCTACACATCGCGGAGGCTCTATGGATTTTGGCAATGATGGCTTCTTATATTTGGCTACAGGAGAACAATCTGCATACACAAAGCCTCAAAATATTACAACCAACTTAGATGGTGGTGTGTTACGAATAGATGTAGATCAAGACCCAACTAAAAGTCATGCTCCAATTAGAAAATTAGATACAGGTCGATTTAATGATGAAATTTCTGGTGTGGGTTACGGTATACCAAATGATAATCCTTTTCTGAGCCCTTCTGGTCAAAATTTTGAAGAGTACTATACAATTGGTCACAGAAATCCACATAGAATGACTAAGGATAAACTAACTGGTACTTTTTATATAGGGGAAATAGGTGAGAGTACACACGAAGAAGTAAATATTGTTAGTAGAGGAAAAAATTATGGATGGCCCGTTTATGAAGGTTATGCAACAGGTCCTGGTGCAGGTTGTGGTGGTGCAGATAGTGGAATGTACAACAATATGCCACATGAAGGTCCATTGGTAGCATTTCCAAGGGCTGAGGCTAATGCCTTAATGGGCGGTTATGTGTATAGAGGAACCGATATGCCAGATTTTTATGGTAAATATATTTGTGCCGATTATGGTGCTGGTGAAGAAATATGGTCCGTAGATATTAATACAGGTGAATACGATTTAATAACCGCATTTTCGCCTACAAATATTATAGGTTTTGGTGAAGATAACTCAGGTGAGCTTTATTTGTTGAGTCAAGGAAATAATGTCTTCTTATACAAATTATCTCAAGTAAATCAATCGCCACTAGATGCTGCACCTCAATTATTATCACAAACAGGAGCATTTCAAGATTTACAAACATTAACTCCAAATTCTGGTGTAATTCCTTATGATTTAATTGAATCATTTTGGTCTGATGGAGCCATTAAAAAGCGCTGGATGGTAATTCCAAATGATGGTACTCATGATACTCCACAAGAAAAAATTAGCTTTTCAGAAAATGGAGATTGGGAATTCCCTGTTGGTTCTGTTTTGATAAAGCATTTTGAATTGCCTATTGATGATTCTAATCCTAGTATTACAAAGCGTTTAGAAACTAGGTTTTCGGTAAAGGCAAGCACAGGTAATTTTTATTATTTAACATATAAATGGAATGCAGACGAAACAGATGCTGTACTGCTAGATTCTGGTATAGAAGAGACAATACAAATTACTACAGAAGGTGGATCGACAAGAAATCAAACTTGGACTTATCCAGGCACTCAAGACTGTATTTCTTGTCATAATCCAGCTACCAAAGGAACATTAGGTCCTAGAACAAGGTATTTAAATTCTGATATCACTTACCCAACGACATCAATTACCGCAAATCAATTGGTAACATTAAGTCATTTAGGAATTTTAGATGAAACAATTGATGATAATACAGTCTTAGGCTACCAAACTTATAAAGCCAAAGATGATCCTAATGCTACTTTAGATGAAAAAGCAAGGTCTTACCTAGATCTCAACTGTGCCTATTGTCATAGACCAGGTGGAACAGGTGATAGGGCTCAGTTTGATTTAAGATTATCTAACAGTTTGGTGCAAACTGGTCTTATGTATGCTGGTACAAATACTCCGTTGGGAATTCCTGGAGAACGTATAATTGTAGGAGGTGATGCCTCAAAATCAATTCTTTTCCATAGAACAGAAAGTGTTGACCAAACGATTGCTATGCCACCAATTGCTAAAAATGTAGCCGATCAGCAAGGAGTAGACCTTGTAGAAGAATGGATAAATCAACTTGAGCCTAATTACGAAAACCCAACGATAAATGCTTCTACTTATGTCATAACAAATGTAGGAAGTGGTTTAGCAATGGATATCGCAGGTATATCTAACGATAATTTTGCAGATGTACAGCAATGGAATTACGTTTCAGGTGCAAATCAGCAGTTCATTGTTACTCCTGTGGATGGCACTAGTTATACGATTAAGGCTGTTCATAGCAATAAAAATATTGATGTACAAGCTCAAGGACAAGATCCAGGAACTAATGTTATACAATACCAAGAAAATGGTACTGTTGCTCAATTGTTTTCGTTTGAGTATCTAGGAAATGATCAATACGCAATAAGAAGTACGTCTAATGGGCTTTACCTAGGAATTGAGAATAATTCAGTAAGCAATGGAGGTAGTATTAAAACCTATAACAACGATGGGTCAGATTTCTTTAAATGGACATTTACAGATTTATTATATGAGCCGGTTACTGGAGTTACTGTAACACCCACTACTGCATCGGTTTTTACTGAAGAAACCATTTCTTTAACAGCTTCAGTGCTACCTAATGATGCAAGTGAACAAGGTATTGTGTGGTCTTCAAGCGATGAGTCTATTGCGATTGTCGATGCAACCGGAACTGTAACAGGGATTAGCGAAGGAACTGTTTCTATTACTGCAACTACAGTTGAAGGTGCATTTACAGATACTGCCCAAATAACAGTATATGAAGGTTCAACTATTGGTGTTTCAGTTTATACGATTACTAATGTTGGTAGTACTTTGGTAATGGATGTTTTTGATCAATCTCAAGATAATCTAGCAGATGTTATTCAGTGGACAAGTAATTTAGGGGAAAATCAACAATTTATAATAGCACCTGCTGAGGATAATTATTTTACTATAAAGGCCGTACATAGTAATAAAAATCTCGATGTACTTTATGCTGGGCAAGATCCAGGGACTAATTTGATACAGTATGAAGAGAATGGTACAGATGCCCAATTGTTTTCATTAGAATATCTAGGTAATGATGAATATGCTATAAAAAGTAAGGTTAATGGACTTTATCTAGGAATTGAGAACAACTCGCTGTCTAATGGAGCTAGTGTTAAAACATATCCTAATGATGGATCTGATTTTTTTAAGTGGACATTCACTGATTTAAGATCGAATGATTGTACTGGCTTAATTGTAGACCATACAGATCCTGTTGGTACAGGTATTATAACTGCAAGAGGAGAGATTAATGAAGCCGAAAATAAGTTCAAAGCCTTTGATAATAAAAAGACGCAAAATGATTTTAGTAAATGGTTAGATAATACAGGTGTACCAAGTGTAAGTAACCCTAGTTTTATTTCTATTGAGTTTGTAAGACCTCAATATGTGAACCAATTAATTATTACAAGTGCTAATGATGTACCAGATAGAGACCCTGAAAACTTTAGAATATTAGGATCTAATGGTGGTGCTTATACAGAATTGGGAGTTTGGACAGGTGAGCAGTTTTATACCAGGTATCAATCTAAATATTTTGTATTTTCTAATACAACTGCTTACACAACTTATAGAATAGAAATCACCAAAAATTTAGGTAATATAGCTTTAACACAGTTAGCCGAGATCGAATTATTAGGCTGTGATAGTTCTCCTATAAGTACAACTTATACTTATGATAATGGTTGGTTACCGAGTGATCCTAATGGCCTTTCTTATGCAAATGATTCTATAATTGTAAATTCTGGTGAAGCTGTTATTTCTAGTAATACAATTTGTAATGATTTTACAGTGAGTCCTGGTGCTGCACTTACCGTAGATAATGGTGTTACTTTATTGGCAAATACAACTACTTTACAGTCAACTTCACAGTCCTTTGCTAGTTTAATTGCAAATGGTACAGTGGATGGAAACATAAAATATGTAAGGTATGTTAATGCTAATTCTGGTGGTAATGATCTTATTTCTCCGCCACTTTCTGGGCAGACTTGGGAGGATTTTTTACTTACTGACACAAATGCTGAAGATATATTAAATGATGGCAATGATAATCCAAGAACCTATCTATTTGGACCTTTTGATAAAGCAGTTGATTGGTATGTAAATTACACTGATGAAACCTCTACAACTTTAGATAGTGGTAAAGGTTATAGAGCTGCAACAGTTAGCGGTACAACATTAACTTTTACAGGTAATGTGTTGACGACACCAGTTACTGTTGATATTGTAAATTCTGGTGCCAATTATCCAGATTGGAATTTAATAGGTAATCCATATCCTTCATATATTAGTATTGCAGATTTCCTAAACTATGAGACTGCGCCAAACGTAAAAAACATAGATCTGTTAGAAGATATCTCTGGTATTTATGGTTACGATGGTAATGCTTCTAATGGTTGGGATGTTATTACATTAGCTAATGCAGGTAATAGATTGATGGCTCCTGGGCAAGGATTTCTTGTTGCAGCAAGTCTCACTCATGTAGATGATTATGATATTACTTTTGATACATCGTTGAGAGTTATAGGTTCTGATGATGATTTTATTCAAGGGAGAAACACAAATGTTCTAACCTTTTTAAAGCTCAAAGCAAGCACAAGTAATAATGAATATAGTACTGAATTCTATTTTGATGAAAATGCAAGTCTAGGTTTAGACAGAGGATATGATGGTAAAATTTTGGGTAGTGTAGCACCTAACTTTGCACTTTACTCTCACTTAGTACAGGATAACTCTGAACTTCCAATAGCTTTACAAGCTTTAAATCCTTCTGATTTAACTAATACAATAATTCCATTAGGTGTTAATGCAAATCAAGGTGAACAAATTACGTTTAGTATAAGTGAAACTACGTTACCAAGTAATGTTGAGGTGTATTTAGAAGATACAGAATCTAATACTATAACTTTATTAAATTCTAATGATTATATTATCACACCAAATATGAATTTGAATGGTACAGGACGTTTCTATCTACATTTTACTTCATCGGTATTATCTGTAGGAAATAATGTGTTAGATGGTATTCATATATATACAACATCTAATCCAAAATCCTTGATAATTGAAGGCGAATTAGAAATGACTACAGGCGTGTATTTATATGATATACAGGGACGATTGGTTTTAAATAAATCTCTTATGCAATCAAGTTTATTAAACACTATTGATATCGCGAGTATAGGAACTGGTGTCTATTTTGTGAAAGTAACTAATGATTATCAGAGTAAAACTCAAAAAATAATCATTAAATAGAGGATTAAAATCTAGTTAAAAATAAAAAGAGCTGTCATTTATAAAGTGACAGCTCTTTTAGTATAGAGATATGTAATTTTATACTTCTTAATTTATTTCTTCTAAAACACTCCCACAATTGAGCATTTTATCCCCAAAATATGGATTCATTATTTTCTTATCTAGGCTTAGCCATTTTGCTCCTTTATTTTCATCAGCCATAGGACAAAATTGAATGTAAACTCGGTCGTTTAAGCTTTTAGAATTTAATACCATATCAATAATTTTAGTTGATAAGGATTTAAAGTGAAGTCTTTGTTTCTTTAAATCGTTTATGGTGCTTATTGATTTTGTAATGTTAGATAATTGTTCAATATTTTTTTTATTGAGATCTGGTAATTTTTTCAAGTCTAACTTATTTATGGCCTTTAATAATAAATTTGCATGATGTTTTGTTTTTTTAACATCAGAAGTTACAAATGCATCTTTCAATAATAAATAATCTTTGATTAAAAGGTTGAATTCATCTTTTTTAAGCATATCCCAATCAATTGAAATATGGTTAGTTGAGAGGTCAGAGTCCTTAAAATTAGTATTTTTTTGGTGGTTTTTAGTTTCTATTATAGTATTCATCATTGACCTTTTTCCTTGAAGCTGAGCTGCCGCATCAATAGTAAATGCACCTTCGGTTACAATAGTATCTCCTGCCTCTAAACCGCTTAAAACTTCATAGCTATCTTTTAAAGATTGACCAAGCACCACTTCTGTCATTTCAAAATAAGGTTTGTTTGGGTATGGCTTAAGGTAAACAATAGATCGCTTCCCTGTCCAAAGCGCAGCAGTTTTTGGAATGGTTAAAACCCCTTTTGAAAGTTTGGATGTAATACTACCTTCTATGAGCATACCGGGTTTTAGTTTTCCATCTCTATTATCGATTACTACACGAACTGTCGCTGTTCTTTTTTTAGTATGTAATATGGGCTCAATAAAATCAATTTTTCCAGTTGTAATACCTTTAGGAAAGGCCTTGGATTTTAATTCAAGACTTTGCCCAACTTTTAAAGATCCTAATTGACTTTCATAAGCATCAAAAACAGCCCAGACAGTTCTGAGGTCTGATATTTTAAATAAAGGATCTCCTTGATTATAAAAACTACCTTCTGAAGCCATAATTTCTGTAACTGTTCCTGAAACATCTGCATATATAGGAAAGTTTGTCATTGGTTTTTCGCTTACAATGACGTTTTCTATTTGCTCGTCAGTCATTTTCCATAATCCTAGTGAGTTTCTTACTTCATCGAATAGTTGTGGATGCGTTTTTCTATATGAAACAGAAGTCAATAATTTATTTTGTGCCAAATACAATTCGGGTGAGTATATAAGTCCAATTTGTTTACCTTTTCTAATTTTTGTGCCTATATAATTTGCATAAAGCTTTTCTATTCGGCCATCAAAAATTGAGGTTTGTGTAGCATCAGTTTCTTTATTTGTACTTATTATGCCGGATAGTTTTATTATGACTTCGTCTTCACTACTAAAATTCACTTCTGAAGTTTCAATGTTAGCCAAAGCCAAGGCATTTTGAGACATTTTAAACTGATTATCAGATAGTGAAGTTTCACTATCATCAGATGGAACTAATACCAAATCCATAGCACACAAAGGACATGTGCCTTCTTCTTGCTCTTTTATTTGTGGATGCATTGCACAAGTCCATTCTTTATGAGTTATATTTTTTGTGTCATTTTTAGTGTTCTTGCTTTGATCATTATTATAATCAAAAAAGATAAAACTTAAAGCAAAACCAAGAACTACACAGCCAATATAAATTCCAATTTTTTTTGTCATCATTTTTACTTTATTAGTTTACAGGCTTCTTTAAAAAGAGCATTTCTTTTTGCCAACAAAACAATAGTGGCACAACAAATAAGGTTATTACAGCCATTAGCATACCTCCTAAACATGGAATTGCCATTGGTATCATAACATCACTTCCTTTCCCTGTTGAGGTTAATATAGGCAATAAAGCCAAAATTGTGGTAGCAGTAGTCATTAAACAAGGTCTAATTCTTTTTTTACCAGCTTCAATAACTAAAGCTCTAATACTATTAATATCTGAATATGTTTTATTTTTAAAACTTTGCTTAAGATAAGTGCCCATTATAACTCCATCGTCTGTTGCAATGCCAAAAAGAGCAATAAATCCAACCCAAACTGCTACGCTGATATTTATGGGATGCATATGAAACAAATCTCTCATATTTTTGATACCTAAATCAATATTCATAAACCAAGATTGGCTATAGAGCCACAAAAAAATAAATCCGCCTGCAAAAGCTACCGCAATACTTGCGAAAATCATTAATGTAATAGATGCTGAACGAAATTGAAGATATAATATTAAAAAGATAACAATTAGTACTAACGGAATTATTAACCTAAGTGTTTTTTGTGCGTGTACATAATTTTGGTATGTGCCACTAAACTCATAATTTATACCATCTGGCACGTCTAATTTACCTTGTTCTATTTTCGATTTTAATATAGATTTTATAGCATTGACAGCATCAACTTCAGAGATGTCATCTTTTTTATCAAATATTACATAGTTAACTAAAAATCCATCTTCACTTTTTATGGCTTGAGGACCTTTTTCATATGTAATCTCAACAAATTCATTAATTGGTAAGGATTCTCCATTGGGCAATGTAATGTATATGGCTTCTAGGGCTTCAGGAGTTCCTCTTAATTCTCTAGGATATCTAATTCTTATACCATAACGTTCTCTTCCTTCTACAGTTTGTGTTAGTAATTTTCCGCCAACACTTACTTCTAATGTTTCTTGAACAGCTTCTATAGTTAGTCCATAACGTGCAATTTGTTCTCTATTTATATCAATAAGCATATATGGTTTGCCAACTGTACGATCTGCAAATACGGATTTAGATTTAACAATATCAATGGTTTTTAACTCTTGTTCTAATTGCGTGCTAAATGCCTCTATATCTTCTAGACGTTGCCCTTTAACTTTAATACCCAATGGAGTACGCATACCAGTTTGTAACATTATTAATCTGGTTTCAATTGGTTGAAGTTTTGGAGCCGTGGTGACACCTGGTAATTCAGTAGCTTTTACAATTTCATCCCAAATATCTTCTTTAGTTTTAATATGATCTCGCCAGTTTCTATAATAATCTCCATTGCTATTTTCAATCAAATCTTTGGAATCTATACCACTTCCAGATTCAATAAAATTTCCTGATTTCGTTTCAAATAGACCTTTGTCATTAGTCTTAAATCGTTTAGGTTTTCCGTTAGAAGCACTAATGTATTCGGATTTGTAAGAGATAAGATTTTCGTACATTGAAATTGGTGCTGGATCTAATGCAGATTTTGTACGACCAGCTTTACCAACAACATATTCTACCTCTGGTATTGATGCAACTGCCATATCTAACATTTTTAAAACTTTGTTATTCTCTTCAATACCAGAGTGAGGCATTGAAGTTGGCATTAGTAAAAATTCTCCTTCGTCTAGAGAAGGCATAAATTCTCTTCCGGTATTAACGAATATTATACTACCTATAACTAACACTATCAAAGGAATAGATATGCTAATGAGTTTATGCTCTAAAACCCATTTGAGCATTATTTCGTATTTTAAAATAATGAAATGTATTGGCACAAGTACCACTGCACAAATAGCAATAATAAATAGAAAATTGAGAAATAAATTGTTAGCATATCCCAAAGGTCTCCAATAGATAGCCAATAGAATAGTAATTGTAATAACAATATATATTAACCTTATACGTTTTGCCTGAGGTTGTTTATTATATCTTAAAGATTCTAATATGCCTATGAGACCAAAACCAAGAATAAATAATCCAAGATGTTGACCATATAAAAAAGTTAACAACCCAACTAATACCCAAAGAACAGAAAAAATGGTATCAACTGTTTTCTTTTGATTGTGCTTTTTAATAAAAAGTGCGGCAATAGGAGGTAGCAGAAATAATGCTATTAAAATCGCTGCACATAGTGCAACTGTTTTTGTAAAAGCTAATGGCCAAAAAAGTTTGCCCTCGGCTCCTGTTAGCAGAAATATGGGTGTAAAACTAATTATAGTAGTGAGACCTGCAGTTATTATTGCTCCAGAAACTTCTTTTGTAGCATTGATGATTACAGCATTTAGGTTTTCATTTTTAGTATTTTCAACATGTCTTACAATGTTTTCTGTTAGAATTATACCCATATCTACCATAGTGCCAATTGCAATAGCAATACCAGACAATGCAACAATATTTGCTTCTACATTGCATATCTTCATTATAATAAAAACCGTTAATATGGCTAATGGTAGTAATCCCGAAATAAGGAAAGAAACACGTAGATGCATTAGCATAATTATAACGACCAAAATGGCAATCATTATTTCATAAATAAGAGCATTGCTTAAAGTATTTAAAGAATCTTCAATTAATTCTGAACGGTCATAAAACGGAACAATAGTTAATTGCGATTTTTGTCCGTTTTGCAATACTTTACTTGGTAAGCCTAAACTTATTTCATCAATTTTTTCTTTTAATGCCTTTAATACCTCCATTGGATTTTCACCAAAACGCGATGCTACAACACCACCTACAACTTCAGCTCCTTCTTTATCCAATATGCCTCTTCTAGCAGCCGGACCAATGGAAACTTGAGCAATATCTCCGATGTGGATGGTTGTTAAATCATTTGAAACAATTGCCGTTTTCTCAATATCTGCAATAGATTTAATGTAGCCGAGACCGCGAACAAAATACTCAACTTTGTTAATTTCGAGTGTTTGTGCACCGATGTTACGATTACTCTTTTCAATGGCTTTAACAACACTAGGTAATGAAACTCCATATTGCTTCATTAATTCTGGGTTGACATCTATTTGATATTCTTTTACAAAACCACCAATAGAGGCTACTTCAGAGACACCTTTGGTAGATGTTAAGGCGTTTTTAACATAGAAGTCTTGTATACTTCTTAGCTCTTGTAAATTCCAGCCTCCAGTTACTTCACCATTTTCATTTCTACCTTCTAAGGTGTACCAAAATACTTGCCCCAAAGCGGTAGCATCTGGTCCAAGTTTGGGTTGTACATTTTTTGGTAAAAGCGTATTTGGTAATGCATTGAGTTTTTCTAAAATTCGAGACCTAGACCAATAAAAGTCTACATTATCTTCAAAAATTATATAGATATTAGAAAATCCAAACATAGAACTACTACGAATAGATTTAACTCCTGGTATTCCTAATAAATTAGATGTTAAAGGGTAGGTGATTTGGTCTTCAATATCTTCGGGTGATTGGCCTTCCCATTCAGTATAAACTATCTGTTGATTTTCTCCCATATTCGGAATAGCATCAACCGAAACAGGATACTTTGGTAAAAAGTCTAATCCTATATTAAATGGTAGCGTAATAGCACCTATTATAACAATCAAAAAAATTGCTATGAGGGCAAGAATCTTATTTTTGATTAAAAATTGTACACTTTTATTTAACATATTGAAAATTAACTACCTAAGTTGTGAAATTATAAAATTCCTACATCTTACAAGAAAAGGACTTTATAAAATGATAGGAGATTAATAATTGTATTAGAAAACCTAGTTATAAGCTTAATTTTATAAAAGGTGAATTTAGTTAAATTATTAATTAAAAAATAAATATAACTAGAATTCTCAAACAGTTTTAATAAGCTAAAAGTGATTGGTTCTATTTATGTTAATAATATAAATCTTTTATTATGAGATGTTTGTAAGCATGCGGATAGTTGATTTTGATTTGTTTTATCGATTATTAAAGTAGTTAGTCTTAATAAAAGTTAGTTATGATACTTTGTTATGTTTCTTTATGGTCCGAAAAAAAAAGGGAACACAATTGTGTATAAAACTATAAAAGCTTTTCTCAAACTATTTAGAACAGCTTTTGATTTCATGTAGAAATCTTTTTTTATTGATTTTTCGGATCAACAATAAGAATTAATTAAGTCTTGCTAGCTATGGATAACTCAACTTTAATTAACAAATTAAGAGCGTCTACTATTTTCTTTTTTTTAGTAATGGTAGGTTTCAAAGGTTTTTCTCAAACCCCTCAAGTAGATGGTCAATGGAGTGATGTAATTCCTTTCGATATAGTACCAGTTGCTATAGCAAATTTACCAGATGGAAGAATCCTTACTTGGTCGTCAAAGTCTAAATTTAATTTTGGTGGAGCAGATGGTTTTACATGGACTCAAATATTCGATCCATCTATAGGAACTGATGGAGGTGTTCTGCCAGAAATAGTTACAAATACTAACCATGATATGTTCTGTCCAGGTATAAACAATTTGGCAGATGGTCGAATTTTGGCAACAGGTGGCAGCTCAGCAGGAAAGGCTACGCTTTATGATCCTTTAACAGAAACATGGACAGCAGCAGAAAATATGAATTATGCTAGAGGTTATCAAGGTGCCGTAACTCTATCAGATGGTTCAGTGTTTACTGTTGGTGGATCTTGGAGTGGTGGAAGTGGAGTTAAAGATGCAGAAATTTGGACAGAAGAGACTGGGTGGACTGTACTTCCTGGGATAACAAAAAACGTACTGTATAATGCACAAGATGATATTTACGAAACTCAACAAGGTTCTTATAGATTAGATAATCATGCTTGGTTATGGGCAGCTCCTAATGGTAAAATTTTTCATGCTGGTCCAGGAGAGACTATGCATTGGATTGATGTTACTGGTAATGGTTCTTATACTGTTGTTGGTCAAAGAGGTACAACATCCAGGCCAGATATATATGCTATGAATGGAACTACTGTGATGTTTGATATAGGTAAAATTTTAAAATTTGGTGGTAGTTACACCTATTCTGGTGGTACTCCAAGTAACGATAATGCTTATGTTATTGATATCAATGACGAAAATAATGTAACAGTAGCATTAACAGGAAATGATGCAGAAGAAGGAAGAATTTTTCCAACTGGTGTTGTATTACCTAACGGTGAAGTTATGATTATAGGTGGTATGGATACGTCAGTACCATTTTCTGATAATGGTGCGCATTTATCTCTTGAGATTTATAATCCTGATACCAATTTATTTAGGACAGTTGTTGATATGGATGAAGCTAGAACATACCATAGTGCAGGTATATTAATGAAAGATGGCCGCGTATTTATGGGAGGCGGTGGTCTTTGTGGTGGTTGTACAACAAACCATGCTAATGCTGAAATTTATAGCCCTCCATATTTATTTGATACTAATGGAGATTTAGCTGTTCGCCCAACTTTGAGTGCACCAAATTTAGCTTATTATGATAACACTTTTTCTGTCATAGCATCTCCAGATGTTACTGATTTTGCTTTTATTAGACTATCCTCTGCAACCCATAGTGTTAATAACGAACAACGTAGAGTTCCTGTTACTTTTACAGGAACAAATGGTAATTTTCAATTAGATATGCCTAATGCTAACATAATGCCACCAGGCTATTATATGTTATTCGCAATGAATGCTGATGGTGTGCCAAGTATTTCTGAAACCGTTTTGGTCGGTAATTTAAATTTAGAAGATAATTTAGCTTTAAATCAGCCAACATCTCAATCTAGTCTATATCCTAATGGAGAATCTTTTAAAGCTGTTGATGGCAATACTAATGGTATTTTTAATGCAAATCCTAATTCCGTAACTCATACTGGTGATGGAGCTAATCAAACTGATGCATGGTGGCGAGTAGATTTAGGTGATACTTATGAATATGATTTAAATGCTATCCGTGTATTTAATAGAACTGATTGTTGTACAGGGCGCTTAGATGGTGCTACAGTATATATCGGTAATATCGATAGTACAAATCCTGCAGATTATACGGAAGTAGCTACACTAACAGCAGATGGAACTCAGGTTTTAACTCAAAATTTAGGCATTGCAAGGTATGTTATGATTCGGCAAACCGGCATACTGAGTTTGGCAGAAGTTCAGGTGTTTGGCGTGGGTGTAAACTGTCCAGCAGAAGGAACTGTTTGTGACGATGGTGATATAAATACAAGTAACGATATAGAAGATGGTAACTGTAATTGTGCAGGTACAATTATATCTTGTGATAATATTGAAACTGTAGCTCAAGTTGAAGGAGAAAGTTTTTCTGGCGAAACAGAGATCTCGGTTACTGAAGATGATGATGTAACGTTGTTAATAAATTTAGATGATGTAACTTATACTATAGAAGATCCAGATGGTAATGTACTTGGAAGTAATACTATTAATGATATTGCCTTTGATCAATCTGGCCTTTATACATTCAGAAGTTCTATAAATGGTCCTATAACATTAAATCCAACTTTGCTTTATGCGGATAGTGAACATCCTATAGGTAATAATGGGGCTTTAAACGCTCTTGATGGAAATCCTAATACCTTTTGGCATACAGAATATTATAATGCCAATGATAATACTGTAGATGTGTTCCATAACCATGAAATACAATTAGATTTAGGAGTTGAATCAGTTGTATCTGGTCTTGAGTATTTACCAAGACAGAATGGTCCTAATGGTAGAATTGCAGATTATGAAATTTATGTTAGTAATGATGCTAATAATTGGGGCGCGGCAGTAAATACAGGTACATGGGTAAACAATAATCAATTACAGACGGTAAATTTCACAGAAAAGCTAGGTCGTTATGTACGTTTAGTTGCGCTTTCTGAAGTTAATGGTAATCCATGGACATCTGTAGCTGAAATTGATATTATAGCAACTGGAATTGTAGAATGTGTTAAAACCTTACAAATTAATGTTACATCTAAACCTTGTGAAGAATTAGCTATAATTTATGAAATAAATGGAGAAAGTGGTACAGGAGAAACTGAGATTACCGTTACTGAAGGTGATGATATAGGGTTGTTTCTTAATTCAGATATTGTTACTTATACTGTAGAAGATCCTAATGCTATAGTTCTTCCTAGTAATACAATTAATAATATTAGTTTAGGACAATCAGGAGTATATACAGTACGAAGTACAATAGGAATAACACCGCAAAATCCAATTGATCCAATTTTAATATATTATGATAGTGAAGAGCTTAATGCTGGTAATCCTGCCTCAAATGCATTTGACGGCGACCCCAATACCATATGGCATACAGAGTGGGTGAATGCGAACCCTCCACCACCACATGAAATGCACTTAGATTTGGGTGAAAATTCATTAGTGTCTGGTTTTACTTATTTACCACGTCAAGCAGCTCAACAAAATGGTAGAGTTGCAGATTATGAAATTTATGTAAGTAATTCAACCTCCAATTGGGGAGCTCCCATAAGTACAGGTACATGGGCAAATGATCAAGCTTTAAAAACGGTTAATTTCCCTGCTGTACAAGCAAGGTATTTACGTTTTGTAGCGCTATCTGAGGTAAATGGTAACCCTTGGGCTGCTGCTGCAGAGATTGGTATAATAAGACCAGAGCCAACAGTTTATTATGTGAATAGCGAAGATACTGGTTCTGGTGGTTTTGCTTCAAATGCCCTTGACGGAGATCCAAATACGATATGGCACTCACAGTATAGTAATAATACAATACCAGATACCCCTTATCCACACGAGTTTCAAATAGATTTGGGAATTGAGTCAGATGTCTCAGGTCTTGAATATTTACCACGTCAGGCAGGAATTAATGGAACTATTGCAGATTATGAAATCTATGTTAGTAATGATCCAAACAATTGGGGAACTGCAATAAGTACTGGTACTTGGGCAAATAGTAATGCATTAAAAACGGTAAGTTTTCCAGTAACACAAGGAAGGTATGTGCGTTTAGCCGCACTGTCTGAAGTTAATGGTAATGTATGGGCTTCAGCCGCTGAGATTAATATTGTAAGAACAATTCCTACAGAATGTATTAAAACCATAGAAATTAATGTAGACACTGTAACAAATTACACATATAATAATGGTTGGTCACCAAGTGATCCTAATAATGTTTCTAATTTTAATGATACTATTTTAATTGAAGGAGGTGAAGCAGTTATTTCTATGAATACCATAAGTGATATTATCACTGTTGAACCTGGTGCTGGATTAACAATAAACTCTGGAGTTACAGTTTCCGCTAATACAACAACTCTAAAATCTACATCAGTTTTATATTCTAGCTTAATTGCAGATGGTACTATTGAAGGTGAAGTGAAATATGAACGTTTTGTTAATGCAAATTCTGGTGGTAATGATTTAATTTCACCACCTCTTGCTGGACAATCTTGGGAAGACTTTTTAAATTTAGACAATAATGCAACGGACTTATTAAATAATGGAGGTATTAACCCAACAACTTATGCATTTGGTCCATTTGATAAAACTGTAGATGGTTATGTAAATTATACCAATGCACAGACTGATTTAGATAATTTAAATTTAGTAAGTGGTAGAGGATATAGAGCTGCAACCCAAGCAGGAACTAATTTAACCTTTGCAGGTTCTGTTCCAACAACATCGATTGATGTTAATATTTTAGATACAGGAGCCGCGTTTCCAGATTGGAACTTAATAGGTAACCCTTATCCATCTTATCTCGATATGGATTTGTTCTTAAATTATGTTTTAGATGCTAATACAGATCCTGTAACTACAAATTTAAGTATCCTAGAAGATATTTCAGGTATTTATGGATATTTAGGAAATGGCACATCTAATAAATGGGGAATAATCACCTTAGCCAATGCAAGTAACCAATTAATGGCTCCAGGGCAAGGGTTCTTTGTGGCTGCAAATGACGCCTATGTAAATGATTACAATATTGTTTTTGACCCTTCAATGAGAGCAATAGGTGTTGATGATGATTTTATAGCTGGGCGTAGTACAAATATATTAACCTATTTAAAGCTAAATTTAGGCACAAGCAACGAGGATTATACTACTGAATTTTATTTTAACGATAACGCAAGTAAAGGTTTAGATCGTGGATACGACGGTAAAATTTTAGGTAATGTAGCACCGAATTTTGCAATTTATTCTCATTTAGTAGAAGATAATAATGGGCTTCCAATTGCATTACAAGCTTTAAATCCTTTAGATTTAGTTAATACTGTAATTCCATTAGGTGTTAATTCTAATCAAGGAGAGCAAATTACCTTTAGTATAAGCGAAACCACATTACCAAGTAATGTCGAAGTATATTTAGAAGATAATGTAACTAATACTATTACTTTATTAAATTCAGGTGATTATACAATCACACCTAGTTCAAACTTAAATGGTACTGGTCGTTTCTATCTTCGTGTTACATCATCTATACTATCTGTTGGGCAGAATGAGTTAGATTATATTCAAATATATACTACAACAAGTCCAAAGTCTTTAGTTTTAAAAGGACAATTAAATGCTGATTGTAGAGTAAGTTTATATGATATACAAGGTCGATTAGTATTAAATGAATCAATAAATCATTTAGAAACAAGCAATACTATTGATATTTCAATGATAGGATCCGGAGTATATTTTGTTAAAGTATTTAATGATAATCAGAGTAAAACACAGAAGATTATTATTAATTAGACTTTAAATGTCAATAATACTTATAAAAAAAGCTGTCTATATTAGACAGCTTTTTTTATTTACAAAATTGTTTTAAGTGTTAACAATTTCGTGTAAAATTTATTAGGTTGTTGTATTAATTTTAGTTGCAATCCTTATTTTTGCGCATGCAACACAACAAAGTCCTAATATTAGATTTCGGGTCGCAATACACACAGCTTATTGCGCGTCGCGTTAGAGAGTTAAACATCTATTGCGAAATTCATCCATTCAATAAAATTCCAACAGACAGAGAAAGCTTTAAAGCTGTTATTTTATCTGGTAGCCCTAATTCCGTAAGAGGTGAAGATGTTTTACATCCAGATCTGTCTGAAATTAGAGGTAAAAAACCATTATTGGCAGTTTGTTACGGTGCACAATACTTAGCACACTTTTCTGGTGGAGAAGTCGCAGAATCTAATACCAGAGAATATGGTAGAGCGCACTTAAACTTTATAAAAAATGACGAAGATTTCTTTACGGGTATTTCTAAAGGTAGCCAAGTATGGATGAGTCATAGTGATACTATTAAAGCCTTACCAACAAATGGAGTACTGCTGGCAAGTACACACGATGTGGAAAATGCGGCATATAAAATAGAAGGTGAGACTACTTATGCAATTCAATTTCATCCGGAAGTATATCATTCTACAGATGGTAGACAATTGTTAGAAAACTTTTTAGTACATATTGCAAGATTGGATCAAGATTGGACTCCACAATCTTTTGTCGAAGAAACCGTTGACAGTTTAAAGGCACAATTAGGTGACGATAAAGTTGTGCTAGGTTTATCTGGAGGAGTTGATTCTTCAGTAGCAGCTATGTTATTGCATAAAGCTATCGGTAAGAATTTGTATTGCATCTTTGTAAACAATGGTTTATTAAGAAAAAATGAATTCACTCAGGTTCTTGAGCAATACGAAGGTATGGGTTTCAATGTAAAGGGAGTTGATGCTTCGGCACGCTTTTTGGATGCTCTTAAAGGATTAAGTGATCCTGAGCTAAAAAGGAAGGCAATAGGTAAAACCTTTATTGAAGTTTTTGATGATGAAGCACATCTTATACAAGATGTAAAATGGTTGGCCCAAGGCACTATTTATCCAGATGTTATAGAAAGTGTTTCGGCAACTGGTGGTCCAAGTGCAACGATTAAAAGTCATCATAATGTTGGTGGTTTGCCAGATTTTATGAAATTAAAAGTAGTTGAACCATTAAAGGCATTATTTAAAGATGAAGTTAGACGCGTAGGAGCTTCTATGAATATGGATAAAGAATTATTAGGAAGACATCCTTTTCCTGGTCCTGGTTTGGCAATTCGTATTCTTGGAGATCTAACTGAAGAAAAAGTACGTATATTACAAGAGGTAGATGCTGTTTTTATAAATAACTTACGTTCTTGGAATTTGTATGATAAAGTATGGCAAGCAGGGGCAATTTTATTACCTGTTAATAGTGTTGGGGTGATGGGAGATGAGCGTACTTACGAAAAATGTGTTGCTCTTAGAGCTGTAGAAAGTACAGATGGAATGACGGCAGATTGGGTAAATTTACCATATGAGTTTTTGCAAAAAACCTCAAATGAAATTATAAATAAAGTAAAAGGTGTAAATAGGGTTGTATATGATATCAGCTCAAAACCACCAGCAACTATAGAGTGGGAATAACAAAATAGAATACATGAAAAATATTTTAACCGTCATATTTATTGCTTTTACAATAAGTTTAAGTGCTCAAAATTATAAAGAACACAAAGTAAAAGCGGGAGAAACTATAGAGAGTATAGCTAAGCAATATTTGGTTACTCCTTTCGATATTTATGCTTTAAATCCTGATGCAAAGACAAAGTTTCAACCTAATACAGTTTTAATTATTCCTAATTCTAAGATTAAGAATGAAGCCATTGAAGAAGAAAGCCGTGAACTTATTGGTTATAAAAAGCATAAGGTAAAGCGCAAAGAAACTTTATACGGTTTATCTAAAAAATACAATGTCTCTGAAGACGAAATTAAGAAAGCCAATCGATTTCTATATTCAGAGAATCTTAAAAAAGGGGATAAGATTAGAATACCTAATTATAGAACCGTTATTTCTAAGCAAACGTTAAACAATACTGTTAAAAAGTATACTGTTCAACCAAAAGAAGGAAAATGGAGAATCGCCTATAAATTTGGTATTACTGTTGCTGAACTCGAAGGTTTAAACCCAAACATGAATGACGTCATTCAACCAGGTGATAAACTTAACGTTCCTAATATTGAGGATGAGGAAGAAAAGCCAATTGAAACTTCTTATGGCTATTATGAGGTTTTACCAAAAGAAGGATTTTATAGGTTAAAAGTAAAATTAGATTTAACACAAGAGCAATTAGAAGAATTAAATCCTGAGTTAAAAGAAACTGGTTTAAAAGCTGGTATGGTATTAAAAGTTCCTGCAGGTGTTAATACAGAAGGAGGTTTGTCTGCTGTAGAGGTTACAAATTTAAAGATGAACCTTAAAAATTTTGAAACTAAAAAAATAGCTTTAATGATGCCATATCGTCTCGATAGAATTGATGTTGATGCTGTAAATGAGACTAAGGAAAAAATTAAAGAAGAAAAACTATTGTCTATTGTTTTAGATTTTCATGTTGGAGTATTAATGGCTTTAGATTCGGCTAAACAATTGGGAATTTCTACAGACTTAAAAGTTTTTGATACACGTTATAGACCCTCGGCTGTAAGAAGTTTATTGGATGAAAACGATTTTTCAGAATATGATGCAATTATTGGCCCAATGGAAGAAGAAAGCTTTGATCGTGTTGCATCTGCATTAAAAAATGATAGAGTGCCAGTAATTGCTGCAATGAAAAAGCCAAAAGAGGTATATAGCAATGTGTTTCAAACCTTACCTGAAGATAAGTTATTGCGCAAAAAAATGATAGATTTCGTAAAAGCTGATAGCTTAAAAACTAAAGTCGTTATCATTTCTGATCAAGCGCATCGTGCATCTAGTGAGGCTTTAAAAAATGAGTTTCCTGGCGCTAAATTAATCTTTACTAGAATGGATAGAAAGAATAAGACCAAAGATGCTTTTTTTATATATCCTACTGAACTCGATAATGTATTCGCCGCTGGTAAAACCATTGTGTTTTTAGAAACTAATAACAATTCATTTGCATCGAGTATTATAAGTATGCTTAATGCTTTAATTAATGATAAAACAGAGATTGTTTTAATGACTTTAGATAAGAATAAAGCCTTTGAAGGTAAAGATATTGATAACAATAATTTGTCTAATCTTAAGTTTCATTACCCATCTGTAAATAAAGATTTTGATGAATCTAATTCTAATGGATTTGTAAGGAGATACCAGAAAGAATATGGTGTTTCTCCAAGTAAATACGCGGCTCGTGGTTTTGACCTTACTTTAGATATATTAATGCGTTTGGCTTCAGAAGAGACTCTATACGATGCGTCGAGTGATACTATTGAAACAGAATATGTAGAAAACAAGTTTAGGTATAAAAAAGCTATGTTTGGAGGTTATGTAAATGAGGCCGTTTACATTGTTAAATACGATAACTTAAGAATCGTTAAGGCAAATTAAAATAAAAAGCTTTCTTATTACGTTAAACAGAAATAATGCAAATAAAACATTTCATATTTTGCCTTCTGTTTATATTCGTTGGAATTGATTCTACGGATGAAACCATAACTTGGAACGCATCTAAAAAACTCACTTGGGCAGATTTTAGAGCAAAGCCAGATGTACAATCTAATGCTGCAGCTTTAACGGCTTCTGGTATTACCTTTGGTTACTCTGTAAAAACTTCGGGAAGTAAAATCATTGACTTCTCCGCTACAGTTGAAGCTCATTTTTATCCAAATAGATCTTGGTTCTTAAAAGATAAAAGTGATGATTATATTTTAGGACATGAGCAATTACATTTCGATATTACAGAATTATATGTGCGTAAGTTTAGAGAACAATTAAATAGAGTGCATGTAAATCAAAACCTTAAGGTACAACTCAATAAACTTCATAATTCGGTTAATGAAGCCTTAAATGAAACTCAAAAGCGTTATGATAAGCAAACCAATCATTCTATTAATGTAGAAATGCAAAAGCAATGGGAAAGTTTTATAGCTGCAGAGCTTAAAGCTTTAGATAAATATAAGTCTCAGTAATTTGGAAGGCAGTAAAGAAGCGCTTGTTGAGTTGGCACACTATAAAATGCCGTTTGGTAAATATAAAGACCATTATTTAGTTGATATACCAGAATATTATTACACTTGGTTTAAGCAAAAAGGTTTTCCGAAGGGCAAACTAGGCCTAATGATGACACAGATGCACGATATTAAAATCAATGGATTAGAAGAATTGATTTATAATATAAGACGCAATTTTAAAAAATAATAATTTAGTCTTTTTTTACTTTAAATAACTCTTCAAAAGCCGAGTAAACGGCTAAATGTAATGTATCTCCATGGTCTAACTTTTCAAAAAAACCAAAGTGGACTTTAGTATTTTCTTTTCTATTAGAATTAAGATTTTTATAAAGCTGTTTTGCATCTTTTTCCATTATATCTCCTTCTTTGCCTACGCCAATATATATGTTTTTATGACTGGAATATACTTTAGGTTTTAACTTTAATAAAGACTGATTATCCCACCAAAGACTTGGGCTAATTATAATGTAATTATCAAATAAGTCTGGTTTTTTAAATAGAATTTCTGTTGCTAACAAACCACCAAGAGATTGCCCTATAATAGTTTTAATCCCATTTACTTTATATAGAGCTTTAACCATTGGCTGGAGTTCTACTTCAATAAAATTGATGAATTTTTCGGATTCACCAGTTGTCGGAAAATCCTTTTTATCCTGTTCGATTGTGGTTGGGTATGTAAAATCTCTTTTTCTATCTACGTTAGAAATACCAATAACTATCGTTTCAGGTATCATATTAATCCATGAAAATGATCCAAATTGAACTATACCAGAAATATGAACAAAATCTTCGTCAATTGAGCCATCTAATAAATAGATTACGGGATAAGTCTTAGTAGAATCAGCTGAATAACCTTGAGGTAAATAAATATTAAGCGTTCTATCTTCATCTAATACCTTAGAATAAAATGTTATTGATTCGCCAATGATTATTGGTACTTTATCAATTTTCTCTTTATTTTCTTGAGCCCTAATTTGTATGGCTAACAAACATAAAAATATTAAAAAGACTCTTTTTATAGATGCCATCATATTTAATTTTATGCTTAATGAGATTCTTGATTTTTCAAAAATTGAATTAACTGTTGTACAGCCTTACCACGATGACCGATTTTATTTTTTTCTTCTAATGAGATTTCAGCGAAGGTTTTATCATATCCTTCAGCTTTAAAAATAGGGTCGTAACCAAAACCTTTTTCACCTTGCCTTTCTCTTGTAATTTCACCTTTACAAATGCCTATAAAAGTTTCGAGTTTGCCGTTAAGGTGCAATGCTATAACTGTTTTAAATTGTGCTCGCCTAGTAGTTTTGTTGTCTAACTCAGATAATAATTTAGACATATTAGCTTCTGCATTTCGCTGAGGTCCGGCATATCGCGCAGAAAACACTCCGGGTTCACCATTTAAGGCCTCAACCTCTAGTCCTGTATCGTCAGCAAAGCAGTCATAGCCATAATTGGCTTTAATATATTCAGCTTTTTGTATAGCATTACCTTCTATAGTAGATTGGGTTTCTGGCACATCTTCTATACAAAGAATATCAGCCAAACTTAATAGTTTAATATGTTTAGGCACAAGGGCCTGCACTTCTTTAAGTTTATTATGATTATTGGTAGCAAAAACGAGTTGCATATATGTGAATTTTGATACCAAATTTAGTTAATATTTATGAGTATTAATTCTAATAAAACGCATAAAATTTCGTATCTTAGAAATAGTAATTATTAACATAAAATAGATTGATTATGACGGTAAATTTCCAGTATGTAAATACAGATGTAAGTGAGACACTTTCGGCTTTCACAGAAGATAAGTTGAGTAAATTATTTAATAGATATGAATTTTTAATCAGTGCGGCTGTAAAGTTTAAGCACGATGATAATTTTCACGACAAAGGAAAGATTTGCGATATAGAGTTAAGCCTTCCCGGACCACGTGTATTTGCCACGTCTAATGAAGGGAACTATGAAGTTGCTGTTAGAGAGACTATTAGCGATTTAGAGAGACAGCTTAAAAAACGCAAAGAAGTTTATAAAACACATTAAGCGCAACATCTTAAAATGGAGATAACCTCATAAAGCATATCTAGTTTTATGAGGTTTATTTTTGTTGGAGTATCTTGTTTTTTAGAATTGTATATTTACTACAATTAATAATAAATCTTATGATAAGAATTGTATCCATTTTAGTATTGATTTTATTTATGAATTGTTCAGAAAAAGAAACTACAAAAACTATAGAACTTGCAGCTGATAATCCGTTTAATGTGGGTTTAAATGAACCTATTGATTATGCTAATGTCACAGGAGCATCCATAGAAGATTTTGTGTCTTATGAAATAGAAAAGACTGCGCAGACTATAGAAATTATAAAAAATCAATCTACACCGACATTAGAGAATACATTTCTTTCGTTTGATGCTGTTTTAAATAGGTTGAGTCAAGCGGGTAATAATTCATTTATGCTGTATTGGACGTCGACAGATTCTATAACTCGAGTAAAAGGCATTGAATATTCTCAAAAAATTGATTCGTTACGAACAGAAATTTCATCAGATAAAGGATTGTTTAGACAGTTTAAAACTTTTGCAGCTTCAGATGATTATAAAAAGCTGAATAACAAAAGGAAACGTTTTGTAGATGATATCATTAATAATTTTGAACTATCTGGAGTTAATTTAGATGAAGACAAACTCAAGGAGTTCAAAACCCTTCAAGCTGAAATTTCGGAATTAACATCGCAATATTCCACAAATATGAATACTGCAAATGCCATTTTAAAACTTAATGAACCAGAAGCAGAAGGGCTTCCTGAAAGTTTTAAAGAGCAATATAAGACCGAAAATGGAACTTATGAAATTCCTGCTCAACCGTCAACAAGTGGCCCTGTAATGCAAAATGCAATTAAATCTGAAACCAGAAAGGCATTTCAAATATTATATTCCAACAGAGGAGCCGATAAAAATTTAGAGATTCTTAATCAATTGGTCGAAAAACGATATCAACTCGGACAATTAATGGGATATAAATCTTATGCAGAATATAATTTGGTGCCAAAAATGGCAAAAAATCCAGAGACTGTTTGGAAATTTGTTAATGATTTAGTGGCAGAATCTAAAGAGAAAGCCATTCAAGATATTGAGGCGTTAAAAACGGCTAGAGAGCGTATTGATGGCATAGGAACTAATAAAAAATTAAATTCTTGGGATTTACCATTTTACCATAACCAGATATTAAAAACACAATATAAAGTTGATAACGAAAAAATAAGAGCGTATCTGCCAACAACAACATGTCTTACTGGAATGTTTGAGTTATATCAAGAATTACTTGATGTAGAATTCAGAAAAATTGAAAATGCATCTGTTTGGCATGAGGATGTTGAGGCTTATGAAGTCTACGAAAACGGAAAACTTAAGGGGCGTTTTTATTTAGATTTATTTCCAAGACCAAATAAAGAATCTTGGTTTTACGCCGTACCGTTATCTAATGGTAAGCAAATGAATGATGGTTATGAAGTGCCTGTGGCTATGTTATTAGGTAATTTTACTATGGGTACAGATAAACTACCATCTATGATTACGCACAATGAGTTAAGTACCTTATTTCATGAGTTTGGTCATATTATGGACTCTATGTCTTATAGCGGAGAATACAGTTTGCAGGCCGACACTAAAAGTGATTTTGTAGAGGCGATGTCTCAGATTTTTGAAAATTGGATTTGGGATTATGATATCTTAAGTTCATTTGCAAAGCATTACGAAACTGGCGAGGTATTACCAAAAGAATTGTTTGATAATATGGTAAAAGCTAAAAATGTATCATCTGGTATATCTGCGCAACGCTCTTTAAGAAGCTGTATCTACGACATGAATTTATACGATAAATATAATCCCGAAAAACCGTTAGATACAGACCAACTTTGGCGAGATATAGATAAGCAATTGGGTGTTATGGATTGGTATGTAGAAGGAACACATCCGCAAGGAAGTTGGATTCATATTAACACACATCCTGTTTACTATTATGGCTATTTATGGTCAGAAGTCTATGCGCAAGATATGTTTACAGTTTTTAAAAAGAATGGTTTACGAGATCAAAAAACAGGTGTCAACTACAGAAAAATGATTTTAGCAAATGGAAGCCAAAGACCTGTTGATGATGCCGTAGAAGAATTTATAGGACGACCAATGAACAACCAAGCCTATATTAAAAGTTTAGGGTTAGAGTAATTAATTTAAAACACTGATTTATCTATGATGATAAGGTTCATTTTTAAGAATAGTAAACCCTCTGTACAATTGTTCTATAAAAAATAAGCGTACCATTTGATGTGAAAATGTCATTTTAGATAAGCCAAGTTTGCCATTTGCTCTGCTGTATATAGCATCCGAAAACCCGTAAGGCCCGCCAATTACAAAGATTAAAGTTTTAATGCCAGAGTTTAAATGTTTTTGTAAGTAGTTAGAAAATGCCACAGAATCTAGTTGCTTTCCATTTTCGTCGAGTAGAATTAATACATCAGAAGTTTGAGTTTTTGCTAAAATAAGCTCACCTTCTTTTTCTTTTTGTTGGGCTTCAGAGAGATGTTTAACTTTTTTTAAATCTGGAATTATTTCAAATTCAAACCGAATATAATGTCCAAGACGTTTTGTGTAATCTTCAATTAAACTAATTAGATTTTTGTTGTCGGTCTTGCCTATGGCTATGAGTTTAATATTCATATCTTCTGTCTGGTCGAGCGTAGTCGAGACCTCATTAAATTATCTCTCGACTACGCTCGAGAGGACAGAACTTTGCTGCCAATTTTTCAAAGTTACAACATATAGTAGGCTTTATTTATATTTTGTAATTCCAAAATCGCAAAACGTAAATCAATTTCCTATTTTTACACTAAATAAGTTTACATATGATTTCAAAAGAACAATTCGATAAAGAGATAGCAGGAATTATAGCAAATGCCATTAGAGAAGATGTAGGAGATGGCGATCATAGTTCCTTAGCTTGCATACCTGCTTCTGCACAAGGAAAAGCTAAGTTATTAGTTAAGGATAAAGGGATTATTGCAGGAATAGAATTTGCAAAACAAGTGTTTGCTTACGTTGATAAAGATATGAAAGTGGAAACTTTAATCGAAGATGGAAGCAAAGTAAAATATGGTGATATTGCTTTTTATGTAGAAGGGGCTTCACAATCGATTCTGAAGGCAGAACGCTTGGTGCTCAATGCTATGCAACGTATGAGTGCTATTGCAACTAAAACCAGACAGTTTGTTGATTTATTAGAAGGTACAGGAACAAAAATTCTCGATACACGAAAAACCACACCAGGAATTAGAGCTTTAGAAAAATGGGCCGTTAAAATTGGTGGTGGAGAAAATCATAGGTTTGCCTTGTATGATATGATAATGTTAAAGGATAATCATATTGATTTTGCAGATGGAGTATCTAAAGCAATTAATTTAACAAAGCAATATTTGAAGGATACAAATCGCGACTTAAAAATTATTGTTGAAGCCAGAAATCTCGAAGAAATTAAAGAAATCTTAGATTGTGGTGGAGTTTACAGAATACTTATAGATAATTTTAATTATGAAGATACCCGTAAGGCTGTAAAACTTATTGGTGACCAATGTTTAACTGAATCTTCTGGAGGAATAAATGAGAAAACAGTAAGAAATTATGCTGAGTGTGGTGTAGACTACATTTCTTCTGGAGCTTTAACACATTCGGTTTACAATATGGATCTGAGCTTAAAAGCGGTCTGAAAAATCTAAGAATCTAGTAATCTAGCATGTCTAAAAACATAGAAGATAGAGTTGATAAAATTCCGGTATTAAACCTTGTTATGCGTTTTTTTAAACAAATTAGGTTACCTGGATTTGAGGGTTTATCTATTTATGATTTATTAGAACTTTATGTAATAGGCATTGTAAAAGGTGCATTAACTACACGAGCAAGTGCTATTGCCTTTAGTTTCTTCACAGCCATTTTTCCTTTTTTGTTATTTGTTATTATTGTTATACCATATATTGAGAATGTAATTGAAGGGTTTCAATCTAGATTTTTAGATTTTATAAATTCCATGTTACCACCTCAAACTTCAGAATTTTTGATTGATAGTATCTTTCAGGATATGAGTAGTAATACGAGTGGTGGTTTAATTTCATCTGTATTTTTATTGTCAATGTTATTAATGGCAAATGGTGTTAATGCGGTGTTTTCAGGTTTTGAAACGTCTTATCATCGGCAATTAACACGAAATGTTTTTAAACAATATTTATATGCCTTAGGTATTGCTTTAATCTTAGCTATCCTTGTGTTGTTAACTGTTGCTGTATTTGGATATTTTCAGATATATATACTTAGCCCACTTTACGAAAGCTGGAGTGGAGAAGCCTTAGCAGAAAAAGGAATAGGTTGGATTATATTTGCTAAATATATGTTTTTTGTAATAATGGTATATCTTGCTACTGCAACTTTATATTATTTTGGAACTAAAGAAGGTCGCAACACACGTTTCTTTTCATTAGGTGCACTATTAACCACGTTACTTATTATTTTAACGTCTTATTTATTCGGAATTTATATAGATAATTTTTCTAAGTACAATGAATTGTACGGCTCTATTGGAGCACTATTAATTTTACTTTTATACCTATGGCTAAACTCTAATATATTGCTTTTAGGGTATGAGTTAAATGCTTCACTTCAGTTCTTAAAGAAGTATCCAGGTGCTAAGAAGGAGATCACATAATGTCGTTATTGGATTAATTTTTAGTTTTCAATTATTCTCATTATAAAGTTAAATATTACTTTTATAAAATATATTATCAATTTAGTTTTATGAATCGTATAGTATTACTCGTATATATAATATTTTTTTCCTCTTTTTGTTTTGGTCAAGTAAACTTTGAGCAAAATGTAATACTTGATGGGAGCCAGTCTATATTATATGCAAAAACAGCTACAGCTATTGACATGGATAATGATGGAGATTTGGATGTGGTGTCATCTTGTAATTATTATAAAAAAATTGTTTGGCAGGAAAACCTTGATGGTCAAGGGAATTTCTCACATATAAAAAATTTATCAATAGAAGTAGATGGTATTGTATCCATTTTTGGAACAGATATAGATGGTGATGGAGATAATGATATAGTTGCAGCTGATGTTAATACAGGTGAGCTAATATGGTTTGAAAATGTAGATGGAATTGGTGAATCAATTCAAAAGCATTTAATAGACGTAAATCTTAATGTACTAAACGATGTTGGTTCTGCAGATATAGATGGTGATGGAGATAGTGATATTGTCGCAATATTATATGATAAAGTCGTTTGGTATGAGAATACGGATGGATTTGGCTCATTTGGGTCTCAAAACTTTATAAATGATAATATTAGTTTAGGAACAGCATTGGATATAGATGATCTCGATGGTGATGGGTATTTAGATGTTATATCAGCATCTAGTAATGATAGTAAAGTTACATGGTATAAAAACTTAGATGGACTAGGAAGTTTTGGTGGGCAGCAATTAATTAGTCAGTATGGCTCCAATATTAGCGATGTTAGTGCTGCTGATATGGATGGTGATGGAGATATGGATGTTGTTTCATGTTCTAGGATTTCAGATATAATTATATGGCACGAAAATATTGATGGTTTAGGTAATTACGGAGCAAATCATATCATTACTTTCTCTGCTGGCGGTCCTACATCTATATCTTGTGAAGACATTAACGGTGACGGAGATATTGATATAGTATCTGCAGAGCCTGATGGTTTAGGAAAGGCAGTTTATTATGACAATAATGGAGAAGGAGATTTTGTGGAAGCTTATATTATGAGAGATAATATAACTTCACCTGAGTCTGTCTTCGTAGCAGATCTAGATAACGATGGAAAAAACGATGTATTAACTTCCAGTCAATATTATGGTAAGCTTACATGGTACAGTTTTAACGAAATAGAGGATCAATTTAATTATTCAAAATTACCAATGGCGGATACTAATGTATTGAACAATTTGCAGTCTATAGATATGGATAATGATGGGGATTTAGATGTTGCCACATCTTCTTTTTATGATGGTGAACTTTCGTGGTTTGAAAATTTAGATGGTCAAGGATTATTTGGTAACCAAATAATAATAACTAATAAAGACCGCATTATTAATTCTTCATTATATGCAGATATAGATAATGATGGAGATATGGATGTTGTTACAATATCTTCTAGCCCAAATACAATTTCTTTATACGAAAACTTGGATGGTCAAGGAAATTTTGGTTCAGAAATTGAAATTAATCAATTGCTTGGGGCAAATAATGTTACTGCCGGAGATATTGATGGAGATGGTGATTTGGACCTAGTAATTTCTTCTGAAAGTTATGACACTGTTCATTTGATAATAAACTCAGGTGATATATTGAATTTTGAAACTCCCATTCTTATCACTGACCAAATTAATTCTCCTTATGAGGTAAAATTTGTTGATGTGGACACTGACAATGATTTAGACATTATGCTAGTTTCAGCTACTTATGGAGGTTTGTTTTGGTTTGAAAACATAGATGGATTGGGTCAGTTTACCTCTTTAAATACAATTATACCTTATGAGGGTTTCTATTTATACAATAAATTTCTTAACGCAGATATTGACTCAGATGGTGACATGGATGTTATAATTTCCTATGAAGATTTTGGAGCAGTAATTTGGTACGAAAATTTAGATGGTAATGGTAATTATAGTAGTGGAAATTTTATTGTCTCATCTTCTTCTGGTGGATTTAAACCAATTTCTGTTGCAGATATTGACTTGGATAACGATTTGGATATAGTTCTAAGAGGCTATGGTAAACTATCTTGGATTGAGAATATCGATGGTATTGGCGATTTTAGCATACAACATGATATTGATTTAAATCTTAATTTTTCTGGATTGGTAGCAATTGCTGATGTTGATAATGATGGAGATGGAGATATAATTACAGGTTCGCAAACGATAAGTTCAATACGATTGTTCAAAAATTTAACAACACTCAGTTTTGACAATTTAAATACATTAGGCTACGCTAATATTTATCCTAATCCCTTTTTCAACAAAATTAATATAGACTTAAAAAATGATATTCTTATCTCTCAAATTAATGTTTATGATTTAACAGGTAAAAGAATCTATTTTAAAAATGAGAACTTAAGAGAAATAAATCTTGACAAATTGCAAAGTGGAATATATTTATTAGAGCTATTGTCAGAAAATAAAAAAGCAACATTCAAGATAGTAAAGCAATAGATGTTATTTTCTTAGATTTTATCTCTGTAAATCAAATTTCACAAAGTCTACTTAATAAAGAAATACAAGAAGCGTATTTTATAAAACTAATTGAATAAAATATAAAGGCTGATGAAGTTTAGTTATTAAGCTTCTATTATAGGTACAGTACTTACCTAAATAAGTAATTGATTACATAAACCGCTTTAAAAACTTATCCTTTCGTCTTACAGAAATAGGCACTTTAGCATCATTAGACATTACGACATAACTTTGCTTGCCCTTAAAATATTTCTTAACATGATTCATGTTAATTAAATGCGATTTGTGTGTTTTAAAAAATGAATTTTCATCCAATAAATCTTCATAAAACTTAATAGGTTTAGAAACCATGAATTTACCTTCGTTTGTGTGTATGTGGGTGTAACTCGTATCTGCTTCTAAATGAATAATATCTTCAACCTTTAAAGTTTCAAAACCTGTCAACGACGGAATAGTAATTATTTTATTCTGATTCGGGTTTAGGTTTTTTAATAAATTCTGAATCTGATTTTCAATATTATGTTGATTTATATCTGCTTTTAAACGACTTACAGCATCACTAAAATCATCACTATCTATAGGTTTTAATAGATAATCGAACGCACTATACTTAAAGGCTTTAATGGCATAGTTGTCAAAAGCTGTGGTGAATATAACTTTAAAATTCACCTCATTTATATCTTGCAAAAAATCAAACCCTGTTTTATCATGAATTTTAATATCTAAGAACACTAAATCTGGTTGTAATTTTGGTACAGTCTTTAGCGCTTCTTCTACAGTGTCAATTACAGCAAGTACATTAAAAGTATATGGATGTTGCTCAATAAGGTTTAATATACGATCAGAGCAATGTTTTTCATCATCTATAATAATTGTATTAATCATACTCATTAATAAGCTAATTGCATTGGGAGTGAAACTTCTATTCTTGTGCCTTTAGTTTTATCAATAATCTTTATATCTCCTTTAGTATTCTTTACCTTGTTAATAATTTCTATTCTACTTTTGGTAATTGCCATTCCCATTGATTTTTTATCAGAATTTTCTTTGTGAGTATTTGCTCGACCAATGCCATTGTCGTCTACACTGCAGATTAACATATTATCTTTCGCTTTAAATGAAATTGTAATATTTCCAAGTTCTTCTTTTTGAGCTAAACCGTGAATAATGCTATTTTCTATAAAGGGTTGAAGAATCATTGGTGGCACTAAAATGTCCTCGGGATCTAACGTTTCGTCTATTTCAATAGTGTAGTTAAATTTATTATTAAAACGCTTACGTTCAATATCCATATAGGTTTTTAAAAGCACGAGATCTTCACTGAGAAGAATTTCTTTTTTTTCAGAATTTTCTAAGGTTAGCCGCATAAGTTTAGCAAACTTACTCAAGTAATCACTGGCAGATTGGGTGTCGTTTTTTAAAATATAATCTCCAATAGAATTCAAAGAGTTAAAAATAAAATGCGGATTCATTTGTGAGCGTAAGGCTTTCAATTCTGTATCAGAAACCTTTGCATTAAATTCAGCTTCTTTAGATTTAGAAACAGCTTCTTGTTTACGTCTATAGAGTATAAAACCAATTAGAGTAGCCAACACAAGCCCAGAACCACCAATAATAGATGCATTTTTTATAGACTTTTGGCGTTCTATTTCAATTTCAGAAATTGCTCGATCTTTATCTGCCTGATACTGAATTTCTTTACGTGAAATCTCAAGCTTACGATCAGAATTTATAAGGCTATCTCTTAAAGTAATATGTTTTTTATACGTAATAAGTGCATTTTTATAATCCCCTTTTTGGGCATAGACATTTGCTAATGTTGCCAGAGCGCTATTTTCTGTAGTAAGACTATTTAAAGCTTCATTTAGTTTTAGGCTGTTGGTTGCGTAATATTCTGCTTTCTCTATATCGTTGTTTTTTAAATAGACTTCAGCCGCATTGGTATAAGCTGTTACACGTAAACTTTCAATATTATGTTTTTCTATTAAATCTAAACTTTCATTTATGGTTGCTAGACCTTCTTCTAATAGGCCTGCGTCTGCTTGTACCAAACCCAAATTAGTTTTTATATTGGCTATATATAATATATGTTTGTCTCTCTCTGCTCCAGCAAGTGCTCTTTTGTAATAATAAATAGAAGAGTCTAATTTTTTTTGATCTCCAAAAACATTTCCAATGTAAAATTCTGCATTGTATTTGCTGGTGTTCTCTGGATTATGCAACAGAGTTTTAAAACTTTTTAAGGCTTTATCAAATTCTTGTTGTTCTAAATTTATAAGACCAATATTTGTAAGTACGCTAACCGCATATTTTTGAAACTTAGGTTCTTTTTCAAAGATATCATAACTCTTTTGGTAAAACTCTAAACCTTCTAATGGATCAGATAGAAAGTAATGATTTATGATACCTAAATTATTATATGAAATGGCAATGCCTTTAGGGTAATTTAACTTTTTAGATATGTTTAATGTCTTTTTAACATATGATGTCCATGTTGTATCAGAAGGTGTTAAGAACATTTTCCTGGCAACATACTTAATTCTTAAGTTGACGTAGTTAGTGTCTTCTATTTTATAGTTAGTGATAACATTTTCTAATGAGTCTAACATTTTGTTTTGAGAAAAACAAAACATGGAGGTCATAAAAAAGATGATAATTAGGGATTTTTTCATTTAGATAATCAATTAATAGCTGGTTAAAAATAGCGATAAATTGTCAAAAATGAGCTACAAAAACAACGTTAATACATTTAAAGTCAACGATAATAAGTTTGCTATGGTAATTCCTATAAATATGTTGTTGTTTTATATAACATTAATCGAAATAAACCAACGTTATGAAAACTAAATTAAAACTCTTCACAATCGCTTTACTTGTATTATCAATAATGAGTTGCTCAAGTAATGATGATTCAAATTCTGATGGTGAAGTATATGGAACCATCCAATTATCAGGTCCAGACACTTCAAGTGTTGGTAGCACTTTAGTTGTTGGTAATATTAGTGAAGATGCTTTTAATACTACAGGTACTTCAGATTCTGTTGTTTTATTAGATGAAAATACCACAATAGAAAATGATGAATTGGTGCCAACAGATTTTTCAAATGCCTTTGTCATTGTGGCAGCAGAGTTTACTGTTAATACCGAGGTTAATAAAGCTATTTCAATGACCATATTAAAAGATGGAGTAGAATACAGTTACGTATGTTCTACACCACCAACAACTGCTGCTGATAATACAGATTGTGGTACAGGATTTAGTGTAGATAAGATTGCTAAAGAAATTGTATTTAGTAATACAACAGTTATAAATGTAGATACAGAAACGATTTTAACTATGAATGGAACTATAAACTATGATTAACTGTAGTCATCATATTTATAAGCAACAAAATAATTCCCTCATGAAAACAAAAAATAGTCTTAATCAACTAGCAGTAGTAGTCATTTTAATTCTTTTTTTAATACCTGCTTCTAGCTGGTCTCAAAAAAGAATTAAGCCTCCAAAGCGAGCATCAAAGGTAGCAAGTGTAGATCAGTTTGTTAATCATTCATTTGATTTGTATCACAAGGTTTTTGTATACGATAGTTTAGTAAAAGCTGGCGTAGATGTGCCATCTGAAATTGAAGATGAACTAGTAGAGCGTGCAGAGCAAAATATTGATAGTCTATGGCAAGTTGTACCAGACATTGTAGATGACATTAGTGATGCTTCATTTATGAAACAGGCTAAAGCTACGCTTAACTTAAATAGAGCAAAAAAAGCATTGAAATTTTGCAGCACTACAGTAAAAGCTTATTTCATGGGAACTGAAGAAGAGGAAGATGATAATTAATGGTGTTAAATGAGTAATTATGAAATTAATAGTAGCAATTTTTATAGCAATTTTATGTCATTGTAAGGTTAATGGGCAATCATATAAAGCTGCTTTCAAATCTGATATATGTAATTGTATAGAAGAAGAAAGTCTAAAACGTCATCTCACAGAAAATGCCTATAAAACTTGTTTTAGAGAGACGCTACCAAAATATGCAACTCAAATTGATGCAGAAATTGTAGAAGAAGATATCAATCAAAAATTTTATAAGGGCCAATTAGCTCGAAAAGAATTGATTATCTCTTTGAATTATGAATTAATATATAGTTGCGATACCTATTACAACTACCTAGATCGAGAACGAACTAGTAAAAAACTCATTGCTAGAGAAAACGCGAAAGAAAGTGAGCTTGAGAGGTATAATCAAATGGTTGCATTGTCGCCAAATGCTATGGCATATTACATGAGAGCACAATTACAATTTTATTTAGGAAACATAAAAGAGGCAGAGGTTGATGTAAATAAAAGCTTAGAAGTAAATCCTAATAAAGACAATGTTAAATCTACACGACACGAGTTATTATTATTGGCCTGGATCTACGAAGAGCAAGAACGTTACTCGGAAGCTATAGTGCTTTATGATAAAATTTATTTAGGTGATTTAGATACTGAGGTGGCAAGATTAAGAGCTTTAGCAGATAAAAAATCTGGAGGTACCGAACCAAATATGCTGATTATTAATAAAAACACAAAATCCAGCGAAAGGAGAATACCTGATGATAAAAAACGATCAAGAAGTTCTTCAAGACAAATCAAGGATAAAGCAAAAACTAAAGAGGTAAAAGCGAAAACAAAGAAGAAAGATACATCTTCATTGCGCAAATTATTAAAAATTGGTAATTAATTCACAAAAACGATTTAATCATGAAAAAAATATTTTTTTTATTCCTAACACTAGTATTATTTACAGGTTGTAGTAGTAATGACGATTCTAGTGATTCAGATAATCTAGATGGTGCTTATTTAACAGCTAAAGTAAATGGGCAAAATTTTGTAGCTGAAGGCAATAGCCTTTTTGATGGAGTACATGCTCAATTAGTGGAAGCAGGTCCTGTTTTTGCCTTTGCAATTGGCGCAGCTTCTTTTGATGGTAGTACTAATACTGAAGCAATAGGTATAGGTTTAGGTGGTTTAGATTTTAATGTAATAACGGCAGGAACAGAATATTTTGCTCAACAAGAGGATATTACAGTGAGTGGTTATTATAGTGAACAAGATGAAAATGGAACATATCTTAGTTCAGAGTCAGAGTTAAATGCCTATGTAAAAATAACAGCTATAGATAAAGTCAATAAAATTGTATCTGGAGAGTTTTACTTTACAGCAATAGATGATGACAACCCAAATATTTTATACAATGTCACTGATGGTATTTTTAATGATGTTCAATACACTGACGAATAATTATTTTTTTTGTTTAGTCTTTTAAAAACCATCTCAATTTGAGATGGTTTTTTTAAATAAACCTATTACTTTTGAAATATTATATGAGTTTTTGCAGTTATTTTAAATAAGAAATAATTTTAAACTCAAAAACACCTGGTCATGTTTAAAAATTTCATATTACTTTTTGTAATGTACTTTATGCTGATGAGTCTTTCGGCTCAGTCGGTTATAGGTAAATGGAAAACAATTGATGATGAGACGGGCGAAGAAAAATCGATAGTAGAGATTTATGAGGTTGAAGGAAAGATTTATGGTAAAATTTTAAAAGTAATAAACGCCAAACGTAAAAATCCACTTTGTGATAAATGTGAAGGTAAAAATAAAGATAAACCCATTATTGGGATGGTAATTATTGACGGATTAAAAAAAGATGATGACGTTTACGAAGGAGGAAATATACTAAACCCAACCAATGGAAAAGTATATAAATGTCGACTAAAAATTGAAGATGACAAAGATACACTACAAGTAAGAGGTTACATAGCCTTCTTCTACAAAACCCAATATTGGAAACGCGTTAGCGAGTGATCTATTTCTTAGATGTCATATTGCCAATTCCTCTTCAAAAAGCCTTTACGTATCACATTACAGAAGCAGAAGCTCAATTCATTAAACCTGGTATGCGTGTTGCTGTACCTTTTGGTAAGAGCAAAATCTATACTGCTTTAGCCTATAAAATCCATAATAATCCGCCAACAGCTTATGAGGCAAAAACCATTCATCAAATTTTAGATGAAGTACCTGTTGTTACTCAAACCCAACTAAAACATTGGGAATGGATTGCTAAATATTATATGTGTAGTGTTGGAGAGGTAATGCGTGCAGCAATGCCTAATGCATTTATTTTAGAAAGCGAAACCATCATCTCTAAAAACGATAAAATAGAAGTTAAAGATTCAGAATTAAAAGATGATGAATTTTTAATTTATGAAGCTTTACACCATCAGTCCTCATTAAAAATTAATGATGTGGTGTCAATTTTAGACAAAAAGCGCGTATTACCAGTTATTAATGGGCTGGTAGAAAAAGGAATTCTGAATTTACAAGAAGAACTTTATGAAAAATACACTCCAAAATTAGTGCGATATGTTAAGTTGCACGAAAGCTATAAAACAGAAAAAAACCTTCAAGAGTTATTAGAAGAATTAAGTCGTGCGCCAAAACAGCGCGAAGTTATTTTGGCATTGTTTACTTTAGAAGCCTCTAATCAGCCTATAAAGGTTACTGAATTAGCGGAGCGAAGCGGAGCTTCAAGCGCTATAATTAAGACTTTAATTGATAAGTCTATTCTAGAAGAGTATCATATAAGAACTGATAGAATTAAATTTGAGGGGGAAGGAGATGCAGATGTTAAAACTTTAAACGAAGCCCAATTAGTAGCCTTTAATGAGATTGAAGACGCTTTTCAATCAAAATCAGTTGCGCTTTTGCATGGAGTAACATCTTCTGGTAAAACAGAAATCTATGTGCAACTCATTAAAAAGCAATTAGATTCTGGAAAACAAGTACTATATCTATTACCAGAAATTGCCTTAACAACACAGTTAGTGCAGCGATTACAAGACTATTTTGGAGATAAGGTGGCAGTATTCCATAGTAGATATTCAGGTAATGAAAGGGTAGAGGTTTGGAATAATATGCTCAAAAATTCTGAAAAAGCTCAAGTTGTTATCGGAGCGCGTTCATCCTTGTTATTACCATTTAATAATCTAGGCTTAATTATAGTAGACGAAGAGCATGAGCAATCCTATAAACAATTCGATCCTGCTCCACGTTATCATGCCAGAGATGCTGCTATTGTATTGGCTAATTTACATAGTGCCAAAACACTTTTAGGCTCAGCAACACCAAGTCTAGAGAGTTATTTTAATGCTAGCCAAGGTAAATATGGATTAATAGAGTTAAATACACGCTACAATAATGTATTAATGCCAGATATTGAATTGGTAGATTTAGCTGATAAATACAAACGCAAGCGAATGAAAGGTCATTTTAGTGACCGACTTATTGAAGAAATGACCGAAACCTTAGAACAAGGGTTTCAAATTATACTATTTCAAAACAGAAGAGGCTTTTCTCCTATTATAGAGTGTACTACCTGCGGAACATCTCCTCAATGTCCTAATTGTGATGTAAGTTTAACTTATCATCAATACAGAGATCAATTGCGTTGTCATTATTGTGGTTATAACTCTATGATGCTAAAAAGTTGTCAAGCTTGTGGAAATGCAACTTTGGATACAAAAGGATTTGGTACAGAGCAGATAGAAGAAGAGGTAAAAGCGCTATTCCCTGAAAAGAAAGTTGCTCGCATGGACTTAGATACGACGCGAGGCAAATATGGTTTTGAGAAAATTATAAATAGCTTTGAACAGCGCGAAGTCGATATTTTAGTTGGCACACAAATGTTGACTAAAGGTTTAGACTTTAGACATGTGAAGCTGGTTGGTATTATGAATGCGGATAATTTGCTCAACTTTCCAGATTTTAGAGCACACGAGCGTAGTTATCAACTAATGGCTCAGGTATCTGGTAGGGCAGGACGTACAGATTTAAGAGGAAAGGTGTTGATTCAAACTTATAATCCACATCATAATATTTTGCAGCAAGTATCTACTAATTCATTTAAAGACATGTTCGCTGAGCAAATGAATGATAGATATAACTATAAATATCCACCAATTTATAGGTTAATTAAAATAACATTTAAGCATAAGGATTACAATCGTGTTAACTTAGCTGCAGATTGGTACGCTAAATCATTAAGACAAGTCTTTAAAGCTAATGTTTTAGGACCAGAGTTTCCGCCAGTATCTAGAATTCGTAATCTTTATCTAAAAAACATATTACTTAAAATTCCAGAAAAACAATCATTAGCTAAAACAAAAGAAGCCATTATTAAAATAGATAATAGTTTTAATGCTGTAAAGGATTTTAGGGCTGTGAGAGTCATTATTAATGTTGATAATTATTAAGTTCCACTAAGGCTAGATAATTCTTCCCAATTGTCATAAAGTGCGTCTGAATCAATAAGGTTATTTCATTTAGTTGAATATTTAATTGTCTTTTTAACGCAACTCTTTTTCGTTTTTTACATCTTCTAAGTGAAAAAGGAAACTAACAAAATCAATCGCTATGAAGAAAATTATACTATTACTTATTCTCGTTTGTCAATCATTTTTAAGTTTCTCTCAAGACCCAACGGTTAATATCGTTAGTACTTTGAATAGTTATCCATTAATCGAAGGTGATATATTCACATTTAAGATAAGTTTAAATATGCCTACAAACTCGGATGTTATTCTTAATATTGAAACAATTGCAGATACGGCTGATGAAACTGACTATACATCATTAACAACAACCGTCATAATTCCTGCAGGAGATTTAAGTAGTAACGAACTTAGTATTGCTACGAATAATGATTCTGTTATAGAAGAAAATGAATCTTTTTCGATTGAGGCTTCAGTAACTTCTAATAACACTCATAATATAGATATTTCTCAATCAATTATACTATGGGATAATGATACTACGCCTACTGTAGAGACTTGGCCTACCAGAAATTTGATAGAAGGACAAGGATTTACATTTTCAGTTTCATTAAGCAATTATTATCGTGAGGATATAACTATAGATCTTACGACTTTACCTGGCAGTGCTGATGTTTCTGATTATATCACAACAACTACAATATTAACAATACCAGCTGGGAAACTTGATGCAAGTTATACAATATCAACAATAGAAGATGATACACCAGAAGAAGACGAAATCTATACAATTAATTTTACAGTGACTTCAGGTAACACAACTAATAGTTTTTTTGAAGTTATAGTAACTATACTAGACAATGACACTATTCCTACACTCAGCTTTGTACAATACCATTACTCCGAAAGTAATCCGGCGAGTGTAAGAATAATTATGGATAGGGTATTTAACTCAGATGTAATAATACAATTAGAAACTTCTAATGGCACTGCTGATGATTCTGATTACACAGATATTTTACAAACAAAAACCATAGAAGTAGGTGATGATGATGTTGTTTTTCAAATTCCAGTCATTGATGATGATATAGACGAACCACAAGAAACTATAAATTTTATAGCTACAGTTTTTTCTGGTAATACCACAAATAATTCTGAAAGCGGAATTGTAACTATTATCGATAACGATGGGCTTCCAGATTTTTATTTAGCAAGAGTTTATAACCCTAATACAGGTGAATCTGATGACAGTCTTGTAGCAGTAGAAGGCTACGAACTTCAATTTGTACCAAGATTAACACATCCCAGCACAATAGATACTGAAATTCAGATTACAACAACAAATGGAACCGCAGATAATTCAGACTATACAACGTCTATAATAACTACTACAATTCCAGCTGGTCAGGATTATAATAATGAAATATTAAGTTACCCAACTATTTTAGATCAACAAGATGAAGATGATGAAAATATTTTTATAAATGCGGTTGTAACTTCTGAAAACACTTATAATAATGAATATACTTTAGAGGGCATTATTTTAGATAATTATCACCTTAATGCGCAACCAGACAACATCACGGCAGTACTAGAAGTTGGTGCAACATTTCAGGTACTAAATAATGATACGTTTGAAGGATTACCTGTTAATCCGCTAGATTTAAATGTGTCTTTGGTGAGCACGAATACCTTTGGTTTTTCTTTAAGCCCATCAGGAGTATTAACTATTCCAGTAGATTTATCAATTGGCAATTATTATTTAGACTATGAAATTTGTTTAGCAGCAAATACAACTAATTGTGACATTGCAAGGATTATTGTTGAAGTTGAATCTCCAATCCAAACTATTGTTACTATAGCATACAATGATTTTAATGGAGACGGTTATACGAGCGTTGGTGATACTATTGAGTTTGACTTTGCTGTTACAAATAATGGAAATTTGCCTGTGACGAATATTGATGGTTTTGCATCCTATCCTCAAAATATTAATATAGTTGGTGGTCCATTAGCAAGTTTAGACACTGGAGAAATGGATAATACAACATTTTCAGCCATGCACATTATTACACAAAATGATATTAATTTTGGTTTCCACATTTTTAGTTGGTTTGGTGTAATAAACTTTTTGGGTACTTATTACGATTCAGAAGTCATTGAAAGTGTATATCCAGAATTTAGTTTAGAAAGGTCGGACGGTTTAAAACTTAATGCTTTTGTAGATACTAATGGTAATGGTACTCAAGAAGCAGATGAAATTAATTTTCCATTAGGGCAATTCAATTATGAAATCAATAACGATGGCGTGGTCAATAATTTATATGTATCACTACATTATTTGTATGAATCTAATCCGAATTCAACCTACGATTTATCCTATACGATAGATTCTGATTATACGGCTTATTATGCTACAAACGCTAATTTTATTGATATAACTATTCCTGAAGGTTCAAATATTACAACTTACGATTTTCCGATAACAGTATCATCTTATGCTGATTTAGCAATAGAAGTTTCTGCATCTTTACAACCACCAATGCCAGGTTTTGAGTATTGGAACTATATAAGTTATACGAATAATTCTAATGAAACAGTAACTTCTGGAACTATAAATTTTATTATAGATGAGGCTTTAGATTTACTAAACGTTTATGAAGCACCAGACTATTTGAATGCTGATAATATAGCATCTATTGCTACAACTAGTGAGGGTTTTTCTTATGTATTTAATGATTTGGGTCCATTTGAAACTAAGAACCTTTGGGTAAGAATGCAGGTTCCAACTTTACCAACAGTAAGTCTAGGGCAACTCATTACAAACACTGTTGACATAGAATTACTTTCAGGAGATATTCTACCATTAAATAATGCTTCTGATCTGACACAAACCATTGTTGGTTCTTACGACCCTAACGATATTACTGAAAAACATGGTGAAGAGATTGTATATTCTACATTTACTACCGATGATTATCTTACTTATACCATACGATTTGAAAATACAGGAACTGCCAATGCTATTAATGTAAGAATTGAAGATGTATTAGACGACCAATTAGACGAGTCTACATTGAAAATGGTAGATGCAAGCCATTCATATACTTTAGAACGCGTAGGAAAGTATTTAGAGTGGAATTTCGCAGGCATAGATTTGCCTCCTTCTGAAGATAATATAGATTCGCAAATTGGTCATGGATTTATAACTTTTAAAATAAAACCTTTCCCAGATTATGAAATAGGTGATGTTATCCTGAATACGGCAGAAATCTATTTTGATTTTAATCCTGCAATAGTAACTAATACTTGGACCACAACTTTTGTGGAAAGCTTAGGTACTGCTGAAAGTGAATTAAAAATGATAAAAATGTACCCAAATCCAGTGGAGGATAAACTTCAAATTTCTAATAATTCAGTGTTAACATCTTTAGAAATAACATCGATCCATGGAAAACAAATTTTCACTAAGATAATTAATGATACTGGTGTAGAAATTGATATGAGTGGTTTTGAAAGTGGCATCTATTTTATAAGAGTGATTAGTCTAAATCAAGAAAGAGTTATGAAATTAATCAAGCAATAATATAACTCTTAACAATAAAAAAATCCCGATGTATTTATCGGGATTTTAATAAACTATTATGTAATGCTTTAAATTTTTAATGTAAAGTTTTTACATATTGTTTAAAGCATCAACTAATTGGGTCTTTTTATTTCGACTCAAAGGAATTTCATAGGCTCCAACTTCAACATTTTTACTGTTAAAGCGGTCAATTTTATCGAGATTCACAATGTAGGATTTGTGAATTCTTAAAAATTTACCTTCAGGTAATTCCTGTTCAAAAGCCTTCATTGTAGATAATACTACTAGGCTGTTTTCTTCTGTTACTACCTTTACGTAGTCACCAAGTGCTTCAATCCATTTAATATCCTTAATATAAACTTTACGTTTTTTAAGGTTACTTTTCACAAAAATATGTTCACCATCCGTTTCGTTAAAGTCTAATTTAAGCTTGTGTTGCTCAATAGCTTTTTCGACGGCTGTGTTAAATCGTTCCTTCGTGATTGGTTTTTGAAGATAATCGGTAGCATCGTAGTTAAATGCTTTAAAAGCATATTCGGTTTTACCAGTAACAAAAATAATTTGGGGTTTGTTGTTGAGTACATCTAAGAGTTCAAAACCGTTTAATACAGGCATCTCTATATCTAAGAAGATAAGATCCACTTTGTGTGTATTAAGACCGTTTTTTGTTTCTAACGCACTGCTGTACTCTGCAATAAGGTTAAGTGAGGAATGATTCTCAATTAACTTTACTATAGAGAGACGTTGAATCGCAGAATCATCAACAACTACACAGTTTAAAGTCATAACATTAATATTTTATTAGGTTAAGATATCGACAATAGTACGATAATTTCGGTTAAAAAACAAATAATACCGACAAAGTGTATTTTTTAACATTTCCTTTATTGTAAAAATCAACTAGTAATTTTACTTTCAAAAACGTTGCCAGAATTAGAATTTATATGTATTTTTGCAGCCGTTTTAACAATAAACAAAACAATTAATTATGAATCATTATGAAACTGTTTTCATCTTAAATCCCGTTTTATCTGAAGATCAGATAAAGGAGACAGTAAAGAAATATGAGGATTTCCTCGTTTCTAAAGGTGCTAAGATGATTGCCAAAGAAGATTGGGGACTAAAAAAGTTAGCTTACCCTATCCAAAACAAAAAAAGTGGTTTTTACCATTTATTTGAGTACACTGTTGCTGGTGAAGCAATTGAACCTTTAGAAGTAGAGTTTAGACGTGATGAGCGTTTTATGCGTTACTTAACTGTAAAATTAGACAAGCACGCTGTAGCTTGGGCTGAGAGAAGAAGAGAAAAACTTAAAGTTAAAGCAAAAGCAAAAGCGTAATTATGTCATCAATAGAACAACAAGCAAAAGGAAAAAAGGACGGAGAAATTAGATATCTTACTCCTTTAAATATAGAAACTTCTAAAAATAAGAAGTATTGTCGTTTCAAAAAATCTGGTATCAAGTATGTAGATTACAAAGATGCAGATTGGTTATTAGGTTTTGTAAACGAACAAGGTAAATTGTTACCAAGACGTTTAACAGGAACATCTTTAAAATACCAAAGAAAAGTATCTGTGGCTGTAAAAAGAGCTAGACATTTAGCTTTAATGCCATATGTTGCTGATTTATTAAAATAAAATATCATAACACAATGGAACTTATATTAAAACAAGACGTTGAAAATTTAGGATTTAAAGACGATATTGTATCTGTTAAGAACGGTTATGGTAGAAACTTTTTAATTCCTCAAGGTCAAGCTGTAATGGCTACGACTTCTGCAAAAAAAGTATTAGCAGAAACTTTAAAGCAACGCGCATTTAAAGAAAAGAAAATTATTGACGAAGCAAAAACTGTTGCTGAAGCATTAGCTGGTTTAGAAGTAAAAATAGCCTCTAAAGTTGGTGCTGGTGATAAGCTTTTTGGTTCAGTAAATAATATTGATTTAGCTGCGGCTTTACAAAAAGAAGGTCAAGAAATTGATAAAAAATTCATCAATGTAATTGGTGGTAATGTAAAGCGTTTAGGTAAATACAATGCTGTAATCAGATTACACAGAGAAGTTACTGTAGAATTACCATTTGAGGTAGTTGCGGGAGCTTAATCTCAATTTTTTATATTATTTAAAAACCGTTTAGTTTATCTAGACGGTTTTTTTAATTTTAGTATTCCATCAATATGAAACATTTATTACTAGCCTTTTTTTTAGTGCTTTTTTTAGGATGTAAAGATTCTAAAACTGATACGCCAGAAGTAATCACGCATTCTAAACTTATTGAAGTCTTTAACGCTTCAAAAGGAGATTATCCTAAAATTAGTGTACATCGCGGAGGTAAAAGCATTAAAAATTATCCTGAAAATTGTTTAGAAACAATTAAGTATGTTAATGAAAATATTTCTGCTATATACGAAATTGATGTGGCACAAACTAAAGATGGTCAATTAGTGTTAATGCACGACAATTCTATTGAAAGAACAACAAATGGCTCTGGATTGGTAAAAGATTTAACTTATAATGAACTTAAAAAATTCAATTTAGTTGACGATTATGGGAATAAGACCGATTTTAAAATTCCTTTGTTTTCTGAGGTTTTAGAATGGTGTAAAGCAAATAATGTCATCCTAACAGTAGATATAAAACGTAGTGTAAGTCAGAAAGCTGTTATTAACGCTATTAGAGAGGCAAAAGCAGAAGATATTAGCATTGTTATTACTTACGATGTTAACCAAGCAATTTCTGCTTTTGAGTATGCGCCAGAGTTATTGTTATCCGTTTCTGCTAGAAATGATAAGGAATTCGATAGGTTGCTGGCTACCAAAATCCCAACGAAAAATATGTTAGCCTTTACAGGAACACGTTTATCCGATGAGTCACTTTTTAAAAGATTGCACGCAGAAGATATTGTTTGTATTCTTGGAACACTAGGAAACTTAGACGGACAAGCCGAAGCAAGAGGTGATGAACTTTATAGCAAATGGATGAGTATAGGAGTAGATATAATAGCTACAGACAGACCGTTTGAAGCATTTAAAGCTATTAATTAATATAAATGAGATTCCGCATCAATTGCGGAATGACAAATAAATTTGTCAATGAAATATACAAGACTAACAAAAGAACAATTTGAAGAATTACACCAAGAATTCATCAATTTTTTAGCTACTCAATCTATCACTGCAGATGAGTGGGCAGACATTAAAGAAAACAAGCCAGAAGCCGCAGAGCAAGAGTTAGATGTTTTTAGTGATTTAGTTTGGTTTGGTGTATTGAGTAAAGTAGAATACCTGGAGCATATCTCACCAAATCAAATTCATTTGTTTCAATGTAATGAAAAAAACATGCGCTTAATTGCCTTGAAAATTGAAAATGAAGCAATAGATTTTACTTCTAAAGAAGGTTTTCAATGGTTAAGAGATAATTTGTTGTCTGATAGTATTCAATTTTATAATGCTAAAAAGGACTATTCGGACGATAAGCATTTAGATATCTTTAAAATGATTCAGTCTGGTGCAAATATTACAAAAGGAGAGTTATTTAATTATTTTGCTAATTTGATTAAAGGAGCTTAAAAGCCTCTAGATTGCTCTCTTTGTTCTTGAGCTCTCTTCTGTTTTAAGTCATTTTTTTGTCTTTCTACAGAGCCAAATTTTCTGTGGTATGGAAGTGGTCGGTCGTAAGGTTTGTCGACATCACTAAGTAGAAGATTTCTGAAAAAGTTATTTAGTTTTATAAAGAATTCTTTCATGATAAAAAATAATTTGCTTGGCGCTCAAACTTTCTAATTAATATACAACATATATTCCTTTATCGCAGGTAAATTACTCATAACGCAACGACTCAATAGGATCTAATTTAGCAGCTTTGGTAGCTGGATATAACCCTGAAATTACTGCTACAATAAAAGCAATAGTCGTTGCCCAAATCATAGCCACCCAAGGTGTAGAAAAGTCTAATTCAAAACCTTTTGCAACTCCCCAACCAATTAAAATTCCGAGGGCAATACCTATAATTCCACCAAGTTGACCAATAATTATAGTTTCCATAAAGAACTGAAAAGCAATGGTTTTAGCTTTAGCACCTAAAGCTTTACGTACACCTATTTCTCTTGTGCGTTCTGTAACGGAAACAAGCATAATATTCATAAGTGCAATGGTAGAACCAAATATGGTGATGATACTAATAATCCATGCTGCTATGTATAATGTAGAGGTGTTTTCAGCAGCTCTATTTAATAAATCATCACTACGTTCTATTCCAAAATCATTCTTTTCAACTGGGTTTAAACCTCTAATATTTCTAAAAGTTAAAATAGCATCATCTTGTGCTCCTTCGAGCATATCTTGTTTATCTACTTTTACACTTAGTGTATAATTGATATTAGGATTTGTAAATATGGATCGGGCTTTCTGTATAGGAATAATCATTCGTAAATCTTGATTATTACCAAACGTCGATCCTTTTTCTTTTAATACACCAATAATCTTAAATTTAGATCCTCGTACACTTATAGTTTTGTTAATTGGATTGTCGTCAGGAAACAATGCTTTTTGTAAATCGCTACCAACAACGCAAACGGCACTACTATTTTCTATATCAAAAACGTTAAGCGAACGACCATTATCAATTTCTAAACCTGAGTTTTCTATAAAATTTTCGTTGGCACCAAGAACTCTTACTTCAGGATCTGTTTTTTTGTTTTCGTATTTTACTTCCGCAGTAAATGTACCCATAAAAGATACAGCAACTTTAGTAAAAGGAAAATCGTAATTATCTTCAAAATCTTTTACATTTCTGTAATTGATAACCGGATTAATCTTTTGACGTTCTCTTCTACTTTGTCGCTGCGCAGTAAATTCATAACGTTGAAAGTTAAAGGTATTAGCACCCATAGAAGAGAAACTGCCGGAAATAGTGTTTTCTAAGGCAGAAACACCACTTAAAATACCAACTAAGGCCATAATACCTATGGCAATTATTAAAACGGTTAAAATTGTTCTTAGTAATTGACTTTTAATAGAGTCGAAAGCAATTTTAATATTCTCCTTAGCTAATGAAAACATAGTGTTATGTATAGTTAGTTGGCTTGTTTAAAAGTATAAGACTACTTAAACACGATAAAGTTACTATAAAAACCAAATATCTTGGGTTTGGCTCTAAAAATTATAATATTTTTGTGATGAATTGAATGGACGAGAAGTTTTTTCTACTGTCATTTCGAGCGCAATTGAGAAGTTATAATTTAATAGTTTTAATACATTTCATTTTGCTTTGCAAAGTGCTTTCGATAAAAAATTATTTTATCTCAACCAATGCTCAATGTGACAGAATATTTCAATTTTTTTGAAAGTATTTTTTAATTAAAAAAGATTCCTGCTTTCGCAGGAAGTAAGCATGGCACAAAAACCAAGTATTCCTAAAGGCACCAGAGATTTTAATGCAGCAGAAGTTGCAAAGCGTTCTTATATCATGGAAACGATAAAAGAGCAGTTTCAAGTTTATGGATTTCAACCAATTGAAACTCCTAGTTTTGAAAACTCAGAAACCTTAATGGGAAAATATGGTGATGAAGGTGATCGCTTGATTTTTAAGATTTTGAATAGCGGAGACTATTTTAAAGACTTAAGAAAGAATGATGTTAAAATAGCCTTGAGAGTTTCAAATTTTTTTGGAGTTTATGATAAGATTTTACGCTCATTGGATGATGATTTAAGTTTTTCTGAAACCTTGAGAGAATCAATCGATGTTTATTTTAAGAATGATGATGATTATATAAAAGTGTTATTGAATAAAACCTTTAATATATTCAAAGAAGATTTTTTAAACTTTAAAAACTTAAACTCTGTTGGAAAAGAAACTGTAAAGTCCGATGCATTTATTGCTTTCTATAATGAGTATTTGAAAGAATACTCTATGAATTCCTATAAAAGCACTACGCTAATCTCCGAAAAAGCCCTTCGTTATGATCTAACTGTGCCTTTCGCACGTTACGTAGTACAACACCAAAACGAGATAGAATTCCCTTTTAAACGTTACCAAATTCAACCTGTTTGGCGTGCAGACCGTCCGCAAAAAGGACGTTTTAGAGAGTTTTACCAGTGTGATGCTGATGTTGTTGGGTCTAAATCGTTATTTCAAGAAGTTGAGTTTGTGCAGCTGTATGATGCGGTTTTTTCAGCTTTACAATTAGAAGGGGTTATTATAAAAATTAACAATCGTAAAATCTTATCTGGTATTGCCGAAGTGATTGGAGCCCAAGATAAGCTTATCGATTTTACAGTAGCATTAGATAAGCTTGATAAAATAGGTGAGGAGAAGGTAAAAGAAGAAATGCGTTCTAAAGGTATATCAGAAGAAGGTATTGCTAAACTTCAACCTTTATTCACACTTAAAGGTGATTTTGGAAACCAAGTAGAGAGTTTAAAATCTATTTTAAATGCTTCTGAAATCGGACTCAAAGGTATTGAAGAATTAGAATTTATAAATACTGCCATTTCAAACTTAGAATTAAAAACAGCAACACTGCAATTAGATGTTACCCTTGCTCGTGGGCTTAACTATTACACAGGTGCTATTTTTGAGGTTTCTGCACCAGATGGTGTAAAAATGGGTTCCATAGGAGGCGGAGGTCGTTACGATGATCTTACAGGCATTTTCGGCCTAAAAAATATGAGTGGAGTAGGCATCAGCTTTGGTTTAGATCGTATTTATTTAGTTTTAGAAGAATTAGGTTTGTTTCCTGATACAATTACCGAAGCTACAAAAGTGTTATTTATAAGTTTTGGTGATGAGGAGGCGATGGCTTCATTAAAAGCAGTATCCAAGTTAAGAGAAAATGGTGTAAAAGCCGAATTATATCCTGATGCGGTTACGTCTGGTAAGCAAATGAAAAAGCAAATGACCTATGCTAATCGTCGAAATATTCCGTATGTGGTTTTGGTTGGTGAGGAAGAATTAAATGCTAAGACCTTTGCGTTAAAGCATATGGAATCTGGTGAGCAAACTAAATTGCCATTCAATGAGTTGTTAGAAACTTTAAAATGAGTTTAATAAGAAAAGCCTCAGCTATAAATAGACTGAGACTTTTCTAATCACTAACTAACTAAAAACAATTGAAATTACTCAACTATTACTTTTCTGGTCAATACAGAATCGTTAACTGCATGTAACTTAATAATGTAAGCTCCAGCACTTAAATTTTTAATATCATATTCTGAATGATCCTTTCTTAATATATCTTTTATTGTAAAAATCGGTTGGCCTAGCATATTATATAGAACAATAGATTTTACTTCTATTTGGTTTGGGTTAATTAATACTATTTTGTTGATGTCATTAGCGTATACTATATTGAGACTACTCAAAATTTCATCATCAATATTAAGAGCCTCTGATGGCACACCAAACGTAATTTCGAAACGATCTAAGTGTTCACCTGCATTTAAATAAACTTCATAATTACTAGTTCTTAAATTATGATAGGTGTTTATAACGATATCATGTACATATATATCCATATCATTTGGAACATTTTCTAAGGCGTCAATTGTGATACGGTTTAAACCATTAGAATTGGTTTTTATACCCAAAGGATAGGTTGTAGAAACTTCAGCTTCATTACTAGCTTGAATAATATAGGCTTCATTTTGTATTACCCAAAACATATCGTCTATCTGATTTTCGTTTAATTTGCCATCGTAAGCCCAATCCACGTTGGGTGTTGTGCTTTCATCGATAGTTAAGAGTAATTGACGATGTAAGTTGTTTACAGAGTTAAAACCTATTCTAAATTTCATTCTACCATCAATGTTTTCTTCATTATTAGAATGTGTACTGCTTCTTAAAAATAGGGAGTTACTTCCTTCTTTTTTAAAGACACGTTGACCATTATTAAAATTAATAGTGCCACCATTTTCACCCATTACAAAAAAGCCCTGACCAACTGGTATGTAGCGTCCAGGTTTTTGTGTTAATACTTCGGAGTTGTTAATATTACCTTTTGTAGCTGCTGCAACTGCGCCTGCAAAATTATAAGTTGCATAACCTCCTTTGTAATCTTGTACAGCATGAGAGTTACCTCCATAATGTTTCCAAAAATATAGAGTACCACTAATTAAAGCGGAATCATTTATTCCATTATCTCTAATAAATTTATCCGCATCTATAGCAGATGGATATGGATTTCCGATTAAATATTCATTATCTGCAGCCAGATTAAGATTAATTTTTCCATTGTTGGGTTTTCCTGTAAATACATAATTCTGAAGTATTTCTGCAGTCCCAGTTCCAGGTCCTTTCATGGTAAAGCCTTCACCTGGAAAAATAGTTCCTGTTCTTCTAATATGTTGCCAGGAAGAATAGTTGTTATTAAGTTCATTTGCATACTTCCATACCCAATAATCTGCAATACGAATTGGATTAGATGGAGCTCCATTATAACCAGAAGATGAAAAATTAATTGGTAATGGATTTGAGGATGAAGTACCATCTTTCATTACATCACTAATTTTAAAACTATTGACTTCAGAGTTTTGTTTGGTAACAGGAGATGACCAATAATTGTATGTATAGGTATTTGCTGTACCTTGTTGATCGCGTTCAATTAAACCTTCGGAGGTAACATTTAGGTCACTTTTTAAAGTTTGAATTAATTGAGATTCACCTTCGAGATCTAATTTTCCATTAAGATTTAAGTAATGCGTAATAGTTAATCCATTTCCTGTACCACTGTCGTTATCTCCTTTTAATTTTAATGAATTAGCATCAATAGATAATCCTAAAATAATTCTGTTTAATTTATTTATAGCTGGTAAATCTGAATTATCCATCAATAAATTATGTTGAATTTTTACGATATTCCAATCTATAGTTGTGTTTGGGTTAACAATTGATGTTGAACCAGGTATGTACTGTAAATTTCCATTAGCCCAAGTTGAGTTATCGTCCCAATCTCCATCAAGATTTGTTTTATATGGTAATGGAGTGGTTTCAACGTCAACTGTCATTATATTTTTTAGTAATCCGTTATTGCCATTACCAGAAGCATCCATTGTATTATTATAAGTAAAGGCAGACATTGGATAATAGCCTGCTAAATCTGACCATGAAATTGTATTAATATCGTTTTTGGTAATTGAAGTTGGTAAGGCTTTACCAAATACTAAACCAGAATTATTTGCTATTTCTTGATTCATTATAAAACGTAGTTGGTCTTCTGTTAAATCCGTTTTCCAAATTCGTACTTCGTCAATATGTCCTCTAAAATGTTGTATAGGTCTATCTGTTCCGGCAGCACCTATAAGAAAGGATTCATTTGTAGCGACAGGAGCAGATTTTATTGCTGAATTGTCTAACACACCATCTATATAAATTGATACTTTAGAACCATTATATGTAATAGCCACATGGTGCCATATATTAAAAGGAATAGGTGTATAAGACTTTAGTGTTTGATAGCTTTCGTTTTTCCATTTAATTCTTAATTTATTATCACTGTTAAGTGTAATATCAAAGCCTTTTGTAAAACCAATATCTCTTTTTGATAGTATGGAAACTTCACCAAAATCATTATGATCTCTTTTAATCCATGCAGAAATCGTAAAACCGTCTGGATTTAATTCTAATTGATTTTGAATATCTATATAATCTTGATAACCATTGAAATAAATGGATCGCTCGATTGAAATTTGAGGTGAAAATCCAAAAGAAATATATGCCGTTTCTTCAAATTTATAGTTTGTTTCTAAATCTCCGTTTTCATCTAACGTCAGTATTCTGTAATCTGAGTTAGAATCAAATACATTAGAATTTGACACTAGCATATAAAAATTACCAAGTGAAGGATCATTTGCAATTGAGGCCCTTGGAATTTTAATAGTCATTGTTGGAGTATTTGTACTCGTCGGTATAATGGTCCAAATACGTTGTATCCTTTTTAAATAAACTTCAGTGTTTAAAGAAGTATTAGTTATACCAGAACTAAGGTCAGTCGCTATAGGTGAAGCTGTATAATTTAAATTTGCTTCATTATTTTCTATAGTTAAAAATTCTGTAGTTCCGTTAGCAGTTGGATTTTGTGCGTTGGCGTTGGCTAAACTAATTTTTAAAATATCAACATCTTCATTAATGTAACTGTTATTACTTTTATTTAATGGTGTAGTTATATCATTTGAATTTGTAGTTTTTAATTCTAACGTATTATGCAGTAAATCAATTGAATTTGGAAATTCATCGCTAAGTTCTTCTTGTATATTATATGCTAAATAAATATTTGGATTTTGTAACTGATCATTACCAAATAGAAAACTAAAATCTTGCAAAAAAGCTATGCAAGAAATAACGAGTATCACTATACCTTGGATATACGCTTTTCTTATATGTAAATCAGAAATTTTCATAAGCTGTTAATGTCAGATTTGAGGTTTAATGACGAGCAAACATAACAAAAAAAAATCTACGAAATGCAAAAAAATACGATAAAATGCACAAATAATTTTATTAAATTTTATAAAATACTGAAAATCAGAGTGTTGAAATTTTTAGCAATTTTAACTAAAAATATATGGTTGTAGGTAATTGTAGTATATTAGAGAAAAGAAAATAGAAATGCGATATTTATTAAAAAAGCCATTACAAGATTGTAATGGCTTTTTAAAAAATAAGAATAGTTTACTTTTTAATTTTTTATACCAGGTAGTCCTAGAGGTTTTTTAGTTTGCCAATGAAACGTTTCGGCTTTCTTTTTAACAGGTGCAACTTCGTCTAGATTATTGGCGTCATAAACAATACCATTTTTTACAACATGCGTTAAAGTGTTTGTGTTTCGTAAGTTATCAAGTGGATTACCGCTCATTATTAAGATATCAGCAATTTTTCCAACTTCGATAGATCCTAAATCTTTGTCTAGGCCTAATGCCTCACATCCTTTAATGGTTGCAATACGTAAGGCATCATGGTTATTCATGCCACCACTTGCAACAGCCCATAATTCCCAATGATATCCTAAACCTTGTAATTGACCATGGCTACCAACACCACCAATACCATCTGCTTCTATTAGATCTTTCATAAACTCAGCATGCTTTTTAAATACATGCTCTTCATCCTTAAACCATCCTGGTCGTCTTCTTGATTTTTGAGCTAATTCTGCATAAGGAGTAAAGTATTGCATTTTAGGATCATCATATGGGTTTTCTCTAGAATAGAAATAATTTTCTGCCCAAGGACCGCCATAACTTACTAAAAGGGTAGGTGTAATAGCCATTTGAGACTGAGCTGAAACTTTTATAACATCATCATAAATTGGGTAAATAGGAAACGAATGCTCATGGCCAGGATAACCATCCATCATATTCACCATATTTTGTTTAAAATCTAAACCGCCTTCTGTAGTTGGCATTAGTTTTAATTCTTTAGCAGCCATAATCACCCATTGTCTTTGTTGACGATTACCTACTAAATAACTCTTAATACTTTTAGTGTTGTAATACTCACTGTATTGTTTTAAAACTTCTTTAGCATGATCAAGACTTTCTATATTATAAGCCCAATAACCAACTCCGGGTCCTGTACTATAAACTCTTGGTCCATGAATCATGCCTGCTTCTACCATATCTGCATAAGTTAATACATCTGTAGTTGCTGTTTGAGGATCTCTAGTAGTGGTTACTCCATAAGCCAAATTTGCAGAATAGATCCATACCTGATTTTTATGAACTCCCCAATTTGGCCACATGTGTGCGTGGGTATCTACAAAACCAGGTGTTATTGTTTTGCCTTTGGCATCTATAACTACTGCATCATTTGGTACATTAAAACTTCCAGAAACACCAACATTAATAATACGGTTATTTTCAATTAAAATATCACCATTTTCTATAACTTCTTTACCATTCATGGTGATAATTCTACCACCTTTTAGTAGTGTTTTACCTTTTGGAATAGCTCTTTGGTACTTTACTTTTACCTTATATTCTTCAGCTTTAAAAGTTGGTTTCTCTTTTTTCTTCTCTTCTTTTTTATCTGTTTTAGTAGAATCCGTTTTCTTTTCTGCTTCTTTAAGTTCCTTTTCCTTCTTTTTCGCTAAAGCTAAACTATCTGAAAATGCTTTTCCCTTTACTAAATCATAAGCAAAGTGACTCGCGCCTAATGACCAATGAACTTTTTTACTATCATTAGACCATTCAGGAAATTCACCTCCCATAACAGTAAGTTTATTAGCAGGAAAGGCGGCATTTTCGGGTTTAGCTAAATTGATAGAAGGTGTAGTTCCGATCATAGGAATAATAACCGAATAGATATCGTTATTAATTTTTGCTAATGCATGCGTTCCATCTGGCGAAATTCTAATTTCACTCGGTCTAGATCCTGTATTATTTTCTCTCCAACCATCTTCATGACTTGGCATTGCTGCAGCATGGTCATGATCTTTCCCGAAAATATCAGAAGAACCATACGTTTTTATTCCTGTTAGTTTTAAATGTTCTTTTTCGTCACTACCATCCCAACGTACAGATATTAAACCTTTACCACCATGATTTAAATAAATACGATTATTTACTTTAGTAAAATGTGGTAGTCCTCTTCCTTTTGCTCTATCTATAATAGTTATATCACCACCATCACTAGAAATCCATGCGAGTTCTTCAACTGTCCTGCCATTAAAAGGATCTATAGCATCATCGTAAGTTTGAGCAGCCCCTTTGGTAAAAGCAATTCTATTGGATTTATAAGACCAAGCAGGATTGGTATAGATTCCTCGTTCTTTGGTCAATTGCGTTACATTACCTCTTCCAGAAACATTAACTTTAAACAAATGACCTCCATCTGGCTTCCATGTTGTAAACACAATTTGTTTTCCATCTGGTGACCAAGCTGGCATCGCTTCTGTAAAATTGTGATTGGTTAAACGCTTAGGTGTGCCATTTGGCAAGTCCATAACATACAGACGGTTTAATGCTGTAAATGCAATCTTACTACCATCTGGTGAGGGTTTTGCACCTCTTATTTGAGTTACAAGTCCTTCGGGTGAATCATCAATAGGATATTTAAACGACACCATTGGTCCCATATCTAAATCTACATCTACCGAAAATGGAATTTCTGTTGCTTTACTATCTGCAATTCCAATTTTGTAGAGTTTTCCACCATAAGAAGCTATTAAGTTTTTGCTATCTGGAGTAAAAGCCATTGCAGGTAAAACACCTAATGGCGCTATTGACTCTTGATCATCTCTTTGTACAGGATATGCTAACCAACGTTCTTCACCAGATGAAAGATTTCTTAGTACTAAACCAGTGTGTTCTTCAAAACGACTACCATAAACCATCCATTTTCCATCTTTTGATAAGGTTGGAGTAAATGCTGAACCGTATCGAGAAGTCACCGTTTCTGTAGCTGCATCTTCGCGATTAAAACTCATAATTTGATATTGTGGTAATTGAGCATTATAATTCCAAGCTCCACGACGAGCAGAGAAATATATATGTTTACCATCTGCACTAAATGCAGGGTCGATATATTTATTAGCTTTTTGTTTACTCAATAAATTAGCACCAGAACCACCGTCTTTATGAACTATAAATGGTTTTATATTTCGTCTGCCACGAGTACCAACTATATAATCACCATCTGGACTCCAGGCTGCTGAAACATGGTATTTGTCTTTGTCCTTAGTTAATTGTTTTTGTTCTTTAGTGGCCAAATCCATGGTCCAAAGATTATCCGATCCGCTTTTATCTGAAATGAATAAAATTGATTTACCATCTGGACTGTAGCGTGCATGCACATCATAGGGCATACCTTCTGTAACTCGGGTTGCTTTACCTCCAGTAATTGGGATGGTGTATAAATCTCCCATCATATCAAACATAATGGTTTTACCATCAGGACTTACATCTACCGAAATCCAAGTGCCTTTATCCGTAGTAAAGTTAACTTTTCTGGTAGGCTCTAGAGGTAACTCTTTTGTCGCTTTCTTTGTAGAGTCTTTTTGTTTTGAAGTTTCTTGAGCTAATGAAATGTTTATAAAAAGTAGTAAGAGGAGGGCAATGTAAAAGTGATTGTACTTTTTCATATGGTTGGTTTATTACACCCAAGCTTTAGCAAAGGTATGTTGATTAATTAAGTGTTTAAAAATAAGGAAATTAATATGATTATTATAAAAATATTGCGTAACTAATTTTCATAAACTTTAAGTAATGTGGCTGTCATAATTAATGTAAAACGGTCATTCATAGATAATTCAATGTTCTTGTCGAAAAATGTTAAAGTTTAATAATGGCTTAACAAGAATTTAACTACATTAAACCCTTCAAAGAATTAGCTGTTAAATATTTATGGGGAAAATAAAATATAGCTTACTTGTACTTGTTGTGTCTTTTTTTGGTTTAATTGGTGCATTTAACATCACAGAAACTGTTTTTTTTAATAAAATAGATGCACTAAATAATAGGTTAGTTTCATCTGCTAATCCGCCAGGAGTTAGCTTTACATTCAACAATGACAATGCATGTTCTGGTACAGTAATAAATTTTACTTCTACTGTAACAGGTACAGGTCCTTTTATTTACAATTGGGATTTTGGAGATGGTACGAGTTCTACTATCGAAAATCCTAATAAAATATATAATGCATTTGGATGTGGTTTTTCTAATTTTACTGTAACATTAACGGTTACAGACGAAAGTGATAATTCTACAGCGAGTTCATCTCAAACGATAAATGTTGAACAGCGTCCACAAATGGTTTTTGAAGATTTAGATGATCAATTTCTTCCATTTGATAACTGTGGCAATAATACGGTTGATCCTACTTATATAATTAATGTAGGAAATGTTTCTCCTTCTGCAGGTTGTATTACTTCATATGACGTTAGTTGGGGAGATGGTAGCTCTGAAACCAATATTTCCTTTCCTATAACGCATACCTATACAGAATTAGGGTCATTTAATATGACATTCACTGGTTATGGAGACAGTGGATGTATTTCTACTGAAACCATACTTGTAAAAAACTCTAGTAATCCTGGTGGTAATGTTACTAATCCTGGTAATACTACTAATTTATGTTTACCTGTTAGTAACTTAGGATTTACAATTGATGAATGGGGAGATAATCCTCAGGACACCACATATTATGTAGATTACGGTGATGGTAATCAAGAAACATTTACTCAGGCTGATTTAATAGCATTATCTACAGATTATGATCCTGCTAATCCAGAAGCGGCTAGCCCTATTTTATTAGATTATACCTATACTGCATCAAATTGTCCAGGAGCAGGTTATATTGTATCTCTAACTATTACAACGTCTTGTGGTCAAACATTTTCTACAGCAGGACCAGTTACATTATTACAATTACCTGATGTTGATTTTACCTTTCAAACACCTGGTTGTGTAGGAACAGCGATATTATTTACCAATGAAACTGAAAATGGTTTTGGCCCTAATTGTACCGAAGATGCTAATCATATGTGGGACTTTGGTGATGGCACAACATCAGATTTAGAAAGCCCAAGTCATACTTATACATCAGCCGGAACTTATACAGTAACACTCATTGAAGAGAATTTTTGTGGTACTACAGATCCAGTTGTTAAGACTATATGTATAGAAGAAGATTTAGTTCCAATTTTTACTACAAATGTTAATGAAGGGTGTTCACCTTTGCAAGTAACTACTGTAAATAGTACTGATGAGACAGATAGTTGTAATCCGCCAACCTATTTATGGGAAGTAAACTATACAGCGGCTTCATGCGGTACTTCTGCAGCTTGGAGTTTTACAAATGGTACAGATGAAAATTCAGCCAATCCATCATTTCAGTTTGATTCTGCAGGAACCTATGAGTTAACTATGACGGCAACAAATGGCTGTGGCGATTTTTCAATATCAGAAACAATTGAAGTAAAACAACCACCAAATGCTATGATAGATGAGATTACAGATGCTTGTGGTATGGCAACTTTTATTCCTGTGGCAACTGTAGATACTTGTGCGCCCGCTTCAGATACTATAACTTATAGCTGGTTGTTTCCTGGTGGTTCTCCTGCTACTTCAGATCAGTTAGATCCTGGAACAGTAACTTATTCTACGGTTGGTGATTATACAATAACCTTTAGTGTTACCAATGCTTGTGGTACAACTACAGTTACCGAAGATTTTTCAATTAACGATTCACCAACAATAACTAATACAGATTTAGAGCAAACAATATGTTCTGGTACAGTATCAGATGCTATTAATTTAACTTCAGACAATGCAAGTACTACATTTAGTTGGTCTTCAAATAATCCTGCAGGTCTTACAGGTTTTGTAGATAGCGGAACATCTAGTACAATTCCATCACAAACAATAATAAATTCGACATCTACAGCAATTACATTAATTTATACGGTAACTCCAGAAATTAGTGGCTGTGTTGGTGCTCCAGTTAATTTTGAAATTACTGTAGAGCCAGCACCATTAATTACAGCTCAACCCATATCAAATTCTGTATGTCTAAATGGTACTGCTGATGATTTATCGGTAACCCTTCAAGGTACTGGTACACCTAATTATCAATGGTACGAAAACACTGTAGATAATACTACAACTGGAACACCAATATCTGGTGCAACTTCAGCAACATATACACCACCAACAGATACAGTTGGAATAACCTATTATTATGTAGTAATTACATTTTCTACAGGCGGCTGTAATGAAATTGTTTCGGATACAGCAGAAATTGAAGTAGCAAATACAACACAAATTGATGCACAACCTATTAATACGCAAACTATTTGTGAAGGAGGTATAGCACAAGAATTATCCATCACTGTTTCGGGTGGCGCAGGTGTGGAGTCGTACCAATGGTATAGCAATACAGTAAATGCAAACACAGGTGGTACTTTAATTGTAGGTGCAACAGCTTCAACATATACACCTCCAATGTTTACAAGTACAGGTACATTTTATTATTATGCTGAAGTAACATATAGCGCAAGTGGTTGTGCAGGTTTAATAAGTGATGTTTCAGAAATTGTTGTAGTAGATGATCCTATAATTACAACTCAGCCATTGGCTTTTCAGAGTATATGTCAAAATACCGTAGCACAAAATATAGAGGTTATGGTCTCTGGTGGATTAGGTAATAATTCATATCAATGGTATGTGAATTCAGTAAATAATTCAACAACAGGAACCGCAATTTCAGGTGCAACTTCAGCAACTTATACACCACCTACAACAACAGTTGGGACATTTTTTTACTATTGTATTGTTACTCAAGATGTATCAGGTTGTGAGGTTACTAGTGAAATTAGTGAGGTTGAGGTTAGTGAAGGAGCACAATTTAGTGCGCAACCCATTTCAGATGAATTGTGTTTAGGAGAAACCACGTCTGCATTAAATGTTTCTTATACCAATGGTGCAGGAACACCTACATATCAATGGTATCAAAATCCGCTAGATAATACAACCACAGGAACCGCAATTGCAGGTGCAACTTCTAGCACTTATAGTCCAATGGTAAATACTGTTGGTACTACATATTATTATGTAGTTATTACGTTTAATTCTGGAGGTTGTTCAGAAATTATATCCAATACAGCAGAGATTATTGTTAAAGAAACACCAATAATTGATGATTCTGAAGTGTTGATTTGTAGTGGAAATACATTTGTTTTTGTGCCAGATACTTCAAACACAGGTGATATTGTACCATTAAACACATTATATACTTGGACAGATCCTGTAGTTAATCCTATTGGAAGCATTACTGGTGCAACTGCTCAAGCGACACCTATTGCTACGGTGTCTCAATATTTAGAGAATATGACAACTAATCCAGCGACAGTAATTTATACAGTAACCCCAATTTCTGGAGATTGTGAAGGTGAAGATTTTGAAATTGTAGTAACCGTAAACCCTTCCATTTCTGTTGCTTCAACGGTTGTAAATAATTCTTGTTTTGAGTCTAATAATGCCTCAATTGAAATAGCCATAGTTGGTGGAATACCTTTTACAACAGGAAATCCTTATAATGTTACTTGGACAGGGCCAAATGGTTATACAAGTAATGCTGAAGATATTTTTAATCTTGAAGCTGGTATCTATACTCTAGATATTGAAGATAATGGAGGTTGTCCTTATTCTGAATCATTTACAATTTCTCAGCCAGACGAATTAGTATTTAGTGCCATAGATTTTGATCCTGAAACTATTTCTTGTTTTGGTGCCAATGATGGAAGTATTGGTATCGATATTGCTGGTGGTACATTGCCTTATACATACACATGGACTTTAAACGGAGCATCATTTTCATCTGACGAAGATTTAACTAATCTAGGTCCAGGAGATTATAATGTGTCTGTAACAGATGCAAATAATTGTGGTCCAATAACGCTAGATTTTAGTATTGAAGAACCTCAATTATTAGATGTGACCTTAGACACTAAAACAGATGTACTTTGTTTTGGTGATGCAACAGGAGCGATAACTGTAGATGTAGTTGGTGGTAGAATAGATTATGCATTTGCTTGGACTGGACCTAATGGTTTCACAAGTACCAATCAAAATATTGATAATCTATTTGCTGGTATTTATAACTTAACAGTAACTGATAATTCTGAATGTATAGATACACTTGAAGTTGAAATTATTCAAAATAATCAAATTGAAATAGATGTTACGGCCACAGAAATAATGTGTTATGGAGACAATGATGCTTCAATTACCATTAATAATATCTCTGGTGGAGTACCACCTTACCAAGTAGCGTGGAGTAATTTAGGTACAGGCTATAGCCAAATAAATTTATCACCCGGAATATATACAATAACTATTACTGATAGTGAAAATTGTGAACGCGATTTTCCTATTGAAATTGAAGCACCTCCAATATTTTTAATAGATCCAGTAGTAACTCAAATGTCATGTTCTGGTGAAAATGATGCTAGTATTACTTTAAATTTTGTTGGAGGAATAGATCCAGTAACCTTAGTTTGGGATGATGATCCTGTAGCTGGAACTGAGCGAAATAATCTTGCTCCTGGCACTTATTCGGTTACGATAACAGATGGTACGCCTTGTGTAATACAGGATAGTTTTACCATTTATAATATTCTACCATTAGAGCTTTCGGCTAATGTAACTGATGCCTTAGATTGCGATGACACCAATAGCGGAGCAATTAATTTATTAATTGAAGGAGGAACACCACCTTTTGATGTTGTATGGTCAAATGGAGCAAATACAGAAGATTTAGATAGCGTACCACCTAATACTTATGTGGCAAATGTTACTGATGCTAATGGCTGCGAAATTCAAGGCAGTTGGGATGTTATTAGGTTTGAACCTTTAACTATAGATATCGAAACACAAACTGAAGTAGATTGTGAATCGCATAATGTTAATCAAACCTTTGTTGCTATGGCAAGTGGAGGTGTGCCACCATTTCAGTATACTTGGTCAACAGGAACGGTAAGTGGTATTAATAATGAACAAATGACTACAGATGAAGATGGTTTAGTGATTGTTGAAGTTTTAGATAGCAATGGTTGTACAACTACATATTCGCTAAATGTTGAAACTCCTGTTTTGGGCGATGCTGATTTTGAAACTACATCATTCGGGTTTTTAAATTATGGAATTTATACAATTCAAGATCCAATTGAATTTATAAATACAGCTACTGGTAATTATGAAAGTGTTTTATGGGATTTTGGAGATGGTAGTTTTTCGGCAGAAGAAAATCCAACACATACTTATTTCAATATTGGTAGTTACATTGTTACACAAACGGTTACTTACCCTTTAGGTTGCGTTTATACTAAAGTTATCACATTAAATATTGAAGAAGGTTATAAACTAATAATGCCAGATGCTTTTACACCAAATGAAGATGGACTAAATGATTATTTTGCTCCAGTACACATTGGACTCAATACTTTAGAAATAAATATTTATGATACTTGGGGAAGTCTTATATATAAGGAGAAAGGAGATAGTATTAGAGGATGGGACGGAAAAGTAAAGGATGAAATTGCTGAAAACGGAAATTACTATTACACATTTACTGCCAAAACGTTTTATGGTGATGAAATTAACAAACAAGGAGCTTTTGTATATATCAAATAATTAAGAATCACTTTGAAAAGAATAATATTTATAGTTTTAATTTTGATAGGTTTTTGTGCAAATGCTCAAGATCCAATTTTTACACAATCTAATTATATACAAGAAACATTAAATCCTAGTTTTTCTGGATTTGAAGATAGCGACAGAATTGCAGCTGGTGTCTTAACCAGAACCCAATGGCCTAATTTAGATCTTAGAGTAGATACACAATATGCTTATCTCAATAAGTCTTACGATTATGGGCCAAGTCTTGGTTTTGGTATTGGAATCAATTTTTTAAGACAACATGAAACTTTCAATAAGTACAATTATTATCAGGCCAATGTAAATTATATGCATCGCATTAATCTTGATGGTGGTTGGTTTTTTAGGCCAGCAATAGAAGTTGGTTTAGGATTTAAGGATATAGGTTTTAGTAACCTTACTTTGGCAGACCAGATTAATATTAATTCTGGTACTATTAGTCCAACATCTGTAGATCCATTAAGCAATAATACAGATAATGTGTTTTTTGGAGATATTTCAGCTGGTTTAGCTTTTGAAAGAGAAGAATTAAACGGCATTACCTATTGGTTTGGTGCTTCTGCAAAGCATCTTAATCGTCCAAATATTTCATTTGTAGATGGAGAAAAATTACCATTAGATATTTTCTATTCATTACATGGTAATTTCCGTTTTCCATTTTTGAGAGATTATGGTATTATGATGACAGCTAATTATATGCAACAAGGTGAATATAACCGTTTAGATATAGGCTCTTTGTTTATAGTGGATCAATTTCTTATTGGTGTTACTGCTGCTACAAATCCTGCGCAGAATGATAATAACAGTCATTTGTTAACCTCTATAAATGGTTTTCTTGGATTAGAATACGACGAATTTAGATTTGGATTATCTTACGATATGAATACAACTAACATAGGACGAACCAATGGGGTTTACGAGTTGTCTGTAACGTATTTATCGAGATGCAGACGTTGTAAAATTGACCGAAGTCGTAAAAGATAATTCTTATTTCAAATCCCAAACCAAAGGCAATACAAAATACACAATTAAGGTGACAAGGACAATTGAAATGACATTCATCCAAATCCCTTTTTTAACCATGTCTTCAATTTTTAAATAACCAGAACCGAATACCACAGCATTAGGTGGTGTTGCAACAGGCAGCATAAAAGCACATGAGGCTGCTAAAGTTGCACTAACCATTAATATATATGGATGGATATTTAAAACTGTAGCTAGAGCAACTAAAACGGGTAAAAGCATTGCTGTTGTAGCCATGTTTGATGTGATTTCTGTTAAAAAATTTACGGATGCAATCAATACTAATAACAACACAAAAACTGAAACCCCAATTAATGAAGTTAATTGATTGCCAATCCAACCAGCTAAACCACTAGTTTCAAATCCTGTAGCTAGAGCCATACCACCACCAAACAACAACAAAATTCCCCAAGGTAATTTTACAGCATCTTCCCAATTAATAATGGCTTCATTCTTTTTGCTGTTAGGTATTAAAAATAAAACTACTGAAGCGATAATTGCAATAATAGTATCGTCAATAGCAGGCAGCCATTTGGCTAAAATAAATGATCGACAAATCCAAGCTATTGCTGCTATAGAAAATATGACTAAAACCATTTTTTCTTCATAAGATATTTTACCTAATGCTTTAAGCTGTTTATCAATTTCATTTCGACCACCTGGAAATTCTTTCTGTTCAAATTTAAATGCAAATCGAGTTAAATAAATCCAGCATATAATTAATAAGATAATGCTTATTGGAAAACCAAACATAAACCATTGTGAAAATGTAATTTCTGTATTGTAGGTACTTTCAACCACACCAGCAAGTACAAGGTTTGGTGGAGTGCCAATTAATGTTGCCATACCGCCTATTGAAGCGCTATATGCTATAGCGAGCATTAATGCTTTTCCAAAGATTAAATTTTCATTCTCTTTGGTATTTGGGTTGTCTTGAAGTTGCAGTACTATAGCGATACCAACAGGTAAAATCATTACAGCTGTTGCAGTATTAGAAATCCACATAGATAACAACGCTGTTGCTACCATAAATCCAAGAATGATTCTACTAACATTAGTACCTACAAGTTTTATAATGTTTAATGCAATGCGTTTATGTAGGTTCCATTTCTCAATTGCAATTGCTATAATAAATCCACCAAGAAATAGAAAAATATATTTATGACCATATGATGCCGTGGTTTCGCTTAAAGAAATTCCACCAGATAATGGAAATAAAACAATAGGCAACAATGCAGTTACAGGTATTGCTATGGCTTCAGTAATCCACCAGACAGCTACCCAAGCAGTCGATGCTAATATAGCATTTGCTGAATCACCTATACCTTCAGGATGAAAGAAAAACTTAATAAGTATAAATAAAAGTGGTCCTAAAAATAGACCTATTCTTTGTTTTGGTGAATTCATTTATTTTTGAATTGAAAAGTAAGTTGTCTATTGCTAATATACAATTATGATTTACATATGTAGGGTTTAAAGTACTATAGTAACTAGAAAACTAATATAAAGGTCTGTGGCTAATATTGCACTTTTCAATTTTAACATTAAATGATTGAGTCTATCTTTTTTATGATGAAATCGATCATTAAAACAATAATTTTACTCCAACATTTTCGGTGTAGCAATAGTTCTAAATCCAGTATGATCTGAGCCAGAATCCAAGCTCATTCCCATGCGAGCAGAAATTCTAAAACTAGCACAGTAAGATGCGTGACATAAAAAAGAGCCTCCTTTTATAATAATTTCTTTTTGATACGGATTATCAGGACTGAATGCTTTTTTAGCACCTTTAGGATTAATCAATATTTCTGAATTATCAATTTCCTGATAATAATTAACATTGAATAAATCTGAAGTTAACTCCCAAACATTCCCTATCATATCATAAACACCAATAGAATTTGGTGGGTACGATTTAGCTGGTGCAATAAGTTCAAAACCATCAACACTTTCATTTTTAATAGGAAATGTACCTTGCCATGTATTAGCATTGTCATCTAAAATACTTGGCTCATTTCCCCAAGTATATATGTTATCTGCAGCAGTACCTTGAGCTGCTGATTCCCATTCTGCTTCAGTAGGTAATCTTCTATTTGCCCATTTACAATAGGCCAATGCGTCTTCTAAAGCAATATGCACAACAGGAAAATTATCTTTACCTTCAATAGAACTTTCTGGACCTTCAGGATGTTTCCAATTAGCACCTATTTTCCATGTCCACCATTGACTATAGTTGGCCATGTTTACAACTGCATCCACATTTTTGTTAAAAATTAGACTACCAGGTTGTAAAATGGAATCATGTGGTTTTTGAGTGCCTGCAGGAAGTTCTTTTTTCATTTCTTCCCAATCTATAGGTCGCTCAGCAACGGTTATATAACTCGTAGCATCGACAAAAGCTTTAAACTGTTTGTTTGTTACTTCTGTAATATCTATAAAAAATCCATCAACACTCACTTGATGCGCTGGTTTTTCTCTCATCATTACAAACTTATCATTAGCTTTTGCTCCTTGTAAAAATGTTTTGCCATTAACCCAAACCATACCTTCGGGAGTAGATATGCCTTCAGGCTTCTCTACGATTAAGTTATATGGTTGAGAATTATTTTTATTTTCAATAGTGTTAATTTTATCTGTTGCTTTGGTTTCTTTTTTACAATTAAAAAATAACAGCATTAAACCTAGAAGAGTTAAAAGCGGTATGTAACATTTGGATCTCATGAACTAAATAATTTTCTAATAGAAATACGGATTGGCAATATTTTTTTAACTAAATTAACAATTAATCTTTATTAAAATAGTTGTGGTGTTTATATGTGATGATTTTGATTGAAGTGATTTTCAAAGAAATACATAAAAAAAGTCCAGTACTTTAATACTGAACTTTTATTGTTGTAGCGAGAACGAGAATTGAACTCGTGACCTCCGGGTTATGAATCCGACGCTCTAACCGACTGAGCTACCTCGCCATAATTGCGGCTGCAAATATAAAAACAAATTCTACGACAACAAACATAACAATCTAAAAAAATAATTTTTAATTTAAAGTTTCTTATTGAGTCATAATTGTATATATTGAGCACATAATATAATGCAGCTATGGACGATAAAGAAAAATATGAAATGGAGTTTGTAATACAGGCTTCTCCCTCACTAATATATACTTATATATCAACACCTTCAGGCTTATCAGAGTGGTTTGCCGACAACGTTAATTCTCGTGGAGAATTATTCACTTTTATTTGGGATGGCTCTGAGGAGCAAGCCAAATTATTAAGTAAAAAAAGTGGAGAACGTGTTAAGTTTAGATGGTTAGCAGATGATGAAGATGGTTCTAGTTGTTTTTTTGAAATCCGTATTCAGGTTGATGAAATTACTAAAGATGTTTCATTAATGATTACAGATTTTGCTGAAGACGATGAAATAGATGAAGGGAAAATGTTATGGACAAATCAAATTTCTAGCCTTAAACAAGTTTTAGGCTCAAGATAAGCGTAACTAACTCAACTATTATATATTTGTCTCGATTTAATTTTATAAACTAAATCGAGACTTTTTTTTTATGATAAATTTTAATGGAACACTGATATCGCCGGAAGATTCTAAACTCTCAACTAATAATAGAGGTTATAAATATGGTGATGCTCTTTTTGAAACTCTTAAAGTTGTTAATGGTAAAATCTTTTTTTGGGAAGATCACTATTTTAGGTTGATGGCTTCTATGCGAATTCTACGTATGGATATTCCTATGAACTTTACAATGGAATTTCTTGAGGCAGAAATCCAAAAAACGTTGAAAGCAAATGATTTAATAAACGCTTCAGCTCGTGTTCGATTAAATGTTGATAGAGGTGAAGGTGGCAAATATTTGCCAACTGATACTGCACAAGTAAATTTTAATATAGTTGCAGAACCTCATAGCAATCCATTTTACACCATCAAAACTAATGTATCTTATAAAGTCGATTTGTATAAGGATTATTATATGGCACCAGGACTATTATCTGGTTTAAAATCTAACAATAAAGCTATACAAGTTATAGGAAGTATTTATGCTAATGAAAATGATTTTGATAATTGTTTAGTATTAAATACCAATAAAAATGTAATTGAAGCTTTAAATGGAAATCTTTTTTTAGTAAAAGTTGATAAAATTAAAACTCCACCATTGGAAGATGGATGTTTAAAAGGTGTAATGCGTAAGCAGATTTTAGAAATATTAGCAAAAGATGTCAATTTATTTATAGAAGAGGCTTCAATTTCTCCTTTTGAGCTTCAAAAAGCAGATGAATTATTTATTACGAACGTCATTCAAGGTATCATTCCCATTACCCAATACCGTAAAAAGAAATATGGAAATGAATTTGCTCAAAAAGTTGTAACCAAATTAAATGCAAAACTGCGATTAACTTAGTTATAACTAGGGTTTTCTGGTGCATTAGACCAAATACTATAGTCACCACCAAGTTCTATCATTTTCTCGCGCCAAAATGAATTGCAGCTTTTAGATATAATTTCATTATTGTAAATATTTTCTGAAACTAACCAAGCATTAGACTGAAGTTCGTTGTCTAATTGTTGTTCGTCCCAACCAGAATAGCCTAAAAAGAATCTAATATCATCCTGAGATATTTTATTATCGTTTATGAGGTTTATTACAACACTAAAATCGCCACCCCAAAAAATCCCGTTAGATATTTCTATACTATTAGGAATTAACTTTGGTGATTTATGAATAAAGTAAAGATTATCTTGCTCTACAGGCCCACCATTATATACTGTAAATTCAGAATCAGTGCCTTCAATAAGGTCTTTGAGGTTATAATCTAAAGGCTTATTTAAGATAAACCCAACAGATCCTAGAGCATTATGATCTGCCAATAATATTACAGCACGATTGAATGATATATCACCAATAATGGATGGTTCTGCAATTAATAAATTACCTTTTTCGGGCTTGGTCATCTTTTATAATTCGCTTTATTTCTACTAAATCTAGAGTTTTTTTCTTAAAAAAACAACTTAATACCTTTAAAATTAAGACAAAAAAAAGCCTGCTCATTGAGCAGGCTCTGTATTTTAAACAAAAAATGTTTTAGTTTACAGCACTACTTAAGTCAGAACCTGCCTTAAATTTTACTACATTTTTAGCTTTAATTTTGATAGTTTTTCCAGTCTGTGGGTTTCTTCCGTCTCTTGCAGCTCTTCTAGAAACTGACCAAGAACCAAAACCTACTAAAGATACTCTGTTCCCTTTTTGTAAAGAACCTTCGATATCAACTAATAAAGAGTCTAATGCTTTTTTTGCTGCTGCTTTAGTAATCCCAGCATTCTCTGCCATTCCGTTGATTAAATCTGTTTTGTTCATAAAATATTAAATTTAAATTGTTAAAAATTCGATTTTAAAATTATAGATCTTTAAAATCCGTACACAAAATTATTAGGAATATTAAGCTACGCAAGTAATAGCAAGGGAAAAAGGGCTTTTTGTTAATAACTTACACCATTTGTTAATAAAGGTATGCGTTTTATCGGATTTTTTGTAATACCAACAATGATAAGGGTTTACAGCAGTTTTGCTGTTTTTAAAAAATTAAACCCATTCAAGAGAGATTTTACATCCATTTTTCGCTTTCCAGGTAATTGCATTTCTATAATCTTAATGTAACCTCCTTTGCAAGCTATTTTTAGTTCTTCTTTTGTTGAAACAAGTTGCCCATCTTCAAGATTATGATTTTCTTCAAATTTTTCAATTCCATAAATCTTTATATTTAAAAGATCTTTTTCACCATTATCTAAATAACACCAAGCTGCGGGAAAAGGGTTGAGTCCTCTAATCTTATTATATATGTTATCAATTGGTTCAGACCAATCAATTTTACAATTATCTCTATTTAGTTTGTAAGCTGTTTTTAAGTCTTTGGTCTGTGGTTGAATTTCTGTAGTCACAGAGTCTGTTTCAATCTGCTTTACAGTTGTAATTACAAGATTACTACCAATTGTCATTAACTCATCATGTAATTCTCCAACAGTAGTTTCATTTCCAATACTAGTTTCTTTACTTAAAATAATTGCTCCAGTATCAATTTTTTCATCGATAAAGAAAGTGGTTACACCCGTTTTTGTTTCACCATTAATAATTGCCCAATGGATTGGTGCTGCACCTCTATATTGTGGTAATAAAGAAGCGTGTAAATTAAATGTACCATATTTTGGCATTTGCCAAACCACTTTAGGTAACATTCTAAAAGCAACAATAATTTGTAAGTTGGCATTTAAAGCCTTTAGTTCTTCAATAAAAGATTCGGCTTTTAAATTTTTGGGTTGTAATATGTTTAGATTTTGTTCTATAGCAAACTCTTTTACGGCAGAGGCTCTTAATTTTTGTCCACGACCTGCATTTCGGTCTGGAGCCGTAATGACTCCAACCACATTATAATTATGGTCTAAAAGGGCTTTTAGAGTTGCAACGGCAAAATCTGGTGTGCCCATAAAAACAATTCGTAGGTCGCGTTTTGTTGTCATATAATTATATAAGTGTTTGCTGGTGTTATTTTAATTTTTTGAATTTCTATAAGTTCCGAAATGCTTTGTAAAAGCTCTTTTTCAGTGCATTTTATAGTTTGTAATAATTGTCGCGAAGATAATGCTTCGGTCTGTAAGGCGTTTAATATTTTGTTTGAAACATTAGTTGATGCATCTAGATGTACCTCTGTATTTTTAGCTAAACATACAGAACATATTCCACAAGTTGAGTTCGTTTTTTCTCCAAAATAAGAAAGTAACTGTCGACTTCTGCATATCGAATCATTTTTAATATAAGCTATTACTGCTTCAATTTGTTGATGCTTTAGGGTGTGTTGTTGCTCAATAGTTTTTGCTATTGGGTTTATAGTAATATCGTCTTCGCGTGGTTTTAAAAAAGTTATTTCAGAATCGGTATTTGCCATTTGTAAACTTATTACGTCATCTTTTTCTAAACGATGTAATTGTTCTATAACTTGCTTTTCAGATAAAACAGATTTTTTAATTACTAAACTAAGATTCACTTTTGTCTCATAATCAAAAATACCTCCATATGTCCTCAATAATACCTTAACTAAGGTGTTGAGGTCTAAATGGGTTTCTAAATATTGAAATAAAACTGCATTGGTTGTTATAAACTGAATTTTAGTTCTAAAATTAAAATGTTGAGTAAGTGTAATAATAGCGTTTCTGTCTAGTAATAATAAAGCATTGTACGTTAAGCCTGCTTTTAATTTGTAATCATTACAAAAGGATTTAAAATCAAATTGATGTAAACTATTCTCTCCTTCACCATATGAGATCTGAAAATAATTACACAATTTATTATAAACGGTTTTTACAAATGCAATTGAAGGCAATGTATTTAAGAACTGACTGCGCAGATGATCTTCATCAATATGTTGTTTTAAAACAATGGCATGTGCAAGTTCTCCATCACGACCAGCTCTACCTGCTTCTTGATAATAACTTTCTAAACTTTCTGGTAAATTGAAATGAATTACGGTTTTTACATTAGCTTTATCAATACCCATTCCAAAAGCAGTTGTAGCAACCATTATTTGTATTTGGTTATTAGTCCATTGGTTTAACCGGTCTTGCTTTTCTTTATTAGTAATACCTCCATGATAAAAGGTAGAAGAGAAGCCTTTTGCTTCTAAATAATTATGGATTTCTATCGTGGCTTTCCTATTTCTAACATATATAATAGAAGATCCTTGATGTGTTTTTAAAAGATGTTGAAGCTGAAATAATTTATCATCTGTATGTATAACACTATACGCAATATTAGATCTAGAAAATGAGGCTTTAAAAATCTTTGGACTCACAAAATCTAGATTTTTAATAATATCATCAATAACATCATGTTTTGCAGTTGCTGTTAAGGCAATACAATTTGTATGTGGATGCATTTGCCTTAAAACACTAATATTCTTATATGCCGGTCTAAAATCATTTCCCCATTGACTAATGCAATGTGCTTCATCTACAGCAATTAAATTCACTTGCATTTGTTGAATGCGTTCTTGTACCAAAGGTTGTAATAAACGTTCTGGAGAGAGGTACAAAAATTTGTAATTACCATAAATGCAGTTATCTAACTGTGTGTCTAAATCCTTGTAAGACATACCAGATGTAAGTGCAATTGCTTTAATACCTTTAGTTTTTAAGGTATTTACTTGGTCTTTCATTAAAGCAATTAAAGGTGATACAACAATACAAATACCATCTTGTATTAATGCAGGAATTTGAAAGCATACCGATTTTCCTCCACCAGTTGGCAACAATGCAAAGGTATCTTCACGGTTTAATACCGAAGAGATGATGTCTTCTTGTAATGGTCTAAAGGAGGTGTGGTTCCAATACCGTTCTAAAACTTCTATAGGATGCATTACTGCAAATTTAAGGAGTCTAGAATAAAATCCGTTCTATTTTTAATACTTCCAAATGGCACATCAATTAATTTGTAACCAAATCGTTGATAGGTTTCTAATAAATGATGATGAATTTCAATGGCTTCTTCAAAATTTTCGTAACGTTCGTTATCGCTTGTAAATATTTCTTGCCAAGGAGCTAAAACAAAAATATGATCGTATTTGTGATTTTCGCACGCCTCTATAAAATGTTTAGGATAGGTGTCACCTATATAATCCATATAAGCCAGTACATCTGGAATACCTCTATCTATAAAGACAACAGTTTCAGATTCGTTTGTTGCATCCATAAACTGTTGCGTTCTTCCTTCTAAAAGCTTTTCACTAAATAGTAAAGGTTCGGTTAAAAACAATTGTTCTATACCATCTTCTCTGGCTTGAAGCGTTATTTGTCTCGAAATTTCATCATAGCAAATAAAACCACGTTCTTTTAAATAATTGATGATTGATGTTTTTCCTGTACCAGGTCCACCAGCAATTACGACTTTTTTTGGATTCAAATTGGCAATATTTTTGCAGTAAAATTAAATATAAAAAATGTAAAGTTAAATGTATCTTTGCATCTGAAAAAAATAAGCATGGATAGTTCTAAAAAAACAGACGAATTTTACGAGAAATTAAAGGCACAACTTTACGATACAGCACTTTGGCCATCAGAGTATTTATATAAATTTATTGTGGTTTCTAGTGGTACCGGAATTAAAGATATAGAGGATCTTTTTAATGATTTGGGTGCAGTTATAACAACTAACGAATCTAAAAATGGTAAATATACTAGTGTGTCTATTAATGTTAGGTTAAAAAACCCTGAAGCTGTAATAGCTAAATATAAGGAAGTGGCCGAAAATGTTGAGGGAGTAATTTCCCTTTAAAAAGCCTTTTTAGATTCTTATTTTTTTGTACTTTGCAGCAAAACCTAAAAGACTACAGGTTTTAACTATTATTTACTACACATTTTAAAATTTTGATTGACGATTTAGAATACAACACAGAACGCGAGCATTTAATTATACCAGAATATGGACGTCATCTTCAAAAGATGATTAATTATGCTAAGTCTCGCGAAACTAAAGAAGAGCGCAATAAAGTGGCGAAGGCAATTATTTCTGTCATGGGAAATCTTCAACCACATTTACGAGATGTGCCAGATTTTCAGCATAAATTATGGGATCAGTTATTCATTATGGCTGATTTTGATATAGATGTAGATTCACCTTATGGGGAACCGTCTAAAGAAGAGATACAAGCAAGACCAGAACCTTTAAAATATCCGCAAAATCATCCGAAGTATCGTTTTTATGGAAACAACATAAAAACAATGATAGATGTTGCTGTTAGTTGGGAGGAAGGAGAGCTTAAAGAAGCTTTAAAATATACAATTGCTAACCATATGAAAAAGTGTTTCCTTAATTGGAATAAAGACACAGTTGAAGATGCAGTAATTTTCGATCATTTATATGAACTTTCAGATGGAAAAATAAATCTAAAAAATAGCGATGAAGATTTAAGTGATTCTTCTAGTTTAATGCGCGCCAAATCTAAGTATGGTGGTAAAAGCAATTCAAACAAAAAGAATAACAACAAGAAAAAATATTCCAATAACAGAAAACGTTACTAACAACGTATGGGAACATTCAAAATTGAAGGAGGCCACCAACTAAAGGGAAAAATTCAGCCTCAAGGAGCAAAAAACGAAGCTTTACAAATTTTATGCGCAGTGCTTTTAACTGCCGAAGAAATTAAGATAGATAATATTCCAGATATTATAGATGTTAACAAACTGATCGCTTTATTAAAGAAGCTAGGTGTTAAAATCAATAAAGTTGGTAAAGGATCTTATACGTTTAAGGCAGATGAAGTTAATTTAAAATATCTAGAATCTGCCGAATTCAAAGAAGATGGTAAAGGTCTAAGAGGTTCTATAATGATAGTGGGCCCTTTATTAGCACGTTTCGGAAAAGGATACATCCCAAAACCAGGTGGAGATAAAATTGGGCGTCGTCGTTTAGATACGCACTTCGAAGGTTTTATTAACCTTGGTGCAAAATTCCGTTATAACAAAGAGGATTTATTTTATGGAGTAGAAGCAGACAAGTTAACAGGTACTTATATGCTTTTAGATGAAGCCTCAGTAACTGGTACAGCAAATATTGTAATGGCTGCCGTTTTAGCTGAAGGTACAACGACCATTTATAATGCAGCTTGTGAGCCTTACTTGCAGCAACTTTGTAAGATGTTGAACCGCATGGGAGCAAAAATCTCTGGAGTTGGTTCTAATATGTTAATTATTGAAGGTGTAGATGTTCTTGGTGGTACAGATCATAGAATGTTACCAGATATGATTGAAATTGGCAGTTGGATTGGCTTAGCTGCTATGACCAAAAGTGAATTAACTATTACTAACGTAAGTTGGGACGATTTAGGTCAAATTCCAAATGTATTTAGAAAAATAGGTATCACAGTAGAACGTCAAGGTGACGATATACATATTCCTGCACATACAAATGGTTACGAAGTACAAAACTATATCGACGGTTCTATTCTTACTATAGCAGATGCTCCATGGCCAGGATTTACGCCAGATTTATTGAGTATTATACTTACGGTATTAACCCAAGCTAGAGGAAGTGCAGTTGTACATCAAAAAATGTTTGAAAGCCGTTTGTTCTTTGTTGATAAACTGATCGACATGGGTGCAAAGATTATTCTTTGTGACCCACATAGAGCGACAATAATTGGTCATGATTTTAAATCGACTTTAAAAGCAACAACGATGACTTCACCAGATATTAGAGCTGGTGTGTCGTTGCTAATTGCGGCTTTATCTGCAAAAGGAACTTCAACTATTCATAATATTGAACAAATTGATAGAGGTTACGAAAATATAGATGAACGTTTAAGAGCCATTGGTGCTAAAATTGAACGAGTAGAAGGTAATTAGAATATCTTTAAATTCTTAATTATAAAAAAAAGCTTCAAGATTAACTTGAAGCTTTTTTTGTTTTAAAAAAGTTATATACTTATTCCATTGAATAGAAATACTGTTCACTCGTAATTTTACCATCTTTTACTTCATAAACACAGACTTCTTCCATTTGTTGTCTTCCTCTGTCTTTAAATGTACAGTCAAATCCCATTTTTGCACTAAAAAAGTTGCCAGCAACAATTGGCTCACTAATTGTACTTGCATGAAAATCTTCTACATTCTCTAACCATTCCTTACTTTTATTCCATACGTTTTGTTTGCCTTCTGTAACTTCACCAGGCATACCAGGCATTTCTCGGCTAACTATATTGTCTGCATAAAGTTCATTAATGCATTCAAGACTTTTTCCTTGTTCGCACATTTCTTTCCATTTTTTGGCAACATCCCAAGTATTCATAATTGTTTAGTTTTAATATTAATTCCTTAAAATTAAAGAAAAGAAATGAACAAAGCCCTAAATTATTGACAGGTTTCTAAATTATATATAGCAAAAAGCTCCGATGACTAAAAACGGAGCTTTTAAATTGTTTTTGAAATGGTTATTCAAATAAGACGAAAATTCGACTTAAATTTAGTAACGGTATAAAACTTTGTTTATTGTGTTAAATTGTTAAAAAAATGACATAATTTAAATAATAGCGTTAATTTAATGCAGATTTATAAGTTTCTAAGCAACGTTCTCTAGCTTCTTTATGATCAACCATTCTTTCCACATAATCATCAGACTCAAATTCTGGGACATATTTTTTAATGTACTTTCTGTCTTTATCGAATTTATCTATCTGAGTTGTTGGATTAAAAATTCTGAAATAAGGTGCAGCATCAACACCACTTCCCGCAACCCATTGCCAATTACCAACATTGCTGGCCATTTCGTAATCATGAAGTTTCTCTGCAAAATAGGCTTCTCCCCAACGCCAATCTATTAGTAAATGTTTGCAGAGGAAACTGCCAACCAACATACGCACGCGATTATGCATAAAACCGGTTTCGTTGAGCTGGCGCATACCAGCATCCACTAATGGATAACCTGTTTGACCTTCGCACCATTTTTTAAATTCTTTTTCATTATTTCTCCATTCTATGCGGTCGTACTTTGTTTTAAAAGATTCATCTTTTGTTCTAGGATAATGCCATAGAATTTGCATAAAAAATTCGCGCCAAATCAATTCTTGCCAAAAGATTTCATTGTTTTCAGCAATGGCTTTTTTAATCATTTTACGAATGCTAACCGTACCAAAACGTAAGTGAGGACCTAATCGAGATGTGGCATCCTTTGCTGGGAAATTTCGAGTGTCTTCGTATTGTTGAATTAGAGTAGGTGTTACTTCATAATCTGCAATTTCTTGTTTCGAAGTTTTAAACCCAATGTCTGATAAACTTAAATTTGGCAATCTTGAATGTTCAACTAAGTTGTTGAGATAGGAATTGGTGTAAAAAATCTCTAGGTCTATAGTTTTAAATTTTTCCTTCCATGTGCGCATATAAGGTGTGTACACGACATATGGATCACCATCTTTTTTTACAACTTCATCTTTTTCAAAAATTACCTGGTCCTTGAAAGTTTTAAAGCTAACATCATTTTTATCTAGTAACTTTTCTATTTCTTCATCACGTTCTTTTGCATAAGGTTCGTAATCGTGATTAGTATAAACAGTATGAATTTTAAATTCTTTTAATAAGGTCTTAAAAATATCTTTTGGTTTGCCATGATAAATTGCAATACTACTTGCATGTTCGTCTTGCAAAGTCTGCCTCATGCCTTGAAGCGTTTTATGTATAAAAGTTACACGAGCATCATCTTTTGGTAACTTATTCAAAATTTCAGAATCGAAAATAAAAATTGGTAATACAGGATGTTCTCCTCTTAAGGCTTCATAAAAACCAACATTATCGTCTAATCTCAGGTCTCTTCTAAACCAAAAAATATTTACAGTAGAATTCATAAACTAATATTTGCCAAAAAGTTCTTCTAGCTTTTTTGTTCGGTAGTTAAAAATTTCTTCGAGTTTTGGTTTTACTAAAATTGGGTGAACTAGTTGACCTAAAATTCCCATTGGCACTTTGTAATCTATAATATCTTCCATCTCTACACCACCTTCAATTTCTTTAATAAAATGTTTATGATGCCAAAGAGCATACGGTCCAAAGCGTTGTTCATCTACAAAGTATTCTTTATCTCTAACATGTGTAATCTCTGTGACCCATTTTGTTTTTATACCTAACACTGGAGTGACAATGTATTGAATGATCTGACCTGGAAACATTGGTCTGTCAGCACCCGATAGGATATTAAAACCCATATAATCTGGTGTAATCGTTTTAAGGTTTTTCGGACTCGATAAAAAATCCCACGCTTGGTCAATAGTAATAGGTAGATTTTGTTTTTTATGTAATCTATATATTTTCATCAGAATTCTTAGTTGTTAAAGACAATGTATGCATTTAGTGAGGTTGCAATGCATAACCAAATTAAATAGGGTAGCAGTAAATACTTTGCGTTTTTAAGTTTATCACTTCTAAACGTTATGAAGTAATAAAATATAACCAGTGTTAGTAAAATGATAACTACTAAACTAATGTTGGTTAAATGCTGATTGAAGAAGATCCAGTTCCAGCTTACATTTAGTAATACTTGAAATAAATATAGAAGCCACAAAAACCGCGATTTTCTCAAATGAAATAGAACACTTAAGTACCAAGAAAAACATAGCATAATCAATGTCCATGCTGCACCAAAAACCCAACCTGGTGGTGTCCATGGTGCTTTATTTAGGTTTAGATACCATTCTGAGGTTGGCCCTGAGTCCATAAGCCAGCTTCCTAAAGCTAAACCACCAAAATTGATGGCAAGAAAAATTATTAAATAGTAAATTCTTTTCAAACTAAGATTGTTTTAAAGCTTTTATCCTTTCAGATATTCTCTCAGCTTCAGCGTACTTCTTATCACTTTCAGCTCGATTGGTGGTTGAGAGTTTATGCCAATCGGCCATAAGCTTTTCGTATTTTTTTTGTAATTTATCTAACTCTGACGTCTTCTTAAATAATCCGAACATAATCTTTATTTTAAATATTTGGTAATACGAGAATTCATTGGTTTTGTAATCGAGTAGAAGTAATCAATGAACTCACCATTTTCATCTACTAAATATTTCTGAAAATTCCATTTCACCACTGAATTTTGTCGGCCGTTAATAGCTTTCTTTGTTAACCATTTGTACAATGGATGCTGATTTAAGCCTTTAACACTAATCTTCTCGGTTATTAAAAAAGACACACCGTAATTAACCTCACAAAATTCTTGAATCTCATTAGATTGACCTGGTTCTTGTTTTCCAAATTGGTTACATGGTACACCAATAACTACTAAGTTATTCTTATAGGTTTCATGTAATTGCTGTAACTCTCTATATTGAGGTGTAAATCCGCATTTTGAAGCTACATTTACAAATAATATCTTTTTTCCTTTAAAGTCGGAAAGTTGAATTGGTTTGCCTTGAAGACTATTAATTTCAATATCATAAATAGATTGTAGTGCATTTTGTTTTACACTGGCATCTGTAGTCGATATTGTACTGATGAATGCTTTAAAAGGGTTCATAGTCTATAGTTTAAAGCTAACAATACCGCAATCCATTTCAAAAATCTGTCCAGATAAGGACGCAGCTTTATCAGACAATAAAAATATAGCCATATCCGCAACTTCTTGTGGTTCTAAATATTTTTTGAGTGGATGTCTCTCATTCATGTTTTCAATCATCCTTTCGTTTCGTAATAATTTAGAAGCTAAATCTGTATTTGTTACTGTAGGTGCGATTGCATTAACACGAATAGTCGGTGCTAATTCTGCACCTAATGATTTGGTTAAACCTTCTACTGCAGATTTTGAAGCTGCTACGCTGGCATGAAATGGCATACCTAATTTAGAAGCCACAGTACTAAATAGTAGTATTGATGGTTTGTTACCATTTTTTAAGATGGCTAAATATTTTTGAACCGCTTTGACCGCTCCAAGCACATTAATTTCAAAATCGCTTTTAAAATCGTCTATACTCAGTCTACTTATGGGTTTAAGATTTATGCTTCCCGGACAATAAACAAGACCGTCTGCAACACCTATATCTGGTAATTCATCGTGTAACACATCGCAGTTATAATGCGTAAAATTTTCGTGCGATTGTTCTGGTGATGTTCTGCTAATGTTTACAACTTTGTTATTTGAAGAAAGCAAAGAAGAAACTATTGCATTACCTATACCTTTGCTTCCTCCAATAACTATTATAGTTTTCATATTAAGATGCTGTTAAAGGTCTACCTTTTAAACGCTTTTCTATTTTTTGCTTAATAACAGTAAGACGTTTCATTAAATCCATAAGTTTAGAATCTTTTTCTTTTTTATATAATTCGTTAACTTCTAGTATAATATCTTTTGCTTCTCTAGCTGCTATAATTCTGTCACTTGTTGTTTTAAAAGAAAACTTTCTGTTTTCAAATTCTAAAGCTCTTTCTATTGTTTTCATAGCTTAATTGTTTATATAGTTTTGTAATTCTGCAATTTTTGAGGCCGTATTAAATTCACCTCCATAATAAGTTGTTACTGTTGTTGATGTATCGTCTTTTATACCTCTTGAAGATACACATAAATGTTTAGCATCTATAATAACAGCGACATTTTCTGTGTTTAAAACAGTTTTTAATTCATTTGCTATTTGGTTCGTTAAACGTTCTTGTACCTGTGGACGCTTGGCGTAATACTGTACAATGCGGTTTAATTTTGAAAGTCCAATAACCTTTCCAGATGATTTGTATGCAATGTGTGCTTTACCAATAATTGGTACAAAATGATGTTCGCAATTAGAGTAGAAAGTAATATTCTTTTCTACAAGCATCTGATTATACTGATATTTATTATCAAAGAGTGCAACTTTTGGCTTATTCTTTGGATCTAGTCCTGAGAAAATTTCTTCTACATACATTTTAGCTACTCTGTCTGGCGTACCTTGTAGAGAATCATCATTTAGGTCTAAACCTAGAACATCCATTATTTCTGAAAATAAGATAGATATGCGTTCTTTTTTTTCGGTATTAGACATTTCAAAAGCGTTAGGCTTCATCGGTGTTTCTAAACCTGTAAATAAATGGTCGTCTCCGATATCTTCTACATTAAAGGCTTTTAGACTGTGACCATTTTTTTTGGAAATCGTTTCTGTTTTCATAGAATCTTTTTAATGTGCTGTCTTTAAGTACTCCAAGCTTAAATCAAAGCACGTGTTAACGTTTTGAAATAGAGTTGTTTGTTATTATTCTTTGTCTCGAGCATTTAAATCTGCCTTCGTCAAACGTTCTTTTTTTACTGTGTTTAGTAGCTCTGCCTTGTACTCTTGCTCTCCATAATCTGAAGCTACTAGGTTTTAATTCGCGACGCATTAAATTAATAACCTCTTGTTCTTTTAATTTGAATTGAAAGGTAATAGCATCAAACGGTGTCCTGTCTTCCCATGCCATTTCTATAATTCTATCTATATCTCTAAGTTCTAATTTCATAAACTATGAGGCATTGCATATTGCATATCATATTTCGTTTTTTCATCTAAAAGTTTGTCAAAAAACTTTTTGTTTTCACGAAATGTTTTATTTGCTCTAAAATGCACAAATTTTCCTTGTGCATGTATGCTAGAACCATTGATTTTATAAATAACGAGATGGTAATAAGGTATAATCCATGTAAAATTTTTTAAACCTTTATTTATTCTTATGAGAATGCCTTTAGGTCTTAATTCTATATTACCATAATTAATGTCTGAAACCAAATTCATCAACGATTGCATATTTGGACTCACTTCATCAATGATCATGCGTTTAGAACCTACACCATTCATTTTCAATTTCTGTACCAAACTAAAAGGACTGCCAACTAAGTCGGCAATAATCTGTTTGTGTTCAGCATTATAATGAGTCGTGTTCAGTATCATATCTAGTCAAATATACTAAATGTTTAACTATTTATCAAAATAGTTAAACAAAAATTAACAGATAATTATGAGTATAGAAAAGTGTTTATATCGAATGAAGAATTAGTCGCTTTTCAGCATACGATTTCTGTCTTGTATAGTATGTCGTTTTAAAATTCTAAAACTTTCACGAACTACCGTAGGATCCTTTTTCATATTCCAGAGAATATCACTAGCGCGTTTACGATTTTCCTTTATATCTACAATAGGCATTGGGTAATCTTCGCCTAACTTAAAATTATAAAAGGTCTGTTCCATCTCTGTCATAAGATATGGTTCATGAATAAAGGCGATGTCTAGATGCGCTAATTCTGGCACCCATTTTTTAATGAATGTTGCATCAGGATCGTGTTTTAATCCATTTAAAGTTGGGTTGTAAATTCTTAGGTTATTGATACCAGTTTCACCAGCTTGCATCTGTAATTGTGGAAAATGAATACCAGGTTCAAAATCTAAGAACTGTTGCGATAAATGTGTGGTAGCATACTGCCAAGGTTGCCACAATATGTGAGTGAAAAAGGATGCCAACATGGCACGCATTCTAAAATTAACGTAACCTGTTTCAATTAAACATCGCATACTTGCATCGACTAATGGAAATCCCGTTTGGCCTGTTTTCCATGCGTCAATATAACTGTCCGATATGCTTTTCTTAAGTTTGTGATAACCTTTATTAACGCTTGCATTTTCCATCGTGTGTTCCATTTCAAACTTTTGAATGAAGTGAGCTTGCCAACGCAATCGCGAAATAAACGCACCAATATGTTGCCTCTCTTTAGACACTTTTTTTAATTGATTTGCTTTTTGAAAAACTTGTCTTATCGATAAATTTCCCCAAGCTATATATGGCGAAATTCTACTGCAACTACTTCTTGAGGCTTCTGGTTTTGAGATATTGAACATGTATTCTTCGTGACGAGTTTCAAAAAATGAATTGGCATATTTCCAACCCATAGTTGTACCACCTTTCTGAAAATTAGTCTCTGTTGGTGTGTTTAAATCCGTTACAGAAAAGACTTTCTCTAAATGGTCAATTTCGTTACTATTGAGCAATTGGTTGTCGAGAGGTTCAAATACTTCAAGATTACTGTTCATATAATCCTCCCAGTTTTCAAACCAATTATCTCTATTCAATAAACCACGTTCTACACCATTGTTTTTAGATTCGTGCCATTCTATAAAATTATTTCGGCAGTATCGTTTAAATTCTTTATCTCTATTGTAGGTGACTAATAAGCCCGTTTCTACGTGCGAATAAATGGTATCAATTTTATAAGACTCTTGTAACTGATTAAATGCACTTGTAATATCGCTAGTAACACAAAGTACTTTGGAATCGTAAGCCTCTAATTTTATATTTATATCTCTAAGAGATTCTTTTATGAAGTTAAAATGGCGTTCGCTATAATGATCATCATTTAGTAAAATATGTTCAAAAACATAAATGATGAGTGTACGTTTTCCTGTAGATAATGCACAAGAAATCGCCTCATTATCCTGAAGTCTTAAATCGCGTTTAAGCCACACCACATTGATATGTTCTCTGTTAGTATTCATCCGGATTTTCTATGATTGCGGTTGCACGTTCTTTTATACTATTCAATTGGCCTTTATCCATTTTATCTAATAAACTATACATCATTCCCATACGTCTATTATTACCAAGAATGTCTCTTTTATCATCCAAAAAATTCCAATACAAACTGTTAAATGGGCAAGCCTTATCGGTTGTTTTTTCTTTTTTGTTATAGTGACATTTTTCGCAGTAGTTACTCATTTTATCAATATAACTACCTGAAGATACATAGGGTTTTGTTGCAATTTTACCACCATCAGCAAACTGACTCATGCCTCTAGTGTTGGTCAATTGCACCCATTCTATGGCATCTGCATAGATACCCAAATACCAAGCATCTACTTCATCGGGATCTATTTGTGTTAATAAGGCATAATTGCCTGTAATCATTAAGCGTTGGATGTGATGCGCATAAGCATTGTCTAATGAATTAATTATGCTCTGTTTTAGGCAATTCATTTTTGTGTTACCTGTCCAGAAAAACTCAGGTAGTTTATTTGTGTTTTTTAAGTGATTTTCTGTTTTATAATCTGGCATTAATGCCCAATACATACCTCTCATATATTCGCGCCAGCCAATGATTTGTCTCACAAAACCTTCGACTTGAGATATGTCAATCTCAGTTTTATGATCGTAGTAGTAATCAATTACAGCGCCTATAACTTCCTTTGGACCTATCAATTTAATATTCATAACAAACGATATACGCGAATGAAATAAATACACCTGATCTGTATGCATCGCATCTTGGTAATCACCGAATCGTATTAACAAATGCTCGCAGAAATAATTGAGTTGCTCTAATGCCTGAGATCTGTTTATAGGATAACTAAATGTCTCAGTTTTAAAATGACCAATGGTTTTTATATCGGCTTTTTCTATGTCTGATACAATATCTGAAACATCATTAATGAACCATTTGTAATGCGGAATTTCGGGCTTGCCTTTCCACTTTTTTCTATTGCTTTTATCGTAATTCCATTGACCACCTTCAGGTTGCTTACCTTCCATTAAAACCTCGTGTTTTTTGCGCATGTTGCGATAAAAGTTTTCCATGAGATAGGTCTTTTTGCCTTCAAAAAAATCTTTTAATTCGTATCTGGAAGTGTAAAAATGTTCGGAATCGTAGGTGTTGGTTTCAATGTCTAATGAATTACAGAATTCAGAGAGTTGTTGGTCTAATCGATATTCGTCAGGCAATTGATATTCAAAACATTCAATAGCGTAGTCTTTAATTAATTTTGAAAGATTATCGACTAAACTTTGCGTGTTACTTTCATCATTAATTTTGAAGTAAATGACGTTGTGTCCTTGCGATTTTAGTTCTTCAGCAAAACTTCTCATCGCAGCAAAAAATCCAATAACTTTTTGAATATGATGCTTTACATAATCCGTTTCTTGTCGCATTTCAAAAAGGCAATAGGTGACGTTCTCATTGGTTTCTGTAAACCATGAATGCTGAGAATTGAGTTGGTCACCTAATATGAGTCGTAATGTGTTCATTGAATTCTGCTATCTTTTTCTATCATTAAAATAAACTAGGTTGTAACCATAGGTTTCTGAATTTTCCGCTGGCATCGTAACGTTCTGCTTGCAACTGCACATTGAATTTTCTGTCTCTAGGGTCATTGCCAACTCCAGCAACATACATCCAATTGCCATAATTACTATGTACATCATAATCGAGTAGAAGCGATTCAAAATAGGCTGCGCCAATGCGCCAATCGAGTTCTAAGGATTTGGCAAAATAAGATGCCACATTCTGTCGTCCTCTGTTGCTCATCCAACCTGTATTCTTTAACTCCAGCATATTGGCATTTACAAAATCGGATGCTGTTTCTCCATTAATCCAGTTTTGAATAGAATTCTGATCAGTTTTCCATGTATAATCTTTGTTAAGAATACCTTCTAGTTTAAAGATTTGGCTGTCATGTTTTAAGGAAATGTATTTAAAATAATCACGCCAAATCAGTTCGAAAATGAGCCAATAGGTCGATTCGTTTTTAAAATGTTCTTTTTCAAATTTTTTGATACTCCAATAAATTGTCCTCGCAGATAAACTACCGTTTGCTAACCATGGTGAAAATTTTGAACTGTAATCTTTACCAACCAATCCATTTCTGGTCTTCTTATAAAATCCTAGTTTTTTAGTATTGAAAAAATAATCTTCAAGTCGTTTGAAAGCATGTGTTTCTCCGCCTTGAAATGGGAATGCAGAATGCGTGTGATTATCAAAATCTTCGAATCCCAAGTCGTTGAGTGATGGAATTTTGGTGTTATTCTTTATTCGATTGTTTTCAGAGTATTTTGATACATTTAATTCTGGACGAATGTTTACATGTTTTTCAAGCTTTTTTCTGAAGACTGTAAAAACCTGTGGAGTATCAGAGAAATCAAAATTAATATCCTCAGGATGATACAGAAACTGATTATAAACGGCATGCCATTGACAGTCTTTACATTTCGATTTTACAACATTTTCTACAGATAGTTCTTCAGATGTCCATTCCTTTTGAAGAAAAATAGTATTGATTTTGTATTCTGCACACAATTGAGGAATTACAGCTTCTGGTTGTGCATTAAAAACCAATAATTCAATATTAAGCTTATTGAGTTGTGTCTTTAAATCGGTAACCGTTTCTATTAAAAATTTAGCTCTGAATTTTTCAGTTTTCTTAAAACCGTATGGATCTAAATCAAAATGTCGTGGGTCAAAACAATAGACAGCAATAAGTTTGTCACTGTTTTTTTGTGCCTCAAACAAAACGGCGTTGTCAATGGTTCTTAAATCATTTCTAAACCATACTAAGTTGATATTGTTTTCTGTCTTCTGCATTTTTCACTACAATATTTTACATTGTCCCAATTCTTTTCCCATTTTTTCCTCCAAGTGAATGGTCGATTGCATTTGGGACACATTTTTGTTGGAAGATTTTCTTTTTTTACACCTTTCATTTTTTCACCAAAGCGTTAATCATACCGTTAAAAACAAAAGCATGAAATGGTAAAACAGCATACCAATACAATCGTCCCCAAATACCTTTTGGTCTAAAAACAGCACGTTGGTGCAATTGGCCTTTAACAATTTTAAATTCTAACCAAGCTTCACCAGGTAAACGCATTTCGGCAAAAAGCAATAATCGTTTTTCTTCTTTACTAGCATACAAAACACGCCAAAAATCTAGAGCATCACCAGCTTCTAAATACGTGTCGCTGGTTCTTCCACGTCTTAGACCAACACCACCAAAGAGTTTGTCCATATAGCCTCTTATTTTCCAAAGTCCATTGAAACTATACCAACCATTTCTACCACCAATTCCCCAGATTCTATCTAAGGTATAAGCTTCATCAGTAACAGTTTTTTGTCTTTCATCTTTAAAACAACCGTATTGTGGAATTTCGATATGCTTAGACAATTGGTCTTTAAAACGTCCGCTGCTTACGGCATCTTTCCAGCTCGATATTACTGCATTTTGTTCAATTCTTTGAAAGGCTAAATCCACAGCAGTTTTATAATCCATAGGTTCTATACCTATAATTTCATTGATATTACTTGGTTTACCTATAACTTCAACTTTCATACTATCGACTAAAGCAGCTGCTAATTGAAAGGATGTTGATGTTACAAAATACAGCCAATACGAGGATAATTTTGGTGTAAGAACAGGTAGTGTAACGATATAACGTTTTAATCCTCTGACTTCTGCAAATTGCAATAGCATTTCTTTGTAAGTCAGTACCTCAGGACCAAAAATATCGTAAGCTTTGTTGTATAATTCTTCTTTGCCTAATCCACCAGCTAAAAAGTTTAAAACATCTCTAATTGCTAAAGGTTGTGTTTTAGTGTTGAGCCATTTTGGAGTTATCATAAAAGGTAGTTTCTCTACGATATCTCTTATAATTTCGAAAGAAGCGCTTCCACTACCGACAATTATTCCGGCTCTAAATGTAGTTAAGGCGTAGGAATCGGATTTTAATGTGTTTTCTACCTGTAATCTCGATTTTAAATGTTTTGATAATGACTCGTCATTAACAATACCACTTAAATAAATGACCTGTTTACAATGTGTTGGTTCAACCAGTTTTTTGAAATTTTCGGCACATTGTAATTCTAAGTCTTCAAAATCATCAGAACTGGTGGACATCGAATGTATTAAATAATAGGCTGCATCGATATCGTTTGGTATTTCTGCCGTATCAGGTTTTAAAAAATCAACCTTTATGAAGGTGCAAAGTGGATTATCTTCAATTTCATCTGGAATGCGATTTAAATCACGTACACAGCAAATAAGCTCGTGCTTATTTTCGAGCAGTTGGAGCGCTAGTCTCCGTGCTATGTAGCCTGTTGTACCTGTGATTAATATGCGCATTAGTCATTTGAATTTACAAATTGTGGTTTTGGTCTTTGGTAATCTAATCGTTGCTTTAATTCAGGAATAGCATAGCCATCTAAACCATTTATAGTCGCTACTTTGCCTTTTGATAAATTGACAAAACCATCTTTTTCGAGTAAAGTATCATCAATATAGAGCTTTTTAATTTTACCTATTACTAAAATGGTATTATTCGCGGCAATAGGATATTCTTCAACATATTCCATTGCCATTTGTACTGGAGACCCTTTAACAAACGGAGATGAAAACCCATCTTTAAAGTCTTCGGATAAATTGGTAACATCAAATTCTGAAATATGCCCATCGTACTTTGCAGAGGTATGATGTGCATCGTTTAGAATATCATCGTAAATATGATTTATGGTATAATTTCCTGTCGCTTTAATATTATGATAGGTATTCCGCATTACAGTTGTCGGTCTTAAAAAGAATCCTAATAAAGCAGGATTTGAGCCTAAATGCGTTATAGAACTAAAGACTGCGACATTGCTAATGCCATCGTTACTTTTAGTACCTATTAAATTTGCCGATTTATATCCAGAACAACTATTGATTAAGTTGATTCTATATAAATGATGCATTTTTTTGAGATCGTCATTACTGAATTCAACCATTTATAAGTTATTAAAATTGTTGATTTTTACGTTTTCAGCTTTGAGATCAAACATTAAATTATACAATCCAAAGAAGGTTCTGTTGATATATATAAAATGCTTAGAACCTCTGTTACCATTCATATTACGCAGTTCTGTGCTTTTTGAGTAGCGTTGTCCCATTTCTGTAATTTGATTAAAAAACTCAGGGTTTGAAAAATCAAATTCTTCAACATGAAACGGTTTTGTGAACAAGCTTAATAACTCATGAAACATAGCACTAAAAAATGTGATTTCTTCTTCACTATCATCTGTGCGTAGAATTTCTAATTCATATAACTTTTCTGTAAAAGCTTCAGGATTATTAATGCAGTCCTTATCGGCTAATTCAAAATAAGGTTTGTAGAATTCCTCTGGAATCGTTTTCATGCAACCAAAGTCTAGAGCAATTAAATGACCATCTTCCGAAATTAAAAAGTTTCCAGGATGCGGATCTGCATGTACTTTTTTCAACTTGTGAATTTGAAACATATAGAAATCCCATAAGGCTTGTCCGATTTTGTTCGAAAGATTTTGATCTGTATTATGCGCTACAAATTCTGAAAGATGTTCGCCTTTCATATAATCCATAGTAATAATACGCTCTGATGAAAATTCTTCATAATACTTCGGAAATTTAAGATTAGGAATATGTTGGCAAGCTTCAGCAACCGCTTTACTTTGCGCCATTTCTAATATGTAATTTGTTTCTTCTGTAAGTTTATTTTCAACTTCTTTAAAATATTTATCAGAGTCTTTTCCTTTAATATTAAACATTTTAATAGCAATGGGTTTTACCAAAGCTAAGTCTGAAGCGATACTCTCCGCAACTCCAGGATATTGGATTTTCACAGCAAATTTTTTCCCATTCTTATCCGCTATATGGACTTGGCCAATACTGGCGGCATTTACTGAAGTTGCGTTGAAAGTATCAAATAGATTTTCGGGATGTTTTCCGAAATATTTTTTAAATGTTTTTATAACTAATGGTGGCGATAATGGAGGCACGGAGAATTGCGATAACGAAAATTTCTCAACATATGCCTGTGGCAAAATGCTCTTTTCCATACTTAGCATTTGAGCCACTTTTAGGGCGCTACCTTTTAATTTTTTTAGGCTATCGTAGATGTCTTCAGCATTATTTTGGTTTAAACGTTCTTTGGCATCTTCTTTAGAATTTACCATTTTATCACCATAATACTTTAAGTAGTTGACGCCTACTTTTGCACCTGTAGAAACTAGTTTACTAGCTCTAGATATTTTTGTAATTGGAATACTATCTATCGTTTTCATCTAGTTGGAGTGTATTTTTTCTTTATACAAGAATTTACCGAAATCTATTAGACTTTTTAATGGTGTTGTGTCGATTAAATCGAAGCTAGCCTGAACAGATTTCTCAATATAAATATCTGTTTTTTCAAATGATGGTGACGTGTCGTCAATCCAAAATTTCATGGTTAATAGTAATTGAAACCAAGCTGATTCTTTAAGACCTCTATTTTTAAGTTTTTCGAGCTTCTCTTGCTTAAGATCTAGCGTTTTAATGTCTAATAACTCAATATAATTGGTGAAACTCTTTTTTAAATGCGAAAGCACCTTGAGTGATTTCAATTGGTTTTTATCCGCGTTTAAAGCATGGATTACATAACTTCTATTTGCTGTTAATACTTCAAAAAAAGTGAAATAGAAACTGAGTAATTTATTCCGTGCATCAAAAGATTGATAATCCTCGCTTTTATGTAAAACTTCAAGCGTATTATCGAAGAATATTTTGAAAATAGATTGTTCTAAGACCTCAAAAGAATTAAAAAACTCATAGAATTTTTGTTCTTCAAAATTGTTGTCCTTAGCAAAAGCATAAACTGATTTGGGTTTATGATTGTGAGTTAAGACATAATCCATGTAAAATGAAACGATGTCCGATTGTTTTATGTTTTTCTTTTTTGCCATTGTAATTGATTTACAATGTAAAGATACACAATGTTTAACTATTTGTAAATAAAGTTAAACAAAATTTAACATCAATTTCTGATATGAGCAATTTTTACGAAGTTACTTTAGGTAAATAGTATTTTTTGCGTAACCAAAATGCCACTCTAACTAACAAAATTAAAGCTGGTACTTCTACTAGAGGTCCTACGACACCTGCGAATGCTTGTCCGGAATTTAATCCAAAAACGGCAATGGCTACGGCAATAGCTAATTCAAAATTATTGCCAGCTGCTGTAAATGCGATTGCAGCATTTTTATCATATGTTGCTCCCATAGCTTTGCTCACAAAAAATCCGATGACAAACATTAGAGCAAAATAGATTAGCAACGGTACTGCGATGATAAGTACATCCATTGGTATTTCAACAATAAGTTCACCTTTGAGCGAAAACATAACCACAATTGTAAATAATAAGGCGATCAACGTCATCGGTGAAATTGTTGGAATAAAGGTTTTAGTATACCATTCTTCTCCTTTTAATTTCACTAAAATTAATCGCGAAAAAATACCGAGTAAAAATGGAATTCCTAGATAAATAGCAACACTTTCAGCAATTGTTGTAATAGAAATATCTACAATAGCACCTTCAAAACCAAAATAGGGTGGGAGCACAGTAATAAATAAGTAAGCATAGAAGCTATATGCGAAAACTTGAAAAATACTATTAAGTGCAACCAGACCAGCTCCATACTCACTACTCCCTTCAGCTAAATCGTTCCAAACCAACACCATAGCAATACAACGTGCTAATCCAATAAGAATTAAGCCAACCATATACTCTGGGTAATCTTGCAAGAATATAATGGCAAGAATAAACATAAGTACAGGTCCAATAATCCAATTTAAAACTAAGGAAATAGACAAAACTTTTACATCTTTAAACACTTTTGGTAATAACGCATAATTTACTTTAGCAAGTGGTGGATACATCATTAAAATAAGTCCAATGGCAATTGGGATGTTGGTGGTTCCGCTACTATAGGAGTCTATTAGTTTTGGAAATGAAGGTGCAAAATAGCCTATGCCTACACCTACAAGCATTGCTAAGAAGATCCATAAAGTAAGATAACTATCTAAAAAACTGAGTTTCTTTTTGGCTTTAGTCATGGTCACTATTTTTTAACTTGAGAAAACACGTATTTTAATTCTGTTGCAATTTGAAGGCTACGTTCTTTATATTTTTCAGCTTGTTGTGGAGTACCATCAAAAGCTTTTGGATCTTCAAAAGTTATTGGAATGCGTTTTTCAGCACCAGCAATAAAAGGACAACCAGCATCTGCGCTAGAACAAGTCATTATGGCTGCAAAATTCGAAATAGGATTAAATTCAGCATCATAAGTTTTAGAAAAACCTATTACAGGATGTTCAGTCTCTGAAAATTTTATAGCATAAACCGGATTAGATTCATTTGATAATTTTTCAATTTTAAATCCAGATTCGCTTAAAGCTTCAGCAGCTGATGGAAATAGAGCAGTGGCTTCCGTTCCGCCAGAATAACAAACTACATTGTTAATATGGAAATTACTCGCCATTGACTGTGCCCAAACTTGGGATAAGTGACTACGACGTGAGTTATGCGTACAGATAAAATTAAGATTTATCAGTTGCGCTTTGTTTACTTTATCTTGAATGAAATCAATAAGCGGTTGTAGCACATTTTTTCTATCATCTGAAATAGAATTTATATCTAATTGATCTATCTGCTCTTTAATTTGGTTGAATAGCATAGGTGATTTTTCTTAGTTAATTAACAACAATTTCCGTCAGGTGTGCAGCAAGGTTCGGCTGACAGATCAGCTAATTTTACTTTTGGTTTTGCTACAGGAATACCACAATTGTCTTTTGCTAAACAATCTGTTTGTTTTGAGGTAAGTAGGAAGCTTGTTCCATCGAAATCTAAACCAAACTTCCCAATGGTATCTGCTTGATATTCGACTTCAATTTCTAAATTGTCCATAATATTTAAAGTCTTCTGAGACAATTCTATAATGTTCAATAATTTTTCTGGATGTAGCCTGTGGTTGTAATCATTAGCATTCCACAGTTGAAAGTTAACGACTTCTTCATAACGCACAGTACCACCACAATCAATAAAGTTTTTAGTGATTTTGCCAACTTCCGTAACATGGAAATGACTTGGCACTAAAGTTCCGTTTGGCAATTTAAAAGCTATAGTTTCAAGCTCATTTAATTTTGATTTAATCTCTGAAAGTTTCATAATTCTAGTGATTTATAATTTTGTTTAACAACAGTTGTTTTGTTCATTTATATCTTGATTAATAAAATCTGAAATAATTGTTTTCATATTAGACCAATTTTCTTCATCAATACAATAGCAAACACTTGTGCCTTCAATATTTCCTTTTATCAATCCTACTTTTTTTAATTCCTTTAAATGTTGAGATATCGTAGGTTGTGCTAAGCCAATTTCTTCAACCAAGTCACCACAGATACACGTGTTTGATTTAAATATATGCTGCAGAATAGCTACTCTAGCAGGATGACCAAACACCTTTGCTATGTTAGAAATCTCATTTTGTTGGTCTGTAAATATTTCACTTTTAGTTAAACCCATAACTCATTATATTATTATATTGCAATATTACGATTAATATATTTAATGAGCCAAAATTTAATGTTAAGAAATTATCAATAGAGCGCACATCTTTTACTTTAAGGATTTCTTAACATTTAACGGTTGAGTTAAGTTGTAATTTTATGGCACTTAAAAAACAAACACTTAAACACTATAAAAATGAGAAAATTAGTACTATTAGTATTTGCTGTAACACTTATGTTTTCAGTTAATGCACAAATTGAAACACCTGCTCCTAGTCCGGCTGCTAAAATTGAACAAGTAGTTGGTTTAACAGATGTATCTATTGATTATTCGCGACCATCTATGCGTGGAAGAGCTATTTTTGGTGATCTTGTTCCTTACGGAAAGGTTTGGAGAACAGGTGCCAATGCAAGAACTAAAGTAACATTTAGCGATAATGTAACTATTGGTGACAAAGAACTTGACGCTGGTACTTATGCCATCTTTACAATTCCACAGGCTAAAACATGGGATGTTGTATTCTATACAGATTACGCTGGTGGTGGAGCACCTGCAGAGTTAGATGAGTCTAAAGTTGCAGCACGTGTTACAGTACCTGCATATCCAATAGAAATAGATATTGAAACCTTTACAATTTCTTTTGATGATATTACTAGTAGTTCTGCTGTAATAGGAATAATGTGGGCGAAGACTTATGTTGGTGTAGAATTTAAAGTACCAACAGATAAAATGGTTTCGGCTTCTATTGATAAAGCTTTAAATGGTCCTGGCTTTAATGAATATTATGCTGCGGCAACTTATTATTTAAGCGAAGGAAAAGATATTGAAAAAGCTAAGGAATGGATTGACAAAGCAATGTCTATGACTGAAAAACCACGTTTTTGGCAATTACGTCAGCAATCTTTAATCTATGCTAAAGCTGGTGATAAGAAAGGTGCAATAGAAATTGCTAAAAAATCATTAGCAGGTGCCAAAGAGAATAAAAATGCGGATTATATAAAGATGAATGAAGACTCTATAAAGGAGTGGAGTGGAAAATAATTTCTTCTAAAATTTAAGAGTAAAAGTGTAGCTAAAATGTTAGTTACGCTTTTTTTATGTTAATATTTTAATCCGATAATTGATCGTACGTCGTCCAAAGTTTTAATCAATTCTCGACTTCTTTCAAAAGTCATAATATCACTTTCTGTTTTGCCTTCTCTTATTAATTGATTAAAATGCTCAATTTCAAAGCTATACCCAATGGTTTTATAATTAAAAGATTTCAATTCAGAATTACCATGTTTATCTATTAATGTGACTGTAGAAGGTTCGTGAAAGCGCCCATTAATCTTAATGGTGCCTTTTTCGCAATGAAAAATAGCTTCTGTATTGGTTTCTTCTAACAATGTGCTTTTTAAGTTTGCTTCAGCGTCTTCATACTTGAAAGTCATTAGACATTCTGAATCTGAGCCTAAATCGAAAAATTGAGCATTAGCTTCTATAGTATTTGGACGGCCTAAAGTCCACAGCGCTGCAAAAATTGGATAAATTCCAATATCTAATAAGCTGCCACCACCAACTGATTTATCGAATAATCGAGAAGATTCATTGTATGGTGGGTGAAATCCAAAATCAGCCTCAAGCCTGGTAATATTTCCGAAGTGCTTGTTCTTTAAAAGATTTTGTACATACTGAAAATGAGGTAGGAATGCAGTCCATAATGCTTCCATTAAAAGTATATTTTTTTCTTTAGATACTTTAATCAACCCATTTACTTCTAACAAATTCATTGCGAAAGGTTTTTCGCATAACACAGGTTTGTTATTATTTAAACATAAAATAGTGTGTGCTTTATGAAAACTGTGTGGAGTAGCAATATATATGGCATCTATATTAGTTTCTAAGACTAAACTCTCATAATCACCAAAGGCCTTGTCTGCTTTAAAATCTAAGGCAAATTCTTCTGCTTTAGATAAAGATCTCGAAGCAATAGCATAAAGTTTGCTGTTTGATGTGGCTTGTAAGTCAGTAGCAAATTTTGCTGCAATTTTTCCAGCGCCAATAATTCCCCAATTAATAACTTTTGTTGACATCTGTTAATTCTTTTTTAGGTAAAGCCACTTGAAGAATATGTGCAATTACGATTACTAAAACACAGCCAAACAAATTAAGCCATAAATAAGGCATCCAGTCAAACCACCAACCAAGAACAACTATAGTTTGCGTTATTAAAGCGCCAGTAAAAACGGCATTACCTTTAATATGTTTAAAGAAAAAAGCTAGTAAAAATATACCTAATACGTTACCATAAAAAATGGAACCTATAATATTTACTAACTGAATTAAATTCTCTGCTAAATTGGCAAAACAGGCAATGATTATTGCAATAATTCCCCAGCCTAATGTAAACCACTTCGTCATTTTTACCATGTGCGCATCATCTTTTTCACCACTCACATTTCTTCCATATAAATCAATAGACGTAATAGTTGCTAAAGCGTTAATTTCTGATGCGGTTGAAGACATTGCAGCAGATAAAATTACAGCTAATAATAAACCAATAAGTCCTGTAGGTAAATTATTTAATATAAACCTAATAAACATATAATCCCTGTCATTGGTCTGTGTATCTTTTGCAGCATCTTTGTACAGCGCAGTTAGTTCAGCTGATTTTTCGATATAGGCTTCACTTTCAGCATTAGATTTTAGTTGTTCCACTTCTTGTTGAAGTTCATTGTATTTAGAACTGTACTCTGAATCAACAGCTTTTTTGATTAGAAATTTTGATTTTAGTCTATAAGATTTCTCAATACTATCTATGGTGAAAAGTTGTTGTTTAGTTTTTAAATTTTGATTTTTTGAATAGTCTAAGCTTAAAGTCTGTTTATCTAAAAATAAAGTTTTTTGTTTTTCTTGTAATGTTCTGTAATCATCACCATATTCTGATGCTAAAACAGTTTGCGTAGATGCATCAATAAAGTTTAAAGGTGAAGGATTGAATTGATAAAATACAAAAACCATGACACCTACAAGCAATATGAAAAACTGCATTGGTACTTTTAATAAACCATTAAATAGTAAACCCATTTGCATTTCTTTCATGGATTTACCAGAAAGGTAGCGCTGCACTTGGCTTTGGTCTGTGCCAAAATATGATAACATTAAAAATGTTCCACCTATTAAGCCTGTCCAAACTGTATAGCGATTTTCTAGGTCAAATGAAAAATCTAAGACTTCCATTTTTCCAGTAGCACCAGCAATATCAATGGCATCTCTAAAGGAAACGTCATCTGGAATTAGATTTATTATAATGAATAATGCAGCTAGCATACCGGCAAAAATTACAAACATTTGCTGTTTTTGTGTCACTGTTACGGCTTTTGTTCCGCCAGAAACGGTGTAGATGATGACTAAAACGCCAATAACAATGTTAAGTGTAACAATATTCCAACCTAAAACAACAGAGAGAATAATGGCTGGAGCAAATATTGTGATACCAGCAGCTAAGCCACGTTGAATTAAAAATAAGATTGCTGTTAGACTTCGTGTTTTAAGGTCGAATCGATTTTCGAGAAATTCATAGGCTGTATAAACTTTAAGACGATGATAAAGAGGTATAAATACCAAACAAATAATCACCATGGCAATTGGCAATCCAAAATAGAATTGAACAAAACCCATACCGTCAGAAAAAGCCTGACCAGTTGTAGAAAGGAAAGTTATAGCGCTAGCTTGTGTTGCCATTACTGACAAACCGATAGTCCACCATTTGGTTGTGTTACCACCCTTTATGTAATCTTGGGCATTTTTTCTACCTCTAGTTTTCCATGTGCCGTAGCCAACAATCGCTAAAAGTGTAGCGATAAGAACTAGCCAATCTCTCCAATCTAATGTTTGCATATATTTAAGCGAATGATGCTGTTATAAAGTAAAAGAGTACTATGTACAATGCGTTAGCGATTAGTACGATAGTGTACATCTTATCCCATTTTTGTTTTTCTTGTGGTTGGTCTTGGTTGTGCATATTAATCAGTTGTTTTTAATGTTCATTTTGTCTTGACAGAAAGCGAACCAAAAAGTCAAAACGATTTATAAGGAAATTGCTAAAGCACATTCTCTTTCAAAGTTACATGCTTGAAACTACGCTTCGCAGTTCCACTTTTTTGCTCATTATTTCTTAAAATCGTTTATTCCGACGTTGTCGAAAATCGGGACTTTCGTTTTTGTTATTGTTGGTTCTAATTAGTTATTTAGTTTTATTTCTCTCTAATTTCTTAATTTTTTAATGTAGCAGCATCTTCTTTTCCTGCTGAAAGTAGGTTAGCAAATAACCTATAAGCTCCAGAAACACCAGCTGGGAATTCTCTAAAGAAGCTTAAGCCTGTATAGATGTAATTTCCTTTACCATACTTAGCAACTAGTAAAGCACCTTCTTTAGATGACTCTCCTTTATCGTTGGAAGCGAGTAGTGGTGTAAATTCTTTAGACCATTCATTTGGGAAATACAATCCACGTTCTTGTACCCAACCTTCAAAATCTTGAATAGTAATTTTATTTGGAAAATTAAGAACAGGATGATTAGGCTCTAATATTCTTACCAAAGCATTTTCATCAGTAACACGATCTCGTGATAATTTTAAATCATATGGTGCTAAATTATCTACTTTTAATCTTCTATTGGTGTTATATTGAATTACCAGATTCCCACCTTCTTTTACATAATCTAGTAAGAATTTTTGTTTAAATTTTAATTCATCTACAATGTTGTAAGCTCTTATGCCAACAACGATGGCATCAAAATTAGAAAGGTTTTCTGGTGAAATTTGTTCTGGTTTAATAATGGTAACCTTATAACCGATTTGTCTCAAACTTTCAGGCACTACATCACCAGCTCCTTCAATATAACCAATATTATCACCTTTTTTTTCAATATCTAAGCGTACCACTTTGCTTTCACTTGGCATTAAAACCGTTTGAAATGGAATATGTTCGTAATCTATTTCTATTAACTCATCTGTGTAAAATTCACCATTAATATTTACCATTGGAGTTATTAAACCTTCACTCTTTCCTTTTGGAGGAATTACAGTAAATACCACTTTTTGAATATCTCCTTTATTAGCAATTTCTATCTTTTGCTTTTGGGGATAAACACTCCAATCATTAGGATAAGCCATTTGCACATAACCTTCAATAGCATCGCGACCAGCTTTTACAATAATTTCAATTTCTTTTTGTTGGTCATTTTCAAAAATGAATACTTTATCGCTTATGCTTGCTGATACTTCTGGAATAATTTCAAAAGGCCTATATAATTCACCTTTATCTGGTTTTGAATAGCGATATACAACTGGTTTTGTTATAGTTATAGGTGTACCATTTATATTTAAATTAAAGTCTACGAAAATAATTCTTGGTGTTTCTGGTAAGCCAATTAAATCTTGATATTCTACATGATACATACCCAATGTACTATGGTTGTTTAGCCAATATGGAGCTGTATAAGCCATATTGTGAGGAATTGTAATACCTTCTTCAAAATTTAAACGTTGGTTTTCTGGCAATTCCATATTTTTTGTAATGCCTTTATCTAAGGTGGAAAGATTGTACGACACCAAGTTGATTTTTGCATTACTTCGGTTTAAAACTTCCATACGCAGAGCAACATCAGAATTTGGCGAAGCTTGTGGAGAATTTGCCGACACTTCTAAATACAAACCAGTACAAGCTTCAATTATAGCTTTAAGCTCATTGGTTTTAATAGTTTTCCAATGGTTGTCGTTAACATTTTGAAGCAATCTATAGGCTTCTAAAAGTTGTGGTAGGTGAGTGGTAGGATTTACAAAATCAAAATTATTTTCAATTTTGGTCATAATGTTTCCAATGGCTTGTCCACCTTCAATTCTGTTCCAAGAAGTATCAATACCGGCAAAAACATCATTGCCATCATCTAAAGGCTTTCCTTTTAAAAATTCGATATATTCTTTTTGTGAGCCACGAGTCGTTAAACGACCAAAACCTTGACAAAGGTGTTGGCTACTTGCTAAAGAGGCCACTTCGTTATTAGACATACCTTTTGTTGGGTAATACACTCCAATATCAAAGTTGAGCATATTGCTTTTGTCCACTTTATCGAATTCTTCTTGACTTCCATAGCGCCACCAAGAGGTGTTGTAAAATAAACGTTTCGGCTGCCAAGTTTCAGTTAATTCTAGTTGACTACTATATTTTGAAGGATCGTTTGCTAAATCAAAAGCTTCTAAGCTTAACATCGCAGAACTAGTATGGTGTCCGTGAGTTTGTCCTGCTCGTCTGTGGTCAAATCGATTAATAATGATGTCTGGTTTAAATTCTCGGATGGCCCAAACCACATCAGAAAGTACTTCATCTTTATTCCATATTTCTAAAGTTTCGTCTGGATGTTTAGAGTAGCCAAAATCATTTGCTCTTGTAAAACGTTGTTCACCACCATCGATACGTCTTGCAGCTAAAAGCTCCTGCGTTCTAATAACACCTAAAAGCTCTCTTATTTCTGGCCCAATTAGGTTTTGTCCACCATCTCCACGGGTTAAAGACAAATAAGCAGTACGAGCCTTTACATGATTAGCCATGTAAGAGATTAAACGTGTATTCTCATCATCTGGATGCGCAGCGATATAGAGTACTGAACCTAAAACATTAAGTTTTTGAACAGCTTCGTAAATTTCTGAAGAATTGAGTTTTTGAGGTTGTTGGGCGTGTAATGAAAATATACTGCTTATAAAAAGCAAAAGACAGAGTCTAATCTGATACATGAGGTTATTAGTTAGTTGCTCTTCAAATATAGGAAAGATACTGTTTTATGCGATTTTTTTAGGTTTTGTTTAACGGTTTAAGCTAATCTTCTGTTTTTTCGAGTTCGTACAAATCTTTTTGAGTGAATTTTCGAAAGGAAAATTTATAACCTTCCCAAGCTGCTATAGCATAAAAGATGAGATCCATAGGACTTGCTGTTTCTTTTATAACATCAAAAGAATATGAATAATCAAAGTTTAAAAAGGTCTCAAAAAGTCCGTATCCTTCGCTGATTGCAACAAAACCAATAACACTAAATAGGTTGCCTAAAATACAACTAACTAAAGCTATAATTCCACCACAAATACCAAAAATTTGGTCAATGCCTTTTCCAAAAAAGCGCATTCCAAACCCTACAGCAGCACCAATTGCTATAGCTACTAAACCAATTTTTAGTCCTGTTGAAACGGTTATTGCTGCCCATGCTATGGCTGCTAGTACACCTATAAAAATTCCTGCAAAAATAGCAGCAGGTAAACTTTGCTCGGATTTTAGTTTTTCTAAAGTAGATTCCGAAATTTTGGATGTTATTTCAGAGCTAACCATTTCAACTTCGTCATCCATTTTGGCAACAGCAGTTTCGTCATGGTTGTAAGATTCACATTCTCCTTCAAAATCGGCAATTCTGCCAGTTAGTTTACATACAAGACCTAATTTTAGATCCATTTCTCTATTAGTACATGTTTTGCAAAATTTGAGGTGTTCTTGTCTAGTCATTTTTAAGATTTTGGTTGATTCTTTAGCAATTATAAGAATTTACAGCCATTTCTTACGTTTAAAATAAAATAATAATGCTATAAAAAGAAGTAGCATTACTCCTAAAAGAACAAAATAACCATAACGATATTTTAATTCTGGGATGTATTCAAAATTCATTCCATAGATACCAGCAAGGAAGGTGAGCGGTATAAAAATAGTTGACATTATGGTGAGTACTTTCATGACTTCGTTCATCTTATTGCTAATGGTTGTCATGTACATATCCATTAAACTCCAAATCATTTCTCGGTAAATATCAATGTTTTCTGATACTTGTATTAAATGGTCGTAAATATCTCTATAGTAGGTAATTGTGCGTTTGTAAATTAGTGGATGCTCACCTTTTTCTATTCGATTTATAATTTCACGTAATGGAAAAATAGCACGTCTTACTTTTAAAATTTCGCGCTTTAATTGTTGTATTTCAATATTAATGTTTTCTCTGGCATGTCCTTCAAAAAGTTCTGTTTCTAAGTCTTCAATTTTATTACCTAGTGTTTCAATTATACTAAAGTAATTATCAACCACTGCATCAATTAATGCATACATTAAATAGTCGGATTTTAATCCTCTTATGCGACCATTACTAAAACGTAGGCGTTCTCTTATAGAATCGAAAACATCTCCTTCGGATTCTTGAAAAGTTAAAACATAGTTTTTGCCTAATACAAAACTGACTTGCTCAATAACAATGTTTTCATCTTTATCGTAATAAAGCATTTTTAGAACTACAAAGAGATAGTCTTCATATTCATCTATTTTAGGACGTTGTGTGGTATTTACAATATCTTCTAGTACAAGAGGGTGTATATTGTATTGTTGTCCTATATTTTCAATTTGGTCAGTGTGTTTAAGACCATCTACATTAATCCAAGTTACAGAATCAGTCTCTTTGTAATTAATTGCATCTCCTATGTTTAAAAGTACAGATTCTTCTATCTTGTCTTTGGTATAATCGAAGCATTCTACCTGAAAATCTTTATCAGATTTTTTTCCTGTATAAATTAATGTGCCTGGAACTTGGCCAACATGTTTTTGGTAATCTGTTGTTCTTTTTTTGGCCTTACGTTTTAGAACCATGCATAAAGTTTTTTAAGTATCAAGGACAATTTACAAAATACTGCTGTCATCTAAAGCATCTTTTTCCATCAAGGTTACAGCTTTTTGTAAAATTAGATTGTTTGGATAGGTAACTAGGTCACCATTATCCTCTCTCAAAATTAATTGAAACGCTCTAATATCTTCGATAATAGCTTCTACAGGATAATCCTTATCGTGTATTTTAATTTTGTCTCCAACTTTATAAGGAAATGAAAAGAACATAATGACTCCAGAAGTGACATTGCTTAAGATGGACCAAATGGCAAATAACGCAATACCAATTACTGCAAATACAGAGGAAAAAATTAGTGTTATATCACCAACTTCTACACCTATAATTAATGCTTCTATTAGTAATGCTATAAAAACAAGGGTTACAGTGGCGTAACGACCAATTAGGTTAGCTCTAGCCTCTGTGGTTCCACTTTTTTTTCCGATTTTTTTGACAGTTATAACTATAATCGCTCTAATTATTAATAGTATAAATAATAATATAGCTGAATAGATGATTTCGTCTTTATAGGTAGAATAAAATTCATTCATGTTAAGTTGATTATCGCTAAACAAATATAGTTAGTGATTTTTATAAGTCTATTGTAATTTTAAAGTTTCTCTAAGAGCTTCGTCTATAGTACTTTTTTTATTCCAATAAGCAGATTTAATGGATTCTAATTTTGTGGCTTTGGTTGTTAATTTTTTAGCAGATGCGCCATAGCCACTTGTGGTAGTTTCTTCCCAACCTAGTATGTTGTGTGGAAAGCTGGCGTTGAAGTTTATTTTTAGTAGTCTATTTAACTCAGGGTAATATAAACTGTAAATTCCATTTTCTAAACTTGCTTCTGCCTTATATGCTTTGGTGGCATTATGAGTAAATCTGAGATATTCAATTGAAGGAATGATTTCTATAGATCCAACAGGAAGACTTTTTGGATCAATACGAAGCTTGGTCCATAATTCGTTCTCTGTTAGGGTCTTTTTTAAAGTAAAAGATTGATCTGCTTCACCTTGAAAATAGGAATGTGAGGTCACTTCAAAATCATCACGATTATTAAGTTGTGTATAGACGTGTCCACACCATTCTTGTATTGACGCAGAAATCTTTATTGCATGTTTATTATTAGCTACTGGATAAAAGGTGCTTTGCATTATGGAATAAGGGTAAATACCTGTGATAAAGTTTTTTGTAGCATTTAGCTTTAAAACGGGTATGTTTTCTTTACTATAATTATCTGCTTTTACTTGCACTTCTGGTAAAAAATCTTCAGTTACGTATACTAAAACAGCAGTGCCTTCTCTTAGTTCTCCATAACGTGCTTGTTCTAATTTATAGGATGTTATTTCTGCTTCACCATTGAACCAATACTCATTAAACGCTTTAGTAAGGACAGTTTTGGGTAATGCATCTTCGGTTTTAGGTTCTGAAATTGCCATAACTTCAGAAGGTTCAGTTTTTGCTTTTTTACAAGAATTAAAAAGAAGTAAAGAGAGACATAATAATAAGAAAATCTTTTTCATAACTTAAGTATTTAAGATTCTTTAAGAACACTTCAACAACGCTCGATGTTCACTAAAAATTAATACAGCAAAGTTACGATGCTAATTACCGTTTGCAATAGCATTTAACGTTTTGTAAAGCAAATGTGTAGGCAAGCCCACAACGTTATTATAAGAACCTTCCACACTAGTAATACCAATAGCTCCAATCCATTCTTGTATGCCATAAGCACCTGCTTTATCTAGCGGTTTGTAGTTTTTTACATAATACCAAATCTCTTCATCACTCAAAGCCTTAAAAATTACTTTAGTTATAGTATTGACTATGCTTTGTTTTGATATTTGAGTGAAACAAATAGAGGTTACCACCTCATGTGTTGAATTACTCAAAGATTTTATCATGTTAAAAGCATCATCTTCATCTTTTGGTTTGCCAATAGCTTTTTCGTTATGCCAAACAATGGTGTCGCTGGTGATTAAAATATCATTTGATTGTAAGTTCTCAATAAAAGGCTCAGCTTTTAGCTTTGCTAAATAATCTGTGATTTCATAACTTTTAAGAAATTCAGGATATATTTCATCAACAGGTTTTAGTTGAATTTCAAAATCGAGATTCATCGCTTTTAAAAATGCATGACGACGAGGTGAAGCCGAAGCTAAAATGATATTGAAATTTTTGAGTTTGTCGTTTAACATCTATTATCTTAAAGTGAAATTATAGACCAATAATGATAGCATACCTGTAAGCATTACGAGTTTTAAGATAAGACTAATATGTCTGTAATGCGATTTTTGCTCAGCACTAAACAATTTTATAGTAATATAAATTAATGGTGCAATTACAAAGATTAAAAAATAGCCTACGAGAAGTTGTTGTTTAAATAAATTAGAGATGATATAATATACAACAGAAAATAAAGGTATTAATGATAAGAAAAAAACAATTTTATTAGTACGCTCTCTACCTACAACTATAGGAAGCGTTCGCATGCCAGCTTTATGGTCGCCATCTATATCTTCAATATCTTTTACCATTTCTCGCAGTAGATTAATCATAAATGCGAAAATGGCATAATCTAAAATAATTCTGAAAAAGAAAATTTGATTAATTCTATTGCTATCGTCTATTACGGGAATTAATTCAAAAACTCCCACTAAAATAATACTTAAGGCCACCACTAAAGACACAACAATATTGCCTACAAGTAACATTTGCTTTAAGTAAGATGAATAAATATAGAGCAGAGCAGAAGCAACAATGAAAATGACAAAAAAGCCAGATTTGCCAATACCATTAGATAAATAAAACCCTAAACCAACTCCAATTACATTTAGAATAATAAATAGCGCAGAAGCTGTTTTTTCAGAAATATGTTTATTAATAATCACTTTTTCTGGTTTATTAACTTTATCTGTTTCAATGTCGTAAACATCGTTTATAACATAACCTCCAGCGGCAATGCATACAGTAGCTAATACTAAAAGGAAAAAAGCCAATGGACTTAAAGCCGTTGCAACTTCTCCACTTCTAAAATAGGGTAAAAGCAATGCGTATTTAACCAAAATTTGCATTAAAGCAATCATTATTAGGTTTTTCCAACGAATTAATTTAAAAAAGTGAATCATATTTAAGTTTGGATAGTGTATTTTATTTTTTACATACTTCATACTTCATACTTCATACTTCATACTTCATACTTCATACTAGTCATACTTAGCGTCAAAGTTACCATTCCATTTACTTTGCACTTTAAGTACTTGTTCTATAACATCTCTTACAGCACCTTTTCCTCCATTTTTGTGAGAAATATATTTAGAGATAGCTTTAATTTCTTGCACAGCATCTTGAGGGCAACAAGGTAAACCTACCAATTTCATAACCGGATAATCTGGTATATCATCTCCCATATATAACACTTGCGATTTTGCAATACTGTTTGCATTTAAGTAGTCATTAAGCTGTTCAATTTTGTTGTGCGCTCCTAAGTAAATATTTTTTATACCTAAACCTGCTAAACGCTTACGGACCCCTTCATTAGAACCACCAGAAATAATACACAAATTAAAACCAGCATCTACAGCAGTTTTTAATGCAAAACCATCTTTAATACTCATGGTGCGTAGCATTTCACCATCAGTTGTTACTGTAATAGTACCATCGGTTAGCACACCATCTACATCAAAAATAAAGGTGGTAATGTCTGCTAAATATTCTTTATAACTTTTATCGTCGGTCATTATAGGTGTTATTTTTTGTTAGATGGTAAACTGTAGTTATGTGTCTTTTTTATTGAAGCAGTAAGCAATTTGTAAATCGCTTTGTGGTCTTCATTTTCAATTTGCTTTAAGTGTCGTTTTATAGTCTTTTTATCATTCCGCTTCGCAGGACCTGTCTGAGCTATATATGGTGACATATCTTGTATTTTCTTTGCAGTTTCCTGTATTAAAGGCTTTAAGATATCAAATTCTATATTTTTAGTTTCACAAATTTCATGACCAATTCTGTATAATTGGTTGGTAAAATTATTAACAAAAACCGCAGCCAAATGTAGGATTTGTCGCTGATCTGTAAATATTTTATGAGCCTTACAACCAACTGCCTTCGCTAAGTCTTTTAAAACTTTAAGGTTTTCTTTTTGATAAGCTTCTATACATATAGGTACTTCAGAAAAATTAACATCGGCATCTTTAGAAAAAGTCTGCAAAGGATAAAATACCGAAATCTTATTTTTTTTATCTAAATCGTGCATTGCAACACTGCCAGAGGTATGTGCAATTAATCTATTCTCAAAAGGTAAGTCTTGAGACAATTGCGCTATACTATCATCACTAACCGCTAAAATGTATATATCGGCTACTTTTAATTTAGATAAATCATTAATAATATCAACCTCATTTTTATAGGACTGAATTGATGATAAAGTTCTATTATACCATTGTGCTACTGAAACTTCTTCAGCTTTAGAGAATGCTTTATACAAATGCGTGGCTACATTACCTGCGCCAAGTAAGACAACTGATATCATGCTGTAAAAATACTAAGATTTCCCATTTAAGAATAAGAACTTTTAGATTAAAGCAATAACTTTGAATATTATGACAAAAAGCGACATTAAAACGAGAGCAGATATTTTTCAATTGGTATCTAAATTCTACGAAAAGGTAAGAAAAGATGACGTTCTTGGTCCTTTTTTTAATGAAACCATTAAAGATTGGGATTCGCATTTAGATCATCTAACTACGTTTTGGGAATCGAGTTTATTTTTAAAAACAAAATATTACGGAAATCCGCTCGAAGCTCATGTAAAAGTAGATGCAGCTCACAATAATGCCATTACAGAATTGCATTTTGGTTTATGGTTAAACTTATGGTTTCAAACTATTGATGAATTATTTGTAGGTGATTACGCTGAAAATGCCAAGCGACGTGCTCGTAAAATGGGAACCTTTTTATATTTAAAGATTTTTGAAGCTAGAACAAAGAATTGATAATTTAGAATAAATAATATAACATGAAATTAATTAAGGAATTTAAAGAATTTGCGGTAAAAGGAAATATGATGGATATGGCCATTGGTATAATTATCGGTGCAGCTTTTAATAAAGTGATCGATGTATTGGCTAAACAAGTTATTTTGCCTCCATTGTCTTTACTTTCTGATGGAGTAAATTTTGAAAATAAGAAGCTCGTTCTTAGAGATGGAATAACCGATGCTTCTGGTACAATTACTACGACAGAAGTTGCCATCGCTTATGGTAAATTATTTGAAGTGTTTTTAGATTTTTTAATTATAGGATTCACCGTTTTTATTGTTGTTAAGGGAATGAATAGATTGCGCAATAAAGCACAAGACACAAAGGATGAAACTGTTGTAACACCAAAAGACATTCAACTGTTGTCAGACTTAAAAGAGTTAATGGAAGAGCAAAATAAATTACTTAAATCAAATGGTTCTAAGTAGCCTTTTTTATTCTAATAAATTTAACATCTTTTGATGCTTTAAAAAGCATCTCTAAATGAGCAAAAAGGCTTATCTTTGCACGAGCTTAAAAATGCTTATAGCTATGCAAAAGAAAATCGCTAATATCCTATTCTCCACAAGACTTACTGCTGTTTTATTTATTGTTTTTGCCGTCGCAATGGCAACCGGAACAATTCTAGATAGAAATATGGATACCTCACCAACACCGTATACAAGGACATTAATTTATAATGCATGGTGGTTTGAAGCGATTATGGTCTTTTTTGTTATCAATTTTGTGGGTAATATTTTTAGATATCGTTTACATAAAAAAGAAAAGTGGGCGACTTTAATTTTGCACTTATCCTTTATTTTTATTCTTCTTGGAGCTTTTATAACACGTTATATTGGTTATGAAGGTAGAATGTCAATTGGTGAAGGTGAAACTGTTAATGAGTTTAGATCTTTAAAAACCTATGTTACGGCTTATGTTGTTGGAGATTATAAAATTGATGGAGTTTTGCAACGCTATAATTTTCAACGAGAAGTTGATTTTTCACCAAGACTAGATAACGACTTAGATGAAACTATAACCTACGATAATATTCCTGTTAACTTTAAACTTAAAAAGTTTATTGCTGGTGCGGAAAAGGATATTGTACCAGATGCATCTGGCGAAAGTTACCTCAAAATTGTTGAAGCTGGTGATGGAAGACCACACAATCATTTTCTTAAAGAAGGTGAAGTTTCTAATTTGCATAATGTCCTTATTTCTTTAAATAAAGAACAAGAAGGAGCCATAAACATAATGAATACTGATGAAGGGTTATTCATAAAATCTCCTTACGCAGGCGAGTATATGACTATGGCAACCAGAGCTCAAGGAAAGTTGGTTAAAGATAGCTTGCAACCTCTTGTATTGCGTTCGCGATATATTATTGGAAATATGCAGTTAGTATTTCCTAAACCAGTAATTAAAGGTGTGTTTGATGTTGTTAAAAAACCCGTTATTCTAAAAAATGACGAAGATGGCATTGTTATAGACGTCACTGTTAATGGAGAAACAAAAAGTGCTAACATAATTGGTGGTCCGGGAACTTTTAATCCAGTTGAAGAAATTGAAGTTGGTGGCTTAGAAATAGCTTTACAATATGGTTCTCGACTAGAAAAATTACCTTTTTCTGTAAAGTTGAATGATTTTATTGGTGAAAAATATCCAGGAACCGAAAACTCGTATTCATCTTTTGAAAGTAAGGTGACTATTCTAGATAAGGAAGAAGGTGATTTTGACTATCGTATTTATATGAATCATGTATTAGATCATCGAGGTTATCGTTTCTTTCAGGCAAGTTATCATCCAGATGAAAAAGGAACTATTCTCTCTGTAAACCACGATCGCTGGGGAACTTATATTACTTATGCTGGTTACATGTTGTTGTACTTTGGTTTAATGGCAATTCTATTTGCTAAGCATACTCGTTTCGATGATATAAGAAGCAAGCTTAATAAGTTAAAGAAGAAGAAAGCAAAAATGATGAGCATGATTTTGTTACTTCTTAGCTTTTCTGGATTTGCGCAAGAACACTCAGAAAATGATGGTCATGGACATCCTAAAAAAACAGCGAAGGCGCAAATTGATTCAATTTTAAAAGTACATATTACACCTAAGGAACATGCTGCTAAGTTTTCGGAAATGGTTATCCAAGACTATAGTGGTCGTATGATGCCGATGCATACATATGCTTCTGAAATGCTTCGAAAATTAAGTAAAAGCGATGTTTATGAAGACTTTAATGCTTCGCAGGTTTTTCTTTCAATCCAAGAAAGTCCTATGCTTTGGTATAATGTACCAATTATCTATTTAAAGAAAAGAAAGGCTGATTCTATTAGGTCAATTATCGGTATAGATTACGATGAAGAGTTTTCAAGTTTTATAGATTACTTTACACCAGACGGAATGTATAAGTTGGCTCCTTATCTAGAAGAGGCCTATAAAGCTCAAGTACCAACAGGATTTCAGAAAGAAATTAAGGAAGCAGATTCTCGCGTAAACTTATTGCACAATACAATTGAAGGACGTACAATAAAGATATTTCCTATTCCAGGTGATGAAAACAATAAATGGATTTCTTCATTAGAATTTAGAGAAGAGGGCTATAGAGAAAAGATAGAAGATACGCTTTATGGTAATTTTATAAATAATGGTTTTACAGCATATTTGGTAACGCTTAATAATGCTAAACAGACAGGAGATTACACTAAAGCAGAAGAGTTATTGTCTGGAATTAAAAAGACGCAACAAAAGTTGGGTAGCGAAGTAATGCTCTCTGATGATAAAATTAAATCAGAAATTCTTTATAACGAATATGATATCTTCAAACGTTTGTTTAGTTGGTATATGTATGCGGCCACTATTTTGTTTGTATTGATTATAGTGCAGATTTTTAAGTATAAAAGCAAGGGACTTAAAACAGCTATCAATATTTTTATTGGTGTTATTGTTCTATTATTTGCAATGCATGTAGCAGCTTTAATTTGGCGTTGGTACTTATCTGGTCATGCACCTTGGAGTGATGCTTACGAATCTATGATTTATGTAGCATGGTCTGTGATGTTATTTGGATTGTTACTTGGAAGAAAAAGTAATTTAACAGTCGCAGCTTCTGCGTTTGTATGTTCTATGATATTAATGGTTGCACATTGGAATTGGATGGATCCTGCAATAGCAAATCTTCAACCTGTATTGCAAGGGTATTGGTTAATGATACACGTTTCTGTAATTGTAGCAAGTTACGGCCCTTTTGCTATAGGTATGATATTAGGAATCGTAGCCTTGTTGTTAATGATCTTTACCAACAAAGAGAATCAAGAGCGTATGCTCATTAATATTAAAGAGCTTACTATTATTAATGAAATGGCATTAACTGTTGGTTTGGTAATGTTAACTATTGGTAATTTCTTAGGAGGTATGTGGGCTAACGAAAGTTGGGGAAGATATTGGGGTTGGGATCCAAAAGAAACTTGGGCGTTGATTAGTATTATGATCTATGCTTTTGTTATACATATACGTTTAGTACCTGGTTTACGTGGACGATGGTTATATAACTTTTTATCAATTATAGCTTTTGCTAGTATTCTAATGACTTATTTTGGAGTTAATTTCTACTTATCTGGTTTGCATGCTTATGCCAGTGGAGACCAAATACTAAGTTTTCAATTCATTGCCATTGCAATAGTTTTAGTAGCGCTTTTAGGATTCTTTGCTTACAGAAAGTATAGGGTTTATTATAAAAAGTGATTTGTTTTAAGAAAATAATGCGCATATTTGTGTCATTATGATTGCATAAGTAAAAATATACGGAAAAAATTATCGCATCTTCTTGCGATGTCAATAGTCAAACATCTGCTGTTTGACATATCTCTATATTAAATTTTTTAAGTAATGCAATCGAATAAAATTTCAATAAAACAATTTTTTAAATATTTTAAAATCGCTGTTTCTGGAAAGGAACAAGATTTTACCACAGGCAGTATACGCAGAGCCGTTTTTATGCTTTCTATACCTATGATTTTAGAAATGCTCATGGAATCTGTCTTTGCAATTGTAGATATCTTCTACGTCTCTCAAGTAAGTGTAAATGCAGTTGCAACAATTGGCTTAACCGAATCCGTTATTACGTTAGTATATGCTGTTGCTATTGGTCTAAGTATGGCAGCTACCGCAATTGTTGCAAGACGGATTGGTGAAAAAGACAGGGAAGGAGCTTCACAAGCTGCTGTACAGGTTATTTTTCTCGGAGTATTAGTCTCTTTAATCATTAGCGTTATTGGTATTCTCTACCCAAAAGAAATTTTAGAACTTATGGGTGGTGAAGCAGATCTTATAGCCGAAGGTTATGGTTATACACAAGTACTGCTTGGTGGAAACGTTACCATTATGCTGCTATTTTTAATTAATGCTATTTTTAGGGGAGCTGGTGATGCATCAATAGCCATGTGGGCATTGGTGCTATCTAACGGTCTTAATATTATTTTAGACCCAATGTTTATTTTTGGATTTGGTCCAATACCAGCATATGGAGTAGAAGGTGCAGCAATTGCTACCACTATAGGTAGAGGTACTGCTGTCGTTTTTCAATTGGCTGTTCTTTTTTATGGCTGGAGTAAAATTAAAGTTGCTTTTAAAGATTTAGTGTTACGTGTTGCAGTAATGATTAATCTTATTAAAGTATCACTAGGAAGTATTGGTCAACTCTTACTTGCTACATCATCTTGGGTGTTTTTAATGCGAATTATGAGCGAATTTGGTAGTGAAGTACTAGCTGGTTATACTATTGCCATTCGTGTAATGATGTTTACATTAATGCCTGCTTGGGGAATGAGTAATGCAGCAGCTACTTTGGTTGGACAAAATTTAGGTGCTAATAAAGCAGATCGTGCTGAGCAGTCTGTTTGGAAAACAGGAAAATTTAGTGCCATTTTTATGGGTATTGTTTCTGTTTTTTACTTGGTTTTTGCTCCACAAATTGTTTCATGGTTTACACCCGAAGTTGAGGTGATTAAAAATGGCGCATTGTGTTTAAGAATTATTGCTGCTGGTTATATTTTTTACGGTTATGGTATGGTAATAATCAACTCTTTTAATGGTGCAGGAGATACTAAAACACCAACTTGGATTAATTTTATTTGCTTTTGGTTATTTCAATTACCATTTGCCTATCTAATGGCATTGACATTTAATTTCGGTCCAATAGGCGTCTTTTTGGCAATAACACTGGCAGAAGTTTTAATCACTATTATCGGAATTATTTGGTTTAAAAAAGGCTATTGGAAATCTGTTAAAGTCTAACGTTTAATTTGTTCCTTTTTTACTAAATTTATAAACATTCAATAAAAAAGATATGACTAATAAAAAAATGGGTATTAATACCATTTGTACTCACATTGGAGAAATAAAAGATGAACAATTTAAAGGCGCAGTTTCACCTATGTATTTAAGCTCGTCTTATGAGTTTTTAGATGTAGATGTAAAGCGTTATCCAAGGTACTTTAACACACCAAATCAAGAATATTTATCAAAAAAGATTGCTGCATTAGAGCGCACAGAATCAGCGTTGATTTTTAGTTCTGGTATGGCTGCAATAAGTCATATGTTTTTGGCTTTTCTGCAAAAAGGTGATCATTTGGTGGTTCAAAATACTTTATATGGTGGAACCGTGAATTTTATAAAAGAAGAATTCCCTAAATATGGGATAGAATATACTTTTACAAATGGTTATAAAGTCGAAGATTTTGAAGCTGCTATTCAACCAAACACAAAATTAATTCATATTGAAACACCTTCAAATCCTTTATTAACGATTACAGATATTAAAGCAATTTCAAAGCTTGGAAAAGCTAAGAATATCTTAACATCAATAGATAATACTTTTGCTTCTCCTGTAAATCAAAATCCAATAGATTTAGGTGTTGATATGGTAATGCATTCTGCAACTAAATATTTTGGTGGTCACAGTGATATTTGTGCAGGTGCAGTAGCTGGTTCAGAAGAAATTATTGAACGTATTTGGAACGTTGGAAAAAACCTTGGTGGAAGCTTAAGTGACATGACGGTTTGGATGTTAGAGCGTAGTATGAAAACCTTAGGTTTGCGCGTAAAAACGCAAACTAAAAATGCCATGAAAATGGCTAAATGGTTAAATAAGCACTCTCAAATTTCCAAAGTTTATTATCCAGGTTTAAAATCGCATCCAGAATATAAATTGGCCAAATCTCAAATGACAGGATTTGGTGCGATGTTGTCTTTTGAGTTAAAAGATGATTTAGATGCACTAGAATTTCAAAAACAATTAAAACTTATAAAATCGTCAATGAGCTTAGCAGGAGTTGAAAGTACTATGATTTCACCACATCTTACGTCACATGCACTATTAACGCAAGAAGAGCGCGATAAAGTAGGTATTAGTAACCAACTGGTTCGTTTTTCTGTTGGTATTGAAGATGTGAAAGATTTAAAGAGTGATATCGACCAAGCGATTAATAAAATTTCAAAAAAATAAGAATGAAGTTAGATATACTAGCCATTGGAGCACATCCAGATGATGTAGAATTAGGTTGTGGAGCAACACTAGCAAAGGAAGTTGTTAATGGTAAAAAAGTAGGAATTATTGATTTAACAAGAGGTGAGCTGGGTACTCGTGGCACAGCTGAAACTAGAGATGTAGAAGCTTCTAATTCTGCAAAAATTCTTGGAGTGCACGCCAGAGTTAATATGAAGTTTGCAGATGCCTTTTTTGTAAATGACAAAGCACATCAACTAGAAATTATAAAAATGATTCGTTATTACAAACCGGAAATGGTGATTTGTAATGCAATTGACGACAGACATATAGACCATGGTAAAGGAAGTCAGCTAGTAAGTGATGCTTGTTTTTTAAGTGGATTAATTAAAATTGAAACTAGTTTAGGTGATAACAAAATTCAAGAACCTTGGAGACCGAAAGCCGTATATCATTATATACAATGGAAAGACATAGAACCAGATGTAGTTGTTGATGTTTCTGGATATATGGATACCAAAATGAAATCGGTTTTAGCTTATGAAACTCAGTTTTATGACCCAAATAGTGAAGAGCCTGAAACACCTATATCGAGTAAGAATTTTACAGACAGTATCGATTATAGAGCTCGAAATTTAGGTAGGCTAGTTGGAGTAGAGCATGCCGAAGGTTTTACTGTTGAGCGTTATCCTACAGTAGATTCTTTATTTGATTTAAAATAATTTTGGGAACTTAGTATAGATAAGACAGTTTTATATTAGGAGTTTAATCTTTAGTTACTCTTTTTAGTCTTGTTTAGTGAATTCTTTTGATGTAATACCTTAATTATAATTTAATAATTTATAAAGTTTTCCATAATCTCCAGATTGTCCGAATTCTATGGTATTGGCGGATGTCCCTAGAATTTGACTATTTAAACAATCAAAACATATTTTTGCGATTCCTATTATTGAATCCGATTTTTTAAATATTAGAATGTCTCTATAAACATGAACACATGCAAGTGCATAAACTTCGTCATGATGTTTTTCTCGAAATATTTTATTTAATTCTACATGTTTAGTTGATGGGACTTTATTCTTTTTAAATCCTAATACTGTAAGTCTAGGAATAAATGTAGTATCTGTAATTTTTTTAGGCTTGTTATTTAAAATTATATCAAGCTTTAGTTGTTGATTTTTAGAGATATTCTTCTTTTCTTCAAGGTCAAATAATTCGTTTTCATCTATTTTAATAGAATAATGGTTTACTTCGTCAAAGTGAAAATAATAATCTCCATTCTGTTGACAACTACTAAAGATTAAGATTATAATTACAGATTTAATTAGCGGTTTGGTCAATTTAGTTACATTTTATATGTCTCAATAAGTGAAATGGCGCTTCCATATCATTTTATAGGTAAGAAAGATGTTGTTTCAGTCTTATAAACAAAAAAAGGTATTTACCTTTTTAACGAAAAATGACCAGAAAAAGTTCTACCATTACCAAGGTCTGTTCTAAACCAATAATCATTAGACATCATTAGTTTACCATTATGTTGTCCATTCCAACCTATTTCATTTGATGTTATAGTTGCTAAATGCTTTCCAAATCTATCAAATATTAATGTATTAGAATTTGGGAAATTAACGATACCTTTAATTTGCCAAAAATCATTAAATCCATCATTATTTGGTGTGAAAAACTTTGGATAATCAATCACTGTAACTTCTTCCGAATCTTGTCCGCAACCATCTTTATCTCTAACAAAAACTGTATAAATTCCACCAAGAATATTTGAGAAATAATTGCTGTCTTGGAAATTATTACCATCAATTGAATATTCAAAATCTCCATCACCAAAAGCAATAATTTCAATAAAATTATTCCCTAACTCACCAAAATTTATTGTTTCGATTTCGGGTAAAACAGAACGAATAAGTGTAAAATTAAATGTGTTTTCACAAGTTATACCATTCTCAATTTGTGTAACTGTTAATTGATAATTTCCTTCATCTGCAATATCTACGCTATTAGTGTTAGAAACTATAGTGCCACCTTCATAAATCCAATTATATGAATTAAAACCAGAGTTTATAATTAAAGGTAATGATGGTTCTAAATTACATATAAAATATTCGTCTTGTAAGTTAATTTCAGGCAATTCATTTACGATTAAATCAAAATTGGTTTCTGAATAACAATTTGGATTAGCTGTATCTTCTATTATAACATTAATAGTTTGAGAAAAAGGTTCTGTGTTTTGAAATAATAATGGAAGAGGACTTGGTAATGGATTGTTGCTAGTATCAAAGTAGGTAACTGTTAAACCTGTTTGGTTTCCAATTATTTGTTGCTCGATAAGGGATGTGTCAAAATGGGCATATCCATTTCCTTCATTACATGCAAATAGATTATTTGGTTGATTAATATTTGGTTGTGTAACAGTTTGCAATTGTAAAGTTGTTTCTGAAAAGCAGGTTGAATTTGGATTAGTAACCCTTACAGTAATTAATTCACTGAAAGCAATTGAATTTGTATAAGGATTCGGTAAAGGTAATGGTAATTCAATACCAGCTTCATTAAAGTAACTTACTAGAAAACCTGTTTGCCCATTAAGTACTAGACTTTCAATATTAGAAATATCAAAGTATTCTGAAATACCATCATTGTTGTCATCACAACCATATATTGGTTGCAACGGATTGGCAATTGGGTTAGTGCTTATGGTCAGGTTGATATTTATGTCCGATGAGCAATTAGTCGAAGTATTAGTTAGACGTGCTATAATATAATCTTGATTAGCCACAAGGTTCTCATAACTATTGTAGTCGGAAATTGAAATTAAATTATTATTACTATCTAATAATTCAAGCATTAAATCTGGTTGCCCGTTTATAATTTCATTAGGTAAATTTGATAAATTAAATTCAGCAAAACCATTAGATACGTTTTCACAACTCGTTAATGCTAAATTAGTTTCTATTTCAGGTAAAGGATTTACGATTAGATCAAAAGTTGTTTCAGAAACACAACACGGGTTATTGTCATTTGCTACTCTTACGATAATTGTTTCTAAACCACTAATTGTATTGGTAAAAGGGTTTGGTAGGGAGCTATATTCATTACCACTGCCATCAATATAAGTTATTGTTTTATCGGTTTGCCCTCCAAGTACCTGAGTTTCGACCGCACTTACATCAAAGGCAGATGATATGCCTGTATTAGACACGTCTTCACAGGCATAAATATTATCGATTCCATATGCGTTAGGTGGTTCATAAACCTCAATGGTCTCTGATAAGACTTCAACACTTCCATCTGATGCCGTTACAGTTGCTGTAATAGTATATACGCCATCAGCCGAGAAATCGTGAAATGGCGACAAGTCATATGAATTATTGTTTAAACCTGAAGCAGGATCACCAAAATCCCATAATACAGAGTTAAAATTGTCGTTACCTTCTATACTAAACTCTTTCAAAAACTCTGAGCAAATGTTTGTCACCGATATACCAAACGAGTTACTAATATGATTTACATTACCAGTTACATTTATATAAAAGTTAGAGTTTGGATATCCCATATCTGTGGCTGTTACAAATCCATTTACTGGTGTTCCGTTTACAATGCAACCTCGCTGCCATGATACATCATTATCTACTGTTGTACCACCTATAAAAGCAAGTGCATCACCGGAAACAATTCCTTTGTGTACTTCAACTAAAATTCTTTCTACATTAGCAGGTACCGTGATTGGCGTGTCAAATAATACTTCAATGATTTGAGGACTGTCTCCAATTCCATATTGTAATGTTTGGTACTGACTACTACCTATTAAATCTGTTTCTGAAAAAGAGGCAGGAAAATTATCATCTATGGCGTAAATACTAAAATTAATCTCTGGTAGCCATCCAGTATTATTTATGGCAACTTGTCCTGAATTAATAACATATTCTTCATTATTTGAAATTCCAAAATCTGATAAAGTAAACGTCCTTGACCAGTAAAGGTATGATGATGAGCATGAAAAAATATTGGTTTTAATAATATCCCCACAGGTATTATGAGTTAGTCTAGTCGTTGGACCATTACTAAAAGCATTGAAGGTTTCACCAGTAACATTAATATAAAAGTTGGCATTTGGCACAGGATTCGGTAAGTCTGTAGTTGGAGTTATACCATAACTTTCGTCGCAACCATAGTAATAAGACACTCCAGTATCATTTTCCGTTCCGGCAATAACCACTATTGCGGACTCAGGGTCATAAACGCTCCAATACTTTTCTACAGCGACTAGAATTTTTTCGGTACCTGCAGGAATAATAACAGGTTCATTAAAATCGGTTTGAAGAATCTCAGGCTCCCCATTTATTGTTGGTGCTGTTCCAATGCCACGTGTTCCTAACAATGTTGGTGGGTATAAAGAATAAGGATAATTAGGAAAATCACCTCCAACACTATAAATTCTGAATTGTAAGTTAGCACCTGGATTTGATTCGGAAAAAGCTATTTGCCCTGACGTTATTGCAAATTCTTCGTTTGGACCAACCCCAAATTCAGAGAGGTCAAATACCCTCATCCATGTTTCATCGCCTTCACATGAAAACATTCCAGTGGCTATTGGAGTTTCACCAATATTATGCGTTAAGGTAATTTGGGCCTTTGATTGAAAAATGCAAAAAAGAGAAATAATTACAATAAATTTAAGCTTCAAGGTTTTTATCATTTTTTAGTTTGGTGACAACTAGTTCAGTTACAGTTTCTTTTGTTTGAGTAGTAATTTAGTAAAAAAGTACTAAGTGTGCGAAAATTCGTTAAAATTTTCGATATATGCACTTACGATTTAATTATTTATATACTTTGTTGGCAACACTATTTTTTAATTCAGTCGGTTTACTAATTATTCGTTTGATAACGTATGAAATTAAAAGCCCGATTGAAAATGTTGTTAATACTGTACAAACAACAAAAGCAAAAATAGGAGGAACCATCATTAGAATTTTTTCTTCCTTAACTGTTATGCTAATGATCAAACAAAAAGTTGTCCAAATAATTGCATTCACAAGTGTTGAATATTTGAAGGAAGTTAGAAGTAAAGACTTTCCGTTTTTAATATTCTTATAGGCTACTTTTCCGCCTATCCACAAAGAAATTATAAACGCAACCACAAGTCCGATAGTTGAGATTCCGTATGTACCAAGAATAACAATGATCATTAGTCCTTCTCCAAATAAAAAACTCGGAACAAAAATAGTTGCGAAAACAATAATAATTCCGATTGGTGCTCCTATTAAATAAGAAGTTAGAATACTATGTTTTAATTTCTTTTCCATTCGTTTTACGATTCTTAGAGTAATCGTTGCCAATGTTTAAAATATCAACTATATGTTGTAAAATACTCCAAACATAGTATAATTTTTTAAATGGTTGTAAGCGAATGAAATGAAAGATTGATTATGGATTATAGTTGTTTGATATGCAATCTATTAATCACTTGATAAAACTTGTGTTATGACATATTATAGTAAAAATAAAAAAAGCTTCTCATTACTGAGAAGCTTTTTACTAATTTAGGGTGGAAGACCGGGTTCGAACCGGCGACTTTCGGTACCACAAACCGACGCTCTAACCAGCTGAGCTACAACCACCATTTTAATTAGGACTGCAAATGTAATTTATTTCCAATTTTCTGCAAAACCTTTTTGAACTATTTTTTAATAAAAAAAGCCTTTCAGTTAAGTTACTGAAAGACCCTTTTTATCTCTGTTTTTAAAATCCTATTCTGCAGCTTTATCTACAACAACTCTCGCATCTCTATTTGCAATCTCCCAAGCTGTATGGAAAACTAAACGTGTTCTGTTTTCTAATAAATCGTATTCAATTTTATCTGGCGTATCACTTGGCTTATGATAATCATCGTGTGTACCATTAAAATAGAATATAACAGGAACATTGTTTTTTGCAAAATTATAATGATCTGATCTGTAATAATAACGATTCGGATCGTTTTCATCATTATAAGTGTAATCTAACTCTATGTTTGTATATTTTTTGTTAACTTCTTCAGATAGATTATGTAAGTCTGTACTTAGTTTGTCACTACCTATTAAATAAACATAATTTCTATCTCCTTCCTTACGTTTAGGATCTGTTCTACCTATCATATCTATGTTAAGATCTGCAACTGTATTTTCTAATGGAAAGATAGGGTCGTTATCTGTGTAATGTCTCGAACCTAAAAGTCCTTTTTCTTCTCCAGTAACATGTAAAAATAATATTGAACGTTTTGGTCCATTTCCAGCTTTTTCAGCCATTTTAAATGCTTCAGCTATTTCTAAAATAGCAACTGTACCAGAACCGTCGTCGTCTGCACCATTGTATACTTGTCCATCTTTTATACCTTCGTGGTCTAAATGTGCAGAAATTACAATAATTTCATCTGGTTTTTCAGTACCTTTTATATAAGCTACAACATTTTCAGAAATTACTTCTTCTGCATTATTTTCTATTGCTAAATTTATTTTAGAGTCCAGTACTTTTGGCGTATTATCTTCTAAAATAGATGCGTGTAGTGCTTTACCTAAACTTTCATTAATCATTAGCATGGTCATGCCAGCTTCATTACTTTTTAATGATAAACGTCCAGAAGCACCAGACTCAGCCTGTCTTTTAAAAAAACCTGCATATCTAGGAAATAATCCACTATCCATTAAAAGCATGCCTTTTGCGCCATGGTCTCTTGCTGCATCTCTTTTGCTCGATAAAGATTGACGACCACTAGACCATTTTGTCTCTTCATTGGTACCAGACGTAACGTAATTGCCATTTGCGTCCTTTGGCTCACCAGCTTTTACCAAAACTATTTTACCTTTTACATCAACATTTTTATAATCTGAATAATTATCAGCATCAATACCAGAAGCAACATATACAATGTCATTTACAGAAATATCAATACTTTGATCTGCTGCTAATACAATATGATCTTCAAAACTATTAAACGTTTTACCGTTAACACTCAATTGAGCTTCAGCAATTTTTTGTTTCTCTAAAGGCACTTCTTGAAAGTAATCGTCACCACCTAAAGGTGTCGGAATTCCTAAAGCTAAGTATTGTGCTTTTAAATATTCTACAGCCATTTTCTGACCTTTTTCTCCAGTGTTTCTACCTTCAAATTCATCAGATGCATATTTGTATAGCATTGTTTTTAATTCATCTGAAGTAATTGTTGATGCGTATTCCGAAGGATCTACTGTTTTAGTTGATACTTTAGCAGAAGCAGAATTAGTTTTAGAAGAGGTTCCGCAGCTTAATATTAAACCAGAAACACAAAGTATTAGTAGTGTTTTTTTCATTTTATTAAATCGTTAAGATAGTTAGTTGTATTAGTAATATGTTGATTATAAAAAAGTAAGTAAGTAAAATTACAAAAATTGATAGGGCTTTGAGTTAAGGCTAAATTTCTTTAACAAACTTTAACACTAAATAATCTCTGGGCTTAATCGCTTATCTGAGTTGGCAATATACCAAGCTGTGGCAAATATGAATCTTGCTCGTTTAGTTAACAAAGGGTAATTAATTTTATCAGCTGTATCAGTTGGTTGGGTATAATCTTCGTGCTCGCCATTAAAAAAGAAAATTACAGGCACACCTTTTATTGCAAAATTATAATGATCCGATCTATAATAATAACGGTTAGAATCATTCTCAGCATTGTATGTATAGTCTAAATCTAAATTTGTAAATTCACTATTGGCTTTTTGGGCGATAAAGTGTAATTCGGTACTTATTCTATCTGATCCAATAAGGTATATGTAATTCTCATTATCTTTATGTATAGGATCAACACGACCAATCATATCTATGTTAAGATCTGTTATGGTGTTTTCTAACGGAAAAATAGGATTGTTTGAATAATAACGCGACCCATGAAGACCGACTTCTTCAGCAGTTACATGCAAAAAAACAATACTTCGTTTAGGTCTATATCCATCTTTTACAGCGCTACTAAATGCCTCAGCCATTTCTAAAACCGCTGCAGTGCCAGATCCATTATCATCTGCACCATTATAAATTTCTCCATTTTTTACACCTTCATGATCAGAATGTGCAGTAATAAAAACATATTCTTCTGGGTACTCGGAACCTTCTATATAAGCAATAATATTTTGAGAGTCATTTAGGTTATTTGGTAAAACATCTTTTGGAACCTTTTGGTAATAATTAGGATTAGATTTTGGCGCTTTAATATTTTGAGATTTATAATATGCTCTTATGTAATCACAAACTTGGTTGTGTCCTTCTTCACCAGTCATTCTGCCATTGTATTTATCTGAAGCTATTTCTTCTAAATGATTTTTTAACTCATCAGCTTTAATAGTATTGATATATTTTTCAACAACGCTTTTATCATCAAATGCAATACTGTTTTTAAGATTATTAACTTTTTCGCTGTGTCTCAGAGTAGAGCAAGAACCAACAAGGATAAGTGCAGACGCAAATAATATTTTCATGTGATTGTATCTATTGTTTTTTATCACATGCGTTTCGTTTTTTTTTATTTTCCTTTAAACGATAACTTTTTGCATGCTTATTACATGTAACTAAATGATTTAGCAAAAATAATATAAATAGACGAAATTTTTTCTTACCACCTTGGTGAATTTTTATGGGGTATTATTCGATTCTAATTTTTCGGTCTCTGGCGTAGAATCTTCTAATTTTTTAGTACTTCGTTGCTCAGTACTTTCGATTGCAACTTCATCGTCAGTTTTAGTTACTCCTTTATAAATTGTTAGACTTAACGATATTATAACTAAAAGGAATATATATTGAATCGTTTTTGTTTTAGAATGTTCCTTTTTCGATAAAAATATTACAATTAAGCCACTTATAAAAGCAATAATAATCGGTGTAACTGCCATGCCGTATAATTAAGTTACAGATAAAACCACAGCAGTGAATGCAGCTAAAAGACCTAGAATGATGAATAATTTTTTCATGTTTTTAATTTATTTTGAATTAATTACAATTACAACTTTTAGTTTAACACATATTATGCCGCAAAGTACAATGGATTCATTAATAGCTCCAACTTTTACTTTTTTTATCAATTATATTTAATTTTTAAAAAAACTAAAGAAAAATCTTTGGCTACAACAAAAAGGATTTTATATTTGCACCCGCATTGAACAAATAGTTCATGAGGCACTCAGGAGAAATGGCAGAGTGGTCGAATGCGGCAGTCTTGAAAACTGTTGAGGGTCACACCTCCGGGGGTTCGAATCCCTCTTTCTCCGCTGATAAAGTCGTCAAAGACACTTTAAAAGTTAAAACCCTTTAAACATAGTGTTTAGAGGGTTTTTTAATTTATAATAGATACTAACGTTTTACTTGGAACGACGTGTTGTTTTGAAGTTCATTCAGTGTAGTTTTATAACCAATTTCAAAAATCTCATTGATATATTTTTTATCAAATGTGCCATATTTGCCTAATGTTTTGGGAGATATAACCAAATCGCACTGTTTAAATTTTTTATAATCTTCCTTAACGGATTTTAATTTAAAGGCACGTTCTACAACATGATGCGAGTGTTTAAGATCTTCTATTGTTAGAGTATCAAAACCATTGACGTAACTTCCTATAAGAATATCAGCTTGTGATTTTAAAACATCAACAGGGAAATTATTAAGAGCACCACCATCTATATAAAGTGAGTCTCCAATTTTAACAGGTGCGAAAACACCGGGAAAAGCTGCCGAAGCCAATATAGGTTTAATTAATTCACCTTCACTAAAAATTTTAAGACTACCTTTTAAAATATCAGTAGCTGTAATTATTAAAGTCTTTTTTAATGCACTAAAATTATCATCCTTAATTAAAGTGTTGAATTGTGGGTAAAATTTTTCAGCATCAATAAAACCTGGTTTGCCTAAAGCATACTTTTTAAAATCTAAGAATTGAACATTTTTAAAGAAATCTAAAATGGTTTTATAATCATAACCGTAAGCGTATAAACCGCCAACAATAGCACCTGCACTAGATCCGGAAATGTGCGTCGGAAAAATTCCATGTTCCTCTAATGCTTTAATTACACCAATGTGTGCAACTCCTCTCATGCCACCACCAGACAATACTAATCCTATATTCATTGTTATTATGAAATCTATTAGGCTCAAATATATGTAGTAAAGTCTTTAATAATAATGATTTATATCAGTCTATGGATATGATTTATATCATTTTGCAAAACGCGCTATTACAATACATTTGATTATACTATAGAATCCGCGATGTTGAATATTTCAAAAATGATAAGTCAGGTAAACACGTTCTTAATTGAGCTTGGTGATTTATCTTATTTTACGACTCGCTTTTTTAAGGAAAGTTTTAAGTTCCCCTTTGAGACAAAAGAGTTATTGCGCCAATGTTATAATATGGGCAATCGTTCCTTGTTATTAGTTGGAATTACTTGTTTTATTATTGGGTTGGTTTTGGATTTACAAACACGACCAACCTTAATGGAATTCGGTGCTGCATCTTGGATGCCATCTATGGTTAGTATATCTATAGTAAGAGAAATAGGTCCGATAATCACAGCTTTAGTGTGTGCTGGTAGAATTGGTTCTGGCATTGGTGCTGAGTTAGGCTCAATGCGTGTTACCGAACAAATTGATGCTATGGAGGTCTCTGGTACAAATCCATTTAAATATCTTGTTGTTACTAGAGTGTTAGCAGTTACGTTAATGCTGCCTTTATTAGTAATCATTGGAGATGCCATTGCTTTGTTTGGTTCATTTTTAGTTGAAAATCTAAAAGGAAATGTATCGTTTACACTCTATTTTAATCAAGTTTTTGAAGCAATAGAGTTTGGTGATATTTTTCCAGCAACTATTAAATCCTTCTTTTTCGGATTGGCCATTGGTATTGTGGGCTGTTATAAAGGCTATTATTGTGCAAAAGGTACCGAAGGAGTAGGTAAGGCTGCGAATTCAGCTGTTGTTATAAGTTCTTTATTATTGTTCATTATTGATTTTATGGCCGTTTTTGTAACTGATATTTTTTACGATTTATGAGTGAAATAACAAACATATTAAACAAAAATATAGTCTTAGAAATTAAAGATTTGTATAAAAGTTTTGGAGACAATGATGTATTGAATGGCTTTAATATGAAACTTTATCAAGGTGAAAATTTGGTCATTATGGGTAAATCGGGTTCAGGGAAATCGGTAATGATTAAATGTTTAGTAGGTTTAATCGAAGCTGATAGTGGTTCTATTACAGTTATGCAAAATGATATTACCAAATTAACACAAGAAGCTTTAGATATTTTGAGAGCAGATATCGGATTTCTATTTCAAGGTAGTGCTCTGTATGATTCTATGACGGTTCGTGAGAATTTAGAATTTCCATTACGACGTCACAAAAAGAAGATGAGCGTAAATCTCAATACTGAAGACTTGGTAATGGAAGCTTTAACGAATGTTGGTTTGGCCCATACTGTCGATTTAATGCCTTCGGAATTGTCTGGCGGAATGAAACGTCGTGTTGCCTTAGCAAGGACTCTAATTCTACAACCAAAAATCATTCTTTATGATGAGCCTACAAGTGGGTTAGACCCAATCACAGCAAAAGAAATCATCATTTTAATGCAAGATATTCAGAAGAAATATAACACCTCATCACTAATTATTACCCATGATGTGGATTGTGCAAGAGTTATTTCAGATAGAATGTTATTACTTATAGATGGTATTGATTATGCTGTTGGATCATATGAAGAATTATCAAATTCCGAAGACTCTAAAATTAAAGCCTTTTTTAAACACTAATATTATGAAAAAATCAAATGCTCAAAAACTAAGACTAGGCATATTTGTTCTTATAGGAACCATTCTATTTATTGCAGGTGTTTATCTGGTTGGTCAACGAGAAGATATGTTTAAAAAAACATTTGTCATCAATTCTTACTTTCAAAATGTTAATGGGTTACAAAAAGGTAATAATGTAAGATACTCGGGTATTGATATCGGTACGGTTAAAGATATTATGATGGTTAACGATTCAACCATAAAAGTAGAATTATCGATTGAAGAGAAAATTATTTCACACATTAAAAAAAATGCTATTGCAACGATTGGTTCAGACGGGTTGGTTGGAAACATGATAGTAAATATTGTACCAGGTAAAGGGATTTCTGAAATGATAGAAAATAATACTACTATAGAATCTTACAGTAAAATAGGTACTGACGATATTCTTAATACACTCAATACAAGTACTGAAAATGCAGCGATATTAACTTCAGATTTGCTTAAAATTACTAATAGCATTACAAAAGGTAAAGGAACTATTGGCATTTTGCTCAACGATACCATTATGGCACAAGACCTAAAACAATCTGTAACCAACCTTAAATATGCCAGTTATGGTGCTTCCAATTCTATTGCAGAACTTAATTCTATTATTTCTAATATTAAAACGGATGATGGAACTATTTTAGGCATGTTACTTAACGATACTCTTTCAGGTAAAAAGTTAAAAGATATAGTTACACATCTTGAAACTTCAAGTTTAGAAATTGAAAGTGTTCTCAAAAACATAAATTCAGTAGTTAATGATTTTAATTCTAGTGAAGGTGCCTATAATTATTTTGTAAAGGATACAACTTTAGTGAATAGTTTAAAATCTACTCTAAATAATATTAATGAAGGTACAGATAAATTTAATCAGAATATGGAAGCATTAAAACATAACTTTTTAACACGAGGTTATTTTAAGAGGTTGGAACGACAAGAGAAAAAGGAAGCAAAAAACAAAGATTGACTTAAATTTTAAGGTCAGCTTTTTCCATATTTTTTTATAATAGCTAATTGACCTGCATGATAGGTGGTGTGTGAAATGATTCTACCAAAAGCTTCTGCTTTGGTTTTAGTTCCGAATTCTTTAGTTACAATAGTAGTTTCCCAGTCCGAATCCTCTTGTTTTTCTACGATAGATTGTAACACTTTAAATGAGTGATTGACATATGCTAACAATTCATTGAGGTTAGTCCAATCTCCAGTGTCTTTTTGGGCAATGACTGTTTTTGCTATCACTTTTGTATCGCTAGCTCCAAATACGTTTTTGGCAAAAAGAAGTTCAACGTCTCCGATATGACGAATTAAAAAACCGATACTATTTGGAGATGGTAATAGTTTTTTTGTTAAATCATTTTCAGTGAGATTAGGTAACTGATTTGCAAATCGAGTTCTAGCTTCTATCCAAAGATCTAATAACAATTGTGTCTTTGTTTTCATAGGTGCCTTTTTTATCAGTGTTAAAAAACTAATGGATTTGAATCGAATTTTTTAAGAACAGAAAGTAATTCTACGAGCGGAAGTTCTATAGAATAGGTGCCTGTATAAGAAGGGCACATTACGCAATCATCAAAATAAAACTCTACATAGTTATCATTGAGTACAAAATTATTTTTGGCTCTAAAAAAATCTTCAATTTCTATTTCCCAGCAGTCGTAATACAAATTACCTAGTTTTATGCTATTGCTAATTTTTTCGTTGAGAATAGTTAATAGTTCCTCTTCAGAGCCTTGCGTAAAGAAGTCTTCGTAGTTCATAAACACACCTTCAACAAGATTAAAATTGAAACAATCGAACGTAAAACTTGGATGCATGGATCCAGAGTAATAATTCTCTTTGTAAAACAACAGACTTATAAGCTGGTCATTAACATTGTAAATTTTGTAATCTATAAAGCGCTCTTCCCTAAATTTTTGAGCTTCAATACTATCGCATAAAAGTTTATTCTGTAATATTTCGGATTCGGCTTTAGAAATATTGGCATAATACTGATTCATAAAATTATTAAAATTGGTGTGCGTAGGTTTAAAGGATTCATTAAGAAGTGGGTAATGAAAATTTATTGTGTAATCATCCTTTTCTATAGCATCTCTTTTATCTATAACCAATTTTTGAAGCTCAATGCGCTCATCCTTTTTTTTGATGAGTTGCTCTTGTTTTAACTCTAAAGCAATAGATTTATTAACGGTTTCAATTTGCATACTATCTGGTTTAACCGTATTTGTGGCTATTGAATCTCTAATTTCGTTATTATAGATAGGTAATTGATCTTTTTTATCACTGTCATTTTTACAATTAAAAAGTAATGGCATTAATAGAATTATCAGTATATATTTCATTTGTTTCTTTTTTTTGAAATTAATTTCGTCGCATTTTACCAGTAATCTCTTCAACTTTAATCTGAAAAATAATTGGTAATTCGTCCTTATAAATTTTGCTTGAAAATTCACTAATAAAATCTAATTTTCTGTGTTCTTTATTGATGACTAAATCTTTAACCCCTAAAGAAAAAATATGTAGTTGCGCTTTAGCATCACTTCCAGAAAGTTCTACATAGGTTCCTTGAGCAAGAACCGAGTTCCAGGAATTTACTGAATCAACTTCCGAAACGGATAGCGATACATTTGGGTTTTTGCGCATCGCGTTAATTTTATGTCCCTCCCCAGAATAGCCTATTATAATATTGTTTTCAGTGTCAAAAAAGTAAGTTATTGGCACTACATAAGGTCTATCTCTATAAATATAGGATAAATTACCTATATAATTTGATGCTAATATTTTTGTGTTTTCCTTTTGGTTTAATGATCTAATCATAATCTAGGGTTTTAGTTTTTTACTAAATTATTTAGAATCGAAGTTATTATCTATGATATTGGTCAGTTTACTTATTTTTAAGACGACGTTTGTCTCGTAGTGCCCAATAAATGCCTTTTACGTCAGATGCCCAATTTCTGTACATAAAAATGAGTGTAATTTCCTCAAAGGTTTCTAATAGCCCAATAGCAATCATAATATAAAACAATGAATATTCGGGAGAAAAGAATAATGACCATAAGATAAAAACACTTTGCACTATAGCAGATAATTTTGCTAAATAGGTGTGAAATGCTGTAGCTTTTCCATATTTAAAGTAGGCAATAAACATTTGAATAATGTATGGCACGAAAGCTATAATAATTAAAACAAAATTGGTTTTTATAAAAGCATTTTCAAAATAAAACAACCCTATTAAACCAACAATTAATGTTATTTGGTCACCAAAGGAATCGAGTTGAGAACCTCTTGGGCTGGTAATTTTTAGCTTACGCGCTAAATACCCATCTATAGCATCTGTAGAATAGCTAATGAGTAAAAACCATGTGAATATTAAGCGTAAATCAAACCAAATGAGTGTTAATAATACTGGCGCTGCAATAATCCGATAAAATGAAAACCAGTCTGCAATGTTATAATTTTTGAATGTGAGCATCGCTATTGTACTTTCTGTAAAATTATTACAATATTAACCCACTGAAAATGAGAAATATCAGTTTATTATAAGCTTTAGTGAAACTAAAAACTGTATGGATCTAATTGAGTTTATAACGGAGTAAACGTAATGCATTGAGCACTACCACAATGGTTGAACCTTCATGAAAAGCAACGGCTAAACCAATATTGGTGAGTCCCAAAATGGTTACAGGAACTAGTATAGCAACAACACCCAAACTTATAAATATGTTTTGCTTAATAATGCCTTTAGATTCTCTACTTAGACCTATAACAAAGGGTAAATTTTCAATTTTATCGGACATAAGAGCCACATCTGCAGTTTCTAGAGCTACATCACTACCAGCTGCACCCATAGCAACACTTACGGTGCTCAATGCCATTGCAGGAGCATCGTTAACACCATCACCAACCATTGCAATTTTTTTATCTCGTTTAATGAGTTTTTGTATTTCGGTTACTTTATCTTCTGGCAATAAATTACCTTTTACTACAGTAAGACCAATTTGTTTGGCAATGGCATTTCCTACGTTTTGATGGTCTCCAGTAAGCATAATCATTTGTTTTATACCAATTTGTTTTAATTTTTTTAAAGTGTTTTTGGCAGTTTTTCGAGGTAAATCCATTACGCTAACTAATCCTATGACTTCATTTTTATATCCAACGAGCATAACGGTGTGCCCGTTTTTTAAAAAGTTCTCCATTTTAGTGATGACAGATGTTGATACTATAATGCCAACATCTTCCATAAGCTTTACATTACCTATATGAACCATATTACCATTGTATAAAGCACTTATACCTTTTCCTTGAATAGCGTTTACATTAGAAGCTTTATTCTGAGACTCAATATTATAATTGACTCTAATGTCATTTGCTATAGCTTTTGCTAGTGGATGATTACTTAAACTTTCTACTTCAAGAACGATTTTAGGTAATTCATTTTCATTAAAATTATTTAAAGTGATTAAGTTGGTGAGTTTTGGCTTGCCTTCGGTTAAGGTGCCAGTTTTATCAAATGAAATGGTTGTAATTTCCCCTAAATCTTCTAACGCTTTACCTCCTTTTATAAGAACACCTTTTTGTGCAGCTCTAGCAATGCCACTTAATACAGCACTTGGTGTAGAAATTGCCAACGCACAAGGACTCGCAGCAACTAACACGGTTATTGCTCTATATAAACTTTCGTTAAAACTTTCATCAACTACTAAATACGCAAAACATAATAAGATAACTAAAAGTATTACTATAGGGACATACCATTTTTCAAACTTTTTTGTGAGTCGTTGCGTAGGGGATTTTTGAGTTTCAACTTCATTTACCAATTTAATTAATCGAGATACTGTAGAATCTTCACTTAATTTAAGCACCAGAACTTCGAGGCTGTTATCGCCATTTATGCTACCTGCAAAGGCAATATGTTTTTTATCTATGTGCTTAAAATCTGGTAAATTGTTTGTAGATTCAATAAATGTTTTGTCGATTGGGATACTTTCTCCTGTAATTGGTGCTTGGTTAATACTACTGTTACCACTAATAATTACGCCATCTGCAGCAATTTTTGTATTTGGCTTTATTACAATAATGTCGTTAATTTTTAGGGCTTCAATGGCCACTTCTTTTAATTTATCGTTTTGCTTAACGAGCGCTGTTTTTGGAGATAGATTGCCTAAAGCTTCAATTGATTTTTTTGCTTTATTCATTGCGTAATGTTCTAAAGCATGCCCTAAACTAAATAAAAACAAAAGTAAAGCACCTTCAGCCCAACTACCAATATAGGCTGCGCCAGCTGCAGCAGCAATCATTAAAAAATCAATATCAAATTCTCCTTTAGGAATTTTTTTTGATGCATCAATAGCAATAAAAGCACCTCCAAAAAAGTAGGCAATTATATAATTTAGCAATGACGTCCAATCTGCAAAACCAGTTAATTTTTCAATTAAGTAACCTATAAGCAAAAACACTCCGCAAAAGATAGCAAAATAGAGTTCTGTTTTTTTACCAAATACTAAATTGAGATTATGTTGATGTTCTGGTTTATTTTTCATTTAGATACTTTCTCGTGTTTCAAAATTAGAAAACTTTAGAGGGATTTAGCTAATTTATATCAATGTAAAAACATTGAAAGTCAAATATTTAAATAATGATATTCGTCTTTGAAGACAAACCTTGAAGCCATTTTTATGATGAGCTATACAGAATTCAATGCAATCTCAACCATAGTATTAAATGTGCTTTCTCGCTCATCAGCTGAGGTGCGCTCTTTAGTTACTAATGAATCTGAAACCGTTAAAATAGACAATGCTCTAACATTAAACTTTGCTGCGATGGTATATAATCCTGCGGTTTCCATTTCTACACATAACACACCAAATTCTGCCCATTTTTTATAGCTGTCAAAATCATCATCATAAAACTCGTCTGCAGAGAGTACATTGCCAGCTTTTATAGGAATGTTGTTATCCTTTGCATATAGAGCTGCATTTAAAAATAATTCAAAATTGGCAGTAGGGGAATAGTCCGCATTTATAAATCGCGAATTATTGATGCCAGAAGTAGATGACGCTGCCATAGCAATTACTATGTCACGAATTTTTACGTCTTTTTGGTAAGATCCGGTTGAGCCAACACGTATTAAGTTTTTAACGCCATACTCATTAATAAGCTCATGACAATAGATTAGTGCAGATGGAATTCCCATACCAGTTCCTTGAACCGACACGCGTTTTCCTTTATATAAACCCGTATAACCTAACATACCTCTAACATTGTTGTAGCATTTAGGGTTTTCAAAAAATGTTTCTGCTATCCATTTGGCGCGCATTGGGTCACCTGGTAATAATACTGTTTCAGCAATTTCTCCTTTTTTTGCTTCAATATGAATGCTCATAATTCTAGTTATTTTTATTAAGTGGTAAGTATTACTGAAACTTAGTTTACTTTTTTAATTCTATATCTAATTTTGCTATTAGCATTAATTCCGATTTATTAATACCAGAAAAAGCGTGAGCTATTGCTGAGCTAGTTTTTAAAATTAATTTCTTTACTTCCTCAGTAAATAAATGGCTCTGTTCATTTTTATAGGATACAAAATCAGTGTAGCAAGTATTCACATCCATTTCTTCGTCATAATTAAGCCAATCAAAAACAACTTCTATTTGGTATGCAGCATCGATACCAAATACATCTTCAATATCATCTATATCTAACCAATATTTTTTTACAAAGGTGTTGAGTTTTTCAATTTCTATTGGTTTAACATTTCCATCAGTTGCCGCAACGGCATAAAACAATTTACCTAGATTTTGGTAAAATTTCAAAGTCATTTTCTTTTTAGTTTTCATAGCTGTCTGTATTTATTTGTAAATGTATGGTTGCTTTCTGTTAAAAAAAATGATATCTATCAGTTGAGAATTTCCAATTAAATCTTTACAAGCATATTCACCAATTTCAAATGGAGTTTTCTATCTTTAACATTCATAAAAAGTTAGCTGAAAAATGTTTCGACAAGATCAAGATATATTCAAATTGCTTTTAGGTTCTATATCTGAAGGTGTTATTATAGTTGATAAACACCAAAATATTGTTGAAACAAATGATTCTGCCAATAAAATGTTTGGATATGAGACAGATGAGCTTATAAATCAACCATTAAATATATTAATACCACAAAATTATCATGCTGAACATGGTGCTCATTTCGATGGCTTTATCAAAAAGCAACATCGTCGAAGAATGGGACAAGGACGTGATATTTTTGGAGCCCATAAGGATGGTAGCAAATTTCCGATTGAAGCGGGTTTAAATCCTTTTACCGTTTATGGTAAAAATTTTGTTATGGCTTTGGTGATTGATGTTACAGAGCGTAAAAAATTAGAGCAAGAAAAAAATCATTTAGCGAATATTATTCTTAAATCACTAAACGAGATTTACGTTTTTGATGCTAAAACGCTCAAATTTATAAATGTAAATCATGGTGCACAAAAAAATATAGGATATTCGTTAAAAGAGTTGCAAACCATGACTCCTTTGGATATAAAACCAAATTATACCGAATCGCAGTTTAGGGAAGAGATAGCTTTATTAGACAAAGAGAATACTGAAAAAATTGAGTTTGAAACTGTACACCAACGAAAATCTGGTAGCACTTATCCTGCCTATGTACATTTGCAACGGTCTAAATTAGGTGATAGAGATGTTTTTTTCGCTATTATTTTAGACATCACAGAACAAAAAAACTATACAGAACGACTAGAGAAAACTGTAGATATTAGAACAGAGGAATTAAAAACGGCTTTAAATGCTGAAAAAGAACTCAATGATCTTAAGACTAAATTTTTATCAATGGTATCTCATGAATTTAAAACACCCTTAAGTGGTATTTTAACTTCTACCATGTTATTGAGTAAATACAAGTTGAGCGAGCAACAAGATAAACGAGAGAAGCATATAAAAACTATAACTGAGAAAGTTCAATATCTCAATACTATTTTAAATGATTTTCTTTCTGTAGAGAAGTTAGAGAAAGGAAAGATTAATTACAAGTTTAGTAACTTTAAATTAAGTAAGGTTTTAAATGAAGTTATTTACAATGCTAACATGCTTTTAAAAGATGGTCAGCAGATTAATTACCCAGAAAATATTGATCACATGGCTATGTATCAAGATGAAAAAATATTAGAATTGGCATTGTCTAACCTTATATATAATGCCATTAAATATTCATCGGAAAATACGATTATTGATGTTGAGATTTCGCAGAATGAAAGTACTACAATTTTCAAAGTTATAGATAACGGAATAGGAATACCTGCAAAAGATCAGAAAAACATTTTTAATCGTTATTTTAGAGCAGAAAATGCACTATTGATGCAGGGCACAGGTATTGGATTGAATATCGTAAAAGATCATTTAGAAAATTTAAATGGAACCATTTCCTTTACAAGCGAAGAACATAAAGGGTCTACATTTGTCATAGAACTTCCCAACAAAGCACAACCATGAAAACTATATTATTAATAGAAGACGATACTGTTTTAAGAGAAAATACTGCAGAGTTATTAGAATTGTCAGACTACAAAGTATTAACAGCTAGCAATGGACAAATTGGTGTAGAAATGGCGAAAAATCATAAGCCAGATATTGTGGTGTGTGATATTATGATGCCTATATTGGATGGTTACGGTGTATTAGAAGCGCTCTCTAAAAACAATGAAACAAAGTTTATTCCATTTATATTTTTATCAGCGAAGACGGAACGCCAAGATGTTAGAAAAGGTATGGACCTTGGTGCAGATGATTATATTACTAAGCCTTTTACCGAAGATGAAATTATAAGTGCTATTGAAAGTAGAATTGCTAAAGCTGCACTTTTAAAAGAGGAACGAGAATCACTACAAAATTCATCATCAGATACAGATGAAGAAATAAGAACCTTAAACGATTTAAAAAATTTTTTAGACGATAATGGTACGGTTTATAATTTTAGTAAAAACGATATCATTTACAAAGAAGGGCAGAACTCAAACTATATTTATCTTATAAGTAAAGGAGTAGTACGATGCTATAAATTTGATGAAAGTGGCAAGGAACTTACTACTGGGTTACATAAGGAAGACGATTTATTTGGTTATACATCCTTTACTCAAAACGTACCCTACAAAGAAACTGCTGTTGCAATGGAAGATACTGAGATGGTAGGTGTATCAAAGACAGAGCTCACAGATGTTCTAAATAACAACCATAAAGTAACACTTGAGGTAATGCAGTTATTAACAAATGATATAGAGGGAGTTAAAGATCAATTATTACAAATGGCATATAGCTCAGTTCAAAAGAAAACAGCTTCAACTATTCTTCGGTTTGCAGAAAAGATAAATGCAAAGCCAGATGATCCAATTAGAATATCTCGTAATGATTTAGCAAGTGTGGCAGGTATTGCTACAGAAACTTTAATACGAACAATTTCAGTTTTTAAAAAACAAGGACTTATAGAAATGGAAGGTAGAAATATTAAAGTTTTAGATCTTCAAAAACTACAAGAAATTTACTAAAAGAATTCTGATTTTTTTTGGCAATATGACCAATATCATATTTTAAAATCACCCATCGTTTTAGATTTGTTTGTACTTAGACGCTTAAACGATGAATATTTTATTACCAACAGACTTTTCAGAAAATGCATGGAATGCTATTTCCTATGCCATAGATTTTTTTGAACCAGTAAAGTGTAATTTCTATCTTTTATATGTGAATAGGATAGATAATTTTATGGCAGGAGATAGCAGTTATATCCCAACAGCAGATCAAATTGATGATCTATATATAAAGCCCTCTAAAACTAGATTAAGGGCAATACTTAAAAAAATTAGCGAAAACCATATTACTAATAATAAGCATAATTTCTATACCATAACGGAATATGCTTTTTTGCTAGAATCCATTAGAAAACATATCGAAGAAAAGAAAATAGATATGATCGTTATGGGAACTAAAGGAGCTTCGGGTCTTAAAAAATATATTATAGGAAGCAATACAGGTGATGTAATTACAAAGGTTAATTGCACCACTTTAGTTGTACCAGAAGATGCAAAATACTCACCACTAAAGGAAATAGCTTTTCCTACGGATTTTAATCTATCTTATCATTTAGAGACATTAGAGCCCATAACGGATATTTTAAAGACTTTAAAAGCTAATCTACGGATACTTCATATACATAAAAAAGACAGTGTTTTAAATACCGATGAGCTGGCAAGTAAAGATTTACTTACCGATTATTTTGAAGAATATCAACCAACCTTTCATTTTCTAACTAATAGAAAAGTAGAAGACGCAATACAATGTTTTGTAGAAAGTAGAAATATTAATTTAATTGCAATGGTTGCTAAAAACTTAAATTATTTTCAAAGCATATTATTTCATTCTAAAGTAGAAAAAATAACCTACCATACGGAAATTCCGTTTTTGGTATTACACGAATAAATTATTAATACTATGGACAGTTCTATATTTTTAGCACAATTTTGGGGATGGTATCTAATTATTTTCTTTTTAATATTAAGCCTTAACCCAAAGCGTATAAAACAAATATTCAACGATTTAAAAGATGAAAAATTTTTAATCATCTTTTCTTTTATGGCCATTATTGTTGGATTGCTAAATGTGTTGTTCCATAACATTTGGGAGCCAAACTACACATTGATTATTACACTTATTGGTTGGTCATCATTGTTTTTAGGATTGGCCTTATTTATGTTTCCAAAACTAACGGTTAAATGGCTAGAAATTATTAATATAAAAATGGTACAAGTCATTTATACACTACTATTCTTCGTTGGTATTTTTTTGCTTAATGTAGTCTATAGTATTATACCGCTATAAAAAAATATAAAATGAGATACCGCAATTTAAATATGAAGACTTAAATTCTTTTGCTATTAACCATTAAAAACATCCAGCTAATTTCAGTTGGATGTTTTTTTTGATATATAAATACAATAGTTAAAATCTAGCTTGATTAAGTTAATTCATAGATGACAAATATCATTTCATTAACATCGTAATTAAGATAAATTTGGAGGTATAACAATAAAAAAATAAGACATGAAAACTAGTATTCAATTTGTTAATTTAAAAACAAGTGAAACTCTTGATGATTATACATTAAAGAAACTTAAAAGTTTAAATAAAAAGTACGATACACTGATTAACGCAGAAGTGTTTTTTAAAAAGGAAAACGACCCAAAAGGTAATGGTAAAATTTGTGAAATAGAATTAAGCGTTAATGGTCCAAGGATATTTGCAGCTTCTAATGAAAAAAATTATGAGTTAGCTGTAAAGAACACAATTAGCGATTTGCAAAAACAGTTAGAAAAAAGAAAAGGAATACTAAAACCTTATCTGTAATAATGTTTACAGATTAAAATTTATACATAATTCCCGTCTAAATATTGAAAAGACAGCAATAATTTCTGTCTGATATATATCATAGTTTTTAAGTTTTTAAGAGATTAAATTTAACAATGAAACCAAAAAACTATTATTATGCTATCTATTCTATTACCAACGGATTTTTCAGAAAATTCTATGAATGCTATTAAATATGCACTAGAATTTTTTAAATACCAAAGAACGACGTTCTACTTTATGCATGCATATCAAAATGAGTTTTATGACCATGATGATTTAACCTCACGTGAAGTATTTAATGACGTTTTAGATAATATAAGAAATGAATCTCACGCTAATTTAGAAAACCTTATAAGTAAGGTTAAAAAAATAGCTCCTCATCCTAGGTTTATCTTTCATTCAATATCTGCATACAATACGCTAGTCGAAGAAGCAAATCTTATTGCAGATGGTAAAAACATAGATTTAATAGTTATGGGTACTAAAGGTAAATCAGATGAGCGACATATTGTTTTTGGCAGTCAGACGTTTCAAGTTTTAAAATATGTAAAGTGTCCTGTTTTGGCTATTCCTTCTAATTATACCAATACACAACCTAAAAATATATTATTTCCATCAAATTTTATGATGCCTTATAAGCGTCGAGAGCTTAAACTGCTTTCTATTTTGGCAAAACCTTATAGGAGTAAGATTAATGTTTTGCATGTTTCTACAAGTCAAAAACTTTCTATCAGACAAGAAGATAATAAGTCATTTATTGAAGATGCCTTAAGTGAAAACGATGTAAACTTTTACCACGAAGAAAGTAAGAAAATTGCAGACGTTATTAAAACCTATATTGAAGAAAAAGACATCGATATACTCACTATGGTAAATACGCAACACTCATTTTTAGAAGATATGTTGTTTCCCTCTAATATCGATAAGGTAAGCCTTGGGTTAAAAATACCTTTGTTAGCTATGCAAAATACAGCTCGATTTTAACATTAAAAACTAATATTATGAAACATATTCTTTTACCCACCGATTTTTCAGATAATTCATGGAATGCAATTACTTATGCAATTCAATTATTTAAAGATGAAGAATGTACTTTTCATTTATTTAATGCCTACACACCTGTAATCTATAACGTGGAATACGTGCTAGGATATCCAGCACAATTTGGTCTTGGTGATGCCGTAAGAAGTACATCTCAAAATAATTTAAATAAAATTAACCAAAACATTAACGATAAGTTTGGTGATAATCCAAATCATAAGTTTGAAACATACTCAAGATTTGACACCCTCATTGCAGGTATAAAAGAATTTATAGAAACCTATGATGTAGATCTTGTAGTTATGGGCACTCAAGGGGCTACTGGTGCTAAAGAAGTCTTATTTGGTTCAAATACGGTGCATGTATTTAAGGAAATTAAGTGCCCTGTTTTGGCAATTCCATCCGATTTTGAATTTGAAGCACCACACGAAATTTTATTCCCAACAGATCTCGAAGCCTCATACAAACATTCTGAACTCAAAATTTTAAAGCAATTAGTAAAAACTAATCATGCTAGATTAAATACAATGCATGTTTCTACAGGATATGAGCTTACGGACTTACAGAAAAGAAATAAATCAAAATTAAAAGCAATGTTTAAGGATTCTGCTTATTTATTTCATGATGTTAGAACCATGAATTTAATGAATGCCATTAATGAATTTCAGATTAAACATAAGATAAATCTTTTGGTAATGATAAATAATAAGCACTCATTTTTTGAAAACTTATTTTTTAAAAATACCATTAATCAAATTGGTTTCCATTTAAATGTGCCATTTCTAGTTATGCCATCTCAATCATAGGTTCAAACTGATCTATATCATGTTTTATCCTAAAAGAAAGCAGTAATTTACTGTATAATAAAAGCTATGTAAACATGAAAAAAAATATTCTATTACCCACAGATTTTTCAGATAATGCCTGGAGCGCTGCTGTTTATGCATTAAAACTATATGCCAATGAAGAGTGTAAATTCTATTTTCTGCATTCTCTAAAAATGAAAATTTCTACAATGTCTAGTATTTCAAATAAATTACTAAACACTATGTCAGATAATGCCATGAAAGATTTAAAAGAATTAAAGGAAATGGCAGTAAATAGTAATGCAAATGCTAATCACGAATTCGAAATTTTACTAAGTAGTTTTAGTTTAGACGATGCCATTGATAGTGCTTTAGATAAGCACCATATAGATTTAGTAGTAATGGGTACTAAAGGAGCAACAGGCGCTAAAGAGTTTCTATTTGGCAGTAATACAGTTAATATAATAAAAAAAGTGAGCCGTTGTCCGGTATTAATAGTACCAGATGAGTTTGATTTTGAAGAACCAAAACAAATTGCTTTCTCTACTGGTTTTAATCGTTTTTATGACCAAGAAATACTTCCGTTAAAACGACTAGCAGAACTCTATAATTCTAAGATAAGAATTGTTCATATCAACAAGGAAGAAAAATTGACAAAATTGCAAGACTACAATTACACAATGCTAAAAACATATTTAAAAAACTATGAATATAGTTTTCATTGGATGCCAGATTACGCTAAAAAAACCCAAGAAATCAATGACTTCATTGAAGAGCTTAACATTGATATACTTGTTATGATTAATTACAAGCATAGTTTTATTGAAAGTTTAGTAAAAGAACCCATAATAAAGAAAATTGGATTTCATCCCACAGTTCCTTTTTTAGTAATTCCTTGTGTAAGCTGATGAATGTCATTTAAATAACCTATGAGATGACATAACTTTAAATTATTAAAAATTAGGCCATGAGACATAAAATTTTAATACCAACAGATTTTTCTAAAAATGCCAATAAAGCATTACGATATGCAATTCAATTATATAAAAATGATTCTTGTGATTTTTATTTGCTGAATGTTTTTTCTGCTACAAGCAATTTAATGAAAAGCCTAATGAATATGGAGCCTGGTAGTGAACTATATGAAACTGCCAAGCGAAATTCAGAAGATGGTTTGGCAAAAATTCAAGATATGATTACAATGACGGTAGATCCAAACCCCAAACACAACTTTAAAACCATCTCTGTATTTAACAATACTCTAGAAGCTATAAAAGATGTAGTTGAAAAAAAGGATATAGAAATGGTTATTATGGGCACGAAAGGTGAAACTTACTCAAGAGCTACAGCATTTGGTAGTACTGCAACATACGTTATGGAAAAAGTACGAAACTGTCCTGTAATAGTTGTGCCGCTCAATGCAAAGTCTATAATGCCAAAAGAGATTGTATTTCCTACTAGCTATAAAACACATTATAAAAGAAGAGAATTAATATATCTCACAGAGATTGCTAAAAAATCTGATGCCACAGTAATTGTGCTTCATGTTTCAGAAGCAGATGAGTTAAGCAAAGAGCAAAAAGAAAACAAGCAATTGCTTGAAGAAATTTTAGGTGAAACAAAACATAAAACCCATTTCCTGTCGCATAATTCGGTAGAAACCGCCATAAACATTTTTGTTGAGAGTCGTGATAGTGATATGGTAGCATTTATTAATAAAAAACATGCATTTTTTGGAAGTATTTTAACTGATCCTTTAGTGAAAAGTATATCATTTCATTCTAAAGTTCCGATACTAGTGATGCATGATTTAAGAAATTAAAACCGTAAAATTATGAAACAAACAGGTATTTGGTTAGATAAGGATAAAGCCTTAATTGTTACATTAGAAAATGAGCAAGAAAAATTCGAAACTGTAACGTCTAATTTAGATCACTTTCGTATTCATGGAGGCTCTGGTACACGTCTTAAAGGAGGTCCTCAAGATGTGGTTCAGGATAGTAAATATTTGGAGCGTGAAAAACATCAAATGAAAAGCTATTTTCATAACATCATCCCTAAAATAGAAAATAGTGATGCCTTAGTCATATTTGGGCCTGCCGAAACTAATGAGCGTTTTGCCAAAGAATTACATGAAAACTATAACGCTTTGAGCACCAAACTAAAAGCTGTGGAAAAAGCAGATAGTATGACGGATAATCAAGTAAAAGCTTGGGTTAGAGACTTTTTTAAGTCGAAATAAATATTAGTTAGCCAACTAAGGCTGTTATAATCGTCTTTGATTTTGTCAGATTTTTAAATTATAAGTATGGAAATTGAAAATATAGAAATCATAAAATATTCTGGCGATAAGGTGAAATTTTCACTAGATAAATTAAGAACTTCCTTAAAAAGAACTGGTGCGAGCCAATCTATTATTAATAACATTCTGGACACAGTAAGAGACGAGCTTTATCAAGGAATATCAACCAAAGAAATTTATAATAGGGCTTTTTCACTACTTAAAAAAAATAAAAGTCATTTGGCTTCAAAGTATAAGCTCAAAAAAGCAATATACGAACTTGGGCCTACTGGTTTTCCATTTGAACGTTTTGTAAGCGCAATTTTAAAATATTCTGGTTATGAAACTGAAGTAGGCTCCTTATTACAAGGAAAATGCGTATCACACGAAGTAGATATTATAGCTCAAAAAAACGACGAAACAACCATAATTGAATGTAAATTTCATGGTGAGCAAGGGCTAAACTGTAATGTGAAAATACCGCTATATATCAATTCGCGTTATCGTGATATTAAAGAAAATTGGTATCCGCAGAAAAATCAAAAAACACAACTTAATAAAGGTTGGGTAGTTACCAATACAAGGTTTACCAAAGATGCATTAGACTATGGTAATTGTTGTGGTTTGTATTTGTTAAGTTGGGATTATCCATTAAATAATGGTTTAAAAGATAGGATTGACCGATTGGGATTATACCCAATTACAGTGTCTACATTACTTACAAATAGAGAAAAACAGTTTCTGCTAAGTAGAGATGTAGTTTTGTGTAGAGAATTGTTGAACGACAAATTTTTCTTAGATCATTTAGGAATTTCTGAAACTAGAAAGGGGAAGATTCTAAATGAGGTTTCTCAACTATGTACTGCTTAAAACAAAAAATATGGACTATTTTGTAAAAATCAACTTCTTAGGTGCTGCAGGTGTAGTAACAGGTTCAAAGTTTTTAATAGAGACTTCAGAAAAAAATATACTCGTTGATTGTGGTATGTTTCAAGGTTTAAAAGACCTTAGAATGTTAAACTGGGATAACCTTCCAATAGATGTAAAATCTATAGATATTGTTTTGCTTACTCATGGTCATTTAGATCATGTAGGTTATTTGCCTCGCTTAATAAAACAAGGGTTTTCTGGTAAAATAATTGGTACAGCTCCAACTTTAGCTATAGCAGAAATTATCTTAAGAGATAGTGCAAAAATCCATGAAGAAGAGGCTGAAAAAGCCAACAAAGAACGGTATACAAAACATAGTCCTGCAGTTCCTTTTTATTCAGTTTCAGAGGCAGAGAATACCATAAAAATGTTCGAAGTAGAATTAGAAGATAAATGGATTCAGCTATCAGATCATATATCTTATCGTTTTCAATATAATGGACATATTATTGGTGCCACCTTCATTGAAATAGATATTAATGGAAAACGATTTGTATTCTCTGGAGATATTGGTAGACAAAACGATTATTTATTAAATGATCCTAAAAGACCAGAGTGGGCAGATTTTTTATTTGTGGAAAGTACTTATGGTAATAAGTTGCATCCTAAAGAAAACATTGAAGATTTATTATCAGAAATCATTTTAGAAACTATAAACAAAAAGGGGAATCTTATAATTCCAAGTTTTGCTGTTGAGCGCTTACAAACCTTAATGTTTATACTGTGGCAACTCTATAAGAAAAATAAAATTCCAAATATTCCAATTTTTGTAGATAGCCCTATGGGTAATAATGTTTTGGATGTTTTTAAACGATACCCTAAATGGCATAAATTATCTATGGAAGATTATAGCGCTATGTGTAATCATGTAAATATTATTCAATCTTATAAGGAGACATGGGAAACCATTGACGATAGGCGATCAAAAATTATTATTGCAGGCAGTGGTATGGTTACTGGAGGTCGTGTTTTAACTTATTTACAGCAAATGATAGTCGAACCTTCTACAACAGTTTTATTAGTAGGTTACCAGGCCGAAGGCACTCGAGGTAGACAATTGTTAGAAGGTGCTCACGAAATTCGCTTTTTTGGTAAATATTATCCCGTAAAAGCGACAATAAAAAGTGTTGAAAGCTTATCTGCTCATGCAGATCAACAAGATATATTGAATTGGTTGAGTGATATAAAAAATAGTCCGGAAAAAGTATTTCTAATTCATGGAGAACCAACAGCGTTAGATGCATTTAGAGTGAAACTAAAAGATGAGTTTAATTGGAATGCTACAATCCCTAAATTAGCAGATGTGTATAAAGAAATAGTATAAAAACTATGACAATAGTAATATATAAAGTTTAAGAATTAGCCCAAAAACAGCTGCTTACTAGGTAGTTTAAAAAAGTTTTAAATTCAATTTAAAATTATGCTATTAAGCTGATATTTATCATTTTATATTCTTGTTCAGTGATTTAATTTTATAATAGATAAAATGTTTAATCAAATAAATTTAAAATTATGTCACTTATTAAATTTAACAACAGAAACAGATTATTCCCTTCCTGGAATAATGATAGCTTAAAAAGCTTTTTAAGCAGTGATGATTTTTTTAACGATGACTTTTTTGAAGAAGACAGTTTAATGCCTGCAATGAACGTAAAAGAACATGAGGATGATTTTGAAATTGAATTTGCAGCACCAGGATTTTCTAAAAAGGATTTTGAGGTCACCATTGAGGACAATATGCTAAAAGTATGCGGTGAAAAACAGAAAGAATCTGAAGAAAAAAAAGAGGACTACACTCGCAGAGAATTTAGTTACAATTCGTTTAAAAGATCATTGAAACTTCCAAAAACTGTAAATACGGATCAGGATGTTATGGCAAGTTATGAAAACGGTATTCTAAAGCTAAATCTTCAGAAAAAAGAAGAAGTTAAAGAAACAACTAAAAAGGTTATTGAAGTTCTTTAACAATTACAAAAGCAGATGGTAGTGTTAAGGACTACTTTCTGCTTTTTTATTTAAAATAGATATTATGAAAACGATACAAACACAAGCGCGCTATATAGAGTGGTTAAGTGCAGAGGAAATGCACAAACATTCTCAAGATTGGTTATCTGAGTTAAGGTTTATAAGAGATGAACATTTGTTTTTCGAGGATCTTATAAAATCATACACCTTACAGATGATTGATCCAGAAAAATTTTCGCACAATAAAGAAATCATTGATGCCATAAATAGATCACAAAAAAAGAACAATCTTTTAATTGAAGCTTTAAAAGTGCATGAAAATGAATTAGAAATAATGTTAGATGGCATAGACCAGCCTAAGCAAGAAGAGGCCTACAAAAAAGAACATAGAGGCATAATCGTGGAGGTAAATCAATTCAAAAAAGATTATATAATGCTAAAAAAGCAACTTTTTGATATTATTAAGACGATTAAAAAGGATGAAAAGAATAGGAGATTACTAGATAGAAAATAAGTTAAAATAAACCCATGAAAAAAATCACACTACTTATATTTTCTGTAATCTTAACAAGTTGTTCTTCAGCAAGATTAGTGGATAGTTGGAAGAATCCAGATATTGGTATTTACGACCCATATAAAGTTTTAGTGGTTGGCTTAACTTCAGATGAAGTGGCTAAGCAAGAATTTGAGATGGCCTTAAAGAAGGAGTTAGAACTTAGAGGCAATGAAGTAATGATGGGTCATATTATTCTAGATACTACTTCTCAAACAGAAATATTAACTGAGGCTGAGTTAGAAAATTTAGAAAGTAAACTCACAAAAGAAGGTTACGACACAATTATCCTAACGAAAATAATCGGTATTGAAAATAAGAGTCGCTACTTATTAAATTTTAAATCCTATGAGCAAACCTATAGACAATTTAAGGATGATTATTTAATGTATGAAGAGAGTTATTATAATCCCAATAACATTGAAAAATACACTATCTATAATGCAGAAACCTCAATTTATTGTATTTGCCCAACAAAAGCAAGGCAGCTTATTTGGAAAGGGTACATTAATATAGCAGATCCTAGAGCCATTAAAAAGACAGTTAAGGATTATGTTAAATTAGCTGTTGAAGTATTGGAGGAAGAACAAATTATAGCCAAGATTGAATAAAATCTTAATGGATTAACAGATTTCTTCACAAGTTAGTCTATTCTAGCTTTTTAGCTGTGGAATACCATAAGAGGAACAGTGAGGTTATTACCAATTTTGGTAGTTGTAGATCCCATAAAAAATCGCTCGAACATTAATTCTTTTTGCTCTATAAGTATCATTAAATCTATGTTTTGTGTTTGAATAAATCCACTCACAGCGTAATGCATAGGGATATTATTTATAATGTTATAACTATACGACATTTCTTTAGAAAGTGTATTTATACCTTCTTTATCGCTAAGTTGTGAGTTAGGAATACTTCCATTTTGGTTAATTCTTAAAAGGTGTAATTTACTCTCGTAACTTTTTACAAATTCAAGAATTCGAGAAAAAGGTTGGCCGATAACAGAGTCTAAAGCATCTAGAGGCAAAACAATTTCTTTTATTTTTCTATACTCAAAATTCTCAGGGATAACGAGTGTATCGCAATTAACCTTTCGTATAACGTTAATGGTATTGCTTCCAAATATAACCTCTTTGGCACCAGTAGCGCCATTTGTTCCCATAACAACTAAATCTATATTTTTTGATTTCACAACCTGATTAACAGCATCTGTTAACACATCGAAATCCATAATAGTTTCAATATTCAATGTTGTTGGTTGAAACTTGTTTTTTAAATCTGTTACTACACTTTCTAATTCATTTTTATCGTTTTTAAAGATTGAATCGTAAATACTTTCATTTCCAGCGGTTAAGATATCATCTGTAGTATATGAAGTTGAACGCTTTACATGAAGAATGTAATATTTACATTTGCTTCCATAAAGGTTGATTGCATAATGTATGGCGTTTAATGCATTTTTCGAAAAATCGGTAAGTAGTAATATGTTTCTCATCTTATTTTATTGTAGATTATAAATTTAAATCAAAAAAAAATGCTTAAACATGATATTAATCAAGATTTAGATGTGGTTAGTACATGTCAATAAATATTCTGAATGGTGGTGTGTAATATTAAAACCAATAAAAGAGCCAAGTAATTTATACTTGGCTCTTTTATTAGAATATATTTTAAACTCTAGGTTTTTAAATTAGTTTCTAGATTCTTTAAGGATTTTAAAAAAGGTTGCTTTGTTAAAATCTCACCAGTTGCAGCTTTGATAGCATTTGCCAAAGCGCCACCTGCAGGAGGAAGTCCTGGTTCTCCTAAACCAGTAGGTGATAACTCGTTTTTAACAAAATAAGTTTCAACTATAGGAGTTTCTTTCATTCTAATTAAGCGATAGGTATTAAAATTGACATCTTGAGGTTTTCCATTTTCAAAAGAAAAATCTCCATACATAGCATGGCCAATTCCATCAATAACACCACCTTCAATTTGGTTTTTAGCTCCTGTAGGATTTACAACAATTCCACAATCAACCGCAACTGTTACTTTTTCAACAGATGGCATACCATCTTTCATAATTATATCGACCACTTCAGCCACATGTGTGTTATGACTGTAATAGGCAGAAAATCCTTGATGAGTTCCATTATTGCTTTTTCCCCAATTACTTTTTGCTTTAGCGAGTTTAATGGTGTCTATCATTCTTTTTGCAGAATACTCAATAGAAGGATCTTTTCCATCTTCTACATTTGCTAATAAATCTAATCTTAATTGTATTGGGTCAATATTTAATTCTGTTGCTAACTCATCGAAGAAACTTTGTTCTGCAAAAGCTAAAAAGTTAGTGTAGGGCGCACGCCATGCTCCTGTTGTAATATTACTTCTATAATTTCCAGATTCAACTTTATAATTTTCAATGGCGCCAGCAGGAAAGAAATTAGGAATTAATCCATACATATTAGAGTTGATTGCCGCTTCGCGTAGGTTATAACCTGTTACTTTTCCATCTTTAATTGACGCTTTAATTCTGTATTTTATAGCTGGTCTATAGATACCTGCAGCCATATCATCTTCTCTAGAAAATACAACTTTAACAGGTTGTTTGGTAATATTAGAAATTTCGGCAGCTTCTAATGCAAAATCTCCGTAGAGTCGTCTACCAAAACCGCCTCCCATTCGAGTCATTTCTAAATGAATTTCCTCTGGGTTTCTTTCTATGAGTTTTGCAATTCTACTAGCTGTACCAGCTGGTGTTTGTATTGGTCCTACTAGATGTACCTTATCATCAGTAACGTTTGCATAGAAATTCATTGGTTCCATACAATTATGCGGTAGAAATGGTGATTCGTAGGTGCGTTCAATAACTTTATCTGCTTCGGCAAATGCTTTTTTTACGTTTCCATCTTCACGACGTACATCTAAATTATTGCCGCCTAAGATTTTGTTTAATTCCTTATCATGTTTAGCTGTACTTTCTAGAGTGCCATCATTTTTCCATTCAACTTTCAAGGCTTTTTTTCCTTTCATTGCAGCCCAAGTATTAGATGCTAAGACAGCAATTTTATCTCCAAGTTGTACAACGTCATAAACTCCATTAACGGCTTTTGCTTCAGTAGCGTCAAAGGAATTTATCTTTTGACCAAATGCTGGTGGACGTGCAACCGATACGTATTTCATTCCTTCAACAGTATAATCTAAACCAAATAATGGTTTTCCTGTTACGATTTTATCTATATCTACATTGATAGCATCTTTACCTATTATTTTAAAGTCTTTAGGTTCTTTTAAAGTTACATTTTCGGGAACTTCTAATACAGCAGCTTCATTAACAACATCACCATAACCTAATTTGTCACCGTTAGCATTTTTTATAATGCCATCTGAAGCTTTACAAGTTGACGCATCAACTCCCCATTTAGCAGCAGCAGCATTTACCAGCATTTGTTTTGCAGTAGCACCTGTTTGTCTTAATGCTTCCCAACCAAAACGAATAGACTGGCTACCACCCGCAACTTGTCTCTGAAAATTTTCTGTATCTAGAGCGCCTTGTTCTACAGAAACATGATCCCATGGTACATCTAATTCTTCGGCGATAAGCATTGGCATGGATGTTTTTACTCCTTGACCAATTTCAGGGTTTGGAGAAAATATCGTGACATATCCATTGTTAGCGATTTTTATAAATGCATTAAAATCATTGAAGTTGAGTTGCGAAACATCAACTGGTGGAACGGCGGCTTCTTTACACGAGTTTAAAAAATTAAAGCCAATTAAAAGTCCTCCGCTGGCAAGAGCAGATGTTCTTATAAAATTACGTCTGCTAAATGTTATTTTGTTGTTTTTTTTCATAGTATATCAACTTAAGACATTTTTTTAGCAGCTAAGGCAACTGCTTTTTCAATTCTATTATAGCTTGCACAACGACAAAGATTTCCATGCATAGCATTTCTAATAGATTCATTATCTGGATTAGGATTTTGCTTTAAAAACGAAGTTGCTGTCATTATTTGTCCGGCTTGGCAATAACCACACTGCGGCACATCTAGCTCTTTCCAAGCTTCTTGTACAGGATGCATTTTATCATTTGCTAAGCCTTCAATTGTTGTAATTTCAGAATCTTCTAATCGCGAAGCTGGTAATAGACAACTACGTGTTGCCACGCCATCAATATGTACTGTACATGCACCACATTGCCCAATGCCGCAACCAAATTTTGTACCTACTAAATTGAGTTCGTCTCTGAGTACCCAGAGTAGAGGAGTGTCTGTGTCTGCAACGACGTTCACATTTTTTCCGTTTATTTTTAAATTATAGCTTGCCATAGTCTTTATTTAATTACTCTAAAGTTAAAGTTTTTATTTTAAATAATTGATTTTAAGTAACTTTCATAGTCTTCTTTAGTATCAATATCCATTAAATGCTCATTATTAAAAACCACGATTTGTTCTGTGTTATTATTTAAGAATTGTTTAGCACCTTTATCTCCTGTTAATTTCAAAAATTCTTGATAATAGTGTTTTGGAATAATTACAGGTATACCAACTTTCTCACCATATCCTGAGGCTATTATTTTATGAGGTTGAGTTTTGAAGACGTTAATCATTTCATTCAAAATGTTAAAATCAACATAAGGTTGATCTCCTAACGTCATTAAAATAGCATCATAATTTTGAGATTGTAAATGATTAATTCCTTTTTTAATACTAGAACTTAGACCTGTTTTATAGTCAGAGTTAATAATAAATTCAATGTCTTTGACTTTTATAGAATTTTGAATTTCATCTGCTTTAGCACCTAGGACACAATAGATGTTTCTGACTTTAGTTTGTAGTGCATTATTAATGGCAATTCCAAGGAGTGTCGTGTCACCAGCAGGCAATAACTGTTTAGCAACTCCCATACGAGATGAGCTACCTGCTGCGAGGATTAAAATTGCAATATTCATTTAGTCATTTTGTGTATGCTAAAGTTATTGAAATTCTAATTGAAAAATTTACAAGATTTTCTTAAAAGTTTATTTGATATAAATGACAAGCTTTAGAGCGAGCCTAATCATTGCTATATCCATTTTTCATTTGATAACTTAAGATAAAGCCATGAGTATTTCCTAATGGTGAATTATTTGTGGCGATATTATAGTTATAAATAACTCTGAAGTTATTAAACAAATAGAGGCCTGCTAACACGTTATAAGAATTGCTAGTTCTATAACCAGCTCCGACTTCAAATTTGTTTCTAACACTTACAGCGATATTAATATCTGCTTGTAATGGTGCACCTTGCTGATGTTTTAATAAAATATTTGGTTTAATTATTAAATCCTTAAAGCGATTGTTAAAAAAGCGATATCCAAAATAGCCATAATATGTATTGGTGATATTAAAACTTTTATCTGAAACTAAAGCATCGCCTAAAACATTTGGAGACGAAAATCCAACATAGAAAGAGCTATGATTAAAAAGAAAACCGAAGCCAATAGTTGGGACCATAGCATTGATATCTTCTGCAAATACATCGTCATTTACAATTCCAAGTTCTGTTAGATTTTCCGAATATCGCTGCAATCCCCCAGAAATTCCAAAAGACAACACGCCAGGCGTATAGTTTTGCCAATAAGGACGATCACTATCAAAATCAAAGAATATTTTATAAGAGTAAGCAGCAAAGAAGCTAGTTGATGTACTTACTCCGATTTGATCACTAATAAGTCCAAGACCAAGACCTACTTTTTTTCTGTTCGTAGAGCCATGTCCACTAAATGCAAAACTTTTTGGGCTACCTTCAAATGCGTTAAAATGCCCAGAATTGCTAATGGAAAATTCCGTATTTGGTGTAAGTCCGGCATAAGCAGGATTTATAATAAATGGATTGTAATTATACTCTGAAAACAAAGGTGTTTGCTGCGCAGCTACAGTATTTAACAAAAACGTTGTTAATCCAATGATTGTAGCTGTAATTATTAATTTTCTTCTAAAATTCATCTAATTATCTTTTTATAACAACGTAACCTTCTAATGTTTTAAAATTATGCTCTCCGCTAATTGAAAATTGAAAGAAATAGGTGCCATCTGGTAGTTTACCTGCACCCATTTTTGTCTTTTTATTTGCAACTCCTCTAAAGACATTAGATGTATTATTATAATCATCAATCTGAAAAACTAAATCTCCCCATCGATTATAAATACTTACTGTGTTATTTGGATGATCTTCTATGCCTTCAATGTGCCAGAAATCGTTAGTACCATCTCCATTTGGTGAAAATCCGTATTTCACATCATTTTTTGGAACTAATAAAGTAGTAAATTGACTTTCTGAACAATTTTCAGCTTCTCCGTTTATGTTATAAGGAATGATGGAAACGTAATACGTTGTTATACTTTGTAAATCATCATTGAAACTATAAGATGTTGTGAAACCTACATTTAAATTATTTACAATATCTGTACCACCAGATACTGTGCCTACAGATAAAATATAGCCTTCAGCGTTTGAAATAGATTCCCATGTTAAGTCAGTTTCTATAGCTACATCTGTTTCACCATCGTATGGACTAAGAAGTTCTGTACAGATTGGTGTTTTTACAATTTCGAATATTTCTGAAGCGCAACCAACTGCCTCAACGATTCCATTTAAAGGAATAATTTTTACAGTTACAATCTCATTGTTTAAAAATAAATTGGTGAAATTGTAGAAGGTGTCTGTTGTTTCAAAATCAGTAATATCGTTGTTTGCTGTACCAGATATTGTTATTTTATAACTAGTTGCATTTGCTATTGAATTCCAAGTGATTTCATTTAAATCTGTTTCAATATCTGTAGCGCCATCTAAAGGGCTTGCAAGCGTTGTACAATCTGGTGTTTCAGGAATTATTGTAAAACTCTCAGAAGTACAACCAGAAGCTTCAACACCTTGATTAACTGGAACGATAGTTACAGTTACCACTTCGTCATTTATAAATGTATTGGCGAAATTGTAGAAGGTATCTGTTGTTTCAAAATCTGTAACATTATTATTGGCTGTTCCTGTAATAGTTACTTTGTAGCTTGTTGCATTTGCAACAGCATTCCAAGTGATCTGGTTTAAATCTACAGCAACATTAGTTTCACCATATAAAGGACTAGACAAGTTAGTACAAGTTGGTGTTTCAGGGATTATTGTGAAACTTTCAAAAGTACAACCAGCAGCTTCAACAGTTCCGTCTATTGGAATAATAGTAACGGAGACAACTTCACTATTTACAAATGTATTTGTGAAATTGTAAAAGGTATCTGTTGTTTCAAAATTGGTAATATCGTTGTTGGCTGTACCAGATATTGTTATTCTATAGCTTGTTGCATTAGTTACAGCATTCCATGTAATTTGGTTTAAGTCTGTAGCAATATTTGTTGCTCCATCTAAAGGACTCGTAAGTGTTGTACAATCTGGTATTTCTGGAATTATTGTAAAACTCTCAGAAGTACAACCAGAAGCTTCAACACCTTGATTATCTGGAATAATAGTTACAGTTACCACTTCGTCATTTATAAATGTATTGGCGAAATTGTAGAAGGTATCTGTTGTTTCAAAATCTGTGATATTATTATTTGCTGTTCCAGTAATAGTTACTTTATAGCTCGTTGCATTTGCAACAGCATTCCAAGAGATTTGGTTTAAATCTACAGCAACATTAGTTTCACCATCTAAAGGACTAGACAAGTTAGTACAAGTTGGCGTTTCTGGGATTATTGTGAAACTTTCAGTAGTACAACCAGCAGCTTCAACAGGTCCGTCTATTGGAATAATAGTAACGGAGACGACTTCACTATTTACAAATGTATTTGTGAAATTGTAGAAGGTGTCGGTTGTTTCGAAATCAGTAATATCGTTGTTCGTTGTACCTGTTATTGTTACTATGTAACTTGTTGCATTTGCTATTGAATTCCATGTAATTTGGTTTAAGTCTGTAGCAATATTCGTTGCTCCATCTAAAGGACTTGCAAGTGCTGTACAACTTGGTGTTTCAGGAATTATAGTAAAGCTCTCAGAAGTACAACCAGTAGTTTCAATAGTTTGGTTAATTGGTACTATAGTTACAGTTACCACTTCGTCATTTATAAATGTATTGGCGAAATTGTAGAAGGTATCTGTTGTTTCAAAATCTGTGACATTATTATTGGCTGTTCCAGTAATAGTTACTTTGTAGCTTGTTGCATTTGCAATAGTATTCCAAGTAATTTGGTTTAAGTCTGTAGCAATATTCGTTGCTCCATCTAAAGGACTAGACAAAGTAGTACAATTAGGCGTTTCAGGGATTATTGTGAAACTTTCAGTAGTACATCCTGTAGCACTTTCAGTAGCATTAAACGGAATAATTGTAACAGATACAACTTCACCATTTACAAAAGTATTAGCGAAATTGTAGAAGGTGTCGGTGGTTTCAAAATTGGTAATATCATTATTTGCTGTACCAGATATTGTTATTCTATATGACGTTGCGTTGGTAGCAATATCCCAAGTGATTTGATTTAAATCTAATGCAATATTTGTGGCTCCATTAACAGGACTCGATAGATTTGTACAAACCGGACTTGTTGAGATTGGGTCTTCGGTTGTGAAGATTTCTTCATTACAACCTGTTGCATCACCAGTAGCATTATATGGAATAATAGTAACGTAATATGTTCTACTATTTTGAAGGTCATTAGGAATATTATAAGTGGTCATATTACCAACATCGATACTATTAGCCACTTCAATTCCACCACTTGTTGTACCTATACTAATTAAATAACCCGTTGCATCAGCAACTGCATTCCAAGTAATATTGGTATCTATAGCAACATCTATTTCATTATTAACAGGGCTACTTATAGTTGTACATAGTGGTGCACGAGGAATGGTTTGTGTGGTAAAGCTTTCTGTTGTACAATTGTTAGAGTTACCTTCATCATTATATGGTGTTATTGTAACGTCAATCTGAGTTTCTTCTGGTAGGTCTGTTGTAAAATCGTACGTTGTTACGTTTCCTACATCTTCATTGTTCACAATTATAATTCCACCAGGATTAGTAACGACATTTAGATTATAGCCGTTAGCATTGGTAATAGGTGACCAGCTAATATCTGTATTAACTTCAACTTCAGTATCACCATTTAATGGTAAAGTAAGATTTGTACAATCTGGAATGGTTGCAGGATCACTTGATATTGTAAAGCTTTCTTCAGTACAAGGTCCTATAGCATCTCCATTATCGTTAAAAGGAATAATGGTTACATAAACGGTTTCACCACCAGTAAAATCCGTATCAAATTCATACACGGTTACATCACCTAAGGTTTCATTAATAACAGTGCCACTAGGTTGTATAGTAATTTCTAATTTATAACCATTTGCAAAAAGTACATCTTCCCAAGTTAAATTGGTATTTACGGGGACATCTGTTGCTCCATTTAATGGTAAAACTAATTGGGTACATTCTGGAATTGGACAATCTAAAATGTCTCCAATTATTGTCCAACCAAAATTATCTATAATAGACTGTCGTTGTTGCAATGCATCACAGTAAAGCAATGAGTCTGCACCTAATGTAAGTCCAGGAGTTAATGTGAGTTCTGACCAAGCAATTAATGTAGCATCGTAGTTTTCTCTAGTTAATGCTGTGTCATCTAGCATATTAGTAGCATTTGTAATATTACTAATATCCCAATCGACTAGGTTTTGATTAAATGAAGAAGCATCTCTAAACATACTTCGCATGTTTGTTGTACCAATATTCCAAGCATCCATAGATTGGTTATATGAGATGGCATCTCTAAACATGTTTTCCATGCTTTGTACACCTGTAACACGCCAGTTGTTTAATGTTTGATTAAATGCAGATGCTCCATAAAACATATTTTTCATTGTTAATACACCTCGCACATTCCAGCTATTTATTTCACTATTAAATGCTATTGCATCTTCAAACATTCCTTCCATTGTTGCAACAGAAGCCACATTCCAACTATTCATAGTTTGGTTATAGGTTGTGGCATTTCTAAACATTTCTTCCATTGTAGTAACAAAAGATACATCCCAAGCATCAATATCTTGATTGAATAAAGTAGCTCCTTTAAACATTTGTTGCATGTTAAGAACCTCTCCTGTATCCCAATTATTTAATGGTTGATCGAATGCAATAGCATCTTCGAACATAGACAACATATTTGTTACAGAGGCTACATCCCAATTGTTTATTGGATTATTAAAAACGGTTGCACCTTTAAACATAGCGTCGGTAAGGGTTACAGAACTAACATCCCACGAGTTTAATGGTTGATTAAAGCTTGTAGCATTTTCAAACATAGAAGACATCGTTGCAACCGCACTTACGTCCCAATTATCTATGGGTTGATTAAAAATGGTTGCACCTTTAAACATAGAACTCATGTTTACTACCGAGTTAACATCCCATTGATCTAAAGGTTCGTTAAATACAATAGCATTTTCGAACATATTAGCGGTAGTTATAACATTAGTAACATTCCAATTATTAATATTTTGATTAAATGATGACGCACTTCTAAACATTCCGGACATATTAGTTACTGAGGATACATCCCAAAGATCTAAAGGTTGATTAAAAGAAGTTGCAGAAGAAAACATATAACTGGTAGTAACAACACTACTAACATTCCAATTATTTATAGGTTGATTAAAGTTTGTAGCACTTGTAAACATTTGACTCATGTTAAGCACATTACTAACGTCCCATAGAGATATGGGTTGATTAAAAGCACTAGCAGAACTAAACATACTTTGCATGGTAGTTACATTGCTAACATCCCAATTGCTTATATCACTATTATAAGCTGTAGCAGACTCAAACATATCTTCCATGCTTTCAACACTACTAACATTCCAGTTATTTAAAGATTGATTAAAAGCAGTGGCACGCTTAAACATACTTTCCATAGTAGTAACATTACCAACATCCCAGCTATCTATTGTTTGGTTAAAAGCTTCTGCATCTTCAAACATTCTATACATATTTGTAACATTGGCTGTATTCCAATTATCAATATTTTGGTCAAACAAATCGGTTCTGAAAAACATTAATGACATATTAGTGACATTACTTACGTCCCAAGTATTGAGCGGTTGATTGAAAATTTCTGCAACTCCAAACATTCCATACATATTAGTAACATTGCTAACATCCCAATTATTGATATTACCATCAAAATTTCTACAGACAATAAACATTCTGCTCATATCCGTAACATTAGAAAGATTGGGTATGTCTGTAGCCATGTATTCCATATTGGTACAACCAGCAAATGCTCCTTGCATACTTTCCCATACCTGTGTTCCCCATTGATCAATAGATAACAATTTGTATGAATCGCTATTAAATTCTTCGTGTCTTGGTGCCGGAAAATCTCCTATAATACTGATTGTATATATACCTGGATTTAAATAGGTATGCGTAATATCACCAGTAACATTATTATCATATTGCCCATCTCCCCAATCAATAGAGAAATTATAAATTATTCCAGATCTTGTTTGAAGTTTAAGTTGGTTAATTGGTGTTGTTTGATTGCTAAATTGAAGTTGTGTATCGTAAGTTAGTTTAAAGGCATCAGGACTATTAACCCAGCTTTCGACCGTTTTAAAATATATTTCTTCACATCCAACAGCTGGCCCTTCTTCATTATAAGGTATTACTGTCACATATACATTATCACCAGGTAGAAACTCGTTAGTAAAAGTGACACTTACCACGTTACCAACATCTTCATTGTCAAAAATTACCTGTAATACATTACCCATATCATCTTCTCGACGTATGCTTACGTAATAACCTGTTGCATTTGGTGCAGGATCCCAAATTATGTTTGAGTTTGCTGGTACGTTAAGGTCTCCATCTATTGGAGAAACTATATTTGTACAAATTACATAAGAGCAATCCACACTGTCTCCAGTAATAGTCCAGTTATGATTATCGATAAGGTCTTGTCTTTCATTTAAACTGTCGCAATAAGTAAGCGAAAGAGCTCCTAATGAGACATTATTTTGTACACTTTGAGCTGCCCAACCTATGAGAGTATTGTCGTAATTTTCTAAAGTAAGGTTAGAGTTACTTAACATGTTAGTCATGTTAGTGACATTAGTAATATTCCAAGTTCCAAGGTTTTGATTAAAAGTTGCAGCACCATTAAACGCGTTATTCATATTAGTAACATTACTTACGTCCCAATTATCTAGCGGTTGGTTAAAAAGAGGTGTATTAAAAAATATTGTACTTATATTAGTAAGTGCTGTTGTAGTCCAATTGTTTAATGGTTGATTAAATTGTATAGCAGCATTAAACATACTAGACATGTTTGTAACGCTAGAAACATCCCAATTTTCTAATGGTTGATTAAAATTTGGTGAATAATTAAACATTCCAGACATGTTAATGACGTTGCTTACATCCCAATTTTCTATTGGTTGATTAAAGTCACATCGTCTAAACATATAACTCATGTTTGTTACATTGGCAGTATTCCAATTATCTAATGGTTGATTGAATGGAGTTAAACCAAAAATACCATCGAACATGTTTTTCATATCCGTAACACTACTAACATCCCAATTATTTAATGGTTGATTAAATGTGGTTGTTCTCTCAAACATGTAACTCATTGTAGTTACGTTACCAACGTCCCAGTTATTAAGTGGTTGGTTAAAATCTGTTGCCTCTTTAAACATATTCTCCATGGTTGTAACGTTTGCCACGTTCCAAATTTCTATGGGTTGATTAAAATCTTCGGCATCATCAAACATACCAGACATATCAGTTACGTTACTTACATCCCAATTATCTAAAGGTTGATTAAAAATTCTTGCATCTTCAAACATTTCACGCATGGTAGTAACATTTGCTACGTTCCAGTTATTTACTGGAGAATTGTAATTAATTGCATTGGCAAACATGCGTTCCATGTTAGTTACTTGATTAACACTCCAATTATTTATATTTTGATTAAAGTCGTAAGTAGCGTTAAACATGTCACTCATATCTGTAACAGAAGAAGTGTTCCAGCTATCTAAAGGTTCATTAAAAATTCTGGCTTGTAAGAACGTTTCTGACATATCAGTAACGGAGCTTACATTCCAATTGTCTAAAGGCCTATTAAAAATTATAGCATAAGCAAACGTTCCAGATATATTGGTAATTGTATTAGTGCTCCAGTTATTTACAATACCATTAAATGAAGAACATTCTCTAAACATGTTCTGTAAACTCGTTACTTGTGATAAATCTGGAGCATCAATAGCATCGAAATTTAAATTGGTACAACCCCAAAATGAATTTTCCATACTGAGCCATTGTATTGTTCCCCAACTAAGAATTTCTTCAATTTTTAATTTATCTCCTGTATTGTTAAAATATATCTGAGGAAATGTTCCTGAAATATTAATTGTGTAGCTACCTGAAGAAGCATAAGTATGAGTAATGTTGCCAGTAACATTAGAATCGGTGATACCATCACCCCAATCTACATTATAATTATAGGTATATGCTGGGTTTGTAGGGATTTCTATTTGGTTGTCTAACGTAGAATTGTTTTCGGTATGAGCAGTATTCCATATAGCACTAAAATCTTGTGTATAAGCATTTAAGAAAAATATAAGTGCAAAAATTAAAATATAGTTTTTATTCATATTTTATGTTGGTCTTATCTAAAACTTACAAGATTTAAGATATGTTAAAATTTAATAATATCGACAAAACTACAAAAAAATACGATAAAATGCATTGTGTTGTAATATTTATCTATTTTCAATTAAAAATGAAACTAACTGAAAAAATAAGCAATAATTTTTATTTTACCCATAAAGCCTATTTAATTCTTATCATATAAGTATATTTATTGTTTATTTTTGAAAAAAAGTTATTATGTCGATAATTGAAAAGTTACAATGGCGTTATGCCACCAAAAAGTTTGATACTACAAAGCAACTTTCTGATGAAAAACTATTGACTCTAAAGGAGGCATTTAATCTTACAGCATTATCATATGGACTTCAAACATTAAAGCTAGTCGTTGTAGGAGATAAGCAGATTAGAGAGCATTTAGTAAAAGTATCTTATGGACAACGACAAGTGGTAGATTCGTCTCATTTATTGGTACTTTGCATTCAGACAATTATAGACGAAGAAGATGTAAATAAGCATTTTGATACAATTAAAGCTATTAGGAATACACCAGACAATATTTTAGATCCTTTTAAAGCGCAGATGAAATCTACTATTGAAGGTATGCCATTAGACAAGAAAATAGGTTGGGCAACAAAACAAGCCTATATTGCTTTAGGCAATTTGATGACGGTTTGTGCCATTGAAGAGATTGATAGTTGTCCGATGGAAGGTTTTATGCCAGCTGATTTAGATAAAGCTTTAGGTCTAGAAGCACATGGTTTAAAATCGGTGTTGTTATTGCCAGTTGGTTATAGAGCTAAAGACGACATGTTTGCAGACTTTAAAAAAGTAAGGAAACAATTATCAGAAACCATTATAGAATTATAGGTTTTGATATAATTGATAAAAAACTCAAAAGAGTATAGTTTCAAAAGTAAATTCAATTTTAATTTTCTCCCAATTATATGCCAGGATTCGAATTATTTAGTGATTTAGAACGTAAAGAAGTTAACGATGTACTAGAAAATGGAGTGTTAATGCGGTATGGTTTTGATGGTATGAGAAATGGCCACTGGAAAGCTAAAGAACTAGAAACCGAATTAGCAAAAACATTTCAATCTAATTATGTACAGTTAGTATCTAGCGGCACAGCTGCTGTTTCTGTTGCATTGGCTTCTGCAGGAGTAGGAGCAGGTGATGAGGTGATAATGCCAACTTTTACATTTGTTGCAAGTTTTGAAGCCATAATGATGCTAGGAGCTATCCCAATAATGGTAGATATTGACGATACCTTAACCTTAGACCCAAAAGCTGTTGACGCTGCAATAACACCAAAAACTAAGGCAGTTATGGTTGTACAAATGTGTGGAAGTATGGCAGATATGGATACATTAAGAACGGTTTGTCAGACACATAATTTAATATTTATTGAAGATGCATGCCAAGCCATTGGTGGATCATATAAAGGAAAACCATTAGGAAGCATTGCTGATCTGGGTTGTTTTTCATTTGATTTTGTAAAAACAATTACTTGTGGCGAAGGCGGAGCAGTCGTAACCAATAATAAAGACTATTATATCAAGGCAGATCATTACAGCGATCATGGTCACGATCATATTGGTAATGACAGAGGTGCAGAAACACATCCTTTTTTAGGATATAATTTTAGAATTTCAGAATTACATGCTGCTGTTGGTTTGGCGCAAGTGAGACGATTACCAGAATTTATTAAAATTCAAAAACGTAACTATACAATTTTAAGAAACGCATTGGCTAAATTGCCTGGAGTTACATTTAGAACTGTGCCTGAAGGCGGTGAAGAAAGCTATGCTTTTTTAAACTTCTTTATGCCAAATGCTGTATCTGGTCAAAAGGTTGCAGAAGCATTTAAAGCAAATGGCGTTGATGTGTGTTGGAATTACTACCATAACAATTGGCATTACATAAGAAAATGGGATCATCTTAAAGAGTTGAAATCTTTGTTTCCAATTTCAAAGGAAGTAAAAGATGGTTTAGAGTATCTAAAAACCAAATCCTATGAGCAATCCGATCATTGGATAGCCCGTAACATTTCTTGCTTGATTAAACTATCGTGGACGGAAGATGAGGTAAGAGAACGCGCTGAGAAGATGGTTATGTTAGTGAAAGCTGTACTATAATTACACAAAATTCTCAAATTTCACATAAGTATAGTTGTTTTAGTAAATTTATTGTTAAATTATATCTATAATTATCAATTACTTATATGCGTTTATTTACTATATTTTTTATTTTAAATATTTTATTAGGATACTCGCAAGCAGATAACTCATTTAGCTTTAAACAACTCTCAGACGAAAATGAAGATATGCCATCTGGAGCGCTTGGAATTGTACAAGACAGCATAGGCTATATTTGGATAGCAGGTGTTAATGGTTTAAGTAAGTATGACGGTAAAACCATTGAATTTTTTCCTAAAAATTTTGTAAGTGAAAGTGATATTATTATTTATGATAAAAAATTATATACCGATCGTGAACTAAACACGTGGATCATTACTGGCGAAAGAAGCATAGAGAAATTAAATTCTAAGCAAAACTCTTTTAAAGCTGTGGGCAATATACCCTTACCGAAAGTAATATATCAAGACCTAAACCTTAATTTTTATGTAGGAACATCCGACAATGGCATATTCAAAATAAATGCTAAAACTAATGACACTTTACAAATACTTAACAAGAAGGATTTTCCTGCTAATGTCAACGAATTTGCAGATATGCAAAACCATCTTTGGGCAGCTACAACTTCAGGAGTTTATAAAATTTCTTCAGATAAAAAGTATATAAAATATGTATTACCTATAGAGGATCAGATTCATACGACAGTAGTTGCTGCTTCTGAGAAACATGGGGTTTTTGTCGGTACTTATTTCGATCAGGTTTTCAAATACAATAGTACTACGGATAAATTTGAAATTTTTAAAGGATTTCCAAATTATCCCTTGTTAGAAGATATATATGTGCATAATCTGTTTTTTGATAGTAAAGATCGTTTATGGATAGGAAGCTATGGTCAAGGTGTGTATTTGGTTGATTTTAATAATCAAACTATTTTAAATTTTAAACAAAATAAACAAAACCCTAATTCCATTCCTTATGATTGTATCACTGCAATTTATGAAGATCGAACTAACAATATATGGATAGGAACTGATGGAGGTGGTATATGTCTATACGATGAAAAACTTCAAAAATTTAACCTACTTAATAATGAACGGTTACCAATAAACATAAATCTAAGTCTAATTAAAAGTTTGGATATTGATTATGATGGCAGTTTATGGATGGGTACACATAATTATGGTATAGTACATGCAGATAGTACTAAGACTAAATTTAAGGTTTATAACAAACAGAATTCAGATTTAAGTTCTAACAAAATTGCCTATTTAAAATTTATTGGAAAAGATTTATGGATAGCAAATGAAACTCCCGAAATCCAAATTTTAAAACCTGATGGGCGCATATCTACTTTCAATAGTAGTTCTAATCCTAGATTAGATGTTGGCTACATTTACAATATATTTCAAGATTCCAAAGATAGGGTGTGGCTATCTACTTCAGATAGTGGTTTAATTCAATTTGATGAAGAATTAGGTATCGTAAAACAATATAGGTACAATTCCAAGAATGTTAATTCTATATCGAGTGATTTAATTTATTCAATTGCTGAAGATAGTAAGAATTGTATATGGATCGGTACTAAATACAAAGGGCTTTGTAGAATTAATCCAGAGACAGATAAAATTCAAAGATTTAATGAATTTGATGGTTTAGCTAGATATCTTTATATAGATTCAGAAGACATAATCTGGATTGCTACCAATACCAATGGGTTAATTAAATTCAACTCTAAAACAAGAGAAACAATATCATATGACAAATCCTTTGGAATAACAAGTGCTACTATATGTGCAATTTTGCCAGAAGCCGATAATCTTTGGTTAAGCTCAAATCAAGGTATTATAAAATTCAATACTAAAAATTTAGAAGCAGAAAATTATGATAAGTTTGATGGGTTGCAGTCTCCTTATTTTGTAACAAGATCAGCGGTGAAAGATTCAAAACGTAATCTATTTTATTTTGGAGGTACTAAAGGGGTTAATTGGTTTAATCCAAATAATATTAAACAGAACACTTCATTAACTAGCACAATTATTACTAGGGTAGAAGTCAATGAAGAGCCTCAATCCGTTTTTAAACCAAAGCGTTTTAAGCATACTGAAAATACGATAAACTTCACTTTCAATAGCCTGCACTTTTCCTCTCCAAGCAAAAATAATTTCAGGTATAAGCTTGTAAATTATGATGATAACTGGCAAGACGCTAAACACAACAATTTTGTTCGTTATACCAATTTACCACCCAATGAATATGAGTTTCATGTTATCTCAAGTAACTATGATGATGTTTGGAACGAAACACCAGCCATTTACAGTTTTAGAATTAATAAGCCATGGTACGCTACTAATTTGGCATATATTATCTATGGATTATTAATTATTACCGCCTTATATCTATTCTATAAATATCTACAATGGCGTTTGCAAATTAAAAACGAATTAGAGTTTGAACATAAAGAGGCCGAAAGACTCAAAAAACTAGACGAATTTAAAAATCGTTTATTTACTAATATTTCTCATGAATTCAGAACACCATTAACCCTTATTTCAGACCCAATAGAAAATCAACTTTCAAAATCTTATCTAAAAGACGAGGATAGAGAAGAATTAGCTATGGTAAAGAGAAATGCTGGAAGATTATTGAATTTAGTCAATCAAATACTAGATATTTCTAAGCTAGAAACTGGTAATTTAAAGCTTTCAGTATCTCATGATAATCTCGAACTCTTATTAAAGCAACTCGTTACACCTTTTAAGTTTAAGGCACAAAACAAACAAATTGATTTTACCTACAGTATTGACAAAACCGAAAACGTTTGGTTTGATAAAGATGTAGTGGAAAAAATAGTGGTAAACCTATTATCAAATGCAATGAAATATGCACCAGAAAATGGTTTTGTACATTTTGAAGCTCATATTCAAGAGGACCATTTAGTTATGAGCGTTACTAATAATGGTGTACACTATTCAAATGAAGATCTGCAAAAACTATTTAAAAGATATTATCAAGGGGATAAGACTAATGATGGAGCAGGTATCGGATTAGCTTTGGTGAAAGAACTGACCATTTTATCTCATGGAAACATAGTTGCACATATGCTAAACACAAACGAAATTCAGTTTACTGTCAATTTACCTATTGCACGTGCGTATTATAAATCTTCAGAAATTGGTTCCACATCTATTCAGAAAGTTGAAAATATAGAGAAAGACGTTGATGTAGAAAATTCTTTAGCATCTCAAAAAGTAAAATCAAAAAATAAACATATAGTTCTTTTAGTAGAAGATGATGAAGATATTAGGCTTTATGTAAAATCATTTTTGCAAGATAGCTATAAAATTATCGAAGCAGTAAATGGTCAGCAAGGAATTGAAAAAGCATTAGTAACTATTCCAGATTTAATTATTAGCGACGTGATGATGCCTATAGAAAATGGAATAGGACTTTGCAATACTTTAAAGCAAGACGAAAGAACTTGTCATATCCCTATTATATTATTAACCGCCAAAAGTGATAATGAACATGAGATAGAAGGGTTACAAGTAGGCGCAGATGCTTATGTAACCAAGCCATTTAATAGAGGGAAGTTGATGGCACAAATTGAAAATCTGTTAAAAATAAGAGCACAACTTCAAAAGCGCTATAGTAAGGATTTTAAATTAAAAGATCTTGCGGTAACTAGCGTAGAGCAGCAGTTTTTAGAGAAACTCTATATAGTATTAAATGAAAATATTTCTAAAAGCGAGTTTAGTGCCGAAATGCTTAGCAAAAAAATGCTAATGAGTCGTATGCAACTTCACAGAAAGATGAAAGCCTTAACGGGATTATCAACTACAGAATTCATTACTAAAGAACGATTAAAATTATCACTACCACTTCTTAAAAAATCAGATGCATCAATCTCTGAAATTACTTATGAGGTTGGTTTTAATTCACCATCTTATTTCAGTACATGTTTTAAAAAACATTACAATACTTCACCAGATGAGTATCGCTCATCTCAATAAACACAGTCCTTAAAAGCACGTGTTACATAATTTGAAGGCTTTGTTACATAATTGAAAGCCACCTTCTTAATTACAGCATATTTTTGTTTCAGAAAGTTTTATTTAACAATAAAATTCTCATTTAATTGATAGTAGAGTTAAATAATAAAATCAATTACAAATGAGTAAAAGTGATAAAAAAAACAAGCCGACAGCCAGCATATTTATTTAAATATAGAGCATTTAAAAAAAGGGAAATACACCTTTATTTTTATTTCAGAGAATAAGCTATTAATCAAAATCTTTAAATAATCATGAAAACAAAAATTGTATTAAAAGTAATATATGCCATAATAACTATTACCATCTTTATAAACTTTACTTCATGCGCGAGTGATGATACTAATAATTCTGAAGAACAGAACCCGCAATCCGATACGTCTTTTATTTCTTACGATGTAATAGGAAATGCAATAAATGGTATAGACTTTAGAATTCCAGCAAACAATGAAACAAATCTTTCAAACGTAATTATAGCAGGAGCTATTAATCCAGTTGGATTTCAAGGTATTTTGAATTTAACATTTTCTTCTGGATTTGGCTTAAATGATAATTTTAAACAAGTTACTATTCAAGCGCCTGCAAGTGTGGGTTCGCATCCTGTAGGAGAAATACAAACAACCAATACAGGAATCATTACAGATTTACCAGATTACTATACGATTTTTGCTTTTGATGATGCATTTTACGACAGTGATAATGATATGGATAATGATGTATTAACAGATTTACTATCTCAATCAATTACTGTACAAATTCTAGAGTTAGAAACAGTAGAAATTGAAGGACTTACGGTTTTAAAATATGTAAAAGGTACTCTGATTGGTGGCGCAATTTACAAAGCGTTTACGAGTCCAACTACAGATCCACAAGAGCTGCATCATACAGTGAACGCAACGTTTGAATACCATTTGCCTACTGAATAAATAGAAAAAAAACAGAAAACACAAGTAACACTTAAAGAACAGCAATTTTTGGCTGAGAGAAGTTCTATTATAATTCAAATAACTATTATGAAAATAAAAATACTCAATAAAGTACTGGCATTAATAATAATTTTATTGCCTAATATGATTCTATCTCAAGAAGGTTTTGAATTGTGGGGAATGACCTTTAGAGGAGGAAAATCTGATATAGGAACCATCTTTAAAACCGATGAAAATGCTGAAAATCTAGAACTCCAATATGATTTTTTTAAAACGGATGGTGTTGAAATTAAAAGTGGAGTTATAGAAGCTTCCAACGGAAAGTTTTATGGTTTAGCACCTTATTCTGGGCATTATTTAAGTGGTCTATACTATGACAGTGATAACGCAAGTGGAGTTTTATATGAGTATGATCCTGTAACTAATGTATATGAAACCAAGTTTAAATTTGGGGTTGACGAGTTTGGAGCTTCATATTCAGCAAACGGACATCGTCCTGAAGGATCGCTCATTGAAGTTAATAACAAACTTTATGGTATGACTAGAGAAGGAGGGATTCATGGTGATGGAGTCATTTTTGAATATGATTACATGCAAGATGTTTTTACAAAGATTCATGATTTTAATGATTCAAATGGTAGAGCACCAGAAGGAGAACTTACATATGCTTCTAATGGAAAACTATATGGAATGACTTCTGTTGGAGGAGATTATGGAAATGGCGTAATTTTCGAATTTGACATCAACACAAATACATATACCAAAAAAATAGATTTTGACGATGATGTATTAAATCCAGGTGCAATACCTTACGGATCTTTGTTTGAAGCCAGTGATGCAAAGTTATATGGTCTCACTAGTGGAGGTGGTGATTATGGTTTTGGTGTATTATTTCAATATGATTTTATTACCAACGCACTAACAAGTTTGTATAATTTTGGATCTACTGAGACCTCAGGAAAATATCCTTTAGGTACATTAATTGAAGGTCCTAATAATTCCTTAGAACTCTTTGGTACAACTGACGACGGTGGTTTGAATGGTTATGGTATCCTTTTTAAATACAATATCACAACGAGCACATTTACAACTTTGGTCGATTTTGGGGATGCTAACAATTTAGGTTATGTACCTAGTTCTAATCTTACATTAGCATCCAATAACAAACTTTATGGTGTTACTAGGTATGGAGGTGCTAGTGACATTGGCTCTTTGTTTGAATATGATCCTATGAGCAATATATCTAGTGTGCTTTATGGTTTTAATTACACTTCAGGTCATTATCCTTATGGAAGCCTTTTGGAAGCATCAGATGGTAAACTATATGGTATAACTAACAAAACTGTATATGGCAATGTTGACACAACTAATGGTATGTTTTACAGTTTTGATGTAACGACTAACTCGTATAATCCTATTTTTAAATTTAATAGTTCAGAAGATGGTGGTGGACCAGATGGTAGCTTGATTTTTTCTGGAAATCAACAAAAATTTTACGGACTAACATATCGTGGTGGAATTAACGATACAGGTGCAATTTTTGAATTCAATCCAGTAAATAACCTTTATACAAGATTGTATAGCTTTGATGAGGTTAATAATAATGAACTTGGTATTGCGCCAAGAGCCAGCTTATTAGAAGCCTCAAACGGAAAATTATATGGTACAGCATATCGAGGTGGAAATAATAATTTAGGTGTGTTTTTTGAGTTTGATTTATCTTCAAATACATATTCTAAAAAACATAATTTTAGTGATGAGCTAGGAGGTACGCCTTTGGGTGATTTATTACAAGCTTCTAATAATAAAATTTACGGAATGACCTCTGTTGGTGGTGAAGGTGTCTTTATGGAAATCGATGCACCTGCAGGTACTATTTTTGAATATGATATAAATACCGATCAATATACTAAAATTCACGATTTTAATTTAGAAAGCGGTGCATTTCCAAATGGAGGTTTAATTGAAGCCTTAAATGGAAAACTCTATGGAATGACTTCTGATGGCGGACTGCAAGGAGGAGGTGTGGTTTTTGAATACGATTTTACAACAGGTTTTAACAAGCTACATGAATTTGAATATGATGGAGTAAATGGTTCTCGACCTTATGGTAATTTACTTCAGTTTGATACTAATACGCTTTACGGAATGACTTCTGAAGGAGGAGCAAATGGTGATGGTGTTATTTTTAAGTTTGATATTCAGACGAACACTTTTACTAAGGTTTTCGATTTTAATGATACTCTAACAGGTGCTAATCCACTTGGGAGTCTAACACTTCTCAATAATAAACTTTATGGAGTGACTTCTGAAGGTGGTACATATAATTTAGGAACAGTATTCGAATTCAATCCACAAAACTTGACATTTACAAAAACAGTTGATTTTAATTCTCAAAATGGAAGATTACCTGTAACCACCTCTTTGGTGGTTTTAAATAGAAATAAATTATCTACTAATAATTTTGAAGAAAACAAATTTGTGGTGTATCTAAACCCAGTTTCAGAGACCTTACATATTTCAACAGCAAATATGCTTAGAAATACAATTATATATGATCTTTTTGGAAAAAAATTATATACATCTGAGCAAAATAGGAATCAAATTGATGTTAGTGCTTATCAAGCAGGAATTTATGTGCTCAAAGTAGAAACTAATCGAGGAGATTTTACTCAAAAAATAATAATCAACTAGTCTGAGATCAGTAATTTAAACTATAAATTATGAAAACTATAAATCAACCTATGTGTTTAGCACTGCTAGCGTTAACTATGTTTTTTAATTGCAAAACTGAAAAAAAACCAAAGATCATCGATGAAGTTTTAAAAGAAGCCGAGGAAGTTTTCAAAATGCCTGAAAATGTTATCGATGTGGTATCAATAGGAATGAATTTTCAATCGGTAGATACCATTCCATCAGGTTGGAATACGTTTAAATATGAAAACCTTTCAAACGAAACGCATTTCTTTCTACTAGATAAATATCCTGATGGAAAAACTATTGAAAACACATTAACCGATGTCGCACCTGTTTTTGCTGAAGGAATGGATTTGATTAATAAAGGGAAATCTGAAGAAGGATTTGCTGAATTTAATAAACTTCCTAAATGGTATTTTGATATTGTCTTTTCTGGTGGAACAGGGCTTATTGCCCCGAAACGCAAAGCTATTACAACAATTAAATTAGATCCTGGCTATTACATTATGGAATGTTATGTGAAAATGCCAAATGGGATGTTTCATACTTTAATGGGAATGGCAAAACCAATAATTGTACTTAAAAAGGATAGTGGAAACTCACCTCCTGAACCGACAGTGAATATTATTCTATCAGGTGAAGAAGGGATTACCTATGATAAAGTAATAACTAAAGGGAATCAAATTTTTTCTGTATTTGTAAAAGACCAAAAACCACATGAGAATTTTATATGGCATGATGTTAACCTGGTAAAACTAGAAGATAATGCTAACGAAGATGAACTTGAAGCTTGGATGGATTGGTCAGATCCGAAAGGATTAATTACTCCTGTTCCTAATGGTATAACCTTTTTAGGAGGTGTTAATGATATGCCAGCTGGTAGTTCTGGCTATTTCTATGCGGATTTAACACCAGGTAAATATGCACTTATATCTGAGGTGCCTATGTCAAGAAGTAAAGGGCTATTTAAGATTTTTGAAGTAACGGACTAATACTCCACATAATCAACAATCTCTAAGCCATACCCAATCATACCCACACGTTTGGTTTGGAGACTATTTGAGATAAGCTTTAGTTTACTAATTTTAAGATCGTGTAATATTTGAGCTCCAATACCGAAATCTTTAGAATCCATTCCCAAACTAGGTGCTTTAACTAGTCGACCTTCAACTTGGCTTTCTTTTAAAATAGATAGACGTGTCAATAAATTTATAGACTCAGGTTGCTGATTAATAAATATAATTGCTCCTTTACCTTCTTTATTAATAACATTGAACATGTCATCTAATTTTTGATCTGCATTATTAGTTAATGTACCTAGAATATCATTATTAACTAATGTGTTATTAACACGAGTTAATATAGATTCATCAGACTTCCACGAACCCTTAGTTAAAGCGATATGTACTTGATCGTTAGTTGTTTGTTGATAGGCTCTTAGTCTAAACTTACCAAAACGTGTTTCGATATTAAAATCTTCTTTCTTATCTATTAAAGAGTCGTGCTCCATACGATAAGCCACTAAATCTTCAATAGATACGATTTTTAAACCAAACTTCTTCGCCACCTCAAAAAGTTGTGGTAAACGTGCCATTGAACCATCTTCGTTCATAATTTCTACAATAACACCAGCTGGTTCATAACCTGCTAAACGCGCAAAATCTATGGCAGCTTCTGTATGGCCAGTTCTCCTTAATACACCACCTTCTTTAGCTACTAAAGGAAAGATATGTCCAGGTCTAGCTAATTCAAATGGTTTTGTGTTGTTATTGACTAAAGCTTTAACAGTTTTAGATCTATCACTTGCGGAAATTCCAGTACTTACACCATTTCCTCTTAGATCCACAGAAATTGTAAAAGCCGTTTCCATTGGGTCAGTATTGTTTCTAACCATCATGTTAAGCTCTAATTCTTCACATCGATGTTCAGTTAGAGGTGCACAAATTAATCCACGACCATGCGTTGCCATGAAATTAATCATTTCGGGCGTAACTTTTTCGGCTGCAGCTAAAAAATCACCTTCATTTTCTCGGTTTTCATCATCAACAACAATTATAACTTTGCCTTGTCGAATATCTTCAATAGCTTCTTCTATAGTGTTTAGACTTGTTTTTGTATTCACGGTGTTGGGTTTCATAGTACTACTTTACTATACAAAGGTACGTTTATTTTATATTTCGAAGACAACTCTGATAGAAGTCTTGAGCAATCTTATTTCTTTTAATAATATATTTAAAAGGGTAGAGTGGAAGCGTTATTAATACTAAAAAAGGATTGCTACTCTTGTCCTTTTTATTAATCGTTTTGTAAAACTTTGAATACATTACTGCGTCTACTACAACATAAATAGCTAAAAAGATATAGGCGATAATACTGAGACTTAAGGACGCTTCTGCAAGCTCTGGCAGTTTGTTATTTTTAAACACAAAGTGAAGCCCTAATAATATACCTCCAATACAAAAACTAATTAAACTTGTTTTAGAATAGTCGTTATAATCTTTAAGTAATGATTTAGCTTTTACAAGCTTATCTGGTATATCTAAGCCTTCAGATTTTAAATTTTCTAAAGGGATGTTTCGATTCAGCAAATTATGAAGCGCTATTTCTTTTGGCTTTTTATCTAAATCAAACTCATCTTGTTTTTTTATAATCGCTACTAACTCTTCTACTGAATACTTTTTGTAATAATTGTACGATTTTGTGTCTGTTTCTGAGAGTTGAACGTTACTCTTAGGTCTAAATAGTTGTTTTAATGGAACTATTATTGCATCAAACTGAAAAACACCTTTATCATTTGTTGCTCTTGTGGTTAAATAGATACTTAAAGGAAGCATAATCGCTGTAGAAAGCCATGAGCCTATAATTGGACTAAAACTACCTTTCTCTGCACTGTTTTTAGCAAAAATTCCGAAGAAATAATAAGTTAAAAATAAAACAATGGCTATTACCATTGGTAACCCAAGTCCACCTTTTCTAATTAAAGCTCCAAGTGGTGCTCCAACAAAAAAGAGGATAATACAAGCAAAAGCCAAAACAAATTTATCGTGCAAAACAATAATATGTTTGTTAATTAATATGTCCTTTTTTTCAAATGATTTTTTATTACCATCTAAAACTTGTTGTGCTCTATTAGCAGAATTAATGGCTAAGTTTACAATCTGAATTTTTTTATTATTACTAAATAAATCTAGAATATTACCAGCATATAATGAATCGGGTTTTGTAGTGTTAATATTTAGATTTAAAACGGAAAAGTTAGTTCTATTATAAAGGGTTTTAGCTAAATTTAAATAATCATCCTTTCTATTATTTTCTAAGGTGTCAATTCGTTTTACTAACTGATTAACATCTAGCATCGTCCATCTATCTGTATTATTTTTTTCATCTAAGTCATCAGAACTTAATATTTCTAAATCTACATTGATTATGTACTTATCAAAATAACTTTTTGCATGTGGCTTATTTTGATTTTTACGCATATCTTTATTAACAACTTCTTGATAACGATTTCCGTTTACTAATTCGAGTTGAAGGATGTTAGAATCTGGACTACTTTTTAACTCTCCTTTTTCTGATGCTATTACTGTATAGTTTGCGTTACGTGTACTGGTTTTTTGGTGAATAATTACATTTTTTAAAAACTGACCATTATCACCACTTTTTTCTTCTACTTTAATATTTATATTACCAATTTCGTTAAACTGACCTTCAGCAATAGCAAGGGCAGGTTTTTTCTTGGCAATGTTTCGCCTAAGATTGTAAAAATTATATTCTCCCCAAGGAATTACATTGTTTGCAAAAAAGAAACAACCAATACCTAATGCAACAATAAAAACACTTAGACTTCGCATGGCACGTTGTAATGAAATACCTGTTGATTTCATTGCAGCGAATTCATAGTTTTCGGCAAAGTTGCCAAATACCATGATTGAAGATAATAAAACAGTTAAAGGCACAACCAAAGGAATAAGCTTTGGCATGTAATACAATATAAATTTTATGGTTACTGATAAGTCTAAATCTTTACCAGCAAGTTCGGCTATGTAGAGCCATACTCCTTGTAAAACAAAGATGAACATAAATATAATAAAGACGCTAAAAAACGTCTTTAAGAATGTGATAAGTATGTACCTATCTAATATTTTCATTTAAACCTAATCAATTTTGTTGATAAAGTAATCACTATACTTACTTTCGTCAAAAGTAAATAAGGTTTTTGAGATAGGCTCATTTGTTTTAAAAGAATTAACGGTTAATGTGGTTTTTGTTCCGTTTTTACCAACTTCTATAAGATTGTAAATATGCTTAGTCGTGGCATCTATGCCTAATAATACTTGCTTAATTTCAGAATTAGTATCTATTGGACTCAATTTTACATACTGAATTTTTCTGCCTTTTACATTTTGAATGATATCCATTTTATATGTGTAACCGTCTTCATAAAATGATAACATCTTGCTAGGTGTAATCGTTCCTTCATCCTCGGTGTTGTCTGAAGAAATCGTTACTTCCTCGTCTTCTGGACTAATAGTATATAGTGTTTTACCATCGTATATACGAGTAACACCTAATATGTTTAGTTTATACTTTTCTCCTTCAATGACAACATCACCTCGTGTTTCTTGTTTAATGTTTTCACTTAGGTTGTTCAGTTCGTACTTAAAATCTAAACTAATGTTTTTGTACGCTTTAATTTTTGTACTTACTTCATTTAGTAATGCTTCAGCTTTGTCACTATTTTGAGCAAACGCCGTAAATCCTAATGTTACAAATGCTAATACGATTAATTTTTTCATCTTATTTTAATTATAATCTTTTATTGTTTTTCGTTATCTAATAATTGATTCAGAGCTACTAAATCTGGCACTAATACTTGTCTTGCTTTACTACCTTCAAATGAACCAACGATACCTGCCGCTTCTAATTGATCAATAATTCTACCAGCTCTATTATAGCCAAGTTTTAGTTTTCGTTGTAATAATGAAGCTGAACCTTGTTGTGCTGTAACAATGATTTCTGCTGCATCTCTAAACAACTTATCTCTGTCTGAAATATCTATATCAAGATTTGTGCCACCTTCTTCACCAACATATTCTGGCAATAAATGCGCATCTGGATAGGCCTTTTGAGAGCCAATAAATTCCGTAATTTTTTCTACTTCTGGTGTATCCACAAATGCACACTGAATTCTTATTAAGTCATTACCTTGTGTATATAACATATCTCCTCGACCTATTAACTGGTCTGCCCCAGAACCATCTAAAATGGTTCGCGAATCTATTTTACTAGTTACTCTAAATGCAATTCGCGCTGGGAAATTTGCTTTTATTATACCTGTAATTACATTTACAGATGGACGCTGAGTGGCAATAATTAAGTGAATTCCAATAGCACGAGCTAATTGTGCTAAACGTGCAATAGGTGTTTCTACTTCTTTACCCGCTGTCATTATTAAATCCGCGAATTCATCAACGACTAAAACAATATATGGTAGAAAAGCATGCCCATCATTAGGGTTTAGTTTTCTAGCTTTAAATTTGGCATTATACTCAGCAATATTTCTACAAAATGCATTTTTTAGCATTTCGTATCGGTTATCCATTTCAATACAAAGCGAGTTTAATGTATTAATAACCTTAGTGTTATCTGTAATAATAGCATCTTCACTGTCTGGTAGTTTCGCTAAATAGTGACGTTCTATTTTATTAAACAGTGTTAATTCTACTTTCTTAGGATCTACCAATACAAATTTTACTTCCGCCGGATGTTTTTTATATAGTAGCGAAGTTAATACCGCATTTAAACCAACGGATTTACCTTGGCCTGTAGCACCAGCCATAAGCATGTGTGGCATTTTAGCTAAATCTACAACAAAGGTTTCATTACTAATAGTTTTACCAAAGGCTATAGGTAATTGCATTTCGGATTTTTGAAACTTCTGCGACGCAATTACCGAACGCATCGATACTATAGTTGAGTTTTTATTTGGTACTTCTATACCAATTGTACCTTTTCCAGGAATAGGTGCAATGATTCTAATACCTAATGCAGCAAGCGATAAGGCAATATCATCTTCTAAGTTTTTTATTTTAGAAATTCTAATACCAGCTTCTGGTACAATTTCGTATAGTGTAACAGTTGGTCCGATTGTAGCTTTAATGCTACTGATACCTATTTTATAATTACTTAAGGTTTCAACAATTCTATTTTTGTTTTCTTCAAGTTCTTCTTGGTCTATTGATATGCCCTCGTTATCGTATTTTTTTAATAAATCTAAAGGAGGGAACTGGTATTTTGATAATTCTAGTGTAGGATCAAACTGTCCGAAATCTTCAACCAATTTATCAGATAAATTATCTGATTCAGACTTTTCTTCTTCAACCGTTTCAACTTCAATTTTCAATGCTGGCTCTTCAACTGTTTCTTCAATTGGTTTTTCAGCGACCTCCATTTTTAGATTTTCAACTTTAGTATCAGGTTTTGAATGGTTACTGATAGTAGGTTCTGGTTGATCCAAAGGAATTTCGAAAGCACTTTTAATTGCTTCAGCTTCTTCGGTGAGACTGTTATCAAAAACGACAGTTGGTTCTGTCTCTGATGTTTCAGATTTTAAATCGTCTTTAATATTGCTTTTTGCTCTATTAAAAATAGTTACAAACGTATCTCCTGTAAGCTTAAATCTTATGGCGAGATAGGCGATAAGACCAAATAATAGAAGTAGAGCAGTACCAATTTTACCTATGTAATCTTGAAAGAAATGATTCATTTCATAACCAATAGTTCCTCCAAGAAGGTCATATTTATGTGTGAAAAAGCCGAATAAAATAGATAACCAAATAACGATAAGTGTTCCCCATATCCAATGTTTTCTTAGTTTGGCTTTCTTTAAATTTAAGGTAACATAAACACCAGATAAGAACAATAAGCCAGAAAAAATAAAAGAAGGTATGCCGAAACCTTTTGTAATAAATAACTCGCTGACCCAAGCGCCAAGTTGACTTGCCCAATTTTTGTATTCTTCTGAGCGCTCTGGGAAAGTACTGAGGACGCTTTGGTCTTCTTTACCAGTAAACACAAAAGATAAAAATGATATAAAAAGAAGTACACCAAGTATAATCAACAAGCTGCCAAAAATAAGTTTTTGTTGGCTCGATAATTTAAACGAAAGCTTTTTTGGTTTAGCTTTTGGTTTTGCCTTTTTGGTGGTTGTTTTCTTTTTAGTTGTTTTTTTTGCCATTTTATGCCGAATTTATTTCGGTAACGTATTCCAAATTATAGGAAATCAATTTTTAGTTATTTGTAATCTTTTGCTTCTTTAGAAATACCATTAACATAATCCTTAATAATATTCACTTTTTCAGCTTGTTCAAAACCATTAAATGCATTAATATCCTCATTAACAATTTTTTGGTTATAAAATTCTAAATAATGGCTTGCTAACGGTAAAAAGGACCAATGCCATTTTTCTAAATTATAGCCAGTTCTGCCTTGATCTTTTTCAGTATACACCTGATAGAAACCAAAGTTATTGGCATATGTAGTTAGCCACTCATATTCTTTTAACCCTTTTCCGGTGTTAAAATACGAATTATTTAAACTATTAATATCCATGTCTGTTCCCCAATGATGTCTCGATGAACTAGGCATAGAACTATACTCTAATATTTTTAGTGCACGTTGCAAAGGTTCAAGATTTTCGTACTTTTTCCATTTGCGTTCCCAAATAGCTTTTTGCTCATCAAAGTTTCGTGTGCCTGAAATTATTTTTAATTCAATTCCAGATGACTTAGCAGAATCAACCATATCTAAAAAGGCTTTGTAAGTTTCTTTTTTTAGAAATAAAGACTTTGTTGAATGCTCAGAATCTACTTTTACAAATGAAGAATCACTTCTATAATCAAACTTACCTAGAACAAAATCTTTAGTAATATTGAGGTTGCTTTTTACTATTGCTCTAGTTGAATGTTGCATAATCGTATCAATAGAAGTTTTTTTTAATTCTGTATCAGCGATTTTCTTATCATTAGTATTACAACTACACATAAAAAGAATATAGATAAACATTAACAATATATGTTTCATTTTTATGCTTTAAGGAGTTGCAAATTTAGAGTTGAACAAAAATACAAATATGTAACGTTTATCCTATTGGTTTTGGTATTAAAGAAACTTAGGAATGTATATAATACCTGCAACAATTACTGCAACTATAGATGCTATAAAAACAGCACCTGCTGATATGTCTTTAATTAATCCGATTTTTTTATGATACTCTGGGTGAATGAAGTCTGCAATATATTCAATCGCTGTGTTTATGCCCTCTATACTCATCACTAAACCAATCATTGCCAATTGTGCTATCCATTCGGTTTTAGAAATTTCAAAATAAAAACCAGCAATTGTAACTGCTATAGCTATAAAGACTTGAATTTTTATGCTCGCTTCGGTTTTTATGAGTATCAACATGCCTTTAAAAGCATAACCAACACTTTTAAGTCTGTTTACAATGAAAGATTCTTTTTTTTGCATAGAAATTATGCTAGACTAGAGCTGAGTATTTACCGTAATTATTTTAACGCGTCTAAAGCAGCTTGGTAATTAGGTTCGTCTGCAATTTCAGAAACTTGTTCTGTATGCAAAACAGTACCATCTGTATCAATAACTACAATACAACGCGACAAAAGTGTTTCAAAAGCTCCAGTTGTAAAAGCTAAACCATAGTTTTTACCAAAGTCACCAGTTTTGTAATCTGAAAGACTTTCTACATTTTCTATACCTTCTGCACCACAAAAACGAGCCATGGCAAATGGTAAATCTTTAGAAATACACAATACATTTGTATTTTCTAATTGACTAGCCTTTTCGTTGAATGTTCTAATAGATTGAGCACAAGTCCCAGTATCTACACTAGGAAATATATTTAAAACCAATCTAGTGTTTTTATAATCGTCGTTAGATTTTTCCGATAAATCTGTTCCAGTTAAATTAAAGTTTGGTGCTTTACTACCAACTGTTGGTAAATTTCCTATTGTTTCTACAGGTGTTCCACCTAATGTTACGTTTGCCATTTTAATATAAATTTTGTTGTGTTAAAAATAATAACTTTTAAGCGCAATCTTATTAAATAAAGCATAATACTTTACATGAATTTATCTTTGTTTTTTAAAATGTAAAAGCCCTTAAAAATTTTTAAGGGCTTTTATAATATATGAGTATTTATTATCGCAACTCTGCCCCAAGCTTCGTCTCAAAATTAGACTGAAGTTTAGACATAATTTTATCAATCTGCTTATCTGTCAATGTTCTATTTTCATCTTGAAGCGTAAAACTGACGGCATAACTTTTTTTGCCAGTAGGTAAATTTTTACCTTCATAGACATCAAACAAATTCACATTTTTTAGCAATTGCTTTTCAGTTTGCTTGGCTATGGTGTTAATATCATCAAAAGTAACATTGTTATCTAGGAGTAAAGCAAAATCTCGTCGCACTTCTGGGTATTTAGGTATTTCACTAAACTTAATTTTGTTGTGTTGAGCCATTTCTAAGACATTGTCCCAGTTAAAATCTGCGAATAATACATTTTGAGAAATGCCAAAATGTTTTAAAATAGATTTTTTTACTAAACCAAAATCAACGAGTTTCTTTTTACCTAAAGATAAACTTACACCTTCACTAAATACATCTGTTTTGGTAGGTGCAGATTTAAGCTTATTTAATCCTAAACGTTGTAAAACCGTTTCAATAGTTCCTTTTAAGTAAAAGAAATCACTTGGACTTGATGCAGAATTCCATCGTTCTTCAGTTTTATTTCCTGTAGCAAATAGTGAAAGATGTTTATTTTCTTCTCTAGCATCTGCGTATTGATGATAGGTTTTACCAAACTCAAATAATTTTAAATTTTCACGCTTTCTATTAATGTTATGAGACACAGCTTCTAATCCAGAAAACAATAAAGACTGACGCATCACTTCTAAATCGTTACTCAAAGGATTTAGCATTTTTACATTATGCTCAGGGTTTAATTGATCACTTAATTCCACATATTTAGGTGAAGTTAATGAATTTGCCATAATCTCATAGAACCCTTGAGACGCTAATTGATTACCAATAATGTTTTGAAGTTTATAATCTTCAAATCTAGATGAATTAGAAATAGAAGCATTTAACTTTTCGGTTGTTCGTATATTGTTATAACCGTAAACTCTTAAGATTTCTTCAATAATATCCGCTTCGCGCTGTACATCATTTCTGTATGCTGGTACTGTAAGACCCAAGCCAGCTTCGGTTACATTATTAACTTTAATCTCTAATGAGCTAAGTATACTTTTTATAGTTTCCTTCGGAATTTCTTCACCAATAAGTTTTTTTGCATTTTCAAAACTTAGACGAACCTCAAAATCCTTGATTTTATTTTGGTAAGCATCAGAGATATCACTCGAAATTTCACCTCCAGCAATATCGGTAATTAATAGTGCCGCGCGCTTTAAGGCATATTCTGTAATATTAGGATCTATACCTCTTTCAAATCTAAAAGACGCATCTGTATTTAGACCATGACGTTTAGCTGTTTTACGAATACTAACCGGATCAAAATAAGCACTTTCTAAAAATATATTTGATGTACTTTCTGTAACACCAGAATCAATGCCACCAAAAACACCAGCAATACACATTGGTTTTTCAGCATCGCAAATCATTAAATCGTCTTCATGCAATTCGCGCACAACGCCATCTAAAGTTGTAAATTTTGTACCTGCTTTACAGGTTTTAACTTCAATCTTATTACCAGAAATTTTATGAGCGTCAAATGCATGAAGCGGTTGCCCTAACTCATGCAATACATAGTTAGTAGCATCTACAATATTATTTATAGGAGATAAGCCTATGGACTTTAAACGATGTTGTAACCAACTTGGTGAAGCTTCAACTTTTACACCAGAGATGGTAACACCACAATAACGTGGAGCTTTTTCTTTGTCTTGCACATCAACATCAATCTTAAGTGATCGTGCATCTACATGGTAAGAACTTACAGAAGGAGTAATTAACTCTAAAGCCACTTCTTTTTGTAATAGACCCGCTTTAAGATCGCGCGCAACACCGTAATGACTCATAGCATCTGCTCGGTTTGGTGTTAAGCCAATTTCAAAAACCTGATCATTTTCAACCTTAAAAACAAGAGAAGCAGGCGATCCCACTTTTATTTTTTCGTCGAGTATCATAATACCATCATGCGATTCGCCAAGTCCAAGCTCGTCCTCAGCGCAAATCATTCCATGACTTTCTTCTCCACGTATCTTTCCTTTTTTAATTTTCCAAGCTTCTCCTTCAGTAGTGTATAAAGTTGTTCCTATAGTAGCAACAGGTACTTTTTGTCCGGCAGCAACATTTGGTGCACCACAAACAATTTGCACAGGTGAATCTGTACCAATATTTACGGTGGTTACTTTTAATCGGTCTGCGTTAGGATGTTGTTCGCAGGTTAAAACCTCTCCAACAACAATACCTTTTAAACCGCCTTTTACAGATTCGTATTGTTCTATACCTTCAATTTCTAAGCCAAGATCGGTTAATAATTCACCTGTTTTCTCAGCATCCCAATCTATATTTATAAACTGTTTAAGCCAGTTGTATGATATTTTCATGTGGTTATTTTAATCAAGGTGCAAAGATAGTAATTCCTAGTATGCAGTGAAATTTGATTTAGCCTTTTTTATGTAAGGTATTTGTTGTTATTTCGAACTTTATAAAAACCCTTATTTATTATGCGATTTTTAATAGGATTGATAGCAATAATTTTAATAGTTTCTTGCGAGAAAGAAACCAAACAACAGGAATTAAAAGCAGGAACTTACAGAGCAGTTTTAAATGTGCAAGACAATGAACAATTACCTTTTATTTTTGAAGTTGTTTCACCTACAGAACTTAAAATTTTTAATGCTGAAGAAGTGATTGAAGTAAATGAAGTTGAGTACAGAAACGATTCTATTTTTATTAAAGCACCAGTGTTTGAAGGTTACATTGCTGCTACATTTGAAGGTGATAACCTAAAGGGCAGCTTTATTAAAGAAAGCTTAGACAGAATTGTACCGTTTACAGCAGAGTTTGGTAATAAAACTAGGTTTCCTAAATCTAAAAAACCGTCGAAGCGTGTTGATGGTATTTGGGAGACAGTTTTTAGCAAAGGAATTGAAGGTGATGAATATATAGCTAAAGGTATTTTTAAACAAGAAGGAAACAAGGTTACAGGAACCTTTAGAACAACAACAGGTGATTATCGTTATCTTGAAGGTGTTATGAAAGGGGACATTATGAAGCTCTCAACTTTCGATGGCGCGCATGCTTTTTTGTTCACAGCAAAAGTATCTGATTCTACTTTAGAAGGAACATTTTACTCAGGTAACCACTTTAAAGAACCTTTTGTTGCTAAACGAAATGAAATTTACGAATTACCTAGTGCAAACGTTCTCACTTTTTTAAAAGAAGGATATGATAGGTTAGCCTTTTCTTTTCCAGATATAGAAGGAAATCTAGTGTCTTTAAATGATGAACGATTTAAAAATAAGGTGGTTATAGTACAGATTATGGGGACTTGGTGCCCAAATTGTTTAGATGAAAGTAAATACTACACCAAATTCTATAGCATAAATAAAAAAAAGGACTTAGAAATTGTAGCCTTAGCTTTTGAGTATGCTAAAACAGAGGAAAAAGCGTTTAAAAGCATCACTAGATTAAAAGAAAAACTAAATATTGAATATCCAGTTTTATTAGCACAATACGGAACTTCAGATAAAGCAAAAGCACAAGAAAAGTTGCCAATGCTCAACCATGTATTGTCTTATCCAACTTCAATATTTATAGATAAATCAGGAAAAGTACGTAAAATTCATACAGGTTTTAATGGACCTGCTACTGGTGAAAAGTATGTTGAATTTAAACAAGAATTTGAAGCGTTTGTAGCGGAGTTGCTAGTGGAATAATGTTGTTTATGCTCATCTGTAAAGAATATAATTTTTATTTTATACTGATTCATTTGTTGCTAACAGCTTGATATTCATTTGTGTAGTTTATTGTGTTGAAAAATGTCAATTTGACATTTATTTAAATGAAAAAATGACAATTACGCTGAATAATTGACATTTCACCTTGTGATTTTTATGAAATATCCACATAAGTTTGCGATTAATTTAAACTGGTATTTTTTTTGTTACAGGTATAGTGAAGTCAATTGATTTCAAATTTGAAATAATGTTTAATTTAAAATTTTGTAATTATGAGCAATTTAGTTAATGTTCCTAAAAACGGAAGTTTGACAAACACTAATTCAAATTCAAACTTCCCTCTTTTTTCTAATTGGTTGGATGATATTTTTAACAGAGATCTACCATCAGTATTTACTTCAAATTTTAATACAGGAATTACTTTACCTAAAGTAAATATTAAAGAAACTGCTGATGCTTTTTTGGTAGAAATGGCTATTCCTGGTTTAAAAAAATCAGATTTTCAAGTCGATCTCGAAAATCAAGTCTTATCTATTTCTACCGAAATGAAAAAAGAGAATGAACAACAAGAAGGCAATTTTACGCGCAGAGAGTTTGGTTATTCTTCGTTTAAAAGAACTTTTAGTTTACCGGAAAGTGTAAATGAAGATCAGATTAATGCAACGTATAAAGATGGAATTTTAGGCATTCTTTTACCTAAAAAAGAAGAGGCTAAGCAAAAGCCACCAAGAACCATTAAAATTTCATAATCGTATTATTATTTTATAGGCTATTGTTTAGAATGAGGTTGATGCTTTCAACCTCATTTTAATAATTTCGTGTAATTATTTAATTCAGTTTATTATGACTAGAAAATTTAAATCTGGTGATTGGGTTAAATTAAAAGGAAAAGCGTTAGCACCAAAAATGGAAGTATTAAAATATATTACAAAGAAAGATTCATTTTTTGGATTGGTAGATAATAATAATTATTTAGAGTGTATTTGGTACAAAAATGGTGAACGAATTTCTGAAGTTTTTCACCAAAACAGATTGATTAAAGTGACTGAACCTGGAGGTTTATATAAGATATAAACTCTTTAGATGTATAATTTAAATTTCAAGATAATGAAAAAGTATATTTTATTATTAATGTTATTTTTTTTAAGTATCGGCTGTAAAGGCCAAGAAAAACAAGCGAATGAAAAAAAAGCTAAAGAACCCGAAAAAAATGTTGTTGAAAAACCAAAAGGATCTTGGAAAGTTGATAAAGAATTTGATGAAGAAGGCAATTTAATTAGATACGATAGTATTTATTCTTGGTCATCTAGTGGCAAGTATGATCACCTTTCATCCATGCAAAGGGATAGTGTAATGCAATCTTTTAAGTCAAGATTTTTTACAAATTTCTCAAAGTTTGAAAATGATGGATTTGAAGATGTTTTTTCTAAAGATTCATTGTTTAGTAATCGCTTCTTTAACAATGATTTTTTTGGAAGTCCTTTTGGAAAAGATTTTATGAATATCGATAAGATGAGGCAACAAATGATTGACAGACAGAAAAAATTCCTAGAAAAATATCAGTTAGAATTTAAGAATCCCAAAGGCGAAAACTAGACCGTTTTCGTCTTTTTTTGTTTATAAGTAGATGTATTCCTAAACAATAGAGAGTTTTGTAGATGTAATGCTTTTTAAAACTTATTTTGACGCTAAATAAATTTTTAAAGTGTTGAAATATAGTGGTTATAATTATGTTACTTAACTAAGTGCATAGCTGAGTTGATTAGAATTATAAATTAATACATCTTAAATTATTTGTAAACATCCTACCATAAGTTTATTTGGTTTAGTACATTTATAATCTATGGATACACTCAACCAACTACTCAGTGATTTTTCAAATCTTGCTTGGGGTTTACCCTTACTCATATTATTAATTGGAGGTGGCTTATATTTATTAATTCGTTCTCAGTTTTTACCATTTAGACATATTGGCCATGCTATAAGTGTATTGAGAGGTAAATACGACGATCCAAATGATCCTGGTCAGATCTCACATTTTCAAGCATTGATGACTGCATTATCTTCAACCGTTGGTATGGGCAATATTGCTGGTGTTGCCGTGGCCATATCCATTGGTGGTCCTGGTGCTGTATTTTGGATGTGGGTGAGTGCCGTAATAGGTATGTCTACTAAATTTTTCACCTGTACGCTTGCCATTCTTTATCGTGGAAAAGATAGTGCTGGCGAAATACAGGGTGGACCTATGTATTTTATAACTGAAGGATTAGGGAAATCTTGGAAACCTTTAGCTATATTTTTTAGTTTTTGTGGCCTTATAGGTGCATTACCAGTGTTTAACGTCAATCAACTAACACAAGCTTTAAATGATATTTTATTAATTCCTAATGGAGTAGAAGTTGGGTTGTATAGTAATCTTATTATAGGAATTCTTTTAGTGAGTATAACAGCCTTAGTTATTCTTGGCGGCATTAAACGTATAAGTAATGTTGCATCGCGTTTAGTGCCAAGTATGGTAGTGTTATATTTTATTTTAGTGATTATTATTCTGTTTGCGCATAGCGATGTGTTACCTTATTATTTAAAACTCATTTTTACAGATGCTTTTGCAGCTAATTATTATCCAAAAGATGACACCTTTTTAGGTGGAGTTTTAGGAGCTCTTATTTTACATGGTATAAAGCGTGGAGCATTTTCAAACGAAGCAGGTATTGGTACTGCCCCAATGGCACATGGAGCAGCAAAAACAGACGAGCCTATAAGAGAAGGTTTAGTGGCTATGTTAGGACCTGCAATAGATACACTTGTAGTTTGTACTCTAACAGCTTTGGCTATTTTAGTTACAGGTGTTTGGGAAACAACATCTAATAATGGTGTGAGTCTTACAGCTTCGGCTTTTGCAGATGTGATGCCAAATTATGGTAAATATGCATTACTAGTATGTATTGCCGTATTTAGTATGAGTTCGTTGTTTTCATATTCGTATTACGGTACAAAATGTATGTCATTCCTATTTGGAGCAGACAAAAAACATTATTACAATTACTTCTATATCTTAAGTATATTAATTGGTGCTACAACAAGCTTAAGCATGATGATTAATCTTATTGATGGTGTATTTGCTTTAATGGCAATACCTACAATGTTTGCAACCATAATTTTAGCACCTAAAGTTATTAAAGAATTAAAAGCTTACTCAAAACGACAAAAACTTAGTAAAAATGACAACTAATAACGCAAAAGCCTATTGGCGAGAGAATATAAAGTATGTTCTAATTTTATTAGCTATATGGTTTTTAGTCTCTTATGGTGCAGGTATATTGCTTAAAGAAGAATTAAATGCCATTAAAATAGGTGGTTTTAAATTAGGGTTCTGGTTTGCACAACAAGGCTCTATGTATGTGTTTGTAATTCTCATATTTGTTTATGTAAAGTTGATGAATAATCTAGACAAAAAATATGGCTATGATGAATAAAATATTCTTTTTAGCACAGTTAGATGTGCAAACATGGACCTACATTTTAGTCGGAATTACTTTCACGATTTATATTGGTATTGCCATTTGGTCTAGAGCAGGCTCAACCAAAGATTTTTACGTTGCTGGTGGTGGAGTGTCACCATTAGCTAATGGTATGGCAACGGCTGCAGATTGGATGAGTGCTGCATCGTTTATTTCTATGGCTGGTATTATTTCTTTTGCTGGTTATGATGGAGCCGTTTATCTAATGGGATGGACTGGTGGCTATGTATTACTCGCATTATTGTTAGCTCCATACTTACGTAAGTTTGGAAAGTTTACAGTTCCAGATTTTATAGGTGATCGTTATTATTCTAAAACGGCAAGAATCGTTGCTGTGTTTTGTGCATTGCTAGTGTCCTTTACTTATGTCGCAGGTCAAATGCGTGGAGTTGGTATCGTATTTTCTCGATTTCTCGAAGTTGATATCAATACAGGTGTTATTATAGGAATGTTAATTGTACTTTTTTATGCAGTTCTTGGCGGAATGAAAGGCATTACATACACGCAGGTAGCACAATATTGCGTTTTAATATTTGCCTTTATGGTACCTGCTATTTTTATTTCAATTCAAATGACAGGCAATCCAATTCCACAATTAGGTTTTGGTGCTGAGTTGAGTGATGGTTCGGGCACTTATTTATTAGATAAACTAGATGGTTTAAGTACAGAACTTGGTTTTTCTGAGTATACCGAAGGTTCTAAATCTACCATTGATGTATTTGCAATAACCTTGGCATTAATGGTTGGTACAGCAGGTTTGCCTCATGTTATTGTTAGATTTTTTACGGTGAAGCGTGTAAAGGATGCCAGAAAATCTGCAGGAATAGCCTTGCTACTTATCGTTATTTTATATACCACTGCACCTGCAGTTGCAGCTTTTGCTAGAACAAATATGATTGAAACGGTTTCTAACCAATCTTATGCCAATGTGCCAGAATGGTTTAAGAAATGGGAAACAACAGGTTTAATAAAGTTCGAAGACAAGAATAATGATGGACTAATCAGTTATGTTGCTGATGAAGCTAAAAATGAATTGACAGTAGATAGAGATATAATGGTATTAGCCAATCCTGAAATTGCTAAATTGCCCAATTGGGTTATTGCTTTGGTTGCAGCAGGTGGATTAGCTGCAGCATTATCAACAGCAGCTGGATTGTTGTTGGTGATTTCTTCATCTGTATCTCACGATTTAATCAAGAAAATTTTAAAACCTTCAATTTCTGAAAAGGGAGAATTAGTGGCTGCACGTTTGTCTGCTGTTGGTGCAGTATGTGTTGCAGGTTATTTTGGTATTAATCCTCCAGGATTTGTCGCTGCTGTTGTCGCTTTGGCATTTGGTTTAGCAGCTGCATCGTTCTTCCCAGCAATTATTTTAGGCATTTTTTATAAGCGTATGAATAAAGAAGGTGCTATTGCCGGAATGATTGTTGGAATAGTGAGTATGCTACTATATATGATGAAATATAAGCTAGGTTGGTTTGACGACGTATTACCAGATAAAAGTCAATGGTGGTTCGGAATTTCACCAGAAGGTTTTGGTACTATAGCGATGCTACTTAATTTCATTGTATCGATAACCATAATGAAGTTCACAAAAGCGCCACCTCAAGAGGTTCAGGATATAGTTGAGCATATAAGAATTCCTAGTGGAGCAGGTGAAGCTGTTCAGCATTAAATTTAGAGCTAAGCTTTAAGCAAGTGAAGCTTTAAATTGTTGAGGAGTTATCATTTCCATTTTTTTAAATTGTCTATTGAAATAACTGGTATTATTGAAACCAGATTTATAGGCAATTTCAGACATTCTCAAGTTTTTACATTCTTTAATTAACTTTTTGGAAAACTTAATTTTTTCAGAATTTATATAATCAATAGGTGAGATTCCTAATGTGTTTTTAAACTGCTTATGGAAATGAGAAGTGCTCATGTAAGCTTTCTTTGCTAATAAATCTACAGAAATATCTTTATTGGTTAAGTTGTCCTTTATGTACTTAATAACTGTACCGATTCTAGTATCATTAAAAATATGAGTGTCATTTACAATTAAAGATTTTGCTTTGGTTTGTAATAATCTAACAATCAATTCTTGTATCATTAAATCGAGTAAAACATCCTTAGACTTATTGCTATTAGTGAAGGTATGCGTTAAACGTTCAATTAAATGATTAACATCAACATTGTTAATGAGATGTGATGCGTTTTGGTCTAAATCCCAATTGTTGTTTTCATATTCTATAGCAACATTATGGTTAAATTTTTCAACCACTTCTTCAATTTTAAAAGCATCTATTCCTAAGGCTAGGCATTGCGTTGGTTGATCTTTTGTTGCTAAGGGAAAATCAATAACCATTTCTTTATTGGTTGGCATTACAACAGATTCACCAGGAAAAAAATCAAAAGCATCAAAACCATCGATATGCATTATTTTTTTACCTGTAAGCATACTTGCTATAATAGGAAAATCGAAAGTTAAGGATACTTGTTCAGCAAAGGCATGAGTTTCATAAATATTAAGTTCAGCATACTCAGCACTATAAGTTGTTCTATTTTCAACTAATGTAGTAAGTTTTCTATTGCTTTTATGATTGCTTAATAATCCATTCATACTCAATATTACAAAAAAATAATATTAAAAATTTAATATAAGAGATATGTTCAAAAGTATAATAAATATGTTCAATTAATTCGGGATTCGATAAAATAACTTTATCAAAATTATCTAATGCATAAAATTTATACTAATTAATTAAATAAATAGCAATTTATTATGAGTTATTCTAAGCCACAATTTAAAGAAAAATATTCCAATTTTATAAACGGAAAATTTGTACCTCCAGTAGGTGGAGATTATTTTGATAACACATCGCCAGTTGATGGAAGTATTATTGCAAAGTATCCTCGATCTCAAAAGGAAGATGTAGAAAATGCAGTTGATGCAGCAAACGCAGCAAAAGAAGCTTGGGGAAATACATCTGCAACAGAACGTGCAACATTATTAAATAAAGTTGCAGATATTATTGAGGCTAATTTAGAAGAGTTTGCACTAGTTGAAACTTGTGATAATGGTAAGCCTATTAGAGAGACACTTAATGCAGATATACCATTAAGTGTAGATCATTGGCGTTATTTTGCGGCATGTATTAGAGCAGAAGAGGGTAGTGCAACTGAACTAGACCAGAACACTTTATCCATGAATATTAAAGAACCGCTTGGTGTGGTCGGACAAATTATACCGTGGAATTTTCCTTTATTAATGCTATCGTGGAAATTACCTCCAGCACTTGCAACAGGTAATTGTGTGGTGCTAAAGCCAGCAGAACAAACACCATCTACAGCGACCTTATTAATGGAAAAAATTGCAGATGTTTTCCCTCCAGGTGTTATTAATATTGTCCATGGATTTGGACCAGAAGCTGGTAAACCGTTAGCATCGAGTTCTAAAGTAGATAAAGTTGCCTTTACTGGTGAAACAACAACTGGTCAACTCATTATGCAATATGCCTCAAAGAACCTTAATCCGGTGACAATGGAATTAGGTGGTAAATCTCCAAATATTTTCTTTAATAGTGTTATGGATGAGGATGATGCGTTTTTAGATAAAGCAATTGAAGGTGCTGTTTTATTTGCTTTTAATCAAGGTGAAGTTTGTACTTGTCCGTCAAGAATTTTAGTACAAGAAGATATATATGATAAATTTATGGAGCGCGTTATAGCAAGAACTGAAGCTATAGTGCAAACAAGTCCTTACGATAGTAGTTGTATGGTGGGAGCGCAAGCATCAAACGACCAATATGAAAAAATTCAGTCCTATTTTAAAATTGGTAAAGAAGAAGGAGCAAAAGTTTTAACTGGAGGATCGGCAAATAAATTAGATGGCGATTTAGCTAATGGTTATTACATAAAACCAACTTTATTAGAAGGTCATAATAAGATGAGAGTGTTTCAAGAAGAAATTTTTGGACCAGTAGCATGTGTCACTAAATTTAAAGATGAAGCTGAAGCACTAGAAATTGCAAACGATACTTTATATGGTTTAGGAGCAGGTGTTTGGACAAGAGATGCTCATCAACTCTATCAAATACCAAGAGCAATAAAAGCAGGTCGCGTTTGGGTTAACTGTTACCATGCTTATCCTGCACATGCACCTTTTGGAGGCTATAAAAAATCTGGATTTGGTAGAGAAAATCATCTAATGATGATGAGCCATTACAGACAAACAAAAAACATGCTAATTTCTTACGATAAGAATAAGTTAGGGTTCTTTTAAGAATTTATTATTAGCAGTTAGGCTGAATTATTGGTGTAAATAGTTCAGCCTTTTTAATATATTTAAATTATGACACGAGTAGATATTACAGAAAGAGCAGCAAAAGTTGTGAAACAACTAAAAGCTAAACATGGTGATTTAATTTTTCATCAAAGTGGCGGTTGCTGTGATGGTTCTGCCCCAATGATATTTGAAAAAGATGATATGTATTTAGATGAAAGTGATATTCTTTTAGGTGAAGTTGAAGGTGTTAACTTTTATATGAACCAAGATCAATTTGAATATTGGAAACATACGCACCTAACCGTAGATGTTACAGAAGGTCGTGGTGCAAGTTTTTCTTTAGAAATACCTTTAGGTCTTCGATTTTTGATTCATTCTCGTTTATTAACTGAAGCAGAATCTTCTTTTTTTAATTCAAAATAACTACCTTTTTAAACTGAAAATAACTAAGCAAAAAAATGAGTAATTACCACATAAAACAGTTTGAAGAATACTTTCAAGTATATAGAAAATCAATAAGAAATCCAGAGCAATTTTGGGAAGAAATAGCAGAAGAGCATTTTGTTTGGAGAAAAAAATGGACGAATGTTTTAAGTTGGGATTTTAAAAAGCCTGAAATTAAATGGTTTGAAGACGCCAAATTAAATATCACCGAGAATTGCTTAGACCGACATCTTAGAGCGCAAGGTGATAAAACTGCAATTATTTTTGAGCCTAATAGTCCAGACGAAGAAGCGCAACATATTAGTTACAGACAGTTACACGAAAAAGTATGTAGGTTTGCTAACGTTTTAAAAGAAAATGGCATAGGAAAGGGTGATAGGGTTTGTATATACTTACCTATGATTCCAGAATTAGCAATTTCTGTATTAGCATGTGCTCGCATAGGTGCCATTCATTCTGTTGTTTTTGCAGGTTTCTCAGCAACAGCATTATCAACACGTATTAATGATAGCGATTGTAACATGGTAATTACATCAGATGGGTCTTATCGTGGGGCAAAAACAATAGATTTAAAAGGGATTGTAGACGATGCATTAGAAGAATGTGATTGTGTAGATACTGTTTTGGTCGCAAAACGTATCAATACAGATATTAATATGAAGGATGGTCGCGATAAGTGGTTACAGCCTCTGCTAGATGAAGCATATCATGATTGTGTTCCAGAAATTATGGATGCAGAAGATCCATTATTTATATTATATACATCGGGTTCAACAGGTAAACCTAAGGGTATGGTGCATACAACAGCTGGCTATATGGTTTATACAGCTTATACTTTTAAAAATGTATTTCAGTATAGAGAACAAGATGTGTATTGGTGTACCGCTGATATTGGGTGGATAACAGGACATAGTTATATAGTTTATGGGCCTTTAGCAAATGGTGCAACTACTTTAATGTACGAAGGCGTGCCAAGCTATCCTGATTTCGGACGTTTTTGGCAAATCATAGAAAAACATAAAGTCAATCAGTTTTACACTGCACCTACAGCCATTAGAGCTTTGGCAAAACAAGGAGTGGAATTGGTTGAAAAATATGATTTATCATCATTAAAAGTTTTAGGAAGTGTAGGAGAGCCAATAAACGAAGAAGCTTGGCATTGGTATAATGATAATGTTGGTAAGCGCAAAAGTCCGATCATAGATTCTTGGTGGCAAACAGAAACAGGTGGTATTATGATTACACCTATACCTTATGTAACACCAACAAAACCAACATATGCAACATTACCATTTATAGGTATTCAACCTGCTATTATGGATGAAAATGGTGATGAGCTTAAGGGCAACCAAGTAGAAGGTCGACTATGTATTAAATATCCTTGGCCAAGTATAGCTAGAACGATTTGGGGGAATCATCAGCGTTATAAAGATACCTATTTTTCAGTATTTGAAAATATGTATTTTACAGGTGATGGCGCTTTGCGAGACGAAGTTGGTTATTACAGAATTACCGGTAGAGTGGATGATGTTATTATTGTGTCTGGCCATAATTTAGGTACAGCACCAATTGAAGATGCTATTAATGAGCACCAAGCAGTTGCAGAATCTGCTATTGTTGGTTTTCCGCATGATGTTAAAGGCAATGCATTGTATGGTTATATAACTCTGAAGGATTCAGGAGAAAGCAGAAACCATGATAATCTTAGAAAAGAAATCAATCAACTTATAACAGACCGAATAGGACCCATAGCTAAACTCGACAAAATTCAATTTACCGTAGGATTACCAAAAACCCGAAGCGGTAAAATAATGCGAAGAATTTTAAGAAAAATAGCTTGTAATGAAACAGATCAATTAGGTGATACCAGTACGTTATTGAATCCTGAAGTTGTTGAGGAAATTATTAGTAATGTTGTATAAATTGAAAATTCCAAAATAGAAAAATTCCAAATTCCAAAAAGTAACGTTAACTTTTGGGATTTGGAGTTTATTTTTTGGTTTTTGACTTTTCAACAATTGCCTTTAAACGTGCTTTACGTTCAGCTTCCTTAGTTTTTATCTTATTCTTTTTCTGAGCAATAAGTTTACTATGTTTGGCTTTGTTAGCTGTGTTTTTTTCGCGTCCTTTTTTTGGCATGTTATGTTAAAATTAATATTTAGATTTCTCGTTGTACTCGAAATGACACTTTATTATCTTCGCAGCTAAACTAAGAAAAATATGCTCAAAGCTGTTTTATTCGACATGGATGGTGTTATTGTAGATACAGAACCATTGCATCGTAAAGCTTACCACCAAATGTTTGATGATGTTAATATAAAAGTAGATGCAGCTTTATATGAATCCTTTACAGGGCAATCAACTATAAATATATGCAAACGTTTAGTGGATCACTTTACATTGAGAGAAACACCAGAATACTTAATGCGTCTAAAGCGTAAACACTATAAATATTTATTTACGCATGATGATGAACTAGCTTTAATTGATGGTGTTTTAGATTTAATCAAAGACTATTATGCTAATGGAGTCACATTGGTAGTTGCTTCATCTGCGTCAATGCATGGCATTAACCAAATTTTTGAGCGCTTTGATCTCAATCAATACTTCAGCGCTAAGTTTAGTGGAGCTGATTTAGAAAAATCTAAGCCACATCCAGAAATCTTTATTAAAGCTGCTGAATCTACTGGTTTTGAAAAATCGGAATGTATGGTCATTGAAGATTCAACAAATGGTATTAAAGCCGCTAATGGCGCTGGTATATTCTGCACAGCTTTTAGAAGTGAGCACTCATCTGGCCAAGATTATAGTCTGGCTAATATGGTTGTTTCGAGCTTTGATGAGATCACTTTTAATAAGCAAAAGGATTTTTTTAAAAACTAATAAGTTTCAAAAAATAGTGCAAAATTTAAAAATTTAATTAATTTTAGCACACCTACTTGTTAAACTAAACCCAAATCAAAATGAAAAAAGCCTACATTTTTCTACTATTTCTTTGTGTCTCCTATTTAAATTTATCTGCTCAAGCTAACTGCTCTGAAGCTTATTCTAACATCGTATATGCTTTGTCTCATGCAGATTCTGCTCTAGAGGCGAATAATGTTACCCATGCAAAACATTTTGCAGAAAGATCAAAAGAAGCCTTTGAGCGTGTGCAAGTATCCTTACAAAATTGTGATTGTGAAGGTGTTGATGATTTAGTATACGATGCAATTAATTATCTAGCCAAATCTAAAACCGCAGAAAAATTAGACGATGCATATTATTATGCTAATAAAGGCAAACTCCTAGCAGAATCTACTATTGAAAAATTAGATGTATGTACATCTAGTTTAACCAATGTTGATGAAAGCATTATTGAAGACACACCTGCTACAAATAGTGAAGTGAACGAATTATCGTCTATTGAAGATGAACAAAATCAATTAGAGCAGCAACAGCTAGAATTAAAACGAAAACAAGCAGAATTAGAAGAAAAAATAGCGAAAAAGAAACAAGAAGAGCTAGACCTAAAAAAAGAGGGGCTAATTTTAAAAATGGAATTAACAGTTTCGGATAATGTAAAAACTTTTAATTCTGCATTGCAAGCTTGTGATTGTAGTGTAAAAACTTTAAAAGCATCAATAGAAAAAGAAAAGCTAAAGTCTAAATCTATAGATGATATAAAAATTACAGTTATTGATGTTATTAAAGAATTGACATCCGATTATATGAAACAACTAGCCGAATGCGATAATAATGAAGAAAATGATTAATAAAAAAAGCAGCTTAAACGCTGCTTTTTTTATTAATCATAGTTATAATGTCAACTATCCTTCAAAATCGAAGTCGTCACCACCACCATTTCCGTCACCACCACGATCACCAGAACGTTCGCGTTTAGGTTGTTGGTTAAATCTATAGGTAAACGATAAGTTAAAAGTTCTTTGTCTCCATTGGAATTCGCTTTCCGAATTAAAAGTTGGAGTAGTGGTTTCCGTAATTCGCTTTCTAGAATTAAAGACATCACTAACATTGAGTGCTACAGAGGCTTTGTCGTTAAATAAGTCTTTACTGAATGCTAAATTCATAGAGAAGATTCCTTTGTTTTTATTTTGAGCATCTTCACTTGGACCTCTATAATCCATTCTTGTTTGCCAATCTACGTTTCCTGGTAAAGTGTATTTATTATTGAATCGAATAAACCAACTCGTGTTTTCTGCACCAAAGTCTGTACCTTCATAAAAGCCTTCAGTTTTAGAACGGAATAAGTTGAAATTACCATTCATATTCCATTTTCTTGTAGGTCTATAAGTTAATGTAAATTCAAATCCATATCTATCGTTAGACGCAAGGTTTATAGGAGTTCTTCTGATTACTGGCACTTCAGTTCCTCCAACGATAGCAGTTTCACCAGTGTCTTCAGTAATAAAAACAAAAACATCAGTAGAATTTGTTACGTATAGAGATGTATTTAAAGAGAGTTTTCCAAATTTATTATAATAGCCTAAATCTATCGTATTAGAATAACTAGGATCTATATCCGGATTTCCTTGAAATAGGTTAGTAGCAGAACTACGAGAAGGGAAGGGGTTAATAAAACGTGAACGTGGTCTTCTAATTCGTCGGTTATATCCTAAGGTTAGGTTTTCATCTTCATTTAACTCGTATGCAAGATTAATGGTTGGGAAAAAGCCGAGATAGTTTTTCTTATTAAAATCTCCACTTGTTACTTGATCGACAGTTATACGAGATTCTTCCATTCGTAAACCAAGAAGATAGCTAAATTTCTCTTTTATTTTGCTTCCAAATTGTGTGTAAAATGCATTTACATATTCTTTATATACAAGGTTGTTACTTAAATCTTCATCTAAGTCAAAGTTTCCTGTTCCATCATTAAAAGCAACAGCATAATCAGTGTCTAAAGTAGTAAAACGACCTTGGTAACCTAATTCTAACTGGCTAACTTCACCAATAGGTTTCACGTAATCTGCTTGTAAAAAAATACGTTCTTGAGTTTCGTCGGTTGTTACATCTTCTACATCGACATTATCTTGATTAATAAGAGATTGTTCTAGTTCTGAACTATCTTCATATTGAAAGTTAGCTGTAAATTTATGATTAGAATCTCCATTAAATTGCTTATCAAAATTTACAGAGTATTGTATCGTTTTGTCTTCCTCAAATTCAGGATCAAAACGTGTTGTAGTGTTTAATAAAGTGTTATTAGTGTCAAACTCTCTTAAGATATTTGTTGTTTCTTGTTCGTTATCACTATCTCTATACTGAATAGAAGTTGTTAATGATGCAGAATCATTTATATACCATTCTACACCAAAATTTGTAGTTAGGCCTTTTCTAATACGATCAAAATCACGATTTTCTATTAAAGAATTGTTGCTTGTTAGATACTCTGTATTAGTATAAGAATTACCAGGAATCTCTCTATAATTATAACTAGTAGTATTGAAAAAATTAACGTCACCAGTTCTGTAATTAATATTTCCAGAAATACCTGCTTGTGTTGGATGACCTGCATTTACTGTTATGGCACCATTCATGCCTTCGAGCTTACTTCGTCTAAGAATTATATTTAATATTCCGGCTGTTCCTTCGGCATCGTATCGTGCCGATGGTGATGTAATAACTTCTACACGCTCAATCGCATCTGCAGGTAACTGACGTAAAGCCTCAGTTGAGTTTAATCCTACTAAACCAGAAGGTTTACCATTAATTAAAATTCTAACATCATCGTTTCCACGAAGCGCAACGTTACCTTCAACATCTACAGAAACGGAAGGGACATTGTCTAAAACATCGCTTACTGTTCCACCTCTAACGGTTAGGTCTTTACCAACATTATATATTTTTTTGTCGAGCTTTATTTCTACAGTTGTACGCTCTGCAATAATGGTAACTTCACCTAAAGACTCCATATCAACTGCTAAACTTACAGTTCCTAGGTTAATATCTTTAGAAATAGTTTTGTCTGTATAAGTTTTGGTTTTGTAAGAGATGTATTCTACAGAAATAGTATAGGTTCCGGTTGGCACTTCTACACTAAATTTACCTTCAGAGTCTGTAATACCTCCTGTGACGATTTTATTGTCTGGTTTAGATTTAAAGGTGATTGTTGCGTATTCTAGAGGAATGTTTGTACCATCTTCTACAACGGTTCCTTCTACTTTGATTTCTTTTTGGGCAATAACTAATGAAAATGAAAAAAAGACTAAAAATTGCGCGAGCATTTTTAATTGCATAGTATATATTTTTATGGTTTTATTTAAGACCCGTAAAAATATGTTTAGTTTAATCAGTCAAAGTTAATCTTATGTTAAAGAAAAATTTAGATAATATGTACAGAATATTAAAGGTTGTAAAGTATTAACCTTCATCTTTTTTTGATTTCTTTTTCTTCTTTCTTTTTTTCTTCTTTTTGTTTTCCTTTTCAACTTCTTTTTCATCAAACCCACCAGTAATCATTACTTTTATTTTGTCCATGTCGCCTTCTGAAATTAATTCTTTCAACTCAACAAAATGTGTTTCTTCAAGTTTTTTGATTGCTGCTTCTCTATCTAAAGTATGTTCAAACTTTGTTTTAAAAATGGCAATTTTGGCATCTGAAAAACTGTTTAAATATTGTTTTATGATTTCTTTTTGAAAGTCATCCGCTTCAAGTGTGGTTAAAAAATTAGCTATAAATTTATCTTTACGCTCTTTTACCATTCTGTCGCGTTTAGCAATATCTTTTTCTGTAGGCTCTCTAGTGGTTCTAGGAATACGATCATTCATATTTCTTCCTATTTGACTATACACATTTAAGCCTAACAATATTGCGAAAACAATTAAAATTGACTTTTTCATTTTTAAATAATATTTATAATGTTTTGTGGTGGTCTTCCAATCACTGCTTTATCATTGTTAACCACAATTGGTCGTTCAATTAACTTAGGATTAGCTACCATAGCTTCGATAATTTGCTCATCTGTAAGCGTTTTATCCTTATACTCAGATTTCCAAATTGCTTCGTTTCTGCGTACCAAATTTATGGGTTTTATCCCTAATTTAGAAATTAGAGCTTTTAAATCCTTAATTGTAAAGGTGTTTTCTAAGTATTTAATAACTTCAAAATCCTTTTTAGATTCTTCTAAAATTGCTAAACCTTCTCTAGATTTTGAGCATCTTGGATTGTGGTAAATCTTTATCATTTTATGCTGAATTTTGTTCAGTACGTTTTAATTGATTGCAATTATAATGCCGAAGAGTCTTCTTTTTGTCCCATCATCATTAAATAAGCTTTTAAGAAAGGCTCTATATCTCCATCCATTACTGCATCTACATTGCCAGTTTCGTGGGCTGTGCGCACATCCTTAACCAATTTATAAGGATGCATTACGTAGTTTCTAATTTGGCTTCCCCATTCATTTTTCATCTTACCGGCTTCAATATCTTCACGTTGTGCCATTTGTTTCTGCAATTCTATTTCGTACAATTGCGATTTTAGCATCAACATAGCTCTTGCTCTGTTATCGTGTTGCGATCGCGTTTCAGAACACTGAATTTGTATACCAGTAGGTTTGTGTACGAGCTGTACTTTAGTTTCAACCTTATTTACATTTTGTCCACCAGCACCACTAGAACGTGCTGTAGTAATTTCAATATCTGCTGGATTAATTTCTATCTCAATAGAATCATCGACAAGCGGGTAAACATAAACAGAAGCAAAACTTGTATGTCGCTTGGCATTACTATCAAAAGGGGAAATACGCACTAAACGGTGCACTCCGTTTTCACCTTTGAGCCAGCCGAATGCAAAATCACCTTCAATTTCTAAGGTTACACTTTTTATACCCGCAACGGTTCCATCTTGACGATCTAATTCTTTTATTTTAAAGTTATTCTTTTCGGCATACATTAAATACATACGCAGTAGCATATTTGCCCAATCGTCTGCTTCTGTTCCACCAGCTCCAGAATTAATTTCTAAAATAGCACCTAAACTATCACCTTCCTCAGAGAGCATATTTTTAAACTCTAATTTTTCAATAGCATTCACAGCTGCTTCAAAACGAGTCTCAACATTTTCCATTGTAGCTTCGTCTTCTTTGTAGAATTCGTAAATAACTTCTAAATCTTCAAATAATGTTTTTGCGGCATTAAAATCATTAACCCAACTCTTCTTTTCTCTAATAGATTTCATTACAAGCTCTGCAGCTTTAGAGTCGTTCCAAAAGTTTGGGTTGAATGTTTGCTCTTCTTCGTTGGCAATTTCTATAAGCTTAGCATCTAAGTCAAAGATACTGTCTAAGTGCGTCTAGACGGGAATTAAGATCTTTTATTTGATCTGATGTTATCATAAATAATAGTAATTTCTGCAAATATAGGTTGCTGATTTAAAGTGCCATAATTTTGAAATGGTTTTTTAGAAATTCCGTAGTTTTATCATTCAATATATCAGCCATGAAAAAATTAGCTAACCTTTTTTGTTTTGTATGCATTAGTATTCAACTTCAGGCGCAAGTCTTAGATAAAAAAGACCTTAAATCTTATGAAGGTTTTTTTGACTTTTATTATGAAGAAAGTACCGATAAAATCTACCTAAAAGTTAAAAATCTTAATAAGGATTTTCTATATGTAAATTCTTTAGCCTCTGGTGTTGGTAGTAATGATATTGGTTTAGATCGAGGGCAGCTAGGTAATGAACGCTTAGTTTATTTCAAAAAAGCTGGTAATAAGTTGTTACTTATTCAGCCAAACTTAAAGTATAGAGCAAATACAGATAACGAACTTGAGAAAAAGAGTATAGAACAAGCTTTTGCAAAATCCGTTTTATTTGGTTTTAAGATTTTGTCTAAAAAAGAAGGAGAATATATTGTCGATTTCACGCCTTTTTTAATGCAAGATGCGCATGGTGTTGCCAATAGATTAAAAGGAGGTAAAGAAGGTACTTATAAAATTGATGCTTCCAAAAGTGCATTGGCTTTAGAGCGTACAAAAGCATTTCCTAAAAATGTAGAGTTTGAAGCTTTATTAACTTTTAAAGGGCAACCAACAGGTAGAAACTTACGCAGTGTAACTCCAACGGCTTCTTTGGTAACTGTGGTGCAACATCATTCATTTATTAAATTACCAGATAGCAAATACAAACCGCGAGTTTTTGATACACGCAGTGGTGCAATTTCTATGTCTTATTTAGATTATGCCACACCAATACAAGAAGACATTAAAAAGCGTTTTATTATTCGTCATCGTTTAGAGAAGAAATATCCAAATCGTAAAACGAGTGAAGCTAAAGAGCCAATTATTTACTATTTAGATCCGGGTACGCCAGAACCAGTTCGTTCCGCTTTATTAGAAGGAGCAAGATGGTGGAATGAGGCTTATGAGGCCATTGGTTATAAGGATGCTTTTCAAGTAAAAATGTTGCCTAAAAATGCAGACCCAATGGATTGTCGTTACAATGTTATTCAATGGGTGCATCGCAGTACTAGAGGTTGGAGTTATGGAGGTAGTGTAGTAGATCCAAGAACAGGTGAAATTATTAAAGGGCATGTAAGTTTGGGAAGTTTAAGGATAAGACAAGATTTTATGATTGCGCAGGCTTTAATGAACGAACCATTCGCTGAGCGTGATGATAATTACAAACCTATGTTAGAAATGGCTCTAGCCAGAATTAGACAATTAAGTGCGCACGAGGTTGGTCATACTATTGGTTTTGCTCACAATTTTGCCGCAAGTACTAACGATAGAGCATCAGTAATGGATTATCCGCATCCACAAATTTCTGTAACCAACGGATACATTGATTTTAGTAATGCATACGCTACAGGAATTGGAGATTGGGATAAAGTCACTGTAGCCTACAGCTATTCTGAATTTGATAAGAAGACTGACGAACAAAAAGCTTTAAATAAAATTTTAAAGAAAGCACAAGATGATGGTTTACGATTTATAACCGATTCTGATGCTAGGGCTGCTGGTGGTGCCCATGCTTTAGCACATTTATGGGATAATGGAAAGACGCCTGCTGAGGAATTGAATGCAGTTTTAGCATTACGCCAACAAGCCATATCTAATTTTTCTGAGGATAATATTAAGAGTTACGAACCTTATTCGGTTTTAGAAGATGTTTTTGTACCATTATATTTTTACCATCGTTTCCAAGTGGAAGCAGCAACTAAAGTGATAGGTGGCTTAGATTATAATTATGCTGTAAAAGGTGATGAACAATTAACCTCTAAGTCAGTAGATGTTAATATGCAAAAAGAAACTTTAGATGTAATTCTTAAAACACTTAATGCAGAGACTTTAGCCATTCCTAAAGATAAGTTAGCATTATTTCCACCAAGAGCTTTTGGATATAATCGATCTCGAGAATCTTTTAAAGGAAAAACTGGAGTTGCATTTGACCCAATAAGTGCAGCTAATACGGCTAGTGATATGACATTAAAATATTTATTACATCCTCAGCGTGCCAATCGCTTGGTGTTACAGAAGAGTTTAAATGAGAGTCAACTAAGTTTAGAAGATGTTATTGATACGCTTATCAAAAATTCCTTTGACGTTAATCATAATGATGCTTACCTTAATGAAACTCAACAGCAAATCAATGTCAATGTGTTAAAATACTTGATGAACTTAGCTGTAAATAACCAGTCGTATTTTCAAGTTAAGGCCATTGCGAATAAAACAATAAGAGATATTGCAAAGAAAAATATTGGTTTTGAAGCCATTCAATACCAATATAATTTAATGATTAATGAATTTTACAAACATCCTGAAAAGTTCAAAATAGAAGCATCTCCAAAAATACCAGATGGTTCACCTATTGGCAGTGATGTTTGTAACTATAATCTAAATTAAAAAATGATAATAGATTTAAGAAGCGATACAGTTACCAAACCTACAAAAGGCATGTTAGAGGCCATGTTGACTGCTGAAGTTGGTGATGATGTATATAAAGAAGACCCTTCAATTAATGCTTTAGAAAAGCGTTTGGCTGATATGTTTGGCATGGATGAAGCTTTGTTTTTTCCATCTGGAAGTATGGCAAATCAAGCTGCTCTAAAATTGCATACCAATCCTGGAGAACAAGTAATCTGTGATAAGTATGCGCATATCTATAATTATGAAGGTGGTGGAGCATCTTTTAATAGCGGAATTTCTTGTAAACTTATAGATGGACATAGAGGTATGTTTACTGCAGAACAAGCTGAAGCTTCTATAAATCCTCCTGATTTTTACCATAGTCCATTAACCTCATTAATTGCTATTGAAAATACAACCAACAAAGGAGGTGGAGCGTGTTGGGATTTCCAAGAATTAAAGAAAATTAAAAAAGTAGCTAATAAGCATCAGTTAGGATATCATTTAGATGGAGCTCGTCTTTGGAATGCGCTCATAGCAAAAGACGAAAACACTAAGCAATATGGTGAATTGTTCGATACTATTTCTGTGTGTTTAAGTAAAGGTTTGGGTTGCCCAATGGGTTCTGTGCTTATTGGTAATAAAGAATTAATGCAAGGTGCATTGCGTATTCGTAAGATTCTTGGAGGTGGTATGCGACAAGTTGGTTTTGCAGCAGCTGCAGGTTTATATGCTCTAGACCATCACTTAGAACGCTTAGCAGAAGATCATAAGAAAGCAAAAGAAATAGGAGAGGAGCTATCTAAAATGTCTGCTGTAAAAGTTGTTGAGCCAATTGAAACAAACATTGTTATTTTTGAATTAAATGATAATATCGATGAAACTCAATTTCTGAATAAACTTAATGAGAAACATATTAAAATCATTGTAATGGGCAGTAATAAACTACGTATGGTTACGCACCTCGATTATACAGACCAAATGCATGATAAATTATTAAGTTCGTTAAAAGATTTTTAAGTTTATTGACTTGTTAGTAATTCGTCTTGATTCTTGGTTCTAACAGCGAAGCGGTCTTTAATCTTTATTAGACTATTTAAACATATCCATACCAGGAATGTTTGGCATGCCTTCTTTAGCTACAGCTGCAACTTCTGTTTCGTGTACATTAGTTGCTTTTTCAATAGCCTTATTAAGTGTAAGGATTAAATAATCCTCTAACATATCTTTATCTTGTAATAGTTCGTCATCTATAGCAATAGACTTAATTGTTCTATTTGCGGTTATAGTAACTTTTAGTTTATTGTCATTGCTAGATTCATCAATTAAAACCGTATTTAACCGTTCTTTAGTCTCTTCAACTTTCTTTTGAGCTTCTTTTAATTTGCTCATCATTCCCATCATATCTCCAAACATATTCTTGTCTTTTAAATTTTTACGTTGTAAAATTAGTAAATTGCGCGACTTTTTAGATTAAAATTTTCTTAAAACAGATGATAAAAAATCCTGATATTATTCCTCCTGTAGCAAAAAAGATTCCACATCAAATAGAAAAGCATGGAGATGTGAGAGTTGACAATTATTTTTGGATGAAGGATAGAGAACATCCTGAAGTGATTGGTTACCTCAATTCAGAGAATGAGTACTGTGATGCTAAAATGGCACACACTAAAGATTTGCAGAAAGATTTGTTTGAGGAAATGAAAGCCCGAATAAAAGAAGATGACTCTTCAGTGCCTTATAAATATAATGGGTATTGGTACATTACAAAATTTGAAAAGGGAAAAGATTACCCAATTTATACACGTAAAAAAGACACTTTGGATAATCCTGAAGAATTGTTATTTGACTGTAATGAAATGGCAGAAGGTGAGAGTTTCTTCAAATTAGCAGGTATTAGCATAAGTCCGGATAATAAATTGGTGTCTTATGGAATTGATACGACAGGAAGGAGAAATTACACCATTCATGTTAAGAATTTAGAAACTAATGAAGTCGCTTTGGATAGAGTCTTAAATACTACAGGTTCTTCTAGCTGGGCAAATGATAATGAAACCTTGTTTTATACCAAAAAAGATGCCATTACACTTAGAGCTTTTCAAATTTATAAACATCGCTTAGGTGATAATTCTGAAGATGAGCTTGTTTTTCAAGAAGGTGATGATACGTTTGGTGTTGCTGTATATAAGTCTAAATCTAGAAAGTATATCATTATAGCATGTTATAGTACATTAACTAATGAGTATCATATTTTAGATGCGGATAATCCTGAAGGGAAATTTAAAGTATTTCAACCTAGGATAAGAGGCTTAGAATATAGTATTTCGCACTATGATAACCATTTCTACATTCTTACAAATAAAGACAAATCCACCAATTTTAAATTAATGAAAACTTTAGAAACTGATACTAAAGTCGAAAATTGGAAAGGTGTTATAGCGCACAGAAAAGATGTACTTATTGAAGGAATAGATATTTTTAAAGATTATTTAGTTATTAGTGAACGAAGCAATGGATTAAACCAAATTAGAATTAAACGCTGGGACGAAACACAAGACTATTATTTGCCATTTGATAACGAAACGTATACAGCTTATACTGGTACCAATGTCGATTTTGATACCGAAGTATTGCGATATGGATATAATTCTATGACGACACCTTCTTCTGTAATCGAATTTAATATGCGCACTAAAACAAAAACAGTGTTAAAGGAGCAAGAAGTTTTAGGTGGAAAATTTAATAAAGATAATTATACATCTGAACGTATTTGGGCAACGGCAGAAGATGGCATACAAATACCAATGTCAGTTGTCTATAAAAAAGGAATTAAAAAAGATGGAACAAATCCATTGTTACAATATGCATACGGAAGTTATGGATCTACTGTAGATCCGTATTTTTCTACAATTAGATTAAGTCTTTTAGACAGAGGATTTATTTATGTAATAGCACATATTCGTGGAGGTGAATACTTAGGAAGACAATGGTATGAAGATGGAAAACTGTTGAATAAAAAAAATACGTTTTCAGATTTTATTGCCTGTTCGGTTCATTTAATAAAAGAGCGTTATACATCTTCTATGCATTTATACGCAATGGGTGGAAGTGCAGGTGGTCTATTAATGGGTGCTATAATAAACAAGGCGCCAGAATTGTATAACGGTATTATTGCAGCGGTACCATTTGTAGATGTTATTACTACTATGTTAGATGATTCTATTCCCTTAACTACTGGAGAATATGATGAATGGGGAAATCCTAATGATATTTTATATTACAATTATATAAAATCATATTCTCCTTACGATAATATTGAAGCCAAAGATTATCCTAATATGCTAGTCACAACGGGTCTCAACGATTCGCAAGTGCAATATTGGGAACCGGCAAAATGGGTAGCTAAGTTACGTGAGATGAAAACGGATACTAACCAACTCTACTTAAAAACGAATATGGATGCTGGACATGGCGGTGCTTCTGGTCGTTTTGAAAGCTTAAAGGAAGACGCTGAAGAGTATGCTTTTCTGTTAGATTTAGAAGGGATTTCGAGCTAATTCAAAAAAAAATGTTACTTTTGCGAGGTTTTAGGTGTCAAATAAATAATTGACTACCGAAAAATTTCATTTATGAACAACAACAAAAATGTATTTGATAACGTGTTACAATTAATCGGTAACACTCCCCTAATCAAATTAAACAGAATGACTGCTGACTTCGATGGTGATTTCTACGCCAAAGTAGAAGCGTTTAATCCAGGTCATTCTTCTAAAGATAGAATTGCTTTACACATTATTGAAGAAGCTGAGCGTCAAGGAATTTTGACTCCTGGTGATACTATTATTGAAACTACTTCTGGTAATACTGGATTTAGTATTGCTATGGTGAGTATTATTAAAGGCTACGAATGTATTTTGGCAGTAAGTTCTAAATCTTCTGCTGATAAGATAGATATGTTAAAGTCTATGGGAGCTAAAGTGTATGTTTGCCCTGCTCATGTTAAGGCTGATGATCCACGTTCTTATTACCAAGTGGCAAAACGCTTGCACGAAGAGAATAAAGGTTCTATATATATCAATCAGTATTTTAACGAATTAAATATTGATGCACATTATAATACCACAGGTCCAGAAATATGGGAACAAACTGAAGGTGAAATTACACATTTAGTAGCTTGTAGTGGTACTGGTGGTACAATTTCTGGTATTGCTAAGTATTTAAAAGAGCAAAACCCAGATGTAAAAGTAATTGGTGTAGACGCATACGGATCGGTATTAAAGAAGTACCATGAAACTCGCGAATTCGATGATAAAGAGATTTATCCTTACCGAATTGAAGGTTTAGGGAAAAACCTAATACCAACAGCCACAGATTTTGATGTAATTGATAAATTTGTAAAAGTTACTGACGAGGAAAGTGCGCATACTGCAAGAGAAATTTCTAATACAGAAGGCTTATTTGTTGGATATACAAGTGGTGCTGCTATGCAGGCCATAAAGCAATTACAAGAAGAAGGTGAATTTAAATCTACTGATAAAATTGTAGTTGTTTTTCCAGATCATGGTTCTCGTTATATGAGCAAAGTGTACAACGATAAATGGATGGAAGACCAAGGCTTTTTCGATAGCAAAAATGAGGTGCATACAACCATAGAATATATAAAATAGAAAAGTTTATACTTTATATAACCTATCATAAAATTATGGTAGGTTTTTTTATGTTCAAAACTTAGTTAATAGTTCAATTAAATAAATTATGCATTCATAATATTATTAACTAATTTTGCTGACACTAACAAGACTAATTAACAATTATTAATCGTTGATTCTATGCGCTAAAAACATAGAAATGAGCATTAGTAGTAAAGAAGACGCATGAAGGATTTATTTGAAAAGATTTATAGAGATAAAGGACCTCTAGGTAAATGGGCTGCGCAAGCAGAAGGTTATTTTGTGTTTCCTAAACTTGAAGGAGAGATTTCTAATAGAATGAAATTTCAAGGCAAAGATGTTATTACGTGGAGTATTAACGATTACCTTGGTTTAGCAAATCACCCAGAAGTTAGAAAAGTTGATGCTGAAGCTGCTGCACAATATGGTTCAGCTTATCCTATGGGAGCGCGTATGATGTCTGGTCATACAGATTTACACGAACAATTACAAAATGAATTAGCTGCATTTGTACAAAAAGAAGCAGCATACTTATTGAATTTTGGTTACCAAGGTATGGTATCTACTGTAGATGCTCTTGTAAGTAAAGATGATATTATTGTTTATGATGTAGATGCACATGCTTGTATTATAGATGGTGTGAGACTACACCATGGTAAGCGCTTTACATACAAACATAACGATATTGAGAGTTTAGAAAAAAATCTTGAGCGTGCTACAAAAATGGCTGAGCAAACTGGTGGTGGAATCTTAGTGATTTCTGAAGGTGTGTTTGGTATGCGAGGTGAACAAGGACGACTTAAAGAAATCGTTGCGCTTAAAAAGAAATTCAACTTTAGACTATTTGTAGATGATGCTCATGGTTTTGGTACTCTAGGAAAGACTGGTGCTGGAGCAGGTGAGGAGCAAGGTGTACAAGATGATATCGATGTGTATTTTGCAACGTTTGCTAAATCTTTAGCAAGTACTGGTGCTTTTATTGCAGCAGATCAAGAAATTATAGATTATTTAAAATACAATTTACGTTCTCAAATGTTTGCTAAATCATTGCAAATGCAATTGGTTGTTGGTGCATTAAAACGTTTAGATATGTTACGTACTATGCCAGAGCTTAAAAAGAATCTTTGGACTATAGTCGATGCATTACAATCTGGTTTAAAAGAGCGTGGATTCGATATTGGTACAACACAAAGTTGTGTAACTCCTGTATATTTAAAGGGTAGTATTCCTGAAGCTATGGCTTTAGTAAGAGACTTACGAGAAAATTACGGAATCTTCTGTTCTATAGTGGTTTACCCTGTGATACCTAAAGGATTAATTTTATTAAGAATGATTCCTACAGCGACACATACTTTAGAGGATGTTAGAGAAACTTTAGATGCTTTTGATGCTATTAGAAGTCGTTTAGAAAATGGAACTTATAAAAGAATGTCTGCGGCATTAATCGCTGCGATGGGAGAATAAATTTTCTTTAAATTATAAATTAAAAGCCACTGAAAAGTGGCTTTTTTTATATAATAGCTTTCTTAAACGTACAACGTCGTTTATGCGTTACAGGTTTAAAATTCTTCCAAAGTTTTTGAATAGCTTCATTATCATCTAACTCTGGTCCTCTAACACAAAGTTGAATACCTTTGGCGTTAAAGGTTTGCCAAAACTCTTCAAAAATTATAGCCGTGACTCCTTTATTTTGATATTCTGGCAATACACCAATAAGGTAAAATGTTACCGTTTTTGCTTTCTTCTTTGCTTTTAATAAATGCATAAATCCAAAAGGAAATAACTTACCATTCATTTTTTGCAAAGCTTTAGCGTAAGAAGGTGTTACAATTCCGAAGCCAACTAACTTGTCGTCTTTATCTAAAACGAATTTTACATATTCAGGGTTAAGAAAACCAATAAATTTCTTTTTAAAGTATTCGCGTTGTTCTTTGTTGATTTCTACAAATGAGGATAGTACGGAATGCGATTCTGAAAAAACTTCAAACATCTCATCAGCATATTTCATTATCTCATTATTATCTGTAAAATTAAGAGCTCTTAGCTGGTAACGCTTCTTCACCATAGTTTGTACACGTGTAAAAAACTCTTGGTGTATATTTTTAAACTCCATTTTATTTTCAGAATAGGTTTTCCCAACATCGTAACCTAAAGCTCTAAAATGATCCGCATAATACGGATGATTGTGCCAAGTTATCATGCTTCCTAATTCATCGAAGCCTTCAGTTAAAATACCAACCTTATCTAAATTAGAAAACCCAACAGGGCCCTCTACATAGTTTAAGCCTTTTGCTTTACCAATTTCGTGTACTTTTTCTAGTAGCAATTTAGTAACTTCAATATCATCAATAACATCGAACCAACCAAAACGCATTTTCATTTCGTTTTGCCCATTAACCTCAAGCCAATTGATAATTGCTGCTATACGACCAACAATTTTATTGTCTTTATAGGCTAAGAAATAACGCGCTTCTGCGTCTTTAAAAACAGGATTTACGTTTTTATCTAAAGTTCTTACTTCTTCTGCTATAATTGGTGGTACCCAAGATGAAGATCCTTTGTAAAGTTGAAACGGAAACTTTACAAATGTTTTTAAATCCTTTTTTGATGTGGCTTCTTTAATTGTAATCATAAATTGACTTATAGATTGTCGGAATTAGAGTCATCAAAATCGTCTTCTTTTTTCTTCTTTTTCTTTTTCTTCTTCTTTTTCTTTTCGAAATTACCATCATTACCATTACCATTGTCTATTTTCTTATCCTTATGAAAATCTAATCGGTAAGAGGCTCCAAGTGCAATATTGAAAACGGTAGGTGTATCTTTAGTGTTAAAAGTGATATTGGTATCTAATTGAAAATCTTGAGTCCATAAATAAGCTCCTCCAAATCTTAGAAGATTATCTGCGTAAAAATCACTGCTAATACCTTGCGTTTCACCAAAAACAACCCATTGCGGAGTAAATGAATGTGTTAACGTAAGTATATATTGAAAATCTGAATAATCAGTACCAATTCTATCTAGTATAAAGTTGGTAACAAATACCCAACCACCATTAAAGTTGTTTTGGGTAGCAAGCATAATTTTTGGGCTAAAACCTTCAATTCCTGGCGCAGTATAAGGATTATTCTTTGTGTCAAAGTTTGCACCAGCATATACAGCAACTGCTGGTATTAAAGATTTCCATTGAAATGTTCTATTAGCATGGTAACTATATAGATTCGGTTTAGCTTCTTCAGCATTTTTGTATGGATCGTAAACTAAGTATTTAGCACCTAAGGTTACATTTTTAAAGTTAGAACGTTTATCCTTAACAGGAATTGCTGCATTATTGAATGTAATGTTATCATTTTGATAAACACCATCTAAAGAAAACTCTAATTGTTCAAACAAAACTCCATATCTTATAGCGAAGTCTGCGCCAAAACCAGAAACCTCATATTTTAAAGGTACATGTTCTTCTTTTACTGTAAAGGCACCAGCTTCAAACTGCACAACTCCAGTACCAACTGAAAAAGCACTTTTAGAAACACCAGGACGATTAGAGTTAATGACTTCTGTGTATTGTCCGTAGGCTGAGCTAAAAGTCAAAGTGATTAATAAAACGAAAATAGATTTGAGTACTCGCATTTGTCTTTGGTTTAAAGTCAAATATATATATTTTATACTTTTTTTAAGGAATAATAACGGATTATAAATGAGTATAATTGTATTTTTGAGTATTATTTATTTTTATGATACAAGAAGCTTCCGTTATGGGATTATTGAAAACGGTTTTAATTATACTACTTGTTTACTTCGGTTTCAAGATATTAGCACGTCTTTTTGCTCCTTTGCTTTTGCGTTTTGTCGCTAAAAAAGCAGAACAGAAATTTGGTCAGCAATTTGGTGGATTTCAAAATCAGACAAATCAAAGACAACAACAAAAGCATAAAGAAGGGGAAACGGTTATTGACAAAATGCCAAATCAGAATAGATCATCTAACTCAAAAGTTGGTGAATATGTAGATTACGAAGAAATTGATTAAGGTGGCTCTTGCGAAAACAGGAAACTCTATCTGTGTTTCAAAAAAAATAACTACTTTTCAGAATCATTCAACTTAAAGTTTACTCATGTCATTTTCTTTTAAACGCTTTTTACCACATATCCTAGTAATAATAGGTTTTGTAGTACTTTCTTTAGCTTATTTTAGTCCTGTTTTACAAGGTAAAAAGATTTTTCAGAGCGATATTATGCATTATATTGGCATGGCTCAACAGCAAAAAGAATTTGCTAAAGCAACTGGTGAGGAAACCTATTGGACCAATAGTGCTTTTGGTGGTATGCCAACATATCAGTTAGGAGCTCAATATCCTCATAATTACATTAAGAAGTTAGATTTAGCATTGCGATTTCTGCCAAGGCCAGCAGATTATTTATTCTTATATTTTATTGGCTTTTACATTTTATTGCTGTCTTTAAAAGTAGATTTTAAGCTTGCAGCACTTGGAGCATTAGCTTTTGGGTTTTCAACCTATCTCATAATTATATTGGGAGTTGGTCATAATTCTAAAGCCCATGCCATAGCATATATGCCTTTGGTTTTGGCAGGTATTATACTCACGTTTCGGAAAAGATATATTCTTGGATTTTTACTTACAACGGTTGCCTTAGGCTTAGAGATTGTAACCAACCATTTTCAGATGACTTACTATTTACTGTTGTTAGTTATAGTACTAGGCATTGCTTATTTAGTAGATGCTTATAGAAAAAAGTTGTTACCTCATTTCTTTAAATCTGTAGGCTTATTGTCTATTGCAGCCATACTTGCTGTTGGTTTAAATGCCACAAATATTATGGCAACCCAAGAGTATGTAAAGGAAAGTACACGTGGTAAAAGTGAGTTAACGATTAATCCAGATGGTTCACCAAAAGAGGTCACTACAGGTTTAAATAAAGATTATATTACAGAATACAGTTATGGTATTTTAGAAACTTTTAATCTCTACATTCCAAAATTTATGGGTGGAGGAAATACCGAAGATGTTGGTAAAGATTCTGAAACTTATAAAGCATACATTAACCTAGGAGCTTCACCTATTGATGCACTAGAAGGGTCGCGAAATGCACCAATGTATTGGGGGCAACAACCTATTGTAGAGGCACCAGCTTATGTTGGAGCTGTTATAATTTTCCTTTTTGTTTTAGGCTTATTCTTAGTTAAAGGACGACTAAAATGGTGGTTAGTTGGAGGTACAATTTTATCATTATTACTTTCCTATGGTAAAAATCTTGGTTTTCTTACTGATTTCTTTATCGACTATGTACCGTTATATAATAAATTTAGAGCTGTAAGTTCAATTCAGGTCATACTAGAGTTATGTATTCCTGTATTAGGTATTTTTGCTTTGGTCCGTTTGTTTAACGACTTTCAGAAAGATGAAGAAAAATTAAAAGCATTAAAATATACTGTTGGTATTACTTCAGGTTTAGCGTTGCTATTTCTTCTTTTTAAATCTACTTTATTCGATTTTGAAGGATTAAGAGACGATCAATATATTCAGGCTTATGGACAACCTTTTATGGATGCTGTTATTGAAGATAGAAAGGCTTTGTTTACTACAGATACTATTAGAACTTTAATATTAGTATTGCTTTCTGCCGGAGCGGTTTATTTCTTCCTGAAGAAAAAGTTATCAGAAAACTTAACTGTTGTGGTATTTGCAGTGTTGTTACTTTTTGATTTGGTAAGTATAGATAGACAATATGTTAACAACGATAATTTTTCATCTGCATTAAGTGTTGATAAACCTTATCAAGCTAATGCTGCGGATAAAGAAATTTTAAAAGACAAAGGACACTTTAGAGTTTTAGACATGTCTTCAGAAGGGCAGAGCAAACCAGGACGTGCAGCTTATTTTCATAATTCACTATTTGGTTACCATGCTGCAAAATTAGGTAGAGTGAATGATTTATTAGAATTTCATGTGTATAAGAATAACATGAATGTACTCAATATGCTAAATACAAAGTACATTATCGCAGAAGAGCAAGGGCAGATTTTTCCATATACAAATACAGACGCTAACGGTAATGCATGGTTTGTTTCAAAATTGCGAAAGGTTAAAAATCCTGAGGAAGAAATATTGGCTTTAGATAGTTTGAATACTAAAACCGAAGCCGTATCAAGAATGTATAGAGACTTAAAAACTCAAACATTTAAGGTTGATTCTACCGCAAATATTCAATTAAAAGAATTTAAGCCAAATTATCTTAAATACGTATCTAACAATCTTAATGATGGTTTTGCTGTTTTTTCGGAAATCTATTATGGTAATGGATGGAAAACATATTTAGATGGTGAATTAGTAGACCATATTTGCGTCAATTATGTGCTTCGTGGTATGGGTATTCCTAAAGGCAACCATACTATAGAGTTTAAGTTTGAACCACAAGTTGTTAAAACAGGAAGTAGTATTGCTTTAGCGAGTTCGGCTGTTTTCGGGATATTATTGCTTTTGGGGATTTTTTATGAGGTCAAGAGACAAAAGTTGAAGGATTAATATATCTATTTCGATAATTTTTAATAAGTTGATAAAATGAGAATAAACAAAAATATTTTACTTGTTGTTTTAGTATTTTCATTTTCAAGTTTTACTACGGAAAAAAACTTTAAAGATTATTACTATCAGATTGCGAATAAAGTAGAAATAAAAATTTATAAATACATAGATAAAAATAATCCAAGTCGTCACGAATATTGGAAAGTAACTACAAATCCTAATCTCAATAAAATTATAACAGAATCCTATACTACAGATTTTCGACTATATAATTATTTTGAAGAAGAGTTGAAAAGTGATGGAGCAGAATTAATCCGATACGAAGATTTCGAAAAAGATAGTAAAGAAGAAATTATAAATATTGTTGGAAAAGTAATAGATAAGGATGTATTTAAGTGGAAAGACACCAATAGTTATAAGTACTCTGTAAAATACAATAATCCAAATTATGGAAATGCGCATTTTACTAAAGAAAGAATCAAAAACAGTTTTGAAAACATATATGTTAGAGGGAAAGAGTATTCTACATTAATGTTTAAGGATAAGTATATTATAAAATTATTAGATGCTAATCAGCAATACGAGTACTATCAATTTACGTATTATGCTAAAGGAGTTGGAATGGTGGAATATCAAAGATATCTACCAGATGGTACTGTTGTAGAATTAGAATTAGCCGAATTTATATTAGAGGATGATTTTAATAAATTGATAAAAAATTCTAATAAGTAACCACTTATAATTATTAAATAAATTCCTGCCTTCACAGGAATGACAACAATGAGCAAAAAAAAAGTACTAATCATAACTTATTATTGGCCACCAGCAGGAGGTCCTGGTGTGCAACGTTGGTTAAAGTTTGTAAAATACTTACCTGAGTTTGGTATTGAGCCTATTGTGTATTGTCCAGAAAACCCGAACTATCCTATAATAGATGAAAGTTTAGTAAATGAAATACCAGAAAACATCACTATTCTCAAACAGTCAATTAGTGAGCCTTATGGTTTGGCTAATTTATTTTCTAAGGGTCGTGCTAAAAAGATAAGTACTGGTGTTATTCCTAAAGAAAAAAAGCAGTCTTTGATTGAAAAAGCAATGCTATATGTGCGAGGGAATTATTATATACCAGATGCTCGTAAAAATTGGGTAAAACCATCTGTTGCTTTTCTTTCAGAATATATAAGTGATCATCAAATAGAAACCATTATCACTACTGGTCCACCACATAGTTTGCATTTAATTGGTTTGCAATTAAAAGCAAGATTAGGTGTAAAATGGTTAGCAGATTTTAGAGATCCATGGACAACTATTGGTTATCATAAAGCCTTAAAACTAACCGATGCTTCAAAAGCTAAACATATAGATTTAGAGCGTAAAGTTTTAAATACGGCAGATGAAATCATTGTAACAAGTAATCATACTAAAAACGAGTTTGAAGCTAAAACTAAGCAACCCATTTCAGTAATCACAAACGGTTACGATTCTCATAATGTTAGAGTAGAAGAGAAGGACATTATGTTTACTTTATCTCATATAGGATCGTTATTATCTGATAGAAATCCTATGGTTTTATGGGAAGTGCTTTCAGAATTAACAAATGAAAATGATGAATTTTCTAAAGCCTTTAAATTGCAATTAATAGGTGTGGTAAGTGATGATGTTGTAGAATCTATTCGTCAAAATGGATTAAAAAACCATTTAGATGTATTAGGTTATGTAAACCATGAGGATGCGATTAAATTTCAGATGAAATCACAATTATTACTACTCATAGAAATTGATTCTGAAGACACCAAAGCGATAATACCAGGGAAAGTATTTGAATACCTTATCTCTGAAACACCAATATTAGCGATTGGCCCAAAGGATGCTGATGTAGAACATATTATTAAATCCACAAATACTGGTACCTATTATACTTATAATCAAAAGACTGAATTAAAAACTAAAATCTTAGATTATTTTAATGCTTTTAAGAATGAATTGTTAAAGGTTAATGCTATTGGTTTACAACCATATAGTAGAAAGGCATTGACACAAAAATTAAGTGAAATTCTTAAGAAAAATTAATTCTCAAAACTGGTTTTGGAAATTGACAGTTTATAGTTGTAATTTGTAACACTATGGGAATTGTATTAAATCAATCTTTTAAAAATACTATTACAACTTATTTAGGTTTTGGTATTGGTGCTGTTAATACCCTTTTTCTTTACACTAATTTTTTAACAGATGAATATTATGGTTTAGTTGCATTTCTATTATCTGCGGCAAACATAATGATGCCTTTTATGGCTTTTGGAGTTCATAATGCTATCGTTAAATTCTATTCGTCATTTAAATCTAAAAGTAGCATTAATAGCTTTTTAACATTGATGTTATTTCTGCCTTTAGCGTTTATAATTCCTGTTGGTATTATTGGTTATTTTGCCTATGATGCTATTATTAGTTTACTTTCTAGCGAAAACCCAATTGTAGAAAATTATATTTGGCACATTTTTGTTTTGGCTATTGCCATGGCTTATTTCGAAATATTTTTCGCTTGGACTAAAGTACAAATGCAAACCGTATTTGGTAATCTTATGAAAGAAGTATTTCATAGAGTTTGTATTATGTTATTACTTTTTGCTGTGTATTTAGATTGGTTAACTGTTGATCAATTTATAATAGCTTTAGTTGGCGTGTATATATTGCGTATGGTAATTATGAAGCTATATGCTTTTTCTGTAAGATTTCCGAAGTTAAAATTTCAGAAATTAGAAAAGCAAAATTCAATATTCAAGTATGCAGGTTTAATGATTATTGCGGGTTCTGTGGCCATGCTTATATTAGATATTGATAAGTTTATGATTGGTCTCATATTACCAGATATAGAGCAAGTAGCATATTACAGTGTTGCCATTTTTATAGCTACTGTAATAGCTGTACCTCAGCGTGCTATGCACCAAATATTAATGCCTTTAACAGCTAAATATCTTAATGATAAAGATATACCAGCTTTAGAGGATTTGTACAAACGGAGTTCTATGACACTGTTGGTAATTAGCGGCTTTATTTTTTTATTAATTATCCTAAATATCAATCAGCTTTATAAAGTCCTTCCAGAAGAATTTACAGGCGGATTATTTGTAGTACTTATTGTAAGTTTAGCTAAACTCTATGATAATTGTTTAGGTAATAACAATGCTATATTGTTTAATAGCGATTATTATAAAATGGTTTTGTTTTTTGGAGTATTATTAGCAATTATAGCGATAGTACTAAATGTTGTTTTTATCCCTGTTTATGGAATTGAAGGTTCTGCATTTGCAACATTTTTAGCTGTTTTTGTTTATAACACTATAAAGATCATTTTTGTTAAAAAGAAGTTTAACATGCAACCATTTACATTAGCTTCATTAAAGGTTGTACTAACTTTAATAGTATTGATTTTAGTATTCTATTTTTGGGAATTTCCGTTTCACCCGATAGTAAATATTGTTTTAAAATCTGGGATAATAGGCTTAGTCTACTTTAGCTTACTATATAAATTAAATGTTTCTGAAGACATATCTAGTCAGATTAAAAAGTATTTAAGGTTAAAATAAACTATAGTTACTAAGTTGCATACTATTGGTAGTTTAAACCAAATTATTAATGTAATCTACATTAACCACATGTTTACCGTTAAAAGGCATAATTGAAACTCTATCGCCAAACAATTCTTGTGATCTTTTAGTTTCATGTAGAATTCTTTCTTCGTCTAAATATTCATCTTCAGTACCATAAATAAGTTTTACTTCTGTGCTATTAGATAAGTACTCAAAATTTTTAGCAGTTAATTCTTTAGGAATGCCACCAGAATGTATTACCAATTGGTTACATTTTAATTGTCTTTTTGCAATATATCGCATAGCCACGCTAACACCTTGAGAATATCCAAATATGATAAGGTTAACAGATGTTGGGATATCTTCAACTTCAAAAATAGAATCAAAATAATTCAAAATATTGTCCATTCCAGTATCAGTGTTATCTCGTGTTAACCAATTGGCACCAACGTGCATTTTTGGTTGAATGTAATATTTACTCGGTGCCTGAGGTGCGATAATATAATTCTCTTCTACATTTAATCCCTTAAAATATTTAAGGAAATAGCGACTTAAATAACCCATGCCATGGCATACAAACCAAACCGTTTTAGTGTGTTCTGTGAGTTGATTTAAAGTAGAGTAGGAGTTACGTGTTTTATATGTGATTTCTTTTTCGTTGGAATTCATTATTCTTGGTATCTTTGCTTTTCGATGATAAAAATACTGTATTTCTATGCAACAATCTAAAGAAGAATTCTTAGCAAAAGTTAATGCTGTGAGTAAAAACACGTTAATGGAAACCTTAGAAATTGAGATGGTGGATTATGGTGATAATTTTTTAGTAGCAAGAATGCCAGTATCACCAAAAGTACACCAGCCAGATGGTGTTTTGCATGGTGGAGCAACGGCAGCTTTAGCAGAAAGTGTTGGGAGCTTTGCATCGCATTTATTTACAGATATTGAAAATTATTTTGTTCGTGGATTAGAGATTACAGCTAATCATTTAAAGAGTGTTACTGATGGTTATGTCTATGCCAAAGCTACTTTTTTACATAAGGGTAGAACCACACAACTTTTGGATATTAGAGTAACAGATGAAGCTGATAATTTAGTTTCTATTTGTAGATTATCTACTATTTCACTTCCCAAAAAAAAGTAGCGAATGAATGAAGATTCGTTTTTTGAGGCTTTAAAAGCGCAATATGCTAATCAATTACCTTTTGTAGTTTATAGTAGACCAATTAATTCTATTATTAAATGTTGGTTGCAAAAAGATGATACATTACATAAAACGGAAACGTTTACAGAAAGTGGATTTGTGTTTGCACCATTCGACTTTAAAAACCAAAGTGTTCTTTTATTAGAAACGGATTGTGAGCAATATTCTATTGAGGTAGAATCTAAAATTGAATCTCAAATCTCTAAAACACAATTAGTAATTAATGAGAATGAAAAAACTTCTCACATAAGTTTAGTTTCAAAAGGAATAAGCACTATTCAGCAAGAGTCACTTAAAAAGGTGGTGTTGTCGCGTTGTGAAACTCAAGAATTGACTAACAATAATCCAATTTCAATTTTCAAAAAACTTTATCATAAGTACAAAAATGCTATGGTTTATTGCTGGTATCACCCTAAAGTAGGTCTTTGGTTAGGAGCAACACCAGAGTTATTATTTAAAGTTGAAGGCAAGCAATTAACAACCATTTCTTTGGCAGGAACTCAACCTTACAGAAGAATATCTAAACCTGTCTGGACTAACAAAGAATTAGAAGAACAGCAAATCGTTACCGATTATATAACCAATCAAATACAACCTTATACGAGCCAAATTAACGTGTCTAATGTAGAAACGGTTAGAGCAGGTAATTTGCTTCATCTCAAAACAAGAATTACAAGCCGTATAGCAAATACATCTAGTTTAAAATCTATTATTGATGCCTTGCATCCTACACCAGCCGTTTGTGGCTTTCCTAGACAGGAGGCTAAAGATTTTATTCTTCAACATGAAAATTATAATCGCGAATACTATACAGGCTTTTTAGGCGAACTTAATTTAAAGCAGTCTAAAACTAGAAATACCAATAGACGCAATGTTGAAAATAATGCTTATGCAGTTGTAAAAACACAGTCTAATTTCTACGTTAATTTACGTTGTATGCAAATTAAAGAAGACAAAGCTTTAATCTATGTTGGTGGTGGTATAACTAAAGATTCTAACCCAGAAAAGGAATGGGAAGAAACTGTAAATAAAACCAAAACTATTGGTAATGTACTTACCTAAGAACCTACAGATTTTTCTATATTTGTATATACATGAAGCATTCCAAAATTCCCTTATCGCAAACTGTTGTAACCTTATGTAAAGCTCATAACGTAAAGCATATTGTTATTTCTCCAGGAAGCAGAAATGCTCCTTTAACAATTGGATTTACTCACGACGATTTTTTTAATTGTTACAGCATTGTTGATGAACGCTGTGCAGCGTTTTTTGCATTAGGTATTGCACAGCAATTGCAAGAAGCAGTAGCTATAGTATGTACGTCTGGTAGTGCGCTGCTTAATTATTATCCTGCAGTTGCTGAGGCCTTTTATAGTAATATTCCTATAGTTGTTTTATCTGCAGATAGACCAAAGCATTTGGTAGGCATTGGTGATGGACAAACTATAAAACAAAAGAATGTTTATGGAGATCATGTATTGTACTCCACAAATTTAAAATTAGATCTAAAAGAGGAAGACAGCAGAAGTAAAGAAGACGAATTACCAATTTTTAAGAACTTAGAAAATAAGCTTGAACGTATCTTGGGTCTGCAAAAAGACATTCAGTCATTTAATGAGTCTGAAATACATAATGCACTTACTATATCAAATTTAAAATTAGGTCCAACTCATATTAATATTCCTTTTGATGAACCTCTATATGAAACCGTTGAAAAACTAACTGTAAATCCAAAAATTTTTAAAATTGAAAGTAGAACTGAGAAAGTAGATGATTTTGAAATTAAAAGTTTGTTAGATGTTTGGCATAATGCTAAACGAAAAATGATTTTAGTTGGTGTTTTACAGCCCAATTCTATTGAAGAAAAATGGATACAAGAAATAGCTGACGACGATAGTATTTTAGTGTTTACAGAAACGACATCTAATTTACATCATCAAGATTTTTTCCCAGAAATAGATAAAATCATTGCACCATTAGAAGGTGAAGAATTAAAAACATTGCAACCAGATATACTGCTAACATTTGGTGGCTTAATTGTCTCAAAAAAAATTAAGAAATTTCTAAGAAAGTATAAACCAGACCATCATTGGCATGTAAGTTTGCAACATGCAAATGACACCTTTTTTTGCTTAGAAAAGCATATAAAATTAAGACCCAATACTTTTTTAAGTGCGTTTTTACCGCAAGTAACACATCATACAAAAAGTAATTATAAAACAACTTGGTTAGCAACACGACAATTACGACGTAAAAAACATAAAGCGTATTTAAAAGTGATACCGTTTTCAGACTTTACGGTTTTTAATTCCATTATTAAAAGTTTACCAATTCAAGGTCAATTGCAAATAAGTAATAGTTCTGCAATCCGATATACGCAATTATTTCAAATGCCAAAGCATATAAATATTTTTTGTAATAGAGGTACAAGTGGCATAGATGGCAGTACAAGTACTGCGATAGGTGCAGCAGTAGCCGCAAATGAACCCACAACTTTTATAACAGGAGATTTAAGCTTTTTCTATGATAGTAATGCACTATGGAATAATTATATACCCAAAGACTTTAGAATAATAGTTGTTAACAATAATGGTGGAGGTATTTTTAGAATTCTACCAGGTCATAAAGACACAGATAATTTTAATACCTTTTTTGAAACCAAACATCAACTTACAGCTAAACAACTATGTAATATGTATGGATTTGATTATCTAAGAGCTGATGATGAAACTGTATTGAAAAGTCAATTAGAAGGTTTTTACAATGCGTCTAACCAACCAAAATTATTGGAGATTTTTACGCCTTCTACTTTAAATGACAAAATACTCTTAGATTATTTTGAGTTTATAAAGTAAAGTAACCGTTAAGAAGTGACTTCTCTATTTTTTGTGTGTCTAAAAAATACTTACCTTTAGTGAGACAATTTATTTAACCTAAAAACAATAAAACATGAGTAAAAGAGATGATTTAATTGCGAAGTATGCAGCAGATTTAAAAGACAAATGTGGTATGACACCAGATATGGACTTATTAACTAAAGTAACTGTTGGCTTAGGTCCTTCAATTTACAATGCAGATTCTTCTACGGTTTCTGGTTCTGATGAAAAAGAATTAGCAACAGTAAAAAACAACTATTTAATCAAAAAATTAGGATTAAAAGATGGTGCTGATTTAGATAAAGCTATTGCTAAAGTAATGGATACTTACGGACAATCTAATAGAAATAAATATAGAGCAGTAGTATATTACATGCTTTGTAAGCATTTCAAAAAAGAATCTGTTTACTAGTAGAAAGCATTCAAAAAAATATGAAAAGCGTTATAATTAAATAATTATAGCGCTTTTTCTTTGTATGAATATGAATACCTTTGCAACATGATACATTTAGGCGAATATAATACACTTGAAATCTTAAGAGATACAGAACCAGGATTATTCTTAGGGGATGGAAATGATAATGAAATTCTTTTACCCAATAGATATGTACCAGAAGTATTTGAAATAGGCGATAAGATTGAAGTTTTTGCCTATTTAGATAATGAAGAACGACCGGTTGCCACAACAGATAAACCTTATATTAAAAATGGTGATTTTGCATTATTACGTTGTAATCAGGTTACTAAGTTTGGTGCATTTTTAGATTGGGGTTTGGTAAAGGAATTATTCTGTCCGTTTAAAGAACAAGCGTTTAAAATGAAAGCAGGTGGTTGGTATTTGGTGCACTGCTATTTAGATGAAGAAACTGAACGTTTAGTTGCTTCTAGTAAAACCAATCGTTTTTTAGATAATAAAGAACTCACTGTTAATCAATTTGATGAAGTTGATTTAATTGTATCTCATCCATCAGAATTAGGCATGAATGTTATTGTAAACAAAAGACATTTAGGTCTTGTGTTTAAAGATGATATTTATAAAGATATTAGTGTAGGTGATAGATTAAAAGGTATCATAAAAAAAGTACGTCACGATAACAAGTTAGATGTGTCTTTAAACCAAATAGGTTATAGAAATATTGAACCGAATGCAGAGTTTATTTTAAATGAGTTACAAGATAATAGTGGTTTTTTACCATTAAATGATAAGTCAGATCCAGAAGCAATTAAGGAGATGCTTCAGATGAGTAAAAAAAGTTTTAAAAAAGCAATAGGAGCTCTTTATAAAGAGCGTCAAATAACTATTGACGATAAGGGAATTAGTCTAGTTCAGTGAGGAAATTAGCTGATTTCCATTAACTCTATGGTAAATGGTGTCTAAGCCTTCATATAAATTATTAAAACAGATATCTTTCCATTCACAGAAACTACTTTCAATTTCTGCATTCATTCTTGTAGCACTGTTGTAACTCACAATACCATAGGCTGCTAAATTCGGTAACGTCCTTCTAGCATCTTTTACATCTAATAGAGAAATAGAATATGAGTTAACTCTATTTGCCACGATACCAAATGGTTTAGAATCACCAAAATAGTTGCGAATATCTTTAAGTGTTTTCTTCACAGAATTTATATCTATATGAGTACCTTCATTAAATTCTATTACAGCTATATGGTTAAAAAAATGAACAGTTCCTACCTTAGACTGTGTTTGTTTTACAATTTGCGAAGCAACGTTTGAATTTGTAATTGTCATAACAGTTGTATTTTTATAAACTACTAATTTTAGTGACTTAACAGAGTTTTTAATAAGACACAGCTATTTTATGCTAGTCACTTAAAACAATGAAGACTAATATGTTATACGAATGACAAAACGTTTTAGATCTTACAAGTAGAAATAAAGTAGATATTAATGAGGTAAGTTTTGCTCAACCCAATCGATTGCATCTTCAATCGATTTAAATGCTTGTCTATTAAATGTAAAAAAACGATTTTCAATCTCAAACACTCTTTCTGTTAAAGAATTGTACACCACAATAGCGTATGCTTTTAAGTTAGGAAATGAAATATTAAATCTATTGGCATCATTTAGATTTATGGAATATGAATTTTTTCTATCTGCGATAAAGCCAAAAGGTCTTTCTTCAAAATGATTTTTTATTATATCTCTAACTTCATTAAAATTAGCATAATCAATATCAACGCCTTCATTAAAATTAGTAATTATATAATTATCAAAGAGATAGACTTCTCCTAAATTAGTTGAGCGAGTTAAAAAAGTTTTGTTTTTAAGGTTAAGGCTATTATTCATTATAGGTTAGGCTAGATTAGGGTTAATTTTTAAGGGCGCAAATATATTGTTTAACATGAGAAAACCAAATATAAATTGCAGTTAGTGCATTATTATTAATTCCTTATTTTTGCTTTTAAAATAATAGATAAATGAGTTCTATAGATTGGAAAGTTGCCAAATCTTATGAAGATATAACATATCACAAATGCAATGGGGTTGCTAGAATAGCATTTAATAGACCAAATGTTAGGAATGCTTTTCGTCCAAAAACAACTTCAGAACTTTACGATGCGTTTTATGATGCTGGAGAAGATGTAAATATTGGAGTTGTGCTTTTAAGTGCTGAAGGACCTTCTACAAAAGATGGCATATGGAGTTTTTGTTCGGGTGGAGATCAAAAGGCTAGAGGACACCAAGGTTATGTTGGTGAAGATGGGTATCATCGTCTAAATATCCTAGAAGTTCAACGCCTTATTCGTTTTATGCCAAAAGCAGTTATTGCTGTTGTACCTGGTTGGGCAGTAGGTGGTGGTCATAGTTTACATGTAGTATGTGATTTAACATTAGCAAGTAAAGAACATGCCATTTTTAAACAAACTGATGCTGATGTAACTAGTTTTGACGGTGGTTATGGCTCTGCCTATTTAGCAAAAATGGTAGGACAGAAAAAAGCACGTGAAATCTTTTTCTTAGGTCGAAATTATTCTGCTCAAGAAGCATACGAAATGGGTATGGTAAATGCGGTTATACCTCATGCAGAATTAGAAGATACTGCGTATGAGTGGGCACAAGAAATATTAGCAAAATCACCAACTTCTATTAAAATGCTAAAGTTTGCAATGAACCTTACAGATGATGGTATGGTTGGACAACAAGTATTTGCTGGCGAAGCTACGCGATTAGCTTACATGACAGATGAAGCAAAAGAAGGAAGAGATGCCTTTTTAGAAAAAAGGAAACCTAACTTTCCTAAAAAATGGATTCCATAATATAATTAGGTTTCAATGAAAAAAGTTAAACCATGGCTCTCAGCCATGCGATTAAGAACCTTGCCGCTTTCTGTATCTGGTATAATACTTGGAACTTGTTTTGCCTATTACAACGGACACTTTAATCCTTGGGTTTTAGTATTGGCAATTTTAACGACTATAAGTCTTCAAGTATTATCTAATCTTGCCAATGATTATGGCGATGGTGTTAAGGGTACAGATAATGATGAACGAGTAGGTCCACAACGTGCCATTCAAAGTGGTGAAATAACACCAGACCATATGCTCGAAGCTATAAAGATGAATATCTTAGTAATTATACTTTTTACTTTATCCCTTATCTGGGTGGCTTTTGGACCAACTAATTTTTTATTTCTACTGCTGTTTGTTTTTCTTGGAGGTATTTCAGTGTATGCAGCTTTAAATTATACTATGGGAGATTCGCCTTATGGTTATAGAGCTCTTGGCGATATTTTTGTTTTTGTATTTTTCGGATTATTGAGTACAATAGGTAGTTATTTACTTTATATGCATACAATAGATCATGTTGTGATTTTGCCAGCAATTACAGTAGGTTTGTTAAGCGTTGGTGTGCTTAATTTAAATAACATGAGAGATATAGAACCAGATGCTAATGCAGGTAAAATTACTTTAGCAGTAAAATTAGGACTACAAAAGGCCAAAAAATATCATTTAGTATTGATTATAGGTGCTATGTTGTTGAGTGTCATATTTTCAATTTTGTATTATGTAGAGCCTTACAATTTTTTATATCTTATAGCATTTATCCCTTTAATAATTCATGTTAAAAAAATTAAAGTTGCAAAAACAGCAGATGATTTTGATAAGCAACTAAAAGTTTTAGCCTTGTCAACATTTCTGTTTGCTTTACTTTTAGGTATTGGGTATATTTTGTACTAGTTCATTATATTATAAAGTGATTTTTAAAGTAAAAATTTATAGACTTAAGTATATTAATGCTTAAGTTTTTTTATTTTAACAACTTATTCAAAAAAATCTAAACCATTACATGAAAAATCTAATTACACTTGCCTTACTATTAGCATTTACCTTTGTTGATGCTCAAAAAACAAATTTAAATGTCAGTGAAAGTTTAGAGTATAAAGATAAGGTTAAGTCTACAGGTGTTTTAACGATTCATACTACAGACAATGGCTTAACAGGCATAGTAAGAGAAAGCAAACGTGATATATTGTTTGATGTTTTTGATAATAGTCTTGATAAAAAACATAGTCTGGTTATTGAGAGCGATAAAAAAGAACGGTATATAGGAGAAGTTGTTTATGGCGACGAAATTAAAGTATTTACTGTGTTCTCACCTAAAGCTAAAGAGCGCATAGTTAATTGTCATTCATTTAATATAAAAAGTGGATCTCATAGCAAAAAGAAACTATTTGAAGTTACAGTTGCTAAAAAGCGATTTTTATTTGGTAATCGACAAGATCGTGAAACCAGTTTAGGTATATCTCCAAATGGAAAGTATTTAGCTATGGCCACGGATAATATTTACAAGGACGTAAACGACTATGCTATTAGAGTGTTTAACGCTAAAACTTTAGAATTGTTATTTACTAAAAGCTATCAAAAGCATGAAGAAAAATATTTTAAGCATAATGATATTTCTATCAATGATAACGGAGACGTTTTTGTATTAGGAAAATTATATAAAGAAGGAAAAAGAGAAAAGAAAAAGGGAGAAGCCAATTACGATTTTATTTTAAATAAAATTACCGAAACAAGCAATAAGGAGTTATCCATTAGCCTAGCTGATCAGCATATTAAAAATTTAGGTATTACAATAGTAGACAGTAAGTTACATCTTATAGGTTTTTATTCTGAAAGAAATTCGGGTAGAATTAAAGGTGGTTGTAATTTTATTATTGATTCAGAAAATTTTTCTATCGCCAGTAAAAACAATTATGAGCTACCTATAAATGTTTATGAAGATTTATTCGGTGATAAAAGAGGATCAAAAAAGAAAAATAAAGGAAAAGAGTTAACCAATTTTTATATCGATTATATTTTAGAAGATTCACAAGGAAATACTTATCTATTGGCAGAAGAATTTTATATTACGCAAACCTACGTGTCTACTGGTATGAATGGTGGTTACTGGCAAACGGTATATCATTATGACGACATTTTAATATTAAAATTTGGAGCTTCTGGTAATTTAGATTGGGGAAGAAGTATTTTTAAACGTTCTACAGCACCTTCATATAATGCATTTCTTAAAAATGATGAATTGCATGTATTATTAAATTCTGGTAAAAATCTACTTGAAAAAAAGGATGGAAGAACAAAAGTCTCTAAAGGATGGTTTGAGTCGTCTTCATTATACGATATAGTTTATGATAATGCAGGTGAAGTTATCTATAGTAAAATACAAGATAATAAAGGAAAAACATTCTATTTACCATTTTACGGAACTTATCAAGACGGAAAATTTATTATGATGAGTTCTGGTCGTAAAAAGAGACAATTTATGATTTTACAATAGACTAAAAATATACAATTATGAAAATCACATTCTATGGACATGCCTGTTTAGGTATTCAAATCAAGGATATTCATATTCTTGTTGACCCGTTTATTTCAGGAAACGATAAAGCAGCTCATATAAACATTGAGGGTATAAAGGCAGATTATATTTTAGTAACTCACGCACATCAAGATCACATTTTAGATGTTGAAGCTATTGCTAAACGAACAGGAGCAATTGTTGTTTCTAATTACGAAATTGTAGTGCATTATCAAGAATTAGGATTGGAAGGTCATCCAATGAATCACGGCGGAACTTGGGATTTTGATTTCGGAAGTCTGAAATATGTAAATGCCATACACACTTCTTCTTTTCCAGATGGAAAATACGGTGGACAACCTGGTGGTTTTATAATTGAAGGCGAACGTAAAAACATATACATAGCAGGTGATACAGCCTTAACTATGGATATGAAACTAATACCCATGCAAACCAAACTCGATTTAGCGATTTTACCTATTGGTGATAATTTTACAATGGGAATAGAAGATGCCATTATTGCAAGTGATTTTGTAGAATGCGATAAAATCTTGGGCTACCATTATGACACATTTGGTTATATAGAAATTGACCATGAAGTAGCAAAACGTAAATTTTTTGATAAGAATAAAGATTTAATGTTATTAGAAATAGGAGAGAGCGTTGAACTTTAATTTATATGTTGTCCCTTATTTTTTAAAACGCTGTTTTTTGAGTTTATAAGGGTTCCTTTAGAAAAAATAAAATACCCTTTGTCAAATAAGTTAGAATTAAAAAAAAAGCAAGTTTATAAAACTTGCTTTTTTCTTTTAATCATAATCTAATTTACTATAATTTTTTGTGTTTTACTATGGTAATTATTAAATACCTTAACAAAGTACACTCCAGTTCCAAGCCTTGAAATATCAATGGTGTTACTTAATTTTAAATGATTCAATGTTTCATTTAAAACTAATCGACCTTGTATATCATGTAAACTTACTCTACTACCAGCATTTAATTGTCCTTTAATAACTAAGGACTTTGGGCTTGTTGTAGTATATATTTGAATATAATCTAATTCATTCTGTCCAACGGATAGCGTTGATGATGTTACACGAAGATAAAAACGACCAGAACCATTTAAGTCTGTATTAGGGGTAAATGTATAATCACCTGAATTTAACAACGTAACAGTATTAGTTACGTTATCTTCTAAATATACTTCGACATTTCTTGGTAATGTGGTTTCGCTTATACTAAAAGTAATTTGTTCTCCTTGATTAGAATTAACACCCAATGGAATTATTGTATTTACTAAATCTGTAGGGTTTAATGCCTGTAAAGCTATAGGAAGTCCTGTATTGTCTTCTACTAAAAGAGAATATAGGGCAAAGTTGGGCGCTACATTACCTAAAATTTTTCCATCATATCCATGATCTAGACCTTTACTTGCATGATTATTAAAATAAAACTCAGTACTATAATTACTATTAGACGCACCAATATTGAGCTTAAAAAACGTTAAATTATTTGAACTACGACCAGCAATAAAATCATCAGCGCCGTTTTTTGCCCTCATTGAAGGGTCAAAAATAACATCATAATCATTAACATAAGCTTCATTTGCAGCTACAAAGAATCCTTGGCCTGGTGCCATTAATTTTTCACTAGCATTGGCTAAGGTAATAACATCCCATTTGTTTTCTACACCATTACCAGCATAACCATATATACCAGATATATTTTCGAAAATATCCATATTTCTAACTACTGGGTCTACGCCATTATCTAATAAAACAAAATTTAAGAACAAATCCATATCCAGATAAGAAGGATAAGGATTTCCAATTAAATTCCAATCAGGAAATTGTGCTCCTGTATCTAATATATTAATCGAAATTGAGTACGTAGGCACGGTTCCTTCAAACGTTAAATTTGTTCCAGATTCAGTAGCGGCTCTGTAGCCTTTACCACTTACTAAATTTATATTATCTAAATCGCTTTGAGAGTTAGTATAATTTATATAATTATCTACTGTTTTATCGAAAGGACCAAAAGCATAAGTTGTTGGGTTAATACTACCATTATTTAATAAGTCTGTAGCATTTGTATCTAAGGCCAAGAAATCTTCCCACGTCTGCCCTGAAAGTGGTGGGGAAATTAAATCATTACCACCAGAACTAGCATTAACAAAACGCTCATATTTTACCTCACCTTCAATTGTTCCATCAACTATTAAACTAGAATATAAAACTGAAGTTGACTTTAAAGTTGTAGTATTTGCCGATAATGTAATACCAGAATTTACTGTCAATGCCGCACCAGCCTCGACCGATATAGTATTAATAGATGTATTCATAGAAATTACAGCCTCACCAGATTCTATTACAATTTCATCATTTGAGTTAGATATATTGTTTGGGTCTTCTGGCGACCAGACATTGTCATTAAAGGTATATAGTATAGGTTCTACACAAATTTTGGTAACCACCAAATCATCAATTCCGGCTTCAACAATATCACCAGCGCTTGAACCGTCTGCTGCAGATACTCTAATAACTAAACTAGAGTTTGCTGGAATTTGTGCTGTTGCTTCCGTCCATTGTGCTTCTACAGTTTCATCACCATAAGATGCAAGCGTAGTATAGTTAGTACCACCATCAATTGAATATTCTAATAAAAAGAAATCACCAGAATCTCCACCAGCATCACGTTGTCCAAAGAAATACCAAATTGATAAATTAGAGTCATCAGTAATAGTATAAACAGGTGAGGTAGCAATTGAAACACCACCATCAATATCATTAACTCCTGCTGTAGTATTTGTTGCCGTAAAAAATGCATTTGTTCCCACTTCGCTATGATCGTCTTCTGGTTGTGTTAGTACACCCGACGTTTGTGCTGTTGGGTTTGCAATAACAAAAGTTCCTGTAGAAGCAGTTCCTGAAGTCGTCCAATCCGTACCAGATCCGTTTTCAAAATCTACTTCAATTACAGTTAAGTCAACGCCTGCACATGGGAGTTCTTCCAAGCAGAAATTAGTAGTCTCAGAATTTTCAAAGCTTGCGCCAGAAGCAACTGTTAGTCCATTAGCCGTTACAGTATATGATCCATTGCCATATTCACAGCAAATACCATCTCCATACGTATCGCTAATGATAAAGTCATAGCAGCCTTCAGGAAGACATTCTTCAATAGTAATAGTAGAACCATCTGGTTCACTACCATAAGTACCACCAGAGGCAACAGTAACTCCTGCGCTATCTTGAATAGACCAGCTTGTTTCTTGTGGATAGTTATCAAATGTTATAGACACCATGACATCTGTACAAGTAGGAGGTGGTGGGCATTCGTCTGGACAAGATCCACCACAGTCCACACCAGTTTCATCACCATTTTGAATACCATCATTACAACTTGGTTCTGGGATGGTCTCAATAATCTTTAAAAATTGATTAATTTCTGGGTTAAGAATTTCATCAACAACACCTGAAGGCCAACGAACAACCACTTTTTCTATTTGAGTATTTACTCCAATTCCAAAATGTTGAGTAAATGTATTTACCAAGCCATAGCCTTCACCAGAGCGAACATCTCTTATTTGTTTTCCCCAAGTACCATATAATTCTACTCGTGCGCCAATACCATTTATATTACTTACGGTGCCTTCTAATTGAATATTAATATAGTTATTTGAGTTACCATCATTTAACCAGATTCTATCTTTTGTAGAACTAGGAGAATTTAATCCATTAGCATAACCTGCGTAAATATCTAAGAAACCATCATGATTAATATCACCAACAGAAAACGACTGTATTTGATTAGAGTTAAACGGATTTGGAGCATTCTGAAAAGTACCATCTCCATTATTGTAAAAAATGTAATGGTTGTCTCCAGACACCATTAAATCTATAAAACCATCATTATTAAAATCTTTGAAAAACCCTTGAATTCCATAAAAATTAGAGGAATCTAAAGTAGGCAATAAACCACTTCCTGTAGTTATTTCTGTAAAAGTTCCATTACCATTGTTTCTCATTAAATTAGGACCCGTAAAGTGGTTAATGATAATGGCATCTAAATCACCATCATTATCAATGTCACCAAAATCCGACAACCAAGTTTGTGCTCCTATTTTAAGATTAGCTTGCTCAGCGACTTCGGTAAAATTGTTATCTCCATCATTTTGCCATAACATGTTTATACGTCTTGGATCCGTTGGGTCGTTTACACCACCTCTACATTTAGAAATATAAAGATCGAGATCACCATCATTATCATAATCCATCCACATACTTGCATAATTTCCGGAATTATCACTTGATGGGGTTGTAAAAGTTCTAATTAAATTATGATTGTAAGATAAAGTTCCGTCCTGGTTGTTTTGATAAGCTCGCGATTCTGCGTCATCATGACACGCAAAAATATCTGCCCAACCATCGTTATTGATATCTGCAAAGTTTGCACCTTGTAAGAACAAAATTGAGTTTGGCTGTGTAGATTGTGAGTACGAATCGTTTCCATTATTATTCTTTACAATCTTTAAGTTGTCGTAAGCACCACCAGACATAATATCATTAAAGCCATTATGATCAAAGTCGGCAATTGCAGTTCCCCATTGATTACTGTTACTTACTGTGCCATGGTCATGGCTTGTAAACGGTTGTCCTGCTTCATTTTGATACTGAATACGAAGCTGCCTTGCATTATTAAACTGTACAATATCATCTTTACCGTCGCCATTCATATCAATGACTCCCATTGGCAATCCACTAAAATTATCTTGTCCTAAGAGCGATGTTCCATCAGTAAAAGACATAGTGTTTCCACCAGGATTACTATTATTAACTGCAATTATTGTAGTTGCTATATCAGAAAATTCACCATCACTTACCGTTAATGTTACGGTAAACTCAGCTGAAGTAGTAAATATATGGCTAGTTGTAACACCAGACGCTGTATTACCATCACCAAAATCCCAAGAGTAAGTTAATGGATCATTATCTGCATCAATTGACGCGGAAGCATCAAAATTAACACTCAAAGGTGCTGGGCCATTTACAGTAGAAGCAGAAAACAAAGCTTCTGGTGGAGAAGAGGTTGCTGGAGTTAAGCTATTTATCCAATCTTCAATTAATTGAACACCAGCAGTATCAACAACATCTTTTGCTATCGGAGGCATCTCAATACCAGTCTGTGTAGAATTCATTCTAAAATGTGCCATAGAATTGGCAACATCTTGTGGTATAATCACTTTAGGATCTGTCAAACCTTCATCATAAACTACAGGACCATAAATAATATTTTGGTTTGCCGATGGAGTTGAATAACGTGCATCAAACATAGCCACGTTATCGACGTTTGGATTATGACAACTTGCACAGTTTACATCTAAATAAGATCTTGCTCTATCTTCTAACGAAGCACTTAAATCGTCTTTTGCAGCCACCGCAGGATAATTACTAACATTAGTATCTGTAATAGTTTCAGTTATAAGACCAAGCTCACTAAAATTAACAAGTTGGTTCATGGTTATACCAGAACTCGGATAAGTGATTGCCTTATTAAGGTGTCTTGTTTTTGGACCTAATACACTACCATTTTGCGGAAAGTGACAAGATGCACATTCGTTTCTACTCGGGTAATGCCAAGATTGAGTAACTCCGTTCACAACAACATCTTCATCTACAGCATCATCTAATAAGGTTGCATCTGTTTGTGCACTATTCCATTTATAAGTTAAATAATAATAGACGTCGTCGTCTCCTTTTACTTCAAAACGTGTTTCTAAACGTTGTCCGCCAACCTCAAAATGTTTAATTAATACAGAGCCTCGTGGAAAATCCCAAGCTTCATCGTTAGAAAATGTAATTTGTTCGTCAGCTGTATCATATGTACCATCGTTTGGTATGGCCATCCATCTTTTTTTTGCAGCACCATCAGACCAAAACGGTTCAATCATATCATAAGGGATAAGTCCTGGATTAGGAGTTAAGATACTTAAATTAGAAAAAGCTCCAGTCTGTGACAACAAAGCGGGAATACCTGTATTACCAGAAGGAGTTGTTGTTGGTAAATTTCCATTAAGAAATTTTGCAATTGCTTCAGCACTAATGGCTGGATCCATTAAAGCACTTCTGTTAGTTGTATGTGAGTTTATAGCCTTTTCATGTCTTTTAAAAGTGGCAATAGAGCTATTCTCACGTATAGGTTGCAGTGTGTATGATCCTGAAGTTAGCTTTTCATGATCTGCAACCGCTAAGAGTTCATAATCTGAATAATTTGAAGCATCGATTTGAGACTCATTATAATATAGAACTGCAATAGCTGCAATCACTACGGTGATAAATAGGATAAGTTTCTTGTTTACCATTTTCCTTGAGGTATCGACAAAAAAATACATGCAAAAAAACAAATGCTTTCAATACATAAACAATAAAGAAGATGTATCAAAAAAAATAGAAAGCATTAATTAAGAATCTAGCGTGTAGTTTTCAGTCATATTATTATTGATTTGGTTTTTTATATATGCTTAAAATATTTTATAAGTATAAATAGTGGTACAAGATGATTAATAAATACTCCTTATTATAATATTTTCGTTTATCGTATAGGTTTATAGGCTATAGTACCTTAAATAGGATCTAAAACATTGCTGTATAGGCTTTTAAATTGATTTTATAGATTTTAGATATGTTTTAAAATTGAAGTGATAAAGAATAACATATTGGTTCACAGTAAACTATAAAGCATATGAATACTATTATTGTAAAAACTGTTTAAGTAAAAAATCAAAGGAACTATTTAAATGGTATTTTAAAACTAAAATTATACAATCACTAACTTATTTTTCTATTTGTTTTAAATCCATCCATTCCTTTCGCAGATCATCGCTGACCTTACCAGAACCATCATGTTTCCAACCAGGTGGTTTTATTAAATAGAGAATCCTGTTCTTAATAGATTTCTTTCCGGTAAATGCATCATTAAACATATTAACCCATTCAATAAACGCAATTTTTATTGGGTTGTAAGTTTTTATATTTTTTACCAAACCGTAAACTACTTTTTCCTCTTTTAATTCTGGTTGAAACGTACCAAACATTCTATCCCAAATAATTAAAATACCTGCGTGATTGCGGTCTAAATAAATAGGGTTACTACCATGATGCACTCTGTGGTGCGATGGTGTATTAAACACAGCTTCAAACCATTTGGGCATTTTGTCTATAGCTTCGGTATGTATCCAAAATTGATACAATAAACTTATTGACATTTGTAATAAAATCATCGCAGGATGAAAACCTAATAAAGGCAGCCATAACCAAAAAATAAAGGTATAAAAACCACCAGACCAAGTTTGTCTTAGAGCTGTACTTAAGTTATAATGTTCAGAAGAATGATGCACCACATGCGATGCCCAAAATAAACGACACTCATGCGATACTCTATGAAACCAATAATATGAGAAATCATCTATAAAAAATATTAGCACAAAAGACCACCAAGCCACAGGAACGGTAAATAACCTAAAATTATCATATATCCAGAAGAATATTAACAGTACTAAAGCTTTACTGGCAAAACCTAAAAACACATTGCCTAAGCCCATTGCAATAGAAGATAGTGCATCTTTGCTTTCGTAGGTCTTAATGTGCTGTTTTGTAGTGACATATAATTCTAATAACATCGCTAGAATAAAAAAAGGAATGGCAAATAAGATGATGTTAGGAAAATCTGGCATTTGTAATGATTTTGAGTTGGTAAATTACAAAATTATTTAAGTATTTTTGATTGCATCTATGACAGCAAAATATCATAAATACATTTTAGACTTTAAAAGACCGAGTGGTACATCTCGTGGAGTAATGACTACTAAAGAAACCTGGTTTATAACACTAGGAAATAATGGCAAACAAGGAATAGGTGAGTGTGGCATTTTAAGAGGTTTATCTATTGATGATAGACCAGACTATGAAACCAAATTAAAATGGGTTTGCCAAAATATACATATAGGATTAGCTATATTGGTTGACGAGCTTAAGGAATTTCCAAGCATTCAATTTGGTTTAGAAACTGCTTTTAAATCTTTAGAAAGTGATGATCAGTTTCAGTTATTTCCTTCAGCATTTACAAAAGGTTTTGACGCTATTGCTATTAATGGCTTAGTCTGGATGGGAGATGAAAACTTTATGCGAACTCAAATCAAGGAAAAGATTGAAACCGGATTTGATTGTATAAAACTTAAAATAGGAGCCATAGATTTTAAAACAGAATTGAATATTTTAAAATCTATTAGAAAAGAATTTTCAGCTTCGGATATAGAATTGCGCGTAGATGCTAATGGAGCGTTTTCAAAAGATGATGCTTTAGAGAAATTAAAACAACTTTCAGAATACCAATTACATTCCATTGAGCAACCCATAAAACCAAAACAATTTGAAGCTATGGCTCAGCTTTGTGAAGCGACACCTTTACCAATTGCTTTAGACGAAGAATTGATAGGTGTGTTTTCAATAGAAGAGAAACAAATATTACTAGAAACGATACAGCCACAATATATAATATTAAAACCAAGTTTGGTTGGTGGTTTTGGTGGCAGCACGCAATGGATTGATTTAGTAGAAAGTTTAAATATAAAATGGTGGATTACAAGTGCTTTAGAAAGTAATATTGGGCTAAATGCTATTGCACAATGGACTTACACGCTAAAAAACACAATGCCTCAAGGATTAGGTACAGGAAGTTTATTTACTAATAATTTTGATTCGCCATTAATTGTAAAAAATGGTACTTTGCAATACGATAAAAAACAACACTGGAAATTTAATATATAACTATGAATTATATACAACAAGCCTATAAAGGACAGCGCGAATTATGGATGTTTATTATAACAACCATATTAGTTGCTGGTATATTTATTGCCAATTTTATCTATTTTTTATTTTCAGATCCTGCTGAATTAGAGGCTGCTATGGAGATGATGAAAAGTTGGGGCTGGTCTGCTAATGTTACTTTAATCATTAATTTAGCGCCATTTGCTTTTTTACTGGGTCTATTATTTATTATGGTAAAATATGTGCATCAAAGAAGTATTTTATCATTAACAACATCGCGATCTAAAATAGATTACAAACGGATTTTGTTCTCGTTTTTAATGATAACACTTTATACAATTGGTACATTTTATATAATGTATGCGATAGACGCTTCAGAAATTGTATATCAGTTTAATGCTAGTAAATTTGCCTTATTATTTTTAATTAGTATTATCCTTTTTCCACTTCAAATAGGATTAGAAGAGTATTTATTTAGAGGTTATTTAATGCAGCATATTGGCGTTTTGGTTAAGAATAAATGGTTTCCGTTAATATTTACCTCTGTTTTATTCGGAATTGCTCATAGTGCCAACCCAGAAGTTGGAGCTATAGGATTTTGGGAAATGATGATTTTTTATATTGGCACAGGTTTATTATTGGGTATTATGACATTAATGGATGAAGGTTTAGAGTTAGCTTTAGGATTTCATTTAGGTAATAATCTTATTGCATCATTACTTGTAACTACAGATTGGACAGCTTTACAAACAGATGCCATATATAAAAGTACTGCAGAACCTGTTGCTGGTACTGTAACAGAAATAGTAATTCCTGTTTTAGTTGTGTATCCTATAATGCTTCTTATTTTGTCTAAAAAGTACGGTTGGAAAAACTGGAAAGATAAATTATTTGGAGATGTTGTAGAACCACCCAAAGAAGACTATAAAATCATTGAATAGATGACACCAAAGTACAATAAAGTACATAACCGATTTAAGTTTAACGGACTTCATTTTAATTTTGAAGACTTAAAAGAAGTAGCCTATAGCCTTATAAAAGAAGGTGAACCGTTTGAGAAAGTAACTGGCAACTTTTTAATAGATTGGCTCAACGACAAGGATTTTTTAATTGTTAATACTTCTGGTTCTACAGGTACACCAAAGTCTATTAAATTAAAAAAGCAAGCAATGGTTAACTCTGCTATTGCCACAGGTGATTTTTTTGGACTTCAACCAGGTGATACAGCTTTACATTGTTTGCCTAGTCATTATATTGCTGGTAAAATGATGTTTGTACGTGCTTTGGTATTGGGATTAGAACTAGATTTTGTTGCACCAGTTGCGCATCCCATTTTCGATTATGACAAGCATTACGATTTTTGTGCTATGATTCCGCTTCAATTAAAACAAGCTATAAATTACACACAAAATATAAAGACTATTATTGTTGGTGGTTCTATGGTTACTAAACCTTTGTTAGAAAAAATTAAAGAATCAAAATCCCTATTTTTTGAAACTTATGGTATGACGGAAACCGTAACTCATGTTGCAGTACGTCAATTAGAATCTAAATCGGCTAAAAGCGAAAAATATTTCAACGCGTTAACTAATGTTCGTTTTGAGCAAGATGAAAGGAAATGTTTAATTATCCACGCACCAAAACTTGTTAAAGACGCTTTAGTAACTAATGATATTGTAGATTTAAAATCCGAAACTAGTTTTAAACTACTCGGACGTTATGATAATGTAATTAATTCTGGTGGAGTAAAACTGTTTCCAGAGCAAATTGAAGAAAAACTTCAAACTCTTATTAAGGAGCGATATATTATTGCTGGTGAATCTGACGTTGAACTTGGAGAAAAGTTAATTCTTATAATTGAAAATCCTGCGGATTCTGCAGACACCATTTTATCCAATATTCAGGAATTAAAAGCCTTGGATAAATTTGAAATTCCGAAGCAGATATACACACTAGAGAAATTTCCAGAGACGAATACAGGGAAAATTCAACGTAAAAAAACACTTAAAGCTGCTTTAAGGTAGTTTACTCATTCAAAGACTTACTTCACTCATTAGTGGTTTTGTATTATAGTGTTTGTTAATAGGTTTACACAAACTTATAACTCAAACATTATGAAAACAATTTTAAAAATCATTATTGTATTGTTTTTTTCAGTACAATTAAATGCTCAGCAAAAAACTGTTACAGGCACTGTAACAACTGCTTCAGACGGGTTGCCATTACCAGGAGCAAATGTTCTTATTAAAGGAACTAGTCAAGGTGTAACAACTGATTTTGACGGTAAGTATTCAATAAGCACCAATTTAGGTGATAAATTAATATTTAGTTATATAGGTTACAAGTCTCAAAGTGTAACCGTAGGAACCAAAAGTGTTATTGATGTTAGTTTAGAAGCAAGTGAAACATTAGATGAAGTTGTGATTGTTGGTTATGGTACAACTACAAAAAAGGCTTATACTGGTACTGCAGAAGTTGTCAGATCAGAGAGTATTAGTAGTATAAGTGCTCCAAGCAAATCACAAATAAGAAGACAAGAACAGAAAAGATTCCACGATAAGATTTCCAAACAATTGGCAGACAATGTACAAGGGGTTAACATAAGAGGTACAAAGGCAAAAAATAGTAACTCTAATATTTTATATATCGTTGATGGGATTCCAATACAAAAAGGATATAATCAATTAATTGATAAGTTAAATCCTAATGATATTGAGCATATGAATGTTTATAAATCAACTGAAGCGCTTAGTATGTTTGGTAATTCAGCAAAAGATGGTTGCATTGTAATTACAACTAAAAGCGGAAATTATAGAATTCAAAATGATGAATCTTATGCTCAAATCACAGAGAATAATTTCGAAAGAACTAATATGTTTCCATTATCAACTTTTTCAATTGATGTAGATAAAGCTTCTTATAGTAATGTTAGACGTATGATTAATAATGGCCAACATATTTCTCCAGATGCTGTCAAAATAGAAGAGATGGTTAATTACTTTAACTATAATTACCCGCAACCAACAAATGAGCACCCTTTTTCTATTTACACAGAAGTTGTTGAGTCACCATGGCATAAAGAAACCCAATTAGTAAGAATTGGTCTTCAGGGTAAAAGTTATACAGACGAAGAATTACCAGCATCTAATCTCACATTTTTAATTGATGTATCTGGTTCTATGGGTTCGCAGAATAAACTGCCTTTATTAAAAAGTGCTTTTAAACTTTTGGTTAATCAATTAAGAGCAAAAGATAAAGTATCTATTGTGGTATATGCTGGTGCAGCTGGTGTGGTTTTAGAACCTACATCTGGTGATAATAAAGAAAAGATTTTAGCGGCTTTAGATAATTTAAGGTCTGGTGGTTCAACTGCTGGTGGAGCAGGTATAGAGTTAGCTTATAAATTAGCTGAAAAGAACTTTAAGAAAAATGGAAATAATCGAGTAATACTTGCAACAGATGGAGATTTTAATGTTGGAGCTTCAAGTAACAGCGACATGCAAAGTTTAATTGAAGAAAAACGTAAGTCTGGAGTGTACTTATCTGTTTTAGGCTTTGGATATGGTAATTATAAAGATTCAAAATTAGAGACGTTAGCAGATAAAGGTAACGGAAATCATGCTTATATCGATAATATGCAAGAGGCTCAGAAAGTCTTCGGAAAAGAGTTTGGTGGTACCTTATTTACGATTGCCAAGGATGTAAAAATTCAAGTAGAATTCAACCCAAAGAAAGTACAAGCGTATCGTTTAATTGGTTATGAAAATAGGTTGTTAGCAGATGAGGATTTTATAGATGATACAAAAGATGCAGGTGAATTAGGAAGTGGTCATACCGTAACGGCTTTATATGAAATTATCCCAACAGGAATTAAAAGTGATTATTTAAAAACAGTTCCAGGTTTAAAATACGCTACCACATATCCAACTTCAAAGTATGAAAACGAATTATTTACAGTAAAATTCAGATATAAAAGACTAGACGAGTCAAAGAGTATTGAGATGGTACACGTACAAAATACTAAAATTACTGTGGCATCTGCTGATATGAATTTTGCTTCTGCGGTTGCTTTATTTGGTATGAAACTGAGAAACTCTAAATATAATAATAATGCTAAATTAGATAGAGTTATTGAACTAGCAGAGAATGGTAGAGGTGAAGACAAAGAAGGTTATAGAGCAGAATTTATAAGATTGGTGAAATCTTATGATAATATTAATTAGAACTATTGTGCATTTTGATAGAATTCGTCACTTCGAGTGGATTTTTCGATTGAAAATGAGGAAAATATGTATCGAGAAGCAGAATATTGTTCAATAAAATGTTCTCGATACAATTTTTCGTACCTCAAAATTACTCGAACTGACAACAAATAGTGTTTGTATATGTATAATGCAAAACATGTTAATTAGAACTATTATGTTCAGTTGAGCGCAGTTGAAAATATTATAAAAAACAAAAAGCCCAATACAACCGTATTGGGCTTTTCAATATATTGCTTAAAAGGATTAATTTCCTTCGCTTAGGTTTTTCATTTCAGACTCAACCATTTCATAGAACTGGTCAATTTTAGGAAGTACAACGATACGAGTACGTCTATTTTTTGCTCTATTCTCGGCAGTATCATTGTCAACTAACGGCACATAAGAACTACGACCAGCTGCAATTAACTGTTGAGGGTTTACATTAAGGCTTTCTAAAACTCTAACAACTGCAGTAGCACGTTTTACACTTAAATCCCAGTTGTCTAATAATGGTGGTTTGCTATAAGACTTGTTGTCTGTATGCGACTCTACCATAGCTTCAAAATCTGGTTTGCTATTGATAACTTTTGCAACTTTTCCTAATATCTCATTAGCTCTTTCTGTTACAGTATAGCTTCCGCTTTTAAATAATAATTTGTCAGCAATTGAAATAAATACAACACCTTTTTCTACGTTAATTTCAATATCAGAATCGCTCATTCCAACCTCTTTCTTAAGGCTAGTAACAATAGCTAAAGTCACACTGTCTTTACGAGTTAAAGCATCTTGTAAACGTGTAATTTTTAAGTTACTTTCTCTTAGACTTTCTAGCGATTTTTCGAGGTTAGTAGCACCTTTACTTGTCAATTCGGTTAAGTCTTGAGAGTTTTTTATCAAAGCTTCATTGCTTTTACGCATATCAGCTAATTGTTCTTTCATAGCTTCTACACGAGCATTTGCAGCAGCAGCATCAGAAAGACAGCTATTTAATTTTACCGTAGCTGTATTTAATAAATCTTGTGTTTCTTTTTGTTGTGCTTCAAGTGCTAGGTAATCTTTCTTCGACACGCAAGACGCTAACAACACCATTGAACAAACACTTAATAACATTAATTTTTTCATAAATTCATTTTTAGTTAAACTGTTATTTACAACAATTCAAAATTATAGAAAAGAAGAATTGTCTAAACATGGATTAACAAAAACTTTAACAGTTTTATGAACAATTAGAATTTTGTTATGTTTTTAATAAAATAAGACCAAACAATAGAGGTGGTTTTATAATAATTTCCTCGCTTTGACAGTTGTTTGCGTTGTCTTAAAATTTTGCTTAAATTTTTATAGAAAGATAAATGCGCTTTAAAAATAGCAAAAAAGTGTAATGGTTTTAGCTGTAATAAGAACCGGAAAGCTGCAACACCATCTAATTTCATTCTAATAACAGCTTTAATAAAAACATTTGTGTCGGTATTTTTTACAAGTGTTAAGAGACTATTTCTAAAATTAAGATAGGTTTTTTTAGGATTTGTATTATTCAGCGTTGCACCACCAACATGATAAACCGTTGATAAACCTACATATTTTGTATTGTAATTGCTATTAAATGCGCGCCAACACAAATCAATCTCTTCCATATGCGCAAAATAACTTTCGTCGAAACCATTTAGGTTTTTAAAAACAGTATTTCTAATAAAAAAACAAGCACCAGAAGCCCAAAAAATGTCTTTAATGTCATTGTATTGCCCCTTATCTTCTTCAATGGTATTGAAAATACGTCCTCGACAATATGGATAACCATATTTGTCTATAAAACCACCAGCTGCACCAGCATATTCAAAAAAAGCTTTGTTTTTATAATCTAAAATTTTTGGCTGAATAATGGCTGTATTAGCGTCTTTATTAAATACTTCTAAAATAGGTTGCAACCAATTTGCTGTAACTTCAATATCACTATTTAATAGGCAGAGAAGAGGTTCTTCAACTTGTTTTAGTGCATCATTATAACCTTTAGCATAACCACCATTTAATTTATTCTGAATTAATCTTACAGTCGGATAATGTTTAGAAATATATGCAACAGAATCATCAGTAGAAGCATTATCAGCAACATAAATTATAGCATCATTAGAATGTTTAATTACTGATGGTAAAAACTGCTGGAGTAAGGCTTTGCCATTCCAGTTTAAAATTACAACTGCTATATCTTTAATTTGTAACATTTAGTCTTTTGAGTAATTTGGAATCGTCTTTAAAAAGGTATAACGTTCTGCTTTCATATCCATTTCACAATAATAGTGATTTAAACCGTTGGTTACCATTAAATACGTGGCATTTAGAGTTAAGTTGTAACGTGCTATTTGATCGAAGGTAGTTTGGTCAATCGTAATTTTATGTGATTTGCATTCTACGATTAAATAAATACTACCATCTGTATTAAATATAACTATGTCATAACGTTTTTTTAAGCCATTTATGGTCAATTCTTTTTCAACATTAATTAACGACTTAGGGTATTTCTTCTCGTTAATTAAATAATGCACGCAATGTTGTCGCACCCATTCTTCAGGTTGTAGAATGATGAATTTTTTCCGAATTACATCAAAAATAGAAACTTTATTTTCTGTACTTTTGAAACGGTATTCAAACTTTGGAAAGTTGAGGTCTTGCAAAGGCAATATTCTTAATTTTTCATCAAATTTAATGTAGAATACGGCAAATCACAATTTTCAAATCCCAAAATCTAAAAATGAGTATTAATCTTATTGATTTGCATTGGAATTTGGAATTTAAATTTTTGGAATTTTTGATAATTTGGACGACGTAAAACAACTTGTTGCAGCAATAAAAAAGGGAGACCTTAAGCCTATCTATTTTTTAATGGGAGAAGAAGCTTATTATATTGATAAGATTTCAGATTTTATTGAAGATAATGTGTTAGATGAAGCTGAAAAGGGTTTCAATCAGATGGTTTTGTATGGTCGTGATGTATCTATTGATGATATTGTGAGTAATGCCAAACGATATCCAATGATGGCAGAGCGACAAGTAGTGATTGTTAAGGAGGCTCAAGATTTAAGCAGAACGATTGAAAAATTAGCGCAATACGCAGACAATCCGCAGCCAACTACAGTTTTGGTGGTTAATTATAAGTACAAAAAAATTGATAAGCGTAAAGCTTTATATAAAGCAATAAACAAAAATGGTGGAGTTGTTTTTGAAAGTAAAAAGCTTTATGATAATCAAGTGCCAGATTGGATAAGACGTGTGCTAAAAGGGCAAGGATATGATATTTCGCCAAAGGCAGCTCAAATGCTTGTAGAATTTTTAGGTACAGATTTAAGTAAGGTTAATAATGAACTTAATAAACTTAAAATTGTATTACCAAAAGGCACACAAATTACACCAGAACATATTGAAGAAAATATAGGTATTAGTAAGGATTACAATAATTTTGAGCTAAGAAAAGCGGTTGGTGAGCGCAATGTGGTAAAAGCTCATAAAATAGCAAAGTATTTTGCAGACAATCCTAAGGACAATCCTATGGTTGTTACAGTATCGTTGCTGTTTAGTTTTTTTTCGCAGTTATTACATCTTCATGGTATGCACGATAAAAATCCTAGGAGTGTGGCTTCAGCTTTAAGAGTGAATCCCTATTTTGTGAATGAGTATTTAACAGCAGCTCGAAACTATCCGATGAAAAAAGTAAGTTCTGTAATTGGGTTATTGCGTGAGTTTGATGTAAAAGGTAAAGGTGTTGGTTCTAATGCTGTACCTCAAGGTGATTTACTAAAGGAATTGTTGGTTAGGATTTTAGGGTAAATTTTAATTGAACGTTTAAAATTATATGAGATTCTGATACAAGTTCAGCATCTATAATATTCGTTAATAAAAAAAGTTGAGCAAAATCAAATCTCGAATAAGAATCTTCAAATTAATCTTCTTTATTTTTTAAAATTGAAGTATTAAATCTAAATAATCCTGAAGGCGCATTTGATAAACTTTTTTCAGCTGACAAATAATATTCATTAGCGTTAATAGGAATAATTGCTTCTATCTGTGCCGAATAATTTTCAGGTTGGGTAATAGAAATCCGATCTATAGAACCATTAGAAAACAAACCTTCGCTATATCCTTTTAATTCAATAATAAAAGCACCATCACCATAACCACAAAGTATAATGCTATCACTGCGTGCATTATAACTAGCACCAGAAATAAGACCTTCGGTTTCAATGGAATCTATTGTAGAAATATTATAAGTTCCTGGAAGTTTAGAGAGTTTGTAAATATGAGTTATATCATCTCTCCAATTTTTCGAAAATATATAGAGATTATCATTGTAATGTATTAAGGCTTCGGCATCAAATTCTGTGTTAAAGGGTTTTGACTTAAAAACTGTTTGATTACTGTAACTAAAGTTAATAACATCTGCAGTTACAGAGGTCTTATTAAAATAATCGTCAATGGAAATGCGATAGATTTTTAAATCTGTCCTGTTACCATTATTGTTTCCAAAATCGCCTATATAGATAAAGGTGTCATCATGTGTAAGATCTTCCCAATCTACATTTTTGGCATTGCTGATGGTTACCGTTCTTGTAACAGCACCAGTTAAAGTATCTATATCGAATAATTGATTAGTATTACCAGAATCATTATGTGTAATAAGCGTTTTGTTAAGATAAAGCAATCCGGAAGTTTCATTAACTGAAGCATCTAAGCCTGTTTCTAAAGTTAGTTGTTGCGAAAAACCATTAAGAACTATAAATAAAGAAAGGAAGGTAAAATTAATGAATTTTGTCATTGTTAATGCTTTGTTTTTTTATGCAGTGTAATGGTTTTCCATAAAATCAAAATTCCAACTAATAATATAATTGAGCCACCAACTAAAAAAGCCATTCCATAGCCTTCCGCAAATATTCCACAAAAATAATTTAGATATCGGTTTATAAATCCTGATGAGTAAAATTCAGTCGAAGAAATTCCTAAAGTAATTATGATGACCGCAATTGAGTTTATTTGTCCAAATTTATTTCTCCAGTTTATAAGTGCAATAACTAAAATACTAATTAACAACGTTGTTAAAAACCAATATATTTCATTCACAAATAATTCAGAAATTGACGAATTATTTATTAATTCATGTTTTTCCCAATCTTTATTCATTAAAACATCGTATAGTTTTCCATTATATGCAATATAAAATCGTTTTATCCCGCTAATTATAAAAACTAAGGAGATACATTCTAGAACTACTAATCTTAAATTAAAATTTTTAAATATTTTTTTGATATTGAGCACAACCCTATTTATTATTAAAATCTAAAACTCTATGGTAGTGTAATAAGTCCTCATCATTATTTGGTAAGTTACCTATACCTAGTAATTTAAAGCCTAAACGTTCTAATAATTTTCTAGAAGATTTGTTATCCTCTAATGTAAATGCACTTAATTCGGTTAAGCCATAATTTTCTTTAGCGACATGCATTAATTTATTGTTTGCTTCAAAGGCATAGCCTTTACCTTCATTATTAGGTAGAAATGCAAAGCCAATATCAGGATCTTCTTTGCCCTCTCTGTGATATAAGCCACAAGTGCCAAGTTTTGTGTTATCCTCTTTTCTTATAATAACATTATTGGTATATCCATGTTTTTCAAGTTGAGGAAATGCTTTTTCTTTAATATAAGCTTCGGCCTTTTCAACGGTTTTTACATGACGCTCTCCAATATATTTTATCCATTTTGGTGTATTCATTAATTCTAAAATAAACGGAGCATCTTTAATAGTGACTGGTCTAATGATGAGTCTTTGCGTTGAGAATGGTTTGTACTTAGACATTTAGCAAAAGGGGATATTTTTATATATTAAATGTATTATTTTTACGGGACAAAACACATTCATTTTATAGAATTATTGCATGAAGATATTTTCCAAAGAGCAAATTTACGAAGGAGATAGGTTAACAACAGAACGTCAAAATATATCATCAACCGATTTAATGGAGCGTGCAGGTACTCAAATCTTTAATTGGATTCATAGTCGTATGCAAGGAGCCCAAGTGCCAGTTCATGTTTTTTGTGGTATAGGTAATAATGGTGGTGATGGTCTGGTTTTGGCAAGGCACTTAATAACACATGGTTATAATGTTGTAACATATATAGTAAACTGTAGTGATAAACGGTCTAAAGATTTTCTTATTAATTACGATCGCATAAAGGATACTACAAAGAATTGGCCAATTATGTTAAGTTGTGGTGCAGACTTTTCTGAAATTGTAATAGATGAAAAAGATATCATTGTTGATGCTGTTTTCGGTATTGGTTTAAATCGATTACCTAATGATTGGGTACAAGAACTATTTCAAAGATGGAGAGCATCTAAAGCATTTACTTTGGCGGTAGATATTCCATCAGGTTTGTACTCTGACAAAGCGGTTGAGGATGAAAATGCCGTAGTTCATGCTAACTATACCTTAAGTTTTCAATCACCTAAGCTGGTTTTCTTTTTACCAGAAACGGCTAAATATACCATTCAATGGGAAGCTTTAGATATTGGTATTGATAGAGATTATTTAATACAAACGGAAACAGAAGTAGAACTCATATCTAAATTTGAAGTTTTACCACTTTATAAACCTCGACAAAAATTTTCGCACAAAGGTGACTTTGGGCATGTATTAATTTTAGGTGGAAGTTATGGAAAAATAGGTGCTGTAAATTTAGCAAGTAGAGCGGCTTTAAGTTCTGGTGCAGGTTTGGTAACGGCTTATATCCCAAAATGCGGCTATAATAGTATGCAAGCTGCTTTACCAGAAGTGATGGTAATTACAGATGATAATGAAAATAATATTACCCAGATAAACTTTGATATAGAACCAACAGTAATTGGTGTTGGAGTAGGTATAGGAACAACTGATGAAACTGCAAAGGCTTTTGAAGCATTTTTAAAGAAAAACAAATTACCATTGGTAATCGATGCTGACGGTTTAAATCTACTTTCAAAAAAGAAAACATTACTAAAATTATTGCCAGAACAAACTGTATTAACTCCACATCCTAAAGAATTAGAGCGATTAATAGGGAAGTGGTCTGATGATTTTGATAAACTGAAAAAAGTAAAAGCGTTTTCAAAGAAGTATAAGGTGATTGTATTAATTAAAGGTGCAAACTCTATTACGGTTTATAACGATAAGTTGTATGTAAATACTACAGGAAATCCTGGTATGGCAACGGCTGGAAGTGGCGATGTTTTAACAGGAATTATTTCGGGATTAATAGCTCAAGGATACGAGCCTTTGGCAGCTACTATTTTTGGAGTTTACTTGCATGGTAAATCCGCAGATATTTCATTAGAAGATTATGGTTATCAAAGCTTAATTGCAAGTCATATTATTGATACTATGGGTGAAGCTTATATAGATTTATTTAAGCAGCCAGAGCAACCACAAGAGGAGGAACAACAAGAAAAGTAATAAAAAAAAGCCTTCAAAGATGAAGGCTTTTTTATATATCGTTATTATTAATTATAATTCTAAAGTATTAAATAACTCAACAAGTTGAGGACTAGATGGTCTCGGAGCGTCTGCATTTACAATGTTTCCTTTAGGATCTATTAATATAAATCTTGGAATAGCATTGATTTGGTATGATTGTATAAATTCAGACATAAATCCGTTATCAGCAAATAATTGTGTGCCGCTTAATTCCTTTTCGGCTACCATTTTTTTCCACCCTAAGTGAGCTGCCTTAGCATCACCCTTATAACCACGACCTTCATCTACAGAAATGCTTACAAACTCTATGTTTTTACCGTCATATTGTTTTTCAATTTTTTTAAGTGATGGCACTTCTTTAATACAAGGGCCACACCAAGTTGCCCAAATATCTATATAAACATATTTACCTTTTAAATCTGAAAGTGATGTGTTTCCTCCTGCAAAATTCTCGTAATTTTCAAAAATAGGTGAAGGCGACCCTTCTGGTAATGCAGAACGTGTTGCCAATTTAGTTGACATAAATTGGGTTAGTTGTTTTAGCGTACCGTCAATATTTTTATCCATTAATGCTAGGTGAGTAGAATCTATTTCACTGTATTTTTTCTTTAGGTCTTCGTATGCTGATTTGTAGTTTTTAATGGCTTCGTCTAATTCAGCTTTAGATCCGTTTGCCACTAAATCTTCAGTAAAATGATCATTAGAAATTAAAAAAGATTGTATAGAAAAATTGTTTATATCTTCTGCATCACCGCTAAAAACTATAGATTTCATAAAATCCGTATAGTCTGCATTAAATGAAGATTCATTATCATTTTTTAGAAAAATAACACCTCGTTGATTCCCATGCTGAAAATTATAATCTCCCTCTGTAACTTTTAAAGTGTCTTTAAATGTTCCATCGTCGTTAAGAGATATTAATTTTTCAAAGTTTCTACCTTGGAAAACTCTTAAAATATTGGATTCGTGAGCATTTTCAATCTTTCCAGAAATAGTTGCATAATCCTTAGGTTCTTCTTTCTTGCATGCAAATAGTGAAAGTGCTATACAAATTGCTAATAATCTTTTCATAAATTTTTTTGTTATTGCCCAAAAATAAGCATTCTAAGCTTAATTTCAAGTTTACAGTAATTATTAACAATATGATGTAGAGTGCAAAATATTTCTCAATTTTGAATTATCAATTAATAACCTGAAATGAATAATTATCATACTATTTCTTCTGAAGCTTTAGATATTGTAACGATATACAATATTTTTAAGGATAAGAAAAAATTAAAACTTTCAGAAGCCGCTGCAAATAACATTAAAAAGTGTAAAACGTACTTAGATGCTAAACTGGCAAATAATAAAAAACCAATGTATGGTATCAATACTGGTTTTGGCTCATTATATAATGTTAAAATTTCGGATAAGGATTTAACGCAGCTTCAAGAAAACCTCGTTATGTCTCATGCTTGTGGAACTGGTGATCGTGTACCAGAATCTGTGGTTAAAGTTATGTTACTTCTAAAGATACAATCGCTAAGTTATGGTCATAGTGGAGTTCAGTTAGAAACCGTAAATAGGTTAATTGACTTTTTTAATAACGATATATTTCCTTTTGTATTTACACAAGGTTCTTTAGGAGCATCTGGTGATTTAGCCCCTTTGGCACATTTAGCATTGCCGTTATTAGGAAAAGGAAAAGTGGTGCATGATAATCAGGAATATGAAGCTGAGACTATATTAGAGAAATTCAATTGGAAACCCATAAAGCTTGAAGCTAAAGAAGGATTAGCATTATTAAATGGCACACAATTTATGAGTGCATATGGAGTTTACTTACTTTTAATGTCTCATAAAACATCTTATTTAGCAGATATTATTGCAAGTATTTCGTTAGATGCTTTTGATGGTCGTCTGGATCCTTTTCATGATTTGGTACATGCGGTTAGACCACATCCTGGACAAAGAAAAGTAGCTCGACGTTTTAATGAATTTTTAAAAGGAAGTGAACTTATTACTCGTGAAAAGGAACATGTACAAGATCCTTATTCATTTCGTTGTATTCCGCAAGTGCATGGTGCAACAAAGGATACGTTAGATTTTGTTGAGAAAGTGATTTTAACTGAAATCAATTCCGTGACAGATAATCCTAATATTTTTCATGAAGAAGATTTAATTATCTCTGGTGGAAATTTTCATGGACAACCTTTGGCTTTGGCGTTAGATTATTTAAAAATAGCAATGGCAGAGATTGGTAATATATCAGAACGTCGTGTATTTCAATTAGTATCTGGTTTGCGAGGTTTACCCGCATTTTTAGTTGATAATCCTGGACTTAATTCAGGATTTATGATTCCGCAATATACAGCTGCAAGTATTGTAAGTGCTAATAAACAATTGGCATCTCCAGCGAGTGTAGATTCAATTGTGTCTTCTAATGGACAAGAAGATCATGTAAGTATGGGTGCAAATGCAGCAACACAAGCTTACACTTTAATTAGAAATGTAGAACGTGTTATTGCTATAGAATTAATGAATGCGTCACAGGCTATAGAGTTTAGAAGTCCCTTAAAAACATCACCCTTTTTAGAGTCGTTTTTAGAACAGTATCGAAAAGTTGTACCTTTTATTAAAGTAGACGAAGTATTGCATGATGATATTGAAGCTTCAATTCAGTTTTTAAAAGATGTAGATATTGAAATTGAAGAATTGTTTTTAAACACTTATGGTTTAAAGTAAGTCACTGTAGTTTTATTTAACCAGGTTATCTGCCCAAGTAAAGGCATCGCTTAATTTTGTGAAAATTTTAAAAGGTTTATTAAAAAAACGCTGTTCTATTTGCGCATTTTTTTTTGCTTGAAAATTATTAGAAACAACTGCAAATCCTTTTAGATTTTTAATTTTCGAAGTTTTAAAATAAACTTTAGGGTCTACAGAATATGAGTTAATTCTATGTGTAATGTATACAAAAGGTTTGTCTACAAAATAGGTGTTAGTAACTTCAACCAATACGTCGTTATGTTTAGGTATAACATTTACGCCTTCCTTTATAATAACTAAAATATAATTATCATAAATAGTCATATCACAAAAATCGAAAGTTAGGATTTCTTTCATGATTAGTTGATTTTTGAATATAAGATATAAAAAAACTCCTTCATTATGAAGGAGTTATAATTATTATAGACGAATTGCTTAAGACTCCGTCGTTTTACCTGAAGATTTAATCTTAATTTTTAAGACATCATTCTTTTCATCTAAATCCATTGTAATGGTATCACCTTCATGAATTTTTGAATTAATAATTTCTTCAGCTAAAGCATCTTCTACATATTTCTGAATTGCTCTGTTAAGCGGTCTTGCACCATATTGCTTATCAAAACCTTTTTCTGCAATATAGTCCTTAGCCTTATTAGTAAGTTTAAGTTCGTAACCTAAATTTTTAATTCTATCAATAAGCTTAACTAATTCAATATCAATGATTTTGTTAATATCTTCTTTCTCTAAAGCATTAAAGACAATTACATCATCAATTCGATTTAAAAACTCTGGTGCAAATGCTTTCTTTAATGCATTTTCAATTACAGCTTTTGCATGGTCTGAAGCCTGAGCTTCTTTTGCAGATGTCCCAAAACCAACACCAGTTCCAAAATCTTTTAGCTTACGAGCACCTATGTTAGATGTCATAATTATTATTGTATTTCTAAAATCAATTTTGCGTCCTAGGCTGTCTGTTAAGTAACCATCATCAAGCACCTGTAAAAGCATATTAAATACATCTGGATGCGCTTTTTCAATTTCATCTAAAAGCACTACAGCATAAGGTTTACGTCTTATCTTTTCTGTAAGCTGACCACCTTCTTCGTAACCAACATATCCTGGAGGTGCACCTATTAGACGAGAGATAGCAAATTTTTCCATGTATTCACTCATGTCAATGCGGACTAAAGCATCATCACTATCAAATAGCTCTCTTGCTAATACTTTAGCTAACTGAGTTTTACCAACACCTGTTTGCCCTAAAAATATAAATGACCCAATTGGTTTATTAGGGTCTTTAAGTCCAGCTCGGTTTCTCTGAATAGCTTTTACAACCTTTGCAACAGCATTATCTTGACCAATAACCTTTCCTTTGATTAGGTCTGGTAATTGAGATAGTTTATTAATTTCTGTTTGTGCTATTTTATTTACAGGAATACCTGTCATCATAGAAACAACATCAGCTACATTATCTTCACTAACAATTTCTCTATGCTGTTTTGTTTCTTCTTCCCATTTTTCTTGTGCAGCAGCAAGGTCCTTTTCTAGACGTTTTTCATCATCTCTAAGCTTTGCTGCTTCTTCATATTTCTGTTTTTTAACAACACTATTCTTAGTTTCCTTAACTTCTTCTAGTTTTTTCTCTAGCTCAAGGATTTGTTCTGGTACATCAATATTAGTAATATGAACACGAGAGCCTGCTTCATCTAAAGCGTCAATTGCTTTGTCTGGTAAAAATCGCTCAGTCATGTAACGATTGGTTAATTTTACACAAGCCTCTATAGCTTCATCAGTATAATCAACATTATGATGTTCTTCGTATTTCCCCTTAATATTATTAAGGATTTCAATTGTTTCTTCAACAGATGTAGGTTCAACAATTACTTTTTGAAAACGACGCTCTAAAGCTCCATCTTTTTCAATGTATTGTCTGTATTCATCTAAAGTTGTAGCACCTATACATTGTATTTCGCCTCTTGCTAATGCTGGTTTAAACATATTTGATGCGTCTAAACTTCCAGTAGCTCCGCCAGCACCAACAATAGTATGAATCTCATCAATAAAAAGAATAATGTCATCATTCTTTTCAAGTTCATTCATAACAGCTTTCATGCGCTCTTCAAACTGTCCTCTATACTTTGTTCCAGCAACTAAACTTGCTAAATCTAAAGTAACAACACGTTTGTTAAATAAGGTACGAGATACTTTCCGTTTAACAATTCTCAAAGCAAGTCCTTCTGCAATGGCAGATTTACCCACACCAGGTTCACCTATTAATAAAGGATTGTTTTTCTTTCTTCTGCTTAATATTTGAGATACTCGTTGTATTTCTTTTTCTCGTCCTACAACTGGGTCTAGTTTGCCTTCTTCGGCAAGCACAGTTAAGTCTCTACCAAAATTATCTAAAACAGGAGTTTTAGATTTTTTATTCGTTTTGCTAGACTGTCCACCAAAAGGGTTTTGCTTTGCATCGTCATCTTCGTCATTTAAATCATCATCAGAAAACGATTCGGCTTTTGGGGTTTCTAAATAATCATCTTCGCTAGTAATCATAGATTTGAATTCTTCTTTTACGTTATCATAATCAACTTTTAGCTTATTTAAAAGCTTGGTGGTTGGGTCATTTTCATTTCTTAAAATACATAACAACAAATGTGCTGTATTTATAGAAGTACTTTGAAATAGTTTTGCTTCTAAAAACGTAGTTTTTAAAGCACGTTCTGCTTGCCTTGTAAGGTGCAAGTTTTTTTTCTCGTTAGATGTTGTGGTTATATTAGGATTTGCAGGACTTAAAATCTCAACCTTACGTCTAAGGTGATTTAAGTCCACGTCTAAAGCGCTTAATATATCAATAGCTTTGCCATTACCATCTCTTAAAAGCCCTAACATTAAATGTTCGGTGCCAATAAAGTCATGGCCTAATCGCAAAGCTTCTTCTTTGCTAAAAGCTATAACATCTTTAACTCTTGGGGAAAAATTATCGTCCATAGTAAATTCCTTTCTGCATTAAAAATAATAAAAACATATTACCTATAGGTCAAAAATCATACCTTAAATAAAACGTTGAAACGAAGAGACTAAAAAAGCAATTTATATCAAAGCAAATTTTTAGATACTTATTAACTAAAAAGATATCAAAAATTGTTAATAAAAACTCCCAAAAACAAGCCTCTATTTCTTATTAAACACTGCTAAATTGGTTATATTAGCACGTTTTGAAAACCTACGAAAAATCTAATTAATTTATTATATGGCAGAAGGAGAAAAACTCATTCCAATTAATATTGAAGATGAAATGAAATCGGCTTACATTGATTATTCAATGTCAGTCATTGTGTCACGTGCTTTACCAGATGTAAGAGATGGTTTAAAGCCAGTTCATAGACGTGTACTTTATGGTATGCATGAGCTGGGTGTTAGAGCAAATAGTGCACATAAAAAGTCAGCAAGAATTGTCGGTGAAGTTTTAGGTAAGTATCATCCACATGGTGATACTTCGGTTTATGATACTATGGTACGTATGGCTCAAGAGTGGAGTTTACGTTATATGTTAGTAGATGGGCAAGGTAACTTTGGGTCTGTAGATGGTGATAGTCCAGCAGCAATGCGTTATACAGAAGCACGTATGCGTAAGATATCTGAAGATATGTTAGCAGATATTGACAAAGAGACAGTTGACCATAAGTTAAATTTTGATGATACACTAGAAGAGCCAACTGTATTACCAACACGTATTCCTGGTCTTTTAGTTAATGGTGCATCTGGTATTGCCGTTGGTATGGCTACTAACATGCCACCACATAACTTAACAGAAGTTGTTAATGGTACTATTGCATATATTGAAAATAACGATATTGAAATAGACGAGTTAATACAGCACATTAAAGCTCCAGATTTTCCTACAGGTGGTACCATTTATGGATATGATGGAGTAAAAGAAGCTTTTCATACAGGTCGTGGACGTATTGTAATGCGTGGTAAGGCTAATATTGAAGAAGTTAATGGACGTGAGTGTATAATTGTAAATGAAATTCCTTACCAAGTTAATAAAGCAGACATGATTAAGAAGACTGCTGATTTGGTTAACGATAAAAAACTTGAAGGTATTTCTACCATTAGAGATGAGTCTGATAGAAACGGAATGCGTATTGTTTACGTATTAAAGCGCGATGCTATTCCTAATATAGTACTTAACAAATTATTTAAATACACAGCCTTACAATCATCTTTTAGTGTAAATAATATAGCACTTGTAAATGGTCGCCCTCAATTATTAAACTTAAAAGAGTTAATCCATTATTTTGTTGAGCATAGACATGAGGTTGTTGTAAGACGTACAACTTATGAATTACGTAAAGCTGAAGAGCGTGCACATATATTAGAAGGGCTTATTATAGCATCAGATAATATTGATGAAGTTATAGCTTTAATTAGAGCATCCGCAAATGCAGATGAAGCCAGAGCTAAATTAATTGAACGTTTTAAACTTTCAGAATTACAAGCCAAAGCAATTGTAGAAATGCGTCTACGTCAGTTAACAGGACTAGAGCAAGACAAGTTACGTGCTGAGTATGATGAGTTAATGAAGACTATTGAAGACTTAAAAGATATTCTTGACAAGAAAGAACGTCGTATGGATATTATTAAGGAAGAATTAGAAGTTGTTAGAGAAAAATATGGTGATGAGCGTCGTTCTGTTATTGAATATGCTGGTGGTGATTTAAGTATAGAAGATATGATTCCTGATGAAAAAGTAGTCATTACTATTTCTCATGCAGGTTATATCAAACGTACTTCATTAACCGAATATAAAACACAGAATAGAGGTGGAGTTGGTCAAAAAGCATCAACAACACGTAATGAAGATTTCTTAGAGCATTTATTTGTAGGTACGAACCACCAATATATGTTGTTCTTTACACAGAAAGGAAAATGCTTCTGGATGCGAGTTTACGAAATCCCTGAAGGATCTAAAACTTCTAAGGGTAGAGCAATCCAAAACCTTATAAATATTGAACAAGATGATAAAGTTATGGCTTTCATCTGTACTCAAGATTTAAAGGACGAAGAGTATATCAATAGTCATTATGTAATTATGGCTACCAAGAAAGGTCAAGTAAAGAAAACATCTCTTGAACAATACTCTCGACCAAGAACTAATGGTATTAATGCCATTACGATTAAGGAAGATGATACTTTATTAGAAGCAAAGCTAACCACTGGAGAAAGTCAGGTAATGCTTGCATTAAAATCTGGTAAAGCAATTCGTTTTGAAGAAGCTAAGACTAGACCAATGGGGCGAAATGCTTCTGGTGTTAGAGGAATTAGGTTACAAGACGAAAATACTGATGAAGTTATTGGTATGATAGCTGTTGATGATATGGAAAGTAATATACTCGTTGTATCTGAAAACGGTTACGGAAAGCGTTCAAGCTTAGAGGATTACAGAATTACTAATAGAGGAGGAAAAGGTGTAAAAACTATTTCTATTACAGAAAAAACAGGTAACTTAGTGTCTATTAAGAATGTAACTGATGATGATGATCTTATGATTATCAATAAATCTGGTATTGCAATTCGTATGGAAGTAGCCGATTTACGTGTTATGGGTAGAGCAACGCAAGGTGTTAAACTCATTAATTTAAAAGGTAACGATTCCATTGCAGCTGTTGCTAAAGTAATGAAAGATGATGATGAAACCACTGAAGAGATGGATTCTGAATCTTCTGAAAATGAGGCGACTAAGGAAGATGGCACGGCTATTGATAATAATGAAACTGAAAACTAAAAATTAACAATAAATTATTTATTACAAGATGAAAAAATTAATGACATTAGTGCTACTCTTGGCTTTTACAACTATGTCCTTTGCACAAAAGAATGAGATAAAGGCAATTGAAAAAGCAATAAAGGGTTCAAATTATGGTGACGCAAAATCTGCAGTTGCTGCAGCAGAAGCTCTAGAAGGAAGTATGGATGATAAATTAAAGTCTAAATTCTATTTCCTTAAGGCAAAGGCCTTATATGCAGAAGGTCAAGGATCTGATAGCGATATAGATTCTGCAATTGCTAGCTTAGATAAGTTGAAAGATTTAGAATCTTCAATGGGTAAATTAAAATATACTGATGAAGCAAATGAGATGAAAACTGGTATGCTTAATTCTTTTTTAACAAAAGCTAATGATGCTTTTAATAATAAGGACTATAAAGTAGCAGCAAAACGATTTGAGAAAGTGTATAAAATGTCTCCAACGGATACGTTATATTTATATTATGCCGCTTCAGCAGCAGTTACTGACCAAGACTATGATTCTGCACTAGATTATTATGTGCAACTGAAAAATATGGGTTACACTGGTGTTCAAATGAACTACTATGCTACTAATAAGGAATCTGGTGTAGAAGAATCATTCCCAGGTAAGGAAGCAAGAGATTTATCTGTTAGGATTGCTAAATCTCACAATAATCCAAGAGATGTAAAAAGTGACCCAAAGACAGCAGAAATCGTTAAGAATATAGCTCTAATCTATGTATCTCAAGGAAAGAATGAAAAAGCTTTAGGTGCAATGGCAGATGCTAGAGCTGAAAATCCAGACGATTTAGGACTTTTATTATCAGAAGCTAATGTTCATTTAAAAATGGGTAATAGAGATAAGTTTAAGGATTTAATGGAGCAGGCAACACAAAAAGACCCTAATAATGCTGAGTTATTATATAATCTAGGTGTTTTAGCAGCAGAAGGTGGTAATCTTGAAGAATCTAAAAAGTACTATAAAAAAGCAATTGAAATTAACCCTAACTATGTAGATGCTTATAATAATATTGCAGTTGCAATTTTAGAAGGTGAAGCTGCTATTGTAGAAGAAATGAATGGTTTAGGAACCAGTGCAGCTGATAATAAAAAGTATGATGAGCTAAAAGAAAAACGTTCTCAGTTATATCAAGATGCTATTCCTTATCTGGAAAAAGCTTTAGAATTAAGAAATACAAATATTGATGCAGCTAGAACTTTAATGAATATCTATAGCGCACTTGCAGAAACAGAAAAGTTTAAAGCAATGAGAGCTAGAGTAGAACAAATGGAAGCTTCGGCTGGTGGTAATTAAAATAATTATTACATAGAAAAATAAAAGCGACTAAATATTTAGTCGCTTTTTTTATATTATTTTTTTGATAACTCTTAGCTTATGTGTGTGTAGCTTTTTGTCAACATTATAAATTCCACTGTGATCTAATCTATCTATTCTAACTTTACCATGTGCATGTATTATGTAGTTGTCTTCCATAATAATGCCAACATGAGTAATATTTCCTTCAGCATTATCAAAAAAAGCTAAATCACCTGGTTCACTTTCTTCAATAAAACTTAGTGCATCACCTTGTGTTGCTTGTTCAGAAGCATCTCTATATAATTTATAACCGTTTAATTTGTAAACCATTTGAGTAAAACCAGAACAATCAATACCAAAAGGTGTCTTTCCACCCCATAAATATGGAGCATTTAAAAATTGAAAAGATGTTTTTACTATTTCAGATTTACTATTTTTAGTGGTAATAATAGTACCATCAAATTTATGATTAAGTAATGCTAATCCATTTAAATCGGATCCTGTAGGTATAGGGTACAAATTATTAGAAGCATCAGATACAAATTCAATTAAATCGTAGGAAAGCTTCATTTCAGCTTCAGATAAACTTTTATAATTAGCTTCCTCAATTTCTATATATTGTTTATTATCTATCCAGCCTTCATACTTGTCGAACGCAAAACGAATGCGACTCCATTTTTTTCGTTGTTCTAATACTTTAAATAGATCACCATACAATGCTTGCGTTACCATTTCACTGGTATCGCTAGGTTCTAATCGTATTGGTACAATTCCAAGATTGCAAAGACCGTATTGCATATATAAAACTTAAGCGCGTTCTAATACCATCGCTGAAGCTCCACCACCTCCATTACAAATGGCTGCAGCTCCAATCTTAGCATTGTTTTGATGTAATACATTAATTAATGTTACTAAAATTCTAGCACCAGAACAGCCAAGTGGATGTCCTAACGAAACTGCACCACCATTAACATTAACATTACTATCGTTTAATCCTAAAATTTTCATGTTAGCCAAACCAACAACAGAAAAAGCTTCGTTAAATTCAAAATAATCAACGTCACTTAATTCAATATTAGCTTTTGCTAATGCTTTTGGTAAGGCTTTTGCTGGTGCCGTTGTAAACCATTTTGGTTCTTGCGCAGCATCAGCATAACTTTTTATAGTTGCAAGAGGCGTTAAGCCAAGTTCATTTGCTTTTTCTCTACTCATTAATACCACTGCAGCGGCTCCATCATTTATGGTTGATGCATTAGCAGCAGTTACTGTTCCATCTTTTGTAAAAGCAGGACGTAAAGACGGAATTTTTTCCATTTTTACGTTTGTATATTCTTCATCTCTATCTACAACAATTGCATCACCACGACGTTGTGGAACTTCTACAGGAATAACTTCATCTTTAAATTTTCCAGCTTCCCAAGCTGCTTTGGAACGTTCATAAGATTGTATAGCAAATGCATCTTGATCTTCTCTAGAGAATTTGTATTCAGTTGCACAAGCATCCGCACAAACTCCCATTGCATTTTTATCGTAGGCATCTACCAATCCATCTTTTTGCATACCATCTTCAAGTGTAGCTGGTCCAAATTTTGTAGCACTACGTGCATGATAATAATGTGGAATTGCACTCATATTCTCCATGCCACCGGCAACAACAATATCTGCATCACCAAGTTTAATAGCCTGAGCCGCTTGTGTAATAGCTTTCATTCCAGATGCACAAACTTTATTAATAGTAGTACAAGGAACAGTGTCTGGAATACCAGCATAAATAGCCGCTTGTCTGGCAGGTGCTTGTCCTGTGCCAGCTTGTACAACATTTCCCATCAATACTTCATCAACCATTTCTGGTTTAAGGTTAATTTTATCTAATGCAGCTTTAATTGCTGTAGCACCAAGTTGTGGAGCAGGTACAGTAGATAAACTTCCTAAAAAACTTCCTATTGGTGTTCTAACGGCAGAAACTATTACAACGTCCTTATTCATTATGTTTGTGTTTATATTAATTGCTGCGAAATTAATCATTTTTTGAGAGATTTCTCAATGTATTGATGATTATAGCAGTCTAAAATTCTAATATTTATTACATTTGATTACATATGAATACACTTCTAAATAAATGGTATAAAAATCATGCGTTGGTTTATAAGATATTATTATTCTTAGTTACAACGCTTTTTATTGTTTACCTATTTCCTAAAACGGGTAAGTTTAGGTACTCATTTGAAAAAGGAAAACCTTGGCAATCCGAAAATCTATACGCACCATTTAACTTTGCCATAAAGAAAACTAAGGACGAGGTTGATAAAGAAAGGGCAGAAGTAGAACGTAATAGTTCAATCTATTTTAAAGCTAGTAATGCAGTTGAAAAAGAGGTTCTACAGGGATATACTCAAAGTTTTATTAAGACTTTTAAAGATTCGAGTTCTGTTAGAATTCAAGATTCAGATTTATTTAAAAAAGGAAAATCATTTATAGATAAACTATATAGCAGTGGTGTTCTAGATAATAGCTATGGTTATTCGGATAATAAACCAATTACATTAGCAACATCAAATACCGTTAAAAAGGAATTAACGTATGGAGAATTATATGAGATAGGAGAATTGCGTCAACTTGTAGAAAAGCATTTAGGCAATAGTGTTTCTACAGAGAAACGTAATAGGATGATGTCCATATTTTTTGATGTAATAAAGCCTAATATATCCATAAATGAAAGCTTAACACAGCGTGTTTTAGAGGAAGAGTTATCTAAAATTGCCTTAACTAGAGGAAGTATAGAAAAGGATCAACTAATTATTTCTAAAGGACAAGTTGTTGAAGATGCTGAATACGATATATTAGATTCTTTAAAATCCGAATACGAGTCGCAAGTATGGAATACCACAAATTATAATTGGGTACTTGTAGCTTATACGCTTTTGGTTGCATTAACATTACTGATGCTATTATTATTTCTAAGAAAATATAGATTAGACGTCTTTTTAAATAATACTAAAGTCACTTTTATATTTTTCAATATTGCGTTGATGATTTTTATTACCACCTTGGTGATTAATTATAATTCGCAATATATATATGTAGTGCCATTATGTATTTTACCTTTAATTTTAAAAGCTTTTTTCGATGCAAGATTAGGTTTATTTGCTCATGTACTTACGGTATTATTATTAGGTTTTATAGTGCCAAATAGTTATGAGTATATGTTTCTTCAAATTATAGCAGGTATTGTAACCATTTTAACGGTTTCGGAATTATACAAGAGGGCCAACCTTTTTATATCTGTTGGGCAAATAACCTTTATATACATTATTGCATATTTTGCCTTTTTCGTTATTCATGAAGGTCAAATTACAAGTATGAAATGGGAAGTATTTGGGCTTTTTATTCTTTGCGGTCTTGCAACACTTTTTGTTCAGCCTTTAATTTATATGTACGAAAAGATTTTTGGCTTAGTTTCAGACGTGTCTTTATTAGAATTATCAGATACTAATACTAAGCTTCTAAAAGAATTATCTAATAGAGCACCAGGTACATTTCATCATTCATTAAATGTTGCAAACTTAGCTGAGGCTTGTGCTAATGAGATTGGTGCTAACGCTATGCTAATTAGAGTTGGTGCCTTATACCACGACATTGGTAAGATGAAAAACCCAACATACTTTACCGAAAATCAGAGCACAGGTATAAATCCGCATAATGAATTATCAAGTGTTGAAAGTGCAAAAATTATAATTGACCATACAATAAACGGAATCGAAATTGCCAAAAAAAATAATTTACCAGACCGAGTTATTGATTTTATAAGAACTCACCATGGTACAAGTTTAGTGTATTATTTTTATATGAAGGAGAAGTCTGAAAATGAAAATGTAGATAGTAATGATTTTACATATCCAGGACCAAAACCCTTTAGTAAAGAAACGGCCATTTTAATGATGTGCGATAGTGTAGAAGCAGCATCTAAAAGTTTAAAAGAGCCTACAAGTACTAAGATTAATGATTTTGTAGATAATATTATAAATAAACAGATGGAAAGTGGTCAATTTTTAAATGCGGATATCACCTTTAAAGAAATTCAATCCATTAAGAAAGTGCTAAAGCTAAAGCTAGCTAATATATATCATCTTAGAATAGAGTATCCGGAATAAAACAAAAAAGCCTCAACATACATGTTGAAGCTTTTTGTGAGCCCTGAAGGATTCGAACCTTCGACCGCCTCCTTAGAAGGGAGGTGCTCTATCCAGCTGAGCTAAGAGCCCTTAACTCTAATAAAGTTCTTCATCACAAAGTTTTGAAGAACAAAGTCGGGGTGGCAGGATTCGAACCTGCGGCCTCCACGTCCCAAACGTGGCGCGATAACCGGGCTACGCTACACCCCGAAAATGATTATCTATTTTACTATTAGTTATAATAACTAAAGTGAATTTGCGGAGAGACAGGGATTCGAACCCTGGGTAAGTGTTTCCACCTACGACGATTTAGCAAACCGCTCCTTTCGGCCACTCAGGCACCTCTCCAGTAATAAATGAACGTATTTCATTAAAAATGCGGATGCAAAGTTAACTTTTCATATTAAAGAACGCAACATTTTTTTTGAGTTTTTTACAACTAAAATATTAATATATAAATAGTATAATTTATAATGTTGTTTTTTAGCTAATTATAAATGTTTTTTATCTAAAATTAGTCTCTAAAGAGTCGATTTAAACTAAAGAAATTAATTCAATTTATTATAAATAAATTATTTGAATAAATTTAGTTACTCTAATTGTTCTATTTCTTTTGTAAAAATTTACTAAATACTAGAAACAATACTCCACATAGCAGCCAAGTTGGTAACGTAACAAATGATAAAAAGATATCGAATTGTTCAGAGATAAAATAGAATAATCCAAAACTTATAGCCCACGCTAAAAGCACAGATTTATTAAATTTAGAGCCAGAGTGCTCTGCGTAATTTTTAATTATTCCGAATTTTTTATAGAAAAAATGTTCAAAAACAATGATGGCTCCAAATGGTGCCAATATAAAACCGTATAAAGCTACAAAGCCTAATAATTTCATGGCAAAAGCAGGAAATAATCCAGCAATTGTCGCTACAGAACCTGCAATTATTGTAACCCAAAATGTAGAAACCTTTGGTATAATAGCCTGAAATGCCAAACCAGCTCTGTATATGGTTGGGTTGGCAGTTGTCCAACCTGCCAAAACAACAGCTATAATACCAAATACACCAATAGCATTGTATGCTAATGGTCCTGGGGCTACAGGTGGAGCTTCACCATTTGATAAAAATCCTTGAGCTTCAGGAGAATTTAAATAAACTGCATAGAGTAGCGCAGCTGCTATCCATGCCATATAATGACCTACATACATACCAGCAGCAGTTGTCCATCCAGATTTTGCTTTTTTTGCAAAACGAAAAACAGATAGATCTGACATACCAATATGCATAGCCGCATTTGCAAACCACGACCAAATAACAACATGCCAAAATGTATACTTAATTTGTCCAGGAAATGGTTCTTTACCTTCTCCCCAAATATCCCAGAACTCACCAAAACTTGATACTCCTAACTGACTTAAGGCTACAATACCACAGGCGATAAATGCTATAACAATAAGAGGAGACATCCAATTTGCTGCTTTAGATACTGTATCGTAACCTCTTGCTGCGATTAGAGAAATTACAGCACCAATTAAGATGACAATAATTACCCAAGTCATGCCATTTGGCATAGTATCAGAGAGTTTAGGCATTGGCATATCAAACGGAACTCCAACTGCTGTAGCAGAAACCGTTATCATAGATCCGGCTAAAAAACAAAAGAGTATTCCATTTGCTAAATTATATCCTGTTACAAGGTTTTTACCGCAAATTTTTTCTAATTGATAATATAATGTAAGTCTGTTTTTTACAGCAATTTCTGCTGTTAAGAATCTCCAGGATAACACAGCTAATAAATTACCTATTAATAATCCAATGATTAAGTCAAATGCACTTACACCTGCAGTTAAGAAAAGAGGCCCAATCATAAATTCGGTACCTGCAGCATGCTCACCTGCGTACATACCTAGAAAACTTTTCCAGCTTTTAAGTTTGGACTGAGGAACGGGTGTTCTTTCAAATTCGCCTCCAGCAATCTGTTCTATGTCTTCAGCTTCAATATTTATTTGACTCATAATTGGTGTTCAATTAGTTAGTTATTTTGTAATCAAATGATTTGGAAAATCTGTGGTATTTTCGCAACAAATTTGTTCCATCACTTGTTGTAATTCAGACTTTATCAAAGAAATAGTATGATCACCACCTTTTTTACCCAAAGCAGAAACTCCATACATAAATGAGCGACCCATAAAGGTAAATTTGGCACCACTGGCCATTGCTCTTGCAACGTCTGGTCCCGAACGTATGCCACTATCCATCATTACTTCAATTTGGTCTCCATATTTTGCTGCTAAACTGTTTAAAGGCTTTATTGTAGATTCTCCAGCATCTAACTGTCTTCCTCCATGATTAGATACAATTATTCCATCTAGTCCTAATCGAATAGCTTCTTCTGTATCATATTCTGAAGCGACTCCTTTTAGCACCAATTTCCCTTTCCACATGTCTCTAATTGGTTTTATTTTTTCTTCATTTAATCGTCCGCTAAAAGTATCATCCATAAATTTACCAAGTTGTTTTAAGTCTAAACCTTCTGGCATATAGGGTTTTAAGGTTTCGAAATTTGGTTGACCATGTTTTAAAGTTTGTAAAGCCCAATTTGGTCGTCCTAAAACTTGAATAATATTTTTTAATGACATTTTTGGTGGCATTGCAAGTCCGTTTCTTATATCTCTAGGTCTAAAACCAAAAGTAGGGACATCGCATAGAATTACTAATACAGGACATTCTGCAGCTTCAGCTCTTTTTATTATATCATCTCTCAATCTATTTTCAGTTGGATGATATAATTGAAACCAGGCTTTGCCTTCTGTTAGTTCACTTGCGCGCTCAATACTTGTGGTTGTTACTGTACTGAGTATAAATGGAATATTATGTTGATATGCAGCTTTGGCTAAAATTTCTGGCGCATTTGGCCACATTAAGCCCTGTAAACCTAAAGGAGCAATACCAAATGGTGCATCATATTCTATACCAAATAATTTAGTCTTAAGTGAAGAACCTGAATGGTCTTTAAGATATTTTGGTTTTAACTGAACTTCTCTTAGTTCAGAAGTATTTCTATGTAAATTAACATCTTCGTTACAACCACCATCCAAATATTCAAAAGCAAATTTAGGAATTCGTTGTTTTGCTTTGTTTCTTAGATCGTCTATAGATGGATACCTAGTATCGAAGGAGTTAGCCATTGTATTATTTTATTATAAAAGGAATATGTTTCTTTAAAGAATAGTTCTTTTTAAGAAATTTTGAATTTAATTTTTTATCAGATATTGAAATTGCAGCACCTAAAGCAGATCCTAAAGAAGAATCTGTTGTTCTTAATTTTTTATCTCTAAAATGATGAGATAAAAGCTTAATGTATAAATCGTTATCACTAAATCCACCATCTACATATAATCTTTTAATATCATCGTCTCCTATTACTTCTTTTACACTTTTAATTTGTAAAAGGACAAGTTCAATCATAAGTTGATGATAAGCATGCTCAAACTTATCGTAAGGTATTTTAGTTTTTGGTGGCATTTTTTCTGTTGATATACTTTCCCATTTATACATAGGTTCAAAATCTCTAATAATTTCGAAATAAGTATCATAGTCAAATTTTACATTTCTGTGATAACCTTCAGAAACATTAAAATGTTTGGTCAATTTTTTAATTTGAATCTTATACTCATTACCTAAGAATAATCGTGTTGCCTTAACGGGTTTACCGTTTATACGCATGTAGTTTATAAAATCTCCTGAGGAATCTTTAACGCTTAATTGACTTTCTACAAACGGATTTAATGCAATACTCCACGTACCTGTAGAAACTAAAACAAATTTTTTCTTTATACTTCTTACGTAAGGTAAAAGAGCTGCTGAGCTATCATGTATACCAACTCCAATTTTAATACGCTTGCCATTATAATTCATATTTATGCTAGTTTCCGTAGAAACAATAGTTGGTAAAATATTATGAATCCCTTCTTTATATACCCATTGGTGATAATCCTTTTTAGTGTAGTCCCAAAGCGCTGTGTGAGATCCTATGCTTGTATATTCACTAATGGGAATACCTGTAAAAATATAACTAAGGTATTGAGGCAAATGAAGTGAATATTTAATTTTTTTATAAACTTCTGGCTTGGTGTATTTTATCCAGTATAATTGTAAACCTGAGTTTAAAAGGCTTAAGTCAAAGCACCCTGTTGTTTTTAAGAATTCTTCTTTTGGCCCATATTTTTCAACAAAGGAATTTATAATTTCTGAATCTATAGGCTTAGTATAATTATATAATGGTGTTAAGACGTCTCCGTTGTCATCTATATGTACAAAACTTGCTCCGTATGTAGAAAAATTTATTGCTTTTATATTGTATTTAGATGTTTCGAGAATCTTATTAAAAACGCTTTTTAACCAATTTTGCAAAGCTTTTAAGTTTTCTGTAGGGTGACCATCTTCATCCTTTATTTCATCGAAAGTGATATATTCCTTGTATACTTCTTTATAATCTTTATCGAAAAGAAAGAACTTTTTATTGGTTTTTCCAATATCAAATATGGCAGTTACATCTATCATAAAAAACGCTTATAAACCTGTAGCTACAGTGTTTTTTCCTCTTTCTTTTATTAAGGTGTTTCTAATGTTTAAATCGCGATACGTTTTAATCGGATGTACAACTCCACCAGCATCTAATCGTGCTTTTTCAATTAAAGGTCTTACATCAGTTCTGTAAGCATCTTGTAAAATTTCTTGACATTTTACAACATCATTATTTAATTGTGCAGCTTTTAGTTCTGCTTGATCTATTAATAGCGCTTTTGCATATGCCTCTTGTATGGCTTCAAGTGATTGTATTAAATCTTCTAAAGGATCTTTAATGTTGTGACTAGCATCAATCATCCAAGCTAAATCTGGGTTTTGAGGATTGTTTTGCATGCCATAAACTAATTCATTAAATATTAAGAATAGGGCATAAGGTTTTATGCTACCAACGGTTAAATCATCATCACCATATTTACTGTCATTAAAATGAAAACCTCCAAGTTTACCTTTAGACATGAGAATAGAAACAATTTGTTCAATATTACTATTTGGTAAATGGTGCCCAAGATCCACTAAAGAATAAGCTTTATCTCCACATGCATTGGCTAACATAAATGATGTTCCCCAATCTTGTATTACTGTGCTATAAAAATTTGGCTCATAAGGCTTGTATTCAATAAGCATGTTCCAATCCTCAGGTAGTTTTTTATATATTGTTTTTAAACTGTTTTCTGTATTTTGAAGTGCTGTTTGAAAATTGTTTTGACCCGGAAAACAAGAACCATCAGCCAACCAAACGGTTAAACTTTTTGAACCTAATTGATTTCCAATATTTATAACATCTATATTATGTTGTATCGCTTGTTCTCTTATAGCTGAAGATGTATTACTTAAAGAACCGTATTTGTAACTTTCTTTAGCCTTTTCTTGATCTTGAAATGTGTTAGAATTTACGGCATCAAATTTAATATCGAGATCATTAGCTAATTCTTTTATTGCTTTATAATCTGTAGGAATATCCCATGGAATGTGCAATGATACAGCACCAGCAGTTTTAGTAAGTGCATGAATTAAACCAACATCTTCTAGTTTTTGTTCTAAGTTTGAAGGTTCGCCATAGTAGGAAAATCTTCCAAATCGTGTTCCACCAGCACCTAAAGCCCAACTAGGGATGGCTACCTGAAAATCCTTTAATCTTGAAACTATAGCATCAACATTTTTGCCTTTTTTTGACAACGAATCTGCTAAAAAGTTAAAATGACTTTGATGCGTTTGAAGGTTTTTATTATTACTATCTATTATTAGGTTTTGATCTATTTTCATGTACATGGATTTAAAAAAAACTTCCATAATAAATTAATATGATATGGAAGTTTCTTCTTTCTAAAACTAACTCAAATTCTTTTATCTGACAAATGCATTGGCCATACCACCGTCTACATTAACTATGTTGCCAGTTGTTTTATCTAAAATTGCGACTAATGAAAATACTCCATTTGCAATATCTTCTGGATATATAATTTCATTAAGTAGATTTCTTTTGGCATAATGTGCTGGTAATTCGTCTACGGTAATTCCATGAGCTTTGGCGCGTCCTTCTGCCCAGTCTCCTTCCCATATTTTGCTTCCTACGATAACACCATCAGGGTTTACAACATTTACTCTAATTTTATCTTTGCCTAATTCAGCAGCCAATAAACGAGACATATGTTGCTGCGAAGCTTTGGCTGTTCCGTAACCAACATTATTTGGTCCAGAAACTAATCCGTTTTTACTAGCGATACTTATAATATTACCACCTAAATCTTGTTTGCGCATTATTTGCACGCCTGCTTTAACTAATGCAAATTGACCTTTAACTAAAACATCTTGAAGAATATCCCAATCTTTTTCGGTTGTTTCTTCTAATGGTTTAGAAATGGCCAAGCCAGCACTATGAATAATTATATCTACGCCACCAAATTCTATACAAGCCTTATCGTATGCAGAACTAATGGATTCATTATTGGTTACATCACATACTGCATAACTAGCAACATCTCTTTTGTAACTTGCTTGTGCTTCTTTTAAACTGTCTTCATTAATATCTGTTAAAACTACATTTGCTCCTTCTTCAGCTAATTTGTCTGCAATTGCTTTACCAATACCTCCACCTGCGCCAGTAACAAATGCTACTTTACGAGATAGTGGCTGTTCTTTGGGCATGCGCTGTAATTTTGCCTCTTCTAATAACCAATATTCTATATCAAAAGCTTCTTGTCTAGGTAAAGATGTATATTCAGTAATCGCTTCTGCACCACGCATTACGTTAATCGCGTTGATGTAAAACTCACTTGCTACACGAGTCGTTTGTTTGTTTTTTGCAAAACTAAACATACCAACACCAGGATAAATAATGATTACTGGGTTTGGATCTCGCATGGCAGGACTATTGTCTTTTTTGCAAGTATTATAATAATCTGCATATTCTTTGCGGTATTGTGCAAAAGCAGGTTCTAATTTTTTCAGAATTGTGGCACTATCCGATAAGTCTTCATTAGCATCTAAAGTTAGAACTAATGGTTGAATTTTAGTACGCAAAAAATGATCTGGACAAGAAGTACCCATTGGTGCTAACCTTTCTAAATCATTACTATTAATATACTCTAAGACCACATCGCTATCAGAAAAATGACCGATCATTCTATTTTCAGATGAGCATAAACCTCTTAATAAAGGCATTAACTGGGCAGCTTTCTTTAAGCGCTGTTCTTTTGGTAAACTTTGAATTTTTTGACCACCAAAAACCTGACCTTGCTCTTTTATTTTATTTTCAATGTATTCTGAAGCCATTTCTATAACTTCGAGACTATTCATATAACAATCATATGATGTGTCTCCCCAAGTAAATAACCCATGACTTCCTAGAACGATTCCTCGTATTCCAGGGTTTTCTGCTAGGCATTTCTCTAACTGCAGACCCAAATCAAAACCTGGTCTTTGCCAAGGTACCCAACCCATAGTGTCACCCCAAATTTCTTTGGTTACTTTTTCACTGTCTTTTGCTGCGGCCACAGCAATTAGAGCATCTGGATGTAAATGATCTATATGTGCAAACGGTAAAAGTCCGTGTAGTGGAGTATCAATTGATGGAGCTTTACTATCTAAGTCATAAATACAATGATTAAATAAGCCTACCATACGGTCTTCGTCTTCTAACCCTCCATAAACGTTTTTTAAGTCTCGCAGTCTGTCCGTATAAAGGCCTGCAATACCTGATCGCTTTAAAGTACCTATATCACCACCAGATCCTTTAACCCACATCACTTCAACATCTTTATTTGTTAAAGGGTCCTTTTCTATAGTTTTACAACTTGTATTGCCACCACCATAGTTTGTGATTCTTAAATCGGCACCCAAAATATTAGATCTATATAAAAATAAATCTACTTGGTTATCTCCTAATGCGGCAGCTTTTTTGTCATCCCACAAATAATTGACATATTTAAATTTTTTAGTAATTACAGTCATAAAATTGATTAATAATATTTCATAGCTAAAGTATATTAAGATTAGTAAGACTCTATCCTGTACTATCCCGTTTTTACTAAGAATAACGGTTAGTTTATTTCGGTATATTTACATCAAAAATTAATTGTAAAATGCATACTTTAATTATTTAAGGTTAATTCAAAACAGTATATTCTTTAAATATTATATTTTTAAGCATGGAAATGAGAAAATTAATAACCATTGATGAAAATTCAAGGGTTCCTAAATATCAGCAAATAGTCGATTCAATTATTGACAACATTTCAGCTGGTCATCTAACCATTGATCAAAAGATTCTATCTATAAATAAATTCAGTGAAGAATTTTATTTATCCAGAGATACAGTAGAAAAAGCTTATAATATATTAAAAGACAGAAATATTATTAGCTCTATACGTGGTAAAGGTTATTATGTTACTAGAACTAGACTGTTATCTAAAGTTAATATTTTATTTCTAGTTAATAAACTAAGTTCTTATAAATTAAGGATATATAATTCGTTTATAGAAAATGTTGGTGCAAACTCTCATACAGATCTACATATTTACCATTGTGATGAGTCTTTATTTTTAAATATTTTAGACAAAAATAAAACAGCTTATGATTATTATGTGATTATGCCACATTTTAAAACGGATGAACTCAAGCATGTAAGTTATACAGAACAGGTTTTGAAATTTTTAAATAAAATACCAAAAGATAAACTGGTTATTTTAGACAATAGTAAGCCTCCCGTAGATGTTGGTAATATTGAGGTATCACAAGATTTTCAAAATGATATTTATAATGCTTTAGAGCAAGGGTTAGAAAAAGTTAAAAAATATGAGAAGTTAATTTTAGTATATCCCGATAAATCGGTTTATCCATATCCTAGACGAATTTTACATGGTTTTCGTAAGTTTTGTGCAAAACACAATATAGATTTTGAAATATTAAGTGAAGTCTATGAGGATATGATTTTAAAACGTGGAGATTTATTTATTATAATCGAAGAATCTGATCTTGTTAATCTCGTTAAACAGATAAGAGAAGACGAGTATATTTTAGGTGATGAAATTGGTGTTATATCTTACAATGATACACCATTAAAAGAGCTTTTAGGAATTACTGTAATGTCTACCAACTTTAGAAAAATGGGAGAAACTGCGGCAAAAATGATTTTGAACAAGGAAAAAGGAAAAGTGAAGAATGAGTTTAATTTTATAGATAGAAACTCAATCTAAAAACTTTTCTATTGTAGATTAATTATTAATCAAACCTATAAATCTCAGCACCAGCTAATAAAAAACATCCTAACCCGTAGTCTTCAAAATCTGGAATTTTGCTTACCGAAAGTGGCTGGCCATCTTTTGGCTCTTTTCCTGTAGATTGTAAATATCCTAAAAAACCATTTTCTTGTAAGCTTTCTGTTATCATGGCATTCCAAGCTTTTTCAATCACAGGCATAAACTTGTCTTTATCTAAAATTCCATTATTAACACCATAAGCCATTGCATATGTAAATAAGGCAGTACCAGAGGTTTCTTTACCACCAAAATGATTTGGATCGTGTAAACTTACATTCCAAAAACCATCTTCTCTTTGTATTGGAATTAGGGCATCTGCCATAGATTTTAAATCTACAATGTACTGATCTCTATGTGGTGCATCTTCAGGAATAATAGATAAGACCTTAGCTAATGCGGCTATAACCCAACCATTTCCTCTGCTCCAGTAGCAATCCTCTCCATTAGGCTCTGTGTATGGTGGATCAAAATCTGCATCTCTCCACCACAAACCATCTTCTGGATTGTATAACCCGTTATCTCCATGTTCGTTTCGTGTAAACATATACATTTCATACATTTTTTCGAAATATCTATCGTCATTTTCTAAAACACCAAGTTTTGCAAATACTGGCATACCCATTTGTATGGCATCAATCCAAGACCAGTCGTCTAATTGAGGTGTGTTAAGCAACATGTTAATACATGCTTTCGTATTCTTTAACTTCTTAGGGTCTGGCTCTAAATTGTATAAGTCTATATAGGTTTGTGCCGCACAATAATCATCTGCATTTCTATTGGCACTGCCATTTCTAAATCCCCAATCATGAAATTCTGCCCAGTCGTAAGCATAGTCGTAATAAGCTTCTTTAGGATAAATTTCATATAAAGCCATAAGTCCCTCATAGTAAACACCTCGTGTCCATATATTGCTTGGTCGTTCTTTATTGGTAATGATAGTTTTACCTACATCTTGCCATTTTTTCATAAAATAGTCGTTAGCAAGTTGCATGGATTCTAAGACTTGTTTTTTGTCAATAGCTTGAGCACATACGGTTTGTAGTGAAAAAACAAGTAAACCAATGATTATAAGGGATTTTTTCATATTCTGAATCTTTAAATTTAATTCTTTACTAGAGGTATTAACGTCACTGGACCTAATAAACCGGAAGGCATAGGATTCCATTTAGTGGCATCAAATTTTTCGTAATCTTTATTAACCATATTTATTTCATGGAAGATCTTCCATTCTTCACCTCTAAGTTCTTTTGCTCTAATTCTGTTTGCAGATAAATTTGTAACTTCTATGGTCAATTTATTTTTACCTTGTTTTAACTCTAGGTTTACGTCAAAAGGATTGACCCAAAGTGTGCCAACAAACTCATCATTTAACCAAATTTTTGCACTTTCTCTAACATCACCAAGCTTTAAAAGCCAATTTTTAGTGTTTTTATCTGGGTTTTCAAATGTCATTTCATATTTAGCAGTACCCGAAAAATACTCTGCATCTTTACTCAGATTTGTCCATGATGTTAACTCAGAAATACTTGCCGAATTAGGAAGTGATGGGCCACCTCGTAAGAAATCAATTTTCCAATCACCATTAAGATTATACGTTTTATTTGTCGATTGAAAATACGCCCAATCTTCATACGTATTTGTTGCATCTGTAGTTACAAACAGACTTTCTCCTGATTTTATTTGAACTCTAACTAAGGTTTTATCTCCTTCAGCTTTGATTTGAGCATTTCCGTAAGTGTCTGTATCTGGGTTGTAAATAGTGACTTGTTCTGATTTTACATTTACTGGAATAAACTCATCGATGACATCTGAAGTATGGTTTACTAAATAATAAATTTTGTTACCGTTATGATCTCTTCTAATAAACTTTAAACCTGTTTCCACCAATGTTTCTGGCAGAGCCTTAGCATTATTTATATCTGAAAAGATATCTTTTGCTGGAAAAATAATCTCCTTGTTTTCTGAAATTATTTTTTGAAGCACCTTATTTTGCGCCTCGTAATCCTTAAAGCCAGGAACGGATTGTGGTAAATCTTGAAAGACAATTTTCGCCCCTTTTTTCTTTAATTCAATAAGTTTCTTAAGTGTATTTAATGGCATGTTAGTAGATGTTGGCACAACTAATGTTTTATAAAGTCCACCTGGTAATTTTAATTGTCCATCTACAACATCTGCTTTTTTAATAAAATTATCTGAAATAAAATCTAGTCCATAACCTTTATCCATCAATTCTTTTGTGGTATTGTAAAAAGGTTGGTTATGCAGCCATTCATCTAAAGAATGAATTTTAAACTGAAAAAACAGACTTGCATCTAAGTGCGAATTCCAAACATCGTATATTGGCCAATATAGCAGTATGTCGTTATCAGCATCGCCAGATTGTAATAAGTTTTGGCAATTTTCAATATAATCAAATAGACTTTTTTCATCTTCACCAATAGCTAAATTAGGATTGAAATTTACAGATGCATAAAATTTCCAACCTGGCCATTCTGCTCGTTTTGGTGAATATGTAGTACCATGTAAAAATATATGGTTTATACCATTTAAAAATAAATCTTCTAACTCTGGTTTTGTTTGAGATAATGCCACTTTAAAATGGTCTCGTAACCAGGTAAATGTTTCTGAAGATACTAATGGCTTACCAGCAATATGAGCTGCCGAAGATGAAAATTTCAACATTACAGGATCTGCATCTCCTTCTCTTATATCTTCTTTTTCTCTTCTAAAACCTTCAATATCGTATGGCATAGAGCCAAATGTTTCACATTCAGGAATATCTGCAGAAGCATATAGGTCAATTAAATTTCCTGGTGAACCATGTGCTTGAAGCCTGGATTTATAGTTATTGTCGTTGGCCCATTGCGTCCAAGGTTCATCAAAATCATAAAGTAGTAAGTCCGATAAGGTTTCTCTATAATCGCTTTTTACTCTATTACTTTCTTCGGTTTCTTTTTCACTTAGTAAAAGTGGTAAATGAGGTTTTAAATCGTATCCTCTGTATTTAATGAAAGCATTAAAAAAATCGGGTGTAAAGTCAGTGCCATATACTTCGTAACTATCATTAAAAATAGAGCGAATGTTGCCATCAAAATCCTTAAAAGCTGTATTAAAAGTTTCTAAATAGGTGTTTAATGCATCCTTAGAGTAATGATCTAAAGTAAGGCCTTTAGCACCAGGAGCGGCTCTTTTTACTTGTTGTCTGGTTTTTCCTGTAAACACGGCGAAAATAGTGTAATTATCATCTTTAGCTTCCCAATTAATAGTATTGTTATTTACTAAAGTTGTAATATCCTTATAAGTACCATTTTCACCATATACTAACACACAGTTTAAAACTGCTGTGCTTTTGTCTTTAGGGTTATCTACAGCGATAGTTTTATTAAACGTATCACCTTTAGATACTGAATATTTTTGGGTGATTAATTTTGTAGCGGCAAACTCTTGTGTTACTTGAGGCCCACCATAGGGCCAACCAGTTCCTAAAGTTAAATCGACTTCCATGCCTAAGCTATCAGCTATTTTGGTGGTATAGCTAAGCATATTCATCCACTTTGGCGTTAGGTAATCTATATAGTTTTCTTCCTCTCCTTTTACACCATAAATCGGTGCAATTTCAACACCACCAATACCAACTTTGTGTAAATCTATAAGGTTAGATTTTATATTTACAGAATCTACTGCGCTTCCCATCCACCACCAACGTGTCCAAGTTTTTGTTTGTGATTTTGAGCTTATTTCAGTTTCATTTTCTATGGAAATGTTGTTCTGTTTTTCTGAACAACTTTCAACAAATAAAAATAGAAGTGTGCATGCTAATAATATTGTTTTCTGCATGTTTAATTTTATTATTTTTTTATATCAACCGTGTAAATTTGTGTTGTGCCCTCAAAATTTGCTCTAAATAATATCTTATCACCTTTTGGTGTAAAATGAACATTTGGTTCTAAATCGTAATCGTGATTTTTCATGTCTACTAATTTAGTAGAAACTAAACTATCACCTTTTGGTGTGAAATGATAAATATAACGACCATCTTTTGCTCTGGCAACTTGTCCAGGATCTCCACCATCTCCGGCAAAGAACTTTTGATCTGGTGAAATGTTATAATGTATGGACCATTCGTTTCTCTTTAGACCATATCTAGTATCCTCGCCAGTTTCTACATTTTTGCCTGTTAAGTAAAATGTAACACTGCGTGGCATTTGTAAATCGTACCAAATCGTTTTGCCATCTGGACTAAAGAATTCGTGACCAGCAATTTCTCTGTCTATAGTTCTTTTATGCATTATTTGGGTTTCGCTTGTAGTTATATCAATATTCCAGATTCTATCTACCTTGTGCCAAGGTCCTTCATGGCAATACATTAAATTATTAGCGTCTGTTGGCGAAAACTGTATGTGATTAAGCCATGCATTTTCAGAATATATATTTTTAAGTTCTTTGGTTTCTACATTAAGTAAAATTAGACTTCGCTCTAATTTAGCATCGTAAATTTTATCAAAATAGCTCGTTTTTTTAGGATTTTTTTTAAAAATTTCGTTTTCCTCTTTTGTTATTAGCGCACCACCTAATAAAGTTTCGTCAGCATTTAATGTCGTAATGGATCCAATAACATCATCACTGAATTTATACAAAAACTCTGTTTCATGTGTATCTATATGTGTAGAAAAAACACTGTCCTTAACCATATAGAAAATTTTACGAGTTTTAGGACCAACAATTTCACCTTTCTTGGAGCCTTTTTTCGAAGTAATTTGATCGACTTCCTTTGTTTCTAAATTCACTGAATAATATTGGTCATCTTCGTCTTGTCGATTGCTAAAAATCATCAACGCGTTTTTACCATCTTTAGATTTTAAAAAGGGGTTATTATGAAAGTAGAAACTTCTATTATCGCCAGGAAGGTTAACAATTTTTTCAATTTTATGCCCAGTAAGCGAATCTATCCAAACGTTTTGTAATGAACTTTCTTTATTTGTTCCTAAAACAGGAATTTCAGTTTTTTCTACTTCAGGTTTACATGCACATAAACTGATTATAACAATAAATAAGACTAGTTTTTGCATGCTCAATATTTTTTGATGATTGTATAAAAACTGAGTAGTAAAAGTATCTGATGTAAATGCATTTTCTGTCCTGTTGTATCCTGTCGAATAAATTATGAAAAGTTATAAAGGCTGACTTAAAACGCAAAAACAGAATCTAATTCAGCATAGCACAGGATGCTAAAATTTTATAAATATGATATTTTCGAGCTTTACACTTCAACATATACTATTTATGAAATTTACATTTGCGTTTTTTGTTTTCTTGTATTCAAGCTTATCTATTGCACAATCTTTTACTGGTGATTTTAAAGAATTAGTTTCTGAAAATGAAAACATTATAACTCTAAAGACAGAAGAAGCTACAGTGAAAATAGAACTCTGTACTGCAACGATGATTAGAGTTAGAACAAGTTGGAATGGCGAATTTGAAGCCAATGAACCATGGATGGTTACTAATTATAGTTGGAGTAAAGTACCATATACAATAGAGAATAATGCTAATGACCTCTTAGTTACAACAGATAAAATCTCTTTAAAAGTACTTAAATCACCATTTACAATAGCTTTTTATGATTTAGAAGGTAATCTGCTTACTTCAGATTCTGAAAACGGATATTCTATAAATAATAAAAAAGTTTCATCTTCTAAAAATCTTCAAAAAGATGAACACTTTTTTGGTTTTGGTGAGCGAATGGATTTCTTAGATCGAAGAGGTAAGGAGGTAAGATTAGATGTTGGTAGAGGTATAGGATTGCCACATATTGTTGGCGCGTACAATGTTTTAGAAGCTAATTACTGTCCGGTTCCATTTTTTATGAGTACTAAAGGTTATGGTATTTTTCTTCATAATTCGCATCCTTCTAATTGGGATATGGGTTATTCTAGTAACAAGACTTATACTTTTTCTGCTGAAGGTGGCGAAATGGATTACTATTTTATGTATGGTCCAAATTTTACTTCAATTTTAGACAGTTACACATCCTTGACAGGAAAGTCTCCATTGTTACCAAAATTTGCTTTAGGGCTTCAAGTTGGTACCTATAGTGGTGGTACTTGGGGGCATGAAGAAAAAACTTCTACAGATTATGTTGTTGATTTAGCAAAGAAATTTAGAGCATTAAATATTCCTTTAGACGTATTGCATTTGGACTCAACTTGGAGAATTTTTGGGGAAAATGGAGGTAAAGGAGCTACGTCGTTTGAGTGGAGAGAGACCTTTGTTAATCCAGAAAAGATGTTCAAAGATTTATATGATCTTAATTTAAATATGGTTGGAGTGCATCTAAGACCAAGATTTGATAATGGAAAGAATTTAAGATTATTAGACGAAGCCCGAGCAAAAGGCTATGTCTACCCAGAAGATGATAATCCTGGAGAATTCGTCAATTTTTTCGATGAAGAAGCTGTTAATTGGTGGTTTGATAATGGTGTAAAACGCGTTGCAGACCAAGGCGCTATGTTTTTAAAAACAGATGAAGGCAGCGCTTTTGGAAGAAAAGCAAATGAGAGTAATAAAACCGGACCTCAAGGTGAAAACATAAAATCTTTACATAATATATTTCCGCTAGCTTATGCTAAAGCAGCTTATAAACAATTTGAAGATTACAACAAGCTTAGAGGCATGAACAACACACGCGAAGGTTTTGCCGGCATACAACGTTACCCGTTTATTTTCGCTGGTGATTGGCCGAGTGAATGGCAGTATTTTGAACCAGTAATAAAAGCTGGACTTAACATTGGACTTTCTGGTGTTGGTAATTGGGCGCATTGCATGGGAGGTTTTGAGCATGTGGCAGACCCAGAATTATATATAAGATGGACGCAGTTTGGTCTTTTAAGTCCTATTGCACATCTTTTTGGCATGGAGCATCCTAATTATAAAGAACCTTGGAATTATGGTGATGAAGCTTTACGCATTTTTAAGCAATATGATGAAATGCGTTACGAACTTATTCCGTATTTATACAGTAATTCATATGAAAATCACACGAAGGGAACACCTCAAATGCGAGCTTTGGTTTTAGATTTTCAGGATGATGAAAACGTCTATGATATAACAGATCAATATATGTTAGGTGAGAGCTTGATGATTTGCCCTGTGACAGAAAAAGGAGCAAAAACCAGAGTGGTTTATTTACCAGAAGGCACATGGACAAATTACTGGACAGGTGAAATATATCAAGGAAAAAAGTATTACAGTGTTTTATGCCCAATAGATCAACTACCTATATTTATAAGAGAGGGAGCTATCATTCCGAAGCAAGAATTGGTTCAATATATTGGCGAAAAGGAATTTTCAAAATTAACTATAGAGGTTTGGCCTAATGCCTCAAATACATTTACAATCTACAATGATGATGGTAGAACACTGAGTTATCAAAATGGTAATTTTAATACTACTGAATTAAATCTAAATGTTAGCGATAGTCATATTACTTTCAGAATAGCAGCTACTAATGGCAAATATAAAACTGGTGACATTAGTTATGATATAAAACTTCATATGTTAAATAAACCAGCTTCCGTAAGTGTTAATAATGAAAATATAGATTTTGATTACATCGATAGTGTTTTAACGATTTCACCTCAACTGAAGAGCAATGAAGAAATTAAAATATTAATTAAGAAGTAGTTTAAAAAGATATGTGAGAAAAAAAATATTAAAAATGAAAAAATATAAACTCGAAATAGCACAAATTATTGTTACCTCTTTATGGCTATTTATGATTTATTTGTTGTTTTAATAATAAGGTGTTAATTAGTTTTTACTTTCAAAAGCGCCTAAGTCTGGGGCTTTACCATTAAAGGGAAAACCAATATCGTAACCAACATCAATTAAATCGCTAGATGATTTTAATTTTAAGAAATTGATATCAGGTAAACTACCATCTTTTTTTCGAGGTAGGATTAATTCATTTACATTGAGACTTATAAAATCATTTGCGTCTACGGTTACGGATAAATCAAAATAATTATTTCTTAGGATGCAATTATCCTTATCGATATTAGATAATTCTTCAGTATCTGCCGAAAGCCCTAAATTATTAACCAAATGATGGTCTTTACCAGGAATATCTACACCATATTCTTGTGGATTTAATGCTTTGCAATTAAGCATATTGTAATTGCGCTTATTCGCATATGCACTGTTGTTAATCCAGTTGTTTCCTTCTAAATGGTGGTTGGCGTAGAAACCACTTTGTTTGTTCCCAGCTGCAATAGAAAATTTAATTGTATTTCTAGGAATAGGTGCATATTTAAACATAATTTCATTAAAATCTGATCTATCTTTTCCGTATCCACCAATTTTAAATCCGTTGCCATCACCACGGCTTGTAACGTTCTCTAAGGTGCCATCATCACTAGAAAAGCCATTGTAAAACGCCCAGCAATTATCTATTAAAACTGGTTCTCCAGAACTAATAGTGTCAAAGCCATCATCGCTATTTAACCAAGCTCGGCAGCCTCTTAGCACATTACCAGTATCACCATTTTTAACATGCACGCCAAAACCATCGGCATTACCACCATAGCCATTTCTATTTAGGTGATCATAGTTTCTATAGGCGTCACAATTTAAAATAAGATTGTCTTTACCCTTGGTGATATAAACACCAATAGCCATATTGTCGTACATATTTACTGTTTCAATAGTAATATTGTTTCCACCTTCTATTTTAATACATTCAGATTGTGAGTTACCCACTTTTATTGTTGCTTGTACACCAGTAATATCAATACCTTTAATATGAATATTTTCACCTTTGATATAGAATGCTATAATGCGTTTTTTTGGCACCTTTATATTGGAGAAATCAAAAATTGGTTGTTCGTCTTTGTATGCATAATAGTTAATACCATTTTTATGTAATTCAGTCACATATGCCCAAATCCTATAGTATTTAGCAATTTGATTTTCTCGCATTATATAACGACCACCTCGTATAAAAACCGTGTCGCCTTGTTTAGCAATATCTTGAGCTTTTTTTATCGTTTCTAAAGGCTTGTTTATACTACCATTGTTAGTGTCATCACCATTTGGTGCCACATAAATGTTTGAAGCAGATATCGAAAAACTACTTAAAAATAACAGTAAAATGACTGGTTGAAATTTCATAATAAAACCTATTTTATAGAAATCTAAAATTAGAGTTATGCTAAAATAATCGCAACCTGTTGTATCCTGTTTGTGTTTTGCAATCTATTAATAATGCGGTATAGCACAGGATACTAAAGCGTAATATTTCAAATACATTTGAGTCACTAATCATCAATTAACATAATGAAAATTAGATACAAATTTTTGTTCATTTTGTGCGGCTCGTTAGTTATTATGGCTTGCAAAGAGGCAGTTAAAGCACCAGAAGAAACAGCAACAATTCCTAATATTTTGGTCATAATTGCAGATGACGCAGGCTGGAATGATGTTGGTTATAACGGCTCCGAAATTAATACACCAAATATTGATGAATTAGCAACAAATGGAGTGCAATTAGATCGGTTTTATGTTAACCCAACATGTTCACCATCTCGCGTTTCATTGTTAACAGGTATGCCTGCAAGTAGAATAGGTGTTGTTGCTCCAATTAGCGGTCGCAGTAACAAAACTTTGCCAGATTCCATTACCACATTGCCTCAAGCCTTAAAAATAGCAAACTATGAAAATGCCATATTCGGGAAATGGCATTTAGGTTTGGATATTGATAATGGACCAAATGCTTTCGGTTTTGATTACTCGTATGGATTTTTACATGGACAGATAGATCAGTACACTCACAAATACAAAAATGGTGATGATAGTTGGTATAGAAATGATGAAATGATAGAAGAAGAAGGTCATGTTACGGACCTTATTGAAAACGAAGCTATAGAATGGATTGCTAATAAAAGGGATAAGAGTAAACCTTTCTTTGTGCAATTGGCTTATAGTGCGCCTCATTTTCCATTGCAGGAAGAAGACAAATGGAAGGAACCTTACCTCAATAAAATAGAAAATAATTCAAGAAGAGATTTTGCGGCAGCTATGGCACATATGGATTATAGTATCGGACGAATTATACAGAGTTTAAAAGATCAAAAAATTGATGATAATACCCTTATAATATTTTTGAGTGATAATGGAGCTATGGAAAACTGGTATCCGAAAGCGCAATATAATGGAGCGCATGGTCCAAACGATGTTCTAGGTAGTAATCACCCTCTAAAAGATTGGAAAACTTCTAATTTTGAAGGAGCTATTAGAGTGCCTGCAATAGTGTATTGGAAAGACCATTTAAATCCTCAAGTCAATGCTAATTTTATTTCTATAAGTGATATTATGCCAACTATACTTTCACTGATAGAACAAGAAATTCCCGATGATGTTGAAGGTGTTAATGTATGGCCATCATTATTAAATCCTAAAATTAAAACTTCTCACGAAATTTATGTTAGAGGTCATAAGCAAGAAAGTCTAATTCAAAGACCATGGAAATTAATTCGACAACGTTTTAAGGATGCTTCACCTTCAAACTATCAACTTTTTGATATTGTAAGTGACTCAGAAGAGCAAAACAATTTAATAGAAAAGGACACAGTTTTAGCGAACAAATTGAAAGTTTTACTTCAAAATCAATTTAATAAAGATGATACATCTGTAAACAAGGACCTTTAATTGAAGAATTAGATATGGATAATTATATAAGACATGCTTTTAAGATGAAACTAAAATCTGGTTTTGAAAAGGAATATAAAAAGCGGCATGATGAAATTTGGCCAGAATTAAGTACACTGCTTTCTGAAACCGGAATTAGTGATTATAGTATTTTTTTAGATGAAGAAACTTTAATTCTTTTTGCGGTTCAGAAGCTTCACAAGGATTTTAACAAAGAGGTATTGCCTAATCATCCATTGGTTAAAAAGTGGTGGTCTTATATGGCAGATATTATGGAAACTAATAGTGATAATTCTCCTAAAGAGAAACCACTAGTAGAAGTTTTTCATTTAGATTAAAATCATTTAAACCACAAGCTATTAAAATGAAGATTTCTATCCAATTATTATTTGTAATCATATTAGGATCTATAATTGTCGCATGTAAGTCTAGTGTAAAAGTAGAGGCAAAGAACACTATTGAAGGCTATACAATTGATGAGCTTCTGTATGAGGATAATTTTGATAAGGTTGATCTTTCGCAATGGATAATTGAAACGGACACACTACGCAATACAGCCGTAAAAGTTGATAATAAGAAATTAATTATCGATGTAGATTGTGGTGCTACGGTTTGGTTAAAAGATAAACTTTCAGGTAATGTATTAATTGAATACGATAGAATGGTTGTTGTTGAAAATGGTTCAAACGATAGACTTTCGGATTTAAATCAGTTTTGGATGGCAAATGATCCAAATAATCTAAACCTATTTACAAGAAACGGAACGTTTTCGCAGTATCACGATTTAGAGCTTTACTATTTTGGTATAGGAGGTAGAAGTAACACAACAACACGTTTTAGAAAGTATTTAGGAACTGGAGAACGGTATTTAGTAACAGACCATACAGACCCACAATATTTTTTAAAACCAAATAAAACCTATCATATAAAAACGGTAATTTATAATGGCACCACTAAAGTCTTTATTGATGGTGAAGAATATTTTTCTTATACTGATTCTGCTCCACTAACTAGTGGGTATTTTGGTTTTAGAACTACAAAATCGAGGCATCTAATAAATAATTTTAAAGTCTATAGGTTAAAGTAGTTATGCTTTGATGTTTGTATCTATATTATTCCCTATAATTCATAAAACGAATAGCTGCTTTTATTTATAAATAGAAGCAGCTATTATCATTTTAATATATGTTGGAATACAACGCTATTGAACCGTAATTATTTTTGATACTAATTGATTATTTGATCCTTTTAAGGCAAGAATATAATTACCTGAGGCTAGCGATCCTCTTTTTATAGTGATAGAATTTTTACCAGTAACAAAATTTTGTTCTGGCAAGTCATAAACTTTAACACCTAGCAAATTGTATACAGAAAGACTAATCTTGTCAGATTGGTCTAGAGTAAAAACTACTTTAGTTTCATCTACAAAAGGATTAGGGTAGTTTGAAAATTCAACTTCGTTATTAAAATCAGTGACGCTAAGTGCAACATTATATTCGTTATGTCCTAAATCTGGTGCAGAACCCTCAAAAGGAAAACCAATGTCTGCTCCAGCATCTAATAGATCACTAGAAGGTACAATTTTCATAAAATCAATATCAGGTAAGCTACCGTCTGCTTGCCTAGGAAGCATTAACAAATCTTCATTAAGACTATAAAAATCAGCAGAATTAACAGTAACACTAAGGTCAAAGTAATTATTGGTCAAAGTACATTCAGGTATATCAATATTAGTTAATTCTACTAGTGTAGCACTTAATCCTAAGTTATTAGCTAAAACATGATTCCAACCAGGTACATCCACATCGTAACCAGAAGAGCTCAATTCTTCACAATTTAGCATATTGTAATTACGTTTATTTTTATAAGCACTATTATTATACCAATTGTTTCCTTCTAAATGGTGATTTGCATAAAAACCACTTTGTTTATTACCCGCTGCAATACAAAACTGCACTGTATTGGATGGGATTGGAGCATACCTTTGTAAAATTGTATAATAAGGAGTACCACCTGCACCATAACCACCAACCTTAAAGCCATTGCCATCACCACGGCTAGATAAATTATTTAGATCTCCTGTACTCGAAGAATATCCATTATAAAACGCCCAACAATTCTCAATAATAACTGGCTCACCAGAATTTATTAAATCAAATCCGTCATCACTATTCAACCAAGCTCTACATCCTCTAAGAATATTACCTGTATCTCCATTGCGTACATGCACACCAAAACCATCTGTATTACCTCCAGTACCACCTTGAGATACAGAATCCCAGTTTCTGTATGCATCACAATTTAAAATTAGGTTATTAGAGCCTCTTAATATATAGACGCCAATAGCCATATTATCATACATGTTTATATTTTCTAAAGTGTTATTACTTCCTCCGTTGATTTCAAAACATTCTGACTGAGTGTGAGAAGTAATAGTAACCTGTACACCAGTAACATCAATACCTTTTATATGAATATTATCTCCTGTTATGTAGAATGCGAATATACGTTTGTCTGCAGGTGTAACATTTGTATAGTCAAAAATTGGTCTTTCATTTTGATAAGCAAAATAATTAATACCATCTTTATCTAGTTCTGTTACATAAGCCCAAATACTTTCGTATCTAGCAATTTGGCTTTCTTGCATCATATAAAGTCCACCGCGTATATAAACAGTATCACCTGAGGCAGCTAATTCTTGTGCTCGTTGAATTGTAGCGAGCGGATTATTTATTGAACCCGTATTTGTGTCTAATCCATTTGGCGCAACATAAAAGTTGTTAGCGTAACCGATTACATTAATAGCAAAAAATACCAGGTTTATTATTGTTTTATTTCTCATAATTTTTAAAGTTAATAGGATAATTCGAAAAAATATTTTTTAAACACACATTGTGATATCGTTAATGTTTACAGGATATAATTGCATCTTTATAAATTTATTTTATACAAACTTAGGCATTCTATAATAAAAGTTATTTTTAACAGGATTCTACAGGATAGACAATTCTTAAACAAAACATAGATTTGTTATATCCTAAACTAATCTTTGGACAGAGTTTATAAAAAAAAGATCTGTTAAACTAAACTAAGCTAAAATAAATCACATGAAAAATAAACTAATATTTCTATTCATATTAACCATATCAACATCTTTTTTGTTTGCTCAAACTGTGGTTACAGGAACAGTTAGATTAAGTGAAGATAATTCACCATTACCAGGAGTGAGTGTTATTGTTAAAGGTACAAATGTTGGAGCAGTCACAGATTTTGATGGTGTATATTCCATAACGGTACCATCAAACGAAAACATTTTAGTTTTTTCTTATTTAGGTTATAAAACACAAGAAATAGCTATTGATGGTAAATTACAAGTAAACTGTGTGCTTGTTGAGGATCTTAACGAATTAAATGAGGTAGTATTAATAGGTTATGGTGCTGCTAAAAAGACAGATGTAACAGGTGCAGTTTCTTCAATAACTTCAAAATCCATTGAAGATAGACCAATTGTTAGGGTAGAGCAAGCGTTACAAGGACAAATAGCAGGTGTGAGTGTGCGAGCAACAACAGGTGAGTTAGGTGCTCCATTATCTATTTCTGTCCGCGGAGGAACTTCAATATCTGCAGGAACAGAACCTTTGTATATTGTAGATGGTTTTCCTGCGGAGGATATTTCTGATTTGGTTCCTGCCGATATAAAATCTATAAGTGTTTTAAAAGATGCATCTCAAGCTGCAATATATGGATCACGAGGAGCTAATGGAGTTGTTATCATAACCACAAGAACAGGTGAAAGTGGAAAAACAAAATTTACTCTTAATTCTTATTATGGAATTCAAACTGTAGAGCGAAAAATAGATTTATTAACTGCAGAAGAATGGATTGATATTAATAGAGAAGTTAAAAACAAGGCTTGGGTTAATTTAGGAATTCAGAGAGGTATTCCTTATACGGCAGATGACTCCTATGACTATAGACTTTCGCAACTTGGTGGTGAAGTTAATACTAACTATGTTTCTGATCCTAGATGGGATACTGGTGAAGGCTTAACTTATGTTGATTGGCAAGATGAATTATTTAGAGCAGCTGGAATACAAGAACATCAAATTACTGCATCTGGTGGTTCTGAAAATATTAAATATTATATATCTGGAACTATTTTGAGTCAAGAAGGAATTATTCCTTACACAGATTATCAAAGATTAAATTTTAGATCTAATATAAATGTAAAATTTAATGAAAAACTTTCATTAGCATTTAATGTTTCTCCTACAACTTCAATTAATACAGGAGGTGGAACTTCGGGTAAAGATGCTCAAGTTCATTACGCTTTAGAAATGGCACCAGTTGTAGAAGAAGATGCAGGTATTAATACAGGTTCTTACCCTTACCCTACGTATCAATGGGCAGGTTCTAAAACTAGTCCGATAGCTTATTTGAGAGAGTTACATCAAAAAGATAGACAAATGAGTGTTAGAACTAACATATCCTTAAATTATGAAATTATTAAAGGGTTAAATGCTAGAGCTGAAGGCTCATACTATGGTGCGTCTAGAACTTTTCATAGGTATATACCTACTAGAATAGCCTCAAGAAATACAAACGAGGAAGAAGGTTCTTTGAGTAATGCTCGTTTGGACACCTATAGAGATAATAAATATGTTGCTCAAGGTATATTATCTTATGATAAGACTTTGGGTAAGCACTCTTTTGGTGCTCTAGTTGGATCTGCAATAGAATCTAGATGGAGAGATGCATCACGACAAATTCATAACCAAATTAATAATGATGTTTTAGTAACTTTTAATGAAGTAACATCAAATGTTCGTACTAGTTATTACCAATTTTCTCAAGATAGGTTACTATCCTTTTTCGGAAGAGTTAATTATAATTATGACGATAGATATTTATTTTCAGGAAGTATAAGGAGAGACGGATCTTCTAGATTTGGTAAAAATAATTTCTATGGAGTTTTTCCATCATTTTCTGTGGGTTGGAGAGTAGATAAAGAATCTTTCATGGAAAATGTAAATTCAATTAGTATGTTGAAGTTTCGATATGGTTTTGGAGAAACAGGTAATAATAGTATACCATTATATAGAGCTTTTGGTAATATTGCTACAGCTAATTACTCATTTAATGAAGGTGTTAATTTTGGAAATGCCATTGGATCTATTGAAAACACAGACTTAGGGTGGGAAAAAACGTTATCTTCTAATATAGGTATAGATTTAGGTTTATTTAAGAATAGAGTTTTTCTTTCAGTAGATTATTACGATAAAAAAACATCAGGTATGTTACTAGATGTGCCTGTAGCTTTATCAACAGGATTCTCTAGCGGATATACTAATATAGGTGCTATGAGAAATAAAGGTTATGAAATAGAATTAACTACTAAAAATTTAGTAAATGAATTTAAATGGAATACAAATTTAAATTTCTCTCACAATAAAAATGAAATTGAGGCTTTAGGTCCTAATGGTACACCAATACCAACAGGTTTTCAAAACAGAACGCAAATTCATCAAATCGGTAGCGCAGCTTTTTCTTATTATATGTACGATGCTATTGGTGTATATAAAAATCAAGAAGAGGTTGATAATCTTCCATCTATGGCAAATACTATTCCTGGTGATGTAAGGTATAGAGACGTTAATAAAGATGGGGTTATAAATGAAGAAGATATAACTATTGTAGGTAGTCCTCAACCAGACTTTTATTGGGGTTTTACCAATTCGTTTAGTTATAAGTTTTTGGATTTATCAATACTTATTCAAGGTCAGCAAGGAGGTGAGGTTTACGGTTTAATAGGAAGAGCTATAGATAACCCGAGTGGAGCTACATTACATAATAGACCTGCTCATTGGAAAAATAGATGGAGATCTGAAACCGATACTGGTGATGGTGTTACTCCAAGAATTGATGGTACTACAGCGGGACTCTATGATTCTAGATGGTTATATGATGCCACTTATTGGAAAATTAAGAACATTACATTATCAGCAACTTTACCAGAAAATATAATAGAAGGTATTGATAAATTTAGAGTTTATGTATCTGCTGATAATGTTTTTATGGTAGATAACTATGATATTGGTTTTTCTCCAGAAGCACTAAATACAGATGGCGGTGATTATGGAGGGTATCCATTATCTAGAGTGATATCAATAGGAATAAATTTAGAATTTTAAAAATATAAATGATGAAAAAAGTATATATCTTAATCGTATTAATAGCAACTATTTTTGTGTCTTGTGACGATTATTTAGTATTAGAAAATCCAAACGCCATTGATAGTACTCAATTTTTTCAAGATGAGGACGATGTTTCTGCTGCAGTAACTGGAGTTTATGCCGAATTGAGAAGATATCCGGAGTTGTATAATATTTATTTAAGTGAAGTTAGGTCTAATAATATCAATTTTAATATTTCTAATGCTCAAAGAGATGCAGTCGATATTTCTAGGTTTAATGTATCTCAAGTAATGGTTACTGTAGAGGATGCATGGCAATACGGTTATGTTGTTATTGCTAGAGCAAATAAAGTTTTAGAGGTTCTAGATGAATTAAATTTACCAAACCAAGAATTTAATACTAAAAGTAGAGGAGAAGCTAGATTTCTACGCGCTTATGCTCATTATAACTTAGTTAGAACATTTGGTAGAATTCCTATAGTTGACGAAACATTGTCTCCAGAAGAAGGAGTATCAATAGGCCAGTCAGAAACTGAAGAGGTGTATGCCTTTATAGAGGAAGATTTAAACATAGCAATAGATAATCTAGCTGATAGTTATCCTGGTGAAGAGGGTAGAGCAACCAAAAGAGCGGCTAAGGCTTTATTGGCAGAGTTATATTTAACATGGGCAAGTTATCCTGTGCAAGATTTATCAAAATTAGATGCTTCAATTGCATTATTTGAAGAGTTAATACCAACATTAAATTGGGCTTCAAATTTCGAAGATTTATTTAAGGTAGAAAATGACAATACTTATTCTTTGTTTGAAGTGCAGTATGTATCTGGTACAGCAGGTATTGGTGCTACATTTCCATCTCAATTTTTATCAAGTAATTTTTTGCAGTTTCCTTTTAATGGAGGTGTGCCTCAAATTCGTCCAAGTCAAGACTTAATTGATTCTTTCGATCAAGAAAATGACCTTAGATTTAATGCCAGTGTAGATACTGTATATACGAATAACTTTTTTCTTCAGCAACAAGATAATTATATTAAAAAATGGTTTGAGACAGACGAAGTTCCTAATCTTTTAAGTAGAAGCGATTGGCCACATAACTATCCTATTATAAGACCCGCAAGTATTTATTTAATGCATGCAGAAGCTTTGAATTTAAAAAATGGCGGCCCTACAACACAAGCCATTCAAAGTCTTAACATGACTCGTTCTCGTGCAGGTCTTACAAATGCAAATCCAGTAAATGCTCAAGAATTTAATGAACTATTAAAAAGTGAGTATAGGTATGAATTTGTTGGTGAAGGTCAGTATTGGCATTATCTTGTTAGATCAGAGCAAGCGGTAGATGTTATGAATGATTTTTTTACAATGATAAACGAAAGTATTACAATAAACGAAAACAAACTTGTATATCCAATTCCATTTTCTCAAATGCAAATAAGAGAAGGATTGTATACACAAAATCCAGGGTATTAATAATAATTAAATATTAATCTATATAAACGAGTTAATAAATTGTTTTGACTTTCAGTGATTAACTCAAACTAATTAATCTAAATTCAATAAATTATGAAGAAAAATTATTTTACTTTTTTATTTGCAATATTTTCTATTGTAATGTATTCTCAAACAGTTAATACTGTTAGAGATACTTTAGGCGTGGCATTTTATGCAGAATATACTACCGTAGCCAATACATCTGGTGTAACTTTTACTTTGAGTCTTACTGAAAATGCTGGTGTCTTAGCAGACATAGCTGAAGTAGAAATTTATAGAAGTTATGGTGATAACCGTGTAAATGGTAGAACAAGAATTGCTAAAGGAATTACTGACGGATCTTCTGGAAGTGTTGTATTTGTTGATGATTCTCAAGTATGGACAGATGATACAAATTCACCTACTGGTTATACTGGTGATGGCGCATTCGATGTTGGTAGACCAACATCTTATTCGGTAAAAGTTATTACTAGTGATGGTACTGGCTTTAGCTCATCTAGAGCAATTCCATCAGTTTATATTGATGATGAATTAAATCCAGATTCAGCTATAGCTGATCCGATTAATGATGATATGACTTTATTAACGCGTGTTTATGAAAATTATCCTACAGAAGAAACGGCACTTTTAGTGATAGGATTAGTTCCTTCAACTAATTATCCAAGTGATCCTTATCAGTTATTTGTAGATGCTATCCAAGCAAGAACAGGTGATGGAACCGTTAATTGGGGTAGTTTTCCATGCTTTATTAGCGAGGTGCTTTACAACGAAGTATCTGCATTAGATGGCAGAGGTAGAGATATACCTGAGTCGAGAATTTTTTGGAGTAACAAAGGTGTTACGTATCATTTAGTAGAAAAAGATAATATCAATGCAGAAGATATTGATGCAAATGGTATGACCAATGTTTCTTTTAAAATTGGACGTCCAAACGCTACACAACCAGATAATGGTATTACTAGCTACAATAGTCTTGTTTCTGTTCCTATTCAAATTACGGGTGTACTAAGTGTTGATGATGCTACTAAAGTTTCAACAATAGTTAGAGCTGTGGATAATAGAGTAATTGTTTCTAATGTTCAATTAGAAACTGAAATTAAAATCTATAATATCACAGGATCCTTAGTGAAAACGATTAATACTAATGAAGATCTTGAATTTAATTTTAATACTGGTCTTTGGTTAGCTACTATTACTACTGCTGAAGGACAAAAATCAGTTAAGTTGTTAGTAATGTAATCGAAATAATTTCTACAGCTTAAAAAAGGTCTCATTCTTAATGAGACCTTTTTAATTTTTAGGTTTTCAAAGTTTAAAAATAAAGCTTTCAATAAGGCTTTAACTTAATAATCTAAGTTAATAATCGAACCTCTTAAGCCAATTGCTTTTGATGTTTTAAGTACTTCCGCCAAACTTTTTGCAGTAAAATCTGCCCCTTCTATTCCTGTATGTGTATGATCTTTTGGGAAGAAATATTTTACCTTTTCTTTACCTAGTTCTTGGTATTTTTTTGCAACAATATCACTTAAATTAATAAATAGCGCTTGTTCTTTTTCTGCTACTTCCTTAGCCCATTTTACATATGTACTATCTCTTTGCTCAACCACATTGCTTGGCCATTCATTTCTTGGTGTTATACTTAAAACAATAGGCATAGCTCCTTTGGCTTTTGTGTCTTTTATCATTTTTGATAGATACCAACCAAAAGTGTGTACAGTTTCTTCTATGCTATCTCGTTGTACAATTTGTGTTTCATTTCCAATACCCTTTAAAGAACCTCTAAATTTTTTAGTGTCTATATGACCTGCATCATTATGCCCAAACTGAATAAAAATCACATCTCCTTTTTGAAACTCAGATTTTGCCTTATCCCATAGGCCTTCATTAACAAAAGTTCTAGAACTTCTCCCACCTCTAGCTTTATTGTAAATATTTACTTGTGTTGTATCGCAATATTTTAAAAATGGAACGCCCCAACCTACGGCATTTTTATCATTATTGTTCGCCATTGTAGAATCACCAATTAAGAATATATTTTTTTTCTTTGGAAGCTGAACCAATGGATTTGAAAGTAAAAATTGCTTTAAACTGCTATCCGTTTTTTTGATTTCCTCAATAATAATTGAAGCTGCCATAACCGCACCTTTTGCTGAGGTATGCGTATGATCGCGTTTATAAAAATACGTTCCAGTAGTGTTTGCTTCTCCCAATTGCTCTAATTGTGATACCATTTTATCATTTAAATCTATAAACGTAGTATTTGTTTTTTCGGCAATTTGTTTTGCCCACAAGCCATAGGATTTATTAATTCTAGGAACTTTTTTTCCTTCCCATTTATTTCTTGGAATTGGTGACATTATAATTGGGATAGCACCTTTTTCTAGAGCTTCATTGACCATTTTTTCTATATACCAACCATAGCTGTGAACAATCTCATGATTACCAGTAATCATATTATTTATTTCCTCAGTTTCGTTACCAATACCTTTTATGGTACCTCTTGCTCTTATGGTGTCATTTATGGGCCCATTATCATTATGTCCAAATTGAATAAGGACATAATCGTTTTTTTTTAATTTACTCCGTACAGCTTCCCATAGCCCTAAATCTCTGTAAGTACGGCTACTTGTACCACCAAGTGCATGATTCTCAATATTTATTTTTGTAGTATCTAAATATTGCCCAATAAAATCTCCCCATCCCCAAAGACCACCATATCCATCGCCTTTTCCATTTTTTACAGTAGAATCTCCGACAGTATAAACCGTAGGTTTTTCGGTTTGCTTTGAATTACAATTGACTAATAAAAGTACAGCAAACAGTACAATGCTTATTTTTAATATCTTCATTATTAAATCTATAAATTATTATTGATAATTTCTAAAGTCAAACCATAAAGTCATAGGAATGCCATCATCTCCTTTTTTTATTCTAATATTTGTTGGTTGACTTTCGGGCCCATGATGTTCTATGGGTTTAAACGATCGCATTGCAGGAATCTCATACATAAACGAGATATCACCCTCAGGAAATTCGGGTTGCGGAAATACTTTTGAAATTGAATTCTTTGGCAAGTCTGGTGTAAATAATCTTAAAAATAATTTATCATTTTCACTGAAGAATTTAAGGTTGCCAGTTTTAGTTTTAAGATTAGCGCCAATAAGGTTAGCATGGTATCCTTTAAATTCAGGATATATTAATTTATCAAAACTTTCACCTGTTATTGTAGTGTTATAGTCTTTTTCCCATAATCCAAAAGTGGTACCCTTAATTCTGTTTTTCCAAACTCTATATGGTCCATTGCCAATCCATTTAATTCCTTCAATTCCTTCTTCAGGAAAATCAAATGTTATCCCGAACTTATTAATATTTCCTTCATAAAAAGCACCGTCAAAACCATTTGTTCTGCCTGCATTTTTTAGAAAAATCATTTTCAGTTTTAGTCTTCCATCATTAAATAATGTCCATTCTGCAGAATGAATTCCTCCTGTATATTCTACCGTACAAATTACTGCTTCATCTGTTACTTGAGTTAATATTTGTTTTACATTGGCCTTCATACCAATTGGTTTTGGTCCATTATTAAAGGGAACATTACCATTTTTATTTTCAATAGTTATAATCTCGCCAGTTGTTGTACTTAATTTTAAGGTTACACTTTCGTTTTTCAATGTAACCTCTTTATTGGCTTTAGAAATAGTTGATTTACTAGTTGCAGCAGTTTCATTTAAGAACTTTTGGGCATAATAATCTGCTCTGTGTATTGGCCAAGACCAAGTATATATTTCTCTATTGTGTTCATCGTGTGCTGTAATCTCTAGCCAATCTCCGTCGTAAAAATTTTCTGGAACATCAAAACTAATTTTTCTGGTCTCACCAGGTTCAATAGATTTGATTTTGATAGATTTTTCGATTAGAATTTCGGCATTTGCATTAGTATCAATACTATTTTTATTGGCTTTAGTAACACGATACGTTAGCTTGCATTTGTTGAGATTGGTATAGGTGTACTCGTTGGTTATAAAAAACGATCCATCAAAAGTTGTAGTAATTGTTTTAGGTTGAAATTGAATTGACGACCACACTTCTTTTACCGTAAAAAAGCTGCCTTCCTTTTCTCTATGAGGTCCTAAAACTCCATCTGCAGCTAAGTTACCTTTAGAATCGTATTTTTCATCACCTGTCCAGTCAGTTCTTAAAACTGCTTCGTCTATTAGAGCCCAAATAAATGTGCCTGCAAACAACGGACTTTGTTTATAACGTTTCCAAAAATCTTCTAAACCAGAACCTATGCCGTTGTCATATGTACCATGCATAGTTTCTGTCGGAAAAAATACATTTTCACCATTATTAAAACGGTGCATTCCTGTTAAATAGGTTGGATAATGATGTGTGTCCCAACCATCGAAATCTGCCCAAGGATGAATTACAATTCTATTCTGTGGGTCGTATTTTTTAAATACTGAATCGATTTCATCATTCCAGCCACCTTCATTACCTTGATCCCATATAATTACTGAAGGATGATTAACATCGCGTTGTACCATCTCTTTTATAAGTTTTGTGCCTACTTTGGTGTCATAAGGATTTTGCCAACCTGTTAATTCATTTAAAACAAATAAGCCTAAAGAATCGGTCATTTCTAAAAAATGATCATCTGGTGGATAGTGAACTCTGACAGCATTCATATTCATATCCTTCATTAAATTAACATCTAATAAACTTATATCCTTACTCGTACTTCGACCAGATTCTGGCCATAAGCTATGTCTACAAATTCCTTTCATTAAGATTTTTTTTCCATTGACATAAATGCCATCTTTTTTAAGAAATTCTATAGTTCTAAAACCAATTTTAGATTGTGTTGTATGAATTATTTTTCCGTTGTTAACTAATGAAAGTTCTAGTGTGTATAGATTAGGAGACTCAGGATTCCATGTTTTTATATTATCCCATATGGCGCTAATTGTATGTTTTGTTTTATTTTTTTCTACATGAAATAATTTTGGTTCAAAAATATCATCTGCACCATGAGCACTAATTGTTGCTTTAATTTGTGAGTTTTTTGGAATATTAACAAGGTCTAATTCGGCTAATAACGAACCATCCATTTTAGCATCAACAGCAAAATGTTTGATGTAAGATTTTGGTGCAGCTTCTAACCATACTGGTCTAAAAATACCACCAAACAACCACCAATCGGCTTTACGCTCTGCATTGTTTACCGAAGCATTTGCAGAATGTTTAGAGACCTTAACTTCTAAAACATTTTCACTTCCATATTTTAGCAAAGAGGTAATGTTATATTTAAATTCGTAAAAACCACCTTGGTGGATTTCACCAGCAGATTTACCATTTATTTTCACTTCAGTATCTGTCATCGCGCCACCAAATACAATGGTTACATTTTTGTCTTTATAATGAGCAGGAACACTAAATGTATACTTATAAAACCCTTCCTCTTTACTTGGGGCTTCTTGGTTTAATTCTTTATACCATCTGCCATAAGTATATTCACCAAAACCTTCTAATTCCCAGTTAGATGGCACGTTAATTTTAGTCCAAGTTTTACTATTATAACCATCTGTACACATAAAATCCCACTCCACAGGGTTTTTAAAGTCTTTACCGGAGAGGTACATGATTTCGGTTTCCTGTGCGTTGAGTTTTATACAAAAGCAAAGCATTGTAGTTAAGAGAAATTGTAATATTGGTTTAGCTTTCATTTTGAGATTTTATTAATTACCATCGGGTTTTGTATTGTTGAATCTTATACTCATTGGTAAAGTCCAATTTGTATAATTATTAGGGTTATTGAGACTATATATAGGTGTGGTTAACTTTATAAAGTTTGCTAAATCAAATTTTTCATCTTTTAGATACTGTATAATGCATAATGCAATTTCATTAGCCCCAAAGCTGTTAAAGTGTGTATTATCCTTTAGGTCTTCAGTTTGTCCTGGAAATGTATTTGCTGGGTATTGTACAAATGCTATTTTTGAATCTTCTATTCCCCAAGCTTCATACATTTTGGTTGTCATTTCGGTGAGATCAATTAACTTAACATCTATATCTTCTGCAGTTTTTCGCATTGCGCTAGGATATTCACCATGGGTTGATTTTAGAATACCTTCTGAATTAAAAAAGCGTCGTTGAACAGGTGTTAAAAATATGGGTATACCTCCTTTTTGCTTTATGCTTATTGCAAATTCTTTAAGCAAATTACTGTATGATTGCCATGGACCAATACCTTTACCTTTTTGTTTTTCATCATTGTGAGCAAACTGTATCAATACATAGTCCCCATTTTTGAGTAGTGAAAGTATTTTGTCTAACCTTTTACTGGATTTAAAGGAACTTAAAGAAGCACCTGAAGAAGCATAGTTTGCTACAATAATATTTTCGTTGAGATAATTAGTGATAAATTGTCCCCAGGATGCCCAAGGTTCTAAATCTTGGTCGGTTACAGTTGAGTCACCAGCCAGAAATAATGTGGCTATGGTATCAATTTTGGCGATTTTAATTTGCTTAACAGCTACTTCTCCAAGAAACTCTATGGTTAGTTTTTCATCCCAATTTAGCTCTGCTTTTTCTCTTTCTTTAAGATTAACTTCATTTAGATCATCTATTTTTTTATTTCTAAGGCTTACATTGAATGATGTATCTATGGTTTCACCTTTTTTAAGAGATAGTTCTTTCAACATTAATCTTCGTGATTCTGCTTTAATTGTCGTATTAGTGGTTTTTTGAAAACTTCCTAACTTTACTGTTACTTTATAATTTCCTTCTGGAAGTTCTATTGAAAAATATACAGGATTTATTGCTTCAAAACCTTCTGCTTTTAAGTTTATGTTTTTAGCAGTATTAAAATCAAAACCATAACCTCTTTCGCGACTATACTTAATAATATCATTTATTGCTATGCCTTTAGTTTCGGAGTTTTCTTTACCAAAATTGAATAACCACAACTTTTTAGGGTTATCTGTTGGATCTTCAATAGTATAATGAGGTAGTGAAAAACAGTTTGAACAGTAAAAGGATAACCATGTTAAAATTATAAATAAACGACTATAATTATTACACATAGACTTCATATCAATTGCGGATTAATTTTGCTGTTTGGCGTTGAGTGCCAGATTGTATCTCTATCATATATATACCTGAGCTCAATTTTGATACATCCATAGATTGATTAAAATCCATGTTGCTACTATGATTCCCAAAATCTTTCATGGCAACTACTGACCCATAAATATTATAAATCGAAACTTTTACACTACTGTTAGAAGCTATTGAAGCTTTAATATGAACTAGGCCTGTATTATTTGGGTTTGGATAAACCCGCATCAATGATGACTTTACTTCTTCTAAATTGTCTGTTGATAATGTTTCATCGATTAAGTAAATATTCGGTTCGTTTGGTATTGCCATGCCATCACCTAAATAAAAACTTGTATGTGCTGGTTGATTATAACCAACATTCTGCCAAGCAATACTCGTACGGTAAAGCGGATCGTGCATAAGAGTGAAAATACGATGTGTTGTAACGTTTGGTGTAGTAAAAATATTTAATGCTGTATTTGTATTATTCCGCCATATAATTTCTTCTCGCCAATCACCAAGAATGTCAGCTATTAAACAAGGATTGGATTTTGTTCCATTATTGCTTGTTGTGCCGCTAATATTGTACGCTGTAAGCAACCTGTCTGTAGAACTTGTAGTAGCATTCCATTTTGTAATTACGGTTTTATCTACCAATTCTCTTAATAAATCACCATCATACCAAGCAGCCATGTTGTATGTTTGCGCATTTCCAACAGTTGTTGGGTAAGTAGTTGTTATTAATTGACCTGTTGCACTATAAACACCTGTGCCGTCAGAGCTCCAACTTTCTGCACCTAAATAATTTGGGTCTATATCTGCAGTTAACCCTCTACCAATATCTCCACTACCAGGAACACTCCAAAGTACGTTACCAGTTAAAGGATCTCTAAAATCTGAAGCAGGAATGCTTGAGCCATTTGCTACCTCATGAACCATAAAATATTCTAAACCAGCTCTGTTAGGATTAAAATCACCTAAATGACTTGCGTCACCATGACCAAATCCTGTGGAATATAATACAGTGCCATCATCGTCAATAGCACAAGAACCATATTGAATTTCATCTTTTCCATCATTATCCACATCTCCAACGGTTATATTGTGATTACCTTGAGCAAAGCAACTTTCGTTTCCAGAATCGTTGGTGTCAAATATCCATCTATTAGTCAATTGGTTGTCTCTATAATCATAAGCTGCAAGTACAACACGCGTGTAATAACCTCTTGCAAATACTAGACTTGGCCTAGCACCATCTAAATAAGCTACACAGGCTAAAAATCTATCAACTCTATTACCGTAGTTATCTCCCCAACTAGACACTGATCCTCTTGCAGGTATATAATCTTGTGAAGTAATAAAGTTTCCTGTTTCACCAGAAAATAAGCTAAAATATTCTGGACCAGAAAGAATTCGTCCTTGGCTATTTCTATAATCGGCATTTATATCTCCTAAAACGGTTCCTGAAGCATCTGTGGTGCCATCTGCTGTTTTGCATGCGACTTCTGCTTTACCGTCACCATCTAAATCATAAACCATAAACTGAGTATAATGTGCACCAGATCGAATATTTTTACCCAAATCTATAGTCCATAAAACTGAGCCATCCATTTCTAAGGCTTGTAATATTGTATTACCAGTATAACCATCATGTGCATTGTCTTTAGAGTTTGAAGGCATCCACTTTAATACAATTTCATAATCACCATCACCATCTAAATCGCCAACAGAAGCGTCATTTGCAGAATACGAATAAGAATCACCGTTTGGAGTTGTGCCTCCAGCAGGTCGAGAAAGTGGAATACTCTTATAGAATGTGTTCCAAACATCAACAGGTTGCGATAAGCTTTGTTCTACATTATCAATTACAGCAGCAACACTGTAATTACTGTCTGTACTAATTGTGTCTATAAAATTACTAGCACCAGAAATTGGTGTGCTATTAAGTAATGTTGTACCTCTGTAGACATTGTATGATGCATTTGTAAATTCCGGACCAAATATCCTCCAACTCACTAATACTTCTGTACTACTTGTTCGCACAGCTAGCACACCACGATTAAGCGTTTCCATTTGCTTTTGAGCTGAAGCGTTAGTGATACTTAAAAGTGTAATTAAAATAAATAAACTAAACGTTTTATAAGGATTAAGTTTACTCGTCGGTTTAAATTTGAGTAAGGATTTTTTCATACTACATTAGTGCTTTTCTAAAGGATTTAATTGCTATTTATTTATCTCAATTGTTTTTTAATAGTATTACTCAAATCTAACGAGTTAATTAAAAAAGACCATCCTGTACTATGATGACTTCATTTAATTTACACGGATAGCTTTCAGGTAAGTTTAGTTACCTGTAAGAACAGGATAGATTTTCTGAAAAGCTTTCGTAGGTTTATGCCAATCATATAAACAATAAACTTTTATGAAATTTCTTAGACTCACTTTAATCTTAATTACTGGATTAATGCTGTTCAGCTGTAAGGACAAAGCAGAATCAAAAAAACCTAAAACTTCAACTCAACCTGATTGGATAGATAAAGTAGGTTCTAAAGAATTTACATTAAAAGATGATATTTTTTTAGTAAATGATTTTGGTGCAATTGGAGATGGTAAAACCTTAAATACAGAAGCGATCCAAAAAACAATAGATGCATGTGCTAAAAATGGAGGAGGAGTTGTAACTTTTAAACCAGGTCAATACTTAACAGGTTCTATTTTTATAAGTAAAGATATTGAATTTGTTGTTCCTAAGGATGTTGTTATTTTAGGTAGTGAGAATATTGAAGACTATAAAGAAATTGACACTAGAATTGCGGGTTTAGAGATGAAATGGCCAGCTGCGTTAATCAATGTAAGAAACCAGGAAAACGTTATCATTAGAGGAGAAGGAACTATTGATGGTCAAGGAAAAGTATTTTGGGATTATTATTGGGATTTAAGGAAAAATGATTACGAGCCAAGAGGCTTACGTTGGATTGTGGATTACGACGCTAAACGACCGAGAACGATTCTTATTTCAAATTCAAAAGATATATTTCTTAAAGATTTAAATATTCAAAAAGCTGGTTTTTGGTCTGTGCAAGTGCTATATTCTGAATATATTACTGTTGATGGACTTACGATTAGAAATAATATTGGTGGTCATGGCCCAAGCACGGATGGTGTAGATATAGACTCTTCTAGATTTATACTAGTTCAAAATTGCGATATAGATTGTAACGATGATAATTTTTGCTTGAAAGCTGGTAGAGATTGGGATGGTCAGCGTGTTAACAAGCCTACTGAGTATGTTGTCATTAGAGATTGTATAGCTAGACAAGGAGCTGGTTTATTTACTTTGGGTAGTGAGACATCAGGAAGTATCCGTCATGTATATGTGTCTAACATAAAGGGTTTAGGAACTAAGAATGGACTAAATATAAAATCGGCAACAACTAGAGGAGGTGTGGTTGAAGATATTTATTTAGAAAATATAAAAATGGATAGTGTAAGAACCTTTATGGAGGTTTCCATGAATTGGAATCCAACTTATAGTTATTCTAAACTACCAAAGGAATTTAATCCAGACTCAATACCTGTGCATTGGAAAAAAATGTTGAATAAAGTTGAGCCCGAATCAAAGGGAATACCAACATTTAGAAATATCACCCTTAATAATATAGATGTTAAAGGAGCAGAAAGAGCAATTAATGTAAACGGATTAGAAAATTCTATTATTGAAAATATTACATTAATTGATGTATCCATTCAAGCCAAAACTGCAGGACAAATTAACTATAGTGCTAATTGGAAACTAAATAATGTAACCTTAAAGACTGAGGATGGTTCTAAGGTGATTCTAAAAAACACAGACAGTATTAATTTTACTTCTAAAATGTATAAGAAACAGAATGAATAGTTAAGATTATTGTTTATTTTTTGATTAATTTCTGCTTATAGCCTTACTAGAAATAGTAAGGCTTAGTTGTTTTTTATTATTTTAGATCTATTATGTCCAAGTATAAATCCGATAGAGCTTTTACTAATTACGTCCATAAAAAATTGGCTATACCATTAATTTATAAACCTCTAAATTGGTCAGAAGTTCAATTGAGAAAAGATTATGCCAAGTATATTGATATGATGGATGGTATTGATTATGTCTTTAGAAATAATGATGCTATAATGAGTGTGCAAGAACGTTTTAGGGAAAAGCAATATGAGAATTTTTCGGATTTTACCATTCGCTACCGAAGAGATGAAAATAAAATTGAAGAGCGACATGAGTCTGAATATTATAAAATGAAAGCTCATTATTTTACCTATGGTATTATTGACAGGTCTAAAGATGATGTCAATAATGCATCGAGCTTTATTAAATATGCTATAATCGACTTGAAGAAAGTTTACGAAAAGTTAGATTCGGGTGCCATTTTTATTTCCGATAATAATAAAAATAGATGCGAAATAGTTGATACTAATCGCATAGAATGCCCAGTGAAATATAACTCAGATGGCTCTTCGTCATTTTTTCCTATAGATATTTCTTATTTAGTAAAACTATGGGGTAAAGATATGCTTGTTGCGCAAAAAGGGTTCTTATAGTTTTGAGCAAACGAGAATAATTTTTTCGTTGTTTATGTTTATAGTAAAAAATAAATACAGATGACCACCATCTTTTACTTTCAATTTTTTACGAATATCATTTACTGACAATGGGAAATTCCTAGTTGTTATATTGGCTTTAGTAATCTTTTCTTTGGCAAATTCTTTTTTGTTAAATGCTAACTGTTTTTCAATTTTAAATCGCCTTCCAGGAAAGTCAATTAATGTTTCTGAAGTATATAAATGTGAGTGCTTATGTAATTTGTTAACCTTTAATTTTTGGCTGACAGAATTAAATGCTCCAGCTTTTAATATCGAAGAATTAGGTTCGTATAAATAGGTGAGTGGTGCACTGTGTTCTACATGAGCAGTAGATTCATTTTTAAAATTGAATTGAAAATTTTGGGTGTTTTCTTTTTGAAGATTTACAGTTTTTACTAAAACTTCACCTTCATAATCACGTTCTAATAACCACAATAATTCTTTTACTTCATTATTTACAGCTACAGTATGTATTTCTTTTACTTGTTTCAAGTCAGAAAGTGTTGCAGTTAAATCTAATAAAGGTGATGTCTTTATCATCACATGCTTAGCATATTTTAAAAATAAGTTTTGAAACGTTTTAATATTTGGTGTGCAGTCTGAAAGTAAAAACACCTTTTGTTTGCTATCATCTCTTCTAGAAGGATCAATGTATATCCAATCAAAAGGTTGATCTAATTGTTTTAATACATCAATACCACTGTCGTTTTTACATGTAATATTGAAAGCATTTAAGGCTTTATAGTTATGTGTTACAATTTCTGAAAGTTCTGGGTTAATTTCGCAATGTGTAACGTTTTCTATTTGTTTAGAGAAATAATAAGCATCTACACCAAAACCACCTGTTAAGTCTATTAAGGTTTGTCCAGAAACTAAATTAGCTTTATACTTTGCAGTTATTTCTGAAGAAGTCTGCTCTATATTAAGCTTGTTTGGATAAAAAATGTTTTCTGTATTAAACCATGTGGGAAGCTTTTTTTGACAACGTTTTTTAGCTTCAATTTGCTCAATAATTACTTTCGAATTTATATAATTAAGAGGTATACCTTTTAGCAGTAGACTCGAAATATCTGACTTAATATTTGCATCGATAAATTCTTGAATTTCTGTATTTAAAACATCTAAATTCAAACTAAATTATAAGTCTCTTGTTAGTTTTTTTACAATTCTATACTCACTAAAAAACTCTTTAGCGATTACTTTTAAGGTTGTGTATAGTGGAATAGCAATGATTAAACCAGTGATTCCAAACAATAGACCAAATACTATAATTACAAGAAAGATCTCCAAAGGATGGGATTTTACGCTCTTTGAAAATATAAAAGGTTGGCTAAAGAAATTATCAACTAATTGGGCAATTATAAAGCCAATCATAACATAGGTAGCTTTTGGTAAAATTACAGAGCTGAAATCTTCACCAAGATTACTACTTACGGAAAGTAATAAAATTAAGAAAGCGCTAATAAGTGGCCCTACATAAGGAATTATATTTAGTAATGCACATAATGTAGCAATGACAATAGCGTTTTCTATTCCAAATATGAATAAGGTAATAGAATAAATAGTAAATAGAATTAGAATTTGTAAAACTAATCCGCCAAAATAGCGCGACAATAACTCTCTAATTTTTGATAGTGTAGTTTTTAGTCTTGTATTTTCTGATTTTGGAAATAACGTCAACAATGAACTCGAAAATAACTTACTGTCTTTTAAGAAAAAGAATAAAATAAATAGTACTGAAAATAAACCTATACTAAAACTACCTAGCCCTGTTATAAATGTATTTAAGAAATCTGGTATAAACCCAAAATTTAGTTTAGACATCAGTTTAGAATCATTAATCGATGTCTCAACATCTTGCTCATTTAGTCCAAAATGCTCTATAAATTGTATGTAAATATCTTCGATACTAGTTTGTAGTGCATCGACGTCTAATAATGATAAATTTTCACCTTGTTCAATAACTAAAGGTATAAACATGCTTACAATGCCAGTAACTATTACTAAGAAAAACAGCATGGTAATTATTACGGCAAGTGTTTCATTAAACTTTAATTTTTGCTTTAATAAAATCATTATAGGTCTGCCAATTAATGATAAAACACCAGCAATTACCAAATAAATAATTACAGTTTGAATTTTATATAGGAAAAGAAGAATTAAAGTGATACCAACTATGATGCCAAGTGCTCTTAATATTCCGTTTGCAATTATTTTTGAATTCATTTGATAAATATAATCAATGCTATTTAAATAAGTTGATATAATTAAATTAGCATTACATTTTAAGAATTAAGTTGTTTAGTGAGTTCGTAAAGTGTAATACTTGTTGCTTGCACTACATTCATGCTGCTATTATTGCCATACATATTAATGTGTGTAACGGCATCACATTGATTTAAAATGTCTTCAGAAACTCCAAAGTTTTCATCTCCAAGAATTATTGCAATGGGTTGATTAGTGTTTAATGCAAACTGACTTAACTCTTGGCTATTTTCTGTAATCTCTAAAGCTAATAAAAAGTAGTTCTTAGTTTTTAAGTCTGTTATTACGCTGTTTATATTGGTTTCAATTTTATGATCTACATATTTTTCTGTAGAACGTGATGTTTTTGTCATGCGTTTACCAAGTGAAACATTTTTACCACAAAAAATTAGTTTTTCGATGCCAAAAGCATCAGCAATTCTAAATAGACTACCAATATTTGGAGCATTGGTGATGTTATCACAAACTATAGTGATTGGGTGTTTTAGTTTTTTGAAGTTGGACGTGCGGTGGGTTAGTTGCAATTTTTTTAATTTCTATTTAAGGCAAAAATTATTACGACACTAGTCAATGTTGATTTGTATAATTTCATCACACAATTCATTACTTGTACATATTTCTGAATTATTAATTATTATGCTATCAACTCTAATCCCACTACAACACTCACGTTCAATATATGTTGATGAAATTTCCATATTCAATTGAGTATCGTCAATAATTATTTGTATAGGATCACTATCCCCAAGGTCTATACTAACAAGATAATCAATTGTGAACTCAAAATGAATAGGCAAGTTATTTTGAGTTATTGTAAAATCGGTTGGAGGACTAGTTTCAAAAATATTTTGTTCATTACTTATAAATTCTAATTTTATAATATCCCCATTAAGACATGATACTAATGAGCACTTACCTAATCGATCAGAATTATTACAAGACAATAAAGTAATTAATAGAGCGTAGAAGTATATATTTTTCATCTTTTTTTAAATTAATTACTCTTCTAATATATTGCATTTAGTGTTCAAAAGCATACTTAACAATATTAGCTCCCATTTTAAGAGCTTTTTCGCGTACATCTTCTGGATCATTATGTACTTCTTGGTCTTCCCAACCATCGCCTAAATCACTTTCTAATGTAAACAATAACACCAATCTACTTTCGTGAAAAATACCAAAGGCTTGTGGTGCTTTGCCATCGTGCTCATGGATTTTTGGTAATCCGTTAGGGAAATTATATGCTGAATTAAAAATAGCGTGATCTTTAGGGATTTCAATCAAATCACTATTAGGAAAGACTTTCTTCAGTTCTTTTGTAATGTAAGGTTCCATTCCATAATTATCATCAATATGAAGAAAACCACCAGATATTAAATAGTTTCTTAAGTTTTCAGCATCTTCATCACTAAAAAATACATTTCCATGACCTGTCATATGTAACAAAGGAAACTGAAATATGTCTATGCTACCAGCTTCAACAGTTTCTATATTCTCGTTAATATTAGTATCAATATTATCGTTGCAATATTTAACCAAATTTGGCAAAGCAGTTGGGTTACTATACCAATCTCCACCACCTTTGTATTTTAGGATGGCTACTTCTTGAGAAAAAAGTAAAAAAGTAAAAAGTGTAAAGTATAAAGTAAAAAAGAATTTCATGTTATTCATTTGTAAATGCAACAGAATGACAAGCAGCAATGGCAGCAGTTTCTGTTCGCAAGCGTGTGTTACCCAAAGTTACAGGAATAAAATTATGCTGCAAAGCCATTTCGATTTCTTTAACGCTAAAGTCTCCTTCAGGACCAATTAAAATAACATAATCATTATTAGCTTTAAGTTGAGACTTTAATGATTTTTTATCAGTTTCTTCACAATGCGCAATAAATTTTTGTCCAGAAAATTCTTGATTCACAAAGTCCTTAAAGGCAATAGGAGCATTAAGTTTAGGTAAGTAACATTGCAATGATTGTTTCATAGCTGACTGAATGATTTTTTCTAAACGTTCAGTTTTTACCACCTTACGTTCACTATGATCACAGATAATAGGTGTAATCGTCTCAATTCCTATTTCAGTAGCTTTTTCTAAAAACCACTCATAACGATCGTTCATTTTTGTTGGAGCCACAGCTAAATGTAGATTATAAGTGCGCTTATTTTGTAAAGATTTAGATAAGATATTTACAGAACAATGTTTAATATCTGCTAAGGTTAGTTTAGCTTCAAATAACCATCCTTCCCCATTGGTAATGTGAAGTTTATCGCCAGTTTTTTTACGTAATACTTTAATAATATGTCGACTTTCTTCTTTGTCAAAACTAAAGCTAGCATCGTTTTCAGAAATGTTAGAATTGAAAAATAATTGCATTGCTAAATGTCTTCAGTGAATTTTAAAACCGTAATTTCTTCAATCGGTTTTTTGTCTTGAGTTTTTATTACAATGTAATACTTTTTGTGTTCTAAATCATCAATAGTAAAGACTTCGTTAATGGCACGCTCTTTATTAAAAGCTTCCTTATCAAAAGCCTCTGAAATCTCACCAAGTTTTATCCAGCCTGTATCGCCTCCCATATTTGCAGTCGGTGAAGACGAATGAAGTTTAGCTAATTCCATAAATTTATAACCTTCATTATACTGAGATAAGACTTTGTTACGTATAATCTTTGCAGACTGGTTTGAAGTGTCTTTACCATCCAATACAATTATATTAAATTTACAATGGTCAACTTCAGTTTTATTAATAACCTTATAAAAGGTTTTTTTAAAGTTAGTTTTAAATACTTTCTTGTCTCCAATAGAAAGCTTAAAAAGCGCATTGGCTAATTTGGTTTTATGCTTTTCCTTGTTGTAAGTGTAAACCTTTCCATCTTCTGGTTTGTTGACTTTTAAAAATTCTGTTGCAGCTTCTGTAGTTGTAATAGAATCCATTTGTTTTTCTAACGTGTTTTGGGAAATACAGAATAACGGAATGAAAAGTATAAGCGGTAATACATATTTCATTTTAGTAGGATTTGTTAATTAGGGTTATCTACAAAAGAACTAAAATTTATGAGAAATTAAAAATAAAACGGATAATTAATCGATATGAAGATTAGAGGTTTTAATACTTTTTCTTAATAAAAAACTTTACTAAACTGATAAATATATTAACAATAAGAATGAGTTGAGAGAGTGTAAAAACCAACCAAATAATGAATAAAAAATTATTTAAACTTAAAGTGTCATCAAATAATGGAAATTGAGATTGTTCGCGGTTTTCTAAAATATAATACCCAATAAAATAAATAGGTATAATACTTAAAGTAATTATTGAATGAATTTGAGTAAAGTAACTGTTTATCTTTATTTTACTAATTATTGTAATCCAATAAATTAATCCCAAACAAGCATATATAACTGCCAATAATATGGAAGCATGTGCATTATGAATTACATAATAAGTATCGTGAATATTTATATCAAAAACTGCATCATTATAGTTGTGCCAATAGATTGCTAATAAAAGAAACAATGTCGTTGCAGTCCAATAAAATATTGGTACTAAAAATTTCTTCATATTAAATCTTCAAGCGCGCAGTAGCCATGACATCAAAATCCGCGAAATCTTTTTCTAAATACTTTAAATACCCAACGATTGCAATCATTGCTGCGTTATCTGTAGTGTATTCAAATTTTGGGATATAAGTAGTCCAACCATGTTTTTGCTCAGTATCTTTTAGTGCTTTTCTAATACCAGAATTGGCAGAAACTCCACCACCAATGGCAATATGTTTTATGCCAGTTTGTTTTACAGCAAGCTTTAACTTATTCATTAAAATACCAATAATAGTGTACTGTATTGAGGCACAAATATCATTAAGGTTTTCTTTAATAAAGTTTGGGTTTTCTTTTGTTTTGCGCTGCACAAAATAGAGAATGTTAGTTTTTAACCCAGAAAAACTAAAGTTAAGACCATCTACATTTGGTTTAGTAAACTGAAAGGCTTTCGGATTGCCAAGTTGTGCGCGTCTGTCTATTTCTGGTCCTGCAGGATAACCCAAGCCTAATACTTTTCCGCTTTTATCATAAGCCTCTCCAACAGCATCATCAATGGTTTCGCCTAAAACTTCCATTTCAAAATGATTTGTCACTTTTACTATTTGTGTATGTCCACCAGAAATAGTCATGGCTAAAAAAGGAAACGGTGGTTTGTTATGACCATCTTCTTCAATAAAATGTGCTAAAATATGCGCTTGCATATGGTTGACATCAATTAGAGGAATATCTAAACCATAGGCTAAAGATTTAGCAAATGACGTGCCTACTAAAAGTGAGCCCATTAAACCCGGACCTCTAGTAAAAGCTATCGCATTTAATTGGTCTTTAGAAATACCAGCTTTTTCTATAGCTTGGTGTACTACTGGAACAATATTTTGTTGGTGAGCACGAGATGCTAATTCTGGAACAACACCACCATATTCTGCATGTATTTTTTGGTCAGCTACAACATTACTTAAAATACGGTCGTTACATAGTATAGCTGCAGAAGTATCATCACAAGAAGATTCAATACCAAGGATATAAACATTTTCTTTTTTCATAGTCGATATGGCACTATAATTGTTAATTTTACAACATGTAGTCTAATACTATATTTAACAACGTATAGTTATAGACAAAAGTACATGATTTTTTTAGTTTGAAAATTCAAAAAAATCAAATTCAAAAATTCATGTATTAACGAAGTGGTTCCTGATGTAAAGCTATATTTTGCATTTTATATAAAGTAAAACTTAGCTTTACAGAAAAAAGGGAGTGAAGATTTCATCAATTTTTAAGCACAATTTCTATCAAAAGAGTACTCAAAATAATAGGCAAAATAGTAGGTATCATTCTACTCTTGTTTTTAATACTCTTTTTAATACTATCTATTCCTGCTGTACAAACCAAACTTGGTAAATATGCTACAGAAAGATTAAACGAAGATTTTAAAACAGATATAAATATTGGTAGAGTAGGTCTTCAGCTTAATGGTGATATTGAACTTAAAGAAATTCTTATTAGAGATTACAAAAAAGACACGCTAATTAGTATTGGTGAAATTAATAGTTCTATTATAAGTTTTAAAAATCTTTACAATAGCAAACTTAATTTTGGTGATATAGATATACAAAATTTAGTCTTTAATCTAAAAACCTATAAGGGTGAAGAAGACACTAATTTAGATGTGTTTGTTGCTAAGTTTGATGATGATAATCCAAGAGTAGGACCAAGCGAATTTCTATTTTCATCGAGCGATGTATCTATTGAAGATGGCATATTTAGACTCACAGACGAAAACAGAGAAACACCCAAAGTCTTTGAGTTTAGTAATCTAAATGCCAATACAACTAACTTCTTAATTAACGGTCCTGAGGTAAGCTCTCGTATAAACAAATTCAGTTTTACAGATAGTAGAGGTATTGCTGTTAAAAATCTAATGGCAAATTTTGAATATACACTCGACCACATGAGTTTTGGCGCCTTAGATATTAAAACTGAACTTTCTGAATTAAAAGGGGATTTAAGATTTAATTATAAACGTGAAGATTTAAAGGATTTTACTGATAAAGTTAATGTTGTAGCAAGTTTTAGAGATTCTGAAATTTCACTAACAGAGCTTAATGTGTTTTTTGATGAGTTTGGTGTCAACCAACGCGCAACTCTTAATGCAGATTTATCAGGAACTTTAAATGACTTAAAAGCCGAAAACCTTAATGTAAGCACAACTCGAAATACGAGAATTATTGGTGATATTACATTTAAAAATTTATTTAACAGCAACGAAGAAGGTTTTGCGTTAGACGGAAGATTTCAGAATTTATCATCAAACTACAACGATTTAACGGCGTTACTTCCAAGAATACTAGGTAATTCAATACCAACAGTACTTTCAAAAGTTGGTAATTTTAGAATAAAAGGAACATCTTATATTACAAGCAATCGCGTAGATGCCAATATAGAAATTGATACCGACTTAGGACTTATAAACTCAGATTTGCAACTTACTAATATTGATGATATTGATAATGCAAGTTATATAGGAAATGTTGTTTTAGATGAATTTAATATTGGTGCATTAATTAATGAACCTTCAGCAAAAAGCACGTCATTAAATCTAGATGTTGACGGAAAAGGATTTACTATAGATAACCTTAGAACAGATGTAAAAGGTGATATCTATGTCTTAGATTACAATGGATATGTCTACGAAAATATTGCTATATCTGGAGACTTAGGAAACAAAATTTTCAATGGTATTTTAAAAGCAGACGACCCAAATTTACAGCTAGATTTTAATGGGTTAGTAGATTTTTCTCAAGAATTAAAAAAGTTCGATTTTAAAGCAGATGTGGATTATGCAAATCTTAAAGTTTTAAATTTTGTAACAAGAGATAGTATTTCAGAATTTAGAGGATTGGTTAGTATGACGGCAACAGGTACTACATATGATAATGCAGTTGGTGCTATAAACATTAAAAACACTACTTATAAAAACCAAGATAGTCGTTATAGTTTTCAAGATTTTGACATTGTATCTTCTTTTGAAGGTGATGAACGTACGTTAGCCATAAACTCACCAGATATTATAAATGGTAGAATAACAGGTCAGTTTAAAACTATGGATATCTTAAAATTGGTTGAAAACTCTGTAGGTAGTATTTACACTAATTATGTGCCAAATGAAGTGGAAGATGGTCAGTATATCGATTTTAGGTTCAATGTATATTCTAAAATTGCAGCTGTTTTTTATAAAGACTTAACGCTAGGTAAAAATACGTTTGTAGAAGGTAGAATTGAAACGGACGAAAAAGGATTTGAACTTACATTTAATTCACCCGAAATTAAGTTTCAAGACTATTTTGCCAATAATATAAATATTAGTGTAGATAATAGTAACCCATTATATAACACTTTTATAGAAATTGATAGTTTAAATGCAGGTATTTATGGAGCCTCTCAGTTTAGTTTAATTAACGTAACAAAGCGAGATACTCTTTTAATTAAATCAGAGTTTAAAGGTGGAGAAAACAATCAAGATGATTATAATCTCAACCTATTTTACACTATAGATAAAGATAATAAATCTGTATTTGGGTTTAGAAAATCTGATGTGCGATTTAAAGGGTACGAGTGGTTAGTGAATTCTCAAAAAGACACCTTAAATAAAATAAAATTTGATAGAGGTTTTAAGACCTTCGATATTTCACCTATAAAAATCAATCAAGGTAACGAAGAGATATTATTATCTGGTGTTATAAAAGATTCATTAAATAAAAACTTGAAGTTAGATTTTAATGATGTACAGCTCGTAAAAATTACTCCACGTATAGATAGTTTGTCTTTACAAGGAGTTGTAAATGGAAAATTAGATGTGATACAAAATAATGGAGTGTATCTACCAAAATCTGATGTAGAAATTACTAGTTTGTTTGTCAATGATTATGACTTGGGTAATCTTACAGCTAAAGTAGAAGGTGATAATTCTATTACAAATTACAAGGTTGATGTGTCTCTTGTAAATGATAATCTAAAATCATTTTCTGCCAACGGAAGTATAGATGTTGCTAAAAACAACCCAAGAATAGATTTAGATGTTGTTTTCGAAGAATTCTTATTAGACCCTTTAAATCCTTTAGGAGAAGGAGTTATTAATAATATTAGAGGCTTGGTTTCTGGTAATGCTAATGTTACAGGAAGTTTAAATAAACCAGGTATTTATGGTGAATTATTGCTAGATAGGGCAGGATTATCTATTCCATATCTAAATGTAGATTACGGGTTCGATTTCGATTCTAAAGTATCACTTAGAGGTCAGCAGTTTATATTTAATAATGTAGCAATGACGGATTCTAAATACTTTTCAAAGGGGAATCTTAATGGATTTATAGCGCATAATAACTTTTCGAATTGGAGGTTAGGTTTAGAGTTAGAAACAGATAGACTTTTGGTTCTAAATACCGAAGAGTCTGAGGATGAATTATACTATGGAACAGGGTTTATCTCTGGTACAGCAGAAATTAAAGGACCGACAGACCAATTGGTTATACAGGTAAAGAACGGAAGAACAGAGCCTGGAACAGAATTTTATATACCACTTAATGATGCTGAAAGTTTTGGTGATAACTCGTTTATTCACTTTTTAAGTCCTGAAGAAAAAATAGCAAGGATTAATGGAGAAATAACAGAGCAAATTGAAGTTAAAGGTTTAGTATTAGATTTTGATTTAAATGTTAACCAAAATGCAGTTATTGAAATTGTAATAGACAAAGAAGCTGGAAGTACTATAAAAGGTAGAGGAGAAGGAAATCTCAACTTTTTGATTAATACCAATGGTACATTTAATATGGCAGGTAACTTTATAGTTAGTGAAGGAACCTATAACTTTAAATATGGTGGTTTTGTAGAGAAAAAGTTTGATGTTGAAAAAGGTGGAAGTATTTTATGGCAAGGAGACCCAATGAAAGCACAGATAAATCTAAAAGCACTTTATGAAACTACTGCTAATCCTTCAGTTTTACTAGATAATCCAATCAGTCAAAGAATTCCTGTTCAAGTAGAAATACAATTAACAGGTTTGCTAGAGCAGCCAACTCCAGATTTTAACCTAAAATTTCCAAACGTTACTTCTACTTTAAAATCTGAGTTAGATTATAGGCTATCTTCTAAGGATGAACTAGAGTTTCAGGCACTAACGTTATTATATTCTGGTGGATTTTCGAGTGGTTCTGGTGGAGTTAATAATATTAATGGAACAATTTCAGAAAGATTAACTGGTATTGTAAATAATATATTGGGTGGTGATAACGAGAACCTTAACTTAGGTCTGGATTTAGCTATCGGCCAAGATACACCAGAATTACAGACCAATTCTACAGTTGGTTTTACACTTCAAACTAAAATAAATGACAAGATATTAGTAAATGGTAAGCTTGGTGTACCATTTGGCACTACTCAACAGACGACGATAACTGGAGATGTGCAAATTGATTGGTTGCTTAATGAAGATGGTAGTTTAAGAGCTAAAGTATTTAATAGAGAAAATACTATTAGAAATTTTGGTGAAGAAATTGGATATACACAAGGTATAGGTTTGTCTTACAATGTAGAGTTTGATACTTTTAAAGAGTTGATTCAAATTATATTTTCTGGTAAAAACAGAAAAGATAAAAAAGAAAAAAAGGAAGAAGAAAAGAAAGAAAAGGATGAAAATGCCATGATGCCAGAGTATATGACAATGAAGAAAAAAAAAACAAAATCTAAGTCTTAAGTTGTCAATCCTTCCCTTTTATTAAAATACTTATTAACGAAAACGTTTGAATTAATATTTAGTCCGTTTTTTTATCAAATTCGCACCTTTTTTGTTTGTATTGTTTATTAATTTTACTAAAAATTGATTATAGCAATGACAAATGCAATAAATAAAATTGGCGTTTTTACTTCTGGAGGAGATTCTCCAGGTATGAATGCAGCTGTTAGATCTGTCGTAAGAGCTTGTGCATATCACAATATAGAATGTGTTGGTATTTACAGAGGTTATGAAGGGATGATTGATGGCGATTTTATTACTATGGATGCTCGTAGCGTAAAGGGCATTATAAATAAAGGAGGAACTATTCTTAAATCTGCACGCTCAAAAGAATTTAGAACAAAAGAAGGCAGAGCAAAAGCACACGAACAATTAGTTAAAGCAGGTATTGATGCTTTGGTTGTAATCGGTGGTGACGGAAGCTTTACAGGTGCAATGATTTTTAATCAAGAATATGGTTTTCCAGTTATGGGAATTCCAGGCACCATAGATAATGATATTTTCGGTACTTCACATACCTTAGGCTATGATACTGCTTTAAATACTGTTGTAGAAGCTATTGACAAAATTAGAGACACAGCAAGTTCTCATAACCGTTTATTTTTTGTGGAAGTTATGGGACGCGATGTTGGGCATATTGCCTTAAATGTTGGTATTGGAGCAGGTGCAGAAGAGATTTTAATTCCCGAAGAAGACTTAGGATTAGATAGGTTGTTAGACTCTTTACGACGAAGTAAACAGTCTGGTAAGTCTTCTAGTATAGTAGTTGTAGCTGAAGGTGATAAAATAGGAAAAAGCGTTTTTGAACTTAAAGATTATGTTGATGAAAACATGTCTGAATACGAAGTGAGAGTTTCAGTTTTAGGCCATATGCAACGTGGAGGTGCACCTTCGTGTTTCGATCGAGTATTAGCTAGTAGAATGGGTGTAAAAGCCGTAGAATGCTTATTAGAAGGAAAAAGTAATTTTATGGTTGGTCTTAATAATGATATCATAGATATTACACCATTTGACCAAGCTGTAAAAGGAAAATCAAAAATAAATATGGAACTCTTAAGAGTTTCAGATATAATGTCAATTTAATAATAAAACAGAATTAATTAATAATAAAATATGTCAAACTTAAAATTAGGAATCAACGGATTCGGTAGAATAGGAAGAATAGTGTTTAGAGCAACAGTAAAGCGAAATGACGTGGATGTTGTAGCAATTAATGATTTATTAGATGTAGAGCATTTAGCTTACCTATTAAAATACGATTCTGTCCATGGCAGATTTGATGGTGAAATTGAAGTTAAAGACGGAAACTTAATAGTTGATGGAAAAACTATTAGAGTAACTGCAGAGAGAGACCCAAAAAACTTAAAGTGGGATGAAGCAGGAGCAGACGTTGTTGCAGAATGTACGGGTATTTTTACAACTTTAGAAACAGCGCAATATCATATTGATGGTGGAGCAAAGAAAGTTGTAATTTCAGCACCAAGTAAAGATGCACCAATGTTTGTAATGGGTGTAAATGACGATAAATTAACAGCTAGCAACACAATAGTTTCTAATGCATCTTGTACTACAAACTGTTTAGCACCTTTAGCTAAAGTTATAGAAGATAACTTTGGTATTGAGGAAGCATTAATGACAACTATCCACGCAGCAACATCTACACAATTTACTGTTGATGCACCTTCTCGTAAAAATTACAGATTAGGTCGTTCAGCGATTAACAATATTATACCAACTTCTACTGGTGCTGCTAAAGCAGTAGGAAAAGTAATTCCTGAATTAGATGGTAAATTAACAGGTATGGCATTTAGAGTACCAACTGTAGATGTATCAGTAGTAGATTTAACAGTGAAAACTAAAAAAGCAACATCATTAGCAGAAATTAAAGCAGCAGTTAAAAAAGCAGCTGATGGTTCAATGAAAGGTGTTATGGGTTATACCGAAGATGCTGTAGTATCTCAAGACTTTGTAAGCGAAGAAAGAACAAGTGTGTTTGATGCAGATTCTGCAATTGAACTAAATTCTACATTCTTTAAACTTGTGTCTTGGTACGATAATGAGTTTGGTTATTCAAACAAGTTAGTTGATTTAGCTCAGAAGGTAAATAACTTATAAAAATTCTAAAATTCCGTAGTTATAATATAATGACTGCGGAATTTTTAATTTATAGTCAGTATGATTTTAATTACAGATGGAGGTTCTACTAAGTGCGATTGGATAGCTATTGATAAAAATGGTAATCAAGCTGTAGATAAAATAAGAACTAAAGGTTTAAATCCTGCTATTATTGCGGAGAAAAAACTTAAGAAAATAGTTCGAAAGAGTGAAGAACTTATGGCATTAGCCAATGAAGTGACTCATATTTTCTTTTACGGAGCAGGTTGCGGTACAGAAAAGCCAAGACTGTTGTTAAAGTCAATTATAGAAACCTATTTTCCTAACGCAGAGGTAGAAGTTAGAGAAGATACCTATGCCGCAGTTAGAGCATGCATTAATACTAACGACGAAGCTGCGGTGGTTTGTATATTAGGTACAGGGTCTAATTGCAGTTACTTTGATGGTGAAATTTTGCATCAGCGTGTAGATAGCTTAGGTTTTATTTTAATGGATGATGCTAGTGGTAATTATTTTGGCAAGCAATTAATTAGAGATTATTACTTTAAAAAAATGCCTGATACCATAAGTGTAGCCTTTGCTCATAAGCATAATTTAGAAGCAGATTTTATTAAATATAATTTATATAAACAGCCTAATCCAAGTGCTTATTTAGCAGATCATGCTGAATTTATGTTTATAAACAAGGATTCTACTTATATAAAAAATGTTATGAGGAAAGGAATTCGTCTTTTTGCTGAAAACATGATTCTTCAATTTAAAGATGAGCTAGCCAAAGGTGTGCCAGTTCATTTTGCCGGATCAATTGCTTATTTTTCTCAAGAAGAGATAAAAGAAGTTGCAGACGAATTTAACTTTAAAGTTGGTAACTTTGTTAGACGACCTATTGAAGGTTTAGTAGATTATCATGTAAAAAATCTTTAATGTTATGGTAATGAATAATTCAATTTTGTTCATTTCCTGTTAATAAAACTAGGTTTAGGTATTGTAAAACTTATATTTTGGTTATATCTTTGCCATATCTAAAACGTAAACGAAACAAAAACTATGTTCGATTTTGATCAATATTTAGGATTTTTAGCATTTTTAACCATATTAACTATTGGATTTTGGTTAATGATATTCCTTTTAACTTTTGTAATCCCTTACTGGATTTTTGGATCTTCAATAGAACGTTTTAAAGAAATTAGAGAAGAAAGAAAAGCTAAGCGTGCTTAATCTGTATAAACTTAGTTTACTATAAAATATAAAGAGCGCAATTTGCGCTCTTTTTTATTACTTTTTAATTGAATGTCTATATAGTTTAAATGAAGCAATACATCCAATTACTGCAAAACCAAACATAATACCAAATACAATTTGATGCCCTATAACTTCATCATAAGCATCTAAAAAATAACCATTAATTATTCCTGTAAAAATATCTGGTGTATAACCAACTACAGAAATGAATCCGACTGCTGTGCCAGTGACAGCTAATGGTATCTTAGTTTCTTCGAGTGTAGCAAAATATAATACTCTTGCAGAATATACTCCTAAAGCCATCGTTCCAATTGATAAAATAAATAATAGAGTAGTGCTGTCATCAATAACACCTAAGGCAAATACTAAGCTTGTAATAGTCATTAATAAAAAGCCTATTACAATCCATAAAGTAGCACTTGTTCTATCTGCAAGTAATCCAATTACAACTCCAATAACCGGTCTCATATAGAGTAAATAGGTGCCAACTTTAGCAGCTTCGATTTTGTTATATAGCATTATTTGCTCTGCATACTGACTAAAAAGATTTGTCATTTTGTAGCAATGATAAGCACACATAATTATTATCATCAATAACCACACGGCTTTATATTTCATGACAATTTTAAAATTATTAAGAGTTAATAATTTCTGTGGTTTTTTAGAAACTGAAGTTTCAGTTTCTTTTAGCCTTAATAAAAAGAATACAATAATGCCTATGCATAATACAGCTATTGAAGTGTATATTATAACTTCTTTAAATGCTATACGTCGTTCTTCAATAGAAGTCAGTTCTATATCTTTTGTGATGAATAATGAGAAAATAAGTACTCCTACAGAACCAAAAAGCGCAGCTACTAAGCCACGGCCACCATCTAAAAAACCAAAAGCAATACCTTGTTTGTTAGATCCTCCCCAAATTCGAGTGGCTTTTATCATAGCAGCCCAAAACAAGAAAATAGTTGTAAAGCCCCAAAATCCGTATAATAAATGAAGATTATATAGTGAAGGATAAGTTGCTAAATAAAATCCGCCAAGTGCAGTAAGTATTAATGCAACTGACATTAAAATATGAGGTTTAAATTTGTCAGCCAGTGGACCACCAAATAAATAAGAAACAAGCGCTACTATGCCATAAGCAGAAAAAATGCTCCCGATTTCTAGTTGATTTATATTAAAAGATTCTAGAAATGTAGTTCTAAAAATACGTTGTAACACAAAAGGCAAAATAAAAACAGCCTCTGCTGCTAATATCAATAATATTATAACATACAGAGGCTGTTTTTTAGTGTCTTGATGTTGCATATTACACTTGCAACACACCTAAATTAAATGGTTTTTCAATAGGAGCGTGGTTTGCTGCTTCAATTCCTATAGAAATCCATGTTCTTGTATCTAATGGATCAATGACGCCATCGGTCCAAATACGAGATGCAGCATAATAAGGTGATACTTGGTTATCGTATCTATCTTTTATCTTGTTATATAATTCTTCTTCTTTTTCTTTAGTAATGGTTTCGCCTTTCTTCTTTAAAGAAGCAGTTTCAATCTGAAGTAATACTTTTGCAGCAGAGTTTCCACTCATTACAGCGAGTTCAGCACTTGGCCATGCAGCAATTAGTCTAGGATCATATGCTTTTCCACACATCGCATAATTACCAGCACCATAACTATTACCTAAAACAATTGTAAATTTTGGAACTACAGAATTACTAACAGCATTTACCATTTTAGCACCATCTTTTATAATCCCAGAGTGTTCGGATTTACTGCCAACCATAAACCCAGTAACATCTTGTAAAAACACTAACGGAATTTTTTTCTGGTTACAATTAGCAATAAAGCGTGTAGCTTTATCAGCAGAGTCATTATAGATGACACCACCAAACTGCATTTCACCTTTCTTCGTTTTTACTAATTGACGTTGATTCGCAACAATTCCAACTGCCCAACCATCAATACGAGCGTAAGCAGTAATAATTGTTTTTCCATAGCCTTCTTTGTATTCATCAAACTCAGAATTATCAACTAAACGTTTAATAATTTCCTTCATATCATATTGGTCGGCTCTACTTTTTGGAAGTATTCCGTAAATATCTTCCGGATTTTCTTTTGGTTTAGCGGCTTTAGTTCTATTGTAGCCAGCTTTATCAAAATCACCAATCTTATCAACTATATTTTTTATACGATCTAACGCGTCTTTATCATCTTTAGCCTTGTAATCTGTAACTCCAGAAATTTCACAATGTGTTGTAGCACCTCCTAAGGTTTCATTATCTATGGTTTCGCCAATTGCAGCTTTAACCAAATAACTACCAGCTAAGAATATACTTCCTGTTTTGTCTACAATCAAAGCTTCATCACTCATAATAGGTAAGTAGGCTCCACCTGCAACACAACTTCCCATAACTGCAGCAATTTGGGTAATTCCCATACTACTCATAACTGCGTTATTTCTAAATATGCGACCAAAGTGCTCTTTGTCCGGGAAAATTTCATCTTGCATAGGTAGAAAAACACCAGCACTGTCTACTAAATATATAATTGGTAAACGGTTTTCAATAGCTATTTCTTGAGCTCTTAAATTCTTTTTTCCAGTAATTGGGAACCAAGCTCCAGCCTTTACAGTCGCATCGTTGGCAACAACTATACATTGTTTTCCCTTAATGTATCCTATTTTAATAACAACTCCACCAGAAGGACATCCACCATATTGCTCGTACATACCATCTCCTGCAAATGCACCAATCTCTATTGATTTTGCTTTTGGGTCTAAAAGATAATCAATACGCTCACGAGCTGTCATTTTACCTTTGCTATGATGTTTGGCAATACTTTTTTCACCTCCTCCTAATTTTACTTTGGCTAAACGCTTTTTTAAATCTGAAAGTAGAAGTTTATTATGGTCTTCGTTTTTATTGAATTTAATATCCATTAATGCAAAATTGTTTTGCACGAATTTACAAAACCAATTTATGTATAGAAAGTGAATGTTTTGTTAAATAATATTACATGGAAATAGTTTCCTTGGAAACTAAATATTTTTATCCTATATTTGTATCATTAAATAAGTAAATTATGAAAAATATAATAGCATTTGCAGGAAGTAACAGTAGTACATCAATAAATAAACAATTAGCGACTTACGCGTCTTCCTTAGTTAGTGAAACTGAAGTAAAAGTATTAGACTTAAATGACTACGAATTACCTTTATACGGTATTGATTATGAGTTGGTTCACGGTATTCCGGATAACGCCAAAACGTTTTTAGACTTAATAAAATCATCTGATGGTATAGTACTGTCATTAGCTGAGCATAACGGAGCCTATGCTACAGTTTTTAAGAATTTGTTCGATTGGATGTCTAGAATTGATGGTAAACTTTGGAGCGATAAGCCAATGTTGCTAATGGCAACATCACCAGGTGGAAGAGGTGGTGCAACGGTTTTAGATATTGCAAAAGGACGTTTTCCATATATGGGAGGAAACATAGTTGGTAGTTTTAGTTTACCATCATTCAATGATAATTTTTCTGATGGTAAGATTACAAATGAAGCACTAAATAATCTATTGCTTGAAGAAGTAGCCCAATTCAAACAAAGTCTATAATTATGGTTATTAAACAAGAGGATAATAAAAACAAAGGTGAATTCTTTTACGAAGTAGAAGGAAAAAAGCTTGGTTTAATGACTTATAGCCATGCAGGTGACAATAAAATCATTATAGATCATACAGAAGTTGATACATCTCTAAAAGGACAAGGTGTTGGCTATAAATTGGTAGAAGCAGCAGTGGATTATGCTCGAAAGAGCAATCTTAAAATTATGCCGCTTTGTCCATTTGCAAATGCAGTTTTTAAAAAGCGTAGTGAATATAACGATGTAAGAGTTTAGTATGGGAGATTTAGCAAAGGATATCAATTCAAAATTTGAAAATAATAGAGTAAAAGCAATGCTCAATATTATTTATACTGCCAATTGGATTACGAGTTACCAAAACGAATTTTTTAAGGACTTTGGTATCTCTCCACAACAGTACAATATTTTAAGAATTTTACGTGGAGCAGGAGAACCCATAAAAGTAAAGACCATAAAAGATAGAATGTTAGAGCGTTCTCCAAATGCTACGAGATTAATGGATAAACTCTGTGCTAAACAATTAATTGAACGGTTGCCGTCAGAACATGATAGGCGTGTGGTAAAGATTGCCATTACAGAATCAGGAAAGGATTTGTTAGATTCAATTCCTGTGAATTTAAATAATGAATTGCTTAAAAATTTAAATGAAAATGAAGCTGAGCAATTAAGCAATCTTTTGGATAAAATGCGCTAATGCATTTTTATACAAAGGATAATAATTAATAGAAAGAAAATTAAAATGAAAAAAGTAATACATAAAGCAGACAGTAGAGGCTTTGCAAACCATGGTTGGTTACAGGCAAATCATTCTTTTAGTTTTGCGAGTTGGCATAATGCAGAAAAATTGCATTTTGGTGCTTTACGAGTATTAAATGATGATATTATTGCTCCAAAAATGGGATTTGGTACTCATCCACACGATAATATGGAGATTATAACCATTCCATTAAAAGGTGTTTTAAAACATCGCGATAATATGAAAGATGAATGGCAACCTGTTGTTCCTGGTGAAGTACAGGTAATGTCTGCAGGAACAGGAGTTCAACATTCAGAAATTAATGGATCTGTTGATGAGTATTTAAGTTTATTTCAAATTTGGATCATTCCAGAAGAGCGCAATGTAGCGCCACGTTATGATCAAAAAGTGTTTAATACAGAAGATAGAAAGGGAAAGCTTCAAACATTAGTAACGTCTTTTGAAGACAAGGATGATGAAAGTTTAAAAATTCATCAAGATGCTAAACTTTCGCGCATAGATTTATCTAATGGAAGTACATTTAAATACCAACTTAAAAGTAAAGAACATGGTGTTTATGTAATGACAATTTCAGGAGAGGTTGAAATAGAAAAAGACATTTTAAATACCAGAGATGCAATTGGGATTTCAGAAACAGATAGTTTTAGTATGTCTTCAAAAGGTGATAGCGAACTATTATTCATAGAAGTTCCGATGATTAAATTATAAATTTTGAAATTGTTTTATAGGAGAAGCATCACAATTTGTGATGCTTTTTTTATTTAAAATGCGATATTTGTATTTCAACTAACTATCAAAACTAAATAGAATAAGAATATGGCGATGAATAAAAACACAGTCCTTGCTTGGGCTACAACAATCATGGTGATTGTTGGATTAGGTTTAATAGCACTTGGTGCATTTAGATACGATGATGTAGCAGGTTGGGGATTTGCTGCTGTTGGTGGCGGATTTTTTTGTATTGCATGGGTGTTTAACGCATTAAAAGGAAGAGTATAATGAGCGACGATAAAAAAGTAATTTTTGCAATGTCTGGTCTTACAAAAACCTTTCAAGGAGCTAATACTCCAGTATTAAAGAATATTTATTTAAGCTTCTTCTATGGTGCTAAGATTGGAATTTTAGGTCTTAACGGTTCTGGTAAATCAACGTTATTAAAGATCATTGCTGGTGTAGATAAAAATTACCAAGGTGATGTGGTTTTTCAACCAGGTTATACTGTGGGTTATTTAGAACAAGAGCCGCAATTAGATGACAATAAAACAGTGATGGAAGTTGTACGCGAAGGTGCTGCAGAAACCGTTGCTATTTTAGATGAATATAACAATATCAATGACCAGTTTGGTTTAGAGGAAGTTTATAGCAATCCGGATAAGATGGAAAAGCTAATGAACCGTCAGGCTGAATTACAAGATCAGATTGATGCTGCTAATGCATGGGAATTAGATACTAAGTTAGAAATTGCCATGGATGCACTTCGTACTCCCGATGGTGATAAAAAAATTGGAGTCCTTTCTGGAGGTGAGCGTCGTCGTGTAGCTTTGTGTCGTTTATTGTTGCAAGAACCAGACGTTTTACTTTTAGATGAGCCAACCAACCACTTAGATGCAGAATCTGTACATTGGTTAGAGCATCATTTAGCGCAATACAAAGGAACTGTCATCGCTGTAACGCACGATAGATATTTCTTAGATAATGTAGCTGGTTGGATTTTAGAACTCGATAGAGGTGAGGGTATTCCTTGGAAAGGAAATTACTCGTCTTGGCTAGATCAAAAATCTAAGCGTATGGCTCAAGAAAGTAAAACAGCTTCTAAACGTCAGAAAACCTTAGAACGAGAGCTAGAATGGGTAAGACAAGGAGCAAAAGGCCGTCAAACCAAGCAAAAGGCGCGTTTAAAGAATTATGACAAATTAATGAGTCAAGATCAAAAGCAGCTAGATGAAAAGCTAGAAATCTACATTCCAAATGGTCCTAGATTAGGAACAAATGTAATTGAAGCCATAGGTGTCGCTAAAGGTTATGATGATAAATTATTATATGACGATTTAAACTTTAATTTACCTCAAGCAGGAATTGTAGGTGTTATTGGGCCAAATGGTGCTGGTAAAACCACCATTTTTAGAATGATAATGGGAGAGGAAACACCAGATAAAGGAGAGTTTAAAGTCGGTGAAACTGCTCAAATTGCATATGTCGATCAGAAGCACTCTAATATAGATCCCGAAAAATCAATTTGGCAAAACTTTAGTGATGAGCAAGAGTTGGTGATGATGGGAGGACGACAAGTAAATTCTAGAGCGTATTTAAGTCGATTTAATTTCTCAGGAAGCGAGCAAAACAAAAAGGTAAAACTACTTTCTGGTGGTGAACGTAACCGTTTACACTTGGCAATGACATTAAAAGAAGAAGGTAATGTATTACTTTTAGATGAGCCAACTAACGATTTAGATGTCAATACATTAAGGGCTCTTGAAGAAGGCTTAGAAAACTTTGCTGGTTGTGCAGTAGTTATTAGTCACGATCGCTGGTTCTTAGATAGAATATGTACACACATTTTAGCTTTTGAAGGAGACTCACAAGTCTATTTCTTTGAAGGTAGTTTTAGTGATTATGAAGAAAATAAGAAGAAACGTTTAGGTGGAGATTTAATGCCAAAACGTATTAAGTATAAAAAGTTAGTTCGGTAGTAATCGATACTATTTGAAATTAAAAAAGCCAGCATCTGCTGGCTTTTTTTGTTTTTTAATTAGATTAATTGTCACCGTAAAGATGCCCACTCGGTATATCACTATCAGATTCTTCAAAATCCTTAAATGCATTTGTTTCCATTAGTTTTTTGTTCTCGGCCTTAAGCTTATACATCTTAATAATTGCTATAAGAATAAAAACCAAAAAGACTGACGCTACGGCTATTAAAATCATAGTTAATTGAGTAGTAGTCACTATTATAGCCTTTGAAAGCAGGTTATTGAACATATTAGTTTTAGTTTAGATTTGGGTTCTAAGATGCTAATATAGAAAAAAAGTAAACTATAAAGGCTTAATTTTAAATAATTTACATTTTTTTTGTTAACATTTTGCCGATTAAGTGTTAAAATAACTCGACAAAACACCTATTTTTCAAGCATAAACAGGCATTTACTCAGTTTAATACCAATCTAATAAAACAACTTCTAATGATGGATTAGCATCTTTTACTAAGGTTTTAAATTTTTCCACATCGCTTAAACCTTCAGTACCTCTATAATGATATGGATAGACTTTCTTGGGTTTAAAGTCTAACACTGCGCTTGCTGCGCTTTCTACCGTCATTGTGTATGGTAAATTCATACAAACAAAGGCCTTGTCTATATTTTTAAGGTTTCGCATTTCTGGTATATCTTCAGTATCACCAGAAATATAAATCCGCTCATCATTAATGGTTATCAAATATCCATTACCTCTTCCTTTGGTGTGGTATTTTAAGGCCTCTTCTCTTAAATTATACATAGGTATAGCTTCAATTGCAGCATTAGTTGTATCATAAGAATCACCATTGTTTAGTGTTACTACAATTTTACTTATTCCCTTCGGTAATTTTTCCGTGACAGCAGCAGGACCAATTAGTGTAGCTTCTTTTAAATTTAAAGCTTCAAGTGTTTCAATATTTAAGTGATCACCATGAATATCCGTAATCAAGACTAAAGTTGGTTTTTTCTGACCTTTAAAAGCCCCTAAACCACCAGTTGGATCAATATAAATAGTTTCATTTGCACTCTCTAAAACTAAAGTGCCATGCGTTATTGGTTTAATATCTACGGTTGTTTTAGTTGTTTCGGATATTTTACTATCAGTAGTTGTTGCAGTATCTGTGTTAGATTTTTCATTTTTACAGCTCCATATTATAGTAATAAGAACCAATAAAAGGAGGTTTTTAGATAATTTCATAGTCTTTGTGTTTTTTTATAAAGATATTGAAGAAGTCTTTATTATGAAAATGATGTAACAAATTAATAATATTGGCTACATATAATTTAGCTGGTAAAGTTTTTATAGTCATAAAAAATTACCGAAATTGCTTATCCGAAAAAAGTTCAACTAAAAAATACAATACAATATGTCTGATGATTTTGATTTATTAGAAACAAATTCCAACGAAAAAACTGAGAAAGTCGATGTTAATTGGGGAAAAGCCATAGACCAAATGAAGTCTAAATTGGCGCAAGAGGATGATCCAGAAAGTCGTCAGAAAATATTAAATGCCACGTTAGACAATGTTGTTGATATGGCTGAAAAAGATAGATCTACATTATTAGATGCTATTAAAGACTTAACAGATTACCAAGATGAAGTTGGTATTATGTTCGAAGGTTTTTCTGCTTTAAATGCTGCTGAACAAAAAATTATCGATGATGCTATTAAACGTTTAGAACGCGCAAAAGTTGAATTAGAAGATGCTAAAAACAAGCCTGACACTTGGTGGAACAACCTTTGGGGCAGAAAAGGCAAGATAAGAGATGCGGAAGAAGAGTTAAAGAAAGCGCAAAAAGAACGCGATGCTTCAGATAACAAAGCAAAAGCTATGTTTCAGCAACGAATTGAAACTGCAGATGTACAGACCTTGTTAAATGAATTATCATTTAAAAGTCAGGCTGCAATAAAGCGTTTAAAAGACAGAGAGCTTGAAATTAAAGAAGTAGAAGAAAGTTTAAAAACTGCTATAGTTGAAGCAAGTAATAACCATACCAAAGCGCTTCAAAAGAAGAAAGAAGTCGAGGCAAAGCTCGAAGAGCAATATGCTTTATTAAAACAAGCACGCCAAGCGTTAGAAGAAGTTGCTGACAAACAATCTACGGAATACTCTGAGGCATTAGAAAGAGTTACACAATTAGAGCAAAAGGTTGAAGAATTAGAAGGATTGAAAAATGCTTATACAACTTTAGCTGCTTCAAAGGATAGTTTTGTGCATAAACATAATTTAACGATTAAGGTATTAACGTCGTTACGTAGTAACTTACAGACACATCGTGCTAAACTAAAATCAGATACTGATGAGCGTTTAAAATACTATGATGGATATGTTGTGGCTTTAAAAGCGAGAACTGATCAAGAGTTTGCTGCAATCTTAGAACATTTAGGTGTTAAAACTGATGAGCATATTGGTGAAACTTTAGCTGCTATGCACACAGCAAGTGCTAAAGCACGTCAAGAAATGATGGATAACATTCCTGTTCACGAAAAAGTGATGCAAGGAGTTTATGGAAGTTATGCTGAAGCTTTAGGTGAAATCAGAACTAAAGATGCCGAAATTCAGAAAAACTTTGCAGATCGTTATGGTATCGATATGAAAGAGATTTTTGACGAATATTACAAAGCAGATCCTAATGCACCAGCAGATGGTGGTGAACCAGCAGGTGAACCAAAGCCAGAGGCTAATGAAGATGATTTACTTGGATAGATTTTGAAGAAGTTCTTAACAATAAAGTCACTAAAAATATTTTTAGGATATTCTCTTTTTTTTAGCATTGTTATTTTTTTCATTCATGGAAATAATGACTTTTATGGTTCAATTTTATTTGGGTTTATTCTAGGTTTGGCTTTGCATGTTATATACTTCGCTTTTCGAGAAATTAAAGAAGATTCTACTAAATGATTGTAACACCATTAGATTCAGCTGTATTAGACTCTAAGGAGCAGTATGTATTCTATCACAAAATGATAGATTTTACCCTAAAGGAGCTTATTGTTGCCGTACAAGACAAGCAATTGTTGAATCAACAAGAAGTTCAGCTGTTTAAGCAATATAGTGACTTGCTATTGTATTCTATAGAAGCCATGCGTGTAAAATACATGTATGATGAGGAAGAGAATATGAAAGTAGATCTAACAGATTCTAGCTTTCCTAATTATTTAGAATTCCGTTATTTATTTAATGATTTAGCACTGCGAGAGGATTACTTAGGTAAACTCACTAATGTAGAATCTTTAAAAGAAGAATTTTTAGATACCTTAATGCGAAAAAAAGAACAGATTTCTAAACGAAAACTGTTTCAGGCCTCTTCAATTGTGTATTATACTTCTGCCAAGAAGGAATATATTTTCAACAGATTTGTGCAAGGTAAAATTATAGAAGCTCCAAAAGGAGCCGAAGGTGAGTATCTTGTAAGTTGGAGTTTTTACGATGTATCACATAACAGACCGTTTATTTGTTACATGTACTTTAATTATGATGGTAGAAACGTAGAAGATTATAAGGAAGAGATATATACCGTTTTAAAAAATACATCCGATAGAGAAATGGCAATGGATACAATGGCTTATGCTATAGATAAGCGATTACCAAAAGTGTTTCCTAAGTTGATAAAGCGTGTAGATTTGGGACCAATACATAACGTCTTTGCAAAGGACGAAAACAAAGTAACTCATGCTATTTTAGATGGTATTTCAAAAAAAGATATTCCTATAGAATCTTATGCTATTTCCTTTAAAATAGATGAATTAAATTCTGGAAGCGAATTTAAAGAAGGTAGCTTTTTTAGTAAACAAACCTTTCAAAAATGGAATGCAGTTTATAGACAACGTTACGTTTTTGCGCCACACAGAATCATACAATTATTGTATAACAAAACTCCAGAAATTATGAATAAATTGGCCATTCCACCTGTTCAGATTTCTGATTTAAAAACGAAATGAGTCTGCAGTCGTAAATTCAGTTTTTACAACTGAGAACTACGACTAAAGACTACATACTAAGGACTGAAGACTAAAAACATGGAACACAATTCAACTTTCCCTATAAAACAAAACGAACTCGATATGCTTCGAGATGAAGCGACATCGTATTTAAAATCTATACAATGGGAGCAAAGTCAACGTGCAAAGAATAAAGATAATGATGGTAAGGACGAATCAATTCTACTATATCTGTCTAGAGCAAATAATGGTAGTAATGTTAATGTAACATCGGTTTCTAAAACCATTTTAGCATTAAAAAAACGTTTGTTGCCAGAATCGGTTGCATTACCTATTCACTTAAATAATTCACTTTATGCCATACAAGAAGGGTTGACATTGGGTATTTGGATTAAGGATAGTTATTATGATGCATCTGGTTTATCGACGTTGAGCGAAAATAAATCGGCTTTAGACAATTCTGGCAAGCGTGAGTACGAAAGTAAAATGCATACAGCAACGGCATTTATGCTATTTGCTTCGGCTTATAAAATCCTTCACGATTTAAAACCACATGCTTCAGACGATTTATCGGTAATGAAACAGAAATTTGCAGGTATTCCTGAAGTGTCATTTATGTCGCCTTTAAAAGGCATATCGTGTCAACTATTTTATTACGATAAGTATTTAGCTCATCCAGATATAATTAAGACTGATAAAGATGTAATTGACTTTACAGTTGTATATTTTGAAGCCTTAATTGATGAAATTCAACTTAGAAAAAGCAGTTTAGAATACACTGAAACGATTACGGATAGAACCTACAAGTTAGAGAAGTCTGACTTTGCAGTTTCTGGTTGGGACAATGTGTTTTCTGGTACAGCTGTAAGTGTTGAGTTTAATAAAATTCAGTTTGAGCAAATTGTTGGAAATAAAGATGCTAAGCACTTTGCACGTCGATTAACTGAGCGTATTTTAAGTTACGATTTTGAAGCTAAGAAAAACCCTTTTCAAGAACTTGGTGGTTTCATGCCAGTATTTATGGGTTACGGAATTCCAGGAACAGGTAAAAGTATGCTTATTGCAGCTATTGCAACACGACTTAAAGAGCATAGTGAAAATCTTGATATCCCGTTTTTATTCCATCCAATGCCAGATACTTTGATTAGTACATTTCAAGGTGGTTCTGCAGAAAAAATGGTGGAGTGGATGAAACCGTTACAAGATCCTACAAAGTTAATATTTGCGCCAATTGATGATGCTGAAAACAACTTGCAAGAGCGTACAGCTCAAGGGGTTTCTGCAGGTGTTAAAGAGGTGATTGGTGTGTTTTTAAGATATACTGAAGGAGCTTATGCTGTAAATTATGGTAATAGTTCTATTGGTCTATTTACCAATTTACCAGAAATGTTAGACAAAGCAGTGATTTCGCGTGTGCAAGGACGATTTAAAATAGATGGTGCTCGTAATGAAAGAGATTTTGTAGATCAGGATCATTTATGGTGGAGAAAGCTCGAAAAAACAATGCCAGATTTTATAAATATGAGTGATCCCAAGGATTACAAATATTTAGACGCACAGCAAGTTGCCAAAAATTTAGGTGAAATTTTAGATAAAGTAGATAAACCAACTGAGGAGCGTGTTTTAGATACATTTAATAAAGTAGAAAAGAAGCATAAAGATAATGAGCATATGTTCTATGCGCATTTATATACTGAAATTCAGAAGATTTTTCCATTCTTTTCATCTCGTGATGTGCGAAACATTCAAAAAGCAGTATCGTTGCGTTTAACGGATTTTGATTTAGAAACAGATTGGTTCGAGAATCCTGAGGTTTACTTTAAAAAAGATTATGAAACTAAATTCGGTATGTTGCAAGAATTAATGCGAGCTAACATGAAAGGTTTAGATTTTAGCGATATTAGACGACAAGAAGTAGTACGTTACTTAGATAATGTTGCAACTATTGCAGATACCGACTTTAAACGTAAAGTAGATGCTAGAATAAATCAGTTAAATATTGAAACTGAGGCTAGAGAACAATTTGGAAAGTCATAATATTATGAGCAAAAAGCGAATCAAAAATATGAATCGCAAAATTTTATCAGATAAGTTCTTTACTTTATCTGAAGTACAATTCGATTACCAACTAAAAAACGGTAATTGGGTAGAAAATACTTGGGAAGTATTAGAACGTGGAAATGCAGTAGCAGCATTGCTTTACAATACGAAAAAGCAAACCGTAATTTTCGTAAAGCAATTTAGATTACCAGCTTATATGAATGGAATTGAAACTGGTTTTTTATTAGAAGTTCCAGCTGGTATGTTAGATGATAAGGACGATTCTGCCGAAGAAGCTATGAAGCGTGAAATTTTAGAAGAAACAGGCTATAACATACCTAAGCTTACTAAAATTTATAATGCTTTTGCAACACCAGGAGGCAGTACAGAACGATTTTCGTGCTTTGTTGGAGAATATGATGATAGTATGAAAGTTGCAAAAGGTGGTGGTCTAGATGCAGAAAATGAAGATATTATAATTATAGAAATGCCATTTAAGGAGGCGATAGAATTAATCAGTTCTGGTGAAATTGTTGATGCAAAAACAATCATGCTTTTGCAATATGCTCAAATCAAAAAGTTGTTAGGTTAAAAATGAATAAACTAAAACAAGCAAACCTATATAGAAGTGAACTTATTCCTGTAAGCGGAAAATTAGTTGAGCGTTATAATAAATGTCTTAAAACTTTAGGATTTACAGAAACCAAACTGAAATCATTTTCTATAGATGGAGTCGGTTGGAGTCCTGAAGTTGCAGAAGAGAAAAAAGATACGCAATATCTTAACCATGGTGATGCGAATCCGCATGGCATTATCATTTCACCATTACAAAAAGGTAAACCTGTGTACCTGCCTTTTCATTCTTTTGATAGGGAAATGATGCAGCATGTATTTAGAACACACGGACAGAAAATTAATGATATTACCAGAGATTCTGCTATTTGTATAGATTTTGACCAAGATATAGATGTTTTTTACGAACCTTTAGATGTTTTAAAATACGATGATGTAAGTATTACATTTAGATTAATTGATAACCTAGAAGAAAAACAAAAACAACAACTTAAACTTGTCGATAAATTTAAAAGAGATAATAATTTTATAGATGAAGCGATTCACCAAGAATTATTAGAATCTGCCAAAACCTATGGAGATTTACGCCATAGAGACTTAAAGCTTCATCCATTACATTTTACTACTGGTTCTTTTTATACTCGCGCTTTCGATGGTGTATATGTATTGCGCGATTTTATTAAGCCTATAGTAGTTTTTGAAAGTAAAGAGGTTTATAAAGAAGCGATAAAAGATACAGTTCACGATGTGTTAATTTATCACATTGCACAACCAGAATTAGTTGATAAGCTAAAAGACCATATAATTATTCAATGCGATTTAGAATATATGGTAACAACACCAAACTATGATAGAATTAAAAAGTTTGAACTCAATCAATTTTTAAAAGACACAGAGCATCCTATAAATGAGATTTTAAGTAATAAAGTGCTTTTTAAAAGTTATTTAAATAAAATAGATATCAAGGCACGTAAACATATTATGGGTGTAGAATTATATCTAGAAAAGTTAGAGCGCAGTAATGCCTACAAGGTTGAAGATATGGTAGAGCAATCTATGTATTTTGCTTTACATCAGCCGCATTCGTCATTATCAGCAGAGCATCGTGATTTAATCCATAAATTACTGATTAATATAGCTCCTAAAGATGTATTATTCTTGTATTGGTATGATAAGGAGCAGTTTTATAAAAGTTATGAGACCTGGAATGATTCCTTTAAAGATTGGGTAATTGAGCGGATTCGTAACAATATATAAGAATTTTAGACTAATTTTATAAGAACGTTAAACACAAAGTCATGGGAATTGAACTCGTTATATTTATAGCTGCTATTTTATTTGGTATTTTTCTTTATTGGAGAGAATCTAACAGTAATAACATTTATAGATTTGTAAATAAAATTGTGAATAGCAAAGAGCTACAAATGAAAGCAGACAACCCTAAAGGATTTGTATTTAGGCAAGCTTTTATTCCACGTTTAATCTTTGTAGTGACTATAGTTTTGGTAGCTGCATTGATTGCTGAATTTTTAACACCTATTTCAGTATTTGGTAGTTATAATGGTGTTTCTGCCTTTTCATCTTTTGCTGTAGGTACGTTATTGGGCACATATTTAGCCAACTTTGTAATTAAAACAACAGAAATTGTAGAAGAGAAAAGTGATTCTATTGGTGATTTGGTTGATGGTGCCGTTGAAAAAGGAAAAGATTTTATCGACGATTTAAAAACTAAAGACACTAAGGTTGTAGAAGAAGCAAAAAAAGAAATTGAAACAGAACCAGAAGTTGAAAAACCTAGCGCACGTGACCGTTTAAAAGATAAGGGTCTTATGTAAAAAAGCCTTCTTAATCCTTCCAGAGGAAGAAAACTGTTACGGAAGCTACTTTTGCATAAAATTACTAGAGTTGCAATACTCTACAAAATATATAGACATGCCCATTTTCCCTTCTGGGGAAATTTCTAGAAGATAAAGGGGCTTAAAAATACAATATTAACATTCCCAGTTTTCCCCTCTGGGGAATAAAAGGGGCTTATATTATGATTAAAAACTATTGGAATAAAGGAAAAAAACAGAAAGTCGTAACAATTGTTATAGCGTTGTTGTTATTACTATTGCTCTTCTTTTTTAGAGATGATTACCAACCGCTTTTACTGTTTTTAAGGAAATACCTTTTTGTCATTTTAGTGAGCTTATTAGTCTTGTTTTTTGGACTAAGAAAGTTTAGAAAAACGGCAAGTACTGGTGGTCGATTAGGAATCCTGGCATTATTAATTGTGTTTTTTGGGTTACTTTATGTTTTCGGTTGGCACTATAAAATGTACGACTACATGAAAACTTACAATGTTTTTAATAGTCTTAATAAAGTTGAAATCAACGAATTGCCACTAACGCAAAACGAACGTATTCAGCCTCTAAGAAATATATTTTCCATGGCTAACGAAAGTGTTGGTGAAACTAAAGATGTATCCTTACCACATTTAGTAAGAATAGGCACTGAGAATAAATGGACAATGGCCATTCAGCCAAGTGAAAAATATGTAATGCAACAGGTTACTGACAATACAGAAGAAGTATTTGCAGTAAGCAGTACAACGCCATTTCCTAGATTTTCAAATGAGAATAGAATCGATGTTACTTTTTCAATTGGTGAGTCTCTTAAATTTAGTAGAAATACATACAATGCCGTAGTACAACGATTCAATCCTTGGATGTTATTTAATTATGAGCCTAGTGACACCTTTTACATGAAAAATGATGAAGATCAATGGGTACAAGTGGTGAGCTTAATTAAATGGAAAGGATTCTTTTTTCCTTATCCAACCTTTGGTGGTGTTATGATTATAGATAATGGTGAGCACGATTTTAATGATTACGTAGAACGTATCACTATTGGAAAAGGCACATTCGTTCATCCAGATGAGATAAAGAATTATCCATTTTTAACTAAACAAAACACTTTAGCGGAAGAGGTCTCGCAATTACAAGCAGAATCTTTAAAGTTTTTAGGTGGTTTTAGTGATCCTTTACCTTGGAATATGGAAACGGCAGTAAAAATTCCACTAATGCCAAAGGACCAAAATCAACAACCTTATGTTACCGATTTTGATTTTGCAGGTAGTAATTCTGATGCTTACAGTGGATTATATCATTGGTTTGGTTTAGAGCCTGTAGGTGATGAGCGTACTAGTTTAAGCTATAGTGTGTTTATTCCTGCGGATGGTACAGATAAAATGTATTATTACGACCATGCAACAAAGAAGCAAGGTTATGCTGGTGTTTCTGCGATGCCTTTAAAAGTAAAAGAATCTCGAAAAGAATACGATTGGAATGCGAGTACTCCAGTGGAGTTTAGACCATATATTAAAGATATAGCAGGTAGAAAGCGTATGTTTTTCTTAGGAACCATATCATCTATAAGTTCTACAGATGCCCAACAGTTTGATGGCTCTGCAACTCCAGATTTAGTTTTAATAGATAGTGAGTATAGAGATGTGATTTGGATAGATGTAAAACATCCAAGTACATGGGATGAAGAAGTTTATAAACAACTCAATGAAGCTTGGAGGTCTAGTGAAGGTATTGGTTATTACTTTAATGAAAAGCCTCAAGACGAGGATATGATGGAAAAAGCTTTAGATTCACTAAAAACCATTCCTAAGATAGATGATAATTCTGCTATGATTGAAAACTTACAACGTCAGTTGGATTCTTTGAAAGCTGTTGGGAATTAATTTCAGTATGAAAAAGTTTAAACAAGTAAATATTGTCTATACTATAATTTTTTTAGTATTGGTTGTTTACTTAATATCTAACATTATTAAATTCATAAATATTCATGAAGTTAATGGCTACGATTATGGCATAAAATCTATTTATAATACCATTTCTGTCTATGGAGTTTTTAAAATTTTGCCAATTTTTTTAATTCCAGCTATTGCAGTTTTTTATAGAAACAAGTTAAGTTGGATGATAATTCTAGTCTACCTTTATTTTTTCATATGGCAAATTGTATCATACACATTATATTTCTCTCCTTTCGATGATTTCATAAGTATTTATACAGTTCTTGTATTAATTGGAATTCTAACTATACTATTTTTTTCAATTTATATAATGAATAAAGCACATACTATTAGTAATGTTTATTCCTTAGATAATAAAAAGATTATGCTGTTTAATCTTATGACATGTATAATTGGATGTAGTATAAGTATATTATTGGCTATATCAAACAATAGTCGATATTATGAAGGTTTATAATTCTAATAACATCTTAATATCACTACGTTTATAAGGGCTTTTCTTTTCAAGTTCTAATTCTTTAAAACCATATTTTCTATACAGGTAGATAGCATTTTCTAATTTGGTATTAGAATAGAGGAGTAGTGCTTTTAAATTTTGTTCTTGTGCAAAATTAATACAATGCTGTAATAATTGTTGACCTATTTTTTGTCCACGTTCATTTGGTGATACAGCCATTTTTGTTAATTCTAAAACACCAGTTTTTTCTGTTGGCATTAGTGCTACTGTACCAACAACAGTTTCATCTTTCATTGCAAAAAATATAAAGCCACCTTTATCAATGATATAATTATCTGGTTTACTTAAAACTTCTTCATCAAAAGGTTCTACGTAAAAGAAGGTTTTTAACCATTCAATATTTAAATCGTAAAAATTTTGAGAATATTTTGCATCAAAATCTATAATCTTAATTGCCATGTGCTCTAATAAAATCGGTGATTAAGTAGGTGATGAGTTTCCCTACTTTAGTTTCTGTCTTCTTTGTTGGTACGGCTTCGCAGATATGGAGGTAAGAGGCATTTTTATGCTTGCCAAAATAATGAACCAATTGTCGCGCATGCTTTACCCTGAATCCACTTGGCGTCATTGCGCTGCTTGGTATGTTTTCAATAGCATCACAATCTATTTCAATACCAAAATCTTTATTAGATATATATGTTAAAGCCGTTTCTAATTCAGAATTAAAATCTAATTCGTTTCTTACTTCTATAGCTTCATAGGTATTGTATTTAACTTCTTTCAGCTTATTGAGTGTTTTAAACAAGACTTCTGATGTGTAGTTTTCATGTAAACCGAATACAAAATAGTTTTTTAAGAATCCTTCAACAAAGGCATAGCTAAATCCATTACCACTATGTCTGCCTTCTTCAGGTCTAAAATCGGTATGTGCATCAAAATTAATAACGTTAATTTTATTGTTTTTAGCTAAAGCTGTACCCTTAATATTTCCGTAGGCATTATTGTGTCCACCACCAATAATTATTGGAATTTTTCCTGCATTAACAATAGAAGATACAACATGTGTAACATCATTATCAATAGACGCTACAAATGTTCGGGCTTTGGTAATATTCTTTTTTGAGGGTTTTAAAGTTACCAATTCCCTTTCTTTACTATAGTCCAAATGACCCAATATTAAAACCCTTTTGGCCTTAGAATAGCTATTATTCTGAATATTTAACAAAACTTTTATTACAGCATCCCAAGCCTTGTAAGTACCTGTATTACCGTAATTTGCATAAACACCAATATCTTCTTTAATTCCAAAAATTACATAGTCAACGTCTAAATTAACAATATCATCGTATATGTTAGTGAGTTTAGGTATTAACTGAATATGTTCTCCAAATTTTGATTCTCCTTTTCGCACTTTTAATAAAGTATCGCGATTTTTAGAAGTAAATAAAATGAGATTTTGCATTTGGATGTTTATTGAAATTATAAAATAAAAATACAGCTTTATTTAATTACTTTTATCTCAAAACAAATTAAAAACAAGAAATAACAATAACTTAAAATAACAATTTATGGAAGGTTCACAAAAAACAAATACTGGATTAAAAGTAGGTTTAGGTATCTTATTAGTTTTATTCTTAGGTACAGCATTTTATACATCTAAGCTTTATACTGAGAAGCAAGAAAATGAAAAAACTTTAGTTAGCGAAAAGCAACAAGTAATGAACGACCTTAGCAATATGGCACAAGAATATGATGCGGCTATTGCTGAGAGCGAGGTTAAGAATCAAGATTTAATCGCGGCTAGAGACCGTATTCAAGGTTTAATGGATTCTTTAAAAATATCTCAAAATAGTGTAAACAGCTTATGGAGATACAAAAAGAAGTTTTTAGCATTACAAGAAGAAATGGACGTATTATTAGTTGAAAATGATCGTTTAAAAGGTGAGAATGAGTATTTAGCTTCATCTTTAGATAGCACACAGGTACAATTAGCTGAGCGTACCATGTTTACAGATTCTTTATTAGTACAAAATACTGAGTTAGCTACTGTAGTTGAAGATGCATCTGCATTACAAACTGTAGGATTAATTGGTATGGGTGTTTTAGAAAGAAGTAGTGGTAAGCAAGTACCAATGGAAAGAGCAAGACGTAGTGATAAAATTAAAGTTTGTTTTACGGTTGCTAAAAATACATTAGCAGAAGCTGGTGATAAAGAATTATATGTACAAGTAATTGACCCTAAGAATAATGTTTTAGGTGCAAATGACCAAGTACAGTTTGATGACCAAGTTCTAAACTATAGTTTAATTAGTCGTTTTAACTACGAAAACAGAAACCTACAAATTTGTGAATATGTTTCTAAACCTCAAGATTCTAAATTTGAAGCTGGACGTTATAAGATAAACGTATTTAGCGCAAAAGAATTAATTTCTTCTTCAGAATTTGTTTTGAAGTAATAAATTATTTGATTGATTGATAGCGAAAATCCGGAAGCAATGCTTCCGGATTTTTTTATAGTAACTGTCCATTGATAACAACTTGTTCTACAGGGTTATGCGCAAAAGCATAAGGTATTTCACTGTAATGATTCAGTGGCTTGGTAATAATTAAATTAGCCTTTTTTCCTCTGGTAATACTGCCATACATATTACTAATTCCCATTGCATAAGCACCATTTATGGTTGCAGCATTAATAGCTTCTTCTGGAGTCATTCTCAATTTTACGCATGCTGCACTAACAACAAAATTCATATTACCACTAGGAGCAGAACCAGGATTATAATCTGTAGCTATGGCTAATGGTAAACCTGCATCTATAAGTTGTCTTGCTGGAGTATAAGGAATACTTAAAAAATAGGAACAACCAGGTAAAGCTACAGGTATGGTATCACTGCCTTGTAAGGCTTTAATATCATCGGTATTTAATTCTTCGAGATGATCTACAGATAAGGCATTGTGCTTAACGCCTAAAGCAATACCACCAAGAATATTAAATTGATTGACATGAATTTTTGGTCGCATATTATATTGCTGTCCAGCTTTTAAAATGGCTTCAGTATCTTCAATGCTAAAGTAACCTTCTTCACAAAACACATCTATATAATGTGCAATATTTAATTTAGCAGCTTCTGGTATTAATTCTTCTGTAATGAGTTTTATGTAATCTTCTTTTTTAGATTTATAATTCTCAGGAATTGCATGCGCAGCTAACAATGTAGGAGTAATTTTTGCTAAACTTTCTTGTTTTATACGTTTTATAACCCGAAGCATTTTTAGTTCAGCTTCAACGGTTAAGCCATAACCTGTTTTAATTTCAACAGCTCCAGTTCCCATTTTTATAAGTTCGTTTAACCGTTTTATGGATTGATTGTATAAATCATCTTCAGAGGTATTTTGAAGCAATTTTGCAGAATTTAAAATGCCACCACCATTGTTTGCAATATCAGCGTAACTTAATCCATTGATTCGGTCAACAAATTCTGAAGTCCTATCTCCTGCATAAACTATATGCGTATGAGAATCGCACCAAGATGGTAAAACAATTTTTCCCGTGGCATCGATAACAGTTTCAGCGTCAATATGATTATAATCTTTCATTTCACCATATTCTATAATAGTATCGTGTTCTACATAGACATATGCATTTTCAATAAAGGGAAGCGTCTTCATTTCGTCTCCCTTTAATATTGTAACATTATAATCGTGAACTTGTAATAATTGCTTAATGTTAGTTATTAGTATAGACATGTAATTGGCTTTTTGTAAAGATTGTTATTTTTTTGAACAAAAAAAAACGCTAGTCTAATTAAACCAGCGTTTTAGATATGTAGAATATAGAATTCTTATTCCTTAATAAATTTTGAAACAAAGTTTCCATTGATATTAATAGTATAGAGACCATTAGATAATTGTGAAACATTAAGTGTTTTATCTATACCAACTGTAGCATTTAAGACATTTTTACCTAATATATCAAATACAGAAACTTCTAGTGTTGCTGTTGTAAAGCCATTAAAGTTTAATTTTGAAGTGGTAGGATTAGGGAATATCTTTATTTCTGCAGCTTCAAAATTATCTATTGAAAGCGTTTCAAGTAAATTTTCAATGTAATTTAAGTCATCTTGGTTGTATGCACAGCTTACAATGTCATTGTCTCCATCACCATCATAATCAAAAACATTATATACAAAAGCTTGACTTTGGGTAGCATCAATAACTGTTTCGCTACCAAAACTTCCTGAGCCATTATTTTTATACCATACTAAATCATTACCAGTTCCTGAACTTCCGCTACTTAAAACAATATCTTTTAAACCATCTTCATCCACATCTTTAAACTGAGCGATTGATGGATTAACAATAGAGGTTGTAAAAACAGTTTCTGTATAACCACCAAGACCATCATCCTCATACCAGTATAAATTACCAGGTACATTACCGCAAAATCCTCCGCAAGATACTTCGGTTGCAAGGATGTCTAAATTTGAATCTCCATCTAAATCTTCAAAATTGGCGTTAAAAATTCCGATTTTACCCGTTGCTACTGAAACAGCATCTTTGGTAAATGAAACTGTTCCTCCAGGTACTAAATCATTTCTAAATATTTCTATAACATCACCAGAATAAGCCGCAGTTGCAACTATAGCGTCTAAATCACCATCAGCATCTATATCCTTCATGTTTATAACTCCAGGTGTATTAAGTAAATTGTCTATACTACTTGCAGCACCAAATGTACCAGAACCATTATTCGGAAACCATACAATTTCACTTCCGACTGCAGATGTCACTGCAACATCAATGGTTGCATCGCCATCTATAGTACCAGCAAATAAACCGCTCATTCCATTATAGGTATCTGTAATTAGCTGTTCAGCACCAAAGGAACCACTGCCATTATTTTCAAACCAAACTAATTTAGAGTTCTGTCCATAGGTAGCACCAGCGTAACTACCAAAACCAACTGCTAAAATATCTAAATTGTCATCGCCATTTAAATCTATTAACTTAAGTCCAACGATGTTTTCTAAAGTATTTGTAATTGGAGTTTGTTTTAAAAATGTTCCATCACCATTACCTTGATACCATACAATTATATGGTCTACATCTGTACCAATTAAGACATCTAAATTTGTGTCGCCATCAATAAACCCAGATGCAATCGTGTAGGGATTGTTACCAGTTGCGGCATCAATTGTAGATTTTGCAGCCCAAACAGTCTGCGAGTTTACAGCTAAAGCAAAACAGAATGTAGATAATAAAGTAAGTAAAGTTCTTTTCATATAATATGTATTAGTTTTTACTGAGTTATAATTTTAAAAATGCTCTAATTATTTTAAACTACCAACCATGTCTTCTGGCTTAACCCATTCGTCATAATCTTCTGCTGAAACATACCCTAAGTTAATTGCTTCTTCTTTTAAAGTTGTTCCGTTTTTGTGCGCTGTATTTGCAATTTCAGCAGCTTTATAATACCCAATTTTAGTGTTTAAGGCAGTAACTAACATTAATGAGTTATTTAATAATTGCTTAATTACTTCATGGTTTGGCTTTATTCCTTGAGCACAGTTTTCATCAAAACTCACACAAGCATCACCAATTAATTGTGCTGATTGTAAAATGTTTGCAGCCATCATAGGTTTAAAAACATTAAGCTCGTAATGTCCTTGTGTACCACCAACGGTAACTGCAACATCGTTACCCATAACTTGTGCACAAACCATCGTTAAAGCTTCGCATTGTGTAGGGTTTACTTTTCCTGGCATAATAGAACTTCCTGGTTCGTTTGCAGGAATGATGATTTCTCCGATACCAGAACGAGGACCAGAAGCCATCATTCTTATATCATTAGCAATTTTATTTAATGAAACGGCTAGTTGCTTCAATGCACCATGTGTTTCTACAATTGCATCGTGTGCAGCTAGTGCTTCAAATTTGTTTTCGGCTGTTACAAAAGGTAAATCTGTAAATTCTGCAATATATTTTGCCACTAAAACATCGTAGCCTTCTGGAGTGTTTAATCCTGTACCTACTGCTGTACCGCCTAAAGCTAGTTGACTTAGATGCGATAAAGTATTTTCTAAAGCTTTTAATCCATGGTCTAATTGCGATATATAACCGGAAAACTCTTGACCTAAAGTTAGTGGAGTAGCATCCATAAGATGTGTACGACCAATTTTTACAACAGTATTAAACTCAATAGATTTTTTATGTAACGTATTACGTAACTGAATAACTCCCGGAATCGTAGTTTCTACCACTTTTTTGTAGGCAGCAATGTGCATACCAGTAGGAAATGTGTCGTTAGACGATTGTGACTTATTAACATCATCGTTCGGCTGAATGGTTTTTTCACCTTCACCAATCACTTTCCCAGCGATTTGATGTGCTCTGTTAGCAATCACTTCATTTACATTCATATTACTTTGTGTACCAGAGCCAGTTTGCCAAATAACTAAAGGAAATTGGTCATCGTGTTTACCTTCTAATATCTCGTCACAAACTTGTGCTATTAAATCTCTTTTTTCTTTGGCTAATACACCAAGCTCGCAATTAGTATATGCTGCAGCTTTTTTAAGGTATGCAAAGCCATAAACCACCTCCAGAGGCATAGAAGCTGGTGCACCAATTTTAAAGTTATTACGAGAACGTTCTGTTTGCGCTCCCCAAAGTTTATCGGCAGGCACTTTTACCTCGCCCATTGTATCTTTTTCTATTCTGTAAGACATGATATTTAGTTTTTATATAGCATTACAAAATTACAGATTTTGTTAGTCTTTAAGAATTGAAAATTGGCTTTTGTTTTAATAGTTTTAAAGTATGGACGTTGATAAGTTATTGATAGTTCTCAGTTAGCAATTATTGAATATTTGATTATTAAAAACTAAATTCGTTTAGAGTATAATTTATGCACTTGTGTTAAGCCTATTTAAGTATGAAAATAGCCTTAAATCAATGCATTATGTTTAATTTTAGAGAATGACAATTGAAGAAATTAAATTGAACATTAAATGGTGGGAGTCTAAAAGATGGATTTATAATGTTGCTGTTGGACTTTTCGGAATTTTTGCAATTTATGATGGACTATCAAGAGGAGAATACTTTTGGACTATAGACGATACAATCGGAATTATAATTTGGGGTATTGGGGCGAATATTTTTTACTCATTAGGAATTCTATTAGAATTATTTGATTGGTATTATCTGAAAAATAGAATTGGACTGAAAAGGTTTCGAATTTTATTTTTTCTAATAGGACTTTTGTTTAGTTGTTTTTGGACGTTATGGTGTGGTTGGATATATTTTGCTAAACCATATTTATGGTAAATTAGAATAATGAGAGATTTATTAAATCAAATATCTGTGAAGGCCATAGAATTAGGCGATTTTGAGTATACTCAAGAGCAGATTGAAAATATATGGTTAGGAACTAAACCTGCATCTGAAAAGGAAATACAACTCACTGAAAAAAGACTCGAAATTGAGTTTCCAACTGACTATAGAAAGTTTCTATCAATCACAAACGGGTTTTCTGCACCTAATAGTATAGAACCCACTTTTCATCCAATTAATAAAATTGACTATTTAAAAAATATTGATAGTTTCTTAATTGAGGCTTATAGCATTGATGGAATTGAAAATATTGGCAGTGAATTGGAAAAAAGTATAATTATTGGCGGAATAAATGAAGAGCAATATTTTCTTCTAATCCCACCAAATTTATCAAGTCCAAGATGGAAATATTGGAAATTTGCCAATTGGCATCCTGGTGAAGTAGAACATGACAATTTGGAGAGTTACTTTAAGGAAGTTTTACACTTTTTAAATAAATCAATAGAATAAAAATATTATCTATAACTCGAAACAACTAAATTAATAATTGTTTAGGAGGATTCTTAGGCTTTTCTATAATCCTAAAAGCTATAATTACCCAACAATTTTCCCATCAACCATTGTTAACTTTCGATCTGCCATATCGGCTAAATCTTGGTTGTGAGTGACAATGACAAAGGTTTGTTTAAACTCATCTCTAAGCTTAAAGAATAGGTTATGCAATTGCTCTGCGGATTCGCTATCTAAGTTACCAGATGGTTCATCGGCAAAAATGATATTTGGTTGGTTAATTAAAGCTCTTGCTACAGCAACACGTTGCTGCTCACCACCAGACATGCTATTTGGTTTATGATGTATGCGATCTTTTAATCCTAAATAATCAAGCAATTCTATGGCGCGTTTTTCAGCTTCTGCCTTAGGAGTGTTATTTATAAATGCAGGAATACACACATTTTCTAGTGCTGTAAACTCGGGTAACAATTGATGAAACTGAAATATAAATCCAATGTTTTTATTTCTAAACTTGGCTAACGCCTTATCATTAAGCGTTTTTATAGATTGTCCATTAATAACTAATTCGCTATCCGTTTTATAATCTGGTTTATCTAAGGTACCTAATATTTGTAGTAGCGTGGTTTTACCAGCGCCAGAAGCACCTACAATAGAGATAATTTCGCTTTTAGAAATAGATATATCAACGCCCTTCAATACATGAAGATCGTTGTATGATTTATGAATGTTTTTAGCCTTAATCATATTACAAGCGAAAATAACATTTTAATCTCACTAATAATAAAATTTATTAAGCTTGTGTGTAGAAAGGACTACGATTTCTATATGTATTTGCTTGACCACTTTGAGACCTGTCTTTTTTCTTTTTAAAAACACCTTTAATACTGTTATAGTCTATAAAATACTGTAAGCGTACAGAGAATATATGATTCATGTCTTGATCAAACAAATCGCCTAAGCTATTAAAGTAGTTTTCCTCTGAGTTTTCGCCTTGATTAAATAATTGGTTTCTGTATAGTGCTGTTAAAAAACTACCTGGTGCTACTTGCCAAGAATAATTGAGATCTATATTCCAAGTATTAAAGTTTACATTAGAACTATCTAATCCCAATTCCTCAAATGTTTGCGTTTGCTCTATAACGCTTCCATCTTCTTGTAAAAATAAAGGTCTTTTATCATAAGTTACCGTTGACCAAAAATTTCTAAATGTTAATGAAATGGTATGAAAAGGGTTAAACGTGTAACTACCAGAAATACTATTTTCAACTGTTACGATATCTCGTTCTCCAAATATAATTTCACTATCTATTGAGTTAGAGTTGTTTGCATAACCGCGACTTCCTTTATTGTTTTGATAGTAGTACCCATAATTAAGTCTAAATTTATCATTTAAACGCAAGGAAGGTTCAATATTAAATGAGTACCCAAACAAATCACGTTCTCCATCAAAAATAGCAAAGGTATTGGCATTGAGCTCTAATGATAATAGTTTGTTTTCATTGGTTTCAAACCAACCGTTTAAGCTTCCGATGTCTTTATATACAAAGAAGCGTTTATTTTCAAAATCTCTTGGTTCAAAATAGTCGTATTGGTTGCCTAGTTCAAAATTTATTTGACCACCAAACCACATTAACTTTTTGTCTTGTGCGTTAAAATTTATACCAAGATTGGTTCCCGTAAATGTATCGGGTTTATAGAGGTTTCGGTAGTTCACATAAAAATTCACAAAAAAGTTATTAAGCTTTTCTGTAGGTTCAAAAATTCTATAATTAACATCAATGCCATAGTTGCTAAAATTGTTTCTAAAATTAAGTCCTATATCATTAATATCATATTTATCATTAGCAAAGCTATGGTCAAAACTATAGCGAAACTTTCCATGGGATTTACCAACTCTTATAAATGAGCTAAAACCAAATTCGCCATTAACATCAAATTCTGTCTGACTAACTTTTGCTTCAGCGTTAATATTATACGTATTTCTCTTGTTATTGATGTTTGCCACTAAAGCACCAGAATAAGCATCTCTGAATTCGGATCCATTTCTCCAAACACTAGTATTTACAAGACCAATAGAAGAGTTGCCGTTAAACTGTTGGTCTATGACTAAAATGTTATAATTAGTTAAAGGCTCGAGTGTTTGTTGTCTAGTTTCTCCTGTTGTTGTATTTCGAACTCTTACATCTGTTTTTTCTGTTACAGCGTTAAAGATACCTATGCCTAGACCTTTTTTTGTTCTCCCAGAAATTTTCATGGCGTTCAACACGTTAATATTATCTGGTGTGTTAACGATTTCTTCATCGCTATTAATACTTATACTGCCTCTTGGTCTGCCACCAATACGTCTCGAAAAAAACAAATCTCCTTTATTAAATAAGTCAATACCTTCCTTAAAGAATTGTCTTTGTTCTCCAAAAGTTTGCTCAAAAGGGCCAAGATTTAATCTTACATTATCGAAGCCTGCTTGACTAAAATCTGGAATTAATGTAGCATCTAAAGTAAAATTTTCAGTAATACCATATTTTACATCGAGACCAAGTTTGTAGTGCGGTTCATCAAAATTATTAACCACAGTAGAAGCAAAAGGATAAAATAAGAGTCGAGTAGGAGGCTCAATATTTTCTATACCTTTTAATTCACCATGATATTGAGCAGAATACCCTTTTGTTCTATCTAAAGGATTCCATGAGTATTGCGAATTATCTACTCTAAAGCGTCTGTGAAATTGCATGCCCCAAGTTTCTACGTCTTTAGAAAAGCGCAATGCTCTGTAGGGTATTTTCATTTCAACAATCCAACCATCATCTACTATTTTAACTGCACTATCCCAAACTGCAGACCAACCAAAATCCTCACCAATATTTGGGTTAGCAATGGCATCGGCTTGTGTGCCCGAACTAAATACAAAAAATTCGATATCATTTTGAGCATCGTTATTTGGATTTAGAATAATTCCGAAAAAATCGGATTGCCCAAAATTATCTCTACTCGTCAATTGTTTCTGTATATCTTCTGGTTTGTCATACAAATAGGCAGCCACATATATAGCATCATCATCGTATGCCATTTTAACTATAGTTTTCTGATGTGCTTTTGGTAAAACACCCATTTCTGGTCTAAACTGTGTAAAGTCGGTTGCAATTTCTGCTGTTTCCCAAACTTTATCATTTAGCACACCATCGATTTTTGGTGCATTTTCTGTACGTTTAATGTTGAGTGATTTTTTTTCTTCAGGAATTATAACTTCTTCTTGTGCAATTACAAGGTTACAAATGCAAAGGATTCCAAGAAACAAAATAAAACGAAAATTCATAAGCGGTTGATGATTGATGGTTAATTTGATTGATGTATGATGAATTAATTTTTTATAAAGACATTAATGCTTTATCAATGTTACACTTCGAATATTTACAAAACTAAATAGTGTTGACTTGCATTTTTCATAATTAAAAGTTAAAAAGTTTAAGAGATTGTAATTTTACGTGTGGATAGAATGGCAGATTTTACGAATTTGGAATACTTATTGCTATTTATAAACTAGAATAATACTTAAAATTATAAATGAAAAAATATCAGAAACTTATATTAAGCCTTTTATTTGATGCTTTAGGTTATGTGTCTTTAATTTTTCCGCCATTCGATTTTGTTTGGGCGCCATTGTCTGCTTATTTAATGACGAAGCTGTATAAAGGGAGAGAAGGAAAGATAGCGGCAGTTATATCTTTTATTGAAGAGGCTTTACCATTTTTAGATGTTGTACCAACATTTAGTTTAATGTGGTTTTATACCTATGTTATTAAATCGGAGAAAGTTGTTACAAAAGCATAAAAAAAAGCACTCATTTGAGTGCTTTTTTTTAACTGTATTACAAAAGGAATTTATTGAACTGAAATAGAAAATGACACTTCTAAATCTGTACTTCCACCTGCATCTGCAGATGTACCATTGTTTGGTTTAGTAGGTTCGTGTTTTAAAACTATCGTTAAAGAACCTGTACCAGCATCTCCTGTTACTAATGTTGTTTCTATACCGATTGGGTTACCATCTTCATCCATGTCGTCTTTAGAAACAGAAATACCAGAAACGGTAGATGTATAGAAAAACTCATGCTCATCTCCTTCGTCTTCAACTTCTAAAGTGATGTTATCTGCAGGATTTTCTGTTTCATTTAGTAATTCAATTGTACCAGAGTATGTTGTATTGGCTGTTAATGGACCAGAAATAGTGTAAGTGCCATTTGCACCACCTTCGCCATCTAAATCTTGAAACTCTAAAGTCACAACATCTGTTCCGTTAGTAAGCTCATAGGTTACTGTGGTAATAAGCTCTTCTTCATGGTCGTGATCATCGTCATCATCATCACTAGAACAGCTTACTGATACTAAAGTAGATATAAAAAGTAAGGCTAATAATTTTATTGTTTTTAATGATTTAATATTTTTCATAATTTTAATTTATTGTGTTAATAATTGATTTTAATCTTTAAGTTAAAGTTTCTACCTAATTCATCTGAGAAATAACGAAGCCTATTTAAATACTCATTGTACTGGGTATTGAAAATGTTTTCGATATTAAATTCTAATTTTAAAGTTCCTTTTTTAAATGCTTTAAAACTTAACGAACTATTAAAACTAAAAAGAGAATAAGCAGGTGGTGTTGAGCTAATATCTACATAAACATCTTCTTGTAGAATTGGATCAAATGTATAAAAGTTATAATCAGGATATCTATTTTGTTGTAATACAGTTTTATGAATTAAACTAATTGACAAGTCATTTAATTCTTCATTATTATAAGATATACTGTTTGTAAAATTTGTTGAAGGCATATGAATAAGTGGTATATCTTCCGAAAGGTTTTCACCTTTTAAAAGACTTAAACTGCCTTTGTAACCAAACCTATTTGTAATTTTTTTATTGACGTCGATATCAATACCATAAATCTGTGCATTAGTTTGATTGTATTCCCAAACAGGAAATGCACCTCTTATAGTTGTTGTTATACCAATAGGAATTAGTTGTATGTAATCCTTAATATGTTTAAAATAAGGACTAATTGAAAATCCGAAACCTGGATTATTACGCTCTAAAGAAGCTGCGAATTTATGTGCTGTTTCTTTGTTTAGCGTTAATAAACCAGTTTCAATTCTCGCTGCACTATGGTGTAAACCATCACTAAACAATTCTGAAGGGTTGGGTACGCGTGTTGCTAAACCGTAATTAACATATATCGACATGTTGCCTTTTAATTGTTTAGAATAGCCCAAATTGGCAGAAATATTATGAAACGAAAATTCTGGACGCGTTAAAATGTTAGAATTTTCAATAGTATTGGTTTCAAACTCTGGAAATAATTCATCGTAATTATAGGTTTCATTCCAATCTGTTAAATTATAACGTTTTTCGGCTTCGATTCTTGAATAATCATAGCGTATACCTGCATTGATATCAGAAGAATCATTTAAACCATAGTTTCCTATCATATAAACACTAGCTTCATACTTGTCAAAATCCGGAATTAAAGGACTAACACCTGTGCCTGACACAGCATCATTCTGCTGGTAACGCACTAATACACCAGTATCTATTTTAAGATTATCTATATAGTCTATGCGCAAATTAGATTGTAACGAATTTGTAAAAAGCCTAAGGTCAATCACAGGTGTATCTGCTAAATCACCTCTTCTTAAATCAAATTCTTTTCTTCTATTGATTTGCATATCGTATTGTACAGATAGTTTTCCTAATTTCTTGAAACGTTTATAGGCTTCAATTTTTGCAAGATGATGCAAAATGTTTTGTTTAGGATAATCTATATTATACGAGAAATCTTCAATAACGCGTGGTTCTCTGCTGTTAATTGCTGCTACTAAATCGTTAACATTACCAATATGAGACGATTGTAAAATGGCAAACTCGTTATTTACGACACTATAGTAGGCGTCAAAACCTTTTTCAAAACTTCTATAGCCAATATTAGCAGAAGCATTAATGTTTTTTAAGCCACTATTAGTTAAATAATATTCTGGTGCTTTAAAATCACCAAACTGCTTATAACTTGCTTGAATTCTACTATAAAACCCAGATTTAAATGTTTTAACGATTTCAGAATTTATAATACCACCACGACCATTAGAATTGAGAGACAATATAGAACTACCAAATAAACTATCTACAGCTGCGTAATTTCTTGGTTTAATAAGTATTAAACCTCCAATGGCATCACTACCATATTTTAAAGTATTTGCTCCTTTTACAACTGTTATGGAATTGCTAGAATTTACATCAATATTAGGTGCGTGTTCATCTCCCCATTCTTGATCAAACAGACGTACATTGTTATTTACAATTAATAATCTACTACTATGCAAACCATGTATCATAGGCTTTACAATAGTGCTACCTGTATTTAAAGACGAAACACCACTAATAGTATTTAGAGCATCACCTAAGGATTTATCTGTGTAATTTTCTAAAACTTGTTTGTTAATGGCTTGCTCTATACTAGTATGCTCTGTTTTTAAATTAGAGTTAACTACCACTTCTTTGAGCTCTTCTAAATGATGTTCTAAGTAAATTGTCTTAAAAGTATCATTATCTATTTTGTACGAAACTGTTTTAGTTTCGCAGCCCACATGAGTAATCGTTAAAGTAATGGTACCACTACACAGATCTTCTATTTTAAATTTACCATCTAAATCTGAAACTATGTATTTATCTTTTTGTTTAATAAAAATAGTCGCAGAAGCGATAGCAGATTTATCATGAAAATCTTTGAGTTCTCCTAAAAATGTATAATTGCAATTTTGGCTGTAGCTAAAGCAAGATATTGCTAACGCCAAGCCAATTATAAGCTGTTTCATTTAATTTATTTGTTAGTGTGTTTGCATTTGTCAAAATACTACACTAACTGCGGTGGTCCTCTAAGAAATTGTAAAGGTTGCTCATAGTTATTATAAGAAATGTAATAACTTAAGATTTCATTTACATGAGGAACTTTAGATGCTTCTTCGTATTTGTGTAAAGTGAAGAACTGAGATTTTGTAAGCTTAAACTTGTAAAAATCACAATCTAAATCTGACGCATGAAAATGTGTGTCATGGTCTATATCATCATTACAAACAATATGATTATGATGATTAAAAGCATGTGTTAATTTTACAGCAGAAGGCAACAATACAGCGAGTATAACCAAAATGGCTACTCCTTTAAATATGGATGCTATTACTGTTTTAAAATTCAATCTAATAAACGTTTAAGTCCAAATCGTCTTAGCATTTTCTTTTCAAATTCCCAGAAAAATTTAAATTGACCAAAAAGCCATCCAAATGTTACTAAAAGAATTTGATAGAAAATTAGCCCAATAATAATGAATAAAATCCAGTAGAGTATGGGATTTAAGTTTTCTTTAGTAATTCCAATAAATTTAATAATAGGTCGTCCTACATAAAGGGAGGAAGTACCAGTGATGGCAAATACCATAAACACTCTTATCATTTCCCATTTATAATCTAAAATCCACTTTCTTTCGAGTTTTTTAAATATAAATAATGTGAATTTAAGCAATAAGAAAAAAATAGCGATTGCAGCAATTACTATAAAAATTAGTTGGTAAGAATTAAGTAATACTTTTGCTATTTTAAATGAAGAATACCCTAATATTAAAATACCAAAAAAGGGAAATAACAACTGCCAATTATGTTGTATTTCCCAATGTGTTTTAAATTTTTCCATAGCGCAGATTTGCGCTGCAAATTTAATCTAAATCCGTGGAATAAATGATGACAAACGTTGCTTATATTTAATTTGAAAATATAAAAAGTAGTTATAAAGTTTATAATTAACCTCATATCCATAATCTGTATTTGCATCATAGTCTATGCGAAGCTCATATAAATTTGGATCGTAAACCGATGGTTGCATATTCCTTTGGTTCCATGCTTGTACCATAATGATATTTCTAGATTCTAGCCATTGTTGCGAATGAAATCCTTCTGGTCTAGCACTACTAAGTAACCAAGAATTAAAACCTGGTTCAATAATTATAATTTCGTAATCTGATTCGTCACTGCTTATAGAAACCGTATCATTTTCTACAAGGCTATCTTCATTAGCATTATTAATAATTTGCGTTTTATTGTAAGACTTACAACTAGCAATAAGTAATACAATAAAAACAAACGGTAATATCATTCTAATGAATCCATTTTTATGACTCGTAATGGATGCATTTAATAGCTTAGTGGTTTTGTTTTTTAAATTATGTAATAGTGGATTTCTCATAACATTAAAGGTATTAAAATTTTGTGAGTGTTTTTAGTTTTTAATTTTCATTTAACACTACAAATCAATGCTTTAAATAGTGAATATCAAATAACCAATTGGTTAAGTAGCTTTATGAATGAGTAAAGCCTTCGTTATAGGTAGTTAAATCATTATAAAAAAAGTAGAAATAAAAAAAGCAGCTCATTTTAGAGCTGCTTTTCAATAATATTAAAAGAAAATTATTTTCCGAATAAGCCTCCTAAAAGACCACCTAATCCACTTTTCTTTCCGCCACCAAGTACCATACCTGCAACATCATCGATAACGCTACCGTCTCCATCAGCGTCTAATATCTTTTCTAAGAAGCTCTGCTCGTTCTTAGTTTCGCTACCTCCAAGTAAACCTCCTAAAAGACCACCTAAGTCACTTTGAGAGCTTACATTATTTTGGCGCGCTTGTTTACCTAAAACACCCATTAAAATTGGTGCAGCCACTTTTAAAATATTACCTACAGAACCTGCATCTAATCCAGATTTTTGGCTAATTACTTGTTCTACACCTTGTTGTCTTCCTCCTAAAACATGTCCAAGAATTTTAGAGCCATCAGTTTTAACTTCATCGTCAACTCCACCACCAAATAAACCACTAAGGTTATCTAGGATACTACCATCATGTTTGCCATTTAAAGCTCCCATAAGTCCTTGAGCACCTTCTGGAGTAGAAGCGTTACGCTCCATAGCTTTCATAAGTACAGGTAATGCCATAGTTAATACACTACTTGTTTTATTTTGATCTGTTCCTGTAGAACCAGAAACACCACTGATAATAGTTTTTCCTAAGTCACTGTTTAATAAGTCTAAAATTCCTGCCATTTTTATATATAATTAAGATTAATAATTTAAGTTTTTCAAGGTACAAAAAAAGTCCCACGTTAGTAGGACTCATTTTATTTACTTAGGTCACATTTTTAAAAGAACTTTCAAAATTAAACTTTGAAAATCAAATGAAACTGTCATTCCTGCAAAGGCAGAAATCTATCCTAGAATACTAATTATCTGCTCAGCTAGTTCAGTACCAATTCTATCTTGTGCTTCGTTGGTAGCAGCACCAGTATGTGGTGTTAATGATAACGAAGGATTCATTAATAACTGAACTTCTGGCTTAGGTTCTTTTTCATAAACATCTAAAGCCGCTCTAGATACTTTACCATTTTCAATAGCCTTAACAAGTGCTATTTCATTTACAACTCCACCACGAGCTGCATTGGCAATAATAACACCATCTTTCATCTGCTTAAACTCAGCTTCGTCTATTACATAGTCCTTTTGAGCAGGTACGTGTAACGTTAAGAAATCTGCTTGTTTAAGAACATCTTCTTTAGAAATTGTTTTGATTTCAAAATTCACTTTTTGACCATCAAAAAAGTCTAATTGTAAGTCAGCTTTTTCTAAAAACGGATCAAAAGCAACAACTTTCATTCCTGCTCCTAATGCTACTTTAGCTGTAGCCTGACCAATACGGCCAAAACCAAGAACACCTAAAGTTTTACCTTTTAACTCAGTACCTTTTGCGTAAGCTTTCTTTAAACCTTTAAAGTTAGCATCGCCTTCTAATGGCATATCTCTGTTTGAGTTATGTAAGAAACGTGCTAGTCCGTAAAAGTGACCGAATACCAATTCCGCAACAGAATGCGATGACGCTGCTGGTGTATTAATCACATGTAAGCCTTTGCTACGTGCATAATCAACATCGATATTATCCATGCCAACACCACCACGTCCTATAATTTTAAGGCTAGGGCAGTTGTCAATAATATTTTTTCTTACCGTTGTAGCACTTCTTACTAATAACACCGAAATGTCGTTATCGTTGATATAGTTTTCTAATTGCTCTTGTGCCACTGTTGTTGTTAATACTTCATAACCAGCCGCTTCTAAAGCGTCTATACCACTTTGAGAAACTCCGTCGTTTGCTAATACTTTCATTTTAAGTTTAAAAGTTTAAAAGTTTAAAGTTGAAAAGTCAACTCTAAACTTTAAATTAATTTATTTTTTAAGTTAGAGTAAGCACTGCAAACTGCAACTGACTTACTGCAAACTATTTTTATGCTTTACTTTCTAATTCGCTCATAACCTCTACAAGTGCTTTAACACTATCTAAAGTTAAGGCATTGTACATAGACGCTCTATATCCACCAACACTTCTGTGTCCATTGATACCATTGATACCAGCTTCTTTAACCATAGCATCAAATGTTTCCTTTAAATTTTCATTTTCTAAAGTAAAAGTAGCATTCATGTTAGAACGATCTTCTTTTACTGCATAGCCTTTAAATAAAGGATTCAAATCAATTTCAGAATAGATAAGTCTAGCTTTCTTTTCGTTTTCTTCTTCAATAGCCTTAATACCACCTAAATCTTTTAACCATTGCATAGTTAGCATAGACACATAAACTGCAAATACTGGTGGAGTATTAAACATACTGCCTTTGCTGATATGTACTTTGTAATCCATCATAGATGGAATTTTACGAGATACTTTTCCTAAAATATCCTCTTTTACAACAACAAGCGTTGTACCAGCAGGACCCATATTTTTTTGCGCTCCAGCGTAGATTAAATCAAATTGAGAAAAATCTAACTGACGCGAAAAAATATCACTACTCATATCACATACCATTGGTATTGGTGAGTTAGGAAAATTTTTCATTTGTGTACCAAAGATGGTGTTGTTAGATGTACAGTGAAAATAATCGTAATCATCTGGAATATCGTAACCCTTTGGTATATAATTATAATTAGCATTTTTAGATGAACCTACTTCGTAGATATCGTCATATATTTCAGCTTCTTTAATCGCTTTATCTGCCCAAGTTCCTGTGTTTAAATAACCTGCTCTTTTTTCTAAAAGATTTAAAGCGACCATTAAAAACTGAGAACTTGCACCTCCTTGTAAAAACAACGCTTTATAGCCTTTACCTTCAAGACCAAGTAATTCTAGTGCTAAAGACCTTGCGTTTTCCATTACATCTACAAAAGGTTTGCTTCGATGCGATATTTCTAAAAGAGAAAGTCCTTCGTCAAAATTTAATACTGCTGCTGCAGCTTGTTCCATTACAGATTTTGGTAGTACACATGGACCTGCGCTAAAATTATGTTTCTTCATGAAAATTTATTTTAATTTCCTAAAAATCGGAAATCTATTTATGTTTCTATTAAGCAGCTACAAAGGTGCTAATTAATTGGGTATTATTTGTTACGAAAATGATAATTTTTGGGCTATCTTTTTAACAAGAATTCAACAGTATCTGCATTATCCGCATATTCCCAAAGTTGAGGATTTTGGGTTTCACCAAACCTTATTTCATCATCAGAAAATCCATGAGCAACTACACATTGAATTTTGTCGGAATCCGTGAGCAATTTTTTTTGTAAATTTTCAATATAATCGTAATGTTCATAAAACAGCGTGGCGATAGGTGAGGCGTAACTTTCATCTTCCTTTATCATCATAAAACCATTCTCTAGCATATCAAATTCGCTCATTAAATACACGGCTTTGTTGTAGTCGTAATTGTTTGCATATTTTGCTTCATTAATGATAGGATGCCATTTGTAGATGGCATTAAAAAAGGCATCAAAATTATAACCCTTTGGTACAAAGAGTTTTGAAACATTTCTACAGCCCAAACCATAGTATCTAAATATATCATTAGATAAGGCTTCTAATTCTTCGGGTGTTTCGTTACCCGTTAGTATGGCAACAGAATTTCTGTTTTTTCTAATTATTGAAGGCTTATCTTTAAAATAGTATTCAAAATAACGAGCTGTATTATCGCTTCCGGTAGCAATAACTTCATCAAAATCTTCTAGTTTTTGCTCCGTGAATTTTATTTTGCCTTTAAATTCTGGTTCTACAATTTCTAAATACTTAGCTAAAAAGGGGAGAAGGTGCTTATCGTTTGAGGATTGCTTTACTAATACATTATGACCCGTAATAAGCACAGATAAAAAATCATGAAAGCCTACTAATGGAATATTTCCTGCCATAATAATGGCTACTGTCTTTGGGTTTTGTATGTTAAAGTTATACTTGCTCGTCCAAAGGTTAATGTTATTGTTAGTCAATGCTTTAGACCAAGACTCTAAACTAAATAAAATGTTTTTTTCGGTAAACCAACCGTTATGTTCTTTCGCTAATTTTATTTGGTGCTTAAAGCCATCAAAAAACAAATCATTGGCGATAACGGAATCGTCTTTTTCAATGCCATTGGTTGTAAATTGACATAAAAATGCACCTAATTTTGTAAAAGCGTTAATTCTTTGTTGTAAATCCATCTAGTGTTTGGTTATACGATGTTTTGGCTCTATTTTTGCAACTTCATTCATGGATATGAATATAAGTGAATGCAAAATTACATAAACAAAAAGAAATGAGCTGGGTTTAAGTTGTAACTTATACTTAGTTTAAAAGCGAATGCAATAGAAGCGCTTTCTCATTATTAAAAATTGATTAAAAAGATAAAATACTATGGCAATTATAATCACAGACGAATGTATTAATTGTGGTGCTTGTGAGCCAGAATGTCCTAATACTGCTATTTACGAAGGTGCCGACGATTGGCGTTATGCTGATGGTACAAGCCTAAAGGGTAAAGTTGTTTTACCAAGCGGAAAAGAAGTTGATGCAGACGAAACGCAAGAGCCTATAAGCGATGAAGTTTATTACATTGCTCCAGATAAGTGTACCGAGTGTATGGGCTTCCATGAAGAACCGCAATGTGCAGCGGTTTGCCCAGTTGATTGTTGTGTGCCAGATGAAGATGTGGTAGAAACTGAAGAAGAATTATTAGGTAAGCAACGCTTTATGCATCCAGAAGGTTAATTAAATACCTTTTTTATAGATTTAAAATCCTGAGCTCTTCGCTTGGGATTTTTTTTCAACTTATTCTAGCCGCTCTGCAGCTCTTTTCAATATAGCTTTAATATCTTGCTTTAAACTTTCGGGTTCTACAATTTCTGCATAATCTGCAAACATAATGTACCACCTGGCAAAACCATCTTTAAGGTAGGTTGCCATAAAGGTCATTTCTACTTGGTTTCCTATAGTTTTTTCAGAAATAAAACCATGCTTTGCCTTTTGGTTGTTAATATATCTGGCAACAGTTTTATCCACTAAAATCACCACCTTAGTTTTGGGTAGTTCGGTTTGCGATTTGTTGAGATGATCTTCTAAATTGCCATGTGTTTTAGTAAACGGAATTGTTGTTCGTTTTATAGCTAGCATTCTATCGGTTCTAAACTGTCGGTAATCGTTGCGATAGTGGCAAAATCCTAGGAGGTACCAAAAGTTGTTTTCGTGATACAAGCCAACAGGTTCTATATGACGCTCAGAAGGATGCTCACTTTGTAAGGAATGGTATTTTAAAAAAAACTGTTTACGTTCTGCAATGCTTTCAAACAAAATCTCTAAAGCATTAGGCAAATCCTTATTAAATAATTGTTGCGAAGGATCTACAGTGATCTGTGTTTCTAGGGCAGAAATCCAATCTTTTTCACGACCTCTTAATACAGACTTTATTTTTAGCATAGCAGACTCATGGTAACTGCCTAAAGATTTATCCACATAGTTTTGCATCAGTTTTTCTGCAGCTACAAAGCTACTCGCTTCTTCGCGCGTAAACATTACAGGAGGCAAACGGTAACCTTCCATTATAGAATAACCCACACCAGCTTCGCTAATAATCGGCACACCAGAGGCTTCTAAGGTTCTAACATCTCTGTAAATGGTCCGTAGGCTTACATTAAAACTATCCGCTAGTTCTTGTGCCTTAACAATGCGTTTAGATTGTAATTGCACTAGGATGGCAACAATACGGTCGAAGCGTTTAATGGTATCTGTACTCATAATGGCATAACATATCTCCCAAATATAGGATTTAAGATCTATCTGTTTTTTAAAATACGTTTTAAGTTTTGTCATAGCACTACATGTTTTAAATGCTATTGGTTGGTTATTGCAAAGAACTAAAGCCTTGGTGACAACCCATTGTCAGTAGCTATAAAAAATAACTTTTTTAAATTTTAAAGCATTGAAAATAAGCTACTTGAAAATTAAATTCATAATTAAAAATTACTGCTGACATACTGCTGTCACAACCCACTTTTAAATTTGCTTCATAATTAATAACCAAAACATATTTTATCATGGAAAACTCCACAAACATTGCAGTATCACAAGTTATTACACCAGCAGAATTATTAGCACATTGGCAAGGACACAGACGTGTAACGCGCAGAACCATAGAAGCCTTTCCAGAAGATGCTTTTTTTAATCATACCATAGGAGGTATGCGACCATTTGCCAATATGGTGATGGAACTTTTAGCGATTGGAGTACCAGGACTTAAAGAAATCGTAGAAGGCAAACGCGAAGCTTTTAACGAAGACTTTAAGCACGATAACAAAAAAGCCACTTTTTTAAAACTTTGGGACGACACCACAGACGCTATTAATACCTATTGGGCACAATTAAAACCAGAGCAGTTTCAAGAAAACGTCATTTTATTTGGGCAGTACGAAGGCACTGTATGGTCGCAGATTTTCTATTTTATTGAAAACGAAATACACCATAGAGCACAAGGTTATGTGTATTTAAGAGCTTTAGGTATAGAGCCACCATTATTTTATGTGCGCGATTAATTGTATTGAATCTCAGAATAAATGAAAACAGTACTCGTCTTTAAAACCTCTATTTCTAACAACCAAGAGGCAAAGAAATTGCATCCACTTTTAAATAAGCTCATGAAGCAAAGCGATGTCTTTAATTTCGATTTAGAAGATTGCGACAATATTCTTAGAGTAGAAACCAACCATCTACAACCAGAATCGGTGTTGGGCTTATTAGGCATGCACGGTTTTTATTGCGAAGAGTTGCATTAGTTTTAGTCCTTAAAATGTGAAAATCCTGAGTCATTGGCTTGGGATTTTTTATTTTGTAACATTTGCTCATAAAGTGCACTAATACAGTATAACGAATCAATTAAATAGATATGAAAAACAAAGGAAATAAATTGGCCATGAGTATAGCCATGGGAGTGGCTATAGGTACAGCAATTGGTGCTGCAACAAATAATATGGGTTTATGGCTAAGTGTTGGTATTGCTATTGGTGCTGGTCTTGGTAGCGCCATGCATAAAAAAGAGCAAGATTCTAAAGATGATAAGTCTTAAAAATACGTAAAGTTACGTATTGACTTCTTGGTTTTTTAAAAGTAGCTTTGTTTAACTAGTAATATAAGTCTGCAGCTTAGCGTAGCTGAAGTGTTAAAGTGGACTTATATTACTAAAGTTGACAATAATGTGAATAAACCAAGAACTATCAATAAATGAAAGTACTTTTAGATACTAACATAATTATTCACAGAGAAGCGAACAGAGTTGTTGAACACGATATTGGACAATTATTTAATTGGATTGATAAGTTACATTATGAAAAATATATTCATCCAATAACAATATCTGAAATCGATTCCTATCAGAATAAACAAGTAGTTGAGACTTTTTCAATAAAATTAGATAGTTATAATAGAATTAAGCATCAACTTCCCTTTTCGGGAACTGTACAAAATATAAGTGCCGAATTTGACGTAAATGACAATGATATTAATGACACCCATCTGTTAAACGAAATCTATGAAAGCAGAATAGATTTATTAATTACACAGGATAAAAAAATACACGCTAAAGCTTCTAGGCTTGGACTTTCTGACAAAGTATTTAAGATTCAGACATTTCTAGAAAAAGTCACATCTGAAAATCCAGATTTAGTTCAATACAACGTTCTAGCAGTTAAAAAAGCTGACTTCGCAGAAGTGGATATTAATGACAACTTTTTTGATAGCTTCCGAGAAGATTATAATGAATTTGATAATTGGTTTAAATCAAAATTTGACAAAGTTTGTTATGTATGTTACAGCGACAATAATTTAACTGCATTTCTTTACATAAAAGTTGAAGAAAAAACGGAAAATTACTCTGAAATAAAACCAATATTCGACAAGAAAAAAAGACTGAAAATTGGAACTTTAAAGGTAATTAGTAACGGATATAAAATTGGAGAAAGATTCTTGAAAATTGTATTTGATAATGCTATTCAATATAAAGTTGATGAAATATATGTAACTATATTTGATAAAAGGCCAGAGCAAGGTCAGCTAATAGATATGCTTAAAGGTTGGGGATTTGTAGAACACGGAATAAAATCTACAAAAAATGGAGATGAAATTGTTTTAACAAGACCTTTTGGAAAATCGCAACCAATTGAAATTAATAAACCAAAGCTTTCTTTTCCATTTTTTTCGAGAGATACAAGAAAGTATATAATCAAAATAGAACCTCAATATCATACTGAATTATTTCCAGACAGTATTAATACTAGAGAAGACGAAACAAAATATACAGAAAACGAACCACATCGTAATAGAATTGGAAAAGTATATATCTCACATTCTAAAGACAGGCATCTACAACCAGGAGATATCATTATTGTTTACAGAATGGGAGATACAAAGCCGAAAAAATATTCAAGTACAGTAACTTCAATTTGTATTGTAGAAGAAGTAATCGGCGGATTTGCATCTTTTGATGAATTTTATAAAGCCTGTTTCAGAAGAACAATGATTAAAAAGAATGATTTAGAGAAAGACTGGTGGAATAAATATCCCAAATACAGACCTTTTGTTATAAAGTTTCTTTACGCTCACTCTTTTCCGACACCAAAGCCAACGCTTAATGATTTGAACAGAATTGGCGTAATTCCTGACATTATGAATATGCCACGTGGATTTATAGAATTAAATAATAATCAATTTAATAAATTAGTTAATTTTGCTTATAACCGAAAATAAAATATGAAAGTCGTTTTATCAATTAAACCAGAATTTGCCTTTAAGATTTTTGATGGCTCTAAAAAATTTGAATTTAGAAAGGCCATTTTTAAAAATAATAATGTAAAATCTATAATAGTTTATGCATCATCGCCTGTTCAAAAAGTAATTGGCGAATTTGAAATCGGTAAAATCTTCAATAATGACCTCGAAACACTTTGGAACTTGACAAAAGAACATTCGGGAATTACAGAAGATTTTTTTTATGAATATTTTTCGGAGAGAGAAAAAGGATTCGCCATTCAAGTTAAGAATAAGATAAAATATAAAGAACCAAAATGCTTGAAAGCGGATTATAATTTACATCCACCACAATCATTTGCATACGTAAAATAAAACACTATTGCAATAACGTGCTATTTATAGCATACTTGCAAAAGTCCTAGCAGATTTTCTATCTATGATTTGTTTGGTAAATTAGTTGCTTAAAAACGCAACTAACCATACGAAAGACCGATAACCACAACCCTAAATCCCAAACCAATTTATTCCAAAAACTTTTAAACAAACTATTCCACGAATTAACTACATTTGCAATCTCTTAAAAAGAGAAATTAAGTTTAATTAAAAAGAGATTCCTGCTTCCGCAGGAAATTAATATGAAAGCCGGAATAGTAGGATTACCAAACGTAGGAAAGTCAACCTTATTTAACTGTTTATCTAACGCCAAAGCGCAGAGTGCTAACTTTCCGTTTTGTACCATAGAACCTAATATTGGTGTGGTTAATGTACCAGATCCAAGACTTCAAAAACTAGAAGAATTAGTAAACCCAGAACGTGTAATGCCAGCAACGGTAGAAATCGTTGATATTGCAGGTTTGGTAAAAGGAGCTTCTAAAGGTGAAGGTTTAGGGAATCAATTCTTAGCAAACATTAGAGAGACTGACGCTATCTTACACGTATTGCGTTGTTTTGATAACGATAATATTGTCCATGTAGATGGTTCGGTAGATCCTATTAGAGATAAGGAAACCATTGATATGGAATTGCAGTTAAAAGACTTAGAAACGGCTGAAAAGAAGTTAGATAAAGTAAAGCGTGCTGCTAAAACTGGTAATAAAGAAGCGCAAAAAGAAGAAGCAATTCTTAATAAAATTAAAGAGAACTTAGAAGCAGGTGTTTCGGTAAGAGCTTTAGATTTTTCGGAAGAAGATTACGAAGACTACGTAAAACCATCACAGTTTATTACAGACAAACCTGTAATGTATGTATGTAATGTCGATGAAGGTGCTGCCACAACTGGTAATGCTTATGTAGAAAACGTACGCGAGGCTGTTAAAGATGAAAACGCAGAAGTGTTGGTCTTAGCTGTTGGTACAGAAGCCGATATTAATGAGTTAGACGATTACGAAGAGCGTCAAATGTTTTTGGCTGATATAGGATTAGACGAGCCAGGTTCTGCAAAATTAATTAGGTCTGCTTATAAGCTACTTAATCAGCAAACGTATTTTACTGCAGGTGTAAAAGAAGTAAGAGCTTGGACAGTTACCATTGGTGCCACTGCACCACAAGCTGCTGGAGTGATTCATACCGATTTTGAAAAAGGTTTTATTAGAGCAGAGGTAATTGCTTACGATGATTATGTGCAATACGGAAGCGAAGCTAAAGTAAAAGAAGCTGGTAAAATGCGCGTAGAAGGGAAGAACTACATTGTTAAAGATGGTGATGTGATGCACTTTTTGTTTAATGTGTAGAACTGTTTAGGCGTTTAATTGTTTAGTCGTTTATTTGTTTAGGTGTTTATTTGTTTAATTGGTTATTAAGTTGAGTGTTACACTATTTTAATTAAAGTGTTTATTTACATTAAATAAAGACCGCTTTGCTGTTAGAAACAAGACTAGCTTCTGTCATTAGAATGATCAGTTAAATACATATTTGGGATGCTAATTGGATCAATTGAATCAAAGAAATTTCCGCTATTAAATCAGATAAATGATATTTCATTTTTTGGAAGCTGGATTATTTTTATTTGTTCAATGCTTCCGATGTATGGTTTTCAGGCGATAATTCAAGATGTTTTTGGTAGAAATGAAATATTCGATTTAAGCTTTACCTTCTTTTTAAATAATTTATGCTTTCATATTTTTTTAGCTGTAATCTTAGATATTAGGATAAAGTTCTTTTATGTATCATCAATATTGTTTTGTTTAGTCTGTACAATCTTTAACGGCATTAGGCAATATGATAAGATTGTAATGCTATTAAGTTCTTGACCAAGACTTTTAGATTTGTTTGCTTGGCTGTTTATCAAACTGAGCGTAGTGGAAGTATGGCAATCTCTCAATAAAAAGATTCCCACTTTCGTGGGAATTATAATGAGAAATTCCGCAAGGTGCTCTGAGGCATACATCATGCGGAATTTCTACTAACCAACCAAAAAAAATCGTTTTTATCCTCTTGATCGTCTTGAGCTTGATCTTGTAGAACTTTGGTTGCTTTTTCTACTTGAATTAGATCTTGCCTTTACAGACGATGATTGTCTTTTATTTTGAATTGTACTTCTTTGTTTTGAGCTCTGCGACTTCGCTTTGTTATATGTACGAGATTGCGTTGCTTTTGGTTTTCTAACCGAAGTACTTTTTCTACTCTCTACTTTATTAGACACAGTAGAACGTCTTTGGGTCACATTTTTACGAGTACTTCTATTTGGTGTTACCTTATTAGAACGTTGTGTTGTTCTTGTAGGTGTTGTCACTCTTTTATTAGATCTCGTTGTAGCACTTGTGCTTCTAGATGTTCTAGTAGGAGTTGTAACTCTCTTGTTAGAACGCGTTTTTATGGCTTTATCAGATCCACCACGTCTTGTCGTAGTTCTTGTTGTTGTACTGTTACTACGAGATGTTCTTGTAGACGTAGCTCTAGTTTCTTTTAAACGTGTTGCTCTTGTGCTTGCAATTCTTGTATTGTTACGTTGTACACGATCTCTAATACTACGCTCTCTTTTGTTTCTAGGTTTTTGTGCATATCTCTCACTTATTCTTGTTGATACGTTACGTCTAGCAACATGTCCATTTCCACGTCTACCGTTTACATTGTAATATCTTACATTGTTTCTATATGGTCTGTAGTAAATATGTCTAACAGGTGTATAAAACTGTCTGTAAGGATTTACGTTTACAATACATAGGTTTACCGAAGGTACAGCGTAAAATCTGTGCCATGGTCTGTAAACATATACTCTGTTAAAGCTGTTAATGTAGCCATCGTATCTCCAAAATACATTGTTTCTGTAATACACATTTAATCCACCCAATCTTGTTATACGCCCTCTACTGTTGTAGTTAATGAAGATATCTCCTATCTGATTAACACGACCATAAAAATCATAGTATATAGGTGTGTTTTCAATCTGAATAATAGCTCCAAAACTATCGTACTGTACATAAGGGTTGTAATCGTAACCAGAGTTAAAACTCAAAGAAAAACCTGGTGTATTAATTCCTAAGCTTACATCTGGTCCATAATTTGGGATGTAAAAATCGAACTGACCATCTCTATATACTGAGAATTCAATGCCACCTTCTGTAAATATGAAAGAATTACCATAACCTCTCACATAGGTATTAATTGAAGCTTCTGCTTCTGCTGTTGTTGTGTTGGTTGCGAATGCAGTAGTGCTTAAAGCAACTAAACCTGCAAATAAAAATAGAATCCGTTTCATAGTTAAAGGGTTTTAAAATTAATTACTAACTATAAAACAAACAGCGTGCCAAAAAAGATAACTTGTTGATAATCAGTAAAAAATAGGGTGGTATTTTGATAGTTGCTTTTTTCTTCAAATAAAAATCCCGAAGCTTTGGGGAGAGCATTCGGGATTTTAGGATCTCAATATTTAGTTAGGTTAAATCGAGAGTATTTTTCAGCTTTTTAGCTTCTTTTGCTTTTTAAGCTTGCCATTCTTCTTATAATAATAATGGTCGTCATCTACGATATGGTCATTACTCCAATCAATATCATATGTTTCACTACCATAATCTACATTATAACCTTGGTTATTAAAGTTTACATATCCTCTGGTGCCAATAACATCACCATGTCTATTATAAAGTATATGCAATCCACCAACTTGTTTTAATTGATTTCTTCGGTAGCTCATGTAAACAGAGCCAGCACGTTTAATTCTACCTTGTCTGTCGTAGTTAATAAACACATTACCTATTCGTCTTACACGACCTAATCTATCGTGTCTTACTAAAACGCCTCTGTTGCTCACATGGCTTGTAGTGCCTGGTGCTCCGTAAGTTCGGTTGGTGCTACTACGTCTTTGTCTTGTGTTAGAACGTCTGTAGTAATAATTGCCATTGTCTGGGACTGTAGAAAGGACTTCGGTATTAAAATCGAAGCTTCCATCCGGAAAGATTAAAAACTCTACACCACGTTCAATAAACACTATTGGTTCTACAAAACGATAGCGTGCATTGATTAAATCTTCCCCATTTAAAACAGCATCTCCTGCTGTTGTCGCTGTAGCTGATGTTAATCCTAGTAACATCATGCCAAAAAAAAGTACTTGCTTTTTCATAATATATAGGTTTTTAGATTTGCCTCGTCACTAACTCGTTTAGGACTTTAGGCTTACGCTATTGCCTTAGAGATTTTCAATTAACGTGCCAAAATTGTAAACAGCTATTAAACAGAAGATTGCATGTGTTATTCGATTCAATTTTGTAACAATTATGTTGTTAGATCTTCTAATTAGTAACCTTAGGTATTATAAATTTCATTATTTTTAAACCTAAACTAACCATCAATTATGAGCACCAACCAAGTTAATTGTCAGAATTGTGAAGAACCTTATGAAGAAGGTTTTCGTTTTTGTCCTAACTGTGGGCAAAAAACTAATGATGAGTTAACTCTTGGTGTATTGTTTTATAACACCATTAGCAACTACTTTTCCTTTGATGCTCGTTTTCTAAAAAGTTTTTTTCCATTAATGTTTAAACCAGGTTATTTGGCAAAAGAGTTTATAAAAGGAAAGCGTTTGTTGTATTTGCATCCTGCGCAGATGTACTTATTTGTTTCGGTGATTTTCTTTTTCTTATTCTCGTTTTCAGTGAGAAAGCAGGCAGATTCTTTAAATAGAGAATTGAAAAAAACATTAAATAGAAGTGAAGTTGCTGTACTAGATTCTATTGAAACCAAGAAGAAGGATTCAATAAAGCATGTTAAAGATTCTATACAATTAGAAGAAATTAAAAATGCCCTGAAAAAAAATAAGTTTATTACAGGCATGACAGATCAACAAATAGATTCTGTTGCAAATCTTGAAAATATACCTAAAAAAAATGTGTCATTTGGTTTTAATGAAGCTAAAGTAGATTCTTTATTAAATGCCAACGCAACGGATGATGAAATTTATAAGGCGATGGGTATGACAGATGATGATGGTTGGTTTATGCGAAAAATCTACACACAAATACTAAAGTTTTACAAGGCAAGAGATGGAGGAAATATATTAAAAGCTTTTTATGATACTATGCCAATAGCATTGTTTTTTCTACTGCCAATTTTTGCATTGCTTATAAAGCTTTTATATTTTAGAAAAGGACGCTATTCGCACCATTTGGTATTTAGTTTTTACTTTTTTTCTTATTTATTCACCGTATTTAGTATTATTTGCGGTGTTAATTTACTCTTTGAAATTCCAGATTGGTTTTATGCAGTAGAATGGTTAATTGCCTTGTCAACCTTTATATATTTAATGATAGCTTTAAAACGATTTTATGGTCAAGGTTGGTTTTTAAGTTGGTTTAAATGTAGTATTGCAACTTTTGCTTTTATGGCCATTATAATTCCTACAGCAGCAGTAATTATTGGTCTATTTGCATTTATGTTTTATTGATCGTCATTAGATTTTGCATGCCAAATAGGGACATTTAAAAATTGGCTCAATACATGTGCATCATCTATTATAGATTTTAAGTTGCCGTGATCAACAACATTTTTTCTAGAAGCATCTTCTAAAACTAAATTGAGTTCAAAACTTTTGTAAGATCCCTTATCACTTTTTACATGTTCTCCTATGATTTGTAGCGCAACAATAGATTTTAGAATAATATATTTATTTGAAGTATCCTTTCTTATTTTATGAATATCTACGTTATAAGCTTTATAGTACACACCTAGTTGTTTGTCGAAAACACGAGGTTTGTAAAAGTTAAAAAATAATACACCTCCAGCACTAGAAAAAATAAGTCCAAAAACAAGTAAGAACCAATTTATTGATGTGGTTTCATAATTTGATTTAAACAGAGGAAATAAACCATAAAATAGAACACCTAAGCCAACGGCTAAAAATATAAAACTGAACAAAGCAGCACCTATTGATGGTTTGTAAACATATTTAGAACTCGACTTCTCTACTAATACATTTGTTTTAAAACTTGCACCACCAGATTTTAATGGTTTAGTTGAAACTTTAGATATTATACTGCTTTTATTGCTCTTGAAGACATTTTCAGTAAAATCTAAATATGTGTCTTCAAACCTATTAGGTAAACTCATTTTATAACTTTTCTTTGAGGTATTTACCTGTCACCGAATTAGGATTATCTACAATTTCTTCTGGAGTGCCTGCAGCAATTAATTGTCCGCCATGTTTTCCGCCTTCAGGACCTAAATCAATAATATAATCGGCACATTTAATTAAATCTATATTATGCTCAATCACAATAATAGAATGTCCTTTTGCAATTAAAGCCTGAAAGGATTTTAATAACTTCTTTATATCATGAAAATGTAGTCCAGTAGTAGGCTCATCAAAAATAAAAAGGGAATTATTGCTTTTAGATCCTTTGCCTAAAAAAGTTGCTAATTTTATACGTTGCGCTTCTCCACCAGAAAGAGTAGAAGAGGACTGTCCTAAAGTTACATAGCCCAAACCAACATCTTGAAGCGGTTGTAATTTATTTTGAATTTTAGTTTGCTTATAAGTTTTAAAGAAATCTATAGCATCATCTATTGTCATATCTAAAATGTCGTGGATAGATTTCCCTTCAAAAGTGACTTCTAAGACTTCTTTCTTAAAACGCTTACCGTTACAAGTATCGCAAACCAAATGCACATCTGCCATAAATTGCATTTCTATGGTTACTTCACCTTCACCTTTGCAAGTTTCACAACGTCCACCATCTACATTAAAACTAAAATGCTTGGCTTGGTAGTTTCTAATTTTACTCAGTTTTTGACCTGAGAACAAAGAACGAATATCATCATAAGCCTTAATATAGGTGACAGGATTAGAGCGTGATGAGCGACCAATAGGATTCTGGTCCACAAATTCTACGTGCTGAACAATACTGTGATTACCTTTCATTTCGGTAAACTGACCAGCTTTATCGCTAAATCCGGTTAACTTTTTTTGTATAGCGGGAAACAATATCTTTTTAATCAATGTACTTTTTCCGCTACCAGAAACACCTGTAATAACCGTTAACATTTCTAATGGAAATGTAACATCAATATTTTTTAAGTTGTTTTCGCGAGCACCAACAATATCAAGATGATATTTAGAGGTTCTTCGCTTTTTTGGTACTTCAATTTCTAATTGCCCATTTAAGTATTTGGCAGTTAAAGTATCTGAAACAAGTATATCTTTAAAATCTCCAACAGCTACAACTTCACCACCAAAAGTTCCGGCTTCTGGTCCAATATCTATAATAGCATCGGCTGCTTTCATAATATCTTCATCGTGTTCTACTACAATAACAGTATTACCTAAATCTCTAAGCGATTGTAAAACACCAATTAAACGTTCGGTATCTTTTGGGTGCAGGCCAATACTTGGTTCATCTAAAATGTACATAGAACCAACTAAGCTACTACCAAGTGAAGTTGCCAAATTAATACGTTGACTTTCTCCACCAGAAAGTGTATTTGATTTTCTGTTTAAGGTTAAGTAATCTAAACCTACATTAGATAAGAATTGGAGACGTGTATTTATTTCAGTTAAAAGACGCTTGGCAATTTTAGCATCATATTCATTTAATTTTAAATTATTAAAGAATACGGCTAATTCATCTAAAGGTAAGTCCACTAAATCAGTAATGGTCGCATCTGCAACTTTTACATAATTTGCTTCTTTACGTAAGCGTTTACCTTTACATACATTACATTTAGTTTTGCCTCGATAACGCGATAGCATTACACGATTCTGAATTTTATAAGCTTTAGATTCCAGCTCAGCAAAGAAACTATCTAAGCCTTCAAAATGTTCATTACCAGTCCAAATTAAAGCTTTATGCTCTTCACTAAGCTCAAAATAAGGCTTATGTATAGGAAAATCGAATTTATGAGAGTTGTTTACCAATTGGTCTCTATACCAACTCATGCTTTCTCCTCTCCATGGAAAAATGGCATTTTCAAACACAGATAATGCGGTATTTGGTACCACTAAATCGTCATCAATACCTATAACATCACCATAGCCTTCGCATTTAGGACAAGCACCATATGGATTATTAAAGCTAAATAGATGCGCATTGGGTTCTAAAAACACCATGCCATCCAATTCAAATTTATTATTAAATAATTTTTGTTTTTTATCTGAAAGTGATTCTATGATACAATTACCAACACCTTCAAAAAAGGCTGTTTCAATAGCATCAGCCAATCTATTTAAAAAATCTTCTTCGTCCTTGTAAACAATTCTATCAACAACTAAAAAGAGGTCTTTATCTGAAGTGATTTTGGTTTTTAAGGCATCATCAATTCTTAAAACTTCGTCTTTAACTTTAATACGCGCATAACCTTGTTGCTGAAGTGTTTGTAGTTTGTTTTCAACCGTTCTGCCTTCTTCTAGAATAATAGGTGATAACAATAATAGTTTGGAACCTTCTTCAAATTTAGAAATGTAGTCTAAAACATCTTTTGTTCTATGTTTCTTAACCAAATCACCAGAAATAGGAGAGTAGGTTTTACCAATACGTGCAAATAATAATTTTAGATAATCGTAAATTTCTGTGGTGGTTCCGACTGTAGAACGTGGATTGGTAGAGTTTACCTTTTGCTCAATAGCAATAGCTGGTGCAATACCTTTTATGTAATCTACTTTTGGTTTATTTAGACGTCCTAAAAACTGGCGCGCATAACTACTAAGGCTTTCTACGTAGCGCCTTTGACCTTCTGCATATAGTGTGTCGAAAGCTAAACTAGACTTCCCAGAACCCGATAATCCGGTAATAACAACTAATTTGTTTCTTGGTATTACAACATCTATATTTTTTAGATTGTGCAGTTTTGCACCTTTTATAATGATGTTTTCCTTTGGGTTAACGTCTAAAACTGTAGTATTCATAGGTTATTTTCGGTATCTAAGTTTGCAAAGATACTACAACTATTTTATCTATAAAAGGAGCGCTTTATCCGATAAAATGTTAAATTTTCCTATTTTTTTTTGTTTTTTCGGAATGATTGTTGTTATATTTACCACATAATCATTTAAAACACATCTGCGTATAGCATAATATTACTTTAGAAAACTTTAACCCCTTGTTAAGAAGCTTGCTTCTTACTACTAAGAGTAATATTATGAAAACAGAACTTATCCAAGACGCAGAGTTGGTCAGCAACTACATTAAAGGAGATGAAAATGCACTTTCTATATTAATAGGAAGACACAAGCAAAAAATCTACAGCTTTATTTATTCTAAAGTTTACGATAGAGATATCACTGAAGATGTTTTTCAGGATACCTTTATTAAAGTGATTAGAACCTTAAAACGAGGTAAATATAATGAAGAAGGTAAATTTTTGCCTTGGGTTATGCGTATTGCGCACAACCTAGTTATAGATCATTTTAGAAAGAACAGTCGTATGCCTAAATTTGATAATGCAGGTGAATTCAGTATTTTTTCTGTGCTAAGTGATTCTAGCTTAAATGCTGAAAAAAGCATGATTAAGGACCAGGTAGAATCTGATGTACGCCGCGTCATTGAAGAGTTACCAGAAGACCAAAAGCAAGTTTTAGTAATGCGCATGTACCAAGATATGAGTTTTAAAGAAATATCTGAGCGTACTGGTGTTAGCATTAATACTGCATTAGGACGAATGCGTTATGCGCTCATTAATATGAGAAAAGTTATAGAACAAAATAATATCGTTTTAACGAATTAATACCAATTCAATTTTAAAATGATAGATAATAAATTTGAATTATTTTTTCTTTTTAGAATATAGAAAATTTCAGCATAGTCATAATTATGGTTAAATTTTATGTTGAACTAAAAAGGAAAAAGAAACTGATTTAATCTGTTATTTTGACGTTGAATTAGTATAACTATACAATAAAGTGTTTTGAGTTGCGTTTTAGTCATATAAATAAACATAAATAACTAATATGGCAAAAATTTACTCTAACGCTTCCCCAAAAAACGATAACCTAAAACCAAAAGATGAAACCGTGAGTTTCCTTTTGAATTACTCAAAGGCTTTAAGTGTTATAAATTATAATAAAATGAAGTTTGAAGCACTTCTAAATTAAGTAGGAAAAGAAATCCTGGTGTTAATTCATCAGGATTTCTTTGTTAATAAGAGTTCCTCGTAATTTTGTGTAGTAAGGTATTCTTGCTTTAAATCTTTTAGGTATTGAAGCACTTTGGCTTTCATAGGGTGTTTACCAATTAAGCAATTCTTTATGTCCTCATCATATACCGTTAAGATAAGATACCAATGTCCTTTACGAGTAGAATAATTCCCTTCAAATAAAGGATCATTTCCATTACTGCTGCGTCTTAGGTCAATGAGTGCCAATGGTAGTATTAATTTTTCATCGGTCCGTTCTACTTCTCTGTACGATAAATAAAAAGATTTACCTTCTATTTTAAAAGGCGTATTTAACCCAACATCTTTATGGTTTAAATTATATTTTTTATTGATGTAATGATAGAATTCATCGGCATTTTTTGGGTCTTTAAAAATGAACGATGTTTCTCTTGGTAATTTTCGCTGAAACTTTTTTGCTTTAATTACTTTGTAATCTTCATTTTTAAACTTGGGTGCAATTTTATACGGAATACAAGAGGTTATTGTAATGCAAATTAGAGCTAGGAGGAAATTTTTCATTGATTGATAGTTTCCTCAATAGGCATCAACAATTATACCATTTGGCTTATTTTTTTGTCATTTTGAGCATCATCGAGAAACTATTAAAATTTTACAACATCTCGACTACGCTCGATGTGACAGCCTTAACGCTATTATTTCTTATTTTTATAATAGGCATCCAAAACCGACTTTCTACCAATTGTTTTGGTAATTATATCCTTTTCTAAATCCCAACCACGAGCTGGTGAGTATTGTCTGCCATACCATATAATTTGAAGGTGAAGATCATTCCAAAGTTCTTTTGGGAATAGACGTTTAGCATCTTTTTCGGTTTGCACTACATTTTTACCATTCGTTAAATTCCAACGATACATTAAACGATGAATATGCGTATCTACAGGAAACGCAGGAATTCCGAAAGCTTGAGACAATACTACTGCTGCTGTTTTATGCCCAACAGCTGGTAATTCTTCTAATTCCTCATAAGATTGAGGGACTTTGCCATTATGTTTATCAATTAAAATATGAGATAAACCATGGATACCTTTACTTTTCATAGGAGATAAGCCCACAGGTTTTATAATGTCTCTAATTTCGTCAACACTAAGCTTAATCATATCATACGGATTATCTGCACGTTCAAATAACAAAGGTGTAATTTGATTAACACGTACATCTGTACTTTGAGCAGACATTAGCACAGCAATTAGCAGTGTATATGGGTCTTTGTGGTCTAAAGGAATCGGAATTTCGGGATATAATTTATATAATGTATTTATAACGAAATTAACTTTTTCTTGTTTTGTCATTTTGTATTTTTACGTAAATAGACATTTAATACAAATTTACACAATATGATGCATTTAAAAGTAGGTGATAAGGCACCAGATTTTTCAGCAAAAGATGAACAAGGAAATACAGTCTCATTATCGGATTATAAAGGAAAGAAATTAGTAGTTTTCTTTTATCCAAAGGCTAGTACACCAGGTTGTACAGCAGAAGCTTGTAATCTTAATGATAATTTTGAGCGTTTTCAATCTCAAGGTTATGAGATATTAGGTGTAAGTGCAGATAGCGCTAAACGCCAATCTAATTTTAAAAATAAATACGGTTTTCAATATCCATTGCTAGCAGATGAGGATAAATCAGTTATTGAAGCGTTCGGTGTTTGGGGACCTAAGAAATTTATGGGAAAAGAGTATGACGGTATTCATAGAACCACCTTTGTTATTGATGAGAATGGTGTAATAGCAGATGTGATTTCAAAAGTAAAAACTAAGGCACATGCTGACCAAATTTTGGATTCTTAAATTGTTCTAATAAGTAAAGAAAAACATTGATGATAAACGCAACCTTTGGATAAAGTTTACATCTATTAATAAAATGATAGTATGAAAAAGTTATCTTTTATATTAATATGCATTCTATTGGTGTGTTGTAATAGTGATGACTCAAATTCAGATGATGCTGAGTTAATAGGTGATTGGAGGTTGATTGAATTATTATCTGACCCAGGAAATGGTAGCGGATCATTTAATTCAGTTGAAAGTGATTTTATTATTACATTTTTAAGCGATGGAACATTTACTGCCAATGGTGATTTTTGTAATATGTTAGATGAAACTAATTCTCCTTCAACTGGTATTTACTCTGAAATTGAATTTACAATAACACCAGATAATTGTGAAAATAGTATACCTAATTGGAATTACGCTTTTGTAATAAATGGTGATAAACTTATTGTAAATTTTCCTTGTATAGAACCTTGTAAAGTTAAATATCAAAAGCAATAATTACCTTATATATAGGACAAAAAAAGCGTATTGAAACTTCAATACGCTTTTTTTAATTTTTAAATAATTAAAGTTAGTTTTTATGCAATATTTCTTCAGACTCACAACCAAATAAGCTTTTTTCTTTAATTAATTTGGCTACACCTTCTGGAAGCATTTCTTCCCAACCGTTTTCACCATTTGCAATCATTTTTAAGACTGTTCTTGAGAAAACAGATAAGTTAGAGGTGTCAAAATCAGTAATATCAACAACTTTACCGTTATATTTAAAGAACTTGTAAAGTTCTTTCATACGAGGATGTACTTTTAGGTTTTCGCTATTGGTTAAGCTGCCATCGTCATTTTGCATAGGATAAAGATAAACTCGTAAATCCTTATAGAATAATTTACCAAAGGCTTCTAAAATTCCACCACTTAAATGACGGTAATATTTTTCATCAAAAATGTCAACCAAATTATTTACTCCCATCGCTAAGCCCATTCTAGCTCTAGAATATTGAGAGAAATACTCAACGAGTTTATAATACTCTTGGAAATTAGATATCAGTACAGTTTGCCCTAACGAACATAATAATTTAGCACGATCCATAAAATCTTGCTCATCAATTTTACCTTCGGCTCTTAAGTTAGAAAGTGTGATTTCAAATATAACCTGCGTTTTATCTTTATCAACTTTATTCTCTTTAATGAACATGTCGTAAGACTTTTGAAACATATCCATATTAACCTTAGTAACAGGTCTAAAACTACCTCTAAGTGCTAGAATATTTTTTTTGTAAAGTACACGCGCAGGTAAAACATTGTTTCCATCTGGAGCAAACATTACAGCATCCGTCATGCCATTTTTTACCAGTTGTAAACTCATTAAACGGTTATCTACATCTTTAAAAACAGGACCAGAAAAATTAATAGTATCAATTTCTAATTGATCTTTATCTAAATGATCGTATAAATAACGTAATAATTTACGTGGCTGATTGTATTTATAAAATGCTCCGTAAATTAGATTAGTCCCTAATTTACCAAGCGTTTCTTGTTGTAAACGAGCATCAGTTTCTTTAAAACGAATATGAAGAACAATGTCGTTATATTCTTGGTCTGGAGCCACTTGATATTTTATTCCAACCCAACCATGACCTTTATATTTTTTAGCAAAATCAATTGTAGCAACTGTATTTGCATAGGAGAAAAATATTTTATTAGGATGATTATCTCTTGTAATACGTTCTTCCATTAAACCAACTTCGTGATTCAACATTTAACGAAGTCTAGCTTCAGTTACATAACGCTTATCATCTTCAATTCCATAGATGGCATCACTAAAATCCTTATCATAAGCAGACATGGCTTTGGCAATGGTACCAGAAGCACCTCCTGCTCTAAAAAATTGGCGAACCGTTTCTTGTCCTGCACCAATCTCGGCAAAAGTACCATAGATATCCGCATTAAGATTAATACGTAAGGCTTTATCTTTAAGAGATGGAATATTTTCAAATTCCGTGTCGCCTTTATACGTTATGTCCTTCATAGAATATGGGTTTACATCGTTTTAGCAAAGGTACTATTTTAGTATTGCAAACAAAAAAATAACCTTATTTTTGTTTCAAACTAAATAGGCTTGAAAATAACGTTTTTAGGAACAGGTACATCACAAGGAATTCCAATAATAGGAAGCAATCATCCCGTATGTTTAAGTAATAACTCAAAAGATAAAAGGTTGCGTGTATCTATTTTGGTAGAGTGGGATAATTATACGTTTGTAGTAGACTGCGGACCCGATTTTAGACAACAAATGTTACGAGCAAATGTTACTAAAATTGATGGTATTATTTTTACTCACGAACATGCAGATCATACCATGGGTCTAGATGATATAAGGCCATTCTTCTTTAAACAAGGGGATATTCCGTTGTATGCACATAAGCGTGTTTTTAAATCATTAGAAAAACGTTTTGATTATATTTTTACTTCTGAAGAAAAATATCCTGGTGTACCAACGGTAATTACACATGAAATTAAAAATGAACCATTTACTGCTGGAAACCTTGATGTTATGCCAATTGATGGTTTACACCATAAATTACAAGTATTTGGGTTTCGATTTAAAGATTTTGCTTATTTAACAGATATGAAAACTGTTAGAAAAGAAGAAGTAGAGAAACTTGAAAATCTTGATGTTTTGGTCGTTAATGCATTACGAGAAAAACCACATATTTCTCATTTTAATTTAGAAGAAGCTTTAAAATTTATTAAACGGGTAAACCCTAAACGCGCATATTTAACTCATATTAGTCATCATTTAGGCTTTCATGACGATGTACAACAAAAATTACCAGATAACGTTTTTTTAGCATACGATAATTTACAAATTACTATATGATATGAAATGAGTATAAATAAATTTAATCATTAAAATCTGAATTATGATTCAATTTTTTATGCGAATTCCTGAATGTGAAGAAATTTTTAGTTTCTTCGTTTTTTTTAAACTATTAAAATTTCAAACAGATGAAAAGTAGAATTTTTATGTATTTATTTATTTTTTCAGTGTTGTTAATTATCTTTCAATACGTGAATTCTAAAAGTATAATAGATAAGTATGAAGAAGATATAAAAACATTTAAATCTAAAATTGCAGAAAATGAAAAGGTAGTAACTGCTTTAGAGGATCAGAATTTTGAACTTAATTACTTTAACATAGACCGTAATGAAGATGCTTTATCTTATTTTGAAGCTCAAGGTTATAATACAGATCAATTAATACCTGCAATTATTGATGGATTATATAAAATGAATGATTACGAAGGTGAAGAGCATCCAATTGTACCTTACGTATCTATGACTGATTCTAAATTATTAATTAATAAAATCAGGATCTTAAACCACAGATGGATCGTTGCTAACTTTACTGATGGTGAATATTGGGGTGAAATTTTTGTAACCTATTCTATTGACGAAGAAAATAACTTAAAATACAAGCTTGTAGAGTATTTTATGTATCCAAAATTGGGTTAGATATATGTAATCAACCAATTCTTAAAGTCATAAAAATTTTGTGGAGCCACTCCGTGTCCTACAGGATATTCAGAATAAGTATGGTTGATATTTAAAGCTTTTAAAAACTCTGGTGCTTTTCTTGCCCAATCAACAGGTATCACTTGGTCAACTGATCCATGAGAACAGAAGAAATTTAAATGAGAAACATCATTATTTTTAATAGAATCAGGTAAAATGTCTTCATTAATATAACCGCTTAAGGCTACTATATTTTTTACTTTAATAGGATAGGTTAAGGCTACAGCATAACTTAAAATAGTACCTTGACTAAAACCTAATAGTGTAACGTTATTAGAATCTACAGCGTAAGTTTTACAAGCATAATCAATAAATTCTGCAATTAAATCAACGGACTGCTTTGCTTGTTCATTGTCATTCCATTTTCCTTTTTCTGCATCAAAATTAATAGCATACCATGCATTTCCGTAAGGTTGCATAGCATATGGTGCTCTTAAAGAAATAATCATTAATTCTTCTGGTAATTCTGAGCCAAATGAAAACAAGTCATTTTCATCACTACCATAACCATGACACATAATTAGTAAGGGAGCGTTTTCTTTTAAAGACGATGGTCTTGTAATATAGTGTAGGTTCGACATGTTTATTGTCCTATAGATTTAAAAATTTTCTGAAATACGTCACCAAGCAAAGGAACTTTATTGGCTTTGCCATTAATTGCTCCGATAATACCATAAATAAATAGTACCGAGAAAAAGATCCACCAAGAATATGTGATATTCCAATTATCAAAAATGCCGACAACATATCCCATAGCCATAAATAAAAGCCATAAGCCAAGTGCTTGTCTTATGTGAAAAGAAGTGAAAGCATTACGTTTTTCTTGATTTGTAAAAAAAGCAATTAAAGTACCTATCAATGTTATGTAAGCAATGATGCTCATTTGCTTACCATCTTCAACTGTATTCTGGTCCATTATTTTAAAACAATTTTATTGTTGGCAACAATGCCGTAAGTTTTGCCTTTTAGAGTCTGTCCTAAAAATGCACTATTTTTAGATCTCGAAGTAATGTGCGATTTATTAAACTCGTAATTTATATCTGGATTAAACAGGCTTAAGTCAGCTTGTTCACCTTCGTTAATGGTAGATTCTGAAACGCCAAATCTAGATTTTCCCTGAGTTAATAAGGCTATAGATTTTTTTGTTGTAAATAAAGTTTGAAGCGCACCAAATGCCGACTCTAAACCAATGGTGCCATATTTAGCATAATCGAACTCTATCTTTTTATCTTCTATATCAATTGGGTTATGGTCTGTAGTTACCATATCTATGGTGCCATCTTTTAAACCTTCAATTAAAGCGTTACAATCTGTTTGTGTACGTAATGGTGGTAATACTTTGTATCTCGTATCAAAACCATCTAAACTATCGTCAGTTAAAATTAAATTATGAATAGCTACACTACAAGATACATTCAGTTTCTTTGCTTTTGCAGCTTTAATCAATTCAACAGACTTTGCAGTAGAAATTGTAGGTATGTGAAGTTTGCCTTCTGTATATTCTAGTAGAAACAAGTCTCGAGCTACTTGTAATTCTTCCGCTAGAGCCGGATTTCCTTTTAATCCTAACTTAGTGCTATTAATATGCTCATTGGCAACACCATTTCCAGAGATTTTAGATTCTTGTGGAAAAGAACATACTAATCCATTAAAATTACTCGCATATTGCAACGCAATCTTCATAAGGTTTGGATTAGATATTGGATTTTGATAATCATAAAACGCAACAGCTCCTGCATTTGTCATATCAAATAATTCAGCTAAATCTTCTCCTTTACTTCCTTGTGTCAATGCACCAATAGGATAGAGGTTAACGGCATTGTCATTTGCTTTAGACTTAACAAATGTTATATCTGCATAGCTATCTATTACAGGATTAGAATTTGCATTAAGTGCTACAGAAGTAAATCCTGAGTTAGCGGCCGTTTTTAAGCCGTTACTTATTATTTCGCGTTCTTCGTAGCCAGGTTCACCAAAAGATACACTACTATCAAACCAACCTTGTGATACATGCAAGTTATCTAGTTTTATTTCTCTGTAATTTTTGGGATTGGGAATGCGTTTAGAAATCTTGGTAATGCGTCCTTTTTCAATTAAAATATCAACCGTTTCATTGTGAAAATCACTTTTAGAATCAACTATGGTTGCAGATTTTATGAGTGCGTTCATTTAAGATATTTTAGTAATAGTATTTCAATAATTAAAAATACTAGCGCAAAAATAACAAACCATTTCCATAACGCATTAATAGTTGTGCTACTTTTTATAGTATTAATGGTTGTGGCTAGATTAGAATCTACCGAAGCATTTTCTAACTGGTTTAAGTCATAATAGCTGAGATTACTTTCACTTCTATTGTAATTAAAGCTAAGGTTTTGAAGTGTAACGTCTTTATTTTTTACGCTAAAAATACCTGCTTTGTTTGGTAAATCGTCAGTTTCCATAACCACAGATTTACTATAAGTTTTTTGTAACGGAATGATTGATTCTTCATTAGAAGCAAGCGTTAAAATATCATCTTGTCCAATTACCGTGTTGATTGCTATTGAGTTAGGTTTTCCAATGGTGTAATATAATTTAGAGAGTTTTAAACTTTGTAAACCCATATTATATAGCACAGGAACAATAAGCTGAGAGTTTTTAAAATTTGAATTATCTGAGTTTAATGCCGAAGAAAAAGCGAAATTATGACCGTTTCCAACTAAAAAAGGTGAGCCATCTTCATAAGATAAAACACTATTTGCGTTAGATGAAAATTGATAAGACATATCTACTTTTGGATACTGAAAATTAGTGACCTTAGAGTAAAATGCATTAGTTAAAAGTGGATGGTTATAATTAATACTTGTAATTCGTTTTTCATTGGTGTTTACGGCTGCGTAATTAGAAATATTTAAGTTGTTAAATACTTGATTGTAAGATTTTAAGTCAATATTTTTTGAAGGGATAATTAAAGTATAACCTCCGTCTTTTTTAAAAGCGTTAATAGCAGTTATAAGTGCATCTGAAACAATATCAATTTCATTAATAATTATTAAATTTTGATCTGGTATTAGATTAAAATTAAGCGCATTTAATTTGAAACTTTTATAGTCAAATTCATCATTTGTATAAATGCGTTTTAAAAACGAATCGTCTGAATTTCCATTGATTGCTAAAACCTTAATTTTTGGTTTAGAATTGATATTAAAATAAAAGGTATTATCGTATTGTAAATTGGCATCATCAATAACAAGTTTGCCGTTTATAATAGTATTATTAGGTACAGTAAAGGTCGTTTCTTCTTTTTTATCAATACTAATAGCACTTTTTGCAAGTAAAATATCATCATTAAATAACGAAACAGAAATATTATCTATAGGAGAGGATTGGTTGGATAACACTACATTAACATCCAGAGTTTCAGCTGATACGTTTGATACGTAAAGACTATCTATACTAATATTAGAAACCAAATTTGATTTTGGCTGTACTAATTTTAATTGCAACGTACTATCTGGTTGAAACTTTAATGGATTTCCATTCTGTTGAAAATCGGATACCAAAACCAGATTTTTTGTAGCAGCTTCATCTTTAGAAAACAACTGTTTTCCTTTTAAATAAACGGCATCATAATTAAGTTGAGATGGTGAATGCGTTAATTGTATTAAATCATTTTTTAAAGCCTTAACAGTAGTATTTGTGTAGGTTTCATCATTAGTAAATAGACTAATAACTTCATCCTCTGGCAAGGTGTTTATAATATCTTGTATAGCTTCATTAAGTAAAGTGCCGTTACTGCCTTTAGCTTGCATACTAAATGAATTGTCTAAGTATATAACCGTTTCTTGAGTGTCATTAAAATCTTCGGTATTTGGAATAAATGGTTGAGCAAAAGCAATTATTGCACAAGCTAATAGTAACATCCTAGTGAGTAAGGTTAACCATTTTTTTAATTGAGAGCTTTTTCGAGTTTGAAGTTTTACAGACTTTAGAAACTTTACATTAGTAAATTCAACTTTTTGAAAACGACGTAGTTGAAATAAATGAATAAGAATAGGAATAACCAGTAATAATAAGGCGTAAAGTAATTCTGGGTGTTTAAACTGCATTCCTGATTTTATGTTTGGAGACCTATAAAGTCTGAATGCATCAAATATAGAAAATGCAAAGCGATAACTACATTTAGCTTTTGAGAATTTTAACAGAAAAAGAAATAATCTAGTATTGGCCGCATATTTTGAGTTTCAAAATAAGTTTTTATCTCTGTTTGTGCATCATTATTTGCAACAGTCACAATGCTTTGAGGATTCTTAAGTTCTGTGAGATAATCAAAATTTAAAAGTTTCTGATCGTAAATGTGTTTTCCTATTTTTTTAGGGTTGTCGCAAATCCAGTAAAATGGTATTTTTTCTTCAATGAGTATTTTTGCAAGTGTTTTTCCTTTTGCACCAGCTCCCCAAATTGCTAGTGGCCTTGAGGCATCATAATTTAAATCTAAAAAGTAAAGTACTTTAAGATCGAGAAACGAATTTTCTGCATAATGAATATGTGTTCGCGATGTGCGCGTACTATAATCTCGCCAATACAGTAGCACTTTGTCACAAGGAATACAAGTATAATCAGCTTTATAAAACCGAAACGCTAAATCGTAATCTTCGGGATAACGATTAGGGTTAAAACCATCACAGGCTTCAAAATCATCGCGATGTAGCATCCAACATGGAGAAGGAATAACACATTCTTTATAAATTTCAGAATAATTACTGCCAGTTTGGGTTAATGTATTCAACCATTGCTCGTAACGTGCAAAGCCATCACTAAGACCATCGGCTCTAAAATATTTTACTTTTCCAACTGCTAAATGGTTTTTGCCATATTTTTTAAGATTGTTAACCATAGTTTCAAGCCTAATAGATGTCATTACATCATCACTATCCATTCTTGTAATATAAACACCTTGAGAATAGCTGTAGGCAGTTTGAAGCGCAGAAATAATGCCTGAGTTATTATTTTTATAAAGTTTTATTCTTTTATCTTGCTGCGCAATATGATCGACAATTTTAAATGAAGAATCATCAGAGTTATCATCTATAAAAATAGCTTCCCAGTTTTGGTATGTTTGACAAATAATGGACTCAACACATTCTCGTATAAAGGTTTCTGTATTTTTAAATGGAACTAATATGCTAACTAGAGACTCTGACATGGTGCGAATTTAACAAAACCTTTAGATTTTAAGTGGTAACAGATTGTAGATTTGCAAGACTAGTAAAAAAATAAAAATTTAAACATGAAGAATTATTTAGCCATACTTGGCTTAAGTGTAATTTTGGTAGGCTGTGGATCTACCAAACCAAAAGTAGATGATTTAGCAGTAAGCAATCCAATTGAAACCGCTTTAGATTTAACAGCAGTGGTTGATGATAAAGTGCCAGTAACTATTAATCCAGGACGTTTTACAACAGAAACAGTAACATATAGATTACCAAGAGTAGTACAAGGAACATATTCTGTAAGTGATTTTGGAAAGTATGTAGATGATTTTAAGGCCTTAGATTACGACGGAAATGAATTAACTGTTTCTAAAGTGGATACCAATACTTGGACCATTACTGACGCTACTAAATTAGATAAGATTGAGTATTATGTTAATGATACTTTTGATATAGAATCTACAGGTGGAATAGGAGGTGAGCAACCATTTTCTCCATCGGGTACTAATATAGAAGAAGACAATTACGTTTTAAATCTTCATGGTTTTATAGGTTATTTTGATTCTTTAAAAAATAATCAATATGCTCTAGATGTTACAGCTCCAGCTACTTTTGTAAGAACTTCGGCTTTAGAAAATAAAGGAACTAAATCTAGTGCTGATGGTAAATCTATTACAAGTAGCTATTTTGCACAACGTTATTTTGACATTACAGATAACCCAATGATGTATGGAAATTTAGATGTTGAAGAATTTATGGTTGGTGATATTAAAATTGTATTAAGTGTATATTCACCAAATAAGGTACATACTGCTGCGAGCCAGAAAGAGACTGTATATAAAATGATGCAAGCTCAAAAAGAGTATTTAGGAGATGTAAATAGTACTCCTCGTTATGATATATACTTGTACTTATCGGATGGTTCTGAAACAGCACCAAAAGGATTTGGAGCTTTAGAACACCATACGTCAACAGTAGTGGTATTACCAGAATCTTCTTCTAAAGAAGGATTAGCATCTTCAATTATAGATGTAGTTGCGCACGAGTTTTTTCATATTGTAACACCATTATCTGTACATTCTGAAGATGTACATTATTTTGATTATAATAAACCAACCTTTTCTAAGCATTTATGGATGTACGAAGGTGTAACTGAGTATTTTGCGCAACACTTTCAAGTGTATGAAGGATTGGTAGATGCGCCAACATTTTACAATACAATTATGCAAAAAATTGGCACCTCTAAAAATTTAGATGATGCGATGAGTTTTACTATAATGAGTGAAAATGTATTGGATGAGCCTTATGCCTCACAATATTATAATGTATACATGAAAGGTGCGTTAATTGGTATGTGTATTGATATTTTAATGCGTAAAGAAAGTGATGGTAACAGAAGCATGTTATCTTTAATGAAAGAACTTTCTGCTAAATATGGTAAAGAAAAACCATTTGTAGATGATAATCTCATTGCTGAAATTACAGCAATGACTTACCCAAGTGTTGGTGAATTTTTAAAGACACATGTAGAAGGTGATGTACCAATTAACTACAATGAGTTTTTTGAAATGGTTGGTTTAACTTTAGGTGAAGCTGAAGTAGACACAAACTATATTTTTGCTGGTGGACAAAATATAATTTTTGATGCTGACCAAGAGAAAGGTCAAATTTTCTTTTCTCCAATGGCTTTAAAGAATTCATTTTGGAAATCTCAAGGTATACAAGCAGGTGATATCATTAAGAAAGTAGATGGTTCAGAATTAACTTTAGAAAATGCACAACAAGTTATAGGTGGTATGTTTATGTGGCAACCAGGACAAGAAATAACAATGGACTTAGAGCGTAATGGTGAGCCGGTAGTGATTAAAGCAACTTTAACTAAAGCAACCGCTAAGAGTGAAGGTTTAATAGAAGACGAAAATGCTACTGAAGCCCAAACGGCTGTAAGAGCTGCTTGGTTAAAAGGATAAATTATGTCATTCTGAGCGTAGCGAAGAATCTTATTCTTATTTAAAAAAGGCTTCCAATTTGGAAGCTTTTTTTTGTTTTGTTATCCTGAACTTGTTTCAAGATCTAGTTTATTGTTAGTTTGTTTTATGTTTAAGATGCTGAAACTAGTTCAGCATGACAACAATTGAAATTATAGTTTGAACCAAGTCCTGCATGACAACGATTTTGTTTATAACGTTTAAGAACCTAATCTGTCCCACAAATCTTCCCAACTTGGATTTGTCTCTTCAATCAAATTGATTTTCCATTGACGTTTCCAATTCTTAATCTGTTTCTCTCTTTTTATCGCATCTTCAACATATTGAAACTCTTCAAAATAAACCAATTTCTTTAGTTTGTACTTCGATGTAAAATAACTACCTATGCCTTCAGTGTGCTTTTCCATTCTGTCATCTATTCCACCTGTGAATCCGGTATATAAGACGCCGTTTGGTTTGTTTGTGATGATGTAAACCCAGTAGTTATGATAATCACGTTTTGGCATGGTATAGTTTGATGTGAGAATATTTAAGATGCTGAAACAAGTTCAGCATGACAACATTAAAGTTATAGTTTTAATAAAGTTCAACTAATGAAAACAAAAGTCTCTATTTTGTCATTCTGAATTTATTTCAGAATCTAATAGATTGTTAGTTCGTTTAAAGTTTTAGATACTGAAACAAGTTCCGCATAAACATTATCAAATTAATACTTAGCCGATTTCCCTTTAGGAAGCGAACTCTCAATAAATACCCTTAAATCCTCATTGGCTTTTATTAAATCCTCATTTCGTAAATACATCATGTGACCACTTCTGTAACCTTTAAAAGAAAATCGGTCCTTCATTTTACCGCTTGGATCTATTTGCCATTGGGAATATTTTGCCGAGAAATAAGTTGTAGCTCCATCGTAATATCCAGATTGTGTTAGTACTTTTAAATAAGGATTCTGAGCCATAGCTTGTCGTAGATTTTCTCTTGTGTCATCATTTGTTCTATCCCAATTACCAACATTGCCAAACACATTGTATTTAACATCTGTTTTAAAGCCTAATTCATTTTTTACGTAATAATTGATAGCTGGAGTAAAAGAATGCAGCCAAGACGTTAATTCCGCGCTATAATCTGGACTTATGCCTGTTTCAACCTTATCAAAACCAATATATCTCGAATCTAATCGACCAATTGTTTCACCCGTTTTATCTCTAAGAAGTTCTTTCCAGAAAAACCGATTTGGAACATCTAAATTTTGTTGTACAATCACTTTTTCTGATATGCCCGAATAATAACTCATTTGTTTTGCAATAGCATTCTTTTCTGCATCAGTAATAAAACCTCCTTTGGCAATCGCTGGCATTAAATCATTGATGGCAAAATGTTCAGCTTCTGGTAAAATCTCTAACAAGTCCTTACCCTGAAGTGCAGGTGGTAGCATCTTATGATACCACGCAGCAGCAGTATAATACGGTAAATTTAAACTAGATGATAATGGTCCACCAACTCGTAACACTTTATAATCTGCAGGAGATACCATAATTACGCCATTTAAATACATCCATTGGCTATTCTGCAATTCTAAGGATAAACCCATAACGCGTGTGCCACCATAGCTTTCTCCGATAATATATTTTGGTGATTCCCAGCGGTTGTGTCTTGTCGTAAAGGTGTTCATCCAACTCGCTAAATATTTAATGTCTGCATTCACACCAAAAAAGAGTTTATCGTCTGGCATTTTCCCGTTCTTATCAGCAATTTTCCTTGAATAGCCTGTATTTACAGGATTTATAAATACAATATCTGCAACATCTAAAATAGAGTTTGGGTTATCCTTTACTCCATAGGGTTGTATAGGATAACCTTCATCATCAATCTTTAAAATCTTAGGGCCTGTATAAGCAATATGCATCCAAACGGAAGCGGAACCAGGACCACCATTAAACGAATAGATAATTGGTCTTTTGTTGCCTTTTGCGTCGTTGGTGCGCTTGTAATATGTGTAGTACAATGAGGCAATGGTTTTCCCTTCATCGTCCCAAACCGGCTGAAAACCAGTTTCTGCTTTATAATTAATCTGTTTCCCTTTAATTGTAACCGAATTATTAGAGACATAAGCCGTATCCACAGGAATTTTTAAATCTTGTGAAAAGCTGAGTGCTAAACTGAATAATGATAGAAGTGTAAGTCTAATTTTCATAGGTGTATTGTTTAGAGTTTAAGATGCTGAAACGAGTTCAGTATGACAATAATTAAAATTAAAATTTGAGTCAAGTTAAGTTTGACAATGATTTAGGTTTATGCATTCAGTTATTGAAAACCAAAACCCTATATCTTGTCATTCTGAATTTATTTCAGAATCTAGTTCATTGTTAGTTTATATTTTAGTTTAAGATGCTGAAACGAGTTCAGCATGACAACAATTAAAAATTATGGTTTGAACCAAGTTCAGAAACTATTTACAAAACTTAAAGATAGCAAATAGAAGACGAATTTAAAATCCTTCAAAAACACCTAAACCGAATAATGCAAAATCATATTTTACGGGATCATTCGGATCTAATTGTTTAAGGCTAGTATCTAATTCTGCTAGGGATTTACCATCATTTTGCTTTCTTTTTAATAACCCCAATTTACGAGCTACGTTACCAGAATGTACATCTAGCGGACAACTGAGTTGGGTAGGTGAGAGGCTATGCCAAATACCAAAATCTACACCATTATTATCATTACGTACCATCCAACGTAAAAACATATTAATGCGCTTAGCCGCGGAATTTTTTAAAGGATCACTAACATGCTTTTTGGTGCGTTCTAAATGTGGAATTTCAAAGAAGACGTTTTTAAACTCATGGATGCTGTTTTGTAGCGACCCATCTTTAGCGTTTTTAGCAAATAGGGCTTCTAAACCTTTATGGTTTTGGTAAATATGCTGTAAGCTTTTTATAAACTGTATAAAATCATATCCATTAAAAGTACGATGTACAAAAGGCATTAGCTTTTCTAAATCTGTGTCTTGGTGCTGCATTATAAACTCAAAAGGGGAGTGGTCTAGTAACTCCATCATTTTGTTGGCATTATTGATAATACTTTTACGATTTCCCCATGCTATGGTAGCTGTTAAAAACCCGGCAATCTCAATATCTTCTTTTTTAGAAAACCGATGCGGCACTTGTATAGGGTCACTCTCAATAAATTTTGGGTTGTTATAGAGAATAACTTTTTCGTCTAAGAAATCTTTGAGTTCTGCTTTTTTGAGTTTCAATGGTTGCTACTATTAGAAAAGTAAAAATAAGATTAATCTTATAAAATACGTAAAGTTACGTATTGACAATGCGTATGATAGCATTTAGCTTTGTTTTAGACCTATGCAAGCTAGACTAAATTTAATATATTTAAACTCACTAACTTTTATATAAACCTATTGTAATTAATTATGAAACAAACTTTAAGAATAACAATTTTGGCTTTAATATTAATTTCAAATGTTGGATTTACCCAAGAGAATCTAACCGTTTTTAAATTTGACACAAAATATTATGAGGCTGTTGATAAATGGGTTGTTTTTCCAAAAAAAGATGTTGATTCTACTTATGCTTATGGATTTATTTATATAGATAATCAAGCTGGTTTTACTTTTAATTATGAAACACAATTTAAAATCAAAGAAGGTAGCTTAATAATAACACCAAAAGATTCAACCATAGGTTCAATGAAATATAGACTAGCACCTAATACCAGTTTAGTTTCTATCCTTAATAAAGATCAAGTCTCTGCACTAAATTTACCACCAGAACCTGAATGGCTGAAGATTTACAAAAAAGACTCTGATCAAGTTGGATATCTTAAAAATGAAGGCTATCACTACAATCACGTCGGTGCATGCGAGTTAGCTCTAATTCCTTTGTTAAAAGCCTATACAATAGAACCACATTTTGATGGACTAGAATTTGAATTGTCTTATGCTTATAATCATTTAGGACAATACGATATGGCAATTCCAATTATAAAAAAAGCAATACAGAACAATCCTAAAAACTACTATTTCTATAGAGAATTAGGTTTTTCCTATGTCAATTTAAACAGAATAAAAGAAGCAGAAAACACCTATATAAAAGGAATAAAGATGTCTGATAATGACTTTGAAAAAAGTGAAATGGCAATAAATATGGCGCAAGCATATTTTAAATTAAAAGACAGGATAAAATTTGATGAATGGGCAAAATTGACGAGGAAATATGCCGAGAAAGATTCAAGATATGTTGAATACATTAAACAATTTGAGCAAAATTGGAACAATAACTAATTATATATAATGGATAAACTATTCAGTTGGTCTTCTTTTATTATCCAATTGCAGGATTTTACATAAAAATTTCATCTTTTTTAAATTTTTCTTGGGACAATTAAAGATTTAGTTGTTTTAAATAAAAGGGCAAGTAAGTTTATGATTCTATTTGAACTTAACCTACTTTGTTTTTTTAATCATAGTATTTACTATGATAATAAATTATTTAGTTTAGGGGTAAATTAATGTTAGTTAACAAAAACGACTTGGTGAAAGCCAAGTCGTTTTTATTTTACAGATATTTTTAAATTATAGATTAACTAGCAGAAACTTCAATCGGTTTACGATATGCAGGAAAGAAACCAGAGTAAAGATCGTCACCATCGAGTTGTTTATCTAGATTTTGTTCTACTAGTGCTTGGTATGCGTCTTGGTTAACTACATACTTCCACACTTTAAATTTTTTAAAGTCTTTAGAAAAGCCACTTTTAAATCTAAATAGTGAATCTTCACTACTACCTCTTCCGCCACCAAGATTAAAATATTTATAACCTTCTTCGGTAGCTCTAATACGAACTTCGTCTATAACCAGTTTTATAGGGTTTAAGTCAAAATAAGCTTCACTTAATCCTGAGAGGTGATATTGTACAATATCTCCCTTTTTTATAAAAATAGCACCACCAATAATCGTTTGTGTTTCGTTATGTACACAAAGCATTAATTCCGATTTAAAGTCACTACTGGTCATAATTTCACGATAATATTTATCGGAAAAGAAGTAACTATCATCTGCGTCTACACGTCTCATGTTTTCATGATACAACTCCACAAAAGTCTCAAGATGTTCATCGACATTACCTTCTATAACAGTACAAGATTTACGTGATTTATTTAAGTATGTTTTTAATCGACGATTAAACTTAGCTCTTTGATTTTCAATAGTGTCAGTTAAATCAATACATACAACATCACTCATTGTTTTAACCTCACCTAAACCCGTTAATAAAGTTTCTTGATTATCTATATAAGGATGAAGCCTTGAGAATACAGAAACAATTTTATTTTCAATAAAAAACGCATTAAGTTCTTTATGAAAGTTTGCTTTATTAAAACTATTATCAAGTTGCAATGCTAAAACACCAGCATAACCATATACAGAGGTTGCATCTTTATAATCAGAATTTTCTATATCTCTAAGTAATAATGGTAAAACCAAAGTGGTTGAACCTTCAGTATATTTTATAAGTACTGGAGATTCATCATCTGTTTTAGAAAGGTGATGGTAGTCGTAAGTGTAATAAAAATCAGAATCTTTAGCTAAAGCCAAATTTTCATTCCACGTTTTCTTATCTTTTATAATGTCTATCATTTTGAGATAACTATTTTTTTAGCAAGTAATTTTAAAAAATAAGCAGTTCCTATTTTTTGTTTGAAATATTAAATGCTATTGTTTGTTTGTAATTGTTGAGTTTTTGTGTTTAAAATACAGCGTAATTCAACTTCTTGAGAGTTGTATTGTCTAAGTAATTATATTCTAAACATTGCACCAGTTGGTTTAAGGCCTACGTAAGCCATACCAGCTTGATTCAACCAATGTGGTTGAATTATTCCGTGCTGTAAAACAGCATGAATGTCTCTGTGTACACGTTCTATTCTGAATTTAGTATATAATGAAGCGGTACCAGCTACTGCAAAAATTTCGGTTACCATTGATCTGGCAGCGGTAGCAGCTTCTACTGATGCTGCCCAAACGTCTGCTAACTGCTCGTCAGTATAAGTGTTACCTTTTTGCGCTTCTTCCCAAATGGTTGAAACACTATTGTGTAATTGCGTTCGCTTAGCATCTAAAGTTGTTTTGCTTTTAGCAACTGCGGTTTGTATGGTTAATCGATCTCTTAAATCTGGATTTTTTCCAGGTGTTACTCTATCGTGGCACATTTTAATTAATTCGTCCATAGCAGCTTTTAGCAATCCTAAAGCAATAGAAGCGTTACCAGCAGAATTTAAGCAACCGATGGGTAAACGACTATAAGGATTATCGATACTCACAGGACTATTAAAGTCTATGGCATAGCTTTCTTTTACAAAAACATCCTTTATTTCTATATCATGACTTCCAGAACCTCTAAGTCCTCCTACATGCCATGTATCGATTACTTTAATGTCTTCTTTTTTAATAAAAAACAATTTCAATAAAGCACCAGGACCTAATGTTGAAGGCAAATCATCTGAAGTTACAAGGCATCGCATAGCAAACCAATCTGAAATTTCGCAACCAGATACTAAACTCCAACGACCAGAAACTTTATAACCACCAGGTACAATTTCTGCAATTCCTTCGGGACGTGCAGAGTTAGCGTACACATGAGAAGATTCACTATACACTTCTCTCATGCTGTCTTCATCTAAAAAACGGCCAAATGTACATGCCAAATGATTATTCCATACAGACCATGCAACAGAAGCTTCTGCGCTACTCAATAATTCATAAGCTTTTAAAACTTCTACCGGGTTGTCTTCCCAACCACCTAAAAATTTAGGTAAACCCATTCTAAAGAGTTGAGAATCTTTAAGTTTTTCTAGAACAGCAGGAGCAATTCTACGTAAACTTTCTGTTTCTTCTCTATGGGCAATTGCAATATCGTATATTTCTTTGGCTGCCTCAACAGGCGATGTCATTGCTGATATTAATGAAGGTGAGCTTTTCATAGGTTAAATTTGATTTGGTTTTGAATATGCTTTAATAATAATAAATATAATTCTGGCTAAAAGTACTACTAACTAACATACCACTTGATAATTAATAGATTAACTGCAAAAATAATTGATAAGGGGATTTCGTGTTTTTTACGATAAATAATGGAAAAAAGCATCGAGTTATAAGATTATACTACAGCAATCATACTAATCTCAACATTTACAAATTTAGGTAAGTTAGCTACTTCTACGGTTTCTCTTGCTGGTGCAGTTGCTTCATCAAAATATTGTCCATAAACGTCATTTATTTCCGAAAAATTATTCATATCGCTAATAAATATAGAAGTCTTAATCACATTTTCAAAGGTCATATCAGCTGCCGCTAAAACCGCTTTCATGTTTTCCATTACTTGTTTAGTTTCAGTTTTAATGTCGTCTAAAACCAATTCCATAGTTTGTGGATGTAAAGCAATTTGCCCAGAGGTGTATAATGTGTTTCCTACTAATACTGCTTGGTTATAAGGGCCTATTGGAGCAGGTGCTTTTGTGGTGTTGATTATTTTTTTCATCTATTAGATCCTGTAAAAATGGAAATCTTATTAAAGGTTAAACAATAAATCAAATTTAAGATAATTTTTCTAAGAAAGAGATTGTTGCATTCGCTATATGCTCATATCACTTATTAATTTCCAACCCTTTGGTCTGGCTGACGACGTTGATCGTATTTAAGGTCTTTAAGTAAGCTAGATTTTATTCCAATAAAGAAATTCCACGAAGAACGTTCACTAAATGGTACCCAACTAAAATTCATTCGCCAACTTAACAAATCGCGCTCAAAACGTAATTGTGTATATGTAAAACCTTGGTTTAAAAAGTCATATCCAGAGGATGCACCAACACTCCAACGCGGAGAAAGTTCTACATCACCAGAAAACATTAACGAATGCGATGATATTTGGTCTTGTCGTCTTGTATTAGTATAATTAGCAGAATAAGCAAAGCGAATGGACCATGGCATTTTGTAATTGTAAAATTCATTATTCTCTTCCTCGTCTTTATTTCCTTTGCTTTTATCAGAAAGTCTTTGATCTGCAAAATCTTGAGTTTTACCAAAAAGCCCATCAGTTCTACCACCAGAACGTGCAGCTTCTTGAGCAGAAGCTTTATCCTCTTCGGATTCGCCTCCTGAAAAACTCTCATTAGATAAGGTATAACTCATGTTAATATTTGCAGAAGTTAAACGAAACAAACTTCCACCATTATCTATATTAAAAGTATTGATAACGTTGTTGTTGCTGTCTAAAGCGTATGGATTTAGTGTCATCCCAAAGTTAATACTCATTTTTTTATTTAAAATTTGCGTACCTCCAGAAACACGCACAGGACTCCAGTTAAGTGAATCTGCCGCTAAATTATAAGATGTAGAAAAGTTTAAATTGTTAAGTAAAAATATTTTTTCAGGCTCAGTTTTTGTAGAGTCCTTAGATCGTACCTTTGCTTCAATATTGTTAGCTACGGAAATACCTATACTGCTAGAATAACGATTACCTGGACTACCAAATAAAGAATTTTCAAAACGCGTGTATTCTACTTGGTCTGTAGTAGTGCCATCCGCATCAATAACATCATAAGTTTCATAGTATTGATCAAAAGCCGGACTCACAGAATAACTTAAAGAAGGTCGCATTACATGGCGTATGGCTTGTATTTTAGGATCTTTTCCTTCTTTCTTAAAATCGTACATACCATAAATGGTTGTACCGAGACTTGCTCCAAAATTATAGGTTAAAAAGCGGTCAAACCCGTTTTGATCTATAGATACTACTTCTTGGTTGACTCGGTCGTAAGATTTGTTTACTGTTTTTAATGTCCAGGTTTCTTCAAAATTGGCATTAGTACTTACGCTAAAATAATCGAATATTTTAAAATTTGTAGTTAAGGGAATACTATGTCGCATTCCCGCCAAAGCACTATCAAACATTTCACTTTTCCCAAATAAGGAGTCCGTTGTATTAATGCGATATTCACCTCTAGTATTCACCTGAAAATTTATATTTTGAATAGCTCCCTTTTTAGTCCCGTTTTTTGGTTCGAATGGGTAAATTCTACTCATGGAGGCTTGCAAAGTTGGCAAGGTTATATTTACAGATTCTGTATTGGTATTTTGAGAGTGCGTTGCAGATAAACTTAGATTAACACTAGGTTCGCCTTGAAAAGATTTAGAATACGATACAGAAGACGCTAATGTATTATTTAAAAAGTTGGCTTGATTTAATTGGTTAACAGATTGTTGGTAATATTGACTACTTCCTAAGTTTACCGAAGCAGAAAAACGCGAACTAGGGTTGGCTTTACCATCTTGACTATGCGACCATCTAATATTATAAATGCTTCGTTTTGCAAAGTCTGGAAAACCACGTTCACTCGTAAGTAAGTTTTCGTACCTAAAACTTAAATTGCCTCTAAATTTATAGCGCTTAGCATAATTACTTTCTAGTCGTAGACCATAACTACCGTTGGTGTAGTAATCTCCCAAAACAGCTAAATCTAAGTAGTCACTTATCGCAAAATAATAACCTCCATTTTGTAAAAAATAGCCGCGATCATTACCTGTATCTTCACCAAAAGAAGGGAAAATAATACCTGATGTTTGCTTTTTAGACATAGGAAAAAATGCAAATGGCATCATTATAGGTGTGGGTACATCGTATATATACATTTGACTAAAGCCGGTAACGACCTTCTTATTAGGTACAATCTTAGCTTTATTCATTAAAATGTAATATTCTGGGTCGTCTAAATTTTCGGAGGTCGTAAATTTTCCTCTATGAATAAAATAAACGGAATCGTTTTCTTTTTTAGTTTTCTCAGCTATAATGGTACCACCACTTTGTTCGGTCACTGAGTTGTAAATTAAAGCCTTCTTAGATTCTGTATTAAATATTATAGAATCTGGCTCAATAATATTGGCTCCCTGTGTAAATACAGGTTTTTGAGAATAGCCAGTAGAATCTTTTAATCTACCAGCATAAACTAAGTTTTTACTATAATCAATAACAATGACACCAGCTTTAATTTCCATGTCTTGGTATAAAACTTCGGCTTCATTATAAAGGTAGATTTTCTGTTTTTTCTGATTTATAGACACGTAATCAGTAGCCTTATAAGTAACAATACCCTTTAAAAATTCATTAGGTTTAACGGAGTCTTGCTTGGTAGAATCTACTGTCTTGGAGTTTATAGGTTTGTTGAAAAGAGAATCTATAGAAACATTTGCTGAATCTTTCGTTTGTACAGGAGGTATTACCTTGTTCTTTTTTGGTAATTCTTGTGCGAAGCTAAAAGTGTTGATAAACACTGTAAAACTCAAAGCAAAAAGTATATAAAGACTATTTGTACGCAATCCTTTTAAATGTATTTTTGTAAAAGTATGGCTCGGTTTTTGAAACGCCAAAAGTAAAGATATTTTTTGTGATTAAATTATTAAAAAAATAAACTTTAAAAATATTGATTTACTTATAAAAACGAGTAATAATCCAAGCCTATAAACCGTTAGATTAAATATGCAAACGAAGCCGAAATATATAATAGTATTTATAGTACTTACATTTATCACTTCTTTAACATCTACTGCCTCATTAAATGCCCAAGAGGATAAATTTGTAGTTGTTTTAGATGCTGGTCATGGAGGCAAAGATCCTGGACGACCAACAAAAAACGGTTACAAAGAAAAGGATATAGCGCTCAAGGTAGTTTTAGAATTGGGTAAACAATTAGAGAGAAATCCAGAGTTTAAAGTTATTTACACACGTAAAACAGATGTGTTTTTAGAACTGCACGAACGTTCTGCAATTGCGAATAAAGCTGATGCAGATTTGTTTATTTCAGTGCATTGTAACGCACACAATTCACAAGCCTATGGCACCGAAACCTATGTCTTAGGAGCAAAAAACTCTGAACGAAACATGGCAGTAGCAAAGGCAGAAAATGAAGTGATATTTTTAGAAGATGATTATCATGAAAACTATGCTGGTTTTGATCCAAGCTCACCAGAATCTAGTATTGCAATTGGTATTGAACAAGAAGTGTATGTAGAGCAAAGCGTAATTTTAGCACGTAAGGTTGAGGATAATTTTAAAGGGAAACTAAAACGCAAGAGTAGAGGTATAAAGCAATTGAGCTTATGGGTTTTGCATAATACTTATATGCCTAGTGTTTTAATTGAAACAGGGTTTATTACCAATAAAAACGAAGGCGCTTTTTTAAACTCTAAAAATGGGCAAACTCAGATTGCAACTGCGATTAAAGATGCTGTTGTCGCTTATAAAAAAGAACTAGATCTCAATGTTGGGACCCATATCATTGGCATAGAGCCAGAAGTAAAACCAGAAACGGTAACTAAGCCTATGGTTATTGATAATGTGACTTTTAAGGTGCAGATTGCAGCTAGTTTTAAAGATATAGAACCAAAATCATATAATTTTAAAGGCTTATCAGATATTTCTAAAATTAAAACAGGAAATATTTACAAATACTTTAGCGGAAATACTTCAGATTATAACAAAGCTAAAGAACTTCAAAATAAAGCGAGATCAACTGGTTATCCGGATGCTTTTATTGTAGCCTACAAAGCTGGAAATAAAATTGATGTGGACGAAGCCTTAAAATCTGCTTCAGATTAGGTATATTATTCATATATTTATTCCTAATTTTGTTTCTAACCAAAGAAAAGCCCATTGAAAATTTCAAGAGAAGTTAAAACAGCAATATTAGTCTTATCTGGCATTGCTCTTTTTATATATTTATTTTCATATTTAAAAGGTGAAGATATTTTTTCTGATAAACAAACCTATTATACAGAATTCGATTATAATTCATTATCACCTTCAGCACCTATTACAGTAAAAGGTAACAGAATAGGTAAAGTTGAGGGTATTAGTTACGATTTTGACTCTGGTAAAACCCGCGTTGAATTTTCGGTAAATCCAAAATTAAAATTCTCTAAAAATAGCAAGATTAGATTGTACGCTACAGGTTTAATGGGTGGCAACGCCTTAGCCATTATAGACGCTAATGATGGTCAATTGGCTAAGCCAGGAGATTTTATTGCTTCAGAGATTAAACAAGGTTTAATATCTTCTATGGAAAGTGACTTACCTAAAGTTACTGCTGGATTAGATGGTACATTGCGTTCTGCAGATACTTTAGTAAATAGTTTAAATGATTTAGTAATAGATGATTCTGATCAAGGTCTAAAGGCTACTATTGCTGAGTTAAACTCAACATTAAGAATTTTTAAAAGTGTTGCTATTTCTACCAATAATCTAATAAAAGATAACGATCAAAAGATTGCCTCTATTTTAGATAATTTTGACAAAACCAGTAAAGATTTAAATGAACTTACCACAGAATTAAAAAGTGCTGGTCTATCTACTACAATAGAAGAATTAAATAAAACTCTTGGTAGTATGCAAAGTTTACTTGCAAGCATAGATAGTAGTGACGGAACAATTGGTAAACTTTTAAAGGATGATGCACTTTATAATAACCTTGAAGGTGCTTCTAAAGAAATGGAATTATTATTATTAGATATAAAGCTGCATCCTGCGAGATACAGACGTATTTTATCTAAAAAAGAGATTCCTTATACACCACCAACCGAAGACCAAAAGAACTAGATTATTTCAACTATGGAATACTTACCAAATATACTTTTTGCCGCAATCCTTGTATTAGGAATAGGCTATTTTGCTAGAAATATTAAGAAGATAATACGTAATATAAAACTAGGTCAAAAAATTGATGCTAGTGATAACAAATCTCAACGTTGGAAGAATTTAGCATATATTGCTTTAGGACAAAGCAAGATGGTAAAACGACCAGTCTCTGGTTTTCTGCATATAATTGTGTACGTTGGTTTCATCATAATAAATATTGAAGTTTTAGAAATTATTATCGATGGTCTGTTTGGGACACATAGAATAGGTCAAGAGTATCTTCCAACGGCACTTTATGGCTTTTTAATTGGTGCTTTTGAAATATTAGCGGTCTTAGTTTTAGTGTCGGTTACGCTTTTTTGGTTGCGTAGAAATGTGATTAAAATAAAACGTTTTTTAAGTTCTGAAATGAAAGGCTGGCCAAAAAACGATGGTAACATTATACTATATTTTGAAGTGGTTTTAATGTGTTTATTCTTGGTAATGAATGCTACAGATACTTCATTTCAAAGTATGGCTTCGGGTAATATTATATCGCAATTTATTGCACCTTGGTTTGAAGGTTTTTCTGCCGAGACACTACATATAATTGAGCGTACAGCTTGGTGGTTACATATTGTTGGTATTTTAATTTTCTTAAACTATTTATACTTCTCTAAGCATTTACATATTCTATTAGCGTTCCCTAATGTGTATTTAGGTAGTGTAGAGCCAAAAGGTAAATTTAATAACCTAGAAGCTGTTACTAACGAAGTAAAGTTAATGATGGATCCAGATGCCGATCCTTATGCTGCACCAGCTGAAACTGCCGAAGAGGAAGCTCCTGCAAAATTTGGTGCAAGTGATGTTATGGATTTAAGCCAAATTCAGTTACTCAATGCCTATACGTGTACAGAGTGTGGTCGTTGTACATCTGCTTGTCCTGCAAATCTTACTGGTAAAAAATTATCACCTCGTAAGATTATGATGGATACTCGTGATCGTTTAGAAGAAGTTGGTAAAAATATAGATGCCAATAAGGGAGAATTTAAGGATGATGGTAAACAACTTCTTGGTGATTATATTACTAACGAAGAGTTATGGGCTTGTACTACATGTAATGCTTGTGTAGAAGAGTGTCCTGTTAGCATTAACCCATTATCTATTATATTAGAAATGCGTCGTTATTTAGTGATGGAGCAAAGTGCTGCACCAATGGAATTAAATAATATGATGACTAATATTGAAAACAACGGAGCACCTTGGCCTTACAACCAAATGGACCGATTGAATTGGAAAGATGAATAACATATCAAGTTAAAATGTTTTAAAGCTATTAAGTGTAAAGGTTATAAATCAACTTTAATGCTTTCAAATTTTTTAACTAAACAAACTATAGAAATGAGCGAGCAACTAAAAGTGCCAACTATGGCAGAATTTATGGCAGAAGGCAAACAACCAGAAATTTTATTTTGGGTAGGCTCTGCTGGTAGTTATGATGATAGAGCAAAAAAAATTACAAAGGCTTTTGTTAAGGTTTTAAATAAGGCTAATGTAGAATTTGCTGTTTTAGGTACAGAAGAAAGTAATACGGGTGACGTAGCTAAGCGTGCTGGTAATGAGTTTTTGTTTCAGATGCAAGCTGTAATGAATATAGAAGTGCTTAATGCTTATGAAATTGAACGTATTGTAACTTGCGATCCACACTCATTTAACTGTATAAAAAACGAATATCCTAGCTTAGGTGGTAATTACGATGTAGTACATCATACACAATTCATACAAGAATTAATTGAAACTGGACGCCTTACTATAGAGGGGAATACTTATAAAGGAAAACGGATTACATTTCATGATCCATGTTATTTAGGACGCGCAAATAACGTGTACGACGCTCCAAGAAATGTTTTAAAGAAGACAAATGCCACTTTAACAGAAATGAAACGTCACAAAGGCACAGCACTTTGTTGTGGAGCAGGAGGAGCGCAAATGTTTAAAGAGCCTGAAAAAGGGAATATGGATATTAATGTATTAAGAACTCAAGATGCATTAGAAACAAATCCAGAAATCATTGCTACGGGTTGTCCTTACTGTAATACCATGATGACTGATGGTGTAAAGTTTAAAGAAAAAGAAAGTGAAATTTCAGTGATGGATATTGCTGAACTGATTGCTGATGCTTAATTTTAAAAAACTACTTACTTATAATATTGTTCTTAAATATTTCAGTTTAGTAAGTTTACAGGTTAGGTTTTACTTTAAATGTTAAAAACTAAGTAAAGAAATGAATTTCACCAACCTACAAATGCAAATAGAAGGCATTCCGAAAATAGAAGATGTCGTTCTAAAACCGATTTCAAAATCCTATTTTAAAATTATTACACTGAATAAATTCGCTATTTATGCTGTGCTTATTGGTTTAGCATTTTTATTAAAGTATGTCATAGAAGAAAAAGAAGATATTCAGATTAATATCTGGTATATCCTTTTAGTCGTGTTAGTGTTTTGTGTCATCAATTATACTGTTGGGTTATTAGCTTTCAAAAAAAGAAAATATGCCATTAGAGAGCACGATGTTATTTATTCTAAAGGTTTAATTGTGCATTCTATGGTTACAGTGCCAATATCTAGAATACAGCATGTAGAAGAATCTAGAAGCTGGTTAGCAAGGCATTTTGGCTTATCTACGCTAAAAATATTTACAGCAGGTGAGGCTGGAAGCGACTTAAGTATTAAGGGATTGCCACATCTCGAGGCCAAACAGATTAAGGAAATTATTAGCGATAAAATTAATGGAATTAACTGATTTTTCGCAACCCATAAGACAGTCATCTAAAGGCATTATTGTCATTTTTGCGTTTAATGTATTTAAGTTTTTTAAGAAGTTTTTTGTTCTTTTTATTGCTTTTGGGCTTTCATTAATTCGCCGAAAATCTTTTGCCAATATTACACCAACGATGATGTTGTTAGGTTTTATTGGTATTTTACTCTTAATTCTTGTCATTACAATTTTAAAATACCTCAATTTTAAATTTCATTTAAGCAAAGATGATTTCCACTTATCAACAGGCATCATCAATAAAGACACAACGATAATTCCAAAATCAAAAATTCAAAATGTTTATATAAAACAAAATTTTCTGCAGCAAATAATAAATGTAGTTTCCATTAAAATTGAAACTGCTGGTGATAAAAAATCTGAAATTGAAATAAGCGCATTAGATAAACCTACTGCATTATTACTTAAAAAGCAATTGTTCCATAAAGCATCTGCAAATGATGAAACTATTGATTCTATAAGTGAGCCCGAAGTTTTCTTTAAAGTCACACCAAAACGGTTACTTTTAGAAGGCTTGTCGCAAAATCACTTTAAAAGCTTTTTATTAATACTAACTTTCGTTTTTGGCTTGTATAATGAATTTAAAGATTTTTTAATTGAATTAGAGTTAAAGCAGCGAATAGACGATTTTATAAAGCTTGATGAGGATACAATCTTAAGTTTGCTGATAACCAATGTGTTTATTATTCTAAGTGTTGTGTTATTTTCCTTGTTGTTTTCAGTTGTAAAAACCTTTATTATCAATTTTAATCTCGAAGTAGTTGAACACCAAAAAACTGTAGAAATTAATAAAGGTTTGTTTAACAAAGTATCATTAAGTTTAACGCCAAGTCGTATTCAGAATTTGGTTATAAAAACCAATCGTGTAAAACAATATTTTGGATTACATAGTCTATCTGTAAAGCAAGCTATGGTAAACGTAAAACAACAAAAGAATTTTAATATCGTAGCTTTAGAAAAGGTGCAACTGAACTATTTACTCAATAAGCTCTTGCTGAATTATAATGAAGATGAAAGTGTAACTGCTAAACCGAGACCTTATTTTATGTTAATTTCTACATTAGAAATGTTGTTTTTTGGTTTAGTTATCAATGCATTGTTTTTGTTTTTATTCGGAAAAGATTTGTTATGGATTAATACTGTTTTAATTCCTTTTGCATCATTGTATGTATACTTTGCATATAAGAAAGCTTATTATAAAATTTCAGATCAGTTTATAACCATTGGTAGTGGTGTCGTTGATACCACAACCAATATTCTTGAGACTCATAAAATTCAAGGTATAAAAATTAAACAAACGATATTTCAGAGACGAAGAGATATTGCTTCAGTAGTAATTTCTACAGCTTCAAAATCTGTAAAAATTCCGTATATATCAAAACATGAAGCTTTATCTATCTATAATTTTCTATTATTTAAGGTAGAATCTCAGGATAAAGATTGGATGTAATAACGTATTTTTGCATTCAGAAAAAAGGAGTAATATGCTAGTAGATTTTAATACATTACCGGAAGAATCTAGAGTTTGGATATACCAAGCTAACCGTTCGTTTTCTGATAATGAAATTATTCAATTAAAAGAACAACTCAATACTTTTATTGAAGCATGGACAGCTCATGGTAAAGATTTAGAAGCTGGCTATAAAATTGTTTATAAGCGTTTTATAGTAATTGCTTTAAATCAAAACTTAAATACAGCTACAGGTTGTTCTATTGATGCTTCAGTTCATTTTATACAAGAATTAGAGAAGCAGTACAATGTAGATTTAATGGATAAAATGAATGTGTCTTACAAGCAAGGAGAATTTATAGCTTATAAGCCTTTAATTGATTTCAAAAAAATGGCTCAGCAAAAAGCAGTTTCTAAAAACACCATTGTTTTTAATAATTTGGTTACCAATATTGCTGAATTTAATAATAATTGGGAAGTACCAGCAAGTGAAAGCTGGCATAGTCGTTTTATTAAATAAAAAGACGTTGCGAATATTTCAGCATTATTGCAATATTATTATAAATTTCTCAGCCTTAATAATTTCCATATATCAAATAGAATAATGATTTTTACGACAGTAAAAATTTTATCGTGGCAACAGACATTTTCTTATTAAATATCTCGGGACCAGACAAGCCTGGTTTAACATCTGGTCTTACTAGTGTTTTGGCAGAATACGGAGCTAAAATATTAGATATCGGACAAGCTAATATACATGATACCTTGTCTTTAGGTATGTTATTTAAAATAACTTCAGGAGAGAAATCCTCGGCTGTTCAAAAGGATTTATTGTTTAAAGCATACGAACTTGGAATAACTGCTAAATTTACACCTATTACTCTCGAAGACTATGAAGATTGGGTAAACCAACAAGGCAAGGATCGATATATTGTTACTATTCTTGGTGAAAAATTAGCAGCTCAACAAATTTCAGAGGTGACTAAGGTAATTTCTGAAAAGAATTTAAACATAGATTCTATAAAACGCCTAACAGGCCGATTATCTCTAGTAAAACAAGTAGAATATCCTAGAGCTTCTATACAGTTATCAATTAGAGGAAAAATAGACGATAAAACAGATTTTACTGGGAAAATGATGGAAATATCTAGAGCATTAGATGTGGATATTGCATTTCAAGAAGATAATATATTTAGACGAAATAGACGTTTGGTTTGTTTTGATATGGATTCAACATTAATTCAAACCGAAGTTATAGATGAATTAGCTGAACGAGCTGGTGTAGGAAATGAAGTAAAAGCCATTACGGAATCTGCAATGCAAGGTGAGATCGATTTTAATGAAAGCTTTAAAAAACGTATGAAGCTCCTAAAAGGGTTGAGCGAAGATGTTTTAAAAGATGTAGCCAAAAATCTTCCTATAACTAAAGGAGCTAGACGATTAATTGATACGTTGCATAGCTATGGTTTTAAAACAGCAATTTTATCTGGTGGTTTTACTTATTTTGGACATTATTTACAAGAAAAACTAGATATAGACTATGTTTATGCCAATCAACTAGAAATAGAAAATGGGGTTTTAACAGGTGGTTATATTGGAGATATTGTAGATGGAAATAAAAAAGCAGAATATCTTAAGTTAATCGCAGAAAATATGCAAATAGATATAAACCAAACTATAGCAGTTGGAGATGGTGCTAACGATCTACAAATGCTTAATCTTGCTGGATTGGGTATTGCTTTTCATGCTAAACCTAAGGTAAAAGATAATGCTCAAAGTTCTATTTCTAGTATAGGTTTAGATGGTGTATTATATTTATTAGGCTATCACGATCGACAAATCGATTTATTAGAATAAGATGTTAAACTGTTAATTAAGCAGTTTATAAAAGTATCCTAAAGTCTTTTTACTTCTTATTAATTATGCTATTTTGGCATAGTATTCGATACTACTATTAATTAAATAAAAAAGACGACTAATGCGATATTTGCCCCTTATAATTATAAGCTTTTGTTTTCAAATCAATTTTGCACAAGAGGACCCAATCGTTAATCCATTACTTTCTGAAGATCCTGTTAAACAAAAACAATGGGTTGATAGTTTGTATAACTCAATGTCCTTAGAAGAGCGTATTGGGCAACTCTATATGGTCCAAGTTATGTCTAAGAATAGTGATAAGGTGAACAACCAAGTCGTTAACCTTATAAAAAATCAGCATATTGGAGGAGTTATATATTCAAGTGGTGGACCATACAGACAAGCCAAACTAAATAACAAATTACAAGCAGCATCTAAAATTCCGCTTTTGGTTGGTATGGATGCAGAATGGGGTTTGAGTATGCGATTAGATTCTACCTACGCTTTTCCTTGGAATATGACGCTTGGGGCAATTGCCGACAACAATCTTGTTGAACAAACGGGAAAGCTTATGGGAGAACACTGCAAGCGTCTTGGTGTTCACTTTAACTTTGCTCCCGTTGTAGATATTAACACTAATCCTGAAAACCCAATAATTGGTAATCGATCTTTTGGTGAAGATAGAGACAATGTTACAGATAAAGGTCTGGCTCTTATGAATGGTATGCAAAGTACCGGTACTTTAGCTAATGCCAAGCATTTTCCTGGTCATGGTGACACAGCTGATGATTCACATTACAAATTACCTACTATTAGTTTTAGTGAAGAACGTTTAGATTCAATAGAGTTGTATCCTTACAGAAAACTCATAAAAGAGGGCCTTTCTAGTGTTATGGTAGCGCATTTAAACGTGCCAAGTTTAGAGAAAAAGGCGGGTTTACCTTCATCTCTTTCAAAACATATTGTAACTGATATTTTAAAAGGAGAATTAGGGTTTAATGGCTTAATTTTTACTGATGCATTAACCATGAAAGGCGCTGCAGATTTTAACGAAACTGGAGCCATAGATTTAGCTGCATTTAAGGCTGGTAATGATGTTTTGCTCATGTCCGAAGATGTTGCCATTGGTACTAAAAAGATTTTAAAAGCTTATAATGATGGTGAAATTACAGAAGAACGATTAGCTCATTCTGTAAAGAAAATTTTAATGGCAAAATATAAAGTGGGTCTTCATAATTATTCACCTGTTGGGCTGTATAATTTGGGTAAAGATTTAAATAGACTTAAAGACGATTTACTTTACGAAAACCTCATGGAAAGTGCAATAACAGTGGTAAAAAACACAAATTCACTTTTACCTCTTCGAGATTTAGAAACTAAGAAAATAGCCTATGTATCTTTTGGTGATGCTAATGGTTCAGTATTTTTAGATGAATTAAAAAAGTACACTAAAGTTCATCAAATAAAAGCTGAGAAGCTAGACGGAGCTATAAATCAGCTTCAAAATTATAATACTGTAATTATTGGATTTCATAAATCGAATGACAATCCATGGGCGAAATATAAATTTTCTCAAAAAGAATTAACATGGTTATACGAAATAGCAAGAACCAATACTGTAATTTTAGATGTGTTTGCTATACCTTACGCGTTAAATGATATTCTTTCAATAGAAAATATTGAAGGCATAGTGATGAGCTATCAAAATAGCCGAATAGCTCAAGAAAAATCTGCACAATTAATTTTTGGTGCCATTGGTGCCAAAGGAAAACTACCAGTTACTGCAGGTCAATTTTTTCCTGCAGGAACAGGTGAAACGTATAATTCTATATTAAGTTTAGGATACAGCTTACCTGAACGTGTTGGAATGGACTCGGAGCGGTTAATTAAAATAGATTCCATTGCAAATTATGCAGTTAATAATAAAATGACACCTGGTATTCAATTATTAGTGGCGCGTAAAGGAAAAGTGGTTTATAATAAGAATTTTGGCTATCATACCTATTCAAAAAAAAACAAAGTTGACTTTGATGATATATACGATGTTGCGTCATTAACTAAAATATTAGCAACATTGCCTGTGCTAATGGAATTAGAGGAACAAGGTTCTATATCTCTAGACTCTAAATTAGGTGCTTTGATACCTGAATATAAAAATTCTAATAAAAAGAATATAACGCTCAAAAAAATGTTATCGCATTATGCGCAATTGAGACCTTGGATTCCATTTTACTATGCAACTTTAGATACTGTTACTAAAAAGCCAGATCCTAAATACTACAGAACAAAGCGAACTAAAGGATTTAATGTAGAGGTGACTAACACATTATTTATGCGCGATGACTATAAGGATTCTATCCAAGAAATCATTAAAGAAAGTGAGTTACTAACGAGATTACGCTATCGCTATAGCGATTTGCCATATTATATTCTTAAAAATTATCTTGAAGGCTTTTATGACAAGCCATTGAGTGAAATAACTCAAGATCGTTTTTATAAATCTTTAGGAGCCAATTATACGACTTATAACCCACGAAAAAAATTTAGTTTAAAGGATATAGTACCTACTGAAGTAGATAATTATTATCGCTATAAAAAAGTGCATGGTTATGTACACGATATGGGAGCCGCAATGCAAGGTGGAGTAGGTGGCCATGCAGGTATTTTTAGTAACGCTAATGATGTTGCCAAAATAATGCAGATGTTTTTGCAAAAAGGCTATTATGGCGGAAAACGATATTTTAAAAATGAAACCTTAGAAAAATTTACCAAATGCCATTATTGTCATGCAGATAATAGAAGAGGTATTGGGTTCGACAAGCCTCAATTAGGTGAAGAAGGTCCTACTTGTGGATGTTTGTCTATGACAAGTTTTGGACACTCAGGCTTTACAGGTACTTACGCATGGGCCGATCCTGAAGAGGAAATAGTATATGTTTTTTTGGCTAATCGTACCTATCCTCAAGCCGGTAAAAACTTATTATTACGAGAAAACATTAGAACAGAAATTCAACGTTTAATTTACGAGTCCATTATCGAGTAAATTTTAAAAGACTGTAAGCTTTAAGAATTACTTCAGACATATATCAAAATGCTTATTAATTTTAAGTTAAAAAGCACTTTAGTTTGAGATCTAATAAAGCAAAACAGCTAACTTTAAGCATTCAAAATTTTGAGATTATAACTTAGTATGAAAATAGGAATTGTTTGTTACCCAACATTTGGCGGAAGTGGAGTAGTAGCCACAGAATTAGGTCTAGAACTCTCAAAGCGTGGTCACGAAATTCATTTTATAACTTATCGTCAGCCAGTTAGGTTAGAATTGTTGAGTAATAATGTACATTTCCACGAAGTACATGTGCCAGAATATCCATTATTTCATTATCAACCTTATGAATTGGCCTTATCGAGCAAATTGGTAGATATGGTAAAGTTACATGGTATTCAATTATTACATGTACATTATGCTATTCCGCATGCATATGCAGCTTATATGGCTCAACAAATGCTTAAAGATGAAGGTATTATAGTTCCTATAGTAACCACACTGCATGGTACAGATATTACTTTAGTAGGAAGCCATCCGTTTTATAAATCTGCAGTAACTTTTAGTATCAATAAATCTGACGCTGTTACATCTGTTTCAGAGAGTTTAAAGAAAGATACTATGCGTCTATTTGATATAAAAAAGGATATACATGTGGTACCTAATTTTATTGATTTAGAAAAGCACTTACATAGTTTTACAGATTGTCAAAGAGAGATGATGGCAAATGAAGATGAACGTATTATTACTCATATAAGTAATATGAGGGAAGTAAAGCAAATACCAGATGTAATAAAGATATTTTACAATATTCAAAAAGAATTGCCTGCTAAATTAATGATGGTTGGAGAAGGACCAGAAAAAGAGGGAGCGGAACAGTTAGTAGAAAAACTAGGCATACAAGACAAGGTTGTTTTCTTTGGAAATAGTAATGAAATTGATCGCATATTATGCTTTAGTGATTTATTCTTACTTCCATCTCAAACTGAAAGTTTTGGTTTAGCTGCTCTCGAAGCTATGGCCAGTAGTGTTCCTGTTATATCAACCAATACAGGAGGTATACCAGAAGTTAATGAAGATGGTTATTCTGGTTATTTAAGTGATGTTAATGCGGTGGAGGATATGTCTGCCAATGCCATTAAAATTTTAAAAAATGTAGATACGCTTAATCAGTTTAAAGCGAATGCAAAAGTGCAGTCTCAAAAATTCGATTTGCATAATGTTGTACCAATGTATGAGAGGATCTATGAAGAAACTTTAAAGAAGTTTTTGGTTCATTAGTTAAACCATACTGCATAACCTTCACGTCTTAATTCTAAAGCTATTTGCTCTTCAGCAATTAGTGCTTCTTTTCTCGTAAAAAATGGATCTATATGATTGTAAAGGCTAGGTCTTAAATACAGACCATATTTTTCTACAATATTAGAAGATAATTTATGTCCTTTTTTATTTCTGTAACCCGTTTTGTGTTGCTCAAAACGCTCTTTAGGAAGTTTACTTGTCATACCAACATATAGGCATTGTAGCACACCATTAAATTGAGGGTTGGCTTTTCTAAACTTAGCGCTTTCTGTAAAAACTCGTTTAGATAGTTCTATAACATATATGTAATAAAGGGTTTTTGCCATAAGGTATATCTATAACTGGTCTAAACGGACGCTATAGTGATTTGCACAAGAAATTCCATGTAATAGTTTTATAAACAATAAGTTATACTACTTATTTAAACATGCCTTTAAGTTTTTCAAAAAAAGAAAGCGGATTTAAAGAACTAGAAATATCTAATTCCTTAAGGACTTCTCGAGCTTTAATTTTTACACTTACATCGGCGTTATTCGCTAGTTCTGTTATTCGACTAATCCATTTATTGGATTCTAAAATTTCATCATCTTCATCGAGTTCAATTAAGTACCAACTAACAACATCTAAAAGTTCTACATTAAAATTTGGCTCATTTTGTAAATTAAGATTAGACGTTAAAAATTCCATAATAGCGATATAGATATTTTCAGTTTTCGAATAAATATCTTCAGTTTCAATGTCGGTAAGAACTTGTAAATATTTCGGCTTAATTCTTTTGCTTTTCGCAAGCTTAACTACACGTTGAATTTCCTCAAACAAAAACTCATTAAAATCAATTGAATATTCTGAAAACGCCTCGTAGATAATACTTAAACTTGAAAATTCACTCGGAATAGTATTAACACAATGTTGTCTAATTTCATTTAAGTTGTCTTTGGAGTATTTAACCAACTCTTTTAAAAATTTACGAGACTCCTTATCATCACTGTTAAGCCATTCTTCGAGTTCATCTTCTTCATGATATTTTAATTTCTCTATAACATTCATATTTAAACGAGGTTGTTTGGATCAGCTTCTAATTTAGCATTTATATATCAAATAAAATATTATACAAGAACATTTGTAAGAAGGCAAGCACAGACATCGATTATATACTATAATACTAACTAGCTTTATTTAATTATTTCAGTTAGATAAACGATTCCGAAAATCCAACCAACATAGAGTAGAGTATAAGTTAGCGCATAAATTGCAGAAATTTTAATATTATCTTTTGTGTCTTTTGATTTATTAAAAACGAATTTTAAGGCTCTGAAAAAAATCCATAAGAGAATTGATTAAATCAATCCTCCAATCGTTTGTAAGTGTTTCTTGGGTTTTCATTAAATGTGTTACAACAATTTTTGTAAGGTACGCATCCCAAAGGGTATGCACTAAATACTGTGTTGTTTGTGCGTTTTCATTTCTTTAAATATCCAAACCATTCTGTCTAAAAACCACATCTTAGCCATATATGCAGTAATTGAACCCATTATTGTTAAATTTATTTCCAATTTCCATAAACCAATTATTAATACAATTCCGCCTATAGTTTGTAGTACGGTTAGAATAAGAATTGGTGTTGAGTGATGTTTTGGCACTGGAAAAGTCTTTCGTTCGGCCCAATACCTTTCTCCTAATACAGCTTCTGCACCCCAATTATCTATACTTTTTGGCTTTTTGAATAAGGTTGGATTTATAATTATCCAAACAACAAGAATCGCAATTGGAATTAGACAATACCATCCAATCCAAACTCTCGACCATACAGCTAAAATAATAAAAGGCAATGTCGTAAACCTTGTCCATATAGACCAAGGATTAGTATGCTTCATCCAGCTCTCCCCATCAAGTTTGAATATTTTTGCTATTCGTTTTTCTAAGGTCATAAGTCTATTTATTTTTTTGCTCCCATTATATTTTCAGTTGCGGTATTTCGTGTTCAAGAAACTCAAAATAATATAGAATTTCATTTAGGTTTTATTTTTAAATTTTGCACAACGTGTTATGGTTAGTTGCGTGGTTAAGCAACTAATTTAGCAAATAAATCACAGATAGAATATTCCGCAGGAATGTTCGTAAGTAGGTAGCGACCAAGCAATAAATTATATACAGTGTTGTACAACGTTATTCTTTCAGGCGATTATATTTTTTCAAGGTTTCAATAAGCAAATCGTGTGGTAAAGCATAGGCTTTATTTCCGTTAATTCCTTCCATAGTTTCAGCTGCTACCATTGCATTGATAATCGCTTCCTCTACAGCCTGCACAGTTGCTTCAAAAACTGGCATTAGTTGATCATTAGGTAATGATTCAACAGTTGTGGTTTCATCTCGATTAAATGCGTTTTCATTTGCAGTTGAGAATGCCAAAAAAATATCTCCAGAGCCATTACTTCCTCGTCCGCCAACAATTCCAACTCCTAATGGAATTCTTTGAGCGATTCTTTTTAATTGATGAGGCAAAAGAGGCACATCTGTTGCTATAATTACTATAATTGAACCATCTCCTTCTTGTCTCCTTGATTTCGGTGGTGCATTAAACTTGTAGTTTAAAGTGTCTTTTAATTCAACTCCAACTGGAACTCCTGCTATTGATAAATTTCTCTTGGCACCGAAATTGGATTGTACAATTGCTCCAACTGTATATGTCGAATCCTTAATTTTAAAAACTCTAGAAGATGTTCCTGTTCCCCCTTTATAGCCCAAGCACATCATTCCCGTTCCTCCACCAACATTTCCTTCAGCAATCTTTCCACTTGAGGTATTTTCTATAGCTTCTAATACGTGCTCTTCTTTGACGTGAAAACCATATATATCATTTAGAAAACCATCATAAGTTTCAGCTACTACAGGATAAGTGTACCACCAATCTTCTCCGCTATACCAATCTGTATCTACAAACCACTTCAATACTGCGTCTCGAACAACTCCAACACTATTGGTGTTTGTAATCATAATGGGTGTTTCTAAAAATCCTGATTCGGTAACCCAAGTTGTGCCAGTCATTTCTCCATTTCCATTAAGACTATACCAGTTAGCATAAACTGGACTAAATTTTTTGGCCTTTCCTCTGGGAAATATTGCAGTAACTCCAGTCCTTATAGGTCCTTTGCCAAAAATGTTTTTTCCTTCTCCAGAAATTATAGTACTATAACCTACTTCGACACCTTTAACATCTGTAATTGCATTAAACTCTCCAGTTTTGCCAACAAACGGAACTCCTAAATCTCTTGCTCTCGGTTTTTGTCCGTAAGATTGAGAACTAATTAGTATTATTAAAAAAAGTATATATATTCTTTTCATATTGGTTGGTTTTTAATACGGTACAAAGTGTTTATATATGGTTTGTTGCGAGGTTTAAGCACCTAATTTAGCAAATAAAAACCCAATAGAAAATCTGCGAGGATTTTTTCAAGTAGGCTAGAACCAGCAATAAATTATATAGGGTGTTACCCAACGTTTTTTATTTCAGTCAACTTTCCATACATGATGACTTATATAGTTTATCTTTAATTAAATAAGAATGCTTTTTAAATCGTAAATATTAATGAAACTCTATATAAAATATATGGTAAGCTTAAGATGTAAGCTTTTTGTCAAATATGAGTTAGAGAAACTGGGCTTACATTATACAAGTGTTGAGCTTGGAATGATAGAAATAAAAGAAGATATTTCTGAACTTCAAAAACAAGAATTAAAATCAAATTTAGCTATATCAGGGTTAGAGTTAATGGATGATAAACGAAGTATTCTTATAGATAAAATAAAAAACGTGATTATAGAAATGATTCATTATTCTGATGAAGTCCCAAAAGTTAATTATTCAGATTATATAGCACAAAAATTGAAATATGATTACACGTATCTATCAAACTTGTTTTCTGAAGTAAAAGGAATTACGATTCAGCATTTTATTATTAAGCACAAAATAGAAAGGGCAAAAGAATTGATTCTTTATGATGAACTTAATCTCACTGAAATTGCCTATAAATTAAATTACAGTAGTGTAGCTCATTTGTCTCACCAATTCAAAAAAGTTACTGGACACACACCTTCATTTTATAAAAAAATAGGAAAAAAAAGAAAGAGCAATTTAGAAAACCTGTGACATGTGTAAACATATATGTCTGTTCTGTAACACATTTCGAGGTATTAGTTCTCATCTTTGTGATAGTAGTACAATTAAGCACTACTTTAAATACATAATTATGGAAACCAAGAACAAAGAAGGTGAGAAAAAGACAAGTGAGCTATTTAAATTTAGTGGTGATTGGGACAAACAATCAAAAGCATTGAAAGTAAAATATCCAAAATTATCTTCTGAAGATGTAAAATTTGAAAGTGGTAAAGAATTAGATTTAATCAAGAGATTAGAAAACAAGTTACATAAGGACAGAAATGAAGTTGTAGGTATCTTGAAATCAAATTTTAAAAGCGTTGCAAGTGCAATCTAAAATATAAGTTGAGTCTACTCATTAAGAACAGTTTTTAAATAAACTGTTTTTTTTATTTGCAAACTTTAAATCAGTGATTTATGTAACTATCGCAAAAAAGTGTATAACTAATTATATTAACTCTTAGTTATCTTTGTAAGGCTATTAATCAGTTAGGGAAGTCCAGATGATTTATTTATCTGGAATTAGAAAAGCAGACTTTTAAGTCTGCTTTCTTGTTTTGGTTAAACAAATGATGCATAAAACTGTCTTTGTCAATTAAATAAACTATTACTTGTTATTATTTAATATTTAAAAATTATAATCATGTCAAAAGAAAAAAGCGGTAAAGCTAAAAACAGCAAAACAGCACCAACTAGGACAGCTAAAGAAAAGAAACAAGCTAAAGCAGAAAAGAGACGAATCAAAAATAACGAGTAAATAGAATTTGTGTTATGAAGAATTATGAATTTGAAAACCTTAAGGCATTCAATATTAGCGATAAGCTGAAATATGTTTCAAATACTATAATTGTTAAACACATTTTAAATGAAAAAACAGGCAATATAATGGCTTTAGCGTTGGACTATGGTAAAGTGTATAAGCCCAAACTAACACCTTTTTCAACTTTTGTGAATGTCATTGAAGGAAAAGCAGAAATTGTGGTAGACGATATATCTACTTACTTACAAAAGAATGATTCTATGATTATTCCAGGTCATGTTTTGTATACAATAGAAGCAAATGAAAGATTTAAGATGCTTTCAATCATTTTAAAAAGTGGCTATGATGATTTAGAACCATAGAATAAAATCAATAATTATGAGTAGTTTATTTAAATCAGGTGATATAGTGTGTGCAAAAGTTAATCCTACAAAATCTCTAAAAGTTAGAATTTTTGCTAGAAAAGTATACTATTGTGATGTATATAATCAACCAGAAGAAAAAGAAGAAGTTTATTTTGAAAGAGAAATTGAATTTTATAAAAATAAAAACTAGATATAGTTGAATTCGTAACGTTCTTTTGGTAATGTTGGGTAACGATCTCGTATAAGAATAGTTGCGGGTTTAAGTGCGAGGATTTTCCGAAGGAAAATCAGACGTAGTAAACTAGCAACGACCTTTGGTTAAGCCCAAAATTGAGCAATTGTTTTTATACATTGTTGGTACACGTATTTTATTCATTTGCTGTCTTTTATTATGCATAAGACTTTCGCTTCGAATCAAGGCTTCTTCCTTGGTTTCTGAAGTGAATTTTGATACAATAGAACGGCATTCTTTTTTTGATTTTAAATCAATCAAATTAGCAACTGAATGATTCATCCAGATACCTAAATTATTATTCGTTTTCATGGTGTTGAATTTTTGTGTTTTTTGAATATTTTTTGAATATTTGATCGAGGGAATCTAAATATCCTTTTAGTGCTTTGTTACTTACTTTTTTTTCAGTTGTACAAAGGAAGGTACTGGGAATTTCATTTATGTATTCAATCAGTTCAGGATGTTCCTCTTGAATTTTTATAGTTGTCAATCGGATTTTATCATTAAGATTATTTTGAGATTTCATTTTAACACTTTAAAAATTAAGTTCTAGGTCATTATTTACATGCCAGATTCCAGGTGTTTTTCCAACTATGTGTTCTGCCTTATCTTTTTGATATAAAGAAATTATTTTTCCAGAAAGTGTTACTGCGGTGCCTGACACTTTTATATTTATATCATTATGATTAATAGAACTTCGTCTAAGGGCATTTTTAACCTCCTTTTGTTTAATGGAATCTATTACATCAGATTGTAATTCTACATTGTTTTTCATCATTATTATTTTTTATTTTGTTGTTTTTTAATACTAGTATCATCAATATTAAAATGGCTAGTTTGTTGGTTAATATTACCAGTTGGATTTGTTGGATGAGTCTGTTCTTTTGTTCTTTTAAATTTCTTTCTATCTTTAATCATTCCCATGTTTATTATTTTAATTGTTCATTTATAGTATACAGCTTTAATACTTAAACATTGCCAATACTGTCACAAAAGACATAACTTAAGTTAATACCTGTTTAAATTTTTAATTTGAAGGATTTTTTAGAAAGAGTAATATTCTGTTGTTCTGAAAAACAGATATTTACATTGTCTATAATGAGAAAGGGTGCATTACATTACAGCTAACGGTTTTGTGTATGGTTAGTTGCGTGTTTCAGCAACTAATTTAGTAAACAAAAACGAACGCGAGAAAATTCCGAAGGAATTTTCCAAATAATCACTTGCCAAAGCAATTAATTATACACGTTGTTGGCAAATCGTATTTATTTCAGTTTAATTCCGTTTTCTTTCATTACTTCAGTCAACTTTTGGTCAGGTGATTGGTCAATTCTAATCCATTCAGTTGTGAATTTCAGTCCAATTCCGTCTGTAAAAGTTGTTTCGGTAAAGGACTTATTCTTTTCGTGCTTATCAAGAACGACAGTCCGAATCAAGGAATCAAATTTGCTGGTTTTATTTATAGTTTCCAGTTCATAACCAGAGTTTGTCCACGTTATTTTCGATAATTTATTTCCTCCAGGATGAGATTCCGAATAAATGTATTGATAATCAAAATTCCGATATAAATATTTCACAGTATTTAATTCAGTCGTAGTTTTAAATGTTCCAACTTTCAGGTTTTCTGGATATTCTTCTGTACAACTCGTAATGGTTGTAAAAAGAAGAACCCAAAATGTTAAGAATACTGTTTCTCTCATATGTTTGCCAACGTTTTTATATATGATTTGTTGCGTGTTTTAAGTACTGAATTTAGTAAATAAAAACCAACTAGAAAATCCAATAGGATTTTCGTAAGTAGGCAAGAACTAGCAATAAATTATATATGTTGTTGTGCTTTCGTTATTTTAATTCCGATTTATGTACTTCAAGTTCGATTTCAACCATAAATTCAGGTAGTGCTAATCCTTTTACTTCAAGCCAAGAACCAGTCGGAAATCCATTTTTATATATTTCGGCACGATATGCTGATTTGTCCAGCATTTGAGCCATGTCAGTTGTAAAAATGTCTTCTTTTACAACATCGTCAAAAGTGCAACCAAAGTGTTTTAATATTTTTTCTAAATCAGCATAACAGTTTTTCATCTGTTGTTCTATATCTCCAACTGCGGTTGGATTTCCTTCATCGTCCATACTTACTGCTCCAGAAATCTTAATGCTATTACCAATTTTCACAGCGTGTGAATATCCGTATACTTTTTCTACTTCTGGACGTAAGAGAAAATATTCAGGTTTTTCGGATTCAACGATTTCTTGTTTTTCTACTTCTTTAGTTTCTTCCTTTTGTTTTTGTTCACAACTTTGGAATACAACAGCCAATGCAAAAAGTGTTGCGAGTAAAGTCAATCGGTTGATTAGTTTTATCATAATTCTCATTGTTTAGTGCCTACATTAGTCGGTTTTCGGCTTTCCCGTTTTTATTATCCGTTTTATTATTTTTTATTATAATTATCTATTGCTATTAATAATTCATTTCCAAAGGTTACTTGTTCTTCATAAAAGCCTGTGAGTTCTGCTGTAAACAAAAAACCTCTATATAAAATTGATAATACTATATCATTTCCCTTGTGTTCGGTTAACTTATCCGTATAATTCCCTAATGCTTCTCGCATTTTCTGATTTGGTCTTTTTTCGAGTTCTAACCAATTTGAAAAGAACCCGCTTTTATGCAATTCCAAATCCAAATCATTTGCCCATACTTGTAAACTTGTTTCTTCAAATATTACTTTGTCAACTGAATTGTAATATTTGTATATCAATTCTTCTACTTCAGAGTCGTCAAGGTGTTGCAAATATCCAGAGTTTTTTAAAGATTCAAACCCACTACGATTAAAATTCAAAGGTTGCTCTATTATCATTGCAAATACAGCGTTGGTGATTTTTCGTTGGTCACTCCAATCTTTTTTGGAAATCAATTCTGTAGCCTGTGCACACAATAATGATTGTTGCGTTCTTGACTTTATCATAAATTCCGAAACTTTAATATCATTTTTTACGTTAATTGCGATTTTTTCTAAATAATTTTTTAATGCTTGGTTTTCATTTCTGATTTGATTTTTATTGTTGACTTGAAGTGCAATCAAGATTCCAATAACGACAAGAATAATTTCTCCGATTGCGTAAATCAGATACTTACTGAACTTATTTTCAGAGAGTAGTTTTTGCCTAATTTTTCTAAAGAATTTTATCATTGGTTAGCGGTTTCTGATAATGAAGCACAACGTTTATGTGTATGAAAAGTTGCGTGTTTGTGTGCGAGGATTTTCCGAAGGAAAATCAGACGCTAGCAAACAAAGCAACTAACATTGTGTAAGCTAAAAATAGCAATTTTTTATACACGGTGTTACAGCACGTATTTATTTCGCAAAATATTTTTCGAAGCAATTTTCGCCTCGTTCACGTATCCACTTTTTTCGTCCGCAATATATTTCAATTCCGATTCGGTTTTCGATTCGAATTTTTGCTCGTAATGTTTAATCAGCTTTATGTTTTCCGCATTTTTTTCCGCCAATTCTTTTTCAGGAAACATTTTGTTCAGCAGTTCCTTATTCAAAGCCAAGAAAATAATCAGTAAAGTCAGAAATATTGGATTGAACTTAATTGGTCCAATTCCGAATATTATGTTTGAATAATAAATATCAATCAGATTTAGGATTCCGAGAATCAAAGTCAGTCCGAATATATAAACAAATAGCTTTTTGTTCTTAAAATACAAAAGCGTTGAAATTCCAATTAATCCAATTCCCACGTAATGCTTATAATTCAGAGTATAATCCGTAAAAAATGTAATTCCGATTGAGATTATCAAAAGAATTATTGAAATCAGAAGTGGAATTATGTCTTTACCGATGGTTTTTCTCATATGTGCTGTAACGTTGTTGTATAAGATTAGTTGCGTGGTTTAAGTACTAAATTTAGCAAATAAATCACAGATAGAAAGTCCGCGAGGACTTTCGTAAGTAGACTATAACCAAGCAATTAATTTTATACGTTGTTACCCACAGTATTTATTCTCCGCTTTTCGTTCGGATTTGCGCTATTACTTCATTCAATTCAATGAACAAATTTGAATATTCCGATTTTCCAGATTCAAGTTCACTCAAACTTTCAGAAATGCTATAAATTCCTTTTTCAGTCAGAAAATTAAAGTTAGTCATTCCATTTTTAGGTAATTCAGCTTTCTCAATTTTAGTCGCTTTCCCAATGTATTTTTGTCCGTTTTCTACATATTTTTTCACAACTTTTTGAACGCTTTCGTGTTGTCCAGCTCCAATAAATCCACCACCTGAACTCAAGTATAGACTTGTGTCTCCAGATAAGAAAGTCACAACAGTTGCAGTCGCTCCATTCATATCCATTTCCGAAACGATTCCATAAACAACATTTTCCCCAATTCCTTCTAAACCTAATTGTTCTAAAGTAACGGTAAATGCCATATTCCGCATATCAGTAAAAGGATTTTGTTCAATTTGAGTTTCAGTCGAATTTTGTTCCACTATCTCTGTTTTTTCTTTTTTCGAAGATTTCATAAATAAAGTAATTCCGACTATTAGAATTACTGCAATTAAAATGTAAGCCATAGGTTTCTTCATATTGTGGGTAACGGTTTTGTGTATGGTTTCGTTGCGTGTTTCAGCAACTAAATTAGCAAATACAAACCGAATAGAAAATCCGCGAGGATTTTCGTAAGTAGGCGAGTACTAGCAATGAATTATACACGGTGTTGTAAAACGTTATTTTATTATTACTGTTCCAACAATGTCGGACTTGTCAATAAATCCAACAAATCTGGTATCTTCTGCAATATCTCTATTGTCTCCTAAAACAAACACTTTGTTAGAAGGTATTTTAAGAGGTCCGAAATTGTCCAAATTCCAATTCTCATTAAATATTTTTTGAACTATTGAATTTTCATCTACTTCATTTGCTATTCTGCGTCTTAATTCCAATCCATTTGCTTTAGCGTATTGGTCAGATAATGGAATCATTATTGAATCTTTATTTTCTCCAACTCTAGAAATAAAAGTTAGGTCAGGTTTTAATCCCGTTTTTGATTTTTGAAATTCTTCTTCGGTCAAAACATAGAAATGTACAAAATCAGTTCCCTTATCAGCATTTTTACCGTTTATGAATAATGTTCCTTTTTTAATTTCAACTATGTCATTTTCCATTCCACATAGTCTATGGACTCTTATATGATTTCCAAATCTCCCATTTTGATTTTTATAACAGACAAAATCTCCATTTTTCGGTTCTACCAAATTCGAAGCGACCATTTTAGAATCCAACTCCAAATTTGGTGAATTCGATGTTGTAGGATTACTATAAAGTGTAAAAACACCTGTCCAACTCAATAAATGATATATTACAAATAAAATTCCGAGAAAGATTAATGTTATTTTAAGAGGTTTCTTCATAATGTTTTACAACGGTCTTGTGTATGGTTAGTTGCGTGTTTTAGCAACTAATTTAGTAAACAAAAACGAGCGCGGGAAAATTCCGAAGGAATTTTCCAAATAAGCACTTACCAAAGCAATTAATTATACACGTTGTTAGCTACAGTTTTTATTTTAATTGTCTCTCCAGCTTTAAGTTTTTCGATTCCAGTTGATAGGTTTATCCAAATTGGCTCATTGTCTGCAGGGTTCATTATTTTCTTTTCATTGATTTCAACTCTTTCAATAGCTTTTAAATATTTTGTAAGTTCTCCATTTCCAACTGACCAAATATCTTTGGCTTTTCCAATTTTTTCACAAAATTCAACCATATTGTTCCATCTCTTTGTATCTCCAAATTCCCAGGAATGTCCCCAAACGTAGAAGAGTGATAATTCCTGTTTGTCCATTTCTAAATATTCACTTAAATAATCTAAAGCTTTACTGTCGTGGCATGTTGGGTTCCATATCATGTAATTTTCCGGCAAACTAAATTTATAAGTATCAGCTACTGTTCTTCCATTTACTATTCCAGTATTGGAAATTAGTTTTGCAATGCTATCATTTGTACTGCCAAATGGGTAAGCCATACTGATTATTTCTCTTTTGGTGAGTTGAGTTAAAATTTCAAGGTCAGTATTGACTTCCTTAAGAATTTCTTTATTTGTAATATCTGTAAAGTTTTTATGCAATTCACCATGTACAGCAATTTCATGGTTTTTATAAATAATAAATAGAGAATCCTTTGAAACATATTTTTGATAGATGGTATCACCATTTTTTTGAGGCCAACCACGTGTTACTCCTATATATCCTGAATTTAGATTGAATGTTCCGATTAGTTTGTGTTTGTCAAGTAATTGAGTTAACTCAATATCTTGAATTGTGCCATCATCATAACTCAATACCAAAGCCTTGTGTTTTCCATCTGGATAGGTGAAGTCAATAAAACTTGGCTTTTGTTTGCAAGATGAGCAAAACAAAAAACTGCTAAAAATTAGAATGATTAATCTTTTCATTTTTCAAATTGTAGCTAACGGTTTTGTGTATGATTTCGTTGCGTGGTCTAAGCATTAAAGTTAGCAAATAAATCACAGATAGAAAGTCCGCGAGGACTTTCGTAAGTAAGCTCTAACTAGCAATGAATTATACACGGTGTTACCCAACGTTTTTTATCATTTCGTTTATTCTATTTTCCGCTTCTGTTTTTAAAATTCCGTTATAATAATCTCGTACAAATGGATGGTCAAAATCTTCGTGAGGAAAAATTTCAGGTCTATCATTTCCGCTTTTTGTCATTACATCGCAAGGAATTGAAGATGTATCTCCATATTCAGGAATATTGCTGCATAACCAACCAAAATATCCAGTTTCGTGATTCGTATTGTTATAATTTTCTTTATAATCTAAATAACTTTTTTCGCTTAATGATACCCAAAGTCCGTATTCCAAAGTTTCGCAAGCGTCTTTTACTTTTTGAGTAAGCGTTACTCTTATAAAACGGTCAATTTGGTCTTTATAATGAATTTCGCAAAAGTCCGATTCTAATTTTCCAAATTCAGACTTTTCGTGGTCGGAAAGGAAATCGTAATTAGCTGGTGATTTAAAAGCTAATGCTGGCCAATCCGAATGGACTTGTCCACATTCAGAGCATTTAAATTCAGACGTTTTATTTTTCTTTCTTTTCCAGAACATTATTTACTCCATTTTAAAAAAATTAAACACGAAACAAAGGTCAATATGAAAATTATAATCGTCCCATAAATTATTAAATTAATCCACATTGTAACATTGTGCATTATTGGCGCAATTATATTCAAAATGGATTCTGCCGAAAAAATCAGAATGGTTGTCAAAATCACAAATGATAGTAAATGAATTCCTATAATTTTTCGTTTTCTCAATGTTTCTCTTAAATGTTGGGTAACGTGTTTGTGTATGGTTAGTTGCGTGGTTGAGCAACTAAGTTAGCAAACTTTTACGAACCCGTGAAAATTCCGCAGGAATTTTCGCAAGTAGGGAAGAACCTAGCAATTAATTATACACGGTGTTGTAACCAGTTTTTAATTCCGTTTTTTTTCATCAATTTTCCATAAAAAATATGCAATCGGAATGAGACCAAGCATTATTAATATAGCAATTAGATTTATTTCAAATTTATCTCTCACAAAAATCACTTTTGCAAAATAACTTACAACTGAAATAATAGCTATTATCAGTAATATTTTTGGTGTTTTTTTCAAAGTGTATTAGTCAATTTAATGTTACTGTAATCATTTTTTAATTCGGTTTGTCATTATTCAGTAACGAAGAGTAAATTTTCATTATTCGCTTGTCATAAATTCTGAAAGATGATTTTGTGATTAAAGCACCAATAATTGGAAAAGTCAGCATTAAAATTAGTTCAAAACTTAAAATACTTTCTCCATTGATTAATTTATAAATTGAAATTCCCCAAAGTCCAACGAACATTGCAATCAGAAACAAGTTTGTAAATAAGTCAAATTCGTTTTTAATTTCAACAGTTGTTTTGTCAGACGAAATGGATTCTAAATTAATATCAGATATTATATCATATCCAGTTCCGTATTTGTTTTTCATTAATCCGTTTAATTTGGTTTCGTTCAATTCCGTAACATTTATTTTTTCATTTGAAGATTTTAAATTACTCCTCACAATATCGATAGGTTTTTCGGAAACTAAACTATGTCTTTTTATAAATAACATTCTTTGTAGTTCGGATTTTTCTCAAATTGGTTACAACGGTTTTGTGTATGGTTAGTTGCGTGTTTAAGCAACTAATTTAGTAAACAAAAACGAACGCGAGAAAATTCCGAAGGAATTTTCCAAATAAGCAACGACCAAAGCAATTAATTATACACGTTGTTGTGTGTAGTTTTTTTCTTTTTTATTAATTCAGTTATTTTTCCGATTCCGTAAACAAAGAGCGCAATAATTCCAGAAAAAATTAATCCAGTTATAAATGAAAAATTTCTTCCAGTATCACTTGTCAGATTTCTCATTGCTTCTTGCTGTTCAGGCGTAATTTCATTTCCGCTAAAAAATCCGTCTTGATTTAAGTCAAACTTATTCGAATTCCATTGAGCATAAATATCATCAAAAGTTGCTCCTCCAACAATAAATAAGTAAAATAGGAAGAAAACTGTCAAACTTATCCAAAACCATTTCAGTTTTCCGATTCCAAATATTCGCTTTCTTTTCAAGAATATTATTCCTAAAATCAAAATTGAAATTATTGATGGAATTATTAAATGATATGGTAAAGTTATTTCGTTCATTAAATTTCTGTCGGTTTGGTCAAATTACACACAACGGTCTTGTGTATGGTTAGTTGCGTGTTTAAGCAACTAATTTAGCAAACAAAAACGAACGCGAGAAAATTCCGAAGGAATTTTCCAAGTAGGCAATTGCCCAAGCAATTAATTATACACGTTGTTGGCGGTAGTTATTTTTTCTTCTTTTCCGTTTTCCATTTTACTATTACTTCTTTAACTCTCTCTAAAATATCATCTGACCAGTTTCTAGGCTGATAATTTTTTAATTCATTTTCGTTAAGTTGGCTCATAAGTACGAGATAAATCATAAATGCACCATCTGCTAGCCACATCCTTTCTCCAGATTCATCATCAGGTTCTTGTTCTAAAAATTGAAGCTTAAGATATTCACCAGCGAATTTTTTTGAACTTTCTAAAAACTCGGTGAGAGTTTCAATGGAATTTATGCCTAAAAGTTTTGATATATTCACAATATGCGAAAAATAAGAATCTGTTCTGTCTTCATTAGTATCACTATATTCAAAGCCAGCTTTTTGACCTAAAACCCAATAATCATCTAAAATCGACTTGTTTTCGTTGAAATAATATTTTACTGTATCAAGATTTATTTCATTATATACGGAAATATTTTCAATATCTGTTTTGTTTTCTATTGCTTGAGATAGCTCAAATTGCTTTTGCTTTACCTGAACAAATTGTTCATCAGCTAATTCAAATAATCCAGCGAGCCTAAATAGTTTTCTTTTTAGTAAATCAGGAATATCAAAATTACTTTTATATTCTAATTCGTGAGAAATAGCTGCCCAAGAGTGTTGAAGCACAGTTCTTAACTGAATTTCTGCTTTCAAATCTTTAAATTTAAGCCATTCCGGAAGGTGTGATCTCACGGAATTAATTTTAATAATGTAGTGATTTGAAAGGTAGCCGAATTCATTGCTTTTTAAAATAGTGCTTTTATCTACCGAATTCTTCAAGTCAACATCAAAGTTGTCTCTAATCAATGAATCTATTTTATCTATATCTGTTTGATAATATACAATTATTCTGATTCCACATAAGTCCATTATTTCTTCTAAAGGGTTTCCGTATTTACCCTTCTTTATTTCAATTTTATTTTTAAAACTTTCTATTTCTTTAGCTCTGCCTTCAATTAAGTGATATTTAATGTCGTTAACATCAAGTATAGACTTAATTAATACAAGAAGACTTTGAGAAAACCCCTCATATACAGGTTTTAGTTCTTTATATTGTTCAACATAGTTCATCTAGTGTTTTTTTAATTACCGCCAACGGTCTCGGCTATGAGTAGTTGCGTGGGTTAGCACTTAACTTTGCACGTACACACCAAGCTGAAAATCCAAAAGGATTTTCAGAAGTAGGCGAGAACAAGCAATTACTTATAGCCATTGTTGCCAGTAGTATTTATTTTTTCCATTTTTGATTAAATCGTAATTCAAATAATTGGTCGTATAGTTTTTTAAGACCAAAAGTTCCAATTAGACCATAATCTCTAATTTCTTTGATTTTACCGTCATCATAAACGATTTTCAAAGTACAACTTTGGTCATCAGTCCAATTAACAGCATAATCCTTTTCTAGATTAGTGAAATCTATGTAGTTAATTAAATCTGTCAATTCATTCCATTTTTTTTCTTCTAGGTTGCACATAAATTTACCTTCAGCATTTTCATCATAACTATCATCGCCAAAATTATATGCTTCTGGCGAAAATTCAGATTTACCGTTGTTTGTTAACGACAAAGAGAAAATTGGACAAGTCCCAAAACAAGGACCAGTCGAGAATTCAATTCGCTCAATATTATGTTTAACAACTTTTGGATTGTATTCTATAAAATTTCCATTTCTATATTTGAGGCTGTCTACAGAACCGTCTTTGTATTTTTCGTTTTTCCAACTTATTTGGTCTGGATTGTTAATTACGAGTATAGTTTCATTTTTTCTTTTTTCTATCGTTGGAACTATTGAAGTGTGTCTATCTCTTACTATATTGATATATTTCAAACTGTCATTTCCAAAATTCATTATTACCATTGAGTTAAAACTACAAGATTTTTTACCCCAACAATCTTTGTTATCTCCAATGGCTAATAAGTCTGTATATCCGTTGTGGTCAAAGTCGGTTTTGTAATAGGGTTTCGTTATCCCTAATTTATTAGCAATAATCTTGGTTATGCTATCTGTTTTGTAATCTCTATCAAAATCTTGAATTCTTTTCAATTCGAATTCGTTATAGCTCGAATTAGATTCTCTAATAAAATTTTGAACATCATCATTTGTTTTGAGACTATCAATTTTTGACAACTGAATATTTGATTCTGTAATATTCTTTATGGTATCCTTTTTTTGCTTATCGCTACAAGAATATAAAAAGAGAAGTATTATTATGAATTGTATTGTTCTCAACTTTCTAGTTTGTTTCGGTTCATATTACTGGCAACGTGTTTGTGTATGGTTAGTTGCGTATTTCAGCAACTAATTTAGTAAACAAAAACGAACGCGAGAAAATTCCGAAGGAATTTTCCAAATAAGCAACGACCAAAGCAATTAATTATACACGGTGTTGTAGCCAGTTATTTTAAATATTTTTCAATCATTTTCTTATTCGACAAGTCTATTAATTCAGAACTATTCCAATCCATCATTATTAAATCCCATTTTTCTCCAATTTCCGAAAACGCATTGATTACGTTTTTGTGATTCAGTCCGTCAAGATTTGTAATCCATATATTTCTCACAATGTCATTCTCAAAGTCAAAATAAACTGCTGAATAATCTTTTCCAAATCCGATTGTATTTTCACTTCTTATTCTATAATCACTTCCGTATCCAGTTATAATTTCAGTATGCTTTTCAGTTCCAAGTTTCGCTAACAAACTTTCAAGTTCAGATTTGCTAATATTTTTGGTCTTTAAACTGACTTTATTTTCTTCCCTGACATAAATATCTGAATAACCATTTTCCGATGTAAAGTCACTTATATTATCGGCTTGCTTTATTAATTCGGATAGATTTTCTTTTGGAACTATTTCTATTTGACAGAAATCATCTTCGTGATAGAAAATTGTTCCTTTAGCACGATATTCTTGTTTTGTCAATTCAGTTTTGGGGCTTTCAGTATTCTTTTTTGTAAAGTAAAGAAACGCAAAAAATGCAAAGACTATTCCTATAACAATTATCATTCGGATTTTCATTTTCTAATTGGCTACAACGTTGTTGTGTATGGTTAGTTGCGTGGTTAAGCAACTAATTTAGTAAACAAAAACGAGCGCGAGAAAATTCCGAAGGAATTTTCCAAATAAGCACTTGCCAAAGCAATTAATTATACACGTTGTTGGCAATAGTAATTTTTAGTCTTTGGTTTTCTTTGTGAGCTTATAACCACAAGCTATAATGGTTCCATTTTCTTTTTTAATTAGTTCTATTTTGTTAGTGCTTACATTGATATAAAATAAGTCAACAGAATATTCACTAACTCCCAACTTTTCTACTTGCTTTCTTTTTTCTTTTACCAACCAACAAAATGAATTTATATCATCTATATATGCTAACTCTATAAAGTCCAATTTTTTATCTTTAAAACGCTCGTCCGATTTGGCTTTTTCTAAAGCAAGACAAGGTTCATTCAGATTTTCAAATTCAGGATTGAGTGAGAAGTCAGGAAATTTGTTTTCAGAAACCATTTTTCCGTCTTTGTCAAATTCCAATCCAAATGCGTATTTAAAACCGTTATTCCGATAAGTGAAGAGAATCCAATAAGTGACATTATAGTTCGATAACTCATATAATTCAGGATTATCATATTCCGCTTTTACAGAATCCAAATAATTAACTTGAAATTCACCCATTTCCAGTCTATTGTAAAAGTCAAAATTTGCACGTGTAACAATATATTTTTTTGCTTTTTTTAGAATAAAATCAGAATACTTCTGAATAAGTTTAATATCGTATGGATAAAATGTATTTTCTCGCTCTATTGAATCTTTATGCTTTATTTCAAATGGAATATAGTTTCTTGTTCGAGAAAGATAAGTTCCACCCAATTCCAGTTTTTCAATATCCTCACATTGAGCAAATCCGCTGATTGAAATCAGAAATATAATTAATATGCTAAATGTTTGTTTCATTATTATTGCCAACTCGTTATAACGTGACCTTCAGTTATTTTGGTTAAGAATAGCAAAAAGCCAGTATTAATAAGGTAAATAAACGGTTTTAAATGATTGTAAATGTTTACAAACGACAGTAAACATTTAATAACCGAATATTATTTTAATTTTATATAAGTGCAAAACTCTATTCTGCCGTCTCTTCCATAGTATGATATACGTTTTGTACATCATCATCTTCTTCTAGTTTTTCTAAAAGTTTTTCTACATCTTCTGCCTGTTCTGGCGTTAACGCTTTAGTAACTTGTGGTATGCGCTCAAAACCAGATGAGATAATTTCTATATCATTCTTTTCTAAATAAGATTGAATACTTCCAAAACTTTCAAATGGTGCATAAATCATTATGCTTTTTTGTTCTTCACCATTTTCATCTTCGTCTGTATCTTCAAAAATCTCTTCAACCCCAAAATCAATAAGTTCTAATTCTAATTCTTCTAAATCAAAATCATTGTCCTTAATCTTAAAATTGCAAGTATGATCAAACATAAAAACTACAGAACCAGATGTGCCTAAACTGCCATCTGTTTTGTTAAAATAAGAGCGTACATTAGCTACTGTGCGCGTATTATTATCCGTTGCGGTTTCTATGAGTACTGCAATGCCATGTTGTGCATAACCTTCAAAAATTACTTCTTTATAATCTCCCTGACTTTTATCACTTGCACGTTTTATGGCACGCTCAACATTGTCTTTTGGCATGTTAACAGACTTAGCGTTCTGTATAACAGCTCTTAAACGAGAGTTACTATCTGGATCTGGTCCACCTTCTTTTACTGCCATAACAATATCTTTACCAATACGTGTAAAGGCTTTGCTCATTGCAGACCAACGTTTCATTTTTCTTGCTTTTCTAAATTCAAAAGCTCTTCCCATGGAAAATTATATTTTAATTTCCGTGAAAACGGAAATCTTATTAAACGATTTATTAAAAAGGACTAAAATTGTAGTCGATTTCAAATATAGTTCTTTTGCTAATTTTTGCAAACCAAATTATTCGTCAGATTCTACAATAGCTTCTATTGCTTCTGCTAATTTAAAATCTTTGTTGGTTACACCATCTACATCGTGTGTAGATAATGAAATCTTTAACACATTATATATATTGCTCCAGTTTGGATGGTGGTTTTGTGCTTCGCACTCAAAAGCAATTCTGCTCATGGCACTAAAGCAATCTTTAAAATTATCGAATTCTAATTCTACATGTATGGCATTATCATAATAATCCCATTCTGGAAAATGCAATAATTTTTTTTCAATTGTAGATTCGTCCAATTTCATAGCTAAATTTTAATGTGTTTAAATTTAAATAAATCCTTAGAACACTACAAGTAAAAAAGGTCTATTTTTCTACTTCTAAACTAAAGATTACATACTATTTTTGAAGTTCTTCTAAAACTTTATGACTCGTTATCTGAAGGTGTTTAGGTAGTTTATTATACTTGGGCAATACGGCCAAATAACGGTCTTCATTTGTAGTAAATACGTGCTTAAGTTGCACTTTTCCTTCTGAAATAAATGCGATAATATGTTTTATAAATTCATCATGATGCACTAAATCGGTGCTTCCTAAATGAAAAATGCCATATTTATTGCGATTAATGATATAATGAATTTGCTGTGTTACCTTTTTATCTAAGGTTACATTCATTATTAAATTCGGAAATATTTCAACGGACTCCTTATTTGATATTAATTGCTTTATTTCTAAAATTCTAGGACAGTTAGCTCCAAAAACCATAGGTAATCTTAAAATAGCAACTTGCTTTTTAGGCAAACGCAAAAGCATGTTTTCTATTTTAATTTTAAAATGGCCATAAATACTATGGCTAAGGGTTTTATCTAGCTCATAACTTGGGTATTTGCTGTAGGCATCAAACGCATTGGCTGATGATATAAAAATAACTTTAGTGCCAAACTCTAAAGCAAACTCTGCAATATGTTGATGCGCTATAGTTTGCGCATTAAAATCACCACGAAGTGCAGAAATAATAATAGAAGGTTTGCAAGCTTCTAAAATTTCGTACACATCGTCTTGTTCAACATTATAATGAAAAAACTGTTTATTTTTTTCGTACTCTTTTTTAGGAGTTCTGTAAGTTCCGTAGGTTCTAAAATAGGGGCCTAATTCTTTGTAAATAGCATTACCAAGGTAGCCACTGGCTCCAAGAATTAATACACGATGTTTGTTAAGGTCTTTCTTCATTAATCAATCTCCAATCCTAATGTTACCCTTTGTAAAAAGGTAATTTTACAACCGTTGCAGGAATCGCTTTTTTACGCACCTGAATATTAATTTTACTATCTACTTTAGAAAACACTTTTGGCACGTAACCCAAACCAATACCAACACCCAACATTGGGCTCATAGTACCAGAAGTAACATTTCCAATAGTTTTTCCGCTACCATCTACAATGTCGTATCCTTGACGTGGTATGCCTCTTTCATCTAATTTAAAAGCGACTAATTTGCGTTCTGGCGTGCGTTCTTTTTCAGCTTGTAAAGCTTCACTATTTGTAAAAGTTTTATTGAATTTACAAACCCATCCTAAACCAGCTTCAATAGGTGAGGTGGTATCGTCAATATCGTTACCATATAAACAGTAACCCATTTCTAAACGTAACGTATCTCTGGCAGCTAAACCAATAGGTTTTATACCATAATCAGCACCAGCTTCTAATACTTTATCCCAAATTTGTTTTACTTCAGAATTCTTACAATAAATTTCAAAACCTCCACTACCTGTATAACCGGTTGCAGAAATAATAACATGCTCAATACCTGCAAAATCACCAACCACAAAATTGTAGAACTTTACAGCTGATAAATCATAGCTAGATAAAGATTGCATAGCCTCGACAGCTTTTGGTCCTTGTATAGCAAGTAGAGAATAATCTTCACTTAAATCGCGCATGGTTGCACCGACATCATTTTTAGATGAAATCCAGTTCCAATCTTTTTCAATATTACTTGCATTTACAACTAAAAGATAAGTTTCGTCTTTAATTTTATAAATGATTAAATCATCTACAATTCCACCATCATCATTTGGCAAACAACTGTATTGTGCTTTTCCAATTTCTAATTTTGAAGCATCGTTACTTGATACCTTTTGGATTAAAGCTAATGCCTGAGGTCCTTCTATTAAAAATTCACCCATATGAGAGACATCAAAAACACCAACAGCTTTTCTCACTGTTTCGTGCTCTATGTTAACACCTTCATATTGTACAGGCATATTAAAGCCAGCAAAAGGAACCATTTTTGCACCTAGTGCTTCGTGAGTAGCGGATAAAGCAGTATCTTTCATTATGATGTTGTTTTTAAATTTAGATGCGCAAAATTACATAAAATTAATGGCTTAATATTTAAAAATCTAACAACCAATCTTCAACTTTTTTGTCTTTAGAACCATGCATTACAGAAATATCGCCAGTAGACTCAAAAACAACTGCTTTTACTTCAGATAATTGAATAACATTTGCTTCTCTTAATTTAGCTTTTAAATCGGGAATGGTAACTCTACATTTTTTGAGATTAGCCTCTATAATCTTGCCATCTTTCATTAAAAGAGTAGGCTTATTATCCATAAGTTTTTTAATAATGTCCCAACGTCTAGCATAAGCAACAAACATTTGCATAACATATATACCAACTAGTCCTGCTATTCCATTTTGAAGAGAAACAGATTTTGAAATAATTACCGTTGCTAATATTGATCCAATAGCTACGGTTATTGAAAAATCAAAACTAGATAATTTTGAAAAACTTCGTTTACCACTAATTCTAGTTAGCAGAACGAGTGCTATATAAACGCAAATTGTTGTTATTAATATTGCTAATACATTTTCGTTCGTTGTACTAAACCAATCCTTCATAATTTGTTCTTTTTTTATTTATGATTAAAAGTTAAAGAATTAAGATTAGATATAAGTATTCTATAATCGAATGGAGTAACATTCATAGTATTTGTGTTAAAAATGAATCTGGTTTGATTGAAATTACCTTTCAACTCTAATTTGTGTTTCTATTTACTAAGGTTTTAATAAGATTTTAAATTACTACATACACTAGCAATCAATAGCTATATATAGTAGTATTTTTGTAGTTCGAAGAAAATTGAAATAATAAGGAGGAAAATAATTGTCTTTTCAACGTACCCAAGAAAAATTAAAAATACTATCTGATGCTGCTAAATATGATGTATCATGCTCATCGAGCGGAAGTAAACGTGCTAATACTAATAAAGGAATAGGTGATGCTACTGGCATGGGCATTTGTCATTCTTACACAGAAGATGGTCGCTGTGTGTCTTTATTAAAAATTTTATTAACCAACTATTGCATTTTTGATTGTGCATACTGTGTAACTCGAAAAAGTAACGACATAAAGCGAGCTGCTTTTAAAGTGCAAGAAGTTGTAGACTTAACTATTAATTTTTACCGTAGAAATTATATTGAAGGTCTTTTTCTCAGCTCAGGTATATTTAAAAATGCTGATTACACAATGGAACGTCTTGTTGCAGTGGCAAAAAAGTTGAGGACGGAAGAGAATTTTAATGGATATATTCACTTAAAATCTATTCCTGGTGCTTCAGATGAATTAATGCGAGAAGCAGGTCTATACGCTGATCGATTGAGTGTTAATATTGAGATACCTACAAAAGATGGACTCAAAAAATTAGCTCCAGATAAAAAGCACGAAGATTTTATTAAACCAATGAAAAAGGTTAAAAATGAAATCATCCAATTTAAAGAAGAAAAAAAGATTATAAAAAGTACACCAAAATATGCGCCAGCTGGTCAAAGTACGCAAATGATAATTGGAGCTAGTGGTGAGAATGATTTTCAGATTATGCAAACTTCTAACTATTTCTATAAAAGTTATAATCTAAAGCGTGTATATTATTCTGGTTACGTGCCTATTAGCTACGATAATCGCTTACCGCAAATAGGAAGTGCAGTACCTATTCTTAGAGAAAACAGATTGTACCAAACAGATTGGTTAATGCGTTTTTACGGCTTTGAGTTTAGTGAGATTTTAAACGAACGGAATCAAAATTTAGATTTAGACATAGATCCAAAACTAAGTTGGGCATTGAGAAACCTACACGAATTCCCGGTAGACATTAATTCAGCGGATAAACGTATGTTGGCTAGAATACCTGGTTTAGGAATGAAATCGGTTTACAAAATCTTAAATGCTCGGCGTTTTAGAAAATTAAATTGGGAGCATTTAAAAAAGATTGGAGTTGCATTAAATAGAGCTCAATATTTTATGATTTGCGATAGTAGCAAATTTGAAAAACGCGATTTAACCTCTGAAAAAATTAAGGGGTTAATTCTTCAAAATTCTAAAAGTAAATACCAACAAAGTCTTAGTAATCAATTGAATTTATTTGGATAAATGCAAGGTAGAAACTTAATATATGATGGCACTTTTGATGGTTTTTTATCTGCCGTTTTCTTTGTTTTTGAACATAAGCTCAGAGCTGTAGTTATTCAGAATAAATTTGAAATGCAACTTGGTTTGTTTTCTGATGCTGAAACCATTATTACAGAAGAAGACAAAGCAAATCGGGTTTGGAAAGGTGTAAAATCAAAACTTTCTCCAAAGGGTAGTTATCAGCTCTACTATGCTTTTTTAAGTGAACAAAAAGGGGTAGAGGCCATATTGTTAGATTACATTACGTATGCGTTTTCTAATGCTCAGAGCGTCGATAAGGATTATTCGCATCCATCTGTTTTAAAGATAGCTCAAATTGCTAAATCTGTTGGACGAGAAAAGCACAGAATGGAGGCTTTTGTGCGCTTTAGATTAACCAAGGATGATATTTATTTTTCAAATATTGAACCCGATTTTAATGTGCTACCTTTAATATCTAAGCATTTTAAAAGACGATATGCAGACCAAAAGTGGGTAATTTATGATATTAAAAGGGGATATGGTTTATATTATGATTTGGATAAAGTGGAAATTATTAACATGGAATTTCCGGCAGATTTTAAATTTACTAAAACTGATTCAGAATTTTTTCAAGAACACGAATTAGAGTTTCAAAAACTTTGGAAAGATTATTTTAAATCAACCAATATAGAGTCTAGAAAAAATATGAAGCTTCATATTAGGCATGTACCCAAACGCTATTGGAAATACTTAAGTGAAAAACAACCTAATTAACTATTTAACCTTTTCACGTAACCATCTGCCCAATCTTCAACACGTTTTCCAAAACATTCTAAAATAGCATCAACACCCAAAACGCTTCCTTTAACAATTCTGCCTAAAATAGCAATAGGCACTTGTTTATTTTTATCGTCGCTAACAACATACCCATCATCTTGAGTTTCAATACCCAAATCTGTATGTACTGGTTGTATTAACTCATTTTTAAGCAAATTGACTATAAGTGGTGAGTTTATTTTAAGAAGCTGAGGCGAGTCGAGGACACTATTAACCATTATATCACATACTAATGTTTTGTTCGCTTTATTCTTTAATTCCCAACCGTTTTCAGTGAGTTTAATGTCTGGATTATTGGTGTAGTCTAAATCTAAAACCTTTGCATCTGCTAACGCAAGGATTTGCTGCAAACTTTCTAAAGGAGGACCATAAGAAAACCGTTTGCTGCGCTCGTCTAAATCAATAATTTTATTCATTGTTTCATTACTTAATTTAGCATGAGAAATAGTTTTATAAAGCATTGGTTGACAATGACGCCAAACTTGCCAAATACAATAATCTAGACTAATTTTAGTATTTCCTAAAGCCATATTGACATAAGAACGAATTAAGTTGTAAGTAGAAATATTGCTATTTTGAATTAGGTGATGGCTATAATCAGCGTCTGACAAAAAATCTAGAATAACAGATTTAAGAGTATCCGAATTTAAGCTATGGTCTACTGCTTTATTATTGAGTTGTTCAAAAATTTGAGCTCCTATTTCGGCTAAAGGCTGAATTAAAAAATCAATAGTATTAGCATCTTTTTCTGTATTGGTAAATGCTTCTATTTTATTTCTAATAAAATCTAATTGAGATGCATTTGGTTTATACCAATTATCAATATTTTCATTTAAAGGCTTAGGGCCCATTGGTAAACCATCTAAAGAAAATGGAACGAGTTTTAAATTTTGCTCTTTTGTCTTGTAATAGACCGTTTCTAAAGTAGAAGAATCTGTTACCTTAAAATTGCCATAATTGTTTACTGCTAAATACCGCATTACATCAATCATAGCTAGTCCGAAACCTCTAATACCAATGACAATATGTTCTTTATTTCTAATATGGTCTAATTCGGTAACTGGGTATGGTTCATTAAAAAGTTTTAGATCATGGAATGTGTTGACATGAGCTTCCCATTTTTCTAGTTGCTTACTAGGTTTTGTGGGTTGATGACCAACGGTTAAAAGTACATCATTACATAGCCATGTATTTTTTGTGCTTTCTATTTTAACGGTATAATTTTCATTTAACTCAATTGCAATAATTTTAGAGTTTATAACCTTAAACCTGTCGTAAGCTCGTAGAGCTTTTGCTATAGAATTAAATCGTTCGTTTAAATAAATCCCTAATTTTCTTCTAGGTGGAAACTGGTCTGGGTCTTCACTAGTTTGCGAAAAATCACACCAATTATGATAAGAAGGAAACCCATCAATTAAAATGTTATTATAATTAATTTGTGGTCGTTCTTTTAAACCACTTAAAGCGCGCTCTGTAATATTTATCCAGTTAGTATCTGGTTGATTATGATTCCAAACATTACCAGAACCAGGAAGTTCACAAGCTTCAAAAACTAAAATTTCTATTGCCTGATTAGTTTTTGCTAATTGAGTTAATAGGTTTTCTAGAGCGTAAAGTCCTCTAGGACCCATACCAATAATTGCGAGTGTCTTCATAAAAGGTTAAATTAATAAAAAAACCGTCTGTAAAAGACGGTTTTTTTATATTTTAATTTCTTTAGTTAGAATTAAAATTGATACCTAATACTAAATGCTATATCAAAATCTAAATCATCTTGAAAATCACCAAAACCTAGTTCTGGTCTAAAATCTAATGATAATAGTAATGGAATATCAAAACTGTATTCTATCCCTATATCTCCTGCAGCAAAGAAAAATGTTTCACCATCGATATCGTTATTATCAAAACCGATAGATCCAAATCCTCCACCAGCACCAGCATACCAGTTAAAATCACCGTCTAACTGCCAAACCCATTGATAAAGACCAGTTAGCTTAAAAGCATCATAACCTTTTCCGCTTCTCCAACCTAAATCGGCTTCTAATCTATTGTTGTCACCAAGTGCACGTTGGTAACTAACTTCGGTTCCTAAACCATCACTATCACCAATTCTTAATCCAATAGCATTGTCTGCTATATCTTGTGCATTTACAAATGCTAATCCTACAAAAATTGCTAAACTTGTTAAAACTAATTTCTTCATTGTATTACGTTTTTTTATTGAATGAAATAATCTTTACAAAAATAACGCCAAAACATTATTTATATTAGAATTCTTTATAGTTTTATGAACATATTTATTCAACTTAATGCATCAAGAAAATCCGTTAAAAATTTTAGAAGCAAAACTTAAAGGTGAGCTATATTACGATAATTTAATGCGAAAGCTATATGCAACGGACGCTTCTGTGTATAGAAAATTGCCACTTGCTGTTGCTTTACCAAAAGATAAAGAGGATATTAAGCAATTAATTGCATTTGCTAAGATCAATAAAACATCATTAATTCCGAGAACAGCAGGTACTTCTTTAGCCGGACAATGTGTCGGAGATGGGATTGTTGTAGATGTGTCTAAATACTTTACACGCATTTTAAATATTAATGAAAAAAATAAGACTGTAACCGTTCAACCTGGAGTGGTCAGAGATGAATTAAATAATTATTTAAAACCGTTCGGTTTATTTTTTGGACCTAATACTTCAACTTCTAATCGTTGTATGATTGGCGGTATGGTTGGTAATAACTCATCAGGTACAACCTCGATTCAGTATGGAGTAACACGAGATAAGGTTATAAGTTTAAAAACTTTATTAAGTGATGGAAGTGAAGTTGAATTTTCTAAGATAGCAGTTGAAGAGTTTCAACAGAAATTAAAATTAGAAAGCCTAGAAGGTGACATTTATAGAACTATATATAACGAATTAAAGCCTGAAACGATTCAGAAACAAATACTAGACAACTTCCCAAAACCAGAAATACATCGTAGAAATACAGGTTATGCAATTGATGAGTTAATTAAGTCTGATGTGTTTTCGAATCCTTCACTGGTCTCTAAGCGTAGTCGAAGAGAAGCCTTCAATATGTGTCAACTTTTAGCAGGAAGTGAAGGCACACTTGCCTTTACTACTGAAATCACACTGCAATTAGACGAGTTGCCTCCAACAGAAAGTGCTATGGTTGCTTTGCATTTTGAAAGTGTAGCTAAATGTATGAGGTCTGTAGAAACTCTAATGCAGCATAATCTGCATACGTGTGAGATGATGGACGATTCTATCTTAAATCTTACAAAGCATAACAAAACCCAACAAAAAAACAGGCAATTTATTGAGGGTAATCCTGTAGCTATTTTAATGTGCGAATTAAGAGCGGATACTAAAACAACACTTCAATTAGATATTGATAATTTTCTCAAAACAGTTAGTGAGCTTAATTTAAGTTATGCAGCACCAATACTAAGAGATGATGACATACATAAAGCTGTAGAATTAAGAAAAGCTGGCTTAGGACTATTGGGCAACATTATTGGAGATAAAAAAGCGGTAGCCTGCATAGAAGATACTGCTGTAGCACTAAAAGATTTAGATAGCTATATAGCTGATTTTACTGCTTTAATGAAGACATACAATCAAAATGCGGTGTATTATGCGCATGCTGGAGCAGGTGAGTTGCATTTACGACCAATATTAGATTTAAAGCAAGCAGAAGATGTAAAACTGTTTAGAAAAATTACAACTGATGTTGCTAAATTGGTTAAGAAATATAAAGGTTCTATGTCTGGCGAGCATGGAGATGGTATTGTGAGAGCTGAGTTTATACCATTAATGATTGGTGATGCTAATTACCAAATATTAAAGCGCATTAAATTTGCTTTTGATCCTCATACAATTTTCAATCCTGGAAAAATTGTAGATGCTTATCCAATGGATGAAAATCTACGTTACGAAACCAATAGAGTAGAACCAGAAATTAAAACCCTTTTAGATTTCTCTAGTTCTCAAGGTATTTTAAGAGAAGCAGAAAAATGTAATGGTTCTGGTGATTGTAGAAAACTACCTGAGTTTGGTGGTACCATGTGTCCTAGTTATAGAGCCACACGAAATGAAAAAGACACCACAAGAGCTAGGGCAAATGCACTTCGTGACTATCTAACCAATTCTGAACAAGCAAATAAATTCAACCATAAGGAGTTAAAAGAGGTGTTCGATTTATGTTTAAGTTGTAAGGCTTGTGCTTCTGAATGTCCAAGTAGTGTTGATGTGGCAAGTTTAAAAGCAGAATTTCAATATCAATACCAAAAGGCTAATGGTTTTAAGTTTAGGGATCGGTTTTTTGCTAATTCTACAAAGTACAATCGATTAGCTTCTAAATTCTCAGGTATTTCAAATCTGTTATTTCAAACTAAGTTTATGTCTGGTTATTTAAAATTAATTTTAGGTGTTCATCCTAAACGCAGTTTTCCAGAAATATCAAAACCGTTTTCTAAAATTAATGTTCAAACTAGTCATGCTAATAATATAAAAACCGTCTATTTATTTGTTGATGAATTTATTAATTATCTAGAATCTAGTATTGCTTTAGATTCTAAACTTTTACTTGAATCATTAGGCTATAAAGTAATTATTATTAACAATTTAGAAAGTGGAAGAAGTTTCTTGTCTAAAGGTTTTTTAGAACAAGCTAAGGCGTTAACAAATAAGAACATTTTAATATTTAAAAATTTAATTTCGGAACAAACTCCATTAATCGGCATCGAGCCTTCTGCTATTTTAACCTTTAAGGATGAATATCTAAAATTAGCTGATGATAAAGTAGCAGCTCAAACTATAGCAAATCATACGTTTTTAATTGAAGAATTCCTTCAACAAGAAATTGAGTTGGGTAATATAAAAGCAAATCAGTTTACAAACGAAGCTAAAACAATTAAGTTTCATGGACATTGTCATCAAAAGGCAATGGCAAATCAAAAATCGAGTTTTGATGTGCTAAACCTTCCAGAAAACTATAAAGTGACTATAATACCAAGTGGATGTTGCGGAATGGCTGGTAGTTTTGGCTACGAGAAAAAGCATTATGAGATCAGTATGCAAATTGGTGAGCAAACTTTGTTTCCGGCAGTTAGAAACGCTACAGAGGATACAATTATAGCAGCAAATGGTACAAGTTGCAGGCATCAGATTAAAGATGGAACTGACAGAGTTGCAAAACATCCTGTAACAATTTTGAGAGAAGCTTTGGCTTAGTTATTCTTTTTTGTGCTTGGTTGCTCTACAATGGTAATTGCAGCAATAAGATCTTGGGTATTCATTTCTTTTATATCTTCATCTGCAAAAAATGGTGACAACTTATCGTCATTGTAATGATAGACTTTCCAACGTTTAAATTGATACTCTAGAGACGTGAAGTTTTCTACCCAATCTCCAGAATTTAGATAGGTAGTTTTTCCTTTTTTATTCTCTTTTACAATCATTTTTGGTTGATGAATATGACCACAAATTACATAATCATAACCGTTTTCTATAGCTAAATCTGTCGCTACGTTTTCAAAATCGTTTATATATTTTATAGCGCCTTTTACGCTATTTTTTATTTTCTTTGATAATGAATAGCGCTCTTTCCCAAGTTTGTCTAAGCACCAATTAATAAATCGATTTAAAAGGATAAGTAAATCATAGCCATAACCACCTAATTTGGCAAGCCATTTTGCATTTTGTATGGAAATATCAAATACATCTCCATGAAAAAACCATGCTTTTTTGCCATCTAAATTGAGAACCAACTTGTTAACAATTGAAATGTTACCAATTTCAGTACCTGCAAATTTACGAAGCATCTCATCATGATTACCAGTAACGTATATTACTTCCGTGCCATTAGCTGTAAAATCCATTATTTTTTTTATTACACTTAAATGAGATTTTGGGAAATACCGTTTTTTAAATTGCCAGATATCTATTATATCACCATTGAGTACAAGAGTTTTGGGTTCAATGCTATTTAAATAAGTTAACAATTGCTTAGCATGACAGCCAAAAGTGCCGAGATGAACGTCTGATATGACAGCTATTTCTACTTTGCGTTTTAAATTCAATGCTATAAATCTATTATTGTACAAAGAACCTAAATAATTATTAACTAAAAGTAAAAGTATAATTAATTAACTATCAGCAAATTGTTATCGTAATGTTATGAGAAAACAGAGGTAATTAATTGACTTAACGTTAATGTAACAAGGCAAAAAATGTATTTCAATTTTTGTTTCTCTTACAGAACAATTACATTAGCGTAAAATATGATTCAATGGCAGGAAATTCCTTCGGAAAATTATTCAAACTTACTACATATGGCGAATCGCATGGTGTTGGCATTGGCGGAATTATAGACGGTTGTCCAGCAGGTTTGCAACTCGATTTTGATGCAATTCAAAATGAATTAAACAGACGAAAACCAGGACAATCTAAAATAGTTACACAGCGCAAAGAACCAGATACAGTAGAGTTTCATTCGGGAATCTTTGAAGGAAAAACAACAGGAACTCCTATTGGTTTTGTAATCCATAACACCAATCAAAAATCGAAAGATTACTCGCATATAAAGGATGTATATCGTCCAAGTCATGCAGATTACACCTACGATAAAAAGTATGGTGTGCGCGATTATAGAGGTGGAGGTCGTAGCTCAGCTCGTGAGACAGCTAGTAGAGTAGTAGCAGGAGCGATTGCAAAACAGTTGTTAAGCAGTATTCAAATAAATGCATTTACTTCTTCGGTAGGTGATATATTTATTGATAAACCCTATCAAGATTTAGATTTTTCTAAAATTGAATCTAATATCATTCGTTGTCCAGATACAGCTTCTGCTGAAAAAATGATTGCAAAAGTAGAAGCTATTAAAAAACAAGGAGATACCATTGGTGGTACCATAACTTGTGTGTTGCAAAATGTGCCTGTAGGATTAGGTGAACCTGTCTTTGATAAACTGCATGCAGAATTAGGTAAAGCTATGCTCTCTATAAATGCTGTTAAAGGTTTTGAATACGGAAGTGGATTTTGTGGTGCCAAGATGATTGGTAGTGAGCACAATGATAAATTCAATGAAGATGGAACAACACAAACCAATTTATCTGGTGGAATACAAGGAGGTATAAGTAACGGAATGGATATTTATTTTAGAGTTGCTTTTAAACCTGTAGCTACAACATTACAAAAACAAGATACCATAAATAGTAAAGGTGAAACGGTAGAGATGCAAGGTAAAGGTAGACACGATCCTTGTGTGGTGCCAAGAGCTGTGCCTATTGTAGAGGCTATGGCTGCTTTGGTTTTGGCTGATTATGCACTCCTGCGCAGGCAGGAGTCTCAGGATTGGTAGCCTGATCTAAAATTAGATGAGTTTAATTAAAAGATTACCGCTTTCGCGGCAAATATTATGAAAAAACTAGCATTACATTGGAAGATTATCATCGGAATGGTACTGGGTATTATATTCGGATTTATTATGAATTCCGTTTCTGGTCAACAATTTGTAACCGATTGGATAGCACCATTTGGAACCATATTTATCAATCTTCTAAAACTAATTGCAGTACCATTAATCTTAGCGTCGTTAATAAAAGGGATATCAGATTTAAAAGATATATCTAAGATAAAAAGCATGGGTTTGCGAACTATAGCCATCTATGTTGGTACTACGTTAGTAGCCATAGTCATTGGTTTATCTATAGTTAATATTGTGAAGCCTGGTACAGGAATGCCACAAGAAACCATAGAAAAGATAAAACTCAAATATGAAAATGACGCTGGAGTTACTGATAAATTAACTAAAGCAAGTGCTCAGCAAGATGCTGGACCGTTACAAGCCTTAGTAGATATTTTTCCAAGTAATATTTTTAAAGCTATGGGTGAAGCAAAAATGCTACAAGTGATATGTTTTGCATTACTAGTAGGCATATGTCTTCTGCTAATTGGTGAAAAGAAAGCCAAACCCTTAGTGGACTTTTTCGACTCGCTCAATGAGGTTATAATGAAAATGGTAGATTTAATTATGCTCTTTGCTCCTTATGCTGTGTTTGCATTAATGGCAAATGTTATTATTGCTTTTGATGACACTGAGATTTTACTAAAACTAGTACAATATGCTTTATGTGTCGTTGCTGGCCTTATGCTAATGATTGGCTTCTATATGCTTTTAATAAAATTTGTCACCAAGAAATCACCTCTTTGGTTTTTAAACAAACTGAGTCCAGCTCAATTATTAGCCTTTTCAACGAGTAGTAGTGCCGCAACACTTCCTGTAACTATGGAACGTGTAGAAGAACATCTTGGTGTAGATAAAGAAGTTTCTGGTTTTGTTTTACCTGTTGGAGCAACTGTGAATATGGATGGTACAAGTTTATATCAAGGTATTGCTGCAGTATTTATTATGCAAGTAATTTGGCCAGAAGGTTTAACCTTTACGAATCAATTAATAATTGTATTAACTGCACTTTTAGCTTCCATTGGTAGCGCTGCTGTACCAAGTGCAGGTATGGTAATGTTGGTAATAGTATTAGAATCTATTGGTTTTCCTGCAGAATTATTACCAATAGGACTGGCATTAATATTTGCTGTGGATAGACCTTTAGATATGTGCAGAACTGTTGTAAATGTTACTGGTGATGCTACAGTTTCTATGATTGTGGCTAAATCGCTAGGCAAGTTACACGACAATCCTAAGGCTAAAGAATGGGACGACCATTATGATGAAGTAAAATAATTTTTCATCCTCATTAAAAGTCCTTACATTTAATATAAAATAATACCAACCAAATTTCAATAAAATGAATGTTTGCTTTATAATGTACCCTTGGGAAAACATTGACCCAGAAAATGATACAAGTTTAGCACTAATCAAAGAATGTGTTAAACGTGGTCATGGTGTAGCCATGTGTACACCAGCAAATCTAACAATTAGAGATAGTGTTACTAATGCATTTTGTAATGTAGTTGGTAGAATGGAAAAAGTCCCATCAACTCTAAAATCATTTTATAATAAAGCTAAACTGAGAGAAGAAATGCTACCATTGGCTGGTTTTGATGCTATTTTCTTTAGAGCAAATCCGCCTTTAGATCCGTTGATGCTCAATTTTTTAGATTCGGTAAAGGACGATGTGTTTATTATTAATTCATTACAAGGTATGCGAGAAGCCAATAACAAGCTCTATACAGCTGCTTTTGGTGATGCGCATAGTAACATTATACCAAATACACATGTGTCGAAAAACAAAAAATATTTAGTTCAACAAATTAAAGACTCTAAAGCAGATAAGATGATATTAAAGCCTTTAAATGGTTTTGGTGGTTCTGGTGTGATATTAATTGAAAAATCTGCTATGAATAATATCAATTCACTTTTAGATTTTTATATTTCTGCTGGTGATGGTGAATCTAATTATGTTATTCTACAAGATTATATAGAAGGTGCAGACCAAGGTGATGTTAGAATTTTATTACTCAATGGCGAACCGGTTGGTGCCATGAAACGCATTCCTGGCTCAGACGATCATCGTTCTAATGTTTCTGCTGGCGGAAGTATAGCAAAACACTCCTTAACTAAAGCCGAAAAAGCACTTTGTAAGCAGATTGGACCAAAATTGGTAAAAGATGGTTTATACTTTGTAGGTATTGATGTTATTGGAGGTAAATTAGTTGAAGTTAACGTGATGTCTCCAGGTGGAATCACATATATTAACAAGGTTTATAAAAACAAAACTAAAGTAGAAGAAAAGGTAATTGACTTTTTAGAAAGTAAAGTCGTAGACCAACTTCAAGCTTTTAATAGACGTACACGATTGAGAAAAACTGTCAATGATGCATAGTTATTAAAAATGAAAAAAAGTCCTCTATATTCTTCATTAGTTTCGGTAGAATGGCTTAATGAAAATAGTAATGCGTTAAATCTAATTGTGTTAGATGCGACAATTAATAAAGTGGTTGACTCAAATTCAATAAGAATACCAAACGCAAGGTTTTTTGACATTAAACAAAAATTCAGCGACGTATCTGCGCCATTTCCAAGTACATTACCTTCAAAAGAACAGTTTCAAACTGAAGCTCAAAATCTTGGTATAAATCAGGATTCAACTATTGTAGTTTATGATGATAAAGGTATTTACTCTAGCGCTAGAGCTTGGTGGTTACTAAAGACCTTTGGATTTAATAATGTTGCTGTTTTAGATGGTGGATTACCAGAATGGCAAAACAAGAATTTTAGGGTTGAAAAATATACTACCGAAAGTTATACTCAAGGTAATTTTGAAGCTAATTTCATTTCAGAATTAATGACCAATTTTAAAGGTGTCAATGAGTTGAGAAAAGACTCTAACACATTAATAATTGATGCGCGTTCAGAAGCTCGTTTTCAATGCAAAGTAGATGAACCTAGAGAAGGGTTACGACGAGGTACAATTCCTAATTCCAAGAATTTGCCTTATACTATGTTACTAAATGGTTATAAATTAAAGCCAAAAGCAGAGCTTTCTGTAATCTTTGATAAATTAGTTGAAGGTAAAGCAAAGTTTGTGTTTAGTTGTGGCTCTGGTATTACAGCTTGCATATTAGCTTTAGCTGCATCACTTTGTAATTATAATAATCTAATAGTCTATGATGGCTCATGGACAGAATATGGAACCCTAACAGAATAACAATGAAAACAATCGACTGGACAAGAGACGAACTTGTGGCTTACATTTTATTATTTGCTGCCAATTCAGATTTTAAAGAAGATAACAAAGAGCGAAATGTCATTATTTCTAAAGTAGATATGCAAACTTTTCAAGAAATACATGATGAATTTGATAATGATAACGATTATCAAGGCATTAAAAAAATAATGACAAGTTTAGAGCAGCATAATTATAGCAAGGACGATATTGATATATTATTAGCAGATATTAAAGTATTATTCTTTTCTGATGGTGAATTCAATACATTAGAGCAAAATATGCTTAGGTTTTTAGAAAAGCTTTTAAAGAATTAAAATGGAAAGGCTTACTGTAGATACAATAATTTCAAAAATAAAAAATGAAGAAGTATTTAACGCTGTGTCAGATGATTATGCATTCACGTTAAAAATAGATTCATACGTGCCTTATGCTTGTGCTGCAGTGCATGATGGCCATCAATTTAGAAAAGATCTTTGGGATAATTGCTTGCATACCGAATACGACAGATGGTATGAGGAAGATCCTGAAACTAAAAACATGGTCATTTCTCATCCAATTGTAATTGCAGGATGCGATTCGCGTTTTGAATACGATCTTAATCGTGATCCTGAAAATGCCGTTTTTGAAACTGCTTGGGGAAAACAGCTTTGGAGAAACCCTTTGCCAGCTAACGAAAAAAAGAAAAGTTTACAAAAGCATAGCAATTTTTATAAAGTATTACATGCGTTAATAGCTAAACTCGAAGAAATGTTTGGTGTATGCATTGTTTACGATATGCATAGCTATAATTGGCAACGTTGGGATAGGGAAGTGCCAACATGGAATATAGGAACCTCTAATGTAGATAACACTAGATTTGGTAAACAGGTAGAGTCTTGGAGACAGGCTTTGGCTAGTATTCAATTGCCTCATGGTATAAAACAAACAGCCAAAATCAATGATACTTTTCAAGGTAATGGCTATTTTTTAAAATATATTACCAATAATTTTAATAATACCTTAGTTTTGGCAACTGAAATTGCAAAAGTGTATTGTGATGAGTACAAGCGGATTAATTACCCAGAAGTAGTTGCTGCAGTCGAGTCACAATTACAAACGCTTTTACCAAAACATGCTGACGAATTTTATAATACGTTTAAAAACTAATGTCCCAAATTAAAACTACAGAAGAGTTTCAAGATTTATTTGATATTGATAGCAACCTTAATCGATTGGTCAAAAATATTGAACTTCTCAATTACATCAATCCGCTAAACATAGCATCAGAAAAGAAGAAATTTTATTCTTCTAAATATAATTATGAACCACAGTTTAAGTATCCAAAAATTAGATTTAATGGTTACAAATTGCATCGTTTATTTTTTTCTCAGCGTTTAGAACGTATAGAAGACGAGGATATTAGACAGTTATATGAAGATATTATTTACGAATACTCTGGTTTAATAGAATGTATTGAAACGATTGGGCAAGGCAGAAAGTTTTATTACAATAGTCTTAAAAGTTTTGGAACACCTACTGAAAAGGATATAGAGAATGCTAAATTTATTCTTCGATTTGATGATTCTGAATTCGATGAAGAAATGCTTCCGCTTTATAATGTAGAAGAGGCTAAGAACTATTTTGATGATTATTCTAAGCGTTATGATTTTAATTATAACATTAAGATTTCTAATAATCTCTCTGCTGCTGCAATGGTGTTGAATAACACACAAACTTTAGTATTACGCAAAAGTCAGAAGTACAGTAAAAATCAGCTAAAAGTTTTAACCAATCACGAAATTGGAGTCCACATGGTGACAACATTTAATGGTTTGTCTCACCCGTTAAAAGTATTCTCAAATGGGTTTCCAAATAATGTTGAAACTCAAGAAGGATTGGCAGTGTATTCAGAATTTATGAGCGGTTGTTTAACTATTGAACGTTTAAAAGAATTAGCGTTTAGAGTGATTGCTGTAGATAGTTTAAATAAAGGCTATAGTTTTTCGGACACTTTTCATTTATTACACAATCAGCATAAACTCAATAGAGATAAAGCTTTCGGAATTACATTACGTGTGCATAGAGGTGGAGGATTTACAAAAGATCATTTGTATTTAAGAGGATTACGTAATGTGTATAAATATGCTAAAAAAGGAAAAGATTTAGGTGTTCTATTAACCGGAAAAGTGAGTCAAGAATATATACCAACCATAAACAAAATGCAAAAACTTGGTTTAGCATTACCACCAAAGTATTATACAGATGCTTATATTACTAATGATAATAAGGATGCTAACTTAGATTTTATTTTAAAGAGTTTAAAGTAGATTTCTTATAATGTTACATGTCTCGTTGAGCGCTAGCATAAGAATAGTCGAGATGTAAGCAAAAAACCTCAAAGCTAAATAGTTCTGTCCATCAACCATTTGCGATACTTATTAACGGTTAGACTATACCTTTAACAAGAACTTGACTCGTTCCTAACTAACTGAAGTTAGGGTCAAGCTAACATTATTTTTCTTTGAGGTTTAATTACTAACTTGAGCTAAAACCATTAACTAAAAAAGCTCAGATCTAAATTACTTTTTATATAGAACCCAAAAAACCAATACTTAGTGTATTGGCCTTTTAGTTGAGTTAATGTCATTTATAAATGAGTAAGATTGATACACCTTGCAGATGATTTTTGCATCTTAACATTTTAATCAATTATATATGGTCTTATATCGAGTTTTTTCTGTTGCAATTAATAAGTGACATATATTTACTATAACCAAAAAAATATGCTATTAACCAATCCATTATTTTCCCTCGTAATATTTGCGATTGATGATTTAATTTTTTTGTTTAAATTAAATTAGTTTTAAGTAAGTTGTTAATTTAAAAAAGCCTTTTAGAATAGACGCTAAAAGGCTTTTTTTATGTTATAAACTTGGATTGTAATTCTGGTGTAGGAATCATACAAGCGTCTTTTTTGCCATACCATTTATAGCGATTTTTTGCTACATAATCATAAACCCAATTTCTTATAAATGTTGGAATTATAAAAAATACAGTGAGTAAGTTTGAAGGAAAACCTAAATATTTAGCAATATGAATTGCCGCAGATGATTTTTGTTTTAATGAATTCGATTTGGGGTTATAAAGTAATATTGAATCTGTTTTAGTGGTATCAATATTAAATTTATTGATGAGCTCTATACCAGTTTTACTTTGTAAAGGTGCAAATAAGAATATATCTTTTTTATCTCGTTTTATAACATATAGAACACTGCTATTACAAAGGTTACAAACACCATCAAATAGTATGACTTGCTTATTTTTAGGGATGTCTTTAATCACATTACAAAGATAAGTCTAAAGTATTAATATATTATTTTCATTTACTTCTTTTTAGCCTCAACCAACTCCAATAAATCTAAGCTAACGTTCGTTGTAAACATACCATAGTTAACGTTTGCTTTTCCTTTTTCAATAGAGTCTATACTTCCAATAGCTCTACCATCGTGCATTCTAACGCTATCTCCAACTTTTAAAATAGGCTTAGGTACTTCTGGCTTTTCTTTTTTCTTTTTTCGCTCTTCTTGTTTCTTTTTTCTAATAACTTCAACCTTTTTCTCAGCTTCTTGCTTTATCTGCTTTTCTTTTACTTTTTCAGCTCGCTTTTGTTTGGCAGATACTTTTTTGCGCTTAGAATTTTCAATCTGAACTAATCTAAATAATTCAGCCATTAATTCGCGCTTCTTTTTGTCTTCAAAGTATTTCTCAGAAATATCATTGACTTTTTGTCCTAAATATATAAGGCGTTGGTTACTATCATACAACTCTTGAAAACTTTCTAACTTTTTCTGAACTTTAGCATTTACCTCTTCTAGCTTTTCAGCTTCAGTAAGCTTTTTCTTTTCGTTTTCTTTGAGCGAACGTTCTGTTTTTTCGAGTTTACTGCGTTGTTTTTGAAGTTTAGCAATCGTGGCATCAAAACGAACTTTGCCACGCTCTATCTTCTTTTTAGACTTGTTAATTAAGCTATACGGAATACCATTTTTTTGAGCCACTTCAAAGGTAAATGAAGAACCAGCTTGCCCTATAACCAACTTATACATTGGTTCTAAACTCTTTTCATTAAAAAGCATGTTAGCATTAACCATATACGGTAATTCGTTTGCTAACAATTTTAAGTTAGAGTAGTGGGTTGTAATTATTCCGAATGCTTCACGTTCATAAAAAACTTCTAAAAATGTTTCAGCAAGTGCACCACCAAGCTCTGGATCACTTCCTGTACCAAATTCATCTATTAAGAACAATGTTTTGTTATTACATTTTCTTAAAAAATAATTCATTTGTTTTAAACGATAGCTATAAGTACTGAGATGATTCTCAATTGATTGATTATCTCCAATATCGCTTAAAATTCTATCAAATAAACATACCTTACTACGCTCATGTACCGGAATTAACAGGCCACTTTGTAACATAGTTTGCAATAAACCAACTGTTTTTAAAGTGATACTTTTTCCTCCTGCATTTGGGCCAGAAATTACAATTATTCTGCTGTTGTTTTCTAAACCAATTGTTTGTGGAAATGTTTTTTCACCACTTTCTTTATTAGTTAAATAAAGTAGCGGATGGTATGCATCTCTTAGATACATACTGCGTTCTTTTGAAAATTCTGGTAAAATAGCATCCATACTTCTGGCATATTTTGCTTTAGCAGAAATAACATCTATTTTAGTAAGGAAATCTTGATACTGCTTTAATAGCGGAGAAAACAAACGCACAAAATCCGTGAGTTCTTTTAAGATTTTAATAACTTCTTCTTTCTCTTCGTATTCTAGGTTATTAAGTTCTCTAGAATAATGCAGTGTCGTTTCTGGTTCAATATAAACAATGCTACCTGTTTTGCTGCCACCCATTATCGCTCCCTTCACTTTTCTACGATACATAGCCTTTACAGCAAGAACACGTTTATTGTCTACAACAGACTCTCTTATGTCATCGAGATATTCGAGGTTGTGATAAGTGTTTAAAGCAGCAGTGAAGCTACTGTTTATTTTGCCCTTTAATTGATTAATTGATTTTCGTAATTCTGAAAGTAGAGGAGAGGCATCATTTTTAATATCTCCAAAGCGATCAACAACAGCATCTACTTGCTCTATTATGACTTTGGTGACTTCAATATCTTTTGAATATTGACGAAGTTTTGGGTAATAGTCTTCAAATTTTTCTAAAAACTTTAAAATTGTATTTACAGTTAAAGAGATACTCACAATTTTTTGTAAACTCGGTATTTCTAAATAGGTATTTTCAATTTTAAGAAGCTTCAATTCCTTAGCTATAGTCTCAAATCCATGATTAGGAATACGGTTATCATTATCAAAAGACGATACATATTCGTTAACATAATTAAGCTCAAGTTTCAGATGTTCTTCTTGTGCAAACGGAAGAATAGCCAACACTGCCTCTTTACCTAAGGCGGTAATGGAATGCTCACTAACTTGATTTAAAACCGTAAAAAACTCTAGGTCTTTTAAGGTCTTTTCATGAATGTTTATCATGGGTTAAACTTAATTTTGAAGTTGCAAATTTAAGGTAATTGTAATGATATGCCTAATGATGGCAAATACTTTAATATTGACTATTTTTGATAAAACTTTTAGTTAGATGAACGTTGATATACACCACAGTTGGAAGCCATTTTTAGAGTCAGAATTTGAAAAACCATATTTCAAAAATTTGATTGAATTTGTAAAAACTGAATATAAAACCTATAAGTGTTTTCCGAAAGGTGCTAATATTTTTAATGCTTTTAATCATTGTCATTTTGATGCTGTAAAGGTGGTAATCATTGGTCAAGACCCTTACCATGGAGAGGGACAAGCTAACGGCTTATGTTTTTCTGTTAATGATGGAATTTCGCACCCTCCGTCGTTGATCAATATTTTTAAAGAGATTGAGCAAGATTTAGGAATTCCATACCCTAAAAGCGGAAACCTAATGCCATGGGCTAAACAAGGAGTATTATTGTTAAATGCTACATTAACAGTAAGAGCACATGAAGCTGGTAGTCACCAAAAGAAGGGTTGGGAACAGTTTACGGATGCCGTAATTAAAAAGATTAGTACAGAAAAAAACAAAGTGATATTTCTACTTTGGGGAGGATTTGCAAAAAAGAAAAAGAAACTTATTGATACTTCTAAACATGTAGTTTTAGAAACTGGTCATCCATCTCCATTGAGTGCTAATAGAGGATATTGGTTTGGAAATAAACATTTTAGTAAAACTAACTCCCAGTTGCAGCAAGTTGACGTTGACGCGTCGGTAATTGAGTGGCAACTTCAGTAGGCTTTTTAGATGTTTTAATAAATGGAGGTTTACGGTTATCTAACTTTTTAGAGGTTTTATTACAACTAAATATTAATAACACAAAGTTGAGAGCAACTAATGAAGATAAAATCAGAATTATGTTTGTAATCATATTAATCTGGGTTATTAATAGTATGGACATAACTATCTCAAATATAACTAAAAAAATGAGATAGAGAAAGTAAAAAATCGAAAGTGTAAGACTTTACAACAAATTAAAGCAAAGTAATCTGCAATTATAATTTGTGTATTAACTGAGAGTAATCCACTTTTTTAGGAATAATATTTAAATCAAATAATTGTTCTTGTACAGTTTTTATGGTCTTTTTATCAATAACTTCTTGAGACCATTCAGTTAAAGACAACCATTCTTGTACATCCTCTAATTCTTGCTCGTAACGATTAGCTATAGTTTTATCAATTGAAGGAATAGACTTAAACTCTGCCGTAGTTTGATTAATAATATCTAAAATAATATTTAGATCATTTTCATTGTTTTTTATAAATTCTTCGCGCACAGCTATAACAAAACAAGGCCATGGTGATGGGCAATTATCTATGCGTCTAAATATGCCGTCATCCACTAAAGGTTTGGTGGTAAATTTTTCCCACATAAAGTAATCTGCTTCAGCATTTGTGAGTCCTTCTATCGCACCATTTAAATTTTTAATGACTTCAAAATCTAGATCTTTTTCTAAATCCCAGTCGTTGTTTTTTGCATTGATATAGGCCATAAGATGTGATCCCGAACCGTAACGGCTAATTGCAGCTCTCGTTCCCTTAATATCCTCTATGGTTTTAAATTTTGAATCTGCAGCGACATGGATTCCCCAAATTAAAGGAGTTTGTACAAAAGTTTGAACAATTTTTGAGGGATTACCATCAATAATATCTTTTATAATACCTTCCGTAAGGATTACAGCGATATCAATATCTCCGTTACGTAAACCTTTACACATAGCTCCAGTGCCACCGTAATAATCGTGCCAGCGTAGATTAATGTTTTGCTCTTTGTATTCGCCATTTTTTAACGTTAAATACCAAGCTAAATTAAAATGTTCTGGTACTCCACCAATATTTACTTTCTTCATTTTTATGCTGAACTTGTTACAGTGTCCGACTAAATATTTACAATGCGCTCTAAGGCATATTTTATTAGTTTTTCTACAGTTTTTTTAGGGTTTTTACTAAAGTCGCCTGTAGCTCTATTAGCTATTATAGCATTCAAAGATAAAGCTTCATGCCCTAATAATTTTGAAAGCCCGTAGATGACTGAGGTTTCCATTTCAAAATTTGTAATTCTAAAATCTTTATATGTAAAATTGTCTAATTTAGAATTCAAGTTTGGGTCGTGTAAAGGTAAACGTAACACACGACCTTGCGGTCCATAAAATCCTCCAGCAGTACCAGTCATACCTTTAAAAACCTCATTACTTTCAAAATACTTTTCGAGATACTTGCTATTATTTATAATTATTGGTCGTGCTTTGTTTTTATCCCAATCTGTATGCTTTATAAAGGCATCTTCTATTTCTGGATTGCTAATACCATCTATTTGATAAAAATGTAACATCCCATTAACATCTAATGCATGTGTACTGATTAAAAATGCATCTACAGGAATATCAGCTTGCAATGAGCCTGATGTCCCTATCCTAATAATATTAAGACTTGTTAACTTAGTTTTAGGTTGTCTAGATTTTAAATCTATATTTACTAAAGCATCTAATTCATTTAAAACAATATCAATATTATCGGGACCTATACCTGTAGATAATACTGTAATTCTTCGGTCTTGATAATAACCAGTTTGCGTCTTAAACTCACGCTTTTGTGTGCTAAACTCAATACTATCAAAATGCTGTGTAATTTTCTCAACACGATCTTGATCACCAACAAAAATGATGGTATCTGAGATATCTTCTGGTTTAAGATTTAGATGGTAAACACTACCGTCTGGATTTAAAATTAATTCTGAATCTTTAATTGGCATTCATTATCGTTTTAATAAGTTTATTCTGCTTTATATTAAACTGATATTCTAATCGTTGCACACCACCAAATACCATATCATTATTAATTTCTGAAGCAAAATTATGCTGTCTTAACAAGGCTTCGTGTCCTTTTCTATTAAGTGTAAGGCCTGTTTTATCTTCATCGAAAAAGATGTCGAGCTTGTTTATAATGCGTTCTAATTGTATATCACCGAACCCATAAAATCCTTGATAATTAATGCTATAACCCAAAAGATGTCCTTTAGATTTAATAAAATTATCTCTTACAATTCTTAGAATATTGTCTTCTAAAACATTTAATCCACTTTTTTGATGTGGAAAACGTTTTAAGTGTGCCTTTAGGCAATTACTCATATATTTAAAACTAGAATTAGTTACGATGTATGGTTTTAAAATATTATGGTCTTTACCACAATATGTTCTCCAAAGTGCAATCGTTAAATCTATGTCTTCTTGTGTTAATCTAATTTTTTCTTTATAATGTAATTTAAGTTGTTTAGGATTTAGTTCTCCTAAACCTTTTAGACGCTTTTCACCTTCCACGCGTCCACTACAAATTAGGTAAAGGGGTTTTTTAATTTCTTTTTGATGTAAAAGATTGATGACACCTATAAGGTTAATATGACAGAATAAATCGTACTCAAACCAAAGGTTAATTTCTGAATACTTATCTGTATCATCTAGTTTAGATAATTCGGCTAAAATTTCTCTAGTATTCACTTCAATGTCATAGAATTTTTTTAAAAAATCTGTTCGAAGTTTCAAAAATGCCCTTGAATTAATAGCAGGAATTGTTGGACCTTCACAAAGCATTTCTTGCCATGTTAAGATATCATCCTTAAAATCTAAATCTCTTAGGTAATCAGTAAGAGCATTACCATTTGTAATATGAAGAATATTCTTTGCCATATATTAACCTCCAACACGCTTTACGTTAAACCCTTTTTCTATTAGCATTGCCATTATCTTATCTCTATAATCTCCTTGAATGATAATTTTATCATCCTTAAAACTACCTCCAACACTAAGTTTAGTTTTAAGTTCTTTGGCTAGTTTCTTAAAATCTTCGGTTGCACCTGTATAGCCTTCGAGAATAGTAATTGGTTTACCTTTTCGTTTTTCGTACTTGCAAATTATAGGATCGTCTTGAAGCCACAGTCCTTTACTAGAATCTGTTTTTTCTTCAGTAGATTCGGGTTTATGGTCTGGGAATAAGTTTTTTAATTGATCTTGTAAATCCATTTGTTTAGTTCTCAGTCTTCAGTCTGCAGTTTGTCAGTAATGCTTTGACTGCATACTGTTAACTGGCGACTGCAAGCTACTTTTTAATTAGTCCAAGTTCTATTAAACGCTCATTTAAAAACTCTCCTGCAGTAATATCTTCAAATTGCTTTGGGTTTTCTTCATCGATACAACTTTCTAAAACATTAAGCTTCATTTCACTTATTGGATGCATAAAGAATGGGATTGAATAACGAGAGGTTCCCCAAAGTTCTCTAGGCGGATTTATTACACGATGTATCGTTGATTTTAGCTTATTGTTAGAGTGTCTAGATAGCATATCTCCAACATTAATCATAAGTTCATCTGGTTCTGCAATAGCGTCTATCCATTCGCCATCGTTACGTTGTACTTGTAGACCACGACCTTGAGCTCCCATTAATAAAGTGATTAAATTAATATCGCCATGGGCTGCTGCTCTTACAGCATTTTTAGGTTCTGAAGTTATAGGTGGATAATGAATTGGCCTTAAGATTGAATTTCCGTTATGGATATAATTATCAAAATACGTTTCTTCTAAATCTAAATATAACGCCAGCGCTCTTAAAACATACTTAGCAGTTTTCTCCAACATTGCATAGGTTTGTTTACCTACTTTATTGAATTCTGGTAATTCCTTTACTTCAACATTTTCTGGATATTCTTTTCTACGCTCTTCATCATCCTCAACATATTGACCAAAATGCCAAAATTCTTTTAAATCACCTTCTTTTTTTCCTTTTGCACTTTCTTTTCCAAAAGAGACATAGCCTCGTTGTCCACCAATTCCAGGAATTTCATAACTTTCTTTTACTTCTAACGGTAAATCAAAGAAATTTTTTACTTCTTTATATAAATTATCGACTAATTCATCTTCCAAAAAATGACCTTTAAGAGCTACAAAGCCAATATCAACATAAGCTTTTCCTATTTCATTTATAAATTTTTGTTTTCGTTTAGGGTCACCAGAAATGAAGTCTTTCAAATCTACGCTAGGTATTCTCTCCATTGGATTTGTGTTTAAAATTTTTGTCAATATACAAATGTAACTAAAATAGAGCTAAAATTATTGGTTACAATTTATTGATAATTCGGAGCACTTAGCTACGCTATTGAAGCAATTTTATTACATTTGGAATATCATTGAAAGAAAAATTTATGCCCACAATAACCAAAAGCAATATAGACTACGACAAACGAAATTTAAGTGATAAAGGTTTACTAAAGCTTTATTATAATATGCTTAAGCCACGACTTATAGAAGAAAAAATGTTAATTCTATTGCGTCAAGGTAAAATTTCTAAGTGGTTTTCTGGTATCGGGCAAGAGGCAATTTCTGTTGGTGTTACTATGGCTTTAAAACCAAGTGAATATATTTTACCAATGCACCGCAACCTTGGTGTTTTTACCACTAGAGAAATTCCTTTGCATCGATTGTTCTGTCAATGGCAAGGTAAGGCAAGTGGATTTACAAAAGGAAGAGATCGGTCATTTCATTTTGGTACACAAGAGTATAATATTGTTGGTATGATATCACATCTAGGACCACAATTGGGTGTTGCAGATGGAATTGCATTAGCTAATCTTTTAAAGCAAAATGGCCAAGTTACGGCAGTATTTACTGGAGAAGGAGGCACTAGTGAAGGTGATTTTCACGAAGCTTTAAATGTAGCTTCAGTATGGCAATTACCAGTAATGTTCTGCATAGAGAATAACGGTTATGGACTTTCTACACCAACTAGTGAGCAATATCATTGTAAGCAATTAGCAGATAGAGGAAAAGGTTATGGTATTGAGTCTTTTGTTTTAGATGGTAATAATATCATTGAAACTTACACCAAGGTTAAAAAATTAGTAGAAAGTATTAGAAAACGTCCAAGACCAATTTTAATAGAATTTGAAACGTTTAGACGACGTGGACACGAAGAGGCTAGTGGCACCAAGTATGTTCCAAAGGAATTAATGGAAGAATGGGAAGCTAAAGATCCAATTGAAAACTATAGAAGTTACCTTTACAGTAAAAAAATATTAACTACTGAAATTGACGAAGCTTATAATGCTGAAATTAAATCTGAAATTGAGGCTGCTTTAGATTCTGCTTATGCTGAAGAGGATATAATTCCGAATGAAACTACTGAGTTAAATGATGTTTATAAAACATATGATTATAAAGAAGTTACACCTAATAAAGAAACAAAAGAATTACGTTTAGTTGATGCTATTTCTCAAGGTTTAAAACAATCTATGGAAAAGCACAAAGACTTAATATTAATGGGACAGGACATCGCAGAATATGGTGGTGTTTTTAAAATAACAGAAGGCTTTATTAAGCAATTTGGCAAAGAAAGAGTGCGCAATACACCTATCTGTGAATCTGCAATTGTTGAAGCTGGAATGGGATTATCTATTGCAGGTATTAAAGCTGTTGTAGAAATGCAATTTGCTGATTTTGTTACCTCTGGCTTTAATCCTGTAGTTAATTATTTAGCAAAATCTCATTACAGATGGCAGCAACAGGCAGATGTTGTTCTAAGAATGCCATGTGGTGGAGGTGTAGCAGCAGGACCATTTCACTCACAAACTAATGAGGCTTGGTTTACAAAGACGCCAGGATTAAAAGTAGTATACCCAGCCTTTCCTTATGATGCTAAAGGTTTATTAGCTACCGCAGTAAATGACCCAAATCCTGTGTTGTTCTTTGAGCATAAGGCCTTATATAGAAGTATTAGACAAGATGTGCCAACGGATTATTATACGTTACCATTTGGTAAAGCGACACTTTTAAAAGAAGGTAGTGCTGTAACGATTGTTACTTATGGAGCCGGAGTACATTGGGCTCTTGAAACTCTAGAAAATAATGCGGAAATATCTGCAGACCTAATTGATTTAAGAACATTACAACCCTTAGATAAAGACACAATATTTAACTCTGTAAAGAAAACAGGACGTGCAATTATTCTACAAGAAGACTCTCTCTTTGGTGGTATTGCCAGTGATATCTCTGCCATGTTAATGGAAGAATGTTTTGAATATTTAGATGCACCAGTAAAGCGTGTCGCTAGTATGGAAACGCCTATTCCATTTATTGGGCAATTAGAAGAACAGTATATGGCTAAAGGTAAATTTGAACGTGCTTTAAGGACTTTATTAGATTTTTAAGGATATAAAAGTTATTTCTTAGTAAAAATGAACAATACTATTGAGATAATAATATTATATATCATTAAATAAATAAAAAAATCTTCCATAAATTGGGTAAGACAAGAAGAACAGGTTGTATTTGATAAACACGGTTCACATCGAAGAGTATATTGATCGAACACATATTTAAATAATAAAAAAAGGTTTCCAATTATCCATATAAGCAGTATTTTCTTTATTCTTTTTCTCAACTTTTAGATTGAATCTCCTTAGCTACAGTCTCAACTTCATCCAAAACTCTAAGTAAATTACCACTCCAAAGTTGTTCTATCTGTGCTTCAGTATAACCGCGTTTTACCAGTTCTAAAGTAACATTAAAGGTTTCTGAAGCGTCGCCCCAGCCTTCAATTCCGCCACCACCATCAAAATCGCTACTAATACCTACATGGTCTATTCCAATTTTTTCTACTAAGTAATCGATGTGGTTTACAAAATCTTCTACACTTACTGCTGCTGGGAAATCTTTTATTTGGTTAGCTTTTTCATTGGCAATGTCCATAACCCTTTTTCTATTTGCAACAAATTCCATTTGGGTTGGTTCATCTAATGCTCTAAACTCACTCCAGTTGTACCAAGTTATATCCAAAGAGTCTATAATTTTACCACGTATATCTTCCATTGCTTTATTACGAGCTTCATATTTTTCAGTATTCAAATAAGATGTAAAGGCAACAGTTTGTACAACGCCACCATTTTCCTTTAACCAACCAAGTTGTTCATCATCTAAATTTCTACTGTGATTACACAAAGCTCTAGCAGAGGAATGCGAAGCAATTATAGGTGCCTTACTTAATTCTATCATTTGTCGCATAGATTCTTTTGATGGGTGTGATACATCTATCATCATACCAACGCGATTCATTTCTGTAACCACTTGTTTACCTAAATCACTTAATCCATTATGCAACCATATACTATCACGTTCGCCAGTATTACTATCGCAAAGTTGACTATGACCATTGTGAGATAAAGACATATATCGCGCACCTAGTTTATAGAATTTTTCAACGTTGCTAAGGTCTAAACCAACTGGGTAGCCATTTTCTATACCTATCATGGCTGCTTTTTTACCCTTGGCATCAATACGCCTAACATCTTCAGAATTTAAAGCTAGTTCAATATCATTTGGAGCAATTTCTTCTACTAACTTATGGATAGCATTAAACTTAGACATAGCATTTTCATATGCTTTTTTATAACCAGCTTCTGTTAATGAATCTTGTCCGGTATAAACTATAAACCAGGCTACATCTAAACCACCTTCTTTCATTTTTGGTAAGGTAATCTGTGTATCTAAATCTTGTGTGTAATTAAGTGAATCTGTAAAGTTTTTCACATTAATATCACAGTGCGTATCTAGTGTAATAACACGTTTATGTATAGCTCTAGCATCAGCAATAAGTCGATCTTCTTTAGAAATTTCAGATTTACAACTCATTATTAATGTCAATGGCAGTAAAAAGATAAGAATGGTTTTGTATTTCATGTGGATTAGTTTTTTTAAAAGTATGCAGATTTTTATTTGAATCAAAGCCTATTCAACTTTCGTGCTTTTTATCGATGTTATACGCTTTTCGTCTATCTGTTAAGGAAATCTTAAAAATTGAATAAGCTAATCGTTTATAAAGTATTAATTTTAGTAATTCTTAATTAATATAATAGCTGTTATGAAATTAAAATTACTTTATGTGTTAGCATTGGTTACCACACTATCATTTGCACAAGAAATTCCGGATGAAGTAAAGCCACCAAGTTGGACTTTAGATAATTTAACTAATGTTAAACCTTATAAATTACCTTCATTTGATTTAAAGAAATTACAAGATGAAGATGTAATCAATGATAAAGATAAATCAAAACCATGGAGATTTGGTCACGATATTTATGTAGATCATGATTTTAATGAAGTAGGTGAGTGGACAACTTTAGAGAATGGTGATAAAATTTGGAGAATGTCTTACACTTCTAAGGATGCTTATACTTTAAACTTTATGTTCGATGTGTTTAAGATTCCTGAAGGGGCAAAACTCTATGTTTATAATGATGAAAAAGATGATTTATTAAGACCATTTACGCATCATAATAATAATCCTGAAGAAATTTTGGGCACTTGGTTTGTTAATGGTAATAAAGCATGGATTGAATACTATCAACCAGCTCATGTTACTGGTAAAGCTAAAATTGTTGTTGGTTCTGTGATACATGGTTATAGAACGGCAGAAACATATCAAAAAGCTCTTAACGATTCTGGCGCATGTAATCAAGATGTTGATTGTGATATTACACCACCTAATGATCCATTTGGTTTAGATACAGTAAAAGAAAATGTAAAAAAAGCTAATGCGATGATAACTGTTAATGGAGGTACAGGTATTTGTTCTGGTACATTAGTTAACAATACCAATAACGATGGCACACCTTATTTTATGACCGCAAATCATTGTAGTGGAGGTGAAGCTGGTTGGGCGTTTCGCTTTAATTGGAGAAGTCCAAACCCATCATGTTCAACCAATACAAATAGCACTAATGGTACATTTAATCAAACCGTAAGTGGATCAGTTGTTAGAGCTAACAGCTCACAATCCGATATGGAATTAGTAGAAATTACCGATACAAATTTCTTTAATAATAATCCTGATGTTGTTTGGGCAGGTTGGAATAGATCTACTACAGATGTTCCTGTAGTAAACTTTGGTATTCATCACCCAAATGGAGATATACAAAAAGTATGTAGAGAAGATGATGGTGCATATAGAGCAGTTGTAGGTTTTAATGGAAATTCTAATACGCAAATGTGGTATATCGATGAATGGGAGTTAGGTGTTACTGAGCCAGGTTCTTCGGGTTCAGCTTTATATAATGAAACAGGACATTTAATAGGTATGCTTTCTGGTGGAGCTGCGGCTTGTAATGGTACATCAAACAATGGAGCTTTCGATTATTATGGTCGTTTTGATGTAGCTTGGGATTTTGGAAGCTCACAATCGAGTAGGCTTAAAGAATGGTTAGATCCTTCTAATTCTGGTGTTGAAGTGATAAATCAATATCCTCCTTTAGAAACATATGATAATGATGCAAGGGTTAGTGCAGGTTCTAATAGTTCGGAGCTATGTGGCGCTAGTTTTGCACCACAAGTAACATTAATTAATCCTGGAAACTTAAACTTAACCTCTGCAAATGTTTCCTATTATTTAGATTCTGATCCTAGCACAATGGTAAATTGGACTGGAAATTTAGCGACTAATGCATCAGAAGTTGTTGCGACACCTTCTTACGGTAATTTAAGTCCAGGATCTCATTCATTTACAATAAGTGTTAGTGACCCAAACGGAACTTCAGATGAGAATACTAATAACGATTTATTTGTATTTAACTTTACGGTATCACCATCTTACACAACTTCTACTGTCGTTTTTAACATCTTAACTGATAATTATGGTGATGAAACCACATGGGAGCTTAGAGATAGCTCTAATAATTTGGTGAGCAATGGCCCATTATTTCCATATGCTGATGCTACATCATACCAAGAAATAATAAATATACCTGCTGTTTCTAATGATTGTTACACATTTACCATTTTTGATTCGGCTGATGATGGTATTTGCTGTGGTATTTTTGGTGACGGTTCTTATAATCTAGAAGACGCCAATGGTAATGTAATTATAAATGGTGGTCAATTTGGTAGTAGTGAATCTGTTTTATTCAATGCTCAAAATCCTTTGAGCACTAATGAATTTGATCTCGAAAGTTTAATTAGCTTTTATCCAAACCCAGTAAAAGATGATTTAAACATTAGCTTAAACGTTGCTAATGAAGCTGTGAATTACCAAATATTTAATACACTTGGTCAACGTGTATCTGCGGGAAGTTTAAATTCTAATAGCATTAATCAAATAGATATGTCATCGTATTTAAGCGGTATGTATTTTGTGAAATTATCAACAGCATCACAATCGATAACCAAAAAGATTGTTAAGAAATAATAAGCTTATCTCACTTTAAATAAAAAGCCAATTACTTTAATCGTAATTGGCTTTTTATTTATAATTTATTTAAGAATTCAACTAAATTTTAATTGTTTCTAAGTCATCATCTAAACTGTTAGATGTATTGACAATTTTTGATAAAGTTCTCATGATTGTTTTTGATTTTTGATTGATGAATTGTTTTAGATAAATTATCTATAACGTCTTTTACTATTCCAAGTATAACTTTTAGATTCTGTAGATGTACTTGTTAATTGATTGTTGTTTAAAGTTCTCATAATTGTTTTGATTTAATTGATTGATGAATTGTTTTAGATAAATTATCTATAACGTCTTTTACTATTCCAAGTATAACTTTTAGATTCTGATGATTTACTTGATAATTGATTGCTGTTTAATGTTCTCATGATTTTGTTTTTTAATTGATTTATACTTAATAGACGCTATAAAAATTGTTTTGTTACAGTACTTTGCATAACAAGGTAGTAATTTAACAAAATTTAACTATTATGAGTATATTTATAATATGAAGTTAAATAGTGGTATAATAATTCTTATAATATGCACATTACTAGCATGTAATGATGCAGTAGATGGAGAATGTACTTCAAAAAAAATGAAAGTAACAGCTACAGCCTATAACTCTTTAGCTTATCAAACTAATTCTAATCCACATATAACTGCCTTTGGTGATAGTCTAAAACCAGGATTACTTTACATTGCAGTATCGAGAGATTTATTAGATTCTGGTCTGGTACATAATACAAAAGTTAAAATTGAAGGCTTTGATAGTTTATTCACGGTTAAAGATAAAATGAACAAACGTTGGAGAAAACGTATAGATATTTATATGGGTACAGATGTTAAAAAAGCAAAAAAATGGGGCAAAAAGAAACTGAACATTAAGTACTGTACTAAGATAAATGACTCAATAGTTAATTAGTACGCTTTACCATAATTTCAGAAACCACAAATGGATACGCCTTTTTCACAATATCTAATTCTGCCTCTGTTAATTGATCCGGTGTCTTATTGAACTTTTGTTTGGCATAACGTGCTCTTAAATCGTAATATGCTTTGGTAATTTCATCTTGAACAGAAACAAATAACTGATATTTAGTTAAAGCATCATGACTTAATGAAATTACAGCATCTTTTGGATGATCTGATAGGTTAGCAGATTGCTCACCATCACAATAATCACAATTAGATTTACCATTGTTATCTGCAAAAGCTATGACTTTACTTTGAATCTCATCAATAGGTACAATGTCATTTTCAATCATAATTTCCTGATTGCTATTTATAGCAATTCTCAAAAGATTGCGCTCTGCAACTTTATCTGTACAATTGGTATTGGGTGGACATTCACCAGGAAGCTTTCGTAAAATACCTTTATCGGCAGAAATTGTAGTTGTCACTAAAAAGAAAATAAGTAATAAAAAGGCAATGTCTGCCATAGATCCTGCGTTGACCGTCGCAGAATGTCTTCTAAATGATTTCATGATATAATTATTTAAATGTTAATTATTTATAAAACACAATAACAATACCAATCTTGTTAAATCTTGTTAACAATCCCTTTAAAAACACTTACAATGTGCTATTTTTGCAAAATTAACCGTTTAGGAAAACAACTACATGTCTATAGAAATAGAATCGATAAACGTAAATGTAACTGAGAAAAGCCTTTATGACTATCAAATAAAAGATCTTAATCGCATTTTTGATGTAATGCGAGATGAGTCTGATGATTTTAACCTCCTTTATCAATTACCTACAGGTGGAGGTAAGACGGTTATTTTTTCTGAAATTGTAAGACGGTACATTGCACAACATAAGAAAAAAGTAGTAATTCTTACCCATAGAATTGAACTGTGCAAACAAACTTCTAATGTGCTTTCAGGTTTTAATGTTAAAAATAAAGTAATTAATAGTAAGGTAAAAACCTTGCCAGATCAAGACGAATATCAATGCTTTGTAGCAATGGTAGAAACATTAAACAATAGACTTTCTGACAAGGACTTTGAGCTTAAAGATGTAGGATTAGTTATTATCGATGAGGCACACTATAATTCATTCAGAAAATTGTTTAAGTTTTTTGAGCAAACCTTTATTTTAGGAGTTACAGCAACACCATTGAGTAGTAATATTAAGCTACCGATGAAGGATAATTATAATAAGCTTATTGTTGGTGATGATATCTCTACATTAATTAAAAATGGTTTTTTGGCAAATGCAGACATTTATCATTATGATGTTGGATTAACATCTTTAAAGATTGGTATAAATGGTGATTATACTGTTAAATCGTCTGAAGCTTTATACACAAATAGTTTAATGCAGTCTAAGCTTTTATTAGCTTATGAAGAGTTAGCAAAGGGTAAGAAAACGCTAATTTTTAATAATGGTATCTACACCTCAAAAGAAGTGTATTACACCTTTAAAAAGGCAGGATACAATGTACAGCATCTAGATAACACAGCAAGTAAACAAGAGCGAAAAGAAATTTTAGAATGGTTTAATAAAACTCCAGATGCTGTTTTATCTTCTGTGAGTATTTTAACAACTGGCTTTGATGAGCCCTCAGTTGAATCTATTATATTAAATAGAGCAACACGATCATTAACCTTATACTTTCAAATGATTGGTCGTGGTAGTCGTATATATAAAGATAGAAATACTTTTCAGGTTATAGATTTAGGAAACAATGTTGCTAGGTTCGGCCCTTGGAATCAGCCAGTAGATTGGGAGCATATTTTTAAATATCCAGATTTCTATTTAGAAAACATGGTAGATGATGAAGCTTTAGAACGCGATTTTGTTTATACCATGCCAGATACTATAAAAGCTAAGTTTAAAAAGTCAAAGTCCTTAGATTTTGATGTAAAAGCAGTTTATAAAGATGTTATTAGTTTAGGAAAAAAATCCTTTACCGTTATAGAGCGTTCCATAGAACAACACTCGCAGATATGTATAGAAAATAGTGAAGATGTTTATGATGCAAGAGAGTTAATAAAAGACCTTCAAGATGAAATAGCATATCGTATTAAGCAGTATTGTTATTGTATTATGAATAGTACTCAAAACTATAAAGATTGGCTTTTTGAAGAATATAACCGAAAATTGCGTATTAGTTTTAATGGTAAGTTTTAACGTTTTTTTGTAAGGATTTAGATTTTTATACGTTTATTTTGAAATAGGTACGATTTTTGTATCTTATATTACTCGTTAAACAAAACTTATTTAGATAAAAGTGAAAACCTTTAAAATCATATTAGTATTGTTCTGCATACTTTGCAGTAGCGTGGTTTTTGCCCAGAAAAAGGTTAAGGATAAAGAGAGTAAATCTGTTAGAATTCCGGCAGAACCGTCTAAAAAGAAAAAAGACTCAGCACTAGTAAAAATAAAAGTTGCTCCCAAACCAATTAAAGAGGCAGATAAGAAAAGTGAAGATACTAATAACGAAAAGAAGAAATTTGTTATTAAAGAATCTGAAAAACCATTTTCTATGATTGATGATGATGGTTTAAAAAGTCCTAGTGAAATTTACGAAAAACGTTGGAAAAAAGAAGCTGCTAAAGGTGGCATAATTAAAACTATGTCCGATCAGTTTTTAGGAGAACATCGTGTAGACACTAAATTTGTTAATATTGTATGTAGAGATCACGAATATCCAGATGGAGACCGTGTACAAATAATGCTTAATGGCTACATTGTAAAACACAATTTGTTACTAAAAAGTAATTACAGACGTGTTGAAGTTAACTTAGCTGAAGGAAAAAATACTGTAGATATTATTGCATTAAACCAAGGAGAATCTGGTCCTAACACTGCAGAGTTTATTGTGTATGATGATAAGGGTAAAGTAATTTCTTCTAAAGAATGGAACCTACTTACAGGTGTAAAAGCAACTATTATCTTTCATAATGAAAAAGTAGTTATAAAAGAAAAAACAGCGAAAGAAGAAGATAAAGACGATTCTGCTTCTAATAATTAATTGGCAAAATATTACTAGGCTCCATTGTATCTAGTTTATAATCTCCAATTCTTACCCTCACTAATCTCAATGTTGGGAAACCTACTTTAGCTGTCATTTTACGTACTTGTCTAAATTTACCTTCAGTGATTATTATAGACAACCATGATGTTTTTCCATGTCTTTCATCTCTAACAAAGCGATCTATAATATGAGACGTGTTTCTAATAATTTTTACGTCGCAACGTTTTGTTATATAAGGTTTACTATTTACAGAAATTTCAACACCACTTTGCAATTTTAAAATAGCTTCATCAGTAATTAAACCATCTACCATAACATGGTATTCTTTTTCAATTTTAGAACTAGTTATATAATTACTAAACTTTCCATCAGTAGTTAATAATAGTAGACCTTCAGATTTTTCGTCTAAACGACCAACAGCCATTACATTCACTGATAAATCATAAAGCTCGCTTAAAAGTTTTTTATTTCTTCTTTTGTTTTGATGATTTACAAACTGACTTAAATAACCGTAAGGCTTATATATTTTATAGTATTGCTGTTTCACTACCAAAATGTTATAAAGCATTTTTTTATTTCAGTAGTGCTAATCTTTAACCAAACTAAAGGCGATTTATTTTCATCAATTTGATTTTTAATAATAGATTTTGCTACATAAAAATCTAACCAGTCAACATCATTGTTTGGTTCTATTAACCAATCTAACTTTTTAGGTACATAAAATTTAAAGTCTTTTAATATTGAAATATTATGAATTGAAACATAAGTGCCAGCAATACAATCTTTATTCAGAGGAGTTATATCTAAATCCTGAAGGTCATATGGCATAAACAATTGTGCCTTAAAAAATAGTTGCTGAGAAATTGTCTTAAGACATAGTTTGTGTTTTTGTAAATACGATTGGGTTAATTCATTGTATAATAATGGAAATTGCTTGTCTTTTAGCTTATCTAATTTATAAAGTAAAGTGTCTTTTCTATTTGGACCAATCCAATAGGCTAGTGGTTCTTCATAATTATGAATTGTATCATAAAGGTAAAATTTATAGATAACTTCTAAATGAATAGGCTTACCTTCACTCAATAATAAAGCATCCAACTCTCCAACCGTTTGTTTGTTATCTTTAATCTGAACGTTGGTATCTAAAATTTCAACATTATCATCTTGTTGTAATTGAAAATATACAAATTGCTCTACTAATTTTCCTAAGCGCTGATTATTAAATAACGTATTTGTAAATGTGTAATTTTTTCGATTCTTAAAAAGATATGGTTTTAATCCATAAATATTATTGCTTCCACTTATAAAAGGAGTGTTTAAATAACCTAAAAATCTTTGCTTCATTTTTAAAATTCACGTTAAACGAGGCACAAATGGTGCTTTACGTTAGATACACGTAAAAAGTAAAAAAATTAATGCTATATCACCTTATAAAAGGCACTAATTATTTAAGTAAAATCAGATATTATCCAAAATATAGGCATTATGCTTTGTCTATACCTACTATCTTATAATTAATTTTTGAGTACGTCTTTCATTTGTACTAGAGACTAGCTCTAATATGTAAATGTCTGTACTTAAACTTGTAACATCGATAGATTGAAGTGTACTCGTTGTGTTTAAAGATTCATGAATTAACATTCTACCATTTAAATCAAAAAGCTTAATTATAGTTTCACTTTTCAATTGACCTTTAATAACAATTGACTTGTCTTTAGAATTAAATGCTATAATAAGATCTGTTAATGATGGCTCTTCGATATTTAGTGATTCACCTTGAAAATTTATAAAAAACCGACCTTCTCCGCTTATATCATTTGCTGGTGTAAAAACGTAATCATTAGAATTTAGTAATGTAACCTCATTTGTTAATGTATCTTCTAAATATATATCAATAGATTCGGGTAAATCTGTTTCAAATATACTTATGGTAACTTCTTCACCTTGACTAGCATTAATACCTAATGGAATATTAACATTTTGCATATCTGCATCACTTAATGATTGAATGGCAAAAGTGGTACCATCATTATTTTGAACGAGATATGAATATATAGCCAAATCTGGTAAATTTCCTTCAAAAATTGCAGAATCATAACCTGGATCTAAACCTATTGATGCATTACTGTTAAAATAAAAATCGGTACTGTAGCTTGAGGAACTAGAACTTAATTCTAATTTTAAATACCCAAAGTGAGCTTGAGATGTTATACCTAAATTGGTATAATGGCTTGTTACATATTTACCGTTTTGATCTAGAGGAGAATAAGAGTTTATATTACCTAAACTTGCTCCAAAAAAAACAACTGAGAGATAAATATTTAAAAACGATATAATTTTAAGTGCTTTCATAATAAAAATAAAACTAAGCATTTAAATAAAAAATGAATCTATTAATCGATTAATAGAATATAAACTCTTTGAGTTGAGAAGTTTTAGCAATTTTATACGTTTAAAAGACTGATAATGAAGCAACAATAATATTTAGAAACATCAATCATTTGATACTTCAAAAGTATTTACTTCGCAAGCATCTCCGCTAAGTGTTATATTATTTAATACATTCCAAATGTCTTTATTAAATTCTAAAGATGATACCCTAAATAACAATAAATATTTATTTTGTTTTTCGCAATAAATACTTTCTACACGTGCAAATAGTGTAATTACTTTTTTTGTAAAAAACGAATCATAAACTTTCATTTCACCAGAAAAAAAAGGCAACTTTTCATCTATATCATCAATGAGATTAAAAGTTGTAACACTCTTAGGTATAGTTAAATCCTTATCTTTATTTACAGCAGACATTAAACCATCGTAATATAGTTTTGTATTTGATTCTATCATTTCCACTGTGGGTTTGTCAGAAAGATTTATGTTCCAAACAAATGCATAGGTAAAAAACTCTGTGCCTTCTGGTTGACTCCAATTCTTAGCAAAGCGTAAATCTTCGTAACCTTTATATTTAATATCTTCAGCAAAGCTTAAAGGAAATTTTATAATTTCTTTTAGCCAAGTACTGTCAGCTTCTAAAATTTCTAAACGATTTTCATCTTGAGAAAATGCTACTACAGAATGGAGTAGTAGCATTACAATAATTATAATGTTCTTCATAAGATTATAAACTTAAAATTACTTCAAAGCCAATACCATCGGAAATTGCACCATCTCTCAATTTACTGTTATAATCAATTCCCCAACGTTGTCGATCTATTTTAAATTTTGAGGTCATTTGTTGCTTTTCATAATTAACTTCTGCCTGAAAATTCACTGGTAAAGTTATACCTTTTATAGTAAGGTTTGCATTTACTTTCATTTGTGTGTCATTGTGGTAATCTACACTAGTTATAACCAACTTAGCGGTTTTAAACTCTTTTACATTAAAAAAATCTTCGTTTTTCAAATGATTTACAAGACTTTCATTTGCCTCATTGTCTTCAATATCATCGCACATTATAGAATTCATATCAATTATAAATTCTCCACCTGTAATAACATTGTTAGATTTTATAAAATATCCTTCCTTAAAACTTATGGTGCCATTATGGCCACCAAAATAAAAGGCATATTCTCCAGACCATTTCAATTCACTCTTTTTAATATCTATTTCTAGATTTTCAATTTCCTTTTTTTGAGCGTAAGAGTTGGCAATTAATACTAATGCAATCAATGCTAATAATGTTCGTTTTTTCATTGTGATTAATTTTATGATTAATTTTTATGCTGATAAAACTAGATAGAGCAATTTCAAAGAGTGTCAAAAAAATGTAAAAGAAGTGTCAACAGTTGTAAAATGTCATAGAATTGTGTGTTATTTACGGAAATTATGAAACAAGCTATTATTAACACATTTGGCAGAGCCCTACTATTTATAATAATCGTATTGGGCTTATCATGTACAACAAAGCAAAACGTTGACCTTTCTAAACGCACCAAAATTGCCTTAAGAGATGCAGGACATAAATTGTTATTGTCTAATCAAGATTCTACTTCTTTAATATTACCTATAATTGAATTAGAAACTAATAAATTTCAAATTGCATTCAGTAAGACTTTGTCTTTTGAGCCTAGTACTTTAGTGTCTATTGTAAAAGAAAGTATTGAAATATCTAATTTACCAGAGTATTATCTAGTAGAAGTTTTACAATGTAATGATAGGGAAGTGGCTTACAGTTACCAAATGAGTGCTGAAAAGGAAAGTACTATTATTCCATGCGGTAGTAGATATTTACCAGAAGCTTGTTATCTTATTGATGTAAAATTTATAAATAAGGTAGAAGTAGCATCCATAAATGATGTTGTATTTAAAACAATTATACTTTTAGTCTTAGCTTCATTAATATTCTTTTTAAAAATTAAAACCAAAAATTCTAAAAAAGCACCACCAGAAATTGTACCAAGTGAAAAAATAGGAAGCTTCTATTTTTATCCCGATCAAAATAAACTTGTAAAAGAAGCTGAGGAAATTGCTTTATCTAAGAAAGAATGTGAACTTTTAGCGCTATTTGTAGCCAATCCAAATCAAATTATTAAACGTGATGAGTTAACCAAACGTGTTTGGGAAGATAATGGAGTTTTTGTAGGCAGAAGTTTAGATACTTATATTTCTAAACTCCGTAAAAAATTAAAAGCAGATACCTCTATTAAACTCACCAACGTGCATGGAGTTGGTTATAAATTAGAGGTTGACTAAGTATTTTATCTATAATAACTCTGACTCGTACCTTTTGTACAAGCACAATTACTAGCACCTTGTAAAAAGTCTAAACCTACAGTTACCATATGTGTACCCGAATTAAATCCAGATAAATCATTAAACGTTAACTGATACGAATAAGCAAAGTATAATTTATTAAATGTAATACCAGCCATTGGTCCTAAATTAAGTGGTTTAAAGAATTGATCATTAAGAAAACGATAAGAACCACCAACCCAATAATAATCACCTTTTCTATTAAATTTTCGATATTTAAAGTTAACATCAGTACTAGATCGCTTATCACTATCAAACATTTGGAAAAAAACAGAAGGCTCAAATTCTACATCCTTATTATCATTACTTTTTAGTACAAGCCCAGAATATACTTGATAGTTTAAAAGCTGATTAGGCTCTACACCTCTTTCTGGGTCTATATCCTTTTTCATTATATTATTGGCATTCATACTTAGATAAAATGCTTTCCAACGGTATAAAAACCCAAAATCAAAATTATTGTTAGAGGTAGACCTATCATCAGGAACATCTGTTGGGTTAACCGGAGCATTTGGAGTAGAGTTAAAGTTTTCTATTTCTATTCTAAAACTATTGATGTTATACGAAATTCCGAAAGACAGAAATTGTTTCGACTTATAATCGAGCGTTAAATGATGTGCAAACGAAAATTTCACTCCCTTTTGACGTGTATTACCATTTTTATCAGTGTAAGCAGATATACCAACACCAGAACGATCAGAAATTCTAAAATCCCCATATATGGATGCATTGTCGGGCGCATTTTTAATACCAACCCATTGTGTGAGTCCGTTGGCTCTAATTTTTAAATTATCGCCTATACCAGCATAAGTTGGGGAAATCACAAAATCATTATCCGCCAGATATTGGGTGAATACAGGTAAGTTTAATTCTTGACTATAGCCGTAAGACATAATCAAAAGAAGTATATATAGTGTTAATTTTTTCATGTTTAATATCTTTTAATGATTATTTATCTTACCTGTAAAGGGTAAAGTGTCCAACAAATTCTTTATCTACATTTACATCATTAGTTCTAACAACATACCAATAATCACCTGTTGGTAATTCTGTGCCATTATATCTACCGTCCCAAGCCTGTCCGTAGGTGTACTCGGCTACCTTACGTCCATATCTATCAAAGATGTCGAATGTAAGATTTGGATAATTATCAGCGCAACCAGGTGCCCAAGTTGTGTTTGTAGTTCCATTTGGTGTAAACCAATTAGGAATACATAAATCAATAAATTCTAATTGAATTTGAGCTGTTGCAAAACAACCGCTGTTATCTGTTACGGTAACAGTATATAGACCAGATTCGGTAATGATATAACTATTTACATCACCATAATCTTCACCATTCATAGTAAATTGATACTCTCCACTTCCTCCAGAAGCATTGGCTATAAACTCGTTTAATCCACCTTCGGTCAGTGTTAATCCTACAGGGTCATAACTTTCTATATCAAATAATTCTGTTGTTTTAATACATCCATTAGTATGTCTAACATCAATGTAATGATCATTACCAACAGGAACATCTGTAAACACATTACTAGCCTGATAAGGTCCACCATCTAAGGAATAATCTAAATCGGTAGGATCTGTGATAGAATCATCAACCTTAACAGTAACCATATTACCTAGTATATTATTGTCACAAATATTTTCTACGGTAATCTCTGGATTAATTCTTACAGATTCTGGGAATGTAATGTTCCATTCAGACTCACAACCTAGGGCATCTCTAACATATACAATATGATCGCCACCAGATAAATCTGTGAAATCAAATTCTGTTTGTGTAGCTGCACCAGTTGTATATACACCTTCATAATCATCTAAACTTACACTGTATGGTAAATTTCCTCCAGAAATATCTATACTAAATTCACCATTCTCATCATCTTCACAAACTTCAGGGAATATTGAATTTGCAACAATACTAAGGATAACAGGTGTTGGTTCTGAAATAGTAAAATTGAAAGTTAAATAACAACCTAATACATCTTGAACAATAACATCATAATCACCTGGTGCTAAATCTTCAAATACATTTGTATCAAAAAATTGATTTAATTGAGGTGAAATAGCGTACTTAATTACACCTGTACCACCAGAAGCAATAATCTCAACAGAACCATTATTGTTTCCACTACACGTTACATTATTTACATTAAGTGTTGCATCTATTGGAGCAGTAGGCTCTGTAATTTCAATAGGATCAGATGCTTCAATACAATCTCCACTTTCTACTTGTACAACATATGTACCAGCAACAAGTTCTGTAAAATAACCTGGAGTATTTTGTGTGGCAGTAATTGCATTACCAGAACTATCCTGTAAAGTATAAACATAGTTCCCTAAGCCACCTTGTGCATTAGCAGAAATAGAGCCATTATTATCACCAGCACAGTTAATAGTTAGGTTAGAGGCCTCAAGTGTTAGTGATAAATCTTCTAGCGGTTCTACAGTTATTTCATTAGACACATTAGCAACACAACCATTAGCATCTCTTACATAATATGAGTACGTTCCGTCTGAAACTGAAAATGTAGTTGAAGTAGTAAATGTTCCTAAAACAGTCGAAAAACTAGGGTTATCACTGTATACGAAAGTACCAGTACCTCCAGTAGCACTTAAAGTTAATGTAGATTCAACTAAACACGTTTGCGTAGTTGCTCTAACTAAACTCGCTTCTATAGGAGTTGGCTCAGTAATTTCAATTTCTATTGATGTTAACTCACAATCAAAACCATCATTAATAGTTACTGAATATGTTCCTGGTCCTAAGTCTGTAAATACATTAGAAGTTTGAGGACCAGAAGTACTTGGTGTTGGTAAAATTGTATTTAAAGTATACACATAATTTGCACCTTGACCACCTGCAACATTCGTAATTGTTATACTAGCATCTTGGTCACCAAAACAAGATAATGTCGATGTACTTGGTGTAAATGTTGCCGTAATTGGAGTCGGCTCTTCTAAGGTAATATTTTCTGAAACGATACAACCACCTGCATCTCTAACATTAACAGTGTAAATACCAGCAGCTAAATCTGTAAATGTATTGTTAGATGAATATACAACAGAAGCAGACCCTGTTAATTCGTATTCAAAATCTCCCCAACCACCAGTTGCAACAGCAGTTATTGTACCTTGATTATTATTACATGTTACATTAGATGTTTCTGAAATAGTAAGCGCTAAAGCTTCAGATGGAGAGGTTATTACTACATCTGCTGAATTAGAACAGAATGGTATATCAGTTTCCGTAATCACTACAGAGTATGTGCCAGCCAACATACCAGTCACGGTATGTGGGTTTGTAGACGTATTTGCATTTACAACACCAGTTACAGATGTATTAGAACTATCAAATACTTCGTATGTATACGCACCTGTGTAATTAGTAATATTAATATCAAAAGATCCATTATTGTCACCAAAACATGTTACTGCAGAAGGAATTAATGTAAATGTAGGAATTATAGCTTCAGGTAATGTTACAGTAACCTCTTCAGTACAAGAAGTAACAGTGTCCGTAATTGTAATTGTGTATAAACCTGAAGGGACTCCAGAAATCACATCACCACTTATACTAATTGATGCAGGATTAGGCAAAATACTATATGTGTAAGAACCAGATCCTCCAGAAGTGGTCATCGTTATTTCACCATCGTCGTTATTACAAGAAGGCAATGTTGTAACATCTGGTGTGATTAATATTGGCGCATTAATATCTACTGAAACAATATTACCACAACCATTGGCATCTCTTATTTCAACAGTATGGGTTCCAGAATATAAGTTTGAAATTGTAAATGGTGCTGATTGTGTTTGAAAAGCACCACCATCAATACTATAACTATATGGGGCGATACCAGCTGAATCTAAAGTAACATCAATTTCGTAGTTACCTTCTGTAACGGTACATTGATTATTTAGTACAGCAGAAATTACTGGTGAATCATCCATTGGTACCTCAACTAGACCACTTGATATAATACATCCATAAGCATCAATAACATGAACATAATAATCTCCAGCATCAACATTAAACACACTTGCTGAAGCCCAATTTGCATCTGTTGCAGAAGGAGCTGCAGGTGTTGTTGTTATTTGATATTGATAAGGTGCAGTTCCATGTTGAGCAATTGCGCTTACAACACCAGAGTCGGCATTACAATTTGCATTTTGGTCCATTGAAACTGATAAGTCTAATAAAATTGCAGATTCTGTAATATTAAAAGGGGTTGTAACAACACCACAACCAGAATTAGATCCAGAAGTTTCTCTTATAGAAACGAAGTAATTACCAAAAGGAAGTGGCCCTAAATCATTTACAGTTATTGAGCTATTTGCTGGTACGGTATTAGAGCCTGTAACACCAGTTGTGTTTAGTGTTAAAGAATCAAATATCTCATAAGTTACATCAACCGAAGTTCCATAAACGCTGTTTATAGTAAATGAAACACTGCCATCATCACTACCAGTACAAGTAATGTTATTTGCACTTACAGCTGAAGCTGTTAATGTTGAATTTGTTGGAATTGGTGTTGTAGCTGGTTCATAATAACTACAATTTGTTGATTCATCATATACTATAAACGTATATAAAACACCTGGTGTTAAATTATTAAATTCTGCAGATAAAGTCAATGGATCTCCAGCAATCCAAGATCCTGGTGGATTTGGATAGGCAGAAATTGGACCTTGGTAAATACTAAACCAAAAAGGACCAGCACTAGCTAAACTAGACCCTACACTAACTTCAGCTGTTCCGCCTGTTGAACAATCGACAGTAGAAACAATATTAATATCTAAATCTGTTGGAGGTGAAGCAACAAGTACATCTTGTATTAATATAGAACAACCGTTAGCATCTACTACATTGATTTGGTATAACCCAAAATCAACAACATCAAAACTTACAGAAGTTGAACCAGTAGAATTTAATTCTGAATTTGAATAACCATTTGTGCCAGTTACAAAATAATTATATGGAGCTGTACCACCAGATACAGAATTGATAATTACTGATCCCTGTGAGACACCTCCTGCACCACATGTAATATCTATAGCATCGTAATCTACTAAAATAGCATCTGGCTCATTAATAGTAATTGTTTCTGTTGCAGTACATGATTTTGCGTCCGTAAGCGTAACAGTGTAAGTTCCTGCTGGCAAACCAGATGTTTGTGTTCCGTAATCTGTACTAGTTGTATCATTGTTTACATTGATTGAAAATGGTGGTGTACCAACAGTATTATCAATCGTAATATCAATAGAACCATTTGAATCACCATTACATAAAATTGGTTGATTTTGTACAACTAAACTTAGCGCTGGTGGTGATAATGGTTCAACAGTTATTATAGATGATTCAGCAGTACAGCCATTAGCATCTGTAATTTCAAACTGATAATCACCTGCTGTACCTGTGGTATAAGTAAAAGGTGAACCAGTTGTTCCAAGAGCTGAATATGCGCTACCATCAATAGATACTCCGTAAGTATATGGAGCCGGACCAGTTATTGTACCAGTCAGTACAGCGTCAGAGGATGCTGTACAATCTAAATCTTCTGTTAAGACTACATTTAAAGTTGGAGTAGGAATAGGGTCTATTGTAAATGTTTCCGCATAATTACAATCATTCTCATCTCTTACTTGAAAAGTATAAGTACCAGGCTCTAAACCAGTAAATTCGTTAGAAGTTTGATATGCTGTAGTTGATCCAGTTGGAGCTATAATTTGATATTCTAAAGTACCTGTACCACCAGTTGTTGATGTGATTGTAACTGTCGATGTATTTGTTGGACATGTTATAGGCGAACTATTAAATTCTAAGTCTGTAGGTGGATCTAAAGCATCTAAAGTAACGTCATTGGTAATAGATGTACAATCGTTAGCGTCTCTAATTGTTATAGTATAAGTTCCTTGAGTTAATCCGGTAAATACATTACTCGACTGAAATGTAGCTCCATCAATACTATACATGTATGGTGCATCACCGCCTGCAACGCCTGTTACAGTAATAGTACCATCACCATTACAGGTTAATGCTGTTGTTAATTCTGCAGTTCCAGAAATAGCATCATTTTCATTAATAGTTTCAGTTTGAACATCCGTTGTACAATCTGAAGAACCAATAGAGTATTGAAGTACAACATCATAATTACCAGCTGTAAGTCCTGTAAAAACATTAGAATTGAAAAATGTTGTTCCACCATCAATACTATATTCTATAGCACTTCCATAAGAATTAGTAACATTTATAGCCAATGATCCTGTATCACCAGAACCACCACATAAAATATCGGTAGTATTAATTGTAAAATCAGGTTCAGGGATTTCATCTATTGTAATCGTAGTACTTGCACTACAGTTATTGGCATCAACTACTGTGATATCATAAATACCAGCAGAGGTAACAACTATTTGTGGTACAGACTGAAAATCTGTTGTACTATTTACAAAATAATAGTAAGGTGGAGTTCCTCCTTCAGGATAAACTGTTATTTCACCATCATTACAAGTTAACGGAACAGTAACTGCTGCAGTAACTGTTAATAATGGCGGTTCTGTAATTGTAATATCTTCTGAAAATACACAGCCATTCTCTGTTTCTAAAGTTGCTGTATATGTTCCTGGGTTTAAATTATCAAAGGCATAGTTATTGTCAACAATTGGTCCAACACTATTAACTAAAGTACCTCCTTCGTGTAATGTAAATGTATATTGCGGATCGGCATCATTTGCAGCTATGGTAATACCACCTTTATCTCCATGACATAAGGGTTGTGATACTGTAGTAGTACCTGTAAAATCTCTATCTGTAATTTGAATATTAGGAACCGTAAACACACATGGATTTGTTGGCGCACCTGTTTGTCTTATATATGCAGTGTAAGTTCCTGCTGTACTTACTGAGAATTCATTACTTGCTTGGTAGTTAGTACCATCAATACTAAATTCATAACCACTAGGAACTCCATTAATTGTAATACTACCATTTGTAGTACAAATAATATCAGTCGAAGCAACAGTTGCATCTAATAAATTTTCGTAAACATTAAAATAAAACTGAACAAAACAACCACCTGGATAATTAATTGTTAAACGGAATTGTCCAGCATAATCAGCTAAAAAGCTAGAACCTGTGCCAACTTCATTCCATGTACATGCAGCATCTTCATTAGCACAATCTTGATTTGATACAGCAGCACAACTAGCCTCATCTAATTGCTCCCAAATCATTGACGTAGAATCTGATATATTGGTTTCGATAAATCTAGAATCGTTTGCTCCACATAAAAAGATATTTGGTAATAACTTACCATCGTTAGGACATGTAACCACTTCATCTGCATAAGGGATTACAGGATTTTCTATATCTCCACTAAAAAGTTGCACATTAAATTGTTGTACAATAGATTGACATGGTGCAATAGCTGTATTATAAGAATAATAAGTATCACTTGAAGAAACAGTAATTGTTTGTGTATTACCTATTACAGGTGTACCAGTAGGACTGGTTGACCATGCATAAGAATCATAACCATTAGCAGCCGTTAATTCTATAGTATCACCACAAAGAATTTCATCTTGAATAAAAGTACAATCTAAATCAGCTAAAAAGTTAGTAGCCTGTGGAGAGATTAAACAGCCAGTATTACTACTTAAACTTGGATCATCTGTAATTGTAAAATCCGGATTTATTGTACCTTGATATGTTGCATAAGCTTGATTGTTAATAATATTAGAACAAGCATCTGCCAATTGATTACACTCATCTACAACTCGCGCATGTATCCTAATTTCGTAAACTGGATCATTTTGTTCTACTAATGAGTTATCTATATTAAAAACGAGTTCTCTAGTAACAGGGTCGTAACTATCTACTGTAACACCAGCAGGTAAAACTAAATCAGTTGGATGATTGTAAATTATATTAACTGGCAGAATATCTCTAATTGTGAAATTTGTTGCATTATCATTACCAGTATTTTGAAAGCCTATAATGTAATTTAGAGGTTCACCCAAACCTACAAGTTCTCCACCAATATCGTTACCCATATCATCTTCTACAATCTTAGTCAACACAATATTTGGAGCAATAATTTCAATCGAAAAAGCGCTAAAATAGTAGTAATAAATATCTAAATTACTACCCAAACTTATATCTGCTGAAGTTGCATTATTTGCAATTAATGTATTACCAGGATTAGGTATATTTATTATACCAGCATCAAATCCCAAAGTGTTTGAACTGGTAGGGTTTCTTGTAGTAAATAGTTCTGAGGTATTAGTTAAAGGATTAATATCTGATACTGAGCTATTAAAAAAGTTATTAGTTGGTCTGATAACAGTACCAGCATTATTAGTTGCGCTAATACGCGTGCCATTTAATTCTAAATAATCACCAGAATAGCCTCTATCTCCTTCAATGGTACTGAAAGCAAATTTTGCACGAACAGGACCTGTAGGTATTGTGTTAAAACCAGAAATAGGAAAAGTTTCATTAATAGTACTGGTGATTTTTGTAAATCCATCAAATGATGTAATGTACTTACTTGGTAAAAGAGGATCTTCATAAACAACAAACAATGACCATCCTGCTGAAAGCCCTTCAGAGTTTGGTTTTGGACCAACTAAACTCGAAATATTAGCTACAGTATATGTCCCTTCAGGATTTGGTAATGCTGCTAATATATCTGTAACATCATGGTGGTAGGCATAGGTGTTTGAATTGTTATTATTCCCTGCATTTTGATAATATATCTCTGTACCTGTAATGTCCATATAAGAACCACCAGGAACTTTAAATTTTATATCAGAAATAGGTTCTGAGCCATTAACCACTGCACTCCAATAAAGACTTGCATGTACAATTTGATAACAACTCTCATCACTAGGGACATCTAAATCCGCACTACTTGAATTGAATGTAGTAGGGTCACCATCTATATCTACATATACTGCTGCATTTGCATTATCATTGGTTGCATTTCCATTATAAGGATTGGAAACATGTAATCCTACATTACTGTTACCAATTAAGAGAATATCTCCTTTAATGGCCTGGTCATATCTAGGTGAAAACGGAACAAGATTTTGGGCAAACATTTGTTGTCCCAAAATGAGTAATACAACAATGATTGCAATTCTAGAAAAAGTAGGTTTTTTCATGATTATTTATTTTTAATTTTTTTGTTTCGCTACTCGGGGCATTTCAAGAAACAAAAGGGGCTTAACTTCTATTAATTTTCAATCTTAACTATCGACATTTTTTGGTTATATGGTCTATCACCTTTTGTTTTTAAAGCATTGTTAGCATTTTGTATGCTATCAAATTTGTCATAGTAGATATAATATTTACTTGTAGTTACATCATAGAAGAAATCTACATTAGATCTTCCTGAAGCAACAACTTTGGTAACAAAATCATTACGTTTTTCTATATTACTATGCACAGCTATAACAAGGTAATAACCACTTTCTACATCTTTTATATTTTTTAATATTTTTATATTATTTCCTAACGCTTCACCAGAATCAAAATCTTCTGCCTTTAAAGGTGTAGAACTTAATGTTGTTGTTTGTTTAATGTTTTTTAATGTTGCTCTATCTTGAGAATATCTATCTTCTTGATTTTCATAAGCCGCACGTTTTATTCTTCTTCTTTTTTCAAATTCTGTAGCTACTCTAATGGTTTCTAACTTAGAATCTAATTGAGCTCTTGCTTGTACTGCCTTTAATTGTTCTTCTGATAAACGCTCAATTTTGTTTCTATAATAAAGGTTTACTTCATCTAATTCAGTATTCGCAATTCTAGTCCTTTGCTCATAAAGTGCTTTTAATTCATCTATTTTATCAGTTCTTGTTTTAATTACATTATCTAAATCAGATCTAATGGCTCTAAGCTTATTGTTCTCAGCTGTAACACTTTTAAAAGGTTTCGGTTGTACAGCAATACCTTGATCACTTAAATCATTTTCTTCTTTTAAATCTTTAAGGTCTTTGTCCTTAATATTTACAATAGCATCAAATTGTTTTAATAATTCGTTTTGAGTAGCCTTAAAGTTTTCTGTTTGCGTTTCTATGGCTTTCATTGATTTACCAAGCTCGTCGGTAGGATTTGTAATTTTGTCCTCCTTAGCTTTTTGTTCTGCCAATAATTTTGCTTGTGCTTCTGCTTCAGCTTTTGCTTGTTGTTGTGCCAATAATTCGGCTTCTTCCTTAGCTTTTTGTTCAGCAGCCTCTTTCGCTTTTAGTTCTGCCAATAACTTAGCTTGTACCTCTGCTTCCTCTTTTGCTTTTTGTTCAGCTAATAATTTTGCTTGTGTTTCTGCTTCCTCTTTTGCTTGTTGTTCAGCTAATAATCTGGCTTTAGTTTCTGCTTCTTCTTTAGCTTTTTGTTCTGCATCTTCTTTTGCCTTTTGTTCTGCCAATAGTTTTGCTTGTGCCGCTTGTTCAGCTTTTGCCTTAGCTTCAGCTTCTCGTTTTGCTTTTTGGCTAGCCTCTATTTTAGCTCTTGTTTCTGCTCTCTTTTTAGCTTTTTCCTCGGCTTCTATTTTTGCTAATCTCTCAGTCTCGGCTTTAGCCTCTGCTTCAGCTGCCTCTTTAGCTTTTTGCCCGGCTAAAACTTTAGCTTGTTCTTCTGCTTGTTTTTTAGCTTTCTCTTCCGCTTCTAATTTCGCTTTTGCCTCGGCATCTTTGTCTTGCTCAGCTTTAGCCTTTCTTTCTGCTGCTCTTGCTCTTATACCTTCAAGTTCTGCAGCTGTTGGCTGAACTACTGGTCTTTTACTTAGTTTTTTAGTAAACAATCCGTCAACCTCTTCGTCACCGCTATATTTATATCTTTTTCTTGGAATAAATCTGTAAGCCAATGTTATATCGTGTGATGAACCAAACTCTACCAGCTCACCAAGAGCTTTTTCTATATTATACTCTAAGGCTATTTGTTTGGTTAAATTAAGACCTATACCACCAGAAATTCCGTATACATTGTTATAACCTAACTGTAGCCATAATCCTTTAGGAACATTAAGCATTGCAAGTCCAGAAATTATGGTTTCATCTTTTCTAAATTCTGATTTTATCAAGGCCGAAAATTTTGTATCGCTAAAAAAACCACGTCCACTAAAATATCCTGTATGCATTACATGTGCTTGTATACCTTGTTTTGGATTATCTTCAATTAGTAATGAATTTTCTAAATTATAAGTAACCAAATTATTCACTGAAACTCCAAAATCTAAAAACTCTAAACCATAGTTAATTCCAGGACTTACTGTGATTAAAAAATTTGATGGTACATTTTGTAATGATGGATCGGAATAATTAGTTACTGTATTGGCAGTATTAACACCGCTCTTATAAGCTCCAATATTAAGACCAAACGTAAGATTGCTATTTGTATTTAATTTTGCGTTGTAAGCAAAATTAAGTAAGCCACCAAACGTTGTTAATACACCATAATTTTGTTGAAAAACCGCTAAACCTGCACCAATATTTTCAGCAAAACGACCAGAGTAACTAGCCAAGTAGGTTTCTGGAGCATTATCAAACTGAACCCATTCTCGTTTATTATTGATACTAATGAATCTGTTTTGTTCTCTTACAAAACTAAATGTTGGGTTTATAGCATAACGGTTAAACACCAATGAGTTTCGTACTGGTAAATCTAATGAAACGACCCCATCGTCTTGTTGAGATAAGACCATCTGTATAGAACAGAGAATGAGCAATATGGCCAAAAGAGGTGTTTTCATGTTATTTAACTATGGTAATAGAACCTTGTCTTGTTTTTAAATCTGTTGTTGTTATAATATAGTAGTAGAGTGAATTAACACTTGTTAGTTCTAATTGGTTTTGTGGCCAATTATTTTGATAATCCATGGTTTGAAATATTACTTTTCCACGGTCATTTAATATTTTTACTTCAGTATTTGTTCCAGAAACGTATTGCATAGGTATTTCCCAAGTGTCATTAATACCATCTCCATTAGGACTAATTACATTTGGAATTTTTTCCACAACCTGAGCTTCTTCAACAATAAATTCATACGTTTTTGAGGCTTCACATCCAGTAGTTTCACTTATAATAACTTTATAATTTCCAAATTCTGTAGCTTCAAAGAAGTCGTCAGAAGCGCCAACAATTAGCGTATTATCTAAATACCATTCAAATTCAGGATTACTTGCTGTAGTTGTGACTGTAACCATAAGTGATTCGTCTTCAAATATGTAATTAACCTCAGGAACATCAATAGAACTATCGAACAATTCACTTACTAAATCAATAGATCCAGCCGCAGAACAATCTCCTAAATCTACTTGCACAGAAAAAGTTCCTGATTCGTTAGTTTGATACATTTGATCTGTTGCATCTGGTATAATAACACCATCTTTATACCATTGATACGTTATTCCTCCAATAGTAGTTAATGTTGTTAAACCTTGTTCTGGGCAATATGGATTTCCTAAACTTGAAGCAATAGTTGCATTGGCTTCTCCAGAAACCGCTTCGCTAATTGTTACGCGGTTTGAGAATGAGTTAGAAGTACAGGTTCCATAATTAGTTTCAACAAAATAAGTGCCTTCTTCGCTTACAGATAAAGTTGGACCGTCAGCCACAAAAACAGAGGTTGTTGGACTTGTTTCTCTATACCACTTAAATGTAAGGTTTGGATAGAGTAGTGGTGAGTCGTTAGATCCTGTTCCTGGATTATCAATTGTTAATAAATAACTACCTCCTGTACAATACGCACCAGTAGAAACTAAATTATTAATAGAGAATGGTGAATCTTGACTTTTATAATAAGCCGGAAAAGCAATTGATTGACTACTAGTTGCTGCAGGAGAACTACTTTTAATTCTAATTCGGTAGTTTTCACCAGCAGTATCTAGAGGAATAGAAAAGTCTACAGTAGCTGGTGATGTTGTTATAGAGCCAGAAGCAGAAGTAAATACAATTGTTGGATTTGAAAAATCACCATCAGCATCAGACATTTCTACAGTAAACTGGTTAGATGCATTTACACTAGATTCTGGTGAAAAAATAAATGTAGTACTATATGTATTAAAAGATTCACTTGCACAAGCTTGAGTGAAACCAAGATTAGGAGTACCAATTACAATCTGTGCACTAAGTTGTTCTTGCACAAAAAGGGCAAGAAAACATAATCCAAAAAGTATTTTATTTGCTATAGTAGGTTTAAGCATTGGTTTGGGGTGTAATAATTTACTCTATAAGCTTTTAAGGTGTTAAACAACATTTATAGCTAACTCAAGAGTAGGGGCTTGATTTAGCTATAAACATTAATTGGTTAAAAAGTATTTTTAGTCATCGTCATCATCAAAATAATCATTAGAAGCAATGATTTTATTGATTCTTAATCTAAAATCGGGTAGTTTACTATTGCCATAATCGATGAAAGTTTCAGTGTCTGGACCTTTAGAATATACATTATCAAAGATTCTACTTCCGTACCAGCTTTCTAAATCGTCATTATTGGTGTAGCCTTTTCTAAAGATGTTTCCTTTACAGTTATTAAAATAAGAACGTGTAACTTTAATCTTTTCAAGGTTTTCATTATTAATTGGAATACGTGCATCAAAAATAATCGCTGGCTTAAAACCAGAAATTACACTCTTATGAATATTGAATGATACATCTGGCCCTATAAATATAGCTTCTTGTACAAGACCAACTTGAATGTCACCTTTTAAATCATTACTCACGTTAACAAGAGTAAGATTTTCTGCATTTACAAACGTTTCTTTCTTGCTAGTGTCAGCATCTTCCTTTATATCGTATGAGTTTATAGACATACATCTCGATCCATCAGCACTAGAAATATATGGTGATCTTATAGCTAAAGAATTAACTATATTGGTTTGTGTTCCATAATTAAACTCATAATCATTTCTACTAGATCTAAATGAAACGGCTTTGTCTAAAACAACTTCACCACCTAGAACATTAAATGAATTTCCTTGACAATAACTTACCATTACATTGTAAATGGTCGTTTTTAAACCAACACCAGCTAAAGTAATTCCATTAAAATTTCCAAACTCTTTAGTTTTCTTTCCTGCAAATTCTACTCTTACATATTTTAGAGTCCCTGAATCGCTATATACATCATCGCCACCATAGCTTATGCTCTCAGTAGAAGATGGGTTTAATCCGTAGTTTAGAGAAGACACTTTGCCAAAAGTATTGAGTGGTGCATCTCCCAAAATAAAGAGTCCGCCCCAATCACCTTGCTTTTTATCGCTTCTGCTAGAAGTAAAAACAATAGGGTCAGTTTGTGTACCTTCTGCAATTATTTTAGAACCTCTACTTATTGTAAGTGATCCTTTTGTCTTAAAGTCACCGATAATTACTGTACCTGGTTCTATGGTTAAAGTAGAACTATTTGTTACAAAAACATCACCTAACAAAAGATAGATATTTCTTTTAGTTAAAGTTATGTCTTCCGTAATATCACCACTTAGTATTTGTGTAGCTTCACCATAATCAACTTGATTAGGTTTAAACTCAGTCCAAGAATTTAGCCAATTATTATAGCCAGTGATTCCTTTTTCTTGTTGTGCAAAGATACTTCCTAGCACAAAAAACATGAAAAACGTAGTTAGAGTAATTTTCTTCATAGTAGTTAAATTTGTTAGTTTAGATTAAGGGTTTTTAAACTATTAGTTCAAACATATAAATAATACCTATGAAACACAAATAATATCGACGAAATGCATGATATAATGATGTTACAATTATTTTTCCTACATAATACAACCGTTTATCGTACTAAATTATGCACTTAATCAAATTATACTTTAAAACTTGATTAATAATACCTAAACGCAAAAAAAACCTTGACAACATATTTGCCAAGGTTTCTTATTATATAACAACGTAAAATTTTAATTATTCCTTTTTAAAATCATCATAGGTATGTAATGATTTTAAAGTTGCTTCATAAAACAAAATAGCTGCAATTAAATCTGTTGTATCAGAATATGGTAATATTTTTTTCTGAAATTCAATAGTGCTATCAAAATATTCATCAGAAGCCTCAATATTTTCCTCTAATGCTTTTTTGTTCTCTTTTGTTTCTGGGATACCTAAAGATTCCATAGTAACGCCAGGTTTTGTAGCAAAGGCAATGTTAGGTAAAATATTTACAATGACTTCTATTCGTTCTATATAAAGAACTAGTAAGTCACCTTTTTTCATGCTTTTTAGTTCTTCTCGATTATGATATTTAGATATATTTACTTTGCCGCTAATAATGCTTTGAGACTTGTCCTTTTTTTGAGCAAAACTCATACTTATCATTAGAAAAAAAACAGCACTAAATAAAGCATATTTTGTTTTCATGTTTATTCTTTTTTATTAATCTTAGTTGAACAAATCTATACAATTTATTAAAAAAAGCAATTAAATTCTGGTCTTTTTTGTAAAACAATTATACATATTAAATGCATATTTTAAGGATAAACTGCGTGTTTGCTGGATAAAATGCAAATATTACCGACGAAATACTTTTTATCAATTCGTGCCTCAATTATAGTATTTGCATCAAAATTTTAACGACAATTGCCTATAATTTTCAATTTATTATTGAAGAAAAATCCAATTAATTTCTAAAATTTAATAGAAAATGCTAAACTAATCTTTCAAAATAAGACACTAAAATTTAACATCATTTTGTACTTCATATTTTAATAAACAAATCAGTGTTTAAGTTTTACTACTAATTGAACGATAGTGTAGATTGTTAAGTAATTAAAATTGATAGTATTTCATCGGAAATATTTGAATCAATTCTCTTTTTATCGTAGAAATAGTGCATTGATGTGATTTTTAAGGAATTACGATAAAATTCGTTGAAATTTGTCATCATCTTAATGCTTAACCTAATGAAAAATCTTATTACATTTATTTGCATCGTTTGTTTTATTGCAGCAATAAATCCTATTGTAGCTCAGGAATTCAATTCTGTCTCGGATTATGATAACCCTATTAATGATCGTGCTGCAGAGTTACTTACAAATACAGATACTATACCAGATTATAGATCAAAATCTAATAAAATAAAACTTACAGGTACTATTTATCAGAGTGATGGTGTAACACCAGCAAAAGATGTTATCCTATTTATAGAACAACCTGATGAAGATGGCAATTTTGATTTAAGACGTGCTGGTGATGAACGTTATGTTTTTCACAGAAGTTGGGTAAAGACAGATGCTGATGGAAAATACACCATCTATACATTTATTCCGGGTAATGATAGACGTTATAATCAATTACAACAAATATACCCATTGGTAAAGGAGCCATCTAAAGACGTATATCAATTAGAAACTTTTCTTTTTGAAGAAGATCCTCTTTTATCTAAAGCTTGTCGTAAGAGAATTGCAAAAAAGAGTGATCTTACAAGGATTTTAGAACCAAAACTGGTAGATGGTTTATTAGTAGCTCAAAAAGACATTGTATTAAGTAATAATACTGAAACCATAGAATAAAATATTTATTTATAAAACATTTTAAAGTCCTGAATAATCATTCAGGACTTTTTTTATTTTAATACATTACACAATAATAATTTTTGAATACATGTAGCTTTCTCAAAAAAGTTTACCTTTAGATGTTCCTCCCTCAATGTATTATAATATCTATTGATTATGAGTAAACAAACATTTCATTTAGGGCTTACAATGGCAGGTGCAGTTTCAGCGGGCGCTTATACAGCTGGCTTTATGGATTACATTTTAGAAGCACTCGCAGAATGGGAATCTGCAAAAAAAGAACAAGCCAATAATCCTAATAGTAATATTCCAAAGCATAATGTTGTAATTGATGCCATAGGTGGAGCTTCTGCTGGAGGTATGGTAAGTATGATTACTGCTTTGGCCCTTTGCGCTGGTAAATTAAAACCTATAAAAGAAGTAGCGCACACTAAAACAGGAAACATCCTATATGATAGTTGGGTGTTCTTAGATGACGATGATAGTCTTTATAATGGAACGGGAGTAGGAAAAACAACCTTTGAAAAAATGCTTTCTACTACTGATCTTAAAAAAGAGAAAGGTGCACCATCGTTATTAAACTCTGAGCCTATAGACAGAATAGCTGAAGAGGTATTCGATAAATTACCAAATACCACTAGTACTACTAATTTGCCTAATTATGTTTCAAAAGATTTAAGAGTTTTGCTGACAGTAACCAGTTTAAGACCTTTAGATTATAAAGTAAAAATGAGTAGAATAAAATCTAAATTTATGGATTCTACTCCAGGTCATCGTGTAAGTAATCATGATATTGTAGCTCATTTTAAACTTAATTACCATGACACCATAGATTATAATGAATTTTTACCTTTTAGACCTTTGTCATCTACTCTAGATTCAAAATCAAATAAGGATTTTTTAATAAAAGTAACTAAAGCGACTGGTGCATTTCCAATTGGATTAGCACCACGTTATTTCGATTCTGAGTTTCCTATGGAATATGTGCATAATAATTTGAAGAAGCGCAAAGCTTTTACTGCTCAGATGGATGTAGAGTTTGATACAGAAACGTCTGGAAATTTCCAATTTACAGCAGTTGATGGTGGCACCATTAATAACGAACCCTTTGATGAAGTTTTAAGGTGCTTAGCAGATAATCACGGACCTGAAGATGCAGATAACCCAAAGTATGGAACGGTTTTAATTGATCCATTTCCAAATTTTAAAGATGAAATTATCAACTCTACACCAGATTTTGAAAAGACCAGTATAATGGACATAGTTGGTAATTTAATTCCAACAATTTTAAATCAAGCTCGTAACAAGCAAAGTGATACTTATGGCACAGGATTGTTTAAATTAATGGCATTTCCTAGAAAGCTCAAACTCGGACAAATTGATGAAGAAACCGATCATCCACCATTAGCAACAGGTGCTATTGGTGGTTTTGGTGGTTTTTTGGATATAGAGTTTAGAAAGCACGATTTCTTTTTGGGACGTAAAAACGCAAAAAACTTTCTAAGAGGTATTTTCTTTACTGAATGTAATCCAAATGATCGAGATAATTTGTTTTATGGCGTCAGTGAAGAAGCTATAGATAAATTTAGTAGAGAAGTAGATGGCAAAATTTATATGCCAATTATTCCAGATGTGAGTAAATTAGATCCAAATGATGAAAGCAATCCTACCAAATATAAAATTCAAGAATTTCCAAAATTTAACTCTAAAGCATTTTACCAATTAGAAAAGCCGATAAAAAATAGAATAAAAGCCATTGTTAAGGCTGAACTAAACAATAAGCTCTCTGGTTTTTGGTGGTGGCTATCTAAAAGAATAGTTATAGGTAAAGTTTCTAATAAATTGACCAAATGGGTAATAAATACCATTGAAAAAGATTTTAAAAAACGAGGAATGTAAGTCAAAACAAGATTTACTTCAACTTTTTATATTTTTACGTTTATATAGCAAAACTAAAGATTGATTAATCAAAAATCTATAGCAGTACTTCCCTTTGTCAATATGAGTAATGATATTGACAACAACTATTTCTGCGATGGTATTACTGAAGAAATTATTAATGCCTTAACTAAAGTAAAAGGTTTAAAAGTAATTGCTAGAACATCTTCATTCGCCTTTAAAAATAAAAATACTGATGTGAGGCATATTGGTAATCAATTGGGTGTTGCTACAGTCTTAGAAGGCAGCATTAGAATATTTAATAAAAGAATCCGCATTAATATTCAATTAATACGTACAAATGATGGTTTTCAAGTCTGGTCTCAAAATTTCGATAGAAAATTAGAAGATATTTTTGAACTTCAAGATGAAATAAGCCTAATTATTGCAGAACAAATTCGAGAAAATTTTGGTCATCTAGATATTTCTAAACACATTTCTATCATTGGAACTAAAAACATTAATGCCTATAAATTATATTTAAAAGGCAGGGCCTACCAACTCAATTGGGATCTAGAGGATTATTTAGAGGCCATATACTGCTATGAGAAAAGTATAGAGATTGATCCTAATTTTTATGATGCCTATTTTGCACTAAGCAGGTCGTATGGGATTTTGTCTAGTTGGGGAGCTATTGAAAAAAAGGATGGTTGGGAAAAGGCTAAAAACTATTTAAATAAAGGTTTAAAAATTAACACGTCATCTTATTTAGGCTATTTTTCGGAATCTTCTTTAAGTTTTTGGAATGAATGGAATTATACAAAAGCCTTAGAATCCTTAAAAAAAACTTTAAATAAAAATCCTAGTTACGCCATAGCTTATGAAGGTATTGCTGAAATCTATATGGCAACAAACCAATTAGACAAAGCTCTGTCTAATATTAATAAAGCTATAGAAATTAGTCCATTATCGCCTAATCATTATTTTACAAAAGGCAATATTTATTTTCTTAATAGGGAATATGATAAAGCTATAAATTACTTAAATGAATGTTTAAGAATTGACCCGAATTTTAGCTTAGCTGTTGAGACGAAATTAGCATGTTTTATGTTTTTAAATGATCGGTCTAAATTCACAAAATATGTCGCAACAATGCCGCAACTTATAAATCCTAAAATTTGTGAAATTCTTTTTGATTTAATTAATAAAGAACCTGTGAATATTGAGGTTAATACTATATCCATTAATACTGAAGATAGTTTTAAAAGTATTTATCCTTGGCAGTTCTATTTTTTAATCCACACAGGTAAAATTGATGAATCGATAAAGATTTTTGAAGAAAAAATGAAACTAAAAATCGGACAACTAATCAATTATCAATTAGATCCGTTTTTAGACCCTTTAAGAAAACATAAACGATTTCAGCTGATTGAAAAACAAACAATTTCTTCAGGTTTCCATGACATAAAATCGAAAATACAACAGGAACAACAAAAAGAAGTATTCAAACCCTTAGACGCAACCGAAATTATTAAGTATAAATCAGCTTTAGAGCATTTTTTAAGTATTCAGAAAGCGTATTTAAATCCAAATCTATCCTTAAAAGAACTTGGAAATAGTATAAAACTACATCCTAATAAATTGTCTTGGCTCTTAAATGCCGAATACGATAAAAATTTCAACGATTTTATCAATCAGTATCGCATCAACCACTTTAAAACCATTGCGATAAAACCAGAATTTAAACATATTACCATCTTGGGATTGGCCTACGACAGCGGATTTAATTCTAAAAGTGTGTTTAATACGTTCTTCAAAAAAACGGAAGGTACAACTCCTAGCCAATGGGTAAAATCCCAAAACAACTAACTGTTAACTAACCATTTACTTAATTCTTTTTAAGTCGTACTGAATTATATATCAGAACGATTTGCAACTGCCTTATTTCTAAGTTTGAAAACTTTTTATAGAAAATCTGTGATATTTTTTATGAGAGAACGATTAATGAAATAACAAGCAGCGTAGTTATGAATGAGTCAACAAATGTCATTGATATATCAAAAATTATTGAAACCAATAGAGGAATAATTTACAAGGTAGTAAATAGCTATTGTTCTCATATTAATGAGCAAGAAGACCTCATGCAAGAAATCATCTTTCAAATTGTAAAAGGCTACAAAAATTTTGACCATAATGTTAAAGTAACAACTTGGATGTACAAAGTGGCTTTTAATGTGGCTATATCGTACTACCGCAAGCTTAAAACAAGACAAAAGCACATGATACCAATGCCATCAAAAATAGTGGTTATAGATGAAAGAGAAACCAATGAATACGATGAACGCATACCGCAATTAAGAACATTTATTAACGAATTTGATGCCTTACATAAAGCTATTCTTATAATGTATTTAGATGGTAATAGCCATAAAGAAATTTCTTCAGCCATGGGAATTTCAGTGAGCAATGTAGGCACAAAAATTAATCGAATTAAAACACAATTAAAGAAAAAATTTAAACAATAAAATTATGGAACAATTAGATATTCAAAAGCTTTGGAAACAAAGCGAAGCCCTCTTAGAAGAAAACAGAACGCTAAACTTAGCTTTACTAAAAGAATTAAAATTAAGTAAAGCAAAATCATCTCTTAATCGATTACTATTTTTACCTATAAGTACGTTAGTATTTTACATTATTTTGGGGTTCTATGCTATATATTTTGCAGTAAATCACTCTGAACAATGGTATTTTGCATTTTCGGGTGTTGTGGTTACTTTCTTTTCATTTTGGTTTGTTATTGTTGCTTTAAAACAACTTTACTTAATACTTTCTATAGATTATACTGAAGCGGTTATAAAAATTCAAAAAACGTTAGCTGAACTAAAAACCTCAGTGATTCAAAACTTACGAATCGCAGCTTGGTTATTACCATTTGGTCCTTTTATAGCTGTGTTCTTTTTTAAGGTAATTTTTAATGTCGATGTGATGTCTTTACTCAACTTTAATATGCTCATATCCTTTGGAATCAGTACCGTTATTTTAGAAATCATTTCATTGTTTTTATTGAGAGCACTACATCCAAAACGCCTTAGCGAAAGATGGCTAAACTGGTTACTACAGGGCAATGGTAGCCAAGTTATCAAGGCCTTACAATATCTTGATGCCATTCAAGAATTCAAAAAAAACAAAATCTAATTACGACCTGTATATTAAAGTATTTAAGAATAGTTCGCAACCTTTTTATTTGAGGTATTTAACGTATACCTATGGATTAAATTAAACCTTTAATGCTGTGATTCCGAACGTTCTAATTTATAATCTCGGACGATTAAAAACCACTTATACATCAACTTTGCACTATCAACATATTTTAAACAAATTAAAAAACGAACAACTATGACATCATTTCACCAAACCTTCAAAAAGGTAAAAATCATTAACACAAAATTAGCTGTACACCGCTTTACGGTTTTAAGTACGCTGTGCTTAATCACCTTTTTATCAGCATGCTCTAAAGACAATGACAGCCATGTTCCTTCTTTAAATTATACAACGGCTGAAAGTTTATTAACCGAAATTAACTTTCAAGGGTATGCTATTATAACTAAGGATGGAAATGATCTCGTGCGCCAAGGTTTCGGGTTAGCCAATGAAAGTACCGGTCTACCTCAAGATGATGATTTAGCATATAGAATTGGGTCTGCCACCAAAACCTTAACGGCAGCAGCTATCGTGCAATTAAAACGCGATGGGTTAATTACAAGCTTTAATCAAACCTTAGATGAATTTGACAACGCATTTCCGAACGGAGATCAGATTTCTATAAGGCAATTGTTATCCCATCAATCTGGTATTCCAGATTATCAGTTTATAGTTGAAGAAGCTTACGAACAAGGAGAAACATTAGATGAAGAAGACATTTACATGGTTATTGCCGAAATGATTTCTGAGAATGGTCTCAATTTCACTCCTGGTTACAGTAAACAGTATAGCAATTCCAATTTTCTTATCGCGGCATTATTGATAGAAGAATTAACTCAAATGGATTACCACGATTACATTCAGCAAAACATATTAACTCCTTTAGAAATGACAGAGACCTATAGAGGCAATAATAATATTAATAGTGAAATACATGCCGAAGGTTATAATGAAGGTCAAATTTATAGCACCTACCCAATGACCATTGCCTTTGGAGTAGGAGATTTTAGTAGTACACCAAAAAATATGGAAACTTGGACTAACGCCGTTAAAACCAATTGGTTTACATATCTTGAAAAAACCGAGATATTGGCTGATGATGTCCCAAGCGGCTATGTCGATTTTGGTCTAGGTTGGTTCACTACACAGCAAGGTAATACCTCATTGTATTGGCACGGTGGAGATATAAACGGCTATTGGAGTATGATTGGCTTTATACCAGAATACAATGCAACCATTGTACTATTAAGTAATAAACAAGATGATACAGGCGCACAACGCAATACCATAATTCAGCAATTATTAACATATGAATTTATTTAAAAATAAGCATCAATCATTAATTTATAAACGTATGAGAAGTTTAGCAACGATTATTATAATATTCACATTATTAACATCTAACAGCTTTTGTCAAAACAATCAAAAGGTCATAAATGACACTTCTACAAACCTTAAATATAGAGTAAGTTTTCCTGCTATCATTTTAGGAAATATTGGCAAAGGAGGTGAAAGAACTAATACCCAACATATCGAGTTACACATAAAACGTGAATTAGACGCTAAAAATATCATTGGGATAAAATTAGCTACCTGGCGCTTATTTCAACCTATGGGCATTCAATGGTGGGACGGACTATTAGATAAAATAGACTCTGAAAGCGAATTCTATCCAGGTTATTTAAGAGAAACAGGAATTGGTATCTCGTACCAGCGCATGTTATGGAAAGGACTATTTGCGTCTTTAGAAATATTACCACAGTATAAAACATATTTAGATCTCGATGACAAAAAAATAGCCAATGGTTTTAAACTGTATACCTCTTATCATATTGGTTATCATTTGGCTTTTGGTAAAAAGAAACAATTCTTTATTGAGCCCCAATTTCATTGTCAAAATTGGATGATTGACACCAATACTCCAGATGAATTTAAACAACTAGACAACAAGTGGAAATCTCATTTTCTATTTGAACCCAACCTCTATATTGGGATTAAATTTTAAATCAATAATTAATTCAAATAAAGTATTTTAATATAATGAAAATCAATTACTTAATAATAATTCTAATAACAGGATGTTTCGGTTATTGTCAACAAACTAAAGTTGAAGAAATACAGAAGTTATTTACTGCCGAATTAGAAAAAGAATATATTAAAAGTGGTTTGCTACATGTGTATTCTGAATCTCAAAATATTGATATGCAACTTGCCAAAAGTAAAGAAGATAGTATTAATATCAATAGCCCATTTTATACAGCTAGTGTTACTAAAATGTTTACAGCCACAGCCATTGGGATTTTAAAAGATAGCAACAAACTAAGATTTGAAGACAAAATTGCCAAATATTTACCTGAATCCTTAATGAATAATATTCACGTTTTAAATGGTGTAGATTATTCAAAAGACCTTACCATTAAACACTTGTTGCAGCATACTTCAGGGTTACCAGATTATTTTACAGACCAAACTACAGATGAAAGTCCTAATATTATTAATCAGTTATTATTTAACGCTCATAAGTCATGGTCTGCCGAAGAAATGATTCAGTTTGCAAAACAAAAAATGATGCCACATTTTGGTCCTGGAACGAGCTATCATTACACAGATACAGAGTATGTGCTTTTAGCACTGATAATAGAAAATGTTAGTGGTTTATCGTTCCATCAGTTCTTACTGCAATATATTTTCAAGCCATTAAATATGAATGACTCCTACATCAACTTAAAATCAGCACCTGTAGAAACCACACATGCAATGGCTGAGTTTTATGTAGGTGACATAAAGTTATCATCGCTTAAAAGTTTAAGTGCTGATTGGGGTGGTGGTGGATTAGTTTCAACAACCAAAGACTTAATTGCATTTCTTAAGGCTTATAATAACGATACCGTTGTAACCAAAGCAACCCGTTTAGCCATGCAAAATTGGACATACGAAACAAAAGGTATGACCTATGGATTTGGTGTAAGAAAGGTCTCGTTTAAAGATTTAGCCGATTCAAACTCAGACTTACAACTGATTGGACATTCAGGAAGCACAGCTGCTTTTCTATGGTATTGTCCACAGTTAGACACTTATATATCTGGAACTTTAAATCAATTGGAAGCTTCTAAAAGTGCCTTGAAACTGGTATACGAAATACTTAAAATAATAGAAAACGAAAGTTAAAAATGAACAATAATAGATCCCAAACTGTATTACTTGCCGGAGCTACAGGTTACTTGGGCAGTTATATTGCTAAAGCTTTAGTAGAAGACAAATTCAATACTAAACTTATTGCAAGATCGATTAAGAAGCTTCAAACTTTAGAAAATAAAAAGGTTAAAATTATTGAAGCAGAAGTCACAAAACCAGACACATTAATAGGCATTTGCGAAGGAGTTACAACGGTCATTTCTACCGTTGGTATTACGAGACAAAAAGAGGGTTTAACGTATATGGATGTAGATTATAAGGCAAATCTTAACCTCCTAAACGAAGCAAAAAAAGCAGGTGTAAAAAAGTTTATATATGTCTCTGCTATTAATGGCCATAAATATAGACATCTAAAGATTTTCGAAGCTAAAGAGAAGTTTGTAGATGCGTTAAAAAACTCAGGATTAGATTATTGTGTAATACGTCCGAATGGTTTTTTTTCAGATATGAAAGACTTTTTAGACATGGCCAGAAAAGGAAAAATATATCTTTTCGGAAATGGAGAACAAAAATTTAATCCTATTCATGGCGAAGATTTAGCGATAATATGTTTGCAAGCAATTAAATCGACTCGTAATGAAATTATCGTTGGTGGGCCAGACGTATTTACATTGAACGAAATAGGTGAGATGGCATTAGAGGCATTAGAAAAACCTATAAAAATTATTCACCTGCCAGATTGGATCAGACGTTTTATAATTTGGTGTTTTCGCACATTTACATCGTCCAAAACCTATGGACCTATAGAGTTCTTTTTAACCTTAATGGCAGAAGACAATATCGCTCCTAGATTTGGTACAAAGCGATTGTACTACTTCTTTAGAGAGCATTTAAAATAATCATTTTATTCTACTATTAACTGTAGCAAAATTTATTATTAAACGTCTCAATATTATAAATCAATTAAAAATAACATGTTTAAAAAATACCGAATTATTAAATGGATACTAACAACAATAACCATTGTTGTAACAGTACTAATTTGTGTAGGTGTCTATATTGCTAGTCTTTTACCACCAACAGATGATACATTAATTAATGCTCAAGCATCTGATATAGCATATATTAATCATGATATTCCAGCATATCGCGGAAAGATTCTTGCGGTTGTTACGAGTATTGATTCTATGGGAACTAGTGGCAAAAGCACTGGCTATGAACTAACAGAATTGGCACGTGCGTACTATGTTTTTAAAGCCAACGGTTTCGATGTAGATATTGCAAGTCCATTAGGTGGTAAACCTCCTGTTGTTTTAGATGATGATGACATGGGAATTTTTGATTACGCCTTTTTAAATGATGTAATCGCACAATCTAAGACAGACAATACAATACCCTTAAAAGCTGTTAAACCGAAAGATTACCAAGCTGTTTATTTTGTTGGTGGCAAAGGAGCCATGTTCGATTTTCCAAATAATAAATATATTCAATCAATTGTAAAAGAGGTGCACAATTCAAATAAAGTAATTGGAGCAGTTTGTCATGGACCTGCCGCATTAGTGAATGTAACCTTAGAAGATGGGCAATCGTTCTTAAAAAATAGGCAAGTAAGTGGCTTTACCAATAAAGAAGAATTGTTATTAATTCCGAAAGCAAAATCCATATTTCCTTTCCTATTGCAAGATAAATTGATTGCCCAAGGAGCCGAATTTAATGAAGGCAGAATGTATCTCGAAAAAATAAGTCATGATAACAATTTAATTACGGGTCAAAATCCATGGTCAGTTTGGGTATTAGCAGAAGCGATGATAAAGCAAATAGGATATATCCCAAAACCAAGAACTATAACTCCAGAAGAAAACGCAGTTAAAGTATTATATGCGTTTGAAACAGAAGGATTAGACTACTCTAAAAAATTAATTAAACAAATTGCTAAAAATAAAAAGCAGTCAATTTCTAGAGAATTATTAGTAAATCATAGTGCAATTTCAGTTATACAAGGAGATCTTATAAAGTTTTATGATATTTTAAAATTAGCGTCGTATGCGAAAGACTTTGATAAAAATCTCTAATGTTTATCTTAAAATAATGGCTTCAAATATTCCCAAACAGTATTGGCAATAATTTTATGACCTTCAATAGTAGGATGAATGCCGTCATTTTGATTGAGTTCAGCAATACCTCCAACATCTTTTAGAATAAAAGGAATAAATACTAGCTCGTTAATTTCGGCCAGTTTTGCATACATTTTTCTAAATTCGGAAGTATAATCCTGACCCATATTTGGTGGCAGTTCCATACCTGCTAATATGATTTTTATACTTGAATCTTTTTTCTTTACCGAATCTATAATGGCTTGTAAATTGTTTCGTGTTTCAGATAGAGGCACACCACGCAAACCATCATTAGCACCTAATTCTAAAAGGAAAATTTCTATATCTTGATTCAATATCCAGCCAATCCGACTTCTACCACCTGCAGAAGTTTCACCACTAACACCAGAATTAACAACTGTATAATTCATGTCGAGTGAATCTATCTTTTGCTGAACGACTCCTGGATAAGCATCATCAGTTGTGTCTAAACCATAACCTGCTGTAATGCTGTCACCAAAAAAGAGAATTGTTTTAGTTGCTGAAGAATTGGTGTTTTCGGCTTCTTCAGTAACTATGGCATTACTATTCTCTGTGTTTTGTTTTTTATTATCATCACCACAAGATGCTAAGAATAGGCAAAGCATCATAAAATAACAAAACTTTAAGAATTTAAGCGATAGAGAATTAATAAGAATTGAAACCAATTGATTATTTTGAGCCTTATTCATAAATGAAGCAATAAATTAAACTATTTATGTCAAAGATATTAAAGATTAATGGTCTTGAAAAAACATATACAAGCGGTAACAAACAATTAACAGTATTACAAAATATTAGTTTTGATGTGGAAAAAGGGCAGACCTTTTCTATTATTGGACCTTCAGGTAGTGGAAAAACCACTTTATTGGGCATCTGTGCTGGATTAGACACTCCAAATGCAGGAAGTGTTGAGTTGTGCGGCTACGATCTTAACACCTTAAGTGAAGATGAACGTGCCCAATTACGAAATAAAGAAGTGGGTTTTATTTTTCAAAACTTTCAGTTATTACCAACACTTACAGCATTAGAAAATGTTAGTGTTCCGCTAGAACTTCAAGGTGCAAAGCATGCTTCAAAACGTGGTATGGAACTCTTAGAACAGGTTGGATTAGCTGACCGTTTTCATCATTATCCGTCACAACTTTCTGGTGGTGAGCAGCAACGCGTGGCTTTAGCGAGAGCATTTTCTAATTCACCTTCTATTTTATTTGCTGATGAGCCAACTGGTAATCTGGATGAGGAAACCGGAGAAAAAGTGATTAAGTTGTTATTCGATTTAAATAAAGCTTCTAATACAACTTTGGTTATTGTGTCTCACGATTTAGATTTAGCAAACCGTACCCAACAAATCCTTCGATTAAAAGGTGGAAAAATAATAACTAATCAACCTACTGCTGCACATTGAATTCACAACAATTAACATCAAAAACTAATTTGCCATGGCTCTTTAAGATGGCATGGAGAGATGCTAAGGCTAGTCGCGTGCGCTTAGTATTATTTATGGCATCCATTGTATTAGGCATTGCTGCTGTGGTATCCATTCAGTTATTCAGAGATAATCTACAGGATAACATTCAACAACAATCCAAGTCTTTAATGGGAGCCGATTATCTTATTGATATTAACGAAACTCCAAATGAACGTGCGCAAGCCATTATCGATTCTTTAAAACCTGTGGCTACCGAAGTCAATTTTGTATCGATGATTGCCTTTCCAAAAAATGGAGGCACAAAGTTGGTTCGTGTTAGAGGACTGGAAGGTACATTTCCTATTTATGGTAAAATGAAAACCCAACCAGAGGATGCTACAACGACATATCAAGAAGATCAAGGGGCTTTGGTTGATGCCACTTTAATGCTGCAATACAATATTGTACCAGGAGATTCCATTAAAGTTGGGCAGTTAACCTTACCAATTATTGGCGCATTAAACAGTTTACCTGGTAGCTCTGCAGTAATGTCTTCTGTGGCTCCACCTGTTGTTATACCTTATGGTTTGGTGCCAAAAACCGAATTGCTCCAATTTGGAAGTCGAAAAGAATACCAATACTATTATAAAGCTGATGCACAAACAGATTTGGAGCAATTAGAAGACGTGTTAGAACCCATGCTTGATGCTGAGAATGCAGATTTAGATACGCATACAAGTACGAGCAGACGTTTAGGTCGTCGTTATGAAAATATGGGCAAGTTCTTAAATCTTGTGGCATTTATTGCATTGCTTTTAGGTTGTGTTGGTATTGCAAGTTCGGTTCATATCTATATTAGGGAAAAGCTGAGGCATATTGCGGTTTTAAAATGTTTAGGTGCTTCAAGACGTCAAAGTTTTTTAATTTACCTCATTCAAATTGCTGGAATTGGTATTATAGGAGGTTGTATTGGTGGCCTTATTGGTATTGGTATTCAAGAATCATTTCCGTATATCTTAAAGGAATTTTTGCCTTTTGATGTTACTGTATCCATTACAGCACAACCAATTTTAATGGGTATTGTTCTTGGGTTTTTAATGGCTGTATTGTTTGCATTATTGTCCTTATTAAACACATGGTATGTATCTCCGCTTTCAGCGTTACGTATTAGTGATGATAACAATGCTATACAACCCAAATTAGCTAGGTTTGCTGTTTTTGGTGCTATTATTTTATTCTTGTTTTTGTTCTCCTATTGGTTACTGAGACATGTGCCTTATGCCATTGCTTTTGTAGTTGGTGTACTCATAACCTTTGCCATACTCGCTGGAATAGCAAAATTAACTATGCGAATGATAAAAGTGTGGTTTCCAAAATCGTTGGGTTATACGACACGTCAGAGTTTATTAAACCTGTTTAGACCAAATAATCAGACTTTGGTGTTAATAGTAGCTATAGGTTTAGGAACATTTTTAATTAGTACGTTATATTTCACCAAAGATATTTTGCTGTCTAAAACCGAAGTTGGTAATACGGCACAATCTGCCAATATTATTTTATTAGATGTACAACCAGAACAAGGTGTTGCTATTAGTAAAACCATTACAGATAATAATTTAGACGTTATAGATGATATTCCTTTAGTAACCATGCGTATTCATAGCGTTAAAGGCTTAGTTTCTAATGTTGCAGAACAAGATAGTACTGTGCATATAAGGCGTTGGGTTTATAATCATGAATTCAGAACGACATATCGAGATAGTCTAATTGCTTCCGAAGAAATTCTAGAAGGGGAGTGGACACCAAAAGTAGCATCTGGTGACGTGATACCAATTTCTATTTCACACAATCTTGCTGAAGATGCCCAAGTAAAAGTAGGCGATCCTATTGTATTTAATGTGCAAGGTGTACTTATGGAAACCGTTGTTGGCAGTATTCGTATGGTAGATTGGGGACAATTACAGCTTAATTTTTCTATTGTCTTCCCAAAAGGTGTTTTAGAAAACGCACCACAGTTTAATGTCTTAACCACAAACGCGCCAAATGAAGTCAGTTCAGCCGATTTGCAACGCAATGTGGTGGCAAATTATCCTAATGTAACAGTTATAGATTTAAGACAAGTTTATTCTATTGTTGAGGATATATTGAGCAAAGTGACTTGGATCATCAATTTTATGGCATTCTTTAGTATTTTAACTGGTATTATCGTTTTAATTGGTTCTGTAAGAACCAGTAAATATCAGCGAATTAAAGAAAGTGTTTTACTAAGAACCTTAGGCGCTAAAAACAAGCAAATTCTCAAAATTTCGGCTTTAGAATACGTATTATTAGGTCTCATTGGAAGTTTAGTTGGAATTATTTTGGCATTACTAAGTGCCATGTTGTTAGCTGTTTTTGTGTTTAACGAACCGTTTGTACCTTCTGTTATTCCATTTTTAGTGTTTTTACCTGTTATTTCGCTTTTGGTTTTAGGCATTGGACTCAGCAATATTCGAGGTGTGTTACAAAGTTCTCCTTTGGAAGTATTACGACGTGAGGTTTAACAATAACTCTATTATATACTTATAAAAAGATAATTTAACCAATTCATCCCTAATATTTTACAGTTCGGTAAGTCATAATTTGTTATTGTTTTAACCTAAAAGATATTTGTACTATAATTGACATTAGTACACCATCTAAAAATGAAAAACAACAAAAAGAAGACATCAAAAGGCAAACAGGTTTTCAGAATTGTATTATTTGTTGGGACATTTATATCCTTATGGTTTGTTCCATGGATTTTAGTTAAAGCATGGATACTGCCATTACCAAATACGGTTCAAGAGCAAGTGGACCAAACCTTGGGTTATGGTTTTGATGGTGTCATTGTTTATGTAGATGAAGCCGGAAAACCACCAGCCTTTTATACAGCCGGCTATCATAATAAAGAAGAGAAAATACCAGCCAAACCAAATGCCTTATTCAAAATTGCGAGTATTAGCAAGCTGTATGTCGCCGTTGCTATCACTAAACTAGCCAATGAGAATCATATTTCTTTAGATGAAACAGTAGCGGATTATTTCCCAGACCTCGTAGGAAGAATTGAAAATACAGACAAGATTTCGTTGCGAATGCTGGTGCAACACAGAAGTGGTATTCCTAATTTTACGGATAATCCAGACTTTTGGAAAAACCAACCCAACACCAATATCGACGTGCTTAAATATGCACTCGATTTACCAGCCAACTTTGAACCTAACGAAGATTATGGCTATTCTAACACCAATTATTTATTGCTTTCAAGAATTATTGAGCAAGTTACAGGAGGTTCTCGTCAAGAGTATTTTAAAACCAAAATTTTAAATCCTCTTGGACTAAAAAATACCTATGGTTCTTTAGATGAAGTAAAAAATCTGGATGATGTTATGAGCGGTTATTATGTTGGCATTGACGAAGACTTTAAAAACGAGAATAACGGTATGATGATAGCTACTGCAGAAGATGTTGGTATCTTTTTAAGAGCTCTAAACGATGGCACATTACTCAATGAAAAAGAAATGGAACTCTACAGTTCGCTTTATGAGTTTAATCATGGAGGATTAGCTCCAGGCTACCAATGTATGGCAGAATACCATAAAGATATTGATGCAGTTGTTATTCAATTTATGAATACTACAGACTTTGAAGGCTACCAATGGAATTTATTAGAAATAACGCATAGTCGCGTTGTAAAGATTTTACGTAAGGCAAAAGATTTATAATGCACTGTGAAACAATCGTTTAAGCTTATCGTCATTAAAATACATAAATCAATCAAAAAAAATCAACATGACAGTCTTAGTAGTAGGAGCAAGTGGTGCCACAGGAAGTAAATTAGTAGAGCAATTGCTTGTTCAAAATCAGAAAGTGAAAGTTATTGTAAGATCACCAGAAAAATTACCTCTATCTTGGAAAACTAACGACAATTTACAGATTATCACAGCAAGTGTTTTAGACTTAAGCGATGCAGAAATGCGTACTATTGTTAGCGACTGTGATGCTGTAGCGTCATGCCTTGGTCATAACCTAACGTTTAAAGGCATCTATGGCAAACCAAGACGATTAGTTACAGATGCTACGCGACGTTTATGCGATGCTATAAAAGCGAATCATCCAAAAAGCACAATAAAGTTTGTTTTAATGAACACCACAGGCAATCGCAATCGTGATTTAAACGAATCTATTTCCTTTGCCCAAAAATGTGTTATTGGTATACTGCGTTTGTTGTTACCACCTCATGTAGATAACGAAAAAGCAGCAGACTATTTACGTACACAAATTGGACAAAATGATACCTATATAGAATGGACTGCTGTAAGACCAGATGGCTTAATTAATGAAGACAAGGTAACACCTTATGAGATTCACCCATCACCAACACGTAGCGCTATTTTTAATGCAGGTAAAGTAAGCCGTATCAATGTAGCGCACTTTATGGAGCGTTTAATTACTGATGACAATTTATGGAACAAATGGAAAGGGCAGATGCCAGTGATTTATAGTAAATAACATCAAGATTTTATCAATCAATCATTTCATATTTTTCTTCAACAACCGAAACGCCCCAATCTGCTATAGATTGTACAACAGGTATTAAGGTTTTGCCAAAATCAGTCAATGAATATTCTACTTTTAAAGGAGGCTTAGAGGTGTACACTTTTCTTTTTATAATACCATCTTCCTCTAATGTTTTTAGTTGTAAGCTAAGAGTCCGTTCAGTTACTGATGGCATTTCTTTCCTCAGTTCATTATATCGAAGCGTTTTATCTCGTAAATGAAATAAAATTACAGTCTTCCATTTACCTCCAATGACACCCATTGTTAGGCTAGCACAACATGGATATTCTTTCCCTTTGAATTTATACATAAAACAACTATTTAAATATAATTTTTATACAAAGGTATGATACTATACTAAATTACACAACTATACTTTTTATAGTAATTTTAACAATTTTTAAAAAGTCTTGTTTTTACTGACCTTACTGCATATTTTATCGTCATAAAAGTATACTATCATTTTTGACCGTTATTGTTAGTTTTAAACACTATACATACTTTTGTCACTATACTTTTGATAGTACAATAAATTTAAATAGAAAAATATAATAATGAATACGCCAAACATTGCACAAGAAGACATTTTAAACGCATTTAATTACAGACATGCAACAAAAGAATTTGACGCGTCAAAAACATTAACAGACGAACAGATTAATTTTATCCTGAAAACAGCCAACTTATCACCAAGTTCTTTTGGATTTGAACCTTGGCATTTTGTTGTTGTACAAGACAAAGAATTACGCGAACTTTTAAAACCTGTAGCTTGGGGAGCACCATTAAAATTAGACACTGCAAGTCATTTTGTATTAGGTTTAAGCATGAAAGCACCAATGGTAAAGCACGATGCAGCATACATTGAACATATGATGAAGGACGTCAAGCAAATGCCAGAGGATGTCATTGAAATGTATTCAAAATTCTATAGAGAGTTTCAAGAGCGCGATTTTAATTTAGATTCCGATAAAAAATTATTCGATTGGTCATCTAAGCAAACATACATTGCCCTTGGTAATATGATGACAGCGGCAGCTTTAGCAGGAATTGATTCGTGCCCAATTGAAGGGTTTCATCAAGAACAAGCAGAAGCATTATTAAGAGAAAAATTCGGAGTAGATACAGACAAATACGGGTTATCATTTATGGCTGCTTTTGGTTACAGAAAAGCAGATCCAGAATTCCCAAAATCGAGACGTCCATTAGAAGATATAGTAACTTGGAAATAACAAGCAATGAAAACGTTTATTACTATATTAATTGGATTGGTAGCTAGTGTTAATACAATTGCACAAACACCAACAACAGACCACACAAAATCCAAAAACGAAGTCGTTACAACAGACCAAATAGAATGGGGTTGGTTAAATCCGTTGAGAGGTGATAAAAGTCCAGTTGCAGGAAAACTTTGGGGAGACCGAACAGATACGTTAGCATCTGGATTCTTGGTAAAATTTAAAAAAGGTTTTTCGTCACCACCACACATTCATAATGTAACATATCGAGGTGTCGTAATTAAAGGCTTATTGCATAATGATGATGAAAATGCCGAAAAACAATGGTTGCCAGCAGGCTCTTTTTGGGCTCAACCAGCTGGCGAAGCTCATATTACAGCTGCAGATGCTGAAGATAATTTGGCATACATAGAAATCCAAGAAGGTCCATATTTGGTTAAACCAACTGAAGAAGCTTTTGATAATGGCGAACGACCAGTTAATGTAGATAAAAACAATCTCGTTTGGTTAAATGCTAATGATATTACTTGGGTTACTGATGAAAGTAATGTGGAAACTGCGTTTTTATGGGGAAATCATCAGGATAAAGAATTACGTTCAACACTTGTTAAATTACCAGCTGGCTATAAAGGTGAAATTAAAAACCTTAGTGATAATTTTAGAGCTATCGTTATTAAAGGCACTATAGCACATCAAGTGAAGGATAATAAGCACATAAATTTACTAGAAGCAGGAAGTTATTTTGGAGCCAAAAAAGATACCACACAAACAATTACTGTAAAAGATGATGAAGAAGCTGTTATTTATACGAGGACTAATGGTGAATTCGAAGTGACTAAAACAGAATAAACAATGTTACGCAATAACCCTAAATATTGATTAATAGCAGGAAGAAGTCACTTTATTAGGTGGCTTCTTCTATTTTAATTACACTAATTATAGTAACTATTATGGCAAGAACTATTCTCGAAAACATCGTAATTCAGAAATATAAAGACGAAACATTTTTCACATTTTGTCAATACACAACAATACGTTTTTTCGAAATAGTTTATATAGAAAAAGGCCAAGGAACTATAAAAATTAACGGAAAAACTGTGCCTTATGCAGACAATAGTATCTTCGTATTTATTCCTGATGACGTTTATATTATACAAGCTGAAACACCCACAACTGTAACAGCTATTAAATTTTTAAAGAGCTTTTTTAGAAATACATCTTCACAAAATGCAACGTTTCCTGTTAATGATTGGTTTCGTAAAATTGAAGAAATTTTAAATAGTGAAAGTCATCAACTACGCGAAATGCAATTTGAAACCACTTCAGATAGAGCGCATTTGATCTCCTTAGTAAACATGGTAGCTACGGAATATTTAAACAAGCAATCCAATGATCTTTTTATCATTCAAAACTCACTATCAGTTATATTGCATTTAATCGCTAGAAATATTCAGTATATAAATGCTGAAACTATCAAAGAGGTAAAATCTTCAAAAATTCAGCAAATCATAAACTTTATTCACTCTAATATCTATAATCCCGAAGTATTAAGCACTAAAAGTCTAGCTGAAGAATTTCATATGGCAGACAATTATATTAGTGAGTATTTTAAAAAACATACCGATGTGCCTTTAAAAAAATACATCCTTAATTATAAATTAAAGTCGGTAGAAACACGATTAAAGTATACAGATGCACAAGATTCTGAAATAGCTTTAGAGCTTGGTTTTACAGATTCTAGCCACTTAAATAAAATTTTTAAAACCTATAAAGGCATCAGTTTAAGTGACTTTAAAGCCAATTTAGCTTAGGTTTTTACTACAAACCTTGTTTTTTACTAATAACACATTGTTTTCTACCAAAAATAGCCTTGATGTCTTAAGTAAGTTTGTACTGTAATTATAACACAACAACAAATACAGTATTAACTTAAAACAATAGAAATCATGGATTACAAAAATTTTCAAACATTTACAGCAAAACAAAATGGAGCAATTTTAACGGTTGATATCAACTTTGGACCAGTAAACGTACAAGGACAAGAAATGCTAGCAGACTTAAGTAGTTTGTGTTTACGTTTAGAACGTGATAGAAGTGTAAAAGTAGTCGTTTTTCAATCATCAAATCCTGGCTATTGGGTTTGTCATTACGATACTAATTTACTTAGAGACATGTCTACGGAAGCTGTACCAAGAAATGAAGTACAATTGTTAGACTTACAATCGGTTTTAGAACGATTAAGTAATGTACCACAAGCAACAATCGCAAAAATTGAAGGTTTTGCTCGTGGTGGAGGACACGAAATGGCATTAGCATTAGACATGCGATTTGCAGCAAGAGGAAAAGCCAAATTCATGCAAATGGAAGTTGGTATGGGAATTTTACCTTGTGGAGGAGGAGCTTCTCGTATGGCAAGACAAGCAGGACTTGGTAAAGCATTAGAAATCATTTTGGGAGCAAGAGATTGGGATGCAGACGAAGCTGAAAATTTCGGAACGATCAATAAAGCTTTAGATGCTGACGATATTGGACCTTATGTAGATGCTTTAGCAGAACGTATTTCTAAATTCCCAGCAGAATCTATTGAAGCTTGTAAACGTGCCGTTTATGCCTCTATCGATTTACCAATTAAAGACGCTTTAAAGGAAGAAGCGTACCAGTTATTTCAAGCAACCAGTAAAACACCAGCAATTAAACGTTTTACAATTGCAGATGAAAATGGTGCGCAATTCGATCATGACAATCAAAAGAATTGGGAGTCTATGTTAATGGATCTGCAGGAAATTCAATTATAAAAAAAGATTAGAAATTATGAAAACAATAACAAATACAAATGCACTTACAGAAGCTCGTGCTATAGAAGTACCATCAAGAGAATTATCATTAAGACGCGATCCATCAGTTTCAAAATTTTGGAACGATAACCGCAAATTATTAGAGTCTGCTTGGGCTGAGTGGGAACTAGAAAATAAAGACCATTTATTACTACCAGACGAATCTTTACTTGACCCTAAATTACGTAAAGCTATAAACGACGCTTGGGAAAACCCAGAAAAAGAAACTGCTGTTGCCGATTTATGGGAAGAAATTATTCCTGGTGTTTACGAAACACAGTTTTTTGATTTAGAGCGTTTAGCCGATTTTCGTAAGTATCTAGAAGATGCGGTAAATTCAGAAATTCCAAAACGTGCGCCTTACGGAATTCAATTAAATCGTTATGGAATGATGTTAGATCCTCGTTCTGAAGGGCATTTTGCTGCACCAAGTTTCCAAGCATTCTATAATGCTATCATGGACAGATATATGCGTCCGATTGCACGATTATTATTAGGAACTTATGGTTATGATAACCAAACATTTGGGTTTTCTATACAATATAATCCAGATAAAGACAAAGATCTGCATGCACATACCGATGCATCATCAGCTACGTTGAATATAAACATTAACTTACCAGATGAAGCATTTACAGGATCCATTGTAGATTTCTATGATAAAGCTTCAGGTAAAACAGTACAAACAAAGTTTGAACCTGGTAAAGCCATCATTCACAGAGGTAATGTACCTCACGCAACACACCCAATTACTAGCGGACAGCGCAGTAATTTAGTAGTTTGGTTGTATGGAGACCGTATGCAAATACCACGAGGAAACCAAAGCAGCTATGGTAATATAGGCAGTGTTAGTACCATTAAAGATATGGCATTAGAAAGTGTTACAGCTCGTCAACGCTGGAGTTTACCAGATGGATCTAAAGATACTATTGCACCATTTTAAAAATTAGAATACTTTACAAATGATTTAGGAACGTCAGTTTGAGTGATGTTACTTCAGAATACATTCTGAAGAAAAAAGTATCGAGAACATCTCTCGAACTGACATTTCAACAAAAAATAAAAATAATGAAAACCATATTAATAACAGGAAGTACAGACGGCATCGGTAAACTAACCGCTTTAAAATTGGCCAAAGATGGGCACAAAATTTATATTCACGGTCGAAGTGAAGTTAAAGTAACTAAAGTCATCGATGAATTAAAAGGCGCTTCAAACAATAAGAACATCAATGGTTTTGTAGCTGATTTTTCAGATTTAAAAGCCGTGAAACAAATGGCAGAACAAATTAAAAATGAAGTTGAAAAGCTAGATATTCTTATCAACAACGCAGGAATTTACAAAACCAATTCAAGCAAGACTAAAGACAGTTTAGATATAAGAATGACAGTGAATTATTTGGCGCCTTACGTTTTAACAGAGAATATTATTTCTGTTTTAGAAAAAGGTTCAAAAACCAGAATTATAAATTTAAGTTCAGCAGCACAATCTACGGTTCAAAAAGGGGTTTTAACTGGAGATGCTACTGTAAATGATAGCGAAAGCTATGCGCAGAGTAAATTGGCGTTAACTATGTGGTCATTCAACTTTGCTAAAAGTCATCCAAATATAGTAACAATAGCTGTAAATCCTGGTTCTTTGTTAAATACAAAAATGGCAAAAGAAGCCTATGGGCAACATTGGTCGCCTGCTGAAAAAGGTGTGGATATTTTGTATTCTTTAGCACTAGATTCAATTCATTCAAATATGTCTGCACACTACTTTGATAATGACAGAGGAAGTTATAATAATGTACATCCAGATGCTTATGATGCGCAAAAGATATCTGCTTTAATTAAGGACACAAATAAGCTTTTAACACTGTTTTAAGTTCATTAATAATTTTCTGAAAACTATTAACAACATTTTAACTTCGTTTAGTTCGGTTTGTTACGAACTAATATATATATTTGCATAGAAATTTTATTAGACTATTAATTTTTTTTGTTGAAAAGCAATGACATAATTAAGACTGATGGACACTATATGTAAAGAAAAAATGCGCTTAGTTGAAAAACTAGGTGTGCATTTAGAAAGTAAAGATGGTTTAGCACCTGTTGCAGCGCGTATAATGGCTTACGTGATTTTAACAGGAAAACGAGGTGCAACTTTTGATGAAATGGTAGAGGTATTGTGCGCAAGTAAAAGCACCATTTCTACCCATTTAAACCACTTACAAGACTTAAAAAAAATAGAATACTTCACCAAAACAGGCGACCGTAAAAAGTATTTTGTCATTAATAAAGATTCGGTATTAAATCATATTGATAATATGATTGAAGAATGGGAAACTGTCGAGGTACTACATCTTGAAATAAAAGCTTATAAAGAAGCTATAAACGAACATATTACAGACGAAGACGAGAAATTCGATCTAACATTTCATAACAATTATCTCAAATTTATTTCAAGTGCTTCTGCATCAATGAAAGAACTAAAAGAAAACCTAATTAATAATAAATTCAACTTATAAAATAATGAAAACAAATAATATAGTTTCAATATTAACCATAGCTAGTGTTTTTCTAGTCCTGGTTAGTTGTGATAATAATGAGAATACGCAAGCAGTTACAGTACAGCAGCAACAAGCTTTACCTTTTCCTGTTGCTCAATTACAAACAAAAACTGTTACAGGTTTTACAGAATATCCAACAACTATAGAAGGTAGAGTGAATAGTGATGTAAGAGCTAAAACCTCTGGATATATAGAAAAAGTATATGTAGACGAAGGGCAAAAAGTACGTAAAGGACAAGTGCTTTTTAAACTTGAAACACAATCGTTAAGCCAAGATGCAGGTGCAGCAAAAGCACAGGTAAATGTAGCACAAGTTGAGGTCGATAAATTAATTCCTTTAGTAGAAAAAAACATTATTAGCCCGGTACAATTAGAAACTGCTAAAGCCAATTTGGCTCAAGCTAAAGCAAACTATAGCGGTGTTACTGCAAATATTGGTTATGCTACAATTAAAAGTCCAATTGATGGTTTTGTTGGAGCAATAAATTTTAGAGAAGGTGCTTTAATTAGTCCAAGTGATGCTACACCATTAACAACAGTTAGTCAAATTGATGAAGTATATGCCTTTTTTAGTTTTAACGAGGCTCAATATATAGATCATTTGCAACGTTCAGAAGGTCAAAACAAAGCAGAGCGCATAAAAAATTCGCCAGATTTAACTTTAATTTTAGCTAATGGTAAAGAATATTCTAAAAAGGGACGTATACAAACCAGTACTGGTCAAATAAATCAAAGTACAGGAACCATACAGATACGCGCAGTATTCGATAATCCAAACGAAATTTTAACCAATGGAAATAGTGGAAAAATAAGATTTCCGATAGAATATAAAGATGCTATCGTTGTTCCGCAATCTGCAACTTTTGAACAGCAAGGAAACATTATGATTTTTAAACTTGGTGAAGATAATAAAGTTGTTACATCTATTATAGAAGTTAAAGGCACGGTAGATAACTTATATGTGGTTGAAGCGGGTATAACAACCAATGATAAGATCGTTGTTTCTGGTGTGAGTAAACTTAGAAACGGAATGGCTATTTCACCTCAAGAAACAACTTTTAAAGATGCTATAAAACCTGTAGCAACCTTATTCAGAAATTAAATAATCAGCTAACAATTTATTTGTCATGTTAAAAACATTTATTGAAAGACCAGTGCTTTCAACAGTAATTTCTATTATCATAGTTATACTAGGAGTTATCAGTATAACTTCCTTACCAATAGAAGAATATCCAGATATTGCACCTCCAACAATTAAGGTATCTGCTAATTATACAGGAGCAAATGCCGAAACGGTTTTAGAGAGCGTTATCATTCCTATTGAAGAACAAATCAATGGAGTAGAAGGAATGACCTATATAACTTCTACAGCTTCAAACAACGGAACTGCGGAAATCACAGTCTATTTTAATCAAGAAATAGATGCAGATATTGCAGCTGTAAACGTGCAAAACCGTGTAGCAAGAGCAAATCCATTATTGCCACAAGAGGTAATTCAAACAGGAGTAACGACACAAAAGCAAGAAACGAGTGCTTTAATGTTTATTTCAATGTATTCTGAAAATGAAGATTATGATGCTACATTTATTCAGAATTATTTAAAAATAAACGTAATCCCTGCAGTTCAACGTATTAATGGTGTTGGAGATGTTAGTGTATTTTCTCAGCAAGATTACGCGATGCGTATTTGGTTAAAACCAGATAAATTAGCTGCTTACAATTTAATTCCTTCAGATATTTCAGCTGCTTTACAAGAGCAAAATTTAGAAGCTGCAGCAGGAGCTTTAGGAGAAAATAATGGAGAGTCATTTTCATATGTATTAACATATAGTGGACGTTTTAAAGAAGAAAAACAGTATGGAGATATCGTTATTAAAGCATTAGGAAATGGCGAATTTTTGAGATTGAACGATGTGGCAACTATAGAGTTAGATGCACAATCCTACGCTTCTAACGCAATGACATTGGGTAAGCCTGCAGTGTTTATGGGTATTTTTCAAACCAAAGGATCAAACGCACAAGAAATTATTGAAAACATTAAAACCACGTTTGGTGATGTTGAAAAAGACCTTCCGGAAGGATTACATATTTCCATACCTTATGACACCAGTTTATTTTTAAATGCATCTATTGAAAAAGTTATTAGCACTTTATTAGAAGCCTTTTTGCTTGTATTTTTAGTAGTGTTTATCTTCTTACAAGATTTCCGTTCTACACTAATTCCTGCAATTGCAGTTCCGGTTTCTATTATTGGTACTTTCTTTTTTCTTGGTGTTTTTGGTTATTCCATAAACCTATTAACGCTATTTGCGTTAGTTCTCGCCATAGGTATCGTGGTAGATGATGCTATTGTGGTTGTAGAAGCAGTTCATGCCAAAATGGATGAAGGTGAAAAAAATCCTAAAAAAGCAACACTTACTGCCATGAACGAAATTTCAGGAGCTATTATATCTATTACTTTAGTAATGGCAGCTGTATTTATTCCTGTAACATTTATTACGGGTCCAACAGGTGTGTTTTACGAGCAATTTGGTGTAACTTTAATCATAGCTATTTTAATTTCAGCAGTAAACGCATTAACATTAAGCCCTGCATTATGTGCTTTATTATTAAAAACCCATAAAGAAGATGAAGAATTAAAAGGGAAAAGTCCATTAAAACGATTCTACACATTATTCAACCGTGGCTTTAATGCAACTATTAACAGATACGGAAAATCACTTCAGTTTTTATACAAAAGAAAATTTGTTTCTGTTTTATTACTAATAATTGCAGGAATTGGAATTTATTGGGCAGCAAAAACAACACCAACCGGGTTTGTGCCAAATGAAGATAGAGGAATTATTTTTGCTAATATAGAATTGCCAGCAGGAGCATCTTTAGACCGAACAAACGCAGTAGCTAAAGAGTTGTATGCAAAAACAAATGAATTACCAGGAGTTGTAAACGTCTCTTTTATTAAAGGAAGAAGTTTAATTAGTGGAGCAGGTAGTAATTATAGTATTGGTTTTTTTCAGCTTGACGATTGGAGCAAACGTGAAGACCCATCATTGTCTTCACAAGCCATAATTGGACAATTATTTGGTATTGCAGCAACGATTCCTGATGCTAATATTATCTTTTTCTCACCACCAAGTATTCGTGGTTTTGGTAACTCTTCAGGGTTTGAGATTAATTTATTAGATAAGTTTGGAGGTGAGTTTACCGATTTAGATCAGGCAAATAAAGATTTTGCTATGGCTTTAATGAGTCATCCGGAAATTAAGTATGCACAATCTGCCTTTAACACCAATTACCCACAATATGAAATGGAGGTAAATGTACCTTTAGCAAAAGAAAAAGGTGTTTCAGTAACCAGTATTTTTTCAACCTTGCAAGGATATATTGGTGGTGTTTACGCATCAGATTTTTCAAAATTTGGGAAGCAATTTAGAGTGTACGTACAAGCTTTACCAGAAGATAGAGCTGATGAAAGTGCTTTAAACAGTATGTATGTTAGAACCGATTCTGGAGAAATGACACCCATTACGCAGTTTGTAACCCTTAAGCGAGTATATGGTCCACAATCGGTGACACGTTTCAACTTGTTTAATTCTACGAGTATAACTGGTGCTACAAATGATGGATTTAGTACAGGTGATGCCATTAGGGTGATTGAAGAAGAGGTAGCAAAATTGCCAAGTAATTATACTGTTGCCTATTCCGGTTTAACACGAGAAGAGGTTAATGCAGGCAACCAAACTACTTTCATATTTATTTTAAGTATTCTGTTTGTGTACTTCTTATTAAGTGCACAATACGAAAGTTATTTATTGCCTTTTGCAGTTGTATTATCATTGCCATTTGGAGTATTTGGAGCCTATATAAGCACGAAGTTTTTTGGCTTAGAAAATAACATCTATTTTCAAATTGCCTTAATTATGCTTATTGGTTTATTGGCTAAAAATGCCATCCTTATTGTAGAGTTTGCATTACAAAGACGAAAAAATGGTGAAAGTATTGTAGGTGCTGCTATTCATGGTGCAAAAGCAAGATTACGTCCAATTTTAATGACCTCTTTTGCCTTTATTTTAGGGTTAATGCCATTAGTGTTAGCCAAAGGTGTTGGAGCAGAAGGTAATAATTCTATTGGTACTGGAGCCGCAGGAGGCATGTTAATCGGAACTATTTTAGGAGTCTTCGTTATTCCTATCCTATTTATATTATTTCAGTGGTTACAAGAAAAAGTTTCTAATAAATCAGTAATACAAACTATTGAAGACTAATTAAGATGAAATCAATTTTAAAATATAAAAATTTTAGTAAAGGTGCGTTAATGCTAATTGTTGCCATAACATTGCAAAGTTGTTTCGTGGCAAAAGATTATGTACGACCAGATTTGAATTCCGAAACGGAAGCACTTTATAGAACAGAAAATTTGCCAACGGACAGTATTTCGATTGCAGATGTGTCTTGGAAAACATTATTTACAGACCAATACCTTCAGAAATATATAGAAGAAGGTCTGCAAAATAATATGGATATTCGTATAGCACTTCAGCAAATAATTGCTGCAGAAGCCTATGCAAAACAAGGCAAAGCTGGTTATTTACCGTCAGTGAATATTGGAGCCAATGCAACACACCAAGAATTGTCAGAAAATAGCCAATTCGGTTCACTTTTTAATGGCGCCATTGACACCTACGATATTACAGCAAATCTATCTTGGGAAGCTGATATTTGGGGAAAAATAAGAAGTAATAAAAGGGCAACTCAAGCAGCTTATATGCAAAGTGTAGCAGGACATCAGGCGGTTAAAACACAGTTGGTATCTAATATTGCTAATACATATTATAACTTACTCGCATTAGATGCACAATTAGAGGTGACTAAGGAAACCATTATAACTAGAGATAGCAGTGTTAGAACAATTAAAGCTTTAAAGGATGCCGGTCAAGTAACACAGGTAGCAGTAGACCAAAATATTGCGCAATATAATAGTGCAAAGGCTTTACAAGTAGATATTGAAACTGCTATCTTTAAAACCGAAAACATACTAAGTATTTTATTAGGAAAGTCACCTCAACATTTTGACAGGAGTACTCTAGATATTCAGAGTATTGAACAAGACATTAAACTTGGAATACCTGCAACCTTATTGCGTAATCGACCAGACGTAATAGCCGCAGAGTACGGTTTAATTCAGTCGTTTGAACTGACAAATGTTGCAAAAAGTAATTTGTATCCATCATTAACATTAACGGCTTCTGGTGGTCTCGAAAGTTTAGAATTAGATAATTTAATTAATACCAACTCTTTATTTGCAAATTTAGTGGGTGGATTAACACAACCTCTATTTAATCAACGAAAGCTTAAAACCCAAAAAGAAGTGGCTATATCAATACAAGAGCAAGCCTTGTTAGAATTTCAAAAAACTTTACTAGTTGCAGGTAGCGAAGTATCTGATGCACTTTTTAGTTATGAGTCTGAAGTTAAAAAGTTTGAGTTTAGGAAAAATGAAGTTGAAGCCTTACGTGCTGCCGAAGCTAACTCCGAAGAATTACTTAAAAATGGTTATGCCAACTATTTAGACTTACTTACTGCAAGAGAAAGTGCATTAAGTGCAGAATTAAATATAATAGATAGTAAGCTACAGCAATTAGTTTCTGTAGTAAATCTTTATGAAGCACTTGGAGGCGGATGGAAATAATATAAAAACCATGATTACCAAAGAAGAATTGTTAGAGCATTCTATTGCAAAATTTACTCAGTATGGCAGTAAACATGTCACTCTAGATGAGTTACCAAACGAACTTGGTATTTCAAAGAAAACAATTCATACTTTTTTCAAAAACAAAGAAGATTTAGTTGCTAGTAGTATTCAAATTTTAATTAATAAGTATAAAGAAGATATAAATAGGTTGATTAATAGCAATGGTAAAGACCCTATTTTGAGTGTTATATTAATTTACCAGAGAGGGTTTGAGTATCTAAAATACTTTAAACCCTCTTTTCTTTTTGGTTTAGAAAAGTATTATCCTAAGGCCAATACTATTTTTAAGTCTTTTAGTGAATAATTAGCTAGTTCAATAATATATAGTTTATTAAAACAAGCCCAAGATTTAAATCATATTAGAAATGATGTTAACTTGGAGCTAGTCGTTAGAATCTATTTTTATAGAAGAGATCAACTCATATTTAAAAACAATAATCTATTTGATAGTTAAACAAAAAACAGCTTAATTAAACATTTAGTAGTTTATAACTTAAAAGGAATAATTGCTAACAACTACACTAACACTTATTTTGATTAAATTAGTTTAATGAAAAAGATACTTATCATATTTGCGCATCCAAAATTTGAAAAATCTAGAGCGAATTTAGCTTTAATAGAGCGTTTAAAGGATGAAAGCCATATAACTTTTCACGATTTGTATGAGCAATATCCAAATTTTCATATCGATGTAAATAAAGAACAAGAATTGCTAGAGCAACACGATGTTATTATTTGGCACCATCCTTTTTATTGGTATAGTAGTCCTGCAATTTTAAAACAATGGCAGGATATGGTATTAGAATTTAATTGGGCCTATGGACCAGAAGGTAAAGCTCTAGAAGGAAAAACAGTTATGAATGTTATTACAACTGGTGGTACAAGAGACGTATATTGTTCTGAAGGTTACAACAGTTTTACAGTGAATCAGTTTTTAAGACCGTTTGAGCAAACCGCTAAATTATGTGGCATGCATTATTTACCACCATTTGCCGTTATGGGAACGCATACCTTATCTGATGAAGATTTAGAAAACTATGCAAATCAATATGAAGTACTTTTAGATATTTTAAAATCAGATTTTAAACAAGACGCTTTGACCAATTGTTTTTTTGTTAACGATTTACCTATACTCTCTAATTAATTATGACAGGAAATTTACTTTTTGAAGCCATAGTCTTTTTAGCAGGAGCTATAATTTGTGTTTCGTTAGCAAAGCGTGTTGGCCTAAGTTCTGTTATTGGTTATCTATTAGCTGGTATTTTAATAGGTCCATACGTATTAGGATTTATTGGTGAAGAAGGTGAAGATATTTTACATTTTGCAGAATTTGGAGTGGTAATGATGCTCTTTTTAATTGGTTTAGAAATTGAACCAAAAAATTTCTGGAAAATGCGTAAAACCATTTTAGGAATGGGAGGATTACAAGTTGGTCTTACCATGTTATTGACCTATGGTTTATTCGTTTTACTAGGTTATGATTCCATTGTTGCACTAGTTATAGCTATGGCAGTATCACTATCTTCTACGGCTATTGCAATGCAAACTATAAAAGAAAAAGGAATGATGGAAACCACTTCTGGCACGTCATCCTTTTCTATATTACTATTTCAAGACATCATCGTTATTTTTATGCTTGGTGTTTTACCTTTAATGTCTAATTCTAATAACGATACTGCAACCTTAGACCATTCAGAGGATCTTAGCTTATTGGAAAGTTTACCTTTAGGATTTCAAACGTTGGCAATTATAATTTCTGTTGCTTTAATTGTTGTTGCTGGACGTTATTTAATTGTTCCAATGTTACGAAAGGTGGCCAAAACTGGAGTGCGCGAATTACTGATTGCCGCTGCATTTCTAATTGTGTTTGCGATATCATATTTAATGGAATTTGTAGGTATTAGTCCTGCGTTAGGTGCTTTTTTAGGTGGAGTGGTTTTGTCTAATAGTGAATTTAAACACGAATTAGAAAGTACCTTAGAACCTTTTAAGAACTTGCTATTAGGACTATTTTTTATGGCAGTTGGTGCTTCCATTAACTTTATAGTCATTGCCAAAAACCCATTAACTATAGGCGGAATACTTATAGCAGTTATTGTATTAAAAGCAATTGTACTTTTTGTAGTAGGTCATATGTTTAAATTAAAATTAGACCAGAAATTATTGCTCACTTTTAATTTGTCGCAAATTGGTGAATTTGCATTTGTATTGCTGTCTTTTGCATTCGGGCTTAATATATTAGAGCAAGAGCAAATGGACATTCTATTAGTAATTACAGCTTTAAGTATGTCCTTAACACCAATTTTGGGTATGATTAATGAGCGATTTATTTTACCAAAAGTAGGCACTAAAGAGTTTATAAAAAGACCTATGGATCATATTGCTAAATCACAAAAAGTGATTCTTGTAGGATTTGGTCATTTTGGAAGTACGGTTGGGCGTTTTATGCGTTCGCACGGAGTAGAAGCTACGATTCTAGATTTTGATTCTAATCGAGTGGACTTTTTACGTAAAATGGGGTTTGAAGTATATTATGGAGATGCCACAAGATTAGATTTATTAGAATCTGCAGGTATTGCAGACGCTAAATTGCTCATTTGTGCTACAAATAAAATAGCGGTAGCAAAAGCTATAACAAAAATTGTGAAGGAAAAATATCCACACGTAGAACTAATGGTACGTACTAAAAATAGATACGATGCTTATGAACTCTTAAACCTGGATGTAAATAATATCTACCGTGAAACTCTAGATACGTCCTTAGCATTGGCAAGTGATGCACTACATAAGTTAGGTTTTAGAAAATATACATTAAATCGGCAAGTACAGAATTTTATTAAGTACGATGAAGCCAGTTTAAGACGATTGGCTGCTGAACCTAAACGCGAAGAAGACTATGTGTTTAAGGCCCGAAAAGAAATAGAACAACAAGAAAAATCACTAGAAGAAGACTTTAAACGTGGTATAGTAGATTTTGATAATCATTGGGATAGTGAGCACATTAGAAAACAATTAGAAAAATCTAATGAAACGTAAACTTTTAAAAATTTTAAAACGTATGGTGTTAAGCATCGTAATAATTATAGCTGCAATCGCTTTAGTTGCAGTATTATTTATACAATTTAGTCCTCAATTTGGAGGAAAAGCTTCGGATGAAGCTATTGCAACCTATAAAACTTCAAAAAACTATAAAGAGGGTGTATTTAAAAACACTAACGATGTAAAGCTCGATATGAGCCTTAAGGACATGGGTAAAGCCTTAATAGGATTTTTTAAAAGTCAACCAAATACAAAGCCAGATCATGATTTACCTTTAGCAAAAATCGATTCGTTAAACATTGTAAATTACAAAGGAGATACGCGGTTAGTTTGGTTTGGCCATTCTACATTTTTACTACAAACCGAAGGAAAAACCATTTTAATAGACCCAATGTTAGGTAATGTTCCTGCGCCACATCCAATGTTAGGCGGTAAACGTTTTAATGAAGATCTACCTATTACTATTGAACAATTACCCAAAATTGACGCAGTGCTTATTTCGCACGATCATTACGATCATTTAGATTATGAATCTATTAAAGTACTTAAAGATAAAGTAGAACATTTTTTTACACCGCTTGGTGTTGGTGCACATTTGCAAAAATGGGAAGTAGATAATACCAAAATTACTGAGCTCGATTGGTGGCAAGAAACAACGTTTAAAGAATTAAAACTAGTATGTGCACCAGCGCAACATTTTTCTGGTCGCGGATTAACAGATAGAGCAAAAACACTATGGTCGTCTTGGATTGTTCAATCCAAAAAGGATAATATTTTCTTTAGTGGTGATAGTGGTTATGCGAATCATTTTAAAGAAATAGGAGAGAAGTACGGTCCGTTTGATTTTGCGATGATAGAATGCGGACAATACAACGAAATGTGGCCAGAGATTCATATGTTTCCTGAAGAAACCGTTCAAGCAGGAATTGATGTAAAAGCAAAAAAAGTAATGCCTATACATTGGGGAGCGTTTAAACTTGCTATGCATACATGGACAGATCCTATTGAGCGTTTCACTAAAACTGCTAAAGAATTCAATGTAAATATGGTAACACCCAAAATAGGTGATGAAATTTTTCCGAAAGATAGTACCTACAATACAAAAACGTGGTGGCAATAACAAATGCAAAAGGATATTCCAAATATTGAATTTAATGCGAAGAAACCTAATAATTCAGGAATAGATATCCTTACTATAGAAAGTCTAGCTGCTCGCAAAGATTTAGTTAAAGATCATCATCCCGAAAAAGCGCATCAAGTGGCTTTTAATATGATTGTCTACTATACTGAAGGTGAAAGCCAGCAATTGGTAGATTTTGTGTGGTATCCCATTAAAAAAAATACCATAATTCATATTTCAAAAGGACAAATTAATGCATTTCAATTTACCAAAGGTTTAAAAGGATACATCTTGTTGTTTACAGATTCGTATCTTCAAAAACAAATAAATGCATTACCAAAAAATGAAATTATAAGACTCTTCAATGCACATTTGTTTTCGCCAATAATTCAAGTACCAAAGGATTCAAATGTCTTAAGTTATTTCAATTTATTTTATGAAGAATACACCAATTCTAAGGAAGATTATAATCAAGAAAATACATATAAATCGTTACATTCTATCATATTTTCGAAGTTAGAACGCTTAAAGCAATACCAAACCTTTCATCTAAAACGAACTGATAAACTTGAAATGTTTTTGCAATTCAAATCATTATTAGAAACACATTACAAATCTAGTAGAAATGCAGATTTTTATGCTGATAAACTAAACATCACTTACAAACATCTTAATACCATTTGTAAATCTACTGTTGGTGTTACAGCCAAACAATTTATAGATCAGTTTTTGGTTTTAGAAGCCAAACGCTTACTTGTTAATTCAGATATAAAAAGTACCGAATTGGCATATAATTTAGGTTTTGAAGAGCCAACTAACTTTGTAAAATACTTTAAAAAGCATACAGGATTTACCCCAAATTCGTTCAAAAAAGAATATATATAGCTTTCGTGGTTCGATATTTACCATTTTTCTTCTGAAATTCATCTTAATATATCTTCTGTTCCGTAATAATTTTGTGGTGTAATTAAAACACAAATTAAAATGAAACATTTAATAATCACACTTATGCTAATACTAGCAATTGTGTCTTGCAAATCAGAAAAACAAAATCATAACACACAACAAGAAGAAAACACTATGGAAACACAAATAAAAGTATCAAACAAGGAAAAAGTTGTAGCGCTTTTAAAAAGTATGGAAACTGGAGATAAAACACCAGTAAGTTACATTAATCCAGAAAAATACATTCAACATAACCTAGCTGTAGCCGATGGTTTAGCCGGATTTGGTGCCGTATTAGAAAATGCACCAGAAGGAGGATTTAAAGTAAATACCATTCGTGCTTTTGAAGATGGCCATTACGTATTTACGCAAACCGACTATGACTTTTTTGGACCAAAAATTGGCTTTGATGTTTTTAGATTTGAAAATGGTTTAATTGTAGAACATTGGGATAATTTAATTGAAAAACAACCGGCAAACTCAAGTGGTCATACGCAAATAGATGGTACAACCACCATAACCGATTTAGATAAAACCGAAGCAAACAAAACGCTAGTTTTAAATTTTATAAACGACATTTTAGTAAATGGTAAAATGGAAAAGCTTCAAGGTTACTTTAATGGAGACAATTACATACAACACAATCCAAATATTGCAGACGGTTTATCTGGATTAGGACAAGCATTAGAAACTATGGCAAAACAAGGTATACGTATGGAATTCGATACGGTACATAAAGTATTAGGTCAAGGTAATTTTGTACTTGCAATTAGCGAAGGATCATTTGCAGGTGAACCAACATCTTATTACGATTTGTTTAGAGTAGAGGATGGAAAAATAGCTGAGCACTGGGATGTTATGGAAACAATTATACCAGAAACTAATAGAAAAAATACAAATGGTAAGTTTAATTTTCCTAACTAGTTAAACAAACCTTTGTTGGTTGATTGATAGCAGAAAAGGCTATTGTTTACATAGCCTTTTCATTTGTATAACATTTAAAAAATAAATACGATGTCTGATGTAAGAACATGCCCAACGTGTGGAGCAAAAGCAAAATATAAAGAAAAGAACGGCAAAGTTAGCTTTAGCGCTATACAAGACGAAGAAGCCTTAAAAAAAATAGGGCAGATGAAAAAGGCTATGGAGAAATTTAAAAACAAAGCTGAAGCTTTGGAAAAAGAATTACAAAAATTAAAATCATGAAAATAGCAGTCACATCGGTTAGCGGACAATTAGGTTCTTCTATAGCCAGGCAATTAATGAAAACCATAGGAAAGGATCATTTAGTTGGTATTGCACGTACACCAGAAAAGGCACAACATTTAGATATTGAAGTTAGAAAAGGTGATAACAACAGTAGAGAACAATTTAACAACTCATTAGTTGGTATTGACGCTGTATTGCTAGTTTCTGGTATGGATGCACCAGATAAACGTATAGAACAACACCGCAATATTATTGAAGCGGCTAAACAAAACAAAGTAGCTAAAATTGTCTATACCAGTATTATTGGTGCCGAAAAAGGTTCAGCTTTTAGTCCAATAGTACAAAGTAACCGCCAAACAGAAAGTGATATTAAAAACTCTGGTTTAAACTATGTTATTGGTAGAAATGGCATTTACATTGAGCCTGATTTAGAATATATTGAAACTTATGTAAAAGATGGTGAAATTCGAAATTCCGCCGGAATAGGGAAGTGCACTTACACCAGCAGAAAAGCTTTAGCAATTGCTTATACCAAAATGCTTACCGAAGAAAAACATAACGGAAACACTTATAATTTAGTAGGTGAAGCCATTACACAAGAAGAACTTGCTGATTATATCAATACAGTATATGATACAAATTTAAGTTATCGCGCAATTTCAATTAATGCTTATACAAAAGAACGTCAAAAAGCTTTGGGCGAATTTTTAGGCACTGTAATTGGTGGTATTTATGAAAGTATGCATAATGGCGCCTATGATGTAAAAAGTGATTACCAAAAAGTTGCAGGTGTACCGCATCCAAGGGCTTTAGAGCTAATTAAAGCATATAAAACGACCTCGAATTAAAATAAAGATAAATGGTTTTGTTGTTGTATAAGCACAAATGATGTGTGCTTGATTGGTTAATAGTAAGAAGACTGTTTACTTAAAACAGTCTTTTTTTTGTTAAAATTTACATATATACGTAACTAGTTACATATAATTTTTATACATTTGTGTAACCAGTTACATTATTATGAGTGATTTTTTAATAGATATAGAGTACGAGGGCATAACCAGTAGATTAAAACGATTAAGTGATACGCTGCTTTATAGCACTAAAGATTTGTATAAATCTGAAGGTTTAGACATAGATCCTAATTGGAATTTAATTTTCAGACTCTTACAAGAGCATGAAGAAATGACAATTACAGAAATGGCTGATACGCTTCAATTTTCACATCCTGCAGTGATAAAAATTGTAAAGAAAATGAAAAAGCAAGGGTATATCAATTCTTATGCAGATGAAAACGATAAGCGCAAACAAGTTTTATCCTTAACATCTAAAGCTAATAAACACATTAAAACTTTTGAAACCTATTGGCTGGCAGGTACCAAGGTGGTAGAAGACCTTTTTAAAGATAGTCCCAATTTGTTGAGAGAACTAACAAAAATTGAAGAGAAAGTAAATCAATTAGATTATAAACAACGCGTATTATTAAAATTAAAAACCAAATGAATATAATAGCTGAAACATTAGGATATCTAGCAATTGCTGCAGGTTTTTATGCAGTAACTAAAAAGGACATGTCTGGATTTAGATTATGGCATTTAGTGTCTAGTTTTTTCTATGTCATTTATGGTTTCTTTTTAGCTTCTGGACCATTAATTATTTCTGGTATCATATTTTGTATCATCCATATCCATCATTTGAGAAAGCTAAGAAAGAAAAACACTCCTAACATTAACAATAATAGTAATTGTAGCACTTGTTAAAATGTGAAAACATTTCAAATTCTTTTAATATCTTATCTCAGAATTGCAGAACGCGTAGTAAAACTAATTTGCTTAATGCTAAAATATAGAAGATAAAACACCTGATAATGAGTAAGACTAAACAAGCATTAAAAGAACGAATCAAAGAACTTACTTGTCTTTATGAGGTGTCTTCAATTATAGCTAATACCGATTTTGAGCTTATTGAAGATACTTTAAAAGCCATTGCGTTTAGTCTTAAAAAAGCATTTCAATATCCAGATAAAACAGATATATTAATTGCTTATAATGACGTGTCCATTAAGACTAATTCTTTTTCTGACGATCATCTTACGATTGCTTCTATTGTTAAAATTTTTAATACTGAAAAGGGTAAAATTACTGCACGTTTAAATACTTCAGAGTTTAAAGAAATTAATTTTCTAAAAGAAGAACAATTATTATTAGATAGCGTAGCGCTTAAATTAGGCAACCTTTTAGAGCGCATAGAAATCCAAAAAAATGAGGCTTCGCTGAAGCGTCAAATGGAGCATGCTGATCGATTAAGTATTTTAGGAGAAATTACAGCAGGTATTGCTCACGAGCTCAATACACCTTTGGCGAACATTCTTGGGTTTTCAGAACTACTTAAAGACGATCTAGAATCGAATACCAAAGCAATTTCAGATGTAGATAAAATTATTAAGAATGCAATATTTTCTAGGGAAGTGGTGAAAAAACTAATGTTTTTTGCTTGTGAAATGCCTCAAGAAATGAAACACGTCAACCTTATAGAACAAATAAAAAATGCCATTAAATTATTAGATGCAACCTTTAAAAAAGAACAGGTAAAATATGTGGTAAAAACAGATAACGAAGCTATATGGTTAAAGGCAGACCCTATACAATTAACACAGATTGTTTTCAACTTATTAATGAATGCTATATACTTTTCTCCAAAAAGCGGAAAAGTAACCATTGAAACTACAAGCACAAAAAAGACTATCGTCTTGAAAATTTCTGATGAAGGTCCTGGCTTCTCAAAAGAAAACTTAGCAAAAGTCTTTCAGCCATTTTTTACAACTAAGCCATTAGGAGATGGATCGGGTTTAGGGCTTAGTGTTGTTCATGGCATTGTAGCGTCACACAAAGGTACTATTACAGCAGAAAATAACATTAAAAAAGGTGCTATCTTTACAGTAACATTGCCAAAAGACTAATTGAATTATGCAATTACTTAAAGAAAATATACTTATAGTTGACGATGATATAAATATTCTGGAGTTATTGCAGCGTCATTTACAATCTTGGAATTACCATGTATTTAAAGCCATTTCTGTAAAAGAGGCAGTTACTATTCTGCGAGACACACAAATTGATTTATTAATTACCGATTTAAAAATGCCAGAGGTAGATGGCTTTGAACTTATAAAATTTGTGTCTGAGCATTATCCTAAATTACCCAAACTGGTAGTTACGGGTTATCCATCTGTTCAAGGGTCTTTGTCTGTAATTAAATCTGGAGTAGTAGATTATTTAACCAAACCTTTTACAAAAGACGAGTTAAAATCTGCTGTAGATAAATCTTTAGTTACTTCAAGAGCAAACATATCTCAATCAAATAACATGTCCGCAGATAAATCTGAAGCTTATGGTGACATTATTGGTAATTCTGAAAAAATAAATGAGGTTATACAAGTTATTAAACGTGTAAAAGATAATAAGGCGACTGTTTTTATTAAAGGTGAAAGTGGTACTGGTAAAGAATTAGTAGCGCGAGCCATTCACTATCAAGGTAAGTTTTCTAGAGCACCATTTATAGCGGTTAATTGTGGTGGTATTCCAGAAAATTTATTAGAGGCAGAGTTATTCGGTTATGTAAAAGGTGCTTTTACAGGTGCAGAAACCAATAGAGAAGGGTTTTTTCAAGCGGCAAATGGAGGCACAATTTTTTTGGATGAAATAGGAAACGCTTCACTGGCAGTACAATCTCGATTATTACGTGTACTACAAGAAAAAGAAGTGGTTCGTGTAGGGTCTACAAAAGCCGTAAAAGTAGATGTTCGTATCATCGCAGCTACAAATAGCGATTTGCAAGATATGATACAGAAACAAAGCTTTAGAGAAGATTTGTATTACAGACTAACTGTAGTAGAAATTCATATTGCGGCATTGCGTGAGCGAAAGGATGATATTGCTTTGCTAGTTGATAAATTTCTATTTAAATACGGTATTGAGTATAAAGACCGATTTTTAAAAATCACACCAGATGCTCTAGCTATTTTAAAACGTTATAATTGGCCTGGAAATATTAGAGAACTAGAAAATATCATTCAGCGTGCAGTTATTATGTGCGACAAGGTTGTAGATGTAGAACATCTACCCGATCATTTAAAGTACACCATAATGTTTTCTGAAGAAGCATTGGTACCACTAAAAGTTATTGAAAAACAATATATAGAAAAGGTATTAAGAGCTACAGGAAATAATAAAACTAAAGCCGCAGAAATTCTTCAAATAGACCGAAAAACCATTCGTCAAAAACTTTCAGAATAGCCATTCCTAACTGATACTTTTTTACCCAACTGGGTAATTAAGTATCAACTCTATTCTTTATCAAAACACACATCACACAACTTCAAACCCTTTATTTTAAAGGGTTTGGTCTTTAAAAACCTTACTATTAAAATTTTATGGTATAGACATTGCCTTTTTGGTATGTGTATAACATTAATATGTTTTAATATGAACAACATTAGTATTTGTCCGAGTTGCATATATCGCAATAACTGCGTATTAACGATGCAAAAAGACAAGGTATGGTCTTGTAGCGAATATGACAAAGAGGTAACAGATTCAAACGCTATAAAGACTATGGTACAACCAAAAGAAAATGAAGAAAAAACACTAGAATTAGTTTAACAGTTAAATAGAAAATATCATGATTTATAATGCAATTATTTCAGCAATGACTTGTAAAAATTCGAGACCTAAAACATCTGATACAGTATTAAGAAACAAATACATCTCTCAAAAATACAATGAGCGATCTATTACCAATAGATATTTCAAGTAATAGACAATTTTAAAATCAATTTAGCTAAAATATATAAAGATGACAATAGCAACAGCAGATTTGAAGAAACCTTTAAAAAAGGTACCTGTTAGAGGTATGATGGATAATGTTATGGACCAGTTTAACAGTGCTGCAGATCAAATTGGTCTTCATCCAAACATTAGAAAAATTTTAAGCATTACCAACAATGAAATCATAGTAAATTTCCCAGTAAAAATGGATAATGGTGATGTGGAGATTTTTACGGGTTACAGAGTACAACATAATAACGCTTTAGGTCCATATAAAGGTGGTTTGCGCTATCATCCAACAGTAGATATTGATGCCGCAAGAGCGTTGGCCATGTGGATGACCTGGAAAACTTCTTTAGCAGGTTTACCTTATGGTGGTGGAAAAGGTGGTATAAAACTAGATCCAGCAAAATATTCTAAAGAAGAGTTAGAGCGTATTACCAGACGTTTCACTTTTGCTTTGGCAGACAATATTGGACCAGAACACGATATACCTGCACCAGATATTAACACTAATAGCCAAACTATGGCATGGATTGCAGATACATATATGAGTACGCGTCCTCCTGCAGAACGTACTGCAAATCAGCATGTTGTTACAGGTAAACCAGATGGCAGTGGAGGCTTAGAAGGACGAGATAGAGCCACTGGTTATGGAGTGTACTTGTCCATTAAATTTTGGGCAGAGAAGAACAACAAGAGTCTAGACGGTAAGAAGTTTATTGTTCAAGGCTTTGGTAATGTTGGGTATTGGGCAGCACATTTCTTAGAGAAAGATGGTGCAAAATTGGTAGCAGTTCAAGATGCTTATGGCAGTATTCAAAACCAAAAGGGTATAAAGGTAGAGGACTTGTTTAAGTACACTAAAATTAATGATGGAAGTATTGTTGATTTTCCTAGTGCCAAACCTGTAGATAAAAACAAATTTTTCACATTAAACTGCGATATCTGTATTCCTGCAGCCTTAGGTAATCAAATTACTAAAGAAAATGCCTCTCGAATTAAAGCAAGACTTATTGCAGAAGGTGCCAATGGACCAACAAATGTAGAAGGGGAGAAGCTTTTGTTAAAAAGAGGTATCACTATAATCCCAGATATATTATGTAATTCGGGAGGTGTTATTGGTAGTTATTTTGAATGGCTTCAAAACCGAAACGGTGAACTTTGGCAGTTAGACGAGGTTATGGCCAAACTAGATAAAAAGATGAAAGAATCTTTTGATAAAGTTTATGATTACTCTAAAAATGAAGGGATTGATATGCGTACAGCTGCTTTCTGTATCGCTATTGAACGCATAGAAAAAGCATACATACAAAGAGGTATTTTTCCATAAAAATTAAAAACTCAACCCATGAAATACGGAAGTTTAATATTAGAAAAAAAAGAGTATGTCTATTTAAAACGCATACTCAACATTTCTGGCTATGCAGAAAACCACGAAATTCAGAAGTGTTTAATGAAATTATCTGAAGAGTTAAGAACAGCGCACATCGCAGATGAAGAAGAAATGCCGAAAGATGTTATACGCTTTAACTCTATAGTAACAGTTGCCTTTAATAACGGAATAGAAAAAACAGTGCAACTGGTAATACCCACGAATAAAGATGTAAAAAACAATAAAATATCTGTGCTAACACCGATGGGATCTGCATTAATTGGATACTCACAAGAAGATGCTATTATATGGAACTTTCCAAATGGTACTCAACAGATTACTGTTAAAGAGGTTAAACAGCATGAAACCTTTAGCGATATGGATATAGTGATATAAAATTTTAAACTATGGAAACTCTAAATACTAACATATTTGACCACGACACCAGTATTGATGTTACACACAAAATCAATACTATGGAATTAGATAATTGGATCAATCACTTAAAATACATTAAAAAGGAACTTATAAACCTTATAATTATCTGTAATAAAGATTTGAAGGACAATCTGGGAGAGCACGATATCATTGAGCGTTTTGAAAAAAAGAAATCCGAAAATAACACCTTGTTAAACGCACTTTTAAAATATGCAAATTCGAGAACAGATATAGCAGAATGCGAAGACACGCAATGCGATATGATATATATAACAGAACACGAGAGTTATCGCAGAAGTTATCTCTATCATTTAGATAAATACAGACGATTAAAAGATGCGTTTTTTGATAAAGTTCAGGGTAAATTTTCGCTTTCAAGAATAGAAAAATCATTGTAAAGACACTAACATTTGAGCACAATATCTGCATATAAAATAGACGAACATAGACGCTTATGTCTAAAGAAAGATTTAAATGAAATCAATCTTTGGACCACTATGCTCGAAGATTTTAATACTGAGTTAGACCATCTTAATATTATAGAAAAACAATTGATAAAAAACAGTTCGGTTTCTAATGTAATTAAAGCCATGCGAAGAAAGAACATATTAAACATGGCATCAATCTGTAAATATGAGCAAGAAATTAAAACTGAATACGAATATGGTAAAGGAGAATACAATGAAATAAGATTAAAATATCATAAACAAAGACAACAAAACTATTTTCAATTTTTAGAAGAGATAAAGTTATTTAAGAATCAGATTTACAAGCTCTTAAAAAGATATGGAAGTAAATAAAAAGTAGAAAATACTTAGGTAAGCAAAATTGTGATTGGTTAAATAAAAAGCTAGTTAGCGTTAAGAAGGTTTTGCATGCAATTAACCGCAAAGATGATTGACTTTGCGGTTAGCCTAAGTATGATAAAAGAAGTATCACCATTAAAACCTTAGAACGATGAAAAAAATTTTGATTCCCACAGATTTCTCGCTAAATAGTTACCAAACTGCGGACTATATCACCAATCTTTTTAAAAAGGTAAATTGTGAGTTTTATTTTTTAAATACGTTTAGATATATTAATTCTGGTTTAAATGCATTTGAAATGCTTCAGGCCGACGATGAATGGTTTGAAAAACCAAAAGAAGATTCTCTAGAAAAACTCGGAAAATTAGTCACACGTTACACCTTAAAATCTAATAAAAACCATTCTTTCCATGCTATTTCAGAACATAGAGATATTGTAGATGGCATAAATATTAGTGTAGAGACTATAGGCATAGATGTAGTTGTACTAACAGGTAATGGTACTTCTACACTTGGCACCACAACTGAGAATATATTAGAAAAGGTAAGATCTTGCCCAGTTTTAATTGTGCCACCACACGCCACAACTTGCAATGGCATTACGCTAACCATAGCGTCCGATTTTCAACAAAAAATTAACACCGGTGAAATTGAACGTTTTATCAAAGCGCTCGAAAACACCAACACTAAAATTGGCATCTTAGCACTAAAAGAAAAGAAAAATCTATCTGAGAAAGCATCAGAAAATTTAGAGCTATTATTAACATATCTAAAGCAGCTTTCTAACAAACCTATTGAACTAGAATTTTTAAAACCAGCCTTCAGATTAAAGGATTACGCTTTTAGTCATATTAACGAAATAATGTGCGTTGTAGATAATAAACCCGATTTATTTAGAAAAATAGGTGTTGTAAAATCTAATGTTATCGCCACTATATGTAAATTAAATTCTAATACTGTATTGACTGTGCATCAGTAAGATTTTTGGTTTAATTACTAAGTTGTTAAAGCAACAAATATCAAATTCTACAAAACAAAAAAGGTTACCCATAATGGATAACCTTTTATTTATTTAATAAGCCTTATTTCTTTAAACTTTCTAATAATTTTTCAGCTACTAATTGCGATGATGCTGGGTTTTGACCCGTAATTAAATTTCCATCTTGTATAGCGTACGCAGCCCAATCTTCTTTTTTAGAATAAATTCCGCCATTGTTATTTAGCATATCTTCTACTAAAAACGGTACAACATCAGTAAGACCAACAGCGGCTTCTTCGCTATTTGTAAAACCTGTTACGTTTTTACCTTTTACCAATGGATCTCCGTTTACGTCTTTTACATTTTTTAATGCTGCTGGTGCATGGCACACAAAACCTATAGGTTTTTCTTGAGCATTAAATTTTTCAATTAAGGCAGCAGAGATATTATCATTGGCCAAATCCCATAATGGACCATGGCCACCAGGATAAAATACTGCATCAAAGTCATCTGGATTCATATCTGCCAATACTTTAGTATTAGCAATTTTTTCTTTGGCTTCAGCATCGTTATCAAAGCGCTTTGTATCTTCAGTAGCAGCATCTGGTGCATCGCTACTAGGATCAATTGGTGCAGCTCCACCTTTTGGAGTTGCTATTGTAATTTCTGCTCCTTTGTCTAATAACGTATAATATGGATTGGCAAATTCTTCAACCCAAAATCCTGTTTTTTTTCCTGTATCACCTAACTTATCGTGAGATGTTAATACGAATAATATTTTCATTTCTTTTTCTTTTTGTATTTCAATGTTTTCTTTTAAAACTTTTTTAGAAGGTGTTTCTTCATTTGTATCTTTACAACTAAATGCCGTAAAAACCGTTAGCAATAATGCTATAATGTTTAATCCTTTTTTAACCATAACTTTAATAGGCCATTTTTACAATTTTCTCAACTTTTTCTGGCGTTAACGACTGGTGTTCGCCTAATCCTAACCAACCACGATCTGTAAAACGTTTTTCAATTTCTTCTGCTGTACCTTCGTAATCGTTAGTATAATCAGATAGTTTGGTGTCAATCCCTAATGATTTAAAAAACGCCGTTGTTTTCTCTATAGCTGCATAGGCTTTATCATCAATACTTCCTTCTGTAATATTCCAAACACGTTCGCCATATTGCGCTAATTTTTCCTTTTTAGCCTCAAAATTATATTTGTAATGGCTTTCGGTTATAATGGCCAGTGTTCTTGCATGGTCAATACCGTATAACGCTGTTAATTCGTGTCCCATAGCATGAATTGCCCAATCTGTTGGCACACCTTTTTGTATCAATCCATTGAGTGCCATTGTACAACTCCACATAAAATTTGAAGCAGCTTTATAATCAAACTCGTCTTTCATTACATCTGGTGCAATTTCAATGAGAGTTTGCAAAATGCTTTCTGCAAAACGATCTTGTAATTTAGCATCAACAGAATAGGTCATGTATTGTTCTAAAACGTGTGTAAACGCATCTGTTAAGCCATTTGCCAATTGCCTTTGCGGAATTGATTTTACAACTTCAGGGTCTAAAATTGAAAATTCTGGAAACAAACCTGGTCCACCCATTGCCAATTTTTCTTTCGTTTCTTCGCGAGTAATTACAGCGCCAGAATTCATTTCAGAACCTGTTGCTGGTAAGGTGAGCACAGTTCCAAAAGGCATGCCTTTTTGTGTTCTTATATTATTCGTTAAAATATCCCAAGGGGTTTCACCATCATAAACTGCTGCAGCAGATAAAAACTTAGTACCATCAATTACAGAACCACCACCAACAGCTAGAAGAAATGTAATGTTCTGTTCTTTAATTACATTTAAAGCCTCCATTAATGTGGCGTATTCTGGATTTGCAGGTATGCCTCCAAACTCAGTAACATCAACGTCTGCTAAGGCTGTTTTTACTTGGTCGTAAATACCATTCTTTTTAATACTTCCTCCTCCATAAAGTAATAATACTTTAGCATCTGCAGGAATTTCTTCTTTTAGTTTTTCTATTGTATCCTTTCCAAAAATTATTTTGGTTGGATTTTTAAATTCAAAATTGTTCATCTTTTTCTTTATTTTTTATGTGTTAATTATGCAATGACAGTCACTAAATCTTCTGTAGGTTTTCTCACCTTTACAAGATCTACCAACCAATCATTGTCTGTATCTCTATAACCAATCGGTAACATTACAGCACTGCGCAAGCCCTTTGCTCTTAAATCTAAAATTTCATCTAGCTTATCTGCATCAAAACCTTCTAACGGTGTTGCATCTACGCCTTCGTAGGCAGCTGCTATAATAGCCTGTGAAAATGCAATGTAAGCTTGTTTAGCAGCATGATTAAAGTTTTCTTCGGAATCTTTTTGCGGATAAGCATTTAGGAGCATTTGACGGTAGTTTTCCCAACCTTCGTTTTTAAAACCTCTAATCTCGTTTGTAAGATCGAACATATAGTTAATTCTATCTTCTGTATAGGTATCCCAAGCAGCAAAAACGAGTAGGTGAGAGCAGTCCGTAATTACAGACTGATTCCATGCTATTGGTCTAATCTTTTCTTTCACTTCTTGATTTGTTATTACAATAATTTCAAAAGGTTGTAAACCACTCGAAGTTGGCGCTAAACGTGCCGCTTCTATTATGTTATCTATTTTATCTTGAGGCACTTTTTCACCATTCATGGCTTTGGCAGCATATCTCCAGTTTAATTTATCTAATAATTCCATAGTCTTATAAATGTTTAAATTTTTGTTATTTGTTCTGATGTTATGACGGTTTTTGAAATATTTGAATTCGCCAAGTTGACCATAGCTTGTGCAATAGCTTCAGCTGGTGTAATCCTATATTTTTTCAATTTTCCTATAAAAAGCGGTTGAAGAATTTTAAACACCATCAATCCTATTTTTTCACCAATGCGTTTTTCTTGTCTATCGCCACCAATGATAGAGGGTTGTAAAATATGAGTCTTTTTAATCTGTTTTGAACGTACAGCCTGTTCCATTTCACCTTTGGTTCTATTATAAAAAATAGAACTTTTAGCATTGGCGCCTAATGCAGAAATAACTATAAATGTTGGTATTCCATTTACTTTAGAAAGCTTTGCAGCAGTCACCGGAATCCCAAAATCTATTTTTTTGTAGAGCGTTTTGTCTGGTGTTTTTTTGGCAGTGGTACCAATGCAACAATATACTTCGTCTGCAGTAAAATCGGATTTAAAACTTTCTAATTCTAAAATATCGCCAACAAACTGTTTCACCTTAGAAGGTAATCCTTCAATTTTCGATCTAGAAAATAGTTTTATCGTTTCGTACCGATGGTCTTTAATAAGTTTCTCTAATAAAATAGAACCCGTTAAACCAGTTGCACCTAATATAATTGCTGTTTTTTTCATTTTATAGTTTTATACTATCCCAAGCAGCTAAAAACGCTTCGTCAATATGTGCTTTGGTAAATTGAAATTCACCACGTTTTTGAGCCATGATTAAAAATGACAAAGGATTTATAGAATAAGCATATAAAATATAGTCTGATACAGGTTTTATAACACCTTCTTCCTTTCCGCGTTGCCAAAGATGGAGTAGAGGCTGTAAGTACTTAATACCTTCTTTTCTGCTCGGTTCGTCAATCATTGGTGTGTTGTTACATTGATTTAAAAAAAAGGCATATTCGCATTCGTTACTATTAAATTCGGCAATGCGTTTCCAAATGATTTCAAAGCCGGTTTTTACAGACGTGTTTTCGTCATATGCCTTAAATACAAAATCTGTGTATTTTGTTTTTACTTCTAAATAAGTTTGGTTAACCAAGTCTTGTTTATTTTCAAAATATAAGTAGATGGTTGCAGGCGAAACGTTTGCCATTTTTGCAATCTTACTCATAGGTGTTGCATGGAAACCACTATTGTTTACCAACTCAATAGTCGCTTTTAAAAGCGCATTTCGCTTATCGATACTTTTTTGAAGTTTAGCCATGATTATTTATTCTGTAGTACAAAGTTATATATAAAAATGAATGTTCATTCTTTTTTTAACAAAGGTTTATAACTTTAGGGTGTACAAAACAATTTAAGAATACAAAATCAAGAAGACACCAAATAGAATTCCTGTAAGAGGCATTAGCTTCTTACGTTTATTCTGTTCTTTAAATACTAATCCACCAATAACCACAGCTATGATTAATTGGCTGCGTTTAATTGCCGATAATAACATTATTAGAGCCTCAGGATCTTGAAGCGCTTTAAAATAAAAGTAATCTGCAGCAACCAATAAGACTCCTACAGCAATAATCGTCCAACGAAATGTAAATGCTTGTCGTTTTACTTTATATGGAAACCATGTGATAGCTAAAATGACTAATAAAATCAGTACTGTATACCAACAAAACCAGAATTGTAAGGTTTGTGGTGTTAATGTTAATTCTTGAATTAAAAATTTATCGTATAAGCCACTGGAAGCTCCTAAAAAGGTCGCCCCAATAATCGCGAAAATCCATTTATTCTTTTTAAATATTATACCTTCTTTCTTTCCAATACGTGAGTATAATATTACTGAACATATAATAAGAAAGAAACCAATCCATTGCAAAAAGTTAGGTCGTTCTTGATATATTATTATAGCACCTAAAAAGGTAAAAAACGGACCTGCAGATCTTATAGGAGTTACGATTGTAATTGGTAAATGTTTTAATGCTTGATATGCCAAAATCCATGAGGATGCCATAATCGCAGATTTAATAGCAATAAAACCATGTGTTTGCCATGGAATATCGGCAATGTAAAGATGCATTTCTAGCAAGCTATCCTTATAAAATAAAGATCCAAAATAAAGTGGAAGTAGTAGAAGAAATCCAGAAAATATAGTACCGAATAAAACAGGAAACACTTCGTTACCTTGCACTGCATGCTTTTTACACAGATTGTGCAATCCTAAAAACAAAGCCGCTAAAAGTCCAAGGTACATCCACATATTGCGCGCGAAGATATTAGTTTATTCTATTGTAAACTTCTCTATTTTATAAATAATTTTTAGTTTTTTAAGACATAGCATTTATAAACCTTCATAGAATATTTGTGTTAAATGCTTTAGAGTTAATTACTTAAAATAATTTATGATTCAAATAAAATTGTCTCCTTATATAATACTTTGTAAATTTATATTTGCTCTTAATTATTAATTAAATCAAGACTTTAGTTAAACGACTTTACAAGATATGGATGCCAGCAATGCGATAAACAAGACCGAAAAAGATAGAATTATAGAAAAACAGTTACGTTTTCAAAATTTATTAATAAGTATTTCTACAACATATATCAATGCAGATTTAACAGATATAGATAAACTAATTAGAGATTCCTTAAAGCAAATTGGAGAATTTGTAGAGGCAGATAGAAGTTATGTTTTTTCTTATGATTTTGTAAATAATACCACATCTAATACTTATGAATGGTGTGCCGAAGGTATAGATCCAGAAATTAATAATTTACAAAATGTTCCTGTAGAATTTATACCGCAATGGGTAGATGCACACAGAAAAGGTAAGGCTTTTTATATTGAAGATGTGAGTCTTCTTCCTCATGACGGAGAAAATGGCTTACGTGCAGTATTAGAACCTCAAGGTATTAAAAGTCTAATTGCAATTCCAAAAATTAAAAATAATGAGTTAATTGGGTTTATAGGTTTTGATGCGGTAAAGAAGATTAATAAATATGCCGAAAACGAAAAAGAAATTCTATTTGTTTATGCCAGTATGTTGGTTAACATTATTCAAAGAAAAGAAAATGAAGAACATATAATAGAACAAGATAAAAAGCGAGAAAAACTACTTAAAGATTTATCACGTCAAAATGAACAATTAAATGAATATGCACATGTAGTATCTCACGATTTAAAAGCTCCACTCATAAATATTCATACCTTGATTACATGGTTTATCAATGATCACAAAGATGCTTTAGATGAAAACGACATTAAACCATTAAATCTTGCCTTATTCAATGTAGAGAAAATGGATAATCTAATAAAAGGTATTTTAGATTATTCTACTGTAGATAGGCTAGAGTCTGAAGACAGTAAAATTGATATTAACCTCATATTAGAAGAAGTTAAACAAACACTATTAATTCCAAATACTATTACTCTTAATATTCAAGATAATTTGCCTCATTTATATGGCAATGCCTGGAGGTTTAAACAGATATTTCAAAACTTAATACAAAATGCTATCAAGTATTCCGATAAAAATGAAGGTATAATTGAAGTAGGTTGTGTAGAGAAAACTGACACTTTTGAATTTTATGTAAAAGACAACGGAATTGGTATTAAATCTAATTATTTCGATAAAATATTTAAAGTTTTTACCAAACTCGAAAATACGAGCTCCTCTTCAGGTATTGGACTATCTATTGTTAAAAAAATTGTTAATTATTATGGAGGTGCTATTTGGTTAGAGAGCCAAGAAAACCAAGGGACAACGTTTTATTTTACGTTTTTAAAGCCGTAAATAACGATTCTATCTATATATTAAACCCATAAATAGAAATTAACTTAATTGAAACAAACGGTTTCTTAGTATTTTTTGAATGTCAACACTGTTTTTCTGAGGAATTAGATAGGTTTGTAAATCATCAATATGATTTATCTGTTCCTCTTTATCTACAAATCCATAGCCTAAATATTCACCATTTTTTATCATTACAAAGGCGTCTTCATTGGTATGTCGTCCTTTTTCTTTAAGAATAACATCTTCTTTCTGATTAGACATAAAGTGTATAGCGTCTAGCACTCGGTTATTGTAATCTTCAACATTTTCTTGGTCTCTACAAACCCCTTTACAATCTTTAAGACTATAATGCGAACATGCAGAAACAGCTTCTTGTAAATGACAATATTTTGGGCAAAGATTAAACTTAGAACATAATTTCTCCATAAATAACCTTACATCTCGCACATTATAAAATGTTACAATAGGATTGGGCACAAAGCGACTTTTATTACTTGCCAAATGAATAATACCATTTCTGTCTTCATAAGAGCAAATAGAAAAGGACTGAACTGCTCGTTTTGCCATTTTATTATAAATAGGGAAGTGGTGCTTTATAGCTGCATCTTCCATAAGTAAGGCAATTAATTCACTGCCCGAAATTTCAAAATCCAAATCACCAGTTTCTCGCACCATATCTTGTGCTTTTTTAATTTTACTATAAAAATGACTCAGTACTCTCTTTTTGATATTGTTGGCTTTGCCAACATAGATTATTTTCCCTTTTTTATCCTTAAAATAATAGATACCGGCTACTTCGGGCAAAGCTTCAAATGTTGCTTTTGGTAAATTAGGAGGTAACGTAGATTGTCTAGAATTTTTATTCAAAAACTCTTTAAATACGGCTTCAGCATTAGGTTGTTTTAATAACAATTTAAACAAAACAACTGTAGCTTCAGCATCACCACGAGCTCTATGTCTATCTACTAAATTGATGTTTAGCGCTTTACAAATTTCACCTAAGCTATAAGACTTATGACCAGGAATTAGGCGACGAGATAAACGTACTGTACAAAGTTTTTTTCTTTCAAAATCTAACCCAATACGTTTAAATTCTCCATTAATTACGTTATAATCAAAGTTAACATTGTGAGCAACAAATATAGAGCCCTCAGTGATATCTAGTATGTTTTGTGCTATAGTCTTAAAAATAGGAGCATTAGCCACCAAAGCATTATCAATGCCAGTAAGTGCTGTAATATGCTGTGGAATAAGACATTCCGGATTTACTAATGATGTAAACTCGTCAATAATTGTTTCACCATCATATTTAAACACAGAAATTTCGGTTATGCGATTACCTTGTCCTGTGGTTTCAACATCTATTATGTTGTAGGTCATTTTATATCATTGGTTTTGGAAAATGTAACGAAATTGCAAGATAAGGACATAACATAGTATTGTCAAGTTATTTACTTTATGGTTTGGTATTAGTAAATAACTTTTCATTTTTTTTGAGTAGAAAGCAATTAATACATTAAAGCATATATTTTAATGATTAATGCCATTTTATACTTCGATTACGCTCAACACAGGCGACAGGTCAAATTATGATAATCTATTGTTTCATAATGTACTTGCGTTTTGTACAACATGGGCTTTATTCGTAAGATTTCTATTTTAAATTAAGGAACTCATGAATCTTCGATGTGGTTAAAAGCGCATGTTAGTATATTGTTCCTGAAAAACTTTATCTTAAAAAGTTGCTTTATGATGTTAATGAAATCGAGAAATCTCTGATTTTGAAATTCACGAGCACTTATTTATTAAATAAGTGTAGTGCAAGAAACCAACTCTGTTGGTTCACGAATCCATAATACGCAATTATTAATTTGAGTAAAACACTCTTTTTCTGAAATCGAGGCACGAGATTCACTAATACCGATATAATAAAATAGAAATCACATGAATAAAGGGTAGAGGAGTGGATGTAAATCGAACTTGTGAGATTCACAACACCTATTTATTTAATAGAAAAATTGAATGAGTAAATGTGTGTGGAATGGATAAAATGTCAAGATTATTTTTTTCAATTTTAGCTAAATATTATTTTAGCCCTCTTGACATTTTTTATTTAATATCTCTATAGAAGTTCGAGTTTAGCTTTTCTTTGAGTTTTTTATTTTTAAAGATAAATCAAACTACTGTATTTTTTAATATTCCTATATTTTCAATTTCTAATTCTACAATATCTCCAGGCTCTAATGATCTATGTACTGAAAAATTTTTTTCAATTAAACTTCCCCAACCAACAGTACCACTCCCTAAAATATCACCTGGCATTAAAGACACATTATTTTCTGAAGCTCGTTTTATCATTTGTGGAAAAGTCCAATACACGGTTTTGTAATTTCCTTCACAGATAGTCTCGCCGTTTATTCGTGCCGTCATTTTTAAATCGAAACGACCATCTGTAGTATGTGGCATTTGCAAATGCTCTGGATGTGTTTCTCTTGAAATCGTACATCTATATTTCTCGAACTCATCTTTAGTTACAATACATGGTCCGATAGCATTGGCGAAATCCTTGCCTTTGTGCGGCCCAAGAGGCACGGTCATTTCTTGTCTTTGAATTGCTCTTGCAGTCCAATCATTAAAAATAGTATATCCAAAAATATAATCATCTGCATTTTCATCCTGAATATCATTACCTTTCTTACCAATAATAACAGCTAGCTCCAATTCTATGTCAAATTTGGTTTCTTTTTCTGGTCGTTTAATTTCATCATTTGGCCCAAAAATAGCTTGGTGATTGGTAAAATAGAAAATAGGAATATTATACCATTCTGGGCTAACAGTATGCCCAAAAGTCTTTGAAGCATTTAACATGTGCTCCTCAAAAGCAACATAATCTCTAAAACTTCTTGGATTCGTTAATGGAGCCAATAGTTTTACTTCTGATAGTTGATAATGAGGTGCTACATTTTCTAGATTATTATCTTTTATAATTTTGAAATAGCGTTCATGGTCATCTATAAAACTAAGCATATCATTTGGCAAATTTGGGTCTGCTTTTTTCATGCCGACTACGCCTTCTCCTTTAAGCCATCCGGTATGAACAGTGCCTAGTTTATCTTCAAATGTTACTAATTTCATAGCTATTCAATTTTATTAGATGGGCTGCATTAAAACACCCATTGCCTTACCAATAACCTGACCTATATTTGCTCCTTCAGGTAACTGATTTCCTTCAAACTCTAATAATTCCCATTCTGCGAGAGTCTCAGATGCTGTTACAATAGCCATACAGCGTTCATAACGTCTTTTCATAAAGGCTTTAAATGCTTCTTCTACTGTACCAGCCTGTTCTAATTCTTCTGCCAAAACTACACCATCTTCCAAGGCTAATGCAGCACCAGAACCTAATTGCGGTACAGTTGCATGCGCACCATCGCCAATAACTATAGCTCTGTTTTTATACCAAGGGTCTGGCAAATGACTAGCTTCTATTGGGCGATAGTTTACTAAATCTGGATCTGTAATTTGTTCTCTGGCATCTTGAGCAATTTTAATAGGAAACTCAGCTAAATACTCTTTTAGCATAGGAATATAAGCTGATTTTTCAATCCATGGGTTATCTGCTCCTTCAGCAGATACCAAAAACATATACATACTATCTTCTGACATTGGTATAAACCCAATTTTACTGCGCTTTCCATAATACATATATGCAGTATCTAAATCTTCATGCTTTTTAAAAGCATATCGCCAAACTGAAACACCCATATATTTTGGTTTAAAATCACCAAAAATCAATTTACGCATATCAGAATTTATACCATCTGAAGCGATTAAGATATCATAGGTTTTTTTAGTGTTATCGGTAAAAGTTACGGTAACGTCATCTGTATCATTTTCGATATGACTTACTGTAGTTCCCATTTTATAGTGAACACCAAGTTTGATAGCTCTTTCATACATGATTTCATGCAAAGTACGTCTTGAAATACCATTATGGCTTGGGTATTTTCCCATTGGTGGTGCTCCTGCAAGACCAATAAAATGACCTGTTGCGGTATTCATTTTTAATTGCCCGTATGGGTATCCCTGCTTCATAGTTTCATCTGCTAGACCTAATAAATCTAGTGCTCTTAAAGCATTCATTTGTTGAATGATTCCTACACCATATACATTGTATACATCTAGTCTTTCTGCTATTTCAACTTCAACACCATTTTGGGCTAAAGCAATTGCCACAGATTGACCACCAATGCCTCCTCCAACTACAAGTACCTTTTTTACTGCTGCCATGTGTTTTCTTTTTTAAATTATACTGTAATACGAAGAGCTATGCATGAATTTTTTCAGCAATCCAATCGTACATATCTAACGTTGGCATAAAATTATCTACTTGACAATGTTGTGCACCGCTTTCTCCTTCTGGAACAATTTTCATTTTATGCTCACAAGTCAAATGCTTTTCTAGTGTGATGGCATGTTCTGCAAAATTTTGCTTATCGCCACCGCCATGCATAATGAATGTAGGCATTGAAATTTTTTCTGCAACGCCATTTTCCAGTGTAAAGCCTTCTAGTTTTTTAAGCACTCCTTCGTAGGTATCCTCATCCATAATATGCTGTACAATTTCCGCCAGCGGATGTTTACCACTTCGGCCAGCCCAAACGGAATAATAAGACCAAACGGCACCAAAAATCATACATACTTTAAAACGTGGCTCAAATGCTGCACAACGAGCTGCCATATAGCCACCCATCGATACACCTGCAATACCCACACTTGTAGTGTCCACTTCATCCTTTAAGTTGTCTAAAACCCAATCCAATACAGCTGTACCGGCCACATTATAATCGTGTCTAGAATGAATATGGTTTAGACGTAACGCTGCGCCTTGACCTGGTCCATCCATTGCTAATAAAGCGATGCCTCTTTCCATCAAGTGGTCTCCAATTCCGAAATAGAGTTCTTCAGCCAAACTATCTAATCCACCAAACATAACCATAACTGGTGGGTTTTTTACGCCCTTAGGCTTGAAAAGATACCCAGGTAAAAAAGAACCTTCAAAAGGGACTTCTACTGTTAGTGGTTTCTCTTCAAAGTATTTTGTTGCATTAATAAATGCCTGACGTGCTTTCACGTAGGTCTTAATTTTTCGGTCATCATGCAGATTCATGAAAAACTCAGCCGTACGCAGATAATTGAACGCTCTTAAATAGGTTCTTCTTGCAGAAACAAAAGCTTTCTTATTCTCGTAATCTTCTGCCCATTCATAAACTTCGTTGCCTTTGTTTAACCAAGCTATATTAAAGGTCTCTCTATTGTCTGGGTCAATATTACCTGCTACTTCCAAAATTTCTGCAAATTCACCACCGCCATAATGGGCTTGGGTTAACGCTCTATTTACTTGGTACGAAGGCATATATTTGCCCGGAAAAAAATGCCACATAATGTATTTTTAATTTTGATATTAGTACTCTAATAACCTTAATGTTAATGAGTACCCGCTATCTATTTTTATTTATTTTCTTTTGCTTACAATTCAATAGTTGTGATACCACTTAAATATCTACAGGCTTAACCGTACCATCCTCTGAAAGGCCTAGTTTTTTCCCTTTTGCCATTTCCGCAAACGGATTTACAGAGCCCCAAGCATCATTAGGATTATCTTTTAAATAATGCACATCTAAATGGTCTGGTGCAAACACCAATCTGGCACAGGCATAGAATTCAAATAGAACGCCACTTCCAGGGTCACGTATGTATATAAAGAAACCTTCATCAGCCTTATGTCTGGTTGGTGCTCCCATTACGCTTTTGTGCCCTTTTTCTATAAAGTAATCTAAAGCTAACAGAACTTCTTCTCTGCTATCTACATTCCAGCAAATATGGTTTAATACTGCCTCATTAGGTTCAATATTTGGGTCTGTAAAAATTGCGATGTCATGCGATAGATTGGCAATGGTATGCAAGCCACCAATAGGTGGAATATGGTCTTCAATACGAATTTCATCAGGGTTTTTTAACCCTAAGCCTTTCCAAAATGCTTTTTCTGCAGGATAGGCTCCTTTTGAAACCATATAGGTAACATGGTCAAATCTTCTAGGGTTTGCACCTTTTAGACGATTACTAGAATATCGGTCTGCGTAAATACTTCCTCTTTCTCCTTCTTCACGTAACCATTCTACATCCCAGAATACTTCATGCATATGTCCTTCAGGAGATTTAAAACGATAGGCTTTTCCGTGACCTAAATCTGGTTCTTCCCAGCCTAGACCGGCTCCAATGCTATCTAAATATTCCACTGCCTCTTCCAAAGCTTCAGGACTATCAGCACGCCATCCTAAGTGACCTAAACCTGATGTTTTACTTTGCGTTAATTTTAAGGTATGATGAAAGTAATCACCCCATGCTCTCAGATAGACAGATTTTTCGGTTCTTCCTGTTTCATCCATTCCAACAACATCCCTGAAAAATTCTACAGATTTATCTAAGTTCTCAGTAAGCACTTCAATGTGCGCTAATTGCGAAAAATAATGTGGGTTCTTTGCCATTTTATAAAAATTTATTTTTTAATAAGAATTTTCTAATTCAAATTTAATTCTTCTCTGTTGTTTTAGTTAATCAGTAATCAGCTAATTATATTCAAAATCAACTCTTTTAATAGTATTTTATAGATATGTCTAAAATTAATATTCATTTCACATTCAAAACTTCTTTAGTTTAAATTAAGAGATGTCAATTGTTTTTACATATTAATAGACCATTTATATTTCTCTGCATCGGTTACATAACCCGTTTCAATTACAAATTTTTCAAATTGTTGGTAGCTCACAGGTTCTAGACCTTAACACTTTTATTACAAGAATAAAAGCAGCAAAATGCAAAAAAAAGGATACCTCTAAATAATTCCATCATGAGTGATATTGACTTACTTCTATACCACTTCCAATAGGTAACAATATTGATGTAAAAGTCTCTTTCGCTCTAATTATATTTTGATAAGCTTCTGATTCTTTTTTAGAAATAGGTGGAAAAATCATATTATCACCCAATACCCATGCACCATCATTTAATTTAGGCGAAAACAAATTGAAACAAGGCACATATAATTCTTTCCATAAATCTAAAAGAACAAAGTCAAAAGTTTCTGTAGCATTTTTTATGTTTAATAAAGCATCACCATGTCTGAAATCGACAAATTTTGATAAACCAGCTTTTGATATTTTATCTTTGGCATACATTATTTTATCTAAATTATTCTCTAAAGTAATAACCTTACCGCCATTTGTTCTAGCTGCCTCAGCTAACCAAAGTGTTGAATACCCGTAAGAGGTCCCTATCTCTAAAATACTTTTAGATTTAGCTGATTTTATTAAAGTATTCATGAAAATAGCGGCATCTTCACCAACAGGAAGTAAAAACTCATCTCGACGTTTCATTGCATCAACTTTAGATAATGATTCCATTAACTGATTTTCATCATTCACGCGTTTATCATAATCTTCTAAAACTTTTTTAAAACTTGGATCTAGCTGCATAAATTATTAACTTGACTTTATTTTTTTCATTAATTCACCAAAAGCTGGTCTGAAATCTTCAAATAGTGGATTGTCTTTGTTTTTTAACATAACTTCACTAAAAAGTTTAAGTCCAATTGCAAATTCAACCGAATCTTGTTCTGTTTTAAAACGGTTTCTTTTTTTCATTTTTTCAATAATGGCAAATATGTTGTCATGATTTCCAAATTCTAATTCAATAGGCTCGTAAATCGTATCATCTGGTCTTAATAGTTCTAAGAGTTCTAATCTTAATTTGTATGTATTTGCTTTTTTCATCATCTTTTTAATTAACCTCTTCTGCAGGAAATTCTTTACCTTTTGTTTCCTCTAACTTAGAAAGGAAAAACAAGGATAATACTGCTAATACGGCAGCTACCCATAAAAATGCTGATTCATCAAATATATCTGAAAGTGCTCCAGATATAGCAGGTACAATTACACCACCTACAATTTCTGCAACCGCAGTCACAAAACCAATCGCTTTAGCTTTTAAATGATTAGGTACAGCTTCTGAGGGTACTATAGCAGCAACTAATGGTATCGCACCAACCATAGCATAACTTAAAAACATAGCTGGTAAATGAATACTTGATCCATTTAAAAAATATACCACAAAAGGATAAAATATACCTAAACTAATAGCGATATAGAGTGCTTTTTTTCTTCCGATTTTATCTGATATACCTGGAAAAAAAAGAGATGACAAAAGCATGGCAACTCCCAGTAAACCCATGGTCTTTTGCATATCACCTGCCGACATGCCTTGTACATCAGTAAAATATTTGGTAATAAAAGGAATGGTAGCAAACCACCATCCAAAAACACAACAAGCCAAAGCTGTTCCCCATTTAATGTTTTTATAAGCCCAAATTTCTTTTAGTGCAAAACCTGTATTGTTTTTAGCACCTCTACTTTCTGTAGTCGACTTTTTAAGATAGAAGACCGCAATTAGACCTAATACCAAACCAGGAACACCTGCTATATAAAAGGCTGTACGCCAACCCATATTTTCAGCTATCTGAATCAAAATTACTGGTGCTAAAATGGAACCGAATAAGGCACCACCAACGGCTTGTAATATACCTACATTAAGACCAAGTCTACTAGGTGTTGACTCCCGTTCCACAAAGACCTGCGCCAATGGAATTACTGGACCTTCAGCCAAACCCATAATTAAACGGGCCACCAATAATGTACCAAAACCAATCGCTAAACCAGATCCGAAAGAGCAAATAGAAAAAATGAAAATTGCTAAAATAAAAGTAATTTTATTTTTGTTTTTAGACTCAGACCAAGCCGTTGTAAAATAACTAGAAAAGGCCCAAGCTAATGATAAACCAGCAGCTAATAAGCCTATTTGAGTATTATTAAGACTTAGGTCTTTTGCTACATAAGGCACCAAATAGTTAAGTGCAAGCCTGTCAAAAAACAACACACCAAAGGTTAGTGCCATTAAGCTCACTATGCCATTTTCATACGAGAAGAGTTTTTTCATTTCTTATATTTTTAGTGTGGTGATTTTCTAAACGGTGTTTTTTTACTCATTTCCTCTGACCATGCAAAAACGCCATTGGCATTTGCCCATTCGTTATAAATAGCATCCATTTTTGCAATGGTTTCTGGTTGTGAGTCTGCAATATTATTTGTTTCTGTTCTATCCGCAGCTAGGTCATATAACTCCCATGTATTTCCTGGATACACTGAAACTCCTTTTAAATCTCCCAACCAAACCGCACGATCACCAAACCATTCAAAACAAATGGGTTGTTCTCTTTTCCAATCTTCACCTTGTAATAATGGCAGAAAACTTTCACCTGCTAGGGAGTTAACTTTTATGCCATTATAGGTTTCTGGATAATCAATTTGAGCAATATTTAATAAGGTTGGCATAATATCAATAACATGTGTGCCGCCCTTTAATATATTGCTCTTTTCTTTTTGACCTGGATATCGAATTATGAACGGAGTAGCTACTCCGCCTTCATAAGGAGAAGATTTGTAGCTTCTTAAAGGACTATTTGAAACTTGAGCCCAGTTTTTTGTGTAAGCTTCCATAGAACCAGCTGTACCAACGGGTCCTTCATTTCGTTTAACAGTAAAAGGCATTTTACCAACATCCATATTTTCTGCTCCGTTATCAGAAAGAAATATGACCACTGTATTATCTAATTGACCAGAAGTACCTAAGTAATTTAAAAGTTTACCAATATTTTGATCCAAATTGTCTACCATTGCAGCATAAACTTCCATTTTCAAGGTCCATTCGCTTTTTTCTTCTGCACTTAGACTATCCCATGGTGGTAATAATTTATCTTTAAAAATATTCCAGTCTTCATTGACTAGGCCTAGTTTTTTAATGTTTTCAAAACGAAGTTTACGTAACTCATCCCAACCCGCATCATATTTGCCTTTGTACTTCGCAATATCCTCAGGTTTTGCATGTAAAGGCCAATGTGGTGAATTATAAGCCATATAGAGAAAGAATGGTTTTTCTTCTGGTTTATCTTTCACAAAATCAATAGCTCTGCTGGTTAATTCATCGGTTAGATAAAAGTCTTCCTTATTTATGTTATAAACCTCATTACCCTCATATAAGAATGCTGTTGAAGGCGGACCTTTTAGTAAAGGCTTAGTATCAAAATAACTAGCACCGCCATCTAAAAATCCAAAGAAATTATCGAAACCTCGTTGTAAAGGCCAATGAGGTTTTTCATTACCAACATGCCATTTGCCAGCCATGTAGGTAGCATAGCCTCCAGTCTTAAATACCTCACCTAAGGTCAAAGATTCTTTATTAAGATACCCTTCATACCCAGGTACACCAAAATCTTCATTAAAAAATCCCATACCTGCTTTGTGCGGATATTGACCTGTAAGCAAACTTGTACGTGAAGGGGCACAAATGGTATTCGTATAAAAACGCGATATTCTTGTGCCTTCAGATGCTAGTCGGTCAAGACTAGGTGTATTTATTTCTGAACCATAATTTCCTAAATCTGAAAAACCCATATCATCAGCCATTATCAAGACAATATTCGGCTTTTTCAGGGATTCAGTTTCTTCTTTTTTTTCTGTTTTCCCCTCTTTACATCCGAGAAAAAACACCATCGCAATTCCTAAAACAAGTATTCTCATAGTTTTCTTTTAAAATTTTATATGCAAGTTATAATTCCTTTTATTTCATAAAACTAAGGATACTAAATTATATAAACTTTGTACCCTTAGTTAAATACAATCAATTAAAAAGAATTAGAATCTATAGGTCGCAGTCAAGAAATAAGCTCTTGGCATACTACCTTGTGTTGAAAATATGGCGTTTGGATTATTAGTAACATCTTCTGGAAGGACATTATCTCTATTTAAGGCTTGTGGAAAACCTCCTGGTCCTTGCCATCCTAATATTCCATATTTGTCAAGTACATTATTAATATTTAATTGTAAGCCGAATTTTTTAGAAAAATCATAACCAAAAGCTAAATCTATATTACCAAATGCAGGTAATAGAAAAGCATTTGGCACATTGGCTTGTCTTGCTCCCATATAGCTATAGTTAAGTGAGCCATAGAACTTTTCACCATTATAAATAGGGTTAATATTAAATATTAGATTAGCAGCATTATCCCCCTCGTTACCTGAATAATTAAGAATAACATCATCATCTGGCCCATCATCTCCTTCTGCCCAAGTTGTATATTTATCGGCAGTTACATCTTGAACAACCCCATTTAATCTAACTAACCATTTGTCTGTTATTCTGTAAGTGGTTTCTAGCTCAAATCCAAAAGTGGTAAATTCGTTAAATTGAAAGTCTGGCGAATATCTTGTCCCATCCGGATTAGAAAATGTTTGAATATTTGGAACATTATTTAAATTGCTATAAAAAGGTGTTGCCACCATTTTTAATTTATCAGTATTTAACTTAAATCCTATTTCAAACTGAGTAATTTCCTCTAAAAGAGCAGGGGTATTAGCAACCAAATTGTCATCATTTAAATCTAAGTAAAAGAATGTTGAAGGTGCTTTGTTACCTCTAGCAAATCTTGCATAAATGGCTTGTTTATCACTAAATTTATAATTTAAACCAGCAGTATATGAAAAGCTATTTAAATCATAATCATAGTTAACTGGCGCACCTTCCGTTCCTCCTCCGTTATCCCAAAGAGTTAAAGGATCTCCATCGCGACCTCCATAAGAGGCATCACCTTGTTGAGGATTTGGAACACCTATAGTATTAAATCCTTCTGATGTTACGCTCTCATATCGCATTCCATAGTCTAACGTAAGTTTTTCTGTAATTTTCCAATTATGACCGAAGAATAATGCGAAAATACCTTGTGTGGTTTCCCCATTGTCAGAACCTGACCAACCAACATTCATAAACCCTTCAGGGCTTGTAACCTGATACGTATTTCCGTTATTAGCTTCTAATCTAATTTGTGCTGGTACAGGGCGATCTTGAATTAAGCCTCCACTTAGTCCCATACCTTTACTCCAGTTAGTAACATCTAATTTAGATCGGCTGTAAAAACTTCCTAAGTTAAAACTACTTTTCTCCGTTTTTTTGCTAAACACTAATTGATTTGCTATTTCGTTTCTATCTATATCTTGGTAGAACATCGGCATAAACAATAATGAATGATCCTGCACATTTGCACCTGGAAAATTTTGATTAAAGCCAGGAGTTAGACTTATTTGTGGCCCTGGACCCCATCCAAAATCAACACTTCCAAAATCTGTACCTGTTGTTGGGTCGGTAAAAATATATGTACCAGTTCTTGCAGGATTTGGACCTCCAATTAGTCCACCTGGAATACCATAAAACGCCGTACTTAATACACTTATTGGTGTTACAACAGCAGTACCATTTCTTTCGTCATCTTTTCTAGAATATTTAAAATCATTTTTTAAAGAAAAACCGTTTCCAAGATCTTGTTTCCAATTAAACCCTATAGCTTTATCAATGTTATGTAATAAATTTGTCGGGTCGAAATTTCTAGTACCCTCTTCGTTAAATGGTATATCAATATCAAATTCATAAAGTGCATAAGAATCATATTTAGAAAATCCGTCTGCAATATCTGGATCATCCCAATTTCTAGAAGGTATAAAAGCCATTCTATCATTTTTATCATTCAAATACTTCAGGTTTATTTGTAACGAACCAGTATTATATTTTTTTAAGAAATTTGCTCTGATTTGCCCTCCTTTATTAATAGCGTATCCACGATCTCTTGCTCCATCTGATTGCCTTAAAAACCCACCGACATTGTAGGTCCAACCTTTAGCAAGTGGTCCACCAAAATTAAGATCAACTCTTTGATAAGGGTTTTGTCCATTGCCTTCAAGTCCGTATTTTGCTCTTACTTCACCAGAAAAAGTATCACCACCTGTTTTTGATACATAATTAAAAATTCCACCTGGTGCGTTTGCGCCTAAAATGGAAGCTGTTCCACCTCTTACAGCCTCAACACGTTTTGTCATGGCATCTGCTCTTAAAAATAAATCTGGAAATAACTCAACATTTGTAACAGGCAAGCCATCTTCTTGAAGTGACACATATCTGTATCCATTAATGTTGTCAATAGAATTTGCAGATAAACCTCTAGAATAAACTGAGTTCCAAATCTCACCTCGAGCTTGATTTACAAATACACCGGGTATATTTTTAAGTAAATCAGCTGAACTTGTTGGTGCAACTCTTGCTAGCTCTTTCGTCCCAATTGTAGAAATAGCAATAGAGGACTCCATTTTTGACCGTGCATCAAAAACACCTGTGATTACTACTTGGTCCAATTGTGACGCGTCCTCTAATAGTGTAATGTTTAAAGGTGCACTTAATGGTACCGAGACTTTAATATTTTGTGTCGAAAAACCAAGATAAGAAACGACTAGAGTATAGTCACCGTCATCTATATCCTTAATGACAAAAAGCCCTTCATAATCCGAGGCTGCACCTTTGGACGTTCCTTCAATATAAACAGAAACACCAGGTAATGGTATTTTGTTTATATCATAAATTTTACCAGTTATTTCACTGTTTTGCGAACTTGCATTGAGGCTTAAAAAAGAACAAAATAGTGTTAAAGCTAGTTTACAGATTGTTTTCATAATGTTGTTGTTATTAGTTAGAATGAGCTATTTTTTAAGAATTAAACAATAATTTAAATGTATTATTTAATTTATCACAATATATCACCTGTCAAAATTAGGATATATCAAAACACATAAAGAATCAAAAAATGGCAAAAACTATTCAAAATCAATCATTATTTATCATTTTTAATTTAAATATATTCATTCATGATAAAAATCATGTTTTATGTTATTTTTTTTGATTAGAACAAAAAGTCAGCATAAAAACTAAAAAAGGAAAGCATATTAAGAAACTAAATTAGTTTTACAAACTAGGTAGAATTTAAGCGATTAAAAAAAGATAATAATTAACCTTTTTAAAATTTTTTATCAGTATGTATAAAAACTGTTAATAAAACAATTCTATTTTTATATAGAATTCAACTCGATAGAATTTAAAAGACTATATAATACTGTATGAAATTATTTGAGATAGATATTAAAAAAAAAGTAAAGCGCAGTATTAAATTAATTTTTTGATGCATATTCTTTTGGCGACATCCCTGTTTGCTTTTTAAAAAAACGGGCAAAATTACTTGGAGTTTGGTTACTTAATTTTACCGCTATTTCAGCAATATTAAGTTGTGAATGCTTTATTAAAGTTTTCGCCTCTAATATCAGCATTTCTTTTAAAAGATCTTGAGCCGTTTTACCTAACGCAGTGCGCACGCATTTATTTAAATAGTTAGGAGTGACGTTCAACATATTGGCATAATCCGCAATACTCTTGTATTCATAAATATGCTTGGTTAGTGCATGCTTGTATCGTTTAGTAATTTCGTAATTAGACTTTCTACTTTTTAAAACTGAAATCGTAGAAACAGACTTTATTTCCTCAAATATAGCTATGAGATATAGCGCAACGAGGTTTCTATTGTATTCTGTCTCTTGGTACAGCATAAACAAACGCCTCATAAGACCCTCAACAATTAAAAGGGTTTTTGAATTTATTGGTATAACGGGATTTGATTGGTATTGAAAAAAAACAAATTGCTCATTCAAAACTACTTTAGGAAATATATCTTGTATCATCTTTTCATTAAAATGACAATAATAGCCCTCAGCATCTTCACTCATCATTTTGTGTTCCGTAATTTGATATGCTGGTAGAAAAAAAATAGCTGGAGCAGTAATGGTATAACTATTAAGTCCTTTTGTTCTTATAGCTGATCCCTTTTTGAGAAAGAAAAAATCATAAAACGTCTTTCGATGCGGAAGCACTTGAAAATTAACCTTATCTACGATGTCATCAATTCTGTTAATATGAAAATCTGGGTGTTTTGTGTTCGTTATTATAGGTAACCATTCAACTTGATGCAAATGAAAGTTCGAAATTTCATAAGAACTTAGCGTTGGTATCGTTTTTTCTTTACCCATTGTAAAAATCTTTTGTACGAAATACTAGTTATCTAAAATCGCTACTGCTCTGGTCCATCCGGCACTGGCTTTTTCAATTTTAGCAGGAAAACATGCTACTTTAAAGCCAAAAGGGGGGAGTTTATCTAGGTTAGCTAATTTTTCTATTTGGCAGTACTCTTTCTCAATACCAACATAGTGTGCTTGCCAAATAACACCCTCTCTTGGGTTTGCTTTAAAATCTGCAGCTTGTAAGTGTAACGGAATATCCCATCCCCAACCATCTGTACCCATAACCTTAATACCTTGATCTATGAGCCAATGAGTAGCTTTTGCAGATGCACCTACATGTATTTTTACATAATCTGGATCATGTAATCTTTTATCGGCATCACATCTAATAAGAACTATATCATAAGGTTTTAGAGTATAATTAATATCCTCTAATTTTTTGATTAAATCTTTTGGCTCAATCATATAGCCATCAGGCTTATCAGTAAAATCTAAAACCACGCCATCTCTAAAAAACCAATCTAAGGGCATTTCGTCTATAGTCCTAGAAGGCTTACCTCCACAAGTTGGAAAATAATGATATGGTGCATCTACATGAGTACCTGTATGAGAATTGACTGTTAGGAATTCACCAGCTGGACCGTTACCATCAGGAAACACAGAACTTTCAACACCACCAAACAGCATGCCTCCCATCTTTTTAGCTCCCTCTTTATGATCTTCATAATTAATGGTCGTTGGAAAAGGTTCTTTTATCTTTTCAGATATGGTAACTGATAAATCTATTAGTATCATAATATCTTATACTTAAGGTTTCAAAACATAAACAAACATATACTGTATATATGTTATTAATACATTTTTTAATTAAAATAGAACGTAAATTTCACTTAAAAAAAACGAAGAATATAATCATTTATCGGATAGTAATATTCAATATCAATCATTTTTAGTGAATTATAAATTAAATTTACGAATTTATATTCAATTTAATAAATTAATATTTCATTTATGCAAAGTTTTACAATGAACGAGTCTTTTCCTTTAAACGCTTGGTACGCTGTAGCATGGGATGTAGAATTAAAAAATGAATTGTTGCCAAGAACTATATGCAACAAACCTTTAGTATTATATAAAAAGAAAGACGGCAGTCCTGTAGCACTAGAAGATGCCTGCTGGCATCGACTTTTACCTTTGTCAAAGGGTAGCCTGCGTGGCGATACCGTAATTTGTGGCTACCATGGACTGGAATATAATAGTGATGGTCGTTGTTCTTACATGCCATCTCAAGAAACTATCAATCCATCAGCCTGTGTAAGATCCTATCCTATTACATTAAAATATCGATTTTTTTGGGTGTGGATGGGAAACCCTGCACTCGCTGATGAGGCATTAATACCAGATATGCATTGGAATGATGATCCAGATTGGGCTGGTGACGGACAAATGATAAAGGTACATTGCAATTATAGATTGGTAGTAGATAACCTGATGGATCTTACACATGAAACCTTCGTGCATTCAGAAAGTATAGGTGATCGTAATGTAGCAGAAGCCCCTTTTGATGTGCATCATGAGGACAAAACAGCTACCGTAACACGTTGGATGAAAGGGATAAAACCTCCACCTTTTTGGAAAGGACAATTGAATAAGATTATAAATCATGATGGCGAAGTTGATCGTTGGCAAATTATCAAATTTGAAGCGCCATGTACCGTAAATATTGATGTTGGAGTTGCTATTTCAGGCACTGGAGCTCCAGAGGGTGACCGTTCAAAAGGGGTTAATGGTTATGTATTGAATACTATTACTCCTTCTACTAATCAAACCTGTCTATATTTTTGGGCCTTTAGCAGAAATTATAATATAAAAGACCAAAGCAATACGACTGAACTTAAAAACGGTGTAGCTCGTATTTTTGCACAAGATGAAGATATTTTAGAGGCCCAGCAAAAGGCAATCAACGAAAACCCAAATAGGGAATTCTATAATTTAAATATTGATGCCGGAGCCATGTGGGCGAGAAGAATTACGGATAATATGGTTCGTAAAGAACTAGAAACAAGAACTGATGCGATATAGAAACTCATGGGATGATGCTACCATAGTAGCAATAGAACGAGTAGCAAAGTCTGTAATGCAGCTGCAAATTTCACCTACTATTGGCACTACAGAATCCTTCACGGTTGGGGCACACATAGATGTGTCTGTTTTAATTGATGGTAAAACTGAAATTAGGAGTTACTCCTTGGTTGGTGAATATGCGTCCAATAAACCCTATATCATTGCGGTAAAATTGTTGCCTTCAAGTAAGGGTGGTTCAAAATACATGTGGTCTTTAAAAATTGGGAACAAAATAAGGATCTCACAACCCACAAATAATTTTGAACTGAGCCATAATACTAAAGACTATCTTTTGATTGCTGCTGGTATTGGTATTACTCCAATAATGGGTATGGTAAAGACCTTAAAAAGAAAAAATGAGGTTAAGGTAAAAATGCTCTATGCAGGTAACAATGAAGAGGAAATGCCTTTTATCGAGGAATTGAAATCTATTCTAGGACCAGATTTAGTGTTGCATTATAGTGATAAAAATGGGTATTATGATACATCAAAATTATTAGATTGTACGAATGCTAAAACACAAATTTACTTATGCGGACCATTACCGTTTATGAACGCTGTTAGAAAAACATGGGAAGAAGGCCCCTTTGATAATTCTAATTTACGTTTTGAAACTTTTGGAGCATCTGGTCTATTTGCTCCTCAAGAATTTTTGGTTAGTATTCCAAGGTTTAACAAAACACTAACGGTAAAAAAGAACCAAACAGTATTACAGGCTTTGCAAGATGCTAAAATCGATGTTATGTATGATTGTAAAAAAGGAGAATGCGGATTATGCCAAGTTACTATTGTCGAATATTCTGGAGATATTGACCATCGTGATTGCTTTTTTAGTGAAGAAGAAAAAGGGGAGAACCATAAAATGTGTGCCTGTGTAAGTAGAGTAGCTAATGGAAATATTACAATCGATACGGGTTACAGAGGCTCATAAATCAACTCATTTATATTAGTTAAATGTCACAACACATTCAACAAATCTTAAAATAAGATAACTACCCCTTACGAAACTCCCCAGGTGTCACACCGACCCGCTTCTTGAATAATCTATTAAAATAAGCAGGGTCATTAAAATTAAGAAAATAGGCGACTTCAGATATGGAATATGAAGTGTTCAAAAGGTATTTTTTAGCCTCATTCAGCGTATAGTCTTGTACTACTTTTAATGCCGATTTTTCGGCCACGGTTTGGCAAACTCGGTTAAGGTGCGTTTGAGTAATACCAATGGCTTTAGCGAACTTTTTAATAGAGGGTAAGTCTTTGGAATTTTGACGAATTAAATCTTGAAACTGCTGATAATAAGCAAGATTTCGGTTATTAGAAATTAATGCATTAGCAGTTGTCCTAAATTTTTCGCGATATAATTGGAGATATAACAATTCAAAATAAATGGTAATCGCCAAAAGTTTTTCTGAGGCTTCGATTAATAATTCCTCCTCTATTTTAGATTTTAAATATAAAATTTCATCAACAATTTCAGAATGGGCTTCAAAGGTAAAATTAGATAGGCGTTTGCTTTCATTTTTAATCTGCGGACGGTCTTTTAAAAGTGTTTCAAAAAAAGAAATAGATAAGGTAATGACATCTCCCGTAATTTGTGGTTCAAAATGAAAACCATGCAAAACATTCGCAGGTACAGTGACGACACATGGAGCTTGTAAAATCATCTTTTCTCCTTCTGAATACAATTCACCCTTGCCTGATTCAATAATAAATAACTGCACCAAATCTGTATGAAAGTGCTCTTGTATTTCCCATGAATACACTCTACTGCGTTCTTCTAAGGGTTCTATATGAATAAAATCAGTAACAAAGGGGAGTTGTTGTTCTCCATATAAGCCTTTATATCTAAGAATATCGTTCATAAATGTCTATTTTAAACAATTATATTAAAATATATAAAAAATATTATAATCTTTATTATCAATGATTTATGTATATATTTTACAATAAATCAAATATAAATATAATAAAATGTTTATTTAGTACAATTATAAAAATAAATTATCCAACCAAAACCCTTTGACTATAACTAATTTCGATTTTAGTAAAATCTTTTATGTATCCTTTACCAAGAACATGCACACGTAAAGATTATCGAACACCAACAAATTTATAGTATGAGCAGTATATTAAACACCGGTTTTGACCCAGAAGTACAGCCACCATATTTGGATACGGCTTACAAGTCTACTATTTTAAGAGCACCTTCAAAACCGCTAATCATGCCGAAGAAATCATTGTCTGACACTACGGGTCCTCTTTTTAAAGATTTTAATTTAGGGAGCTTAGACCATGACCTTACCAAAAACGCTATAAAAATTGCCGAACCTCTTGGAGAACGTATTGTAGTGCATGGCAAGGTAACCAATGAAAAAGGGCAGCCTATACCGCATACCCTTATCGAGATTTGGCAAGCAAATTCTGCAGGCAGATATGTACATAAAGTAGACCAGCATGCTGCGCCTATTGACCCTAATTTTTTAGGTACGGGTCGTTGCATCACAGATGCAGAAGGAAATTATAAATTCTACACCATTAAACCCGGAGCTTATCCTTGGGGCAATCACCCTAATGCATGGCGTCCTGCACATATACATTTATCATTGTTTGGTAATCAAATTTCTAGTCGGTTAATTACCCAAATGTATTTTCCAAATGACCCATTATTTAAGTACGATCCAATTTTTAATGCCGTCCCACCAAAAGGAAGAGACTTATTGGTGTCGACCTTTGATTTAAACCTTACCGAACCAAGCTTCGCACTTGGATATCGGTTCAATATTGTTCTAAGAGGCCATAATGCAACCCCATTCGAAAACCAATAAGAAGCCGTTATGAAAGAGAAGATACAACTACAAACCCCTTCACAAACCATCGGTCCATATTTTGCTTATGGCTTAACACCAGAGCAGTATAACTATGACTTTCCGTCTTTGGTAGACGGAAATATGGTCAAAAATGTGCATGGAAATGAGGTCATTACAATCACTGGTATTGTTTATGATGGCCATGGAAATCCCATTGATGATGCAATGCTAGAGCTTTGGCAAAATGATGGTGAGCATAAACGATTTGGTCGTTATGGTACAGGGACTGATAAGAATAATGCTTTCACCTTTACAACCATAAAACCAAAACCAATAGATGGTAATGCACCATTCATTAATGTGATTCTCTTTATGCGAGGTCAGTTATTACATTCCTATACGCGTATATATTTTTCTGATGAAGTAGCCTTGAATGCCACCGATGAAACCTTAAGAAGCATTCCAGAAGAACGTAGAGAAACCGTCGTCGCTAAAAAAGAAGGTGAAAGCTATGTGTTCAACATACATATGCAAGGCGATAAAGAAACCGTTTTCTTTAAACTATAACTTTAATCAACCCTATGTCTTTATATACAGAAACCTTTTATGCTCGTGAAATAACTGAATTGTTTTCGGACAGGAGTGCTATTGCAAAACTATTACAAGTAGAAGCAGCATTAGCTATTGCTCAAGCAGAGGTAGGTATCATTCCAGACAGTGCAGCAAAAATTATTTCAGATTGCTGTGTAATAGATGCCATTGACACTATATCATTAAAAAACGACATAGTGTTGGGTGGTAATGTTGCCATTCCGTTAGTAAAGCAACTCACCAAAATAATTAAGAATCGGGATTTTGAAGCCTCTAAATATGTGCATTTAGGCGCCACAAGTCAAGATATTATTGATACGGCCACTATACTGACTATTAAGGAGTATTTAATTTGGTTAGAAGAAAAATTAATCCGTTTAGAAAAGACCTTACTCATACAGACCAAAAATCATAAGCATACGTTAATGATTGGAAGGACCTTGCTACAGCAAGCAAAACCCATAACTTTCGGATTAAAAACTGCAGGTTGGCTAGAAAGTATTTCTAGAGCTAAAGACAGAATTAAAGATGTAAAAAAGCGATTATTATGTATACAACTTGGTGGTGCAGTTGGCAGTGGTAATGCTAATATAACAGATGAAGTTCAAGCCGCTTTTGCTAAAAACTTGCAATTACAAGAGGTTTTTCCATGGCAGTCTCAGCGTGATTCGTTGGTTGAATTCGCTTCTTTTTTAGGTATACTATCAGGTTCGCTTGGCAAAATCGCAAAAGATATTTCCTTATTAATGCAAACCGAAGTTGCTGAAGTTTTTGAAGGTGCCGCTGAAAGTAAAGGCGGTTCGAGTACCATGCCACATAAACGAAATCCAGTAAGCTGTGCACTAATTTTGAGTAATGCCACGCGAACACCCGGTTTAGTATCCACAATGCTATCGGCATTGCCTCAAGAGCATGAGCGTTCTGCAGGATTATGGCATGCCGAATGGGAAACGCTAACCCAATTGATGAATTTAACCAGTGGCTCTTTAGTCAAATCTGTTGATTTAATTGGCAATTTAGAAGTAGATAAAGACCGTATGCTTCAAAATATCGAAATCACAAACGGACTCATTTATGCCGAAAGAGTATCTCTGTATTTGTCAAAATCTTTAGGAAAAATGCAAGCGCATGAATCAGTCAAAAAAGCATGTGCTACAGCCATACAAAAGCACAAACATTTAAAGGATGTGGTTTTAGAAATGTATCCTAAAATTGAAAATATTGAAGAATTATTCAAACCAGAAAATGCTATTGGGAATAGTGTTTCTTGGGTCGAAACCCTATTAAAAAAGTATTCATAAGCGTATGAAAACAAATTATAAATTACAAGGAACACCAAATAGTCCAGTGCTCATGTTCTCTAATTCTTTAGGGGCTGACTTAACCATGTGGGATGAATTGGTGCCGTATTTACTACCATATTTTAGGGTTTTACAATATGACACAAGAGGTCATGGACAAAGTGAGCTTACCGATGGTCCGTATACCATAGAAATGCTTGGCCAAGATGTGATCGACCTATTAGATGATTTAAACATAGAAAAGGTTTCTTTCTGTGGATTATCTATGGGCGGATTAATCGGACAATGGTTAGGAATCAATCATCCAGAAAGATTGCACAAGCTAATCATCAGTAATACCAACTCAAAGATTGGTACTGTGGAAGGATGGAACGACCGTATTAAAACCATCAATGAACAAGGCATGCAAGCTATTGTCGATGCCACAATGGATAAATGGTTTACCGAAAGCTATCACCTAACTCATCCATCCCGCGTAGCGGAAATGACAAATATATTTTTAGCGAACCGAACAGCGGGTTATAATGCCTGTTGTGCTGCCATTGGTACTGCAGACTTTAGAGGAGACATTAAGAATATTCCTTTAGAGACATTAATCATTACAGGTGATGAAGATGCTGTTACCAATGTAGCTCAGGCAAAAGTGATGCAAAAAGAAATTAAGAACGCAAAACTAAAAGTGTTTCATGCCAGACACTTACCGAGCACAGAATTACCAAGCTATTACGCAGAAACGCTTATCAATTTTATAGTTGGCGAAGATACTTTTGATAGAGGAATGCATGTGCGCCGTACCGTTTTAGGCAATGCACACGTAGATAAAGCAAACGGCAACAAAAATGAGTTCAATTCTGATTTTCAAGAATTTATTTCACATTATGCTTGGGGAGAAATTTGGACACGGCCAGGCCTACCAAAACATAGTCGCAGTCTAATAACTCTGGCGATGTTAATTCCGTTGAATAAAAAGGCCGAGTTTAAAATGCATGTGAAAGCCGCTTTTAATAACGGAGTTACAATTGATGAAATTAAAGAAGTTATAATGCAATCAGGTATCTACTGCGGTTTACCCGCAGCCAATGATGCCATGCATTCGGCCGAAGAGGTATTTGAAAATCTAGGCTTAGAATATTAGCAATATGATAAGCATCAAAACACAAGTCGGAATTATAGGTGCCGGACCTTCAGGAATGGTTTTAGCCAATTGGTTGAAAAAGTATGGTATAGATGCCGTGATTATTGAACTGCGTTCTCGCGAATATGTAGAAGGCAGAGTACGCGCTGGCTTGGTAGAACAGAATACCAAAGATATCTTGAAAGAATTAGGTCTTGATGCTCGAATGAAAAAAGAAGGCATTGTTCATGATGGCGTGTACCTAAGTTTTGATGAAGAACGTATTCATATTCCTTTCGGGGAGTTAACTGGTGGTAGAACTATAACAATTTATGGCCAGCAAGAAATCACCAAAGATTTGACGGATGCTTGGCTCGATGGTGGCGAGACCCTTCATTTTGAAACTAAGGCTACTAAAATTATAGATTTCGATACCAAAAGTCCTAAAATACATTTTGAAAAAGACGGCGAAGAAGGAATTCTGGAATGCGATTTTGTGGCGGCCTGTGATGGTTTTCATGGCATTGGAAGAAAGACCTTGCCAAAGAAAAGTTTCCAGTCCTATGATATTACCTATCCGTTCAGCTGGTTGGGAATATTGGCAAATGTAGCGCCTTCAACAGATGAATTAATATATGCATATCACGAGAATGGTTTTGCATTACATAGTTTACGTTCAGAGACCGTAAGTAGATTATATGTTCAGGTAGACAATGATGAATCGGTAGATAATTGGTCTGATGATAGAATTTGGAGTGAATTATCTAAGCGATTAGCTAACCTTGGTTGGGAGCTTAAAGAAGGTCCTATTTTTGAAAAAAGCATTACCCCAATGCGCAGCCATATGATTGATAGTTTACGAAGTGGGAGATTATTATTGGCTGGCGATGCTGCACATATAGTTCCACCAACAGGGGGTAAAGGCATGAATTTGGCCATTGCCGATGTAAAACATATGGTTGACGCCTTTGTGGCCTATTATAAAACGAATTCTGAAACATTACTCGACACCTATACAAATGATGCCCTTCGTAGAATATGGAGAGCGCAGGACTTTTCTAATTTCATGACCAAATTATTTCACAAACAAGACGCTCATGGGTCATTTACCTATCGCTTACAAAAAGCAAAATTTGATTATCTAAAAGTATCTAGAGCATATAAAACCACCATAGCAGAGAACTATGTAGGGCTACCGTTTGAATCGTTTAAAAATTAAATTCCAATGAAAACAGTTCCAATAATAAGTGCTGAAAAAGCGGCAAGTTTAGTAAAAGATGGAGACGTCATTTTAGGTGGTGGTTTTGGTATGACCGGTAACCCGGTAAATATCATTCATGAATTGGCAAAGACAAAAACCAAAGACTTAACTTTTATTGCCAACAATGTTGGCGAACCCAATATGGGTGGAGGTCGCCTACTGAATAATGGACAATTAAAGAAAATGATTGGCTCTTTTTTTACTTCGAATAGAGAGGCAGTTTTGGCTGCACAAGAAGGTCGGGTAGATTACGAATTATTGCCTCAAGGTACATTAGCAGAAGCTATTAGAGCCGGAGGTGCAGGTATTGGCGGATTTTATACGCCCACATCAGCTGGAACCTTGATTGCTGAAGGACGAGAAACCAAAATGCTTAATGGAAAAGAGCAAGTTTTTATAGAAGGTATTAGAGGAAATGTAGCCATTATAAGAGCTTGGAAAGCAGATACGGCAGGAAATCTGCAATACCGCATGACGGAACAAAATTTCAATAGAGCAATGGCAACAGCTGCTGATATTGTGATAGCCGAAGTACAAGAGATTGTTCCCAACGGAGAAATTGATCCTAATGAAATTCATACACCAGGTTGTTTTGTAGATTATTTGGTGGAGCGAAAACTAACAGAAGAAGATTTAGGTTCATCTGCATCTGTAGGGTCTTCAAAAGTGATGGATGAAAAACGCATGAATATGGCCAAACGTGCCTTTGCTGAATTAAAAAAAGGCGACGTAGTCAACCTAGGAATAGGTATTCCCACTTTAGTGGCAGATTTAATTAAACCAGAAGATGGCATCATTCTACATACCGAAAACGGCATGTTAGGAGTAGGTCCCGAACCTAAAGATGGAGGAGGTGCTATGCACTATCCTGTAAATGCAGGTAAAGTGCCAGTAACGGCTTTGCCTGGAAGTAGTTATTTTGATAGTGCCGATAGTTTTGCCATGATTCGTGGTGGGCATATTGATGTAGCCATTATGGGTGGATTGGAAGTAGATGCGCAAGGAAATCTAGCAAATTGGTCCGTACCCGGAAAACCTTTGTTAGGTGTAGGTGGCGCCATGGATTTAGCATCAGGCGCTAAGAAATTAATTATAACATTACGTCATACAGACAGAGACGGTGGCTCAAAGGTAGTTGAAAATTGTACGTTGCCCATTACCGATTTTAACTGTGTAGATATGTTGATTACAGAATTGGCCGTGTTTAAATTTATTGACGGACAATTGACTCTTATAGAAATATTGCCAGGTAGTACATTGGAAGAGGTTCGTAAAAAAACTGAAGCCAAATTTGTAGAACTACTGCCGAACGTTTGACAGCGGACATTTTACATACTATTCAAATGAAAGCATCCAGTGGATGGTTTTATTTGATACGCAATTTTTTACAAACCCACAATTAGCTCAACATAATCATTAACGATATATAATCAGCTACGCTGTCATATATCTATGATTATGTGGAATATCGCCCAAAAGCGCTATTATGCTAATTGTTATAATTGTCCTATAACCTGCCTGCCGGCAGGCAGGTGTACTTGCGTTATGTACAACATGGGCTTGATTAACAAGACTTCTATTTTAAATTAGTGAGTTTATGAAGCTCGGAAACTCGACTTGGTTAAAAGCGGATTTTTAAATATAGTTTCTGTATTTTCTTCAACTTCTACAGTTTCTATACTCAGTTAGTGTAACACTCTTTTTACGAAGCGAAGATAGGAGCGCAGTGGAATGTGTGTGAAATGATTTTAAATCTATATTGATAAATTAAAAAAAAATACAATAGACTAAGTTGAATCGCTATCAATCACCCAATAAATTAAGCTGATCGATTAACTTAAGAAATTCATCTCGTTTGTTTTTACTTATTATGGCTGTATGATCTTTTAATCTTACCATATTACCATCTATACTGTCTATATGATTAATATTGACAATATGAGAACGATGTATTCTGTAAAAATTAGGAGGAAGCAACTCTTCTAATTTACTCATAGATTGTAACGACATAATTTTACGACCTTGAACGGTAATAATTTGTACATAAGGTCCTTGACCATTAATAACTATTATATCATGAAACGCAATACTTATAATTTTGCTATCTGCCTTAATAAATAATTTGTCTGTCTGTAGAGGAGATGACGTGTTTGAGGAATAATTGCCTTTAGAATTCTTTGTGGAAATAACTTTAGTAATTGCCTTATAAAACCGTTCAAAATCTATAGGTTTTAATAAATAGTCTACAACATCAAGTTCATAACTATGTACAGCATATTCAGAATACGCAGTAGTTAAAATAGTTGCTGGTTTATTTGGTAAAATTTTTAAAAAATCAAGACCAGAAAGATCAGGCATTTGAATGTCCAGTAACAAAATATCTATGCCACCTTGTTTAATATGTTTGAGGGCTTGTAATGCCGAATTGCACGTTGCTACTAATTCTAACTCTGGGACTTTATCAACATAATCTGAAAGAATTTTTCGAGCAATGTGTTCATCATCAACGATAAGACATTTTAGTTTCATAATGTAATCTTTAAATTTAGTTGGTAAATTTGATGTTCTTTGGTTATTTCGACGTCATGCTTAAGAGGATAATTCGCTTTAAGAAGTTTCAATGAGTTTGTAAGACCTATACCCATTTGTTTTTTTGCAGTTTCCTCAACAGTTTCCTTATAGGTGTTTTCTGTACTAAAAACAAGTTCGTTTTTGTCTACTTCCAAGCTTATTTTAATCCAACCTTCGGGATTGGTTTCTAAATCAGAATGTTTAAAACAGTTTTCAATAAAATTGATAAGAATCATTGGTGCAATCATATGATTATTTGTAATTCCAGCATGATAAAAATCTACATTCTGAGAATCTTCATGTTTAAGCAATTGTATACTCAAATAATGTTCAATCAGTTCTTTTTCCTTAGTCAAAAGTACTTTTGGCTGATCGCAATCGTACAATAAATAACGTAACAGTTTGGATAGCTTTGAAATCATTTCGGCAGCCCTTTCATCTCTCAGATAGGCAAGTCCATAAATATTGTTTAAGGTATTGAAGAGAAAGTGCGGACTTATTTGACTTTTTAATAATTTCAATTCTGCTTCAGCTCTTTCCGCTTTATACACTATTTTTTGAACAGCGTTGAGATAATAGACACGTGTTATACGAATACTCGCCATAAAAAATAGTCCAAGAACAACCATTAATACCCATAATACTACTCTAACTGATTTAGGTGCATATTGGTCACTAATTTGTGTTAATCCTAAAACTTCAGACATTATGGTATGTGAGTAAATCCCAACTATAAAAAGAAGCATATTGAGACCAATTAACAGTCCTAATTGTTTATTGATTTTACCTTCTCTTGCCAAATAGGTAGGAAAGAGCTTATATCCAAAAAGCCAAATAATAAGCGAGCCAAAAAAGACATAAGTCACTAAATAGTATGTAGTAACTGCAAGGCTTCTCTGAAAACTTAATATCAAACTGATAGTTACATGCATCCCAAACCAAATGACGTATGGTCCAACTTTTAGAAATTGCTCAGTCTTTGATAATGCTTTGCTCATAAGTGCAAATTTAAAATGATATTACATTGACTTACAATCAAATGTATGAAATGATGATTTAATAGCATGAATATTAAATATTGATAATTAAAAGGTGTTGTTCTTCAGAGTATCAATTTGGTTTATGTATATGAGCGTTTCGTGAATTTTTTTTGTTGCTGAATTGCGATGGAAATAGTTTTGCCTCGTAATCAAAATTATAGTAATCATGAAACACAAATTTTATTTTATCTCAATGATACTATTCCTTATGTCCTGTCATCTCTTTGCACAAGACAAAGAAGATAGAATAATAGCAGTTTGGGATACAGGTGAAGCAAAAGTAGATATCTACAAATCAGATAAAATGTACATAGGACATCCTCTTAACTCTAAAGGAGAACGTAATGATAAAATAGAAGTGCTTAACCTAAAGTATAAAGAAGGCAAATGGGTTGGCAAAATATACTCTAAAAAGAGAGGAAAGCTTTTGGATGTAAAATGTAAGGTGGAAGATGATAAATTGCTTCTTGAGGTAACTGCACGTTTCATATCTACAAATCTACAGTGGAGCCAAGTTAAATAATAAAAAGCGCTACAGATTTAAGTTTGACTTAAAGAATTTTTCAAATTAAATTAGAATGAAAACACACACTATTCTGGTTAGCTTTTTACTAATTACAACTTTTACTATTGCGCAAGAAAGCAAGTATTATTTAGGAATTTCCTATGGTAAAAGTTTTCCATTGGGAGATTTTACTGCTAATGATATCAATAAATCCAACGCTGGATTTGCTGAAAGTGGAACTAAGCTAGATGTGTATGGAGGCTATATTCTAAGCAAGCATATAACTTTTACATTTACTTTCCGTTATCAAAATTTCAACACCAATATTAACGCATTAACTAACGGTTTAGAAACAAATAATCAAGGTACAGTTTTTATTGGTAATTCTAATTCTTGGCAAATCTATTCCCTTTTGGGAGGCATTGCATATAAAGTAAGTATTAGCAAAAAATTTAGCCTATTTCCACGTATAGGATTTGGTCCTATGTTAGTTTCCTGTCCACAATTTTCAATTATAGCTACTAATGAAAACACTTATACAGAAATTAATGGTTCAAGTGAAACAGGAATAGGCTTAGGGTATGAATTTGGTATTGGACTTAAACGCAATTTAGGAAAAAACTTTTGTCTAATGCCAACGTTCACTTTTAGTGGTGGTTTTGTCACAATTTCTGATGTTGATACCACTGTTGACAATGCGGTTACAACTTCAAATTATAAACCTAAAATTTCTACATTCAATTTAGGGCTATCGCTAGCCTATAAATTTTAAACTAAAAATATCATGAATAAAATTAAAGAAACTATAGCAATTAAAAAGTTAACATGTTACATGGCCTTTTTTTGCTCAATAGCTATAAGTAATGCTCAAGAAATAGCATCGCTTTACAAGCAAGTAAACAAATCTGTAGTTACGATTATAACAGAATACAAGGTACTTAATGATCAACATCAATTTATTAGTGATGAGAGTATAGGTTCAGGTGTCATAATTTCTGATAAAGGGGAAATATTAACCGCTGCACATGTTGTAAATGATGCTGAGACAATCACTGTTAAGTTTCTAAATGGAGAAGAAATACTTGCTAAAGTTATTAAGTCAGCACCTGTTGCAGATTTAGCATTATTGAAGTTGTCTTGGATGCCAAAGGAGTACAAAACAGCAAAAATAGGCAATTCAGATACTGTTTCCGTAGGAGATAAAATTATGGTTCTTGGAGCACCTTATGGTATAGAACACTCATTATCTGTAGGGTATATTAGTGGAAAACGAACACAAAAAGCGAGAACTTCAGAATTTATTATCAATGAATATTTTCAAACAGATGCGTCCATAAATCAAGGAAATTCTGGTGGACCAATGTTTAATTTACAAGGGGAAATCATTGGTATTTCAAGCTATATTATCACTGAATCCGGAGGTTTTCAAGGCTTAGGTTTTGCAGCAACCTCAAATTTAGCTAAGAAATTAGTTATAGATGGAAATAGAAGATGGACAGGAATAAGTGGCTTTATTTTGGATAAAAAATTAGCTTGGATTTTAAATGTACCTATAGATGGAGGTATATTGGTTGAATCTGTGGTAAAATTTTCACCAGCAGACTTCGCAGGAATAAGAGGTGGATTTGAAACTATTAATATCAATGGAGAATCTTTAATCGTTGGAGGAGATATAATACTATCTGTAAATGGATTTCCATTAACTAAAGCAAACTTTGAAAAATTGGGTAGCGACATACTTAATAAATCAAACATCTATAATCAGAATTCGTTTACACTGATGATTTGGAGAGGTGGAAAACAGGAGGAAGTCAAGATTAACTTCAAAAATTAACCTTAGCTAACTAGTAGTATTTAACCCTTTGATATGACGTTGTTAACAAACTTTTACACTACACCAATACTAATCTAAATCATTTATATAATGGAAATAAATGCACATCAATTAAAACACATAAAAGTGAATAAACTTAATGAATCCTTTTGCGTATCATTGGTTGACCATAAAAAATTTGAAATAACAAAAGGCTATGGTAACACGGTTATTGAAGCTATAAATGATATGCACGATAATTTAATCTAAAAAAGGTAATTAGTTTTCTAATAAATCGGAATTAGTGAACCTTGGATTTGGGCACGCAATTATTTTTAAAGTTATTTTAATATTTTATTTTCAAACCCACAATTAGCTTGTACATAATCATTAACGTTATAGGACACTGCGTGTCACTAGAACTATGATTATATCAAATAACGCCCAAAAGCGCTATTACGCTAATTGTTATAAATGTCCTATAATGTACTTGCGTTATGTACAACATGGGCTTTATTCACAAGATTTCTATTTTAAATTAATGAGTTCATGAATCTCGCAAACTCGATTTGGTTAAAAGCTCATGTTAGTATTCTTATTGTAGAAAAATTTAATCTATAAACTTCTTTACTCAGTTAATGGAACACTCTTTTTCTGAAAGGGCAGAGGAGTGGTGGAAAATGTGTGTGGAATGGATTAAATTAAAATATTTTCTATATATTTATACAATCACTTGACCCTTAGTGATTAATATCCCTTATTTAAAATTAATAACTTTTTTTTAATTATCAAATTTACCCACTATTGGGTATGTTTTGGTTTTGAATAATGCCATAATATTATATAGCGAGTTGATAATTATAAATAATGACTCATTTTTTAAAATTTTTTGAATTTTACTAACCAATAAAACATATAAAATGAAAAGATTAAACACTCTAACTGTAATTTTTTGTATCGCAATAACTTTTTCCTATTCACAAAATAAACAATGTGATTGTTCAGACGCTCTCGACAAATCATTGAAAAATAAATATACAGAAACCCAACTTTTGGATTTAAGAATTGAACTTTATGAATATTATAAATTCCTACAAAAAAAAACCGATAATACAAGTATATCGTTTAGTCTTTCTTCTGCAGGAGAAGCTTTTACAAATTATGGAATTTTTGGAGGTTCCTCAGATAGCAATGGTGATTATGAAAGAAATAAAATGCGAAATCTCGAAAAAATAATAGAGAAAGATCAAAGTATTTCAGAACAAGTCTTTAAAGAAATTGTTACAGATGTTTTCTCGGATAATCAACTTGAGGCTTATGAAGCTTGTTTAAATTCTTGCCCAAAACAAAATGGAGTTTACTATGAAGTTACAGGTGATTTAGAGGATGTATTTGCTGTAAACCTTAATTTCAGCAATACTGTCGGACAAGAGAAAGTTACTTTATCAAATACTGCAACTTTAGTTAATTGTGAACCGATTGGCGGATTTTTATTAAAAGAAGGTTTAGTAATTAAAAATGGGAGAAGTGTTACCCAATATTTGAAAATTATAAACAAGGAAAAACCATCCCAAATTGGAATTAATTTTAATGAATTGTCTTTTGGAGCAATTAACTTTGGAGACGAATACATTGGTGGTAGTAAAAGCTTGCCTATTGGAACAATTATAAGTTCTACATTTAAGTATGAGACGTTTTTAGAAGTAAATAGATTTAAAACTACCGAAAATATGTCTAAAGCAATCTGGGTTCCATGTGATGGGCGTAATGTCCGTTCTTCTAAATATGGTGAATTTTCAGGTTCAGTACCAGATTTAAGAGGTCTATTTTTAAGAAATGTAAACGATTATAATGTTGCTTTTGATGGTGTAGGAAAAGTAAAATCAGAACAAAAAAACCCTGATAATACATCAGCTGGTGTAGTTCAAAAAGATGCTTTTCAAGGACACAGGCATTTTGAACAGAATACTTTAGTTATGACAGGTAGCAGAGATTTACCAAACCAACCTGATCAAAGACCAAATCAAAAAGGAGCAACGAATTCTGCTGGCAAGTTTGATGCTGGTTTTGGCACACCAAGAATTAGTACTGAAACTCGACCTAAGAATATGACTGTTTATTATTACATAAAGATAAATTGATTAAATTTTTTAAACACATTTATTATGAGAGAAGACAGATAATAAACGGAATGCTTATGAAATTAAAATTCATGTAAAAACACTTTGCTTTGTTTACGGCTTTTCTCATTTTAATTCTTACAAATTTTATTATATTTAAGCTCTCCCTTAATTAATTAATAGTTACGGTTTTCCGTAGTTTAAATAAATTCCTAGTATTTACATTTATAATACTAATTGACAACACTTATCTTATTAATTAAATTTAAAAAACACATTATGGATGAATTAATTATTGAAGCAATCGAAAACAAAAATCTTTTAGAGTTTTCTTACAAAGACCATCATCGTATTGTAGAGCCACATACATTTGGGGTATCTGCTAAAGGCAATGATAATCTAGCAGCATTTCAAATCGATGGCACTAGTGAGAGAAATAATGTACCTGATTGGGGATTATTTACTGTTGATAAAATGATGAACTTAAAAATATTAGATGAAAATTTTGAAGGCACGAGGCCAAAATATACTAGAGGAGATAGTAGAATGATAGAAATATATGCTGAATTATAATGATTAATAGGATTGATAAAATAAAATCATTTGGTTGTTTTGAAGATTTTGTATGGGATGATGTTAGTCTTAAAGATTTTAACAGAGCAAATATTTTTTATGGATATAACGGTTCTGGTAAAACTACCTTAAGCAATCTTTTTTTTCTTACTTCTAAATATTGTTTGAATAAAGATTCTTTGATTAATGAATATATAACGGATAATACTAATCTATCTATTAAAACAGAATCTAATAGTATTACTCAAAGAAACATTAAAGATTCCGTATTGAATCTTTATGTCTTTAATTCTAAATTCATTACAGATCACATATATGATGGCACAAAGTCTAATCTAGATTCTTTTGGTTCTGAAGCTAATTTGACAAATGATAAAATTGAAAGTATTGATGATCGATTAAAGACTCTAAGAATACGAAAAAATCAATTTATCACTTGGAATAGTGATCTTAATAGATGTTTAGATTCAATTTGGAAAGTCTGTCAAGATGAATTTAATGATAAAATAACGGGTAAACGTCTAACTCAAAAGCCTAAAAACTCGGATACCTCATTAAACGACTTTGAAACTGTAAAAGAAGAATTAAGAAAATTATATCTTGATTTTGAAAACTCTCAGACTACAGAAAAAATATCTGAAGGTCTTGAAAATATTAAATCAAAAATTGAAGAATTTAAATTTTTAGATATTGATTTTGAGAAAATCAAAATAAACATAGAAAATGAAATAAATCAAACAGCAAAGGAAAAGACAGAAGAGCGAATTAATTATTTAAAAAAGCAAATTCTTAAAACCCAAAACACAAATGTAGATGTTTCTAGTTGGCTCTATTCTGGAAAACAATTGTTGAAAATATCTAAGAATGATGAATCTATTTGTCCTCTTTGTGAATCCAATCTTACCGAAAATATCGACAATATCATTAATGAATATGAAGCTTATTTCAGTAAGGGTTTAGTTGAATTATTAAAGTATATTAGGGAAACCGAACAGCTTTTGAAATCACAAATGCTAAATGTTAAAGAAAATATTGATTCAAAGAAAGACATTGATGCCTTATTAAAAGCTTATGATTTAAAACCTTTAGTAGAAAAACTTTTTGATAAAGAGACTATTAACAAAGCCTTTGTTAGTTTGACTAAATTGTTAACGGATAAAAAGACCTCTTATAACTCAAATTTAAAAATTGATGACTCAATACAAGCAACTTTTGAAAATTATAATGAATCATTAAAAGCAATAAAAGTTGAAATTGATAATGCTATCATCAAAGAAAATAAAAGACTTGAAGAATTATTAGAAAGAAAGATTACAGATGAAATTAAATTAAAAATAAAAGATTTTGCTACTATTGAGTATAATTTAGACACAAATTGTATTCTTTCAGATTCTAAAAAAACAAATTCTCTTATTTCAAATAAGGTTATCAGCTTGCAAAAAAAGGTAGATATAGAAATTAATCTTTTAGAAACAGATAGAGATAAAGAAATCTCAAAATTAGATGCAGAAACTAAATATGTTAATTTGTATTTAGAGTATTTAGGAATTACAGATTTTGCAATTAAAAAAGTTAAAGATAAAACTACAGATAATATCTCTATTTCTTATAAATCTGGAATTAAAAAAAGCTCTTTAAAATATTCTCTAAGCGATGGAGAAAAAACAGCATTAGCATTTTCATTCTTTTTGAGTAAAATAAGGGTTGAGCAACTTGAAGGTGGAGCTGAAAATTATGAAAATTGTATTATTGTTATAGATGATCCAATATCTAGTTTAGATGAAAACAGACTTTTTCAAACTGCAAATTTGATAGATACATTTTTCTTTTTTAATGATTTATCAGAAAGTAAAATACCAAAACAATTGTTTTTATTAAGTCATAACATAACTTTTTTGAAATATATAAGTAATATTCTTAAAGCAAATGGTTTGTTAGAAAAGAATGTAAATGAATACTTCATTGCTCCTTATAAAAATGCTATTGCTAAAGTCCCTAACGGTCTTAAAAATTTCACAAATACTTATCTCCAAAAACTTGATGAAATAATAAAATTCAAAGAAAAAAATGATACTTTAGAATATGAACATGCAAAGAAGTTTATACCAAATTATATTAGAATTGTTTTAGAAACATTTTTAGCTTTTAAACTCGCTATAGTTAAAGATGAAGGTGGAGACAGACTACCTGGTTTAAATTATTTGATTGGAAAAGCTATAAATGAACTTCACAATGTTGATGATAGCATAAAAATCGGCGATATTGATAAAAAGGGAGTAGAAAAACGATTGATGCATTTAAAAAAGATTGCTGATACTGAATCACATGGAAGTCTCCATAAATTGGAAGCTATTGATTATATTTCTGATTCAGAATTACGAGAATACTGTAAATTCACATTGCAAATTATAGGCTACTTTGATGAAATTCATTTTAAACGTGTAAAGGGCCTAAAAACTGTATAAACAAAGATTAAATGGCAATTATAAAATTAAATCAAAAGTTAAATAGAGTAGAAGTCAAGGATTTTGAAATTAACAATAGTATTGTTTTTAATTACTTTGATAAATTATCAATGGATGAAAGAGAAGATAAGCTAATAAGAGCTTTGTATATTGGAGTATTAGCTCTAATGGAAGATAGAATCTCTGCGTTTCTATCTAAGACTAGCAATGAACTTGGCACTGAATTAGAAAGTTTGAAAATGATTTTTGATATGAAAAAGGAACTTTTTTATAAAACAACAATTAAGGGTTCATTGGCAGAAGATGATATTGCTGAATACTTAAATAATTATTTTAAAGAAAAGAAAATTAAAGATGTTGCTCAACTAACAGGAAATGAAACAGGTAACCTTGCAAGAAACAAAACAGGTGATATTATTTGCAGATTAAATGGAGATTCAGAATTAAGAATTACTATAGAGTGTAAGTTTGATAAAAGTATCCGGTTAGGAGAAATTGAAAAAAAGGATATTTTCACAAGAAAAACAGATACAGCTTGGAGTCAACTGATTGAATCCGATGCAAATAGAAGATCAAAAGTTAGTATTATTGTTTTTGATATTTCTCTAGTTGATAATAGTATTTTGAAAGTTTTTGAAAATGTAGGCTATATTCATTCTATTGGTTTTATTGCGATAATAGATTCACAGAGAGGAGACTACTCAAACTTAGCAATTGCTTATATGTTAGCAAGAGATATTGCGATAAATGCAAAAAATATAGAATTGGATAAAAATTTATTATCAATGATTGTTAATCGCATAATCAAAGATATTAACGAGATTACCAATATTAAAAGACTAGTAGAAGGCAATATTGAAAATAATAAAACAATCCTTAAACAATTAGAAAAGAGTATCCTACTGATGAATTTTAATCAAGAATATCTAACTAAATTTTTGAATGATGGTATTTTAGATAAGAAAGATTTACTTGATTTTTATATGGGTGAAGATGTTAAGGATAAATACAAATTAATTGAAAAGGAAATAAATGAACTTTAACAATATGTAAATGGAATTTAGAATAATAGCTAGAAGTGAAGATGAGTTGATGGAAAGAATACATGAAATGAAATCCTTTCATGCTGCTGCAATAAATTATGAGTTGTTTTGGCAAGTAATGCATAATATAGGGAATGGTCCAACAAGAAGAAGAGTAGAGGATTGGAAAAGTCAAAGTCTAGCTGAATGGATTGTTTTTTATGAAGAATATAATATTACTGTAAACAAAATACAGCTAAGTTTAATATTTGAATATGTAAATAGATATTTTACCGGCATTTTGCAAGCTAATTCACAAGGACATTATAAAGCTATTGTTCGCTCAAATATTTCAGAAGCAGATAACATATTCACATTAGAAAGGATTTCACTAAATACTCTTTCAATATAATATTATGTAAAATAGAATTTCAATGTTTAGCTCGGCCTCATAAAATTTTGGTAAAAACAATAGGCGAAATGAGCGTACATATTTTAGGGAGTTAGTAATACGTAAAGTAAAGAAGTCCAACTATAAATAGAATTTCTAAACAATCTTAATCAGTTCAGAAGTTTCCTAAAATATAGCGAATGAGCCGTTAATTGTTTCCAAAATTATATGCAGCCTTGAATTTTTGTTTCTTTTGTTTCAAGACAAAAGATATTAGAAACTTAAAAAAAGACTATTTGGAATTCTACATATAACAAGTGCATAGAATTTTGTTTTTTTCAAAATTTATGCTCTTGTGGCAATCCACGAGAATCGTCTAAAATTTTTTATCACGTACATTTTGTCGTTTACGCGATTTTTAATAGAACTAAAAAGTTAGCTTTTATTGTGCGGCTGGCAAGCGTTGGATAATTGTGTACAAAATAAATTGCCAGAGCAATTTGATTTTATAAAGCAATCGAGTGTTTGACAGCGGACATTTGACATAACGGCAAATTATAGGACATGTGCTTTTTTAACGCTGCGAAGCAAACCGTTTCTAGTTTAATGCCCAAGTACTGCACACTAAAACCAATAATACTAAAGCCTCTGGGATATTTTACATAATATCATTATAGTTGACTAATGGTATACTTTCATTAAATAACCAACAACAGCATTTGTCCTATAATTTATATTATGTAAAATACTTATAATAGAAACCTATGCTTCCTCTTGTTCTCGCAAAGCATTTAATTCTTTCAATTGAGTACTTAGTTGTTCTTCAAACGATTCTAATAAACCATCATAAGCATTGAGATATAAAAATTTCATGTGTACCACACGGTTTCTGTAATCGTCTGAGCCAAAATATTTATATTCATCTACTGTAAATTTAGCGTTAAAGCTTACTAATTTTTCGTACCAACTAAAATTATCTTTAATATATCTAAGATTTGAGATTAACTCATCAGTGATTATTTTTTCCATTGGCTTTAGTGTACTTTCCATGGATTTATAATACTGTTCAATTTCTAATAGTTTTTGTGAAAGTTCGCTATTATTACTTGTTGCATTTTCTAATGCAGATGACATTATAGGATTTATTGGCGCAAACTGTACACTAATGGTAACTAAAAAAGGTGCTTGCGTTACAACTTTTAACCGTTCTTCATCTGTTTTATCCTTCTTTAAGTACAAGTCATAAATTTTGAGATCTTCAGAAATTATGCTGCGTGTTTCGTTTATAATTTCTATATCAGATTCTAGTTTTTGCTTTATTTGCAAGGCCATTTTATTAGTGTTTTCTTCGGCTTTACGCACTTCTGTATTTTTATTAATACTTACAGCTATTAAAATACCAATTACCACTAAAACAATTTCGCCTATAGCATATAATACATAATTCTTAAGGCGCTTCCCTTCTATCATTTTTTGTCTTATACCATTAAATAATTTCATGCCCTTAAAATACAACAATTTATAAAAATTCTACATATATATAAGCTAGGTATAATGATAGTCTTACCTATTCTTAAACTCAATTTTAATGATACGATGTAGTTAAGATCTCTACCATATGAGTTAAAGGGATTAAAGCTATCCCTTTAAATTTGTAGCATACAAACCCATTAAAATATATTAACATGAAAGATTATAATATTATTTTCGAATATCACGACGTATCTGCAAGTGAAAGCTTAGAATCTTTTACTAAAGAGAAGTTAAATGCCATATTCACAAAATTCGATTTTGTAATTCGTGCAGACGTTTTCTTTAAATCTGAAAACACTTCCGAAAATACAGGAAAAATATGTGGTATTCGATTAAGCGCACCTGGTCCTCGCCTATTTGCAGAAACTTCTAGTTATAACTTTCAGGACGCGGTTACCGAAACAGTTAGAGATCTAACGTCACAATTAAAGAGACGTAAAGAAATGATGAAAACTTATTAATTATGGGAGTATTTAGCGATGATGATAGACAGATTACATGTGTTTATAACAGTAAATCTAATAAAGACAAGCAAACATTAGCTTATTTAACGGCATCAGAAAAGCGTTTATTAAGTTTAGACATTTCAAAGGAAGAAATAACAGGCACACAATGGGCAGAACTAGCTGTGCGCCTCGATAAAAAGCTTTGTAACCTTATAGATAAAGAACAAATTGATGGTGATATAACTAATTTTAGCGATTCTGATTGTATTACCATATTACGTGAGAATCCTTCTGCATTAAAAGGAGCGATAGTGTTTACTGAACACATAGCAAAACTTATCTTAAATCCTTCAAAGGTATTAGAATTTATAGATGCTGATACCAATAAAATTTCTAAACCATAAGCAAAAATATAATAATAGCCCTATTAATAAAAAAAGCCCATTACATTGTAATGGGCTTCCATAATCTAGGTTAAGCAATATATATCTTAAATAACTTTTACGTTTACTGCGTTTAATCCTTTTTTGCCTTCTGTAAGATCGTATTCAACGTTATCGCCTTCGCGAATGTCATCTACCAATCCAGACATATGGACAAAATGATCTGTGTTTGAACCTTCTTCTGTAATAAAGCCGAAGCCCTTGTCATTGTTGAAGAATTTTACTGTTCCTGTACTCATTGTATTATATTTAATTTATTAATAATACATAATGGTATTCAACAAGTATGCCAAGAATTTTTTAACGCAAATCATCGACTTTTAAAACCAAAACAAACACATTATCGGAGAAAACTATCACAATAACAAACAAGTTTGATGTCAAATGGTTTAGCCAATAACTTCGTTAGTAGATTCCCCTCAATCTATCATACTAAATGAATTTTAATATTGTTGAAGGTAAATTTGAATTATATTTTCTTTAAATGAGATAGAAAATATAAGTATAGCATTAGCTACAGTTCTATTTTATATTGAAATAGAAAGGAAATAGAAACGAATTTAACCAATCAAATTGAAGTTTATTTAGTATTAAAAACCAAATTATTATGGAAACAAAATTTTCGTTATTTAACCAGATTAATAGTTTATGTTACTGGTTATTAGTATCAAGTGATTACAGATCTTCCGTTAATTTAGATGCAGAAAATGACACCTATAGTGTTTGTATTACCCATTGTGGTGTTGAGCTTTATTCTAACATTATACGTGGATTTAGTAAAAGGGACGAAAACTTTTTAGAGCACGAACTAGACGGTATGGTGGCTGGTTTGTTGCATTTAAAAGAAAATGTAACCCAAAAATCGGCTTAGATTTAAATAAAATATTCTGTCAGTTCGAGTGAATTTGCCAAAGCAAATTTGTATCGAGAACCATTTTTAATTTAAAGACTTCTCGATACAAAATTCCAGAAAAAGGAATTTCACTCAAAGTGACCTATTAGTGTTTTATCGCGCTAATTTTCGTAACGCAACCCATTGTTTTAGCATTTCCCTAGAGTCTACTGCAGGATAACCCAATACGGTTTTTCCGGCTGGTACATCGTTCATAACTCCAGAACCTGCTCCTACCGTTGCACCAGAATGAATTGTGGTATGGTCTTTTATAGAAGCACTACCGCCAATCATAACACCATCTCCTAAGGTTACAGAACCTGCGAGTCCTGAGCTTCCTGCCATAATACAAGAACGTCCTAATACACAATTGTGTGCAATTTGCACTAGATTGTCAATTTTACAACCGTCACCTAATATGGTAGAACTAAATTTACCACGATCTACACATGAGTTGGCACCTATTTCTACTCCGTTTCCAATGACGACATTGCCAATATGTGGAATTTTAACTAGTCCTCTGCCATCATCGCTTGGACGATACCCAAAGCCATCTGCTCCAATACTGACGTTATTATGAAAAATACAATGGCTTCCAATTTCAGAACGTTCTCTAATGATGGTTCCAGACCAAGCTGTAGTATAATCTCCAATGGTAGTATCATCTAAAACCGTCACATTTGGGTAAAGTGTTACATTATCACCTAAAACAACATTTTTACCAATGTAGCAACCTGCTCCAACTCTACTCCCCTTACCTATTTTAGCGGTTTTATCTATAACCGCTGTTGGATGAATTTCTGTTTCAAAATAGGGTGCTTCTGGTGTAAACGCTTCTAATAATTTGGCCATAGCCAAATCTGCATTTTTTACTTTTATAAGCACTCTATTGTCTCCTGGTTCTAAATCAATGGTATCATTAACAATCGCTAATGCCGCATTAGAATCTGCCCAATGTTTAGCGTATTTTCGATTTCCGATAAATGTAGCTTGTGTATTATTTGCCTTTTGAATTTGTTCTAATCCAGAGATTTTATGAGTAGTTTCTCCTACAATTTCTCCGTTTATAATAGCATTTATCTCTTGTATTGTTAATGATTTCATTGGTGTGATATATTCAGTTAATTAATTAGACACCCAAGATAATACTATTATATGAAAGAAGAGAACTCCATAGCATTATGCTGAACTTGTTTCAACATCTATTTAATCGTATGTGAGATGCTGAAATGAATTCAGCATGACAAACTATAAACCTTCAACAACTAAAAATGATTTTAGAGTGAATATAAGAAGTTATATATGCAAGAAATATGATTTTGAAAATGCAAATAACTCAACAGTGTAGTACTGAGCTTGTTTCAGCATCTATTTATTGGTAAGTAAGATGCTGAAATGAATTCAGCATGACAAACCATAAACTTTCAACAGTTTAATAGATTTTAGAGCGAATATAAGTAGTTATATATGCAAGAAATATGATTTTGAAAATGAAAATAACTCAACAGTGTGGTGCCGAGCTTGTTTCAGTATCTATTTATTGGTAAGTAAGATGCTGAATTGAATTCAGCATAACAAATCATAAACAACAGATTTACATGGTAATTTCTCTAAATGTAATTCCTAAAGCGGTTTGTACTTCAATTACCTTTTGCATTTCTCCAGGAATTATTAGCGCAATAGATTGTCCTGTTTTACCAGCTCTTGCAGTTCGTCCACTTCTGTGCGTATAATAATCTAATTGTTCTGGTAATTGATGGTGTAATACAAAAGCGAGGTTATTAACGTCGATGCCTCTTGCTGAAACATCTGTAGATACTAAGACTTGCAAACTTTCATTTTTAAAAGCACGCATTACTTTGTCTCGTTCTTTTTGTTGCATATCTCCTTCGAGTGCTCCAACTGCAAAACCTTCGTTTTGTAATTGCTGTGCTAAGGTTTTTGTACCTGCTTTAGTTCTACAGAAAATAATACCCCTTTCGTCTTGGCGTTTATCTAAAATTCGGATAATCATATTCAGCTTATCCTTTATATTGGTTTGAATATAATGATGTGAGATATTTTCGTTAACCAAGGCATTTTTATTCACAGTTATTCTCACCGCATCTGGCGACATATAACTTTTAATCATGCTTTTGATGTCATCTGGCATGGTAGCAGAAAACAACCAAGTGTTTCTTTTTTTGGTATTGTATTTTAAGATTTTTGTCAGATCTTCTTTAAAACCCATACTTAACATTTCGTCTGCTTCATCTAACACTAAAATTTTTACATTAGAGATATCCACTGCTCCACGCTCTATTAGATCTAGCAAACGTCCAGGCGTAGCGACCACAATATGTGTTGTTCTTGTTAAAGCCTTAATTTGCCTGTCCATTTTTTCACCACCATACACACCTTCTGCAAAAATTTTACCGTCAATGTACTTTGTAAATCTAAACAGTTGCTTTTGTATTTGCTGCACCAACTCTCGCGTTGGTGCTATGATAAGCGCTTGTACTTCAGAATTGTTTTGATCTATAGCATGTAGCACAGGTAAACCAAAAGCGGCCGTTTTACCAGTACCAGTTTGTGCTAAACCTATTAAATCTGTTTTAGATTCTAATAAAATAGGAATTACAGTAGCCTGTATTTCTGTAGGATTAACAATGTTAAGCTCTTTTAAAGCCTTTATATAGGATTTGTGAATCCCTAATTCTGAAAATGATGTCATGATATAAAATTATGATGCAAAGGTAATTTGTCCTTCTAATAAACAATAGAATTAATGGTAAAATGTGGTTTGAATTAATAAGAATCTGTAAATGTTCTATATTATCTTATTCTAATTGGGGTTTTACAGGTAAAAGACGTCCTGAATAGCGCATAAAAGTCCTGAAAGTAGACGTCACCTTTACTTCTACGCGTTTACTTGGAAATATTACAATGTTAACATCATAAGTTTCGGATGATTGTTGTTTTTCATTGGTTTTAAAATTAATCTCAAGTTTCCTTTTTTCTTTATTTATGGTTTTCTCGAAGTTTTTAGGAATGCCTTCAAAATGTATTCCACCATCAGAACTACCATAGCGCCCAGCACTTAAACGCCTTTCACCAAAAAATGATAAATCACCTATTACAGAATCATTTTGAATAATTACAGAATTACCATCTCCTCTTACATCAATTCTGTTAGCAGAATTACCAGTATTTTGGAGCAATAGAGCATTAACAACTTGGGTAGTTGCTGCTGTAGTAAATGGATATGCTACTTCTATATCTATATGGTAAGCATCATTCTCCATAAGTGCCTCTAGTTGACTGATGTCAGCAACATATGCACTATCGTTGAGATTAGCCTTCGATTTACAATTAAATAAGAGACAAAAAACACCTAAAAGGATGAGTAGTTTAATTCTCTGGTATATGTGTGCTTTAATCATAGTATTCTAAATATACTATCTAAAGATTAAAATAACAACCACATTAACAGTCTTTTAAAGTTTAATAAATTAGTCTTCTGGTGGAAATCCGTGAATTTCCTCAAATTTTTCATCAAAATTTGTACGCAAATAAGAATTTAGCTTCTTTTTGTAATCGTCCTTTAACCATTTTAAAAAGTTATGGGTGCTCTTACTTATACATTTAGCGTAGATTTCAATACGCTGATTAATATCATCTTTAAGTAGCTTAGCTAAAGCCAAAGCATCATAGACATCTTCACTGTTTTCAATACATATTTTAGCATGTTGCTCTATGGAGCGCTCCAAAACTACTTTTGAAGATTCACCTTTATCAACAGCATCTTTGTAGGTTTGTCTAATATCAAAATAAGTGTCTTCAGACTTAGAAAATTCACCTTTTATCTCATCGTCTAATTCGTGCTTAAAATTGGCTTCAATAGATTCGTCACTCTTAATTCTATCTGCATACCAATTTGGAGATTTAAATATCAGTTGCCAATCTAAATTATCTCCCCAAGGCCCAAATCTGTATAGGTTATTTCCTAAATCAATAATCGTGAATTTAGATTTATTGTTAAGAATACGCGATCCACGACCAACCATTTGGTAATATAACGTTAAGGATTTTGTTGCTCTGTTTAAGATAATAGTATCAATTGTAGGCTCATCAAAACCAGTGGTTAAAATACTCACCGAAGTTAAAATAGCATCTGGCGTTTCATGAAACCATTCTAATATTTGTTTACGCTGTTTTTTCGTTGCTGTATTATCTAGGTGCATAATTGGCAAACCTGCTTCTCTAAAGGCATAATACACACTTATAGAAGTGTTAATACCATTATTAAAAATTAGCGCCTTCTTACCGAGCGAATGTTTTTTATAAGCATCTACAGTTTTTTGCAACATAGCAGGACTACTGTATAAATCTTCTGAAGACTTCACCGTATAATCACCATTAGAACCAACTTCTAGAGAGGTTAATCCCATATCGTAAGCATAGGTTTCGGCTCGAGCTAAAAATTCGTTTTCAATAAGGTTTTCAATAGTTTCACCAGTGATTAATTCTTGGTAATTATCCTTCATTGGTAGTTCTTTGTTAGAACTTAAAGGTGTTGCTGTAACACCAAGAATAAAGGACTTTTCAAAAAACTTAAATAATTTGGTGAATGAGTTATAGTGCGCTTCATCAATAATAACTAAACCAACATCAGAGATATCGAGTTTATTATCATTCAATCTATTATTCAAGGTTTCAACCATTGCTACAAAACAAGAGTAATCTGCTTGGTCATCTAAATTGGCTTTACTATTCACCACTTTATTCGTTACTCCGAAACTTGTTAACATTTTAGAAGTCTGATTACAAAGCTCTACTCTATGCGTCATTACCAAAACTTTCTTATCGTGATTTTTTAAGTATTGACGCACCATTTCAGAAAAAATCACTGTTTTTCCACCACCAGTTGGTAATTGATATAATAAGTGATAATCGTCTGGAGCGTTATCAAATTTTTCAAAAATCTTATTGATGGCACCTTGTTGATAATCGTATAATTCTTTATCAGTTTTCTTTTCTTGAAGTGCTTGATTTGTTTGAGACATAAATTTTATTTCGAAGTATTGAATAGAATTGCAAATTTACAATACTTTATAGCATAAAAAAAGCATCAATGGGTATTGATGCTTTTTGTGATTTTAATTATTGCTATTAACCTATTATTGTGCCATCTGCTTTAAACTCTACGTCCTTATTTTTTCCTTTTTGTTTAAACTCTACATCGTAAAATACTCCTTTAGAGGCACTATCCACCTTTTCTATTTCTGAAATATCTTCACTTCCATATTTATCCTTAATAACATCTTTTATTGCCTTAGGCAAGTCCTTTTTCTTAATACTAGTTTCAGTTTCTACCCAAGAACCATCAGCATTAAAGTCTGCTCTGTACTTAATACCATCTATTTTAAAATGAGCTTCAAAATACCCATGATCGTCCTGATGCCAATCTGGATCGTTTTCACCAGGATATTTTGCCTGAAATGTTTTCTTTACTGCATCTGGAGCTTGCGCTTTTGATTCAGAACCACAAGCAAAAATTAAAAATAACCCTACAACTAAAATCTTTTTCATAATATGTTTTGTTTAATACTGCTAAATTAATAGATAAGCATCGACTAGATGTGCTTAATCGATGTGAATAATGATGCATTTCATAATGAGCTGTTTATAAGTATTTTACACAAGTAAACAACACATTATTTTTTATTATATATTTACAATTGAAAATGCTATTATATTAATCCCTCTATGAAATACATTATTTTATGTATTGTCTTAATAGGCAGTGCTTCCCTCAATTTTATTTTTGCACAGGAAGATTCGCTTTCATATTCACTAAAAATAAAACTACCTAAAACGAGCTTATTTCATAATGAAACTATTATTGAAGAAGTAGAAATACCTGTTGTAAGTTCAACAGATTCAGTACCAGTTATAGATATTAAATCAGAACATTGGGATACAACAGTTTACAACCCTTACCGAAATACGTTAGTGCAGTTTCCATTACAATTAAAGTTTACAGATAGTGTATATGCGTCTCCTGTTGCTCATAAAAAAGTAATTACATCGCGCTATGGTTGGCGAAGAGGACGACCACATCAAGGTATTGATATAGATTTGGTAACTGGCGATAGTGTAGTATCTATATTAGACGGAGTTGTAAGATTTGCCAGATATAGTAGTGGCCATGGAAAAACAGTTGTAGTGCGTCATTTTAACGGATTAGAAACTACGTATGCACACTTATCGCATATTGCTGTAAAAGCTAATGACACTATTTCTAAAGGTGGATATATAGGAAAAGGTGGTAATACAGGAAGATCTTCCGGAAGTCATTTGCACCTGGTGGCAAGTTATAAAGGTGAATACATTCATCCTGAATATCTTTTCGATTTTTCTGAAGCCAATACCATTAGAGCTCAAGAACTATGGGTAACACACGAGTGGACACGTGCACGTTTTCATAACTCGAGACGTGTGAGTAAAGTGAGTGTTTTAACTACCAAAGAAGCAGCATTAGCAAGTTTAGTCAAACAAAAAAAGGTCTATGTCGTTAAAAAAGGAGATACACTCTATGGTATTTCTAGACGCAACAATCTCTCTATCTCTAAAATTTGCGATGTTAATTCTATTAAGAAAACAGCACCTTTAAAAATCGGTCAGAAATTAGTTCTAGAACTCTAGAGAAATCGCTTCAAAAAACTATAAATTTCTTTATTTTGCACTTTCAAAATATAAAACAATTTGAAAGTCTGTATTGCCGAAAAACCTAGTGTTGCCAGAGAAATTGCCTCTGTGCTTGGTGCCACCACAAAACGTGATGGTTACTATGAAGGCAATGGATATGCAGTAACCTACACCTTCGGACATCTTTGCACCTTATTTGAACCCGCAGATTATAAACCGTATTGGAAAAGCTGGGATTTAAATAATTTACCTATGCTACCTGAAAAATTTCAGGTAAAAGTGTCAAATAATGATGGTATTAAAAAGCAATTCAAAATTGTAAAAAGTCTTTTTGATAAAGCAGAGGTTGTTATAAACTGCGGTGATGCTGGCCAAGAAGGTGAATTGATACAACGTTGGGTAATCAATGAAGCGAAGTATAAAGGTAAAGTACAACGTCTCTGGATTTCCTCTTTAACCACAGAAGCTATAAAAGAAGGATTTAACAATTTAAAGCCTTCGGAAAATTATGATAATCTTTATTACGCTGGCTTTTCTAGATCTATTGGAGATTGGCTTTTAGGTATTAATGCCACCCGATTATATACTGTAAAACATGGCGGTTATAAACAGGTTTTATCTGTTGGAAGAGTTCAAACTCCTACGCTTGCGATGCTTGTTAATCGTTACAAAGAAATTGAAAACTTTGTGCCACAACCTTATTGGGAATTACAAACCATGTACAGAGATACTTTATTTAGTTATGAAGAAGGACGTTTCTTAAAAATGGAAGATGGTGAAGTTTTAGCCAATAAAGTTAAGGAGCACGAGTTTGAAATTGATTCTATCACCAAAAAGAAAGGTACCGAATATGCACCAAAACTTTTTGACCTTACAGGTTTGCAGGTTTATTGCAATACTAAGTTTGGATTTTCGGCAGATGACACCTTAAAAATAGCTCAAAAACTATATGAAAAAAAGGCTGTTACTTATCCAAGAGTGGACACTACTTTTTTACCAAATGACGTGTATCCAAAAGTAAAAGGCATTTTATCTAAATTAACTGATTACTCGAATCTTACAACACCTTTGTTAAATAAAAAAATAAAGAAGTCAGCAAAGGTATTTAACGATAAAAAAGTAACAGATCATCATGCAATTATTCCAACCGGAATGCAAACGCATCTGCAATACAATGAGCAACAAGTTTATGATATTATTGTGAAGCGTTTTATAGCCGTTTTTTATGATGATTGTAAAGTTTCTAATACAACCGTTATTGGAAAAGCAGCTGATGTAAATTTTAAGACAACTGGTAAAGAAATTTTGTCCAAAGGTTGGCGTGTTGTATTTGAGTCAGACACCTCTAAGAACAAAGGTGAATCTATCTTACCGACCTTTACAAAAGGTGAAAAAGGGCTTCATGAACCTTCATTTTTAGAAAAGCAGACCAAACCACCAAAACAATACACAGAAGCTTCTCTACTACGTGCCATGGAAACTGCTGGAAAGCATGTGGATGATGACGAACTACGAGATTTAATGAAAGAGAATGGTATTGGTCGTCCATCTACACGTGCAAACATCATAGAAACACTTTTTAGACGTAAATACATAAAACGAAACAAAAAGCAGATTTTACCAACAGTAACTGGTATTCAACTTATAGATACTATACAAAACGAATTATTAAAGTCTGCCGAGCTTACAGGTACCTGGGAAAAGCAACTCAAGGACATAGAAAAAGGCAAAATAAGTGCTAATGCGTTTATATCTGGAATGAAACGTATGGTGGATGCTTTAGTCTATGAAGTACGAAGTGAAAAAGTTGAAACCCGCATTTCTGCTGTAAACAATAAACCAGTTTCGAACTCGAAAACGAAAGCGAAGTCGAAGTCTAAAGCAGAAACACTGGTTGGAGCTTCGTGTCCTAAATGCAAAGCCGGACAGCTTTTAAAAGGAAAATCGGCTTACGGCTGTAATTTGTATGGAAAGTCTTGCGATTTTACGCTACCGTTGAATTATGGAGGTAAAAAGATTTCCGAAAATCAGTATTTGAGATTATTGAGTAAAGGCTCAACAGTCAACTTAAAAGGCTTTAAAGTAGATGGAAAATCCATTGATGGCTTATTGCGTTTTGATGATGGTTTTAAGCTAAAACTAGAACCAAAGCAGACTAAGTCAAAAACTGTAAAAGCTGGTGATGCTTGCCCTAAGTGCAAAACAGGCAAAATTTTAAAAGGCAAAGCTGCCTTTGGATGTAGTAATTATAAGAGTGGTTGTGACTATCGCATGAAATTTAATTAATTAAAACTGTCACCATCTATCTGCGCTTCACTGGTACATAAAAATCCTCTTCAGAGTCTGGACTTCCTTGTTTATACTTCTCTCCCATCACTTGAAAGTGTGGTCTGTTACCTATTTGGTAGCCAGAGTTTGGCAACCATTCTGTCATAATCTTTTGATAAGTTGCAGATGCATCCATGCCCTTATGAGGAAACACGGCATATTCACCTTTAGGAATTGTATTAAATAATATTCCTTCTGGAATTACATTCAAATCCGTTACTTCTACACAAGCCCAAATATCAAAAGGTTTCTCAAAGTTTCCAAAATCTGAATAATTTTGCAATGCAATTAATTCGGAATTTGAAGTATTTAGAATTTCCTTTTTTCTAGGCATAAATTGCTTCCATAGCGCTACAATATTTCCATATTGATGTTGCAACATTTTGCTTTTTAATCCAACGATTTTTTTCTCTTGTAGATTGACAATTCTAGGGTTCATAAACAATTGTAAATAAAAAAAGCCACTATCTACGATAATGGCTATATATGTTGTAATCTTATTGTTATGCTTTTTTAACTTTAACAGCATTCATGCCGCGCTGTCCTTTTTCAAGTTCAAAAGTTACTTTATCATTTTCTGTAATTTCATCAATAATACCACTGACGTGCGTAAAATGCTTTTCGTTTGTTTCGGTATCTATAATAAAACCAAACCCTTTAGAGCTATCGTAGAACGACACTTTTCCATTTCTGATAGGGTCAAATTCCTCATCACTATCCTCCTTCTGTGGAACTCCAAGAACAATATTCTTAGCTTTTACTTTAATCTTCATTGATGGATCTGGTGGTGTATCTGTAAGGTTTCCATTATGATCTACATAAGCCAAAGGAATACCTCCAGAACCATTTTCTTCTTTTGCGAGTTTACGCGCTTCCATCTTCTTACGCTTATCCTCTCTCTTTTTTAATCTCTTTTTCTCTTTTTCACTTTTACTAAAAGTCTGTTGTGATTTAGCCATTCGTTGTTTTAAAAATTAATATATGCTCGCTTATGAAAATGTAAAATAGTGAAGACGAGTTAATTAGCTTAACCATGAATCGTATTTGAACCAAAAAAATAACTTAGAATATATGTTACTAGTGCGGTGTATCTTCAATAAACTGATTACAAAGATACACTTTTATGATTTATTTAAGATGTCCTGTCCAAGATATATTAGAATGATTACCAGAAGCTACTGTTAAAAAAGCTTTACCATTTGCCTTTATATCTATAAATACATCTAATTTTTCATTAGAACTATCAACCTTAAAACTAATAGCAATATGTTGTTTGTCATCATCGTATGTAGCCTTAAAATCTTCAAGTTTACCATTTAAATCAAAAGATTTATTGGCTGTGCTCAATGATATTATTTTACCAGAAATATCAGACTTATCAATCTTTAGAGTGTTAGACTCTGCACCTAAAAGCTCTCTGTGTTTATTATTATATACAACTTCACCAACAAAACTAAATTGTTGCGATTTTACTAATGCTTTAGAAGCATTGTAAGTTACTTTAAACTGCTCTTTTTGAGTCTGTTGTTGCCCGTATATTAAAGCTAATGATGATATGCAAAGCAGTACAATTGTTACTATTAATTTTTTCATATTATTTTGGGTCTAATACATTTTTTATTCGTTCTATACAATCTCTGTAATGGTATTTAGTTTCGGTATTTAAAGCCGATTTAGACGCTGAACTAAGCACACTTTTTAATTGGTTTAACTCACCTCTAACCAAAGCTCTAACATCTGACTGGTTAACATTAAAATATTGTCTGCTACGTTGTGGATTTAACTCTTCAGTCATTAAATATGCCATTCTATCTAAATACGCACGTTGCAAATTACGTCTATAAACTGTAACATTAGATCCAGCTCTTGTCTCTGACCAAAGTCCAATGCGCAAATCTCTCAACATATCTAAAGCCGAATAATTCTTAGCATCCATGGCTTTATGGTCTATTAACCTACCTAAACGTTCAAAATTTAATAAATTGTTTAAGTGACGTGATTGTAAGCTTCTTATACGATCTGTATAACCTGCATAGTTAATATTTTTTAAAATAGCGTCATCTAGTAACCATTCTGGTGTAGCAAAAGCATTTTTCTGCAACCATTGCATTGCAGATTTCTGATAAGCCTTATCAACTGGACCATAAACTTCACCCTCTTGCGATGGATTTTTAGTGTCTTCTACTACTCCACCAACATGTGTAACGACGTGTCCGACATAACGACTCCAAACACCTAACATTTCCCCATAAAGCTCTGATAAGTCTTCGTAATTATCCGTTTTATCACTCGTCCAACTTGGTAAATTCTTTGCAACAATTTTTAAGTTTTTAAGTCCATAAGTACTAGCTTTAATACTATTGTTTCCTATATCTTCAGTTTGAGCAGTAGGATCGAAACGGCTACTTTGCTTCCCAAATTTATACTTTGGGTCACCAGCTTTCTCCATTATCCAGCTATTCAATATTTCTTTTTCTTCGTCTGGTGAATTTGCACCTGGAATATAGCGATATCCAAAGTTAATAGCATAATCATCGTAAGGTCCTAATTGTCTAACAAACCTTATGTTTGTGTCGCCTGGTTGCGCAATATAATTGTAGCGTGCATAATCCATAATTGTAGCAGCTATTCCATTTTTTTGTGTAAATGCACCATCTCTATAACTCTCTACATCGTAAGCGTAACTTGCACTCATATTGTGAGGCAAACCTAATGTATGACCAACCTCGTGAGCGATCACCATTTTCATCATTTCACCAATTTCTTCGTCTGGAGTATTTAAAGTTCTAGCAGATGGATTTGCCGCTCCTGTTTCTAACAAATAACGGTTTCTATATGAGCGTAAATGGTTATGATACCATATAATATCGCTTTCAATTATCTCACCACTACGTGGATCGGAAACACTTGGTCCTGTTGCATTACGTGTTGTACTTGCCACATATCTTACAACCGAATACCTAATATCTTCTGGAGAAAACTCTGGGTCTTCTTCTTTGGTTGGAGGATCTTTAGCAATTATGGCATTTTTAAATCCAGCAGCTTCAAACGCTTTTTGCCAAAGCTCAATACCATCTTTCATATACGATCTAAACTTTTCTGGTGTAGCAGGATCTAAATAATATACTATAGGTTTTACAGGCTCTACTAGCTCACCTCGTTTATAAGCTTCGATATCTTTTGGAATTAATTTCCAACGTCTTAAATAGGTTTTTCTATCTGCTTTTAATTCTTCACTACTATAATCGTATTGACTTAATGTAAACCAACCTACTCTATCATCAAAATAACGAGGCTGCATTGGTACTTTTGGTAACAAAATCATCGATTGATTCATTTGAATACTTATTGTTTGATCACCTGTATTTACAGGAGGATTCGTCGCATTATAAGTAAAGTCTTGAATTACCTCTATATTCTTCGGAAAACTCTTCATAGAATTGATAAAACTACGTGAGTTATCTAAATTTCTAACCTTATACATTGTTCGTAATCTAGAACCCAATCCACTAATTGCTTTTACATCTGTACTATAAAATTTAGTAACATCGATTACTACAGAAGACGAATCCTTTGAAAACGCTTCAATATCAAACGCAAATAACGTTGGTTCATAATTATTGGCTTTCACCGAAACATTGATAGGTAAACTATCTGCTGCAACTGCACTAGATGATTTTTCTTTAATGAGAATTTTATTCTTAAAACGTTCCCAATTAATCATCCTAGTATTGGTTTTGGTTCCAGCATTAACATAACCTCCTCCTAAATTTGATGGCAATTTTGAAAAACGACTTACCAATAGCATATCTGTATTTAAATACTCTATAGGTATTTCGTAATAGTATTTTTCACCTACCATATGAACGTTAAATAAACCTTCATCCGTTATAGCATCTTTTGTAATAACTTTAGCGTAGTCTTTAATTTTACCCTGTTTCTTTTTTGGCGCTGGTGGTGATGTTTGCGCAGTTTTTGCATTACTTTTTTTCTTACTACTAGATTGTGCTGTGGCACAGGAAAAGATAATTAGTGAGCAAAGTGTTAGCGTTAGAAAGTTTTTCATAATTTGGTTGATGTATATTAAATAAGTGCTTAAAGATAATTAATAGAATCGTAGTTTTAAATTATTTCTTAAAAGCTGTTAAAATACAATGTCGTTATAGTAATCTAGAGTATTTTTGCAGAAAATAAATAGCATGTCAAAATTACTGCCAACATTCAGAATTACAGCCTTATTAGAAGGTGTTTCTTATATCTTATTACTTTTTATAGCAACACCTATAAAATACTTTTTAGATGATCCTCAGTATGTAAAAATGCTTGGTATGCCACACGGCATTTTATTTATGGCCTATGTTGTAATAGCAGTATTAATAAGCTCTGACATGAAATGGTCTACTCGTACTTTATGGATTGTTTTAATAGCATCAGTAATTCCTTTTGGAACCTTTTACATCGACAAAAAGTACTTAAAAAAATCTCATGCTTAGTCTAAGACATTTTATTTACGATTTACTAATCGAAAAGGGTTTGTCTGATTCTGCAGCCAAATACCTTAATATGCTTGCACTTTTATTAGGGCTTTTGCTAATTGCGTTTATTGTAGATTTTATAACCAAACGAATTTTATGGAGGTTTTCTTCTGGTGTTGCAAAAACCACAAAAACTAATTTTGATGACATACTTATAAGCAATAAACTCCCTAGAAATATTGCGCATATTATACCACTAATTATACTAATTGAGTTTGTACCTCAAGTGTTTGCAGATTTTGCATACACAGAAGATATTATTGAGAAGACCTTAAAAATTATTGCCATACTACTAACACTTAGAATTATAAAAAGTGTTTTACATTCTATTAGAGATTACCTTAAAACCTTGCAAAAGTATAAAGACAAGCCTATAGACAGCTATATACAGGTTGTGATGATATTTGCCTGGATTCTAGGTGTGTTTTCTACATTATCAATTTTAACTGGTGTTACATTTTTAAAATTTGCCTTTACATTAGGTACTGCTTCTGCTGTTATCCTATTGATTTTTAAGGACACCATTTTAGGTTTTGTTGCGAGTATTCAAGTATCTATAAACGACATGGTGCGTATTGGAGATTGGATTACGTTTGAAAAATATGGTGCAGATGGTGATGTTATTGAAATCAACTTAGCAACTGTGAAGGTTCAGAACTGGGACATGACGATTACCACTATTCCGACTTATGCATTAATTTCGGACTCGTTTAAAAACTGGAGAGGCATGAAAGCCTCAGGCGGAAGACGTATTAAGCGCTCGGTAATTATAAAAGTATCGACTATTAAGTTTTTAACTGCTGAAGATATTGAGAAGCTTAAAAAAATTCAGTTGGTTACTAAATATCTTGAAAATAAGTCGAAAGAAATAAGTGAGTATAACACTGCACATGGAGCTGATAAAACAGTACTAATTAATGGAGTTAACTTAACTAATTTTGGTGTTTTTAGAAAGTATCTACAAACATATATAGAAAATCATTCTGCTATCAATAAAAACATGACCCTAATGGTTCGTCAGTTAGAACCTACCTCTCAAGGTATTCCTATGGAAATATATGCATTTAGTAAAGACCAACGTTGGGAAAACTACGAATTTATTATAGGTGATATTTTTGACCATGTATTAGCAGCCGTTAAGTATTTTGATTTAGAAATTTATGAGCTTACTTTGGGCAACAAAGTTTAAGTATTGCTATTTAATCTATCCTTTACAAATTCTACTTCTGTTTTACCATGAGGTATTGGTTTACCATCTTTTCCTAGGTTAACCATGATGATATTATCTACCGTAAGGATGGTCTCTCTAGTCATTTTATTACGAGCTTCGCATTTTAGTGTAATTGATGATTTTCCAAACTTAGTGACTTCAATACCAATTTCTACAATATCACCTTGTTTAGCTGACGCCATAAAGTTGATTTCGGAAATGTATTTTGTAACAATTTTAGAATTTTCGAGCTGAATTATAGTATATAGTGCAGCTTCTTCATCTATCCAAGCCAAAAGCTGACCACCAAATAAGGTGCCATTAGGATTTAAATCTTCGGGTTTTACCCATTTTCTTGTGTGGAATCTCATTTAAGTAATTTATGTTATTAATCTTAACAGATATTAAGATATACTTAATTAAAATCTAACTTTTTAAACATTGGTTTATAAGCGATGATTTTATTCAAAGATAAGATTTAAAGGCACATTTTAAATTGAATAAGATTAGAAAAATGAATATAAAAATTGGTATTGTTAATAACCAAGTTAACAACATATTTAGTCTTTAGGCATATATGCTTTGTTAATACCTAAATTTAATTCCGTATTAACCCGTTAATAATCTGTATATGACTTCTAGAACTGAAGACCTACTCGCTATAAGACCAATTATAGAATCTGCAAAAATTTATGACTCAATGGGTAGCGATGAATTATTTCAGAATAAAACTTTGCGACCAATAATAAAAATGCAGCATAATTTACTGATAGCAGTTTTTAATAATTACATAGCTAAAAGGAAAAATGTATTTTATGATTTGTCACTACCTAAGCAATTAGCCTATATTGATAATTCCATACAAAAAGACATGAAGTTTAGAAATTCCATAAAAGGAATGATAATAGGTCAGTTTACTGTTGAAGAATATGAGTTATATATTCAGAATTCCTCTGCACTTAATAAACGTATGATGAATATTGTAAAGGAACGTTTAATAGATAGTGTACAGGCTTTTGTTAAACCAGAGGTTTTAATTGCTGTTTAGATTAATTTTAAAGCAACGATTCTCCATTTAAGTTTGTTGTTAGAACATCACTCATATAATTAAAATATGGTCTTATATCTTTAAATGATTTATTAACCTCTTCTAAAAAACCATCAGCAACAACTTCTCGATCTGTATATTTTTTAGTAAAAATAAATTGTTTTCTGCGAATTAGATCTATAGCAGCATGCTCTTTATCAAAGCCTTTTGGTGCCGTCTTTAATTCATCACCTACAAAATCTCCCCAAGTAACTTTAAAAGTTTTATCCTTTAAAATAGCTCTCATTTCACTATCGTCCATTTCAAATTCCTTTCTAATTCTCAGCAAATCCTCTTTGCTAGGTTGCCAAAATCCTGTAGCAATAAAAGACTCGTTATTAGGTTGAATGTGCAAATAATAGCCACCTCTTAACTCTGGTTTTTTTCTAGCAAAAGAACCGCCAAAATGCGTTTTATAAGGCTGCTTATTTTTAGAAAAACGTACATCCCTATATATTCTAAACATTTTTATTTTTTCTATTTGATCATGAGCGTTCATTAATTCTCCTAAATGATTATAAGCGGCTTTCACCTTTGCCTCAATAGCTTTAAACTCTGGTTTATGTTCATTAAACCAATCTCTATCATTGTTTTTTTCTAATTTTTTAAAAAAGGAAAGTGCTTCTTTAGGTATGCTGTAGCTCATATTTCTTTAGTTTCTATAAAAGTAAAAAAAGCCATCTAATTAGATGGCTTTCTGGTATTATAATTATTGTGAAAATTATTTATTGTCATCAACTGCATCTTCAACTTCGTCAGCAGCATCTTCTATAGCATCTCCAGTATCATCTACTGCCTCCTCTATTTTTTCACCAGTCGATTTTTCTTCTCTACAACTCGTTGTTATTAAACTTAGACTAAATAATGCGATAAATAAATATGATAATTTTTTCATTGTTTTATTTTTTTGTGATTAATATATTATGGTTCTCAATACTATTTTTTGACTAACCCTTTAAAAAGAGATAATACAAATAGGATTAAGAATATAAAGAAGCATATTTTAGCAATTCCTGCAGAGGCTCCTGCTATTCCGCCAAATCCTAAGACTCCAGCTATTATTGCAATTATTACAAATGTGATTGTCCAACGTAACATAATTTTTAGTTTTAATGTTAATGAAGCATTCTGTCTTTCAGAACCTTACAGTACAAAGATATCTTAGATTAAAGCCACATCTTTGCTCTTTTGCGTTACATGTTAACGCATATTCTAATTCTTGGAGGCCATTTGATGCAAATCACTAGATTTTACACTTAGCTTATTATCAAATTGAAGTGTTCTAATTGGAAATGGAATATTAATTCCTTCTTTATCATAAGCCTTTTTTATTTCTATAATAGCTTTTGTCTTTGCCCGCATTTTTTCGAGCATACTTTCTGCATCTATCCAAAAACGACATAAGTAGTTAATAGAACTTCCACCAAACTCGGTATAATAAAACTCCACATCATTTGCATATTTTACTTGTTCAAAGGTGTTAGCAATAACATTTTTGGTAAGTTCCTCTACCATTTCTAAATCAGATTCATAACCTACACCACACTCTATAAAAACTCTCATTCTTGTGGTTAAAGAGTAATTTTTTAATGGGTTTTCTAAGATTGTTTTATTAGGAATTACAACAATATTATTGTCCGATTCCTTTAAGGTAAAATCTTTAAGATTAATATCCATTACTTCACCCGCAAAGCCAGTTGTCTCTACCCAATCTCCAATTTGTATTTTCTTTCTAAAGGATAAAATAAGTCCGGCAAATGTATTTGCCAAAGTACCTTGTAAGGCTAAACCTATTGCTAAACCTACAACGCCTGCACCTGCTAATAATGATGTTAAGGCTTTACCCAAATTCATAACACCTAGTGCTATAAATAAACCTAAGGCTACTACAACAACTGCACTGACTCTGGCAATTGCATTTTTAATTGATGCTTGTTCTATTTTTTTAGAAACTAACTTTCCTACAAATTTACTAATGTATTTAGCAGCAAAATAGGACGTAATCATCACTAAAATTGCTAAAATAAAGTTTGGTATGTATTCTATTGTTGTGTTAAACCAGCCTTGAAGTTTATCTATTAGATTTCCAAAAGCTGTACTAAATTGCTCTTTCATTGTTTTTAATGTTTGTTATTAATACTCTTTGTTTTTTTTAGGATAAATACAAGATTACATAACGCTAACATTTAATTGCGATGTCGTTTCTTTTGAAAACGCATCTAACATCCAACTACTTTTCTCTAGCTCTCTAATATATGCACCAATTAAGTCTATGGTTCCTTCATCTTTAGATTTCTCGGCATTTTCTATTACCACTGACATTTGCTTAAGTAAAACAGAATGGTTGTCTAATATTACTTTAACCATTTCCTTATCAGTTAATTTAGACGCTGCCTCCTTAATGGATGCTGTATTGAGGTAATCTTTGAGATGGCTCATAGGATGATAACGCAAAGTCAATATACGCTCTGCAATTTCATCTATTTTTAATCTTGCATCCGTATAGAGTTCTTCAAACTTATTATGCAAATCAAAAAAATTCTCGCCTAATACATTCCAATGGAAATTTCTTAGGTTTTGATAATAAATGTGATAATTTGCTAATAAAGTGTTTAGTTCTACAACAGTTGATAATGATTTTTCGTCTCTAATGTTTAAATAACTCATAACTATTGTTCTAATTTTTATTGGTTTGTATTTTCGTTCTGTTCTTAATATAATGGCCATACAAGAGTTGTCAAGTGACTTAACAAGGTTTAACGATTAAAGGATGAGCTTAACATAAAATTATGTTAAGTTATTATATGGATGTTAAAAAAAATAACATAATTAATATTGTATATTTTGTTTTGAATTAACTTGTGTGTTGTGAGATTTTTTACTATTATGCACTACTTTTAAAACACACATTAACTTTTATGGGTAGACCAGCAACAAGACCAACAAAACTCAAAGACGGTTACTATATTGAGATTAGAAACAAAGGCTCAAAATCAGGCGTAAAACTTTATAGCGGAACTAAATTACAGATGCATCGTGCGATAAAAATGTACGAACGTTCTAAAGAAGTTCTTATTTTAGGAGAATCTGTCGATGGTAAATTCGTTGATAAGAATCCGAAATTACACGTTGTAGGTTAATTTTATTTCCCAACTTTTCATTAACTAATTTCTTACTGAAATTAGTGTTTCTTATAATTTTTCATAAATTGTTGAATAAATTGGTACATTTTAGATGCCGATACTAACTAATTAAATCAACTTTTTATGACAAATTCAATGAGCAAACCACCTATTTGGTTTTGGATTATAAGTGTCGTTGCACTAATCTGGAATGGAATGGGAGTTATGGCATATATAGCTGATGCTTATATGACAGATGAAATGATTTCTCAACTAGATGAAAGGCAACAAGCGTTTCAATTACTAGATTTCCCTGCGTGGTATACAGCATGTTATGCATTAGCTGTTTTTACTGGCCTTTTGGGCTGCATATTTTTATTAATGAGAAAGACTTGGGCAAAACCAATGTTTATAATATCATTTATAGCTGTCTTAGGACAAGTATTGCATAACTATATTTTAAATGATATTTATGCAGATATGAATTTAACCATCAATGCATTTGAATTATCAATGGCAATAGCTATTCCTGCTGTTGCACTTTTATTAATATTATTTGCTAGAGGATCGGCTAGAAATGGCTGGATAAAATAAGTTATAACCAACCAAATTTATAAAGGAGTTAGTATAATGTACTAATTCCTTTTTTTATTCAAAATCAACTGAGTGTAAAATTAAGCCAGAAGCTGGAGCTATATAATCCATCACTTCTTTACTTTCGGCTTTTAATGTGTTTTCTATATATTGAAGTGTTACTTCACCTCTACCAAGTTTAATTAAACACCCAAACATTAGTCTAATTTGATTTCGCATAAACCCTTTACCTCGTACTTTAAAAACGTAAGAATTTTTAGGAAAGAAATTTGCTACATACAAGTCATTATCTATTATTTCTGAGGATTCTATTGTTCTAAAGTATTCACCTTTGTCTGTGGCACGATAACAATAGGTTTTAAAATTGTGAACACCAACAAATAGCTTGGCACCTTCGTTCATTAAATCAACATCTAATGGTTCTAAAATAGTTGTTAATATTGGTGCACAAAAGGGATGGTTTTTTTGACCTTGAGAAAACACATAGTGGTATTCTTTTATTTTAGAATCTTGTATAATATTAAATTTCTTATCTACTTCAATAATCGATAAAGCTCTAATATCTTGTGGTAAATTATGGTTGAATAACTCTAAGAAAACTTCAAAATTTTCAATTGGCTCATTATAAATAAACAACTCTAAAGCGGCTTCATTAGCTGAAACCATAGCGTCAGTTCTACCAGCACCTAAGGTTTTAAATCGTACATCTTTTAGTATAAATTTCAATGTACGATCAATCATAAGGTGCACTGTTTTTACATCTGGTTGTTTTTGCCAACCATGAAACCGGTAGCCTAAATATTGAATTTTTATAAGATAATAGTAACGTTTATCAAACATAGCAGCAAGAACGCTATTTTCTTGTAAAAACCAAAAGCAATATTTAGATTTATATGATTCACTTTATGTATTAGAAGGAATTTACTTTTTCCTTTACTTTAATACGAAAACATCAATTTATTACATTTACTGAAAGCAAAGCAGCCATAATTACTTATTATGGCTGCTTTTAATTATATATTTAAAAAAGGGTTATTATTTAATTATAAGCTTTTGTGTATAATTTCCATTTATTTCATTGTCTATCTCAATAATATAAATACCAGTAGTTAAATGACTTACATCTATTACTTGGCTCAACATATTTGAATTTAGCGAAGTAGACATCACCATACGACCATTAACATCATATAGTTTGGTAGCTGCATTATTTTGAAGTTGACCAGCAACAACAATCGTTTTATTTGAATTATCAGAATAAATATTTAATTCATTTAAATGAGTGTCAACTGTTCCAAGTAGATTTTTTTCAAACCTAACGTAAAAACGTCCTACACCAGATAGATCTTCGGTTGCCGTAAATACATAATCGCTAGTGTTTATTAAAGTAAATGTATTATTTGCAGTGTCTTCTATATATACATTTATGTCTTCGGGTAAATCACCAGCAATTTTGCTAATAGTTACCTCGTGTCCTTGAGATACATTAAGGCCCAATGGAATTACAACATCATCCATAGATTCAGGATTTAGCGCTTGAATGGCAAATGGTACACCTGTATTATTTTCAACAAGTTCTGTGTAAATTGAAAATGAAGGTGGCGTTTGTCCATATAGTGCCGCATCATACCCAGTATCAAATCCTTTGGATGCATTACTATTAAAATAAATATCCGTTTCAAAATTAGAATCGTCCGCTTCAATATCTAATTTTATGTAACCATAATGTGGTGATTGTTGTGGTCTACCTAATATAAAATCATCAGATGAACCTATGGTACGCATATCAGTAGTAAAATCAATTAATCCACCACCCGTTTTTGCTTTTACAAAAAAGGCCTGTCCTGGCGCAATTAATTCGGTTACAGCTGGAGAGTCTATGGTAGCTTGGTTCCAAACCGTCCAACCATCTGAAGCATTTCCATCATAACCATAAACAGCCATAAAAGACGTGTTTTCAAGTTCTGATTTGTTTAACTCAAAAAACGTTGCAAAATCGAGGTAGGAAGCGTAAGGATTTCCAATTAAATTCCATGCACCACCAGCCGTTGCATCTGATATCGGTATATCTAAAACATCAGTAGTTCTTACCTGGCCAGTAAATGTTAAAGCGCTTCCATCGGTTGTAGCTGCTCTATAACCTATACCAGACTCAATTGGCGTAAGCAAATTTGTAATTACACTATAATTTTGGTACGACCCTGTTGAAGTAACATAAGGTGCAAATGCTCTAATAAAACTAGAACTAGCCAAATTATCACTATTAGTTAAAGCAAATGTTTCAAACAACTGACCATCTAGCGGAGATGAAATTAAATCATTTGTACCAATTTGCGCTGTATACCTGTGATAATTGACCACGCCAATAATTGTACCATCAGATATGAGATTAGAATAAGTTGTAGAACTAGAATATAAATCTACAACCGTTGTTGTTAGAGTAACACCTGCGGAAATTGTTAGAGATGCTCCAGCTTCAACAACTAAATTATTGCAAATAGTATTAGCGGAAATACTAGCCTTGCCAGACAATATTTTTATATCATCTAATGATGTAGCTAGTCCAATAGGATTAGCTGGTGACCAACTACCGTCAAAAGTATATTCAATGGAAGAAAATCTACTAAAATTTTCTTCGTTTAAATTTGGAGGTAGATCACTCTCTGTATTATAATTATCTTCTAAATAATCTAGAGGGTCATTGTGATTGTTTTGTTGGATATTGTATCCAAAGTTTTCTTGTGCTTTTGATAAATTAAAAATGCACAAACTGAATAAAAAAACTAAAGTAGGGGTAAAGTTTTTCATAAGATTTAGGATTATAGTTTGGTTAAAAAAAATTGTTTAAGCAAACTTATAAAACCTTATTTCTTAACCGATTAAATTCAAATTTTATCGATTAAAAATTTAATTTTTCGATAAAATTCATTTATTGTCGTTTAAAAGTATTTTTAATCGACGAAGTACAAGTCGCTTTTTAAGCCAAAAATCACATTTGAACGCATTTTATTAAAAATAGATATTTAAAATCAGTGTTTTACACAACCGATTACACCAAAATGAAGAAATATTTCTAAAATTTTATGTAATTGTGTATTTAGGTTGTTGCTATTTTACCAAAATTATCCGTCTTAGGTTTGTCAAAAAATAAATGAAAAAATTATAAAATAGTCAACCAAGTATATAAAGAATTAGTATAAAATCGTAAGTTATCTCTATAAATAAAAAATTAGCGACGATTATACTTTTTTAGCAAGAGCGTTATTTATTGATGATTCCAAAAGCAATACTTATTTTTATGTTTCTAAAAAAAAAATTCTATTGAAAAGAAGTTACCCATTTGATCCTTTGTTAAAGCACCATGCTATTATTGGTTTAGTACTAGCAATTTGGATTTTTGTATTCCTATATTTTACAGAACCCTTAGATGTTAATGAATTTAGCGATGAAGAGAAACTTATTTATTTACCTGCTTATGGTCTACTAGGAACTATCTTATACTTTATTAATCTCCCGTTACAGAATTGGTTATATCGAAAAAGAAATAAGAAATGGTTTCTAACCAGTGAAATTGCTTTTACGTTATCATTTATTATAATTGGCATTATTGTTTTAAGGCTATTTTATTTGCACATTGTTATCGATTGGAATCCTAATGCTTATACATTATGGTATCATATAAGGGCAATCATTTTACCAGCAATGCTTACCATACTACCAATTGTATTAATCGGAAGATTTGCATTTGGAAAGTATCATGAAAAGCAATTAGAAGATCAAAAAATTGAGATTAGTGGTGAGGGCAATTACGAAGGTTTACGTTTGCAATTAAATGATGTTATCTGTATTCAATCTTCCGACAATTATATAGAAGTCTTTTATCTTTCAGGAGATAGTTTAAAAAAAACATTGATTCGCAATAAACTTTCAGTTATTGATAATGAATTCTCGGAGCTGTTAAGAGCACACCGCTCCTATCTTATAAATCCATATCATTTTCAGCAATGGAAAACGGATAATGGAAAGCTCAATGTAATTCTTAGTCATAATATTATCGTTCCTATTTCAAAAACATATCAGACAGCTATTAAAGCTTCAATAAATTCTACCACATAATAAGGTTATTTCGCCCCAAACACTCATTATAATTGATATAATACAAGCTTGTAAAATATCTTTGATTCAGAAAGTTTAATCACAAAAAATACTTAATGATGAAAAATTTATTCTTACTACTACTCCTTTTTTTATTTGGGACTATTTCAATTACTGCACAATCAGAAACTTGTGACTGTAAAACCGATTTAGATTTCATAGTCGATAAAATGAAAAAAATGCCTTCTTATAAAAAGCAGATTAAAGGAGGGAAAACAACAGAGTTCTTAAATACCTACAATCGTGTATCAGCTAAAATGCAACAGCCAATATTAGTAGAAGATTGCTATAAACTTTTATTAGAGCAGATGAATTTGGTTAATGATGTTCATGCCTCGCTTCAAGTTAATAAATCTAATAGTGCTAAAGAAAACATTAATAAGCATCCTAAGACTAGTTATGATATTTCTGAGTTAACTGAAGAATTAAGTCAAAAAGATTTAGATGACTTAGAAGGCGTCTACAACTATAATAAGAAAGAGCGAATTGGTATTTATTATTCAGAAAATAAGAAAGATCTTATAGGTGTTGTTTTAGAAACAGAATTAGAGCATTGGCAAACTGGTGATATTAGATTTTATGCAACACACACCCAAGGCAATAAATACAACTTTTATTATTATAATGTTGACACTAAAATACCAGGTTTTGTAAAAAGTCTGTCTTTTGAAAATGGTCGTATTTGGTCTTATAAGAAAGAAGGCAATAATCTAAATTACGAGTTTGTTGATAATGATGTTAAAGTGGCATCGTTTAGTCAAATTAATAAGGACACACAGTACCTCTATTTTAAAACGTTTAGTAATAGTAAGAAAAGAGAATTAATAAAATTCTATAACGATACTAAAGACAAACTAACTGCTAAGAATATCATTGTTGATTTAAGAAGCAATAGTGGTGGAAATAAAAAATTCTCAGATTCCTTTCTTCAATTAATAAAGGACAAAAATGTATATGTAATAACTAACTGCTTTGCAGGAAGTAATGGAGAACAATTCACGTTAAAACTTTTAAAAAACAAAAACGCCACGCATTTAGGACAAACTACTCGAGGTATTATAGCTTATGGAATGAATTACGGATATAATTATAATACACCTTCAGGATACTTCAACATGACACCAACAGATATGAATTTTCATAAATACATAGCTTATGAAGGAAAAGGAATAACACCAGAATTTCAGTTAGATTTTAATAGAGACTGGCTGGAACAAACTTTAGAAATTATAGATGCTAATAAATAACATAAAAAAAACAAAGTTAACGTGGTTCTAATGCACGATTAAACTTTCTTTATTCATTAGAGTAACTGCCATTAAATAAATTTAGTGGCAGTTTTTATTTCTCTCTACTTTTTAAAACATCAACCACATCATTTAATTTATAACCCTTAGCCTGCAGCAACATTAAATAATGAAATAATAAGTCAGCACTTTCTTCTAAAAACAATTCGTCGTTATTATCTTTAGCTTCTATAACTACTTCTACTGCCTCCTCTCCTACTTTTTGAGCTACCTTATTTATTCCTTTAGCAAATAAAGATGCTACATAAGACTTCTCGGATTCACCTGCTTTTATTCGAGATGTAATGGTGTTTTCAAGTTTTGAAATGAAACCATAAGATGCTTCATTAGTTTCATTCCAACAAGTATCTGTTCCTTTATGACAAGTTGGTCCTTTTGGGTTGACTTTTATCAATAAAGAATCACTATCACAATCTAATTTTATATCAACTAAATTTAAAACATTACCACTTTCTTCCCCTTTGGTCCAAAGCCTTTGTTTAGTTCTACTAAAGAAAGTAACCAATTTGGTTTCTATTGTTTTTTTAAGCGCCTCAGCATTCATGTAGCCTAACATTAATACAGTATTAGTAGTTGCATCTTGAATTATTGCCGGCACAAGACCATCTGGATTTTTATTAAAATCTACATTCATAATCGTACTTCAATATTATTTTTTCTTAATTCTTTTTTTAATTCTATAATTGGGATTTCACCAAAATGAAACACACTCGCAGCCAATGCAGCATCAGCTTTTCCCTGTTTAAAAGTATCTACAAAGTGTTGCATTGTACCAGCTCCACCAGATGCTATTATAGGAATGTTAACTAGGCTAGATAATTTGGCTAAAGCTTCATTTGCAAAACCGGCTTTGGTACCATCGTGATTCATCGAGGTAAATAATATTTCACCAGCACCACGTTGCTCTACTTCTTTAGCCCATTCAAAAAGGTTTAATTCTGTTGGAATTGTTCCTCCCGCTAAATGCACCAACCATTCACCGTTTACCTCTTTGGCATCAATTGCCACCACTACGCACTGACTTCCGAATTTATCTGAAAGTTCATTAATTAGTTCTGGTCGTTTTACCGCAGAAGAATTAATTGACACCTTATCAGCACCACAATGCAATAAATCATCTACATCTTCAACTGATGAAATTCCACCACCAACTGTAAAGGGTATATTAACTTGTTCTGCTACTTTTAAAACCATGTCGTGCATAGTCCTTCTATTTTCGAGTGTTGCAGCAATATCAAGAAACACTAATTCATCTGCTCCTAATTCTGCATACTGTTTGGCCAATACTACAGGATCGCCTGCATCTCTTAAATCTACAAAATTGACACCTTTAACAGTTCTTCCATTTTTAATGTCCAAACAAGGGACTATACGTTTTGTGAGCATATTAAATAAATCGTTCTAGTTCCTTTAAACTTATCCTGTTTTCGTATATAGCTTTTCCGATAATGACTCCTTCGCAACCAATAGTTTTTAAATCCTCCAAATCATTTATTTCTGAAACACCTCCTGAAGCAATTAATTTTATAGATTGTGCTCCACTACTATTACTGCATTCGTCTATTATCTTTTTATACAGCTCAATTGAAGGGCCTTCTAACATACCATCTTTAGATATATCGGTACAAATAACATATTGAATGTGTTTTCTTTGATAATCTTTTATAAAAGAAATCACTTCCTCTTTACTATTATCTTGCCAACCGTTTATCGCTATTTTTCCATCATTACTATCTGCACCTAAAATGATTTTTTGCGCTCCATACTTAGATAACCAACCTTCAAAAGTGGTTCTATCACTTACAGCGATGCTTCCTCCTGTAATCTGTTTTGCACCAGAATTAAATGCAATGTTTAAATCTTCATTAGATTTTAAGCCTCCACCAAAATCAATTTTGAGATTTGTTTTTGAAGCTAGTAATTCTAACACTTTATAATTTACGATGTGCTTCGCTTTAGCTCCATCTAAATCTACAAGATGCAGATATTCAATACCTGAAGCTTCAAAAGCTTTGGCAACCTCTAAGGGATTTTCGTTGTATATTTTTTTGGTGTCGTAATCGCCTTTTGTAAGACGTACGCACTTTCCTTCTATGATATCTATGGCTGGTATTATTCTCATATAATTAGCTTTTGGCTTTTGGCTTTTATCTTTTAGCGATGTGCTAACATGTAAAAGCGACCTTTATCTTATAATTCAATAAAGTTTTTTAAAATTTGCTCTCCTGCTTTACTACTCTTTTCAGGATGAAATTGTACTCCGAAAAAATTATCATTCTCTAATGCTGATGCATATTCTAGATCATAATCTGATGTTGCAATGGATTCATCGCACTGTTCGGCATAATAACTATGCACAAGATACATGTATTCTTTTTCTTTTATTCCTTTAAATAAATCGGATTTCAGATTTGAAATGGTATTCCAACCCATTTGTGGCACCTTTACCTTATTAGAAAAACGTTTTACGTTGACATCAAAAATTCCTAAACCTGGTGTATTTCCTTCTTCGGTATGATTGCACATTAATTGCATACCCAAACAGATTCCTAAAACAGGTTGTTTTAAAGTTGGTATTAACTCATCTAAGCCACTTTGCTTCAACTTTATCATTGCTGTGCTAGCTTCACCTACTCCGGGAAATATTACTTTATCAGATTTTATTATCTCTTCAGGGCTATTCGTTAAAACGGCTTCAAAACCTAATCTTTGAAAAGCAAATTGAATACTTTTTATGTTTCCTGCTCCGTAATTTACTATTGTTATTTTCATTGGCCATTTATTGTCATTCCTGCGAAAGCAGGAATCTAATTATTCAATACTTCAAAGTGGATTCCTGCATTCGCAGGAATGACAAACCCTAATTAAAGCATTCCTTTTGTAGAAGGCAAAATCATCTTCTCAACATCTTGCTTAACAGCCATTTTAATGGCTTTTGCAAAGGCCTTGAAGATGGCTTCAATTTTATGATGTTCATTGGTGCCTTCAACTTTTATATTAAGATTACACTTAGCACCATCAGTAAAGGATTTAAAGAAATGGTAAAACATTTCTGTTGGCATTTTGCCTATCATTTCACGTTTAAATTCGGCATCCCAAACCAACCAGTTTCTTCCTCCAAAATCAATACCAACTTGCGCCAAGCAATCATCCATAGGTAATGAAAAACCATAACGCTCTATACCCAATTTATTACCTAATGTTGTAGCAAATACTTCACCTAAAGTAATAGCAGTATCTTCAATAGTGTGGTGCTCATCTACTTCTAAATCACCATCAACCTTTATGTTTAAATCTAATTGACCATGACGTGCAATCTGATCTAACATATGATCGAAAAAAGCAATCCCTGTGTCAATACTACTTTTACCTGTTCCGTCTAAATTTAAATCGATTTTAATTTTGGTTTCGTTGGTATTTCTCTCTATGCTACCAACACGTTCTGTAGATTTTAGAAACCTATAAATTTCTTCCCAATCATTTGTTTCTAAAGCAATATACTGCTCTAATTCATTATTACTTACTGTAACTTCATCTGTTCCTAAATTGGTATTGTCATTAATAAAGATGCCTTTTGATCCAAGGTTTTTGGCTAGTTCAACATCTGTAAGTCGATCTCCAATAACAAATGAATTTTTTAAATCATAAGGCTCAGAAAAATACTTGGTTAATAAACCTGTATTTGGTTTCCGTGTTGGAGCGTTATCTTTTGCGAAGGTTCTATCGATAAATTGTTCTTTAAAAATTATACCTTCCGATTCAAAAGTTTTGAGAACAAAATTATGTACTGGCCAAAAAGTATCTTCTGGATATACATCTGTCCCTAAACCATCTTGATTGGTAATCATTACGATTTCAAAATTCAGTTCTTTAGCAATTTTGCTTAAATATTGAAATACTTTTGGGTAGAACTCTAATTTTTCAAATGAATCGATTTGTTCATCTGCAGGTTCTTTGATTAAGGTTCCGTCTCTGTCTATAAATAGTACTGGTATCTTCATATTTTCTGTCATTCCTGCGTAGGCAGGAATCTATTTTGGTTATTTTTTTAATTGGATTCCTGCTTTCGCAGGAATGACAAACACTTTTACATTTTTTTTAATATTTCTATTAACCTCATATTTTCTTTTTCCGTCCCAATCGTAAAACGTAAACAATTTTCGCAACCAGGTTGATTGGTTCTATTTCTTACCACGATTCCTTTTTTTACAAGTTCATTGTAACGCCCAGTTGCATTATCAACTTTTACTAAAACAAAATTAGCATCAGATGGAAAAATTTGTTCAACAAATGAAATCGAATTAAGCTTTTCTATTAATCGCTTCCGCTCATTCAAAATTGCCTCAATTTCTTTGTTAACGTCATCAATTTTAATAAGCCTTTCAAACGCTTTGGCTTGTGTTAATTGGTTAACATTATATGGTGGCTTAATTTTGTTTAAAGCATTTATAATTTCTTCGGAAGCAAAACAGATTCCCAAGCGTATGCCTGCCATTCCGTAAGCCTTAGACAATGTTTGAGTGACTATAAGATTTGGAAATTCATTTAATCGACTTAGCCAACTTTCTTGATTTGAAAAATCTATATAAGCTTCATCAATAACAACAATGCCTTCAAATTTTCTTATTAAATCTTCAACTTTTTTTGCATCAAAACTATTTGCCGTCGGATTGTTAGGCGAACACAAGAATAGCAACTTTGAATTTGCATCTGCTGTTTTTAGAATAGCATCAACGTTTGGCTGAAAATCTTCATTTAACGACACTTCTTTAATACCTACCGCATTGGTATTTGCAAGAACTGAATACATACCATACGTTGGTGGCAAAGTTATTATGTTATCCTTATTGGGTTCACAAAAAACTCTGAATATTAAATCTAAGACTTCATCACTCCCGTTTCCTAAAAGAATATGCTCGTTTGCTATATTTTTTATTTCAGACAATTTCGCTTTCACTGAAAGTTGTTGTGGATCTGGATAGCGATTTACTCCATTTTCGAATGGATTTTCATTTGCATCTAAGAAAACAATATCACTAGAGAATTCTTTAAATTCATCTCTAGCTGAAGAGTATGGTTTAAGAGCTTTTATATTATCTCTAATTAAACTATCTATATTCATGACTCCAAATCTTTTAATCGTAATGAAACCGCATTTTTATGCGCTTGTAATCCTTCAGCTTCTGCCATTAATTCTATAGCAGTTCCTATATTTTGAATACCTATTTTTGAAATTTTCTGAAAGGTCATAGACTTTTGAAAACTATCTAAATTAACTCCAGAATATGCTTTTGAAAACCCATTAGTTGGCAAGGTATGATTGGTACCTGAAGCATAATCACCAGCACTTTCTGGTGTGTAGTTGCCAATAAAAACAGAACCTGCATTGCTTATGTTTTCTACAAAGAAGTCATTATCATTAGTAGCAACAATAAAGTGCTCTGGTCCATACCTATCAATGAGATCTAAAGCTGTTTCGAAATTATCGACCACAATAGATTTAGAGTTAGAAATGGCAATCTTTGCCATATCTTTTCTCGGTAACCCTTCTAATTGTTTTTCTACTTCTGCCGAAACCAAATCCGCGAAACTCCTTGAAGTAGTCACTAATATCACCTGACTATCCTTTCCATGTTCTGCCTGACTCAATAAATCGGATGCCACAAAAGCAGTATTAGCAGATTCATCTGCCATTACCAACAATTCACTTGGACCTGCAGGCATATCAATAGCTACACCATACTTGGTTGCCAATTGCTTTGCAACGGTTACAAATTGGTTTCCTGGTCCAAATATTTTATAAACTTGTGGAATCGTTTCTGTGCCAAATGTGAGTCCAGCAATAGCTTGAATACCACCAACTTTTACAATTTGAGTCACTCCACATAATTGCGCAGCGTATAAAATTTCGTTAGCAATTTTCCCTTCTTTATTAGGTGGTGAACACAGAACAATCTCTTTACAACCTGCAATTTGAGCAGGAACAGCTAACATTAAAACCGTTGAAAATAATGGTGCTGTGCCACCTGGAATATATAAACCTACTTTTTGGATAGGTCGTTTTTCTTGCCAGCACTCTACTCCATTCATGGTTTCAACAAAAACCTTGTCTGTTTTTTGGGCACTGTGAAATTTCTCAATATTAGATTTTGCAAGTTGAATGGCTTGTTTTAATTCCTCAGGAATATTTGCGACAGCATCAGAAATTTCTATTTGAGATACTATGGTATTCTGAAGTGTTACACCATCAAACTTACTAGTATATTTTTCGACAGCCTTATCACCATTTTTTGAAACATCTTCGAAAACTTGATTTACAATTATCTCAATATCTTCAACAGTTTGTGTCGGTCGTTTTAGTAATTCTGACCAATCTGATTTATTTGGATTTTCAAATAGTTTCATACTATAATACCATGTTTTCTATTGGACATACTAAAATACCTTCTGCACCATTAGCTTTTAGCTCGTCAATAACATTCCAAAAGTCATTTTTATTGATTACTGAGTGAATAGAACTCCAACCCTCTTGTGCTAAGGGTAAAACTGTTGGGCTTTTCATACCTGGAAGAATATCTATGATTTGCTCTAATTTGTCGTTTGGTGCATTTAACAATACATATTTGTTTTCTCGTCCTTTTAAAACGGATTTTAAACGGAACTGAATCTTATCAATTAACGCTTGGTTATCCGTTGATATTTTTGGCGAAGTAGCTAAAACAGCCTCGGATTTTAAAAGCACTTCAACTTCTTTTAATCCATTTTTGAATAAGGTGCTTCCACTAGAAACAATATCACAAATACCATCAGCGAGACCAATATTTGGTGCAATCTCAACAGAACCATTAATGATATGAAGATTGGCCTTTATATGTTCTTTCTCTAAAAATTGATTAACAGTATTTGGATATGAAGTTGCTATACGTTTGCCTTCTAAGTCTTTTAAACTGTTTGCCTTAGATGATTTAGGTACAGCAATAGACACTTTACATTTAGAAAATCCAAGACGCTCTACAATAGTAAGATCATTTCCTTTTTCTATTAGCACATTTTCGCCTATGATTGCAGCGTCTACAACACCATCTCTTAAATACTGTGGTATATCACCATTTCTAAGATAAAAAACTTCTAATGGGAAATTTCGGGCTGATGCCTTAAGTTGATCTTTACCATTGTCAACTGAAATTCCGATTTCTTTTAGAATTTTCATAGAATCATCGTGAAGGCGACCCGATTTTTGAACAGCAATTTTTAGTTTACTCATTTTCTACTTTTAGTTATGTCTAAGAATTCATTTGAGTTAAAAAAACACAAAACCCGTCTGAATTCTCAAACGGGTTTTTAAAATATATTTTGATTTTATTCAATACACTTTCACCTCGCTTGAGCGATTATATGAAAATGATGATGTAATTGAATAAATACCATGTTGTTCTTTTGTTAGTACAAATATCGATAAATTAAAATTATTAATCCTAACAAATAATGTACGAATTATAATTTTTAAGATATTTTTAATATTTAGACTATAAATTATTGATTTCCTAAAATAATTGGCATTCCAGAATCACCAGAACCAATAACAATGACTTTGCTGTTTGGTGACTCAGACAATTTTACCGTTGCTTCTATACCTTTATCTTGAAGAATTTTATCCGTTAACGAAGCGCTAAGAATTCTATTTGATTCTGCTTTACCTTTTGCTTCAATAATTACTTTTTCAGCTTCTTTTCTTGCACTCTCAAGTCTAAATTCATATTCTAATGATTCTTGCTCCTGCTTTAATTTACGCTCAATAGCATCTTTAATTGTTGTAGGAAGCTTAACATTTTCTACAAGGACACGTTTAACATTTACAAATTGTCCATCTAGTTCTTGCCTTACTTCTTCTAAAATTTCTAGCTCAATAATATCTCTTTTACTAGAGTATAATTGCTCTGGTGTATAACGACCTACAACACTTTTGGCTGCTGCATTAATTGCAGGACTTAATAATTCTCTAACATAATCTTCACCTTTGGTTTGAATTAATTTCCCTAAGTTTTTAAACTCAGGCTGATACCATATAGTTCCACTTACAGTAATATCTAAACCATTTACAGAAAGTACATTCATATTATCTGAAATAGATTGCTGACGTACTTTTTGAACGATCATATCATTCCATGGTGCTACTATATGAAACCCTTCTCCATAAGTTCTTTCTGTATTGATACCATCACCAAGTGGCTCAAACAAAACACCACCTTCACCTGGCCCTATCGTTACTAATGATTTAGCAATTAATATAACTACTATTATTACTCCAATTAAAATTGGCAATCCAATCTTTGGTAATTTTTCCATTTTTTTGTTTTTAAATTAATCCGTTATATTTTCTAATAAACCACTCTATAAAAAGGCTCAACGCTATTAAACCGAGTAGATATTTCCAATCTATCAAAGGTACGATATTTTTAGTGCTTTTCTGTATAGTTGCATATCTGTTATCTGAAATTAAACTTTTAATAAGACTATTATATTCCGTACTGAAATAAGCTCCGCCTTCACTATTTTTTCCCAAAGATTTTAGTTTGTCGATATCTGCATTTAAAAATTGCTGTTCTACATTATATTCCAAAATTTGAAAACTACCAGAAGTAGCTATGGCTTCAGAATTGTGCTTAACTGTAAAGTTATATTCACCAGCTTCTATACCACTTAAATCTACAGTATAATTGCCGTTATTTAGTAAAATAGGGAACTCTCTAGTGGAATCGTTGTTTGCATTTTTAAGAACAATACTTAACGAAGCTTCAGCATCAAATTCATAATTTTTGTTGAAATATTGTGCTGAAATACTAACATCATCATTACCATTGTAAAAGGATTTATAATCTACATTAATACGTTTTCTCTTTTTATTAGAACTTAAATATTGAACGAGCTTTCCGATAAAATTATCGAAATCTGCAAAACTTTCTGTATCTAAATATGCCTGTGCTCTCCACCTCCAAATGCCTTCACCCAGTAAAACAGCATGCTTCATATTGTTAAACTCATAAGTTGCCAACATGGCATCGTCTGTTTTTATCCCGTTTATAGATTTATATAAAATGACATCAGTTGGTGCCAAAAATTCTAACCCACCGAACTCAGATTTTAACGGTGGATAATCGACAAAATCAATATTATCTACAATAAACGTATTATAATTTCTGTTTAAAATTGGTTGGTAATCTTCAGTCTGATTTGTTACAGTAGCGAACAGTTTTAAATGGGTATTATTTAAAAATTCTAGATCTGTTGTTGCGCCAGTAATTGTAAATGTGTTTAGATTTTGCGCTTTAATTTCTTCTAAAACAGTATTAAAGTTACTATTTGGCTGATACAATATAACTAATTGAAAATCATTAATACTAGATAAGTAATCTTTTGGTTTTAAAATGGACACGCTACGCTGCTCATTACTCTCGATAGATTTTTTTAATGTTCCTAAATCTGGATGTAATCGGTCTGCAACTAGTGCAATATTTGTTTTCTGATCTATAACTTCTACACCAAAATTCTTAGTATTATTAACTATGTTTTTCTCATTTGCTATAGGCACTAACTCTACACGATAGGTTTTTACTCCAACACTGTTTGCATTAAGCGAAGTTGAGATAATTTCAGATGTTTTAGAAGCATCAAACTGAAGCATTTTTCTAAAAACCACTGAATTACCGGACCAAATTTTAAGTTCAGTTGTTATTGCTTCTAAACCACTATAATTGGCAATAATTTCTACAGGGAATCTATTCTTTAAAAACACATAACGATTAACATTAAGCTGCTTAATACTTAAATCTGAATATATCGTAGAATCACCTAAAATTATTGGGTATATAGGTTGTTTTATACCTTTTGCGACGTATGAGTAGTCAGAACCATAAGTTTGGTTTCCGTCGGTTAACAACACAATTGGTGCGGTTTCATTATCGTAAACTTCACCAAACCTCTTTAAGGCTTGTGATATATTTGATTGACGTTCATTAAAAATTAAACTATCTAAACTCCTAACTGATTTACCAAAACTATAGGTTTCTATATTAAAGCGATTATTTAACTCTGCATTTTCTTCAAGAGCTTTTATAATATTACCCGCACTTTCATCTTGTTTTAAGTAAGAAATAGATTCTGAATCATCAACAGCAACAACTAGTGTTGGTTTTTCATCAAAAAAAGTTAGCGATTCAAATTTAGGATTGATTAGTAAAAGTAAAATGCTAAAAATTGAAATCGTTCTGAGTACAGTTAAAAAATATTTTAAGTTAGATTTAACTTTAGATTTATATATATACTGAAACAGCGCTAATAAAAGCGCTGCTAATCCAGCAATTGTTATGTATATTATTGTTTCTGTACTCATTTAATGTTTAAGTGAAAAATCATGAGATTCCTACTTACGCAGGAATGACAGATTATGTCAACATACCACCATCAACATTCAAAGTCTGACCTGTAACATAAGCACTTAAGTCACTTGCTAAAAACACACAAGCGTTCGCAATATCTTCAGGTGTACCACCTCGTTTTAATGGAATAGAACTTCTCCAACCTTTTACAGTTTCTTCATCTAGCTTGGCAGTCATTTCAGTCTCAATAAATCCTGGTGCAATCACATTACTTCTAATATTTCGTGATCCTAATTCTAGTGCTACAGATTTAGAAAAACCAATAATTCCGGCTTTAGATGCCGCATAATTTGTTTGTCCTGCATTACCTTTTACACCTACAACAGAACTCATATTTATAATTGAGCCTTTTCGTTGTTTCAGCATTGTACGCTGAACGGCTTTAGTCATATTAAAAACAGACTTAAGATTTACCTCAATAACTTTATCAAAGTCCTCCTCTCCCATTCTCATTAAAAGATTATCTTTTGTAATACCTGCATTATTTACCAAAATATCTATGGCACCAAATTCTGCTAAAACATCTTCCGCCAATTTTTGTGCATCATCAAAATTTGCAGCATTACTTTGATAACCTTTTGCCTTAACTCCTAGATTATTTAATTCTTTTTCTAATTGATTTGCGGCTTCTACCGAAGAGCTATACGTAAAAGCTACGTTAGCACCATGCTGAGCAAATACTTCTGCAATACCTTTACCAATACCACGACTTGCGCCAGTTATGATTGCCGTTTTTCCTTCTAATAGTTTCATATAAAATTTCGATTAGTTAGTTTAACTTTAAAGACACAAAGGCCTATTCAAATATACCAATTACAAATTGCAAGAAATAAAAAAACCTCACAAGATTTTGTAAGGTTTTTAACAGTTTTATGTGAAATTGATTAGCCTAATACTTCAGCTACTTTCTTTCCTATTTCGGCAGGAGAATCTACAACATGAATTCCGCATTCTCTCATAATTGCTTTTTTAGCTTGAGCAGTATCATCACTACCACCTACAATAGCACCTGCATGTCCCATGGTACGACCAGCAGGAGCAGTTTCACCAGCAATAAAACCTACAACAGGCTTTTTACTTCCACTTTCTTTATACCAATGTGCAGCATCAGCTTCTAATTGACCTCCAATTTCTCCAATCATTACTACAGCTTCAGTTTCTGGATCATTGATTAACAATTCAACAGCTTCTTTTGTGGTTGTACCAATAATTGGATCTCCACCAATACCAATTGCAGTTGTAATTCCTAATCCTTGTTTTACAACTTGGTCGGCAGCTTCGTAAGTTAATGTACCAGATTTAGAAACGATACCAACTTTACCCGATTTAAAAACAAAACCTGGCATAATACCAACTTTAGCTTCTCCTGGAGTAATTACACCTGGACAATTAGGACCAATTAAACGACAATCTCTATTTTTAATATAATCTGCAGCTTTAATCATATCTGCAACAGGAATACCTTCTGTAATTGTAATAATAACTTTAATACCTGCATCTGCAGCTTCCATAATAGCATCAGCAGCGAAAGCTGGCGGCACAAAAATTATAGTCGTATCTGCATTTACTTTCTCTACAGCTTCAGAAACTGTATTAAATACTGGCTTACCTAAGTGAGTCTGACCACCTTTTCCTGGTGTAACACCACCTACTACATTAGTACCGTATTCAATCATTTGCTCTGCGTGAAAAGTTCCTTCACTACCTGTAAAACCTTGTACTATGATATTAGAATTTTTATTAACTAAAACGCTCATTTGATATTTTTGTTTTTAAGTTTTGTAAATTTCGTTGTGCAAAAATAAGAGTTTTGATACGCAAATGCGACCTCTTTTTATATTTTTCTTTCTGAATAGGATTTCAAACTTGCAGAATCATTTTCATCTGCTTGGTTACTAATTTCAAAACATCTATATAGTTTTCCGTCTTTAACCTCCCAAATCGCAGAAAAATGTGCTAAAACCACTTCAACATCTGGGTTTTCTATTGTATTAGCAAAAAGCGTATGCCTTGTCGTTACAGTATTACCAGCTTCTATGAGGTGCGTAAATTCAAATCTAAGGCTATCGTAAGATTTTCTAGTACCTTCAAAAAAAACTTCAATTTCATTGTAGTTTAGTAGCATAAATCCTTGACTACTTGTCCAGTGTAATTCACAATCCTTATGAAAAAACTCAGAAACAACACTTGTATCGTTTGCTAAATCTGCATCGTAAAAAGCTTTGACTATATCTATTGCTGACATTATAAGTTTTTTAATTTTTCTAGTATTCCAGGAATCTTTTTTACATACGCCATATCCTTGAAAAAGGATCTAGCATCTTGAGCTGGAGAACCAAAATAAGTAACTCCACCAATTGTAGATTTATTTATACCAGCTTGTGCATATATTACAGTACCGCTTGTAATTGTGACATCACTTTTAATACCTACTTGTCCCCAAATAGTAACATTGTCTTCAATAACTACGCAACCTGCAATACCTGTTTGCGATGCAATTAAACATTTCTTACCTACTACAGTATCGTGTCCTATTTGAATCTGATTATCTAACTTAGACCCTTCACCAATAGTTGTATCACCAGTTACTCCTCTATCTATAGTGCATAATGCACCAATATCTACATTGTCTTTTATAATAACGCGACCACCCGACAATAATTGATCATATCCTTCTGGTCTATTTTTATAATAAAATGCACTTGCTCCTAATATAGAACCTGCATGAATAGTAACATTATCACCTATTATAGCATTATCGTAAATACTAACATTAGAATGAATAATACAATTCTTACCTATTATAACATTATTACCTATAAAGCAGTTGGGTTGTATTATAGTACCTTCTCCAATAATAGCATCTTTAGCTATTGCAGAATTAGATGCCTTAAAAGGTTTAAAATGCTGCGTTAGCTTATTAAAATCTCGAAAGGGATCATCTGATATTAAAAGCGCCTTACCTTCAGGACACTCTACTTCTTTATTAATTAATACAATAGTAGCGGCAGACTCTAAAGCCTTATCGTAATACTTTGGATGGTCAACAAAAACAATATCACCAGGTTCTACAACATGTATTTCGTTAATACCCAATACTGGAAAATCATCTGCACCAACATACTTAGTTGAAATTAAATCTGCAATCTCTTTAAGGCTATATTGCTTAGGAAATTTCATGGTTTATAATAATTTGAAAGTCCCTGTAATGTATTCAAATGTGTTCTCCATTTTACTAAAGCGCTCACCACTTGTCCAATTCATTATCATATAGATATAATCCTCGCCTTCAATAAAAGCGACAACGTATTTAATATCTATACCATCAATTATTCCAGATACTTTTATTTGTCTTGCAGGATAATCGTTGATTTTTTTTAAACCGTAATCTTGAAATTTAAAATCGTCTATACTCTCTTGAAACATTTGTTTCTGCACCATTACATAATTTTCTACAGGAGAAAGCTCAGAGTCATACTCATCAATCTCTTTAAAAATGTCAATAAATTCTTGTTTATTTTCGTGTATAACTACAGAATAAGCATCTTTAAAGATATTAGCATACTCAAGTGATGCCTCATCATGAAGGCTTTTCATCTCCTTCATATAATTTGGTACATCTAAACTATATAAATTCTCTACTGATATGGTTTTATAATCTTCTTTAGATAAAGATTCAGAACTTTGTTCTGATGCCTTCTTTGCTGCCTGATCTATCATCTCCAAACAGCTGGTTAATGAAACCATTATACAAATTAAGGCAATACTTGTAATTTTTTTCATCAATATTACTCCTTTATACGTTCTTTATATGTTCCTTTATCTGTTTCAACTTTAATTTTATCTCCTTCGTTGATAAATAAAGGTACATTAACTGTAGCACCTGTTTCTACTGTTGCTGGTTTTGTAGCATTTGTAGCCGTGTTTCCTTTTACACCAGGCTCAGTAGCTGTTACTTCTAAAATCACCGTTGCAGGCATATCTACAGACAATGGCATATTATCTTCAGTATTTATTTGTATAGTTACAATCTCACCTTCTTTCATTAAATCTGGACTATCTAAAGCAGATTCTAATAATCTAATCTGCGTATAATCAGCTTCATTCATAAAATGGTAAAATTCACCATCATTATACAAAAACTGAAACTTGTGTGTTTCTACACGTACATCATCAATTTTATGTCCTGCAGAAAAGGTATTATCTATAACTTTACCAGTAGTTACACTTTTTAATTTTGTTCTTACAAAAGCAGGTCCTTTACCTGGTTTTACATGAAGAAATTCAATGATTTTATATATATCGTGATTATATTTTATGCATAATCCGTTTCTGATGTCTGAAGTACTTGCCATATAATTGTTTAATTGTTGTGTTATATAATTTTTGAGTTATTTCTCAAAATCAATTTGATTTAAAATAGCCTTTCATAATGCCTCGATGCGAATTCTTAATAAATTGAAGAATTTCATCGCGCTCTGGAGTGGCTTCCATTTCTGCTTCTATTAAATCTGAAGCTTGTGTGTTATTATAGTTCTTTTGATATAAAATTCTATATATATCTTGAATTTCTCTAATTTTTTCAGAGCTATAGCCTCTTCGTCTCAATCCAACCGAATTTATCCCAACATAAGATAAAGGCTCACGAGCAGCTTTTACATAAGGAGGCACATCTTTACGCACTAACGAACCACCAGTGACAAACGCATGGTTACCTATAGAACAAAATTGATGAACAGCTGTCATACCTGCTAAAACTACATAATCGCCAACATTAATATGACCAGCTAATGTACTGTTATTAGAAAAAATACAGTTATTACCAACAATACAATCGTGCGCAATGTGGCAATATGCCATAATTAAACAATTGTCACCAATGACGGTTTTCATTTTGTCAGTTGTACCTCTATTAATTGTTACACATTCTCTTATTGTAACATTATTACCTATTTCTACAGTGGTATCCTCGTCGTTGTATTTTAAATCTTGAGGCACGGCAGAAATTACTGCACCTGGAAAAATATTACAGTTTTTTCCGATGCGCGCTCCTTCCATTATTGTAACGTTACTTCCAATCCAAGTTCCTTCACCAATCTTTACATTATTATGTATAGTTGTAAAGGGTTCTATAACCACATTTTTTGCAATTTTTGCGCCTGGATGCACATATGCTAACGGTTGGTTCATATATTATTATTTTACTTTTGAAATTTGGGCCATTAATTCAGCCTCAGCACATAATTTTCCGTTGGCATATGCATAACCTTGCATATGACAAATACCTCTTCGTATTGGAGTAATTAATGAGCATTTAAAAATTAGTGTATCACCAGGAACTACTTTTTGCTTAAACTTTACATTATCCATTTTCATGAAAAAAGTTAAATAGTTTTCTGGGTCTGGCACTGTACTTAATACTAAAATACCACCTGTTTGCGCCATAGCTTCAACAATTAACACACCTGGCATTACAGGTTGCCCTGGAAAATGACCTTTGAAGAACTCTTCGTTCATGGTTACATTTTTCATTCCTATGACATGGTTCTCTGTTAACTCAAAAACCTTATCTAGCAATAAGAAAGGCTGTCTATGTGGTAACATATCCATTATTTGATTGACATCCATTAATGGTGCCGAATTCAAATCTATTTGTGGTACATTATTACGTCTTTCGTTTTTTATCAGTTTAGAAATCTTTTTAGCAAACTGAGTGTTTACAAAGTGTCCAGGTTTGTTAGCAATAACCTTACCTCTAATCCTTGTACCCACTAAAGCTAAATCTCCAATAACATCTAGAAGCTTATGTCTTGCTGCTTCATTAGGATGGTGCAAAGTAAGGTTGTCTAAAATACCGTTCTGTTTTACAGCAATTTCTTCCTTATTAAAGGCGATTCTAAGTTTTTCCATTGTCTCTGAAGATAATTCCTTATCTACATAAACAATGGCATTGTTTAAGTCACCACCTTTTATTAACCCATTTTCTAGAAGCATTTCTATTTCATGCAAAAAACTAAAAGTCCTAGCGTTTGCAATTTCAGATTTAAAATCTAAAATATTGTTCAGTGTAGCGTTTTGAGTACCTAAAACTTTGGTGCCAAAATCTACCATTGTTGTTACTTGGTAAGAATTAGATGGCATTAAAATAATTTCACTTCCTGTTTCTTCGTCGGAATATGAAATAACTTCTGTTACCACATATTCTTCTCTTAATGCATCTTGCTCAACAACACCCGCTTTTTCTAAAGCCTCTACAAAGAATTTTGAAGAACCATCCATAATTGGTGGCTCGGAAGCATTTAGCTCTATGATGGCATTATCTATGTCTAAACCGACCAAAGCTGCTAAAACATGTTCGCATGTTTGTATGGTTACACCATTTCTTTCTAGGCAAGTTCCGCGTTGCGTATTGGTAACATAATTTGCGTCAGCTTCAATTTTAGGGCTTCCTTCGAGGTCAATACGCTCAAAAAGAAAACCTGAATTTTCTGCTCCTGGTTTAAAAACTAAGGTTACATCTGCACCTGTATGAAGTCCAACACCTTTTAGCGTTACTTCTTTTTCAATGGTTTTTTGTTTCGTTTCCGTTTTAATTATTGCCATCTACTTTTTTTTCTAATTTGTCTATCGTTTTAACAAGCTTTGGTAAATTTTTAAAATGTACATAAGACTTACTCCAATCGGAATATCCAAAAGATGGTGAGCCTTGTAAAATCTCATTATCTTTTACATTTCTTCCAATACCAGATTGCGCTTGCACTCTAACATTATTTCCTATTACCAAATGACCTGCAATACCTACTTGTCCTCCAATAAGACAGCCAGCACCAATTTTGGTAGATCCAGCAACACCTGTTTGAGCAGCAATTACTGTATTTTTTCCGATTTCCACATTATGAGCAATCTGTATTTGATTATCTAATTTTACACCAGATCTTATAATGGTTGAACCCATTGTTGCTCTATCTATTGTAGTACCAGCACCAACATCTACATAATCTTCTAATATAACATTGCCTATTTGTGGAATCTTAGAATATTCACCTGCTTTACTAGGTGCAAATCCAAATCCATCTGCTCCAATTATAGCACCAGAGTTTATTACACAATTATTGCCAATAACACAGTCTGAATAGACCTTTCCGCCTGCAAACACAATTGTATTATCACCTAATTTCACATTATCTCCAATGTACGCATTAGGAAAAATCTTTACATTTTCTCCAATTTCTACATTACTACCAATGTAAGCAAAAGCACCAATATATATGTTTTCTGGAGTTTTAGTTGTTTCTGAAATAAAACATGGTTGTTCTATCCCAAATTTATTCAACTTAATTTGGTTGTAGTATTCTAATAATTTAGAAAAACCTTCATATGCATCTTCTACTTTTATTAAAGTAGTTGTTATAGGTTTTTCTGGTTCAAAATCTGAATTTACTATTGTAATAGAGGCTTCAGTTTTATAAATATAAGGTGTGTATTTATCGTTTGATAAAAATGATAAAGATCCTTTAGAACCTTCTTCAATTTTAGACAACTTAAAAACCTCAATATTTGGGTCGCCAACTACTGTTCCTTCTAATATTCCTGCTATTTGTTCTGCTGTAAATTTCATGTATTAATATCTATTATTCTAAAATGATCCTACTTCGACTACGCTTAGTATATACATGGAACATTTCAAATAATGATTCGCTTTTAGCATTGAGTTTTGAGTACCAATATTTCAATTAGTTATTTTTAAAGTATCTGTTGGCTTTCGCAAAAATAGAAAAAAAGGATTACATTTTCTTTTTAGGATAGCACATATAATATTTAGTGACAGGTTTACTTAGCGCTTTTAAGTTTAATTGGTCTGAGACTTTGGCTATATCTTTAATTTTACCAGACTTTAATAAAATATTTATGTTTTGCTTTTTATTCTGATAGGCTTGGTTTGTTATCTCTCCTTGAAACACAAAATAATCAGCTTCAGACTTCGAGATATTGTGTTTTTCCATTAACGCATTAGAATGCGCTATTAACTCTGATGTTTTTATTGGTTTGTTCTTTAGCTTTACTTTCAGCAAGTCTCTATTTATAATCATTTCACACAGATTGCTCAATACAAAATCATCATTGGTTTGCCAATCTTTCATTGCAGAAACGATATCGTAATCATCTAATTTTGCGAATATAGCTAAGGTTTCATTATTAAAGCTATTGCCACCTCTTTCAGAATTTAAGAAAAACAATAAGGCTTTACTGCATTGTAATACTTTACCTTGGTTTACTAATTCTTTGGCGCGTTTTAAAATTCGCGTTAATAATTGTTCCGCTACCAAACTAGTTTTGTGCAAATACACTTGCCAATACATAAAGCGTCTTGCTACCAAAAACTTTTCTGCACTATACACGCCTTTTTCTTCAATAACCAATTGCCCATCAACTACGTTGAGCATGGTAATTAAGCGCTCGCTATTAATATTACCTTCTGCAACACCTGTGTAAAAACTATCGCGTTTTAAATAGTCTGCTCTATCCATATCTAATTGGCTAGATATAAGCTGGCACATATATTTACGAGGGTATTCTCCTTTAAATATTGAAATGGCTAACGTTAAACTTCCGTTAAACTCTGTATTGAGTTCTTCCATAAAACGCAAAGAAATTTCTTCGTGAGAAATATCATTTACAATGCTATGCTCCATGGCATGAGAAAATGGCCCATGACCAATATCGTGTAATAAAATGGCAATAAGCAAACCATTTTCTTCATCATTTGAAATCGCAACTCCCTTAAAACGAAGTACATTGACAGCTTTTTGCATTAAATGCATACTACCAAGTGCATGATGAAAACGTGTATGATGTGCGCCAGGATATACCAAATAAGACAATCCCATTTGACTAATACGACGCAACCTTTGGAAATATTTGTGCTGAATTATATCGAAAATTAACGAATTAGGAATCGTAATAAATCCGTAAATTGGATCGTTAAATATCTTTAGCTTATTATTTGTAGGCAAAATTTTAAAATTTTAATTAAAAAACTGGCTTAAACCAGTTTGAAAACAAATATACCACAACATGATAAATATTCTTTGGGTTGACGATGAAATCGATTTATTAAAGCCACATATTCTCTTTTTAGAACAAAAACAATATGAGGTTACCACTTGCCAAAGTGGAACGGAAGCCTTAGAGATAATAAACGATACTAACTTTGATATTGTTTTTTTAGACGAAAATATGCCTGGACTAACTGGTTTAGAAACGCTTAATGAAATTAAAGAACGTAGAGCCAACCTTCCTGTTGTAATGATTACAAAAAGTGAAGAGGAATATATAATGGAAGAAGCCATTGGTAATAAAATTGCTGATTATTTAATTAAACCTGTAAACCCTAATCAGATTTTATTGAGTTTAAAAAAGAATTTAGACCATTCGCGCTTAGTCTCTGAAAAAACAACTTCTAACTATCAACAAGAATTTAGAAAGATTTCAATGGATTTGTCTATAGTAAATTCTTATGAGGAATGGGTAGATTTATATCAAAAACTCATCTATTGGGAATTACAGCTTGAAAGCATTGAGGATGTTGGTATGACCCAAATTTTAGAATCTCAAAAAACTGAAGCTAATCTTCAATTCGGAAAATTTATTGAGAAAAATTACGAAAATTGGTTTCAACCCAATACAGATGCACCTGTAATGTCGCACACACTTTTTAAAGACAAAGTAGTACCAGAATTAAGTGACAAACAACCTACGTTATTAATTGTTATTGATAATTTACGATACGATCAGTGGAAAGCCTTTGAACCTATAGTGAACAATTATTACAAGAAGGCTTCAGAATTATCTTTTTTTAGTATTCTGCCTACAGCCACACAATATGCTCGTAACGCCATATTTTCTGGATTAATGCCTGCTGACATGGAAAGTTTATTTCCTCAATATTGGAAGAACGATACTGATGAAGGAGGTAAAAATTTACATGAAGGTGATTTTTTAAGAGAACAGTTAAAGCGCTTAGGATTAAATCATATTAAGCACGAGTATCATAAAATCACAAATTTAAAGTCTGGTAAAAAATTAGTAGAGAACTTTAAGTCCTTAAAAGATAATGACCTTAATGTCGTTGTTTACAATTTTGTAGATATGCTCTCTCACTCAAAAACTGAGATGGAAGTTGTTAAGGAATTGGCCTCTAATGATAAAGCTTATCGCTCATTAACAGTTAGTTGGTTTAAAAACTCACCTTTACTTGAGATGATTCAATTATCACAACAACTTGGTTTTAAACTCATTTTAACCACAGATCACGGCACTATAAACGTTACCTCTCCTTCTAAAGTAATTGGAGATAGAGATACGAGTTTAAACCTACGTTATAAAACAGGTCGCAGTCTTACTTACCAAGATAAAGATGTGCTAGCAGTAAAAGACCCAAAGTCTGTACATTTGCCATCCTTATCTATGAGTAGCTCATTTATATTTGCAAAAAGTGATTTGTTTTTAGCTTATCCTAATAACTTCAACCATTATGTCAGTTATTACAGAAACACTTATCAACATGGTGGTGTTTCTTTGGAGGAAATGATTATTCCATTTGTGGTTTTAGATCCTAAATAGTGTTGATTTTTACATAATAAAATTTTACCAATAGATTAATTCTTTATGAATTCATTGTATCCTCTTATACATTATTCTTATAAAGTGGGTTAATGACCAAATCCTTAAAATGCAAAAAAAACCGATGAAATACACTTTTTTCTAGGATTTCCAAATTTTTATTGTTAACATTGTATCCTATTATTTTTAAAAGAATACATTGAAAACTATAGAGTTAACATACCACATAAAAGATATTGATGCCATTGCCGCCAGCGTTTTAGAGCATTTAGAGTCTAAGACAATATTGTTTAATGGTGGTATGGGAGCTGGTAAAACCACGTTTATAAATGCACTTTTAAAAGCTATGCATAGTACAGACGTTGCAACTAGCCCAACCTTTTCTATAGTAAATGAATACACTATACCTAACGATAAAGTCTATCATTTTGACTTCTATAGAATAGAATCCGTAGATGAAGCTTACAATTTTGGTATAGAAGATTATTTAAGTAGTGAGCATTGGTTATTTATGGAATGGCCAGAGCGTATTGAAGCCCTATTACCAGAAGACACGCAAACCATTACTATTACCGACTTACAAGACAATAAAAGATCCCTCAAATTAACTATAAACACTAAACATTTAACCGAAAATACAGCCATGACAACAGAAAATTTTTAGATAAATTTTTATAACTATTCTTACAAGATAGCACACCTTTTACGGGAAAACCGTAATGGAGACCTCAAAATTTCTTGGACTTTAACAGTTTTACGTTTGTAAGCCTTTAACAATGCGCTTACTTTTGACGTAATTAATTAATTAAAATCCCTTAAATTATGAAAGCTAAAAAACTAGTACTAGCGATCGCTATCTTCGGAGGAATGTTATTTACTGTACAGGCAACTAACATTATTGACTTAGATGGACAGACTACAACACAAGTTGACAAAAGAAAACTTAAAGTTCCGACTCACGGATAAAAAATCTTACAACAAAAGGATACTTATAGGGAGTATAGTTGCATCATTTGTAGCTGCTACTCCCTTTTTGTTTTACTTATACGAATACGTACCGTTAGAAGCAGAGTGGGAAACAATTTTTGGAACATATAAAAGTATTGAATACGAAAGTGCTAATGTTGCGATGTGGGTTTTGTCGATGAAAGTCATACCCTTATTACTATCTCTAATTTGGTTTTTCACATGTAAACATTGGTGGTATCATGCTCTATTAGTGCCAATAACTATGTTTTCATTTCAACTCATAAGTGCATTAAATTTTGATGCTCGATACACAGATGAATTTGACATAATTTGGTTATTACCATTAATGGCAATTATTTTTCCTTCTATTTATTTGATAAGGGCTAAAATGTTTGACAAGGTTAATAATCATGACAAAACCATGGAAGAACTCGAAGAAGAGTTTATGATAAAACCTAAAACGGTTTGGGGTAAGGTTAAGCAGTATTTTTAGGTTATACTTTTACTCATTTAATATTTTATTTATAATTTGAAGTTATATTAATATAGTAACTATTGTAGTGATTTACTATCTTGCAGTTACTAGACCAATTAACTAACTTAAATGAGTAAATCTTTATCACCATTTACCAAAGCCCAATTATTACCTCAAGAAGAGACCTTAGAAATATTTAAACAAAAAGGCGAACTTTTTATTGGCATACCTAAAGAAACTCACTTTCAAGAAAAGCGTGTGTGCTTAACTCCAGATGCTGTTTCAGCTTTAACGGCTAATGGTCATCGTGTATTATTTGAATCTGGTGCTGGTAAAGGTGCTAATTTTAAAGACAAAGATTACAGTGAAGCTGGCGCAGAAGTTACTAAAGATACAGCAAAAGTATACTCCTGCCCTATTATTCTTAAGGTAGAACCACCTTCTTTAGACGAGATTAAACTAATTAATCCACAGACACTTTTAATTTCTGCATTACAAATAAAAACTCAGAATAAGGCCTATTTTGAAGCCTTGGCAAAAAAACGCATCACAGCCTTAGCATTTGAGTATATAAAAGATGAAGATGGTGCTTATCCTGCTGTACGTTCATTGAGCGAAATTGCTGGCACTGCTTCTATCTTAATTGCTTCAGAATTACTATCTAATGTTAATGGTGGTAATGGTTTAATGATGGGTAATATTAATGGTGTACCACCAACCGAAGTTCTTATTTTAGGTGCAGGTACAGTTGGTGAATTTGCCGCACGCTCTGCAATTGGTTTGGGTGCTAATGTAAAAGTGTTTGATAGTTCTATTACAAAGCTAAGGTGTATACAAAATAATTTGGGGCGAACAATTTACACGTCTACAATGCAACCAAAAAATCTTTTAAAAGCATTAAAACGTTGTGATGTTGCCATTGGAGCCGTAAGAGGCACTAACCGCTCACCTATTGTAGTTACAGAATCTATGGTTGATCATATGAAACGAGGTTCGGTAATCATTGATGTTAGCATAGATATGGGAGGTTGTTTTGAAACTAGTGAAGTGACTACACACGATCACCCAACCTTTGATCATAATGGTGTTATTCATTACTGTGTACCAAACATACCAGCTCGTTATTCTAGATCTGCTTCTGTATCTATAAGTAATATATTTACTCCTTACCTATTAGAAATTGGCGAATACGGAGGTATAGAAAATGCACTTCGATTTGATAAAGGATTAAAAAATGGGTTGTATTTTTACCACGGCATTCTTACTAATAAATCTGTAGCCGATTGGTTTGGATTAGATTACAATGATGCCAATCTTTTAATCTTTTAATTAGTTTTCGACTACACTCGAAAGAAAAGAATATTTCAACTATGAAATTTGTACATCGACTAGGTTATTATCTTGGTGGTTTTGCCATTGGCCTTATTATTCTTATGTTTTTTTTAAACGGTAAAGATGCCTCATGTGATTATGGGCCAAATGCAAGAACAGTAAAGAATATTAGCTCTAAGCCTTTAAACTATTCAGTTAATGCTAATACATTTGTAAACAATTATAAATTAGATTCTTTAACGATTACTAATTTAATTAAATATGGAAGTGTAGATTTTTCAAAAAGTGATACTAAAAAGGATTCTTGTAGAGTCTATCATATTGAAAACAGCTATAAAGAACGTGAATTAACGTTAAAAGTAAAGAACTGCGATTCTTTAGCTACGCTCCTCGATATTAATTATACAAACAACTAATTTGTTGAAATTGTTTGATATAAAATTTAGTAATTTCATTCTAAATCTTCATCTTTGATGCCAATATTTAAAATAGTAAATATTATAATATGAAAATATTAGTAACTGGAGCCGCTGGTTTTATAGGTTTTTATGTCTCTAAAGTATTATTATCTAAAGGGCACAAAGTTGTTGGTTTAGATAATGTAAATGATTACTACGATGTTAATTTAAAGTTCTCGAGATTAAAAGAACTTGGAGTTTCTAGAGCAGATGCTGAAGTATTTAATTCGATTTGTAAAAGTGAAAATGAAAACTTTTCATTTGTAAGAATGAATCTTGAAGATCGTGAGGCACTCCCAAAATTATTTAAACAAGAACAATTTGATATTGTATGTAACCTTGCTGCTCAAGCTGGTGTTAGGTATAGTTTAGAGAACCCAGAAACTTATGTAGATTCTAATTTAGTAGGATTTCTAAATATTTTAGAGTGTTGTAGAAACAATGATATAAAGCATTTAGTATATGCTAGTAGTTCTAGTGTTTATGGCTTAAATGAAAAAATTCCATTCTCTACTGATGATAATGTAGACAACCCAATAAGCCTCTATGCAGCTACAAAAAAGAGTAATGAATTAATGGCGCATACGTATAGTCATTTGTTTAAAGTACCAACTACAGGCTTAAGATTCTTTACAGTTTATGGACCTTGGGGACGACCAGATATGGCTATGTTTTTGTTTACAGATGCCATTGTAAATGACAGACCTATAAAAGTCTTTAATCATGGAAAAATGGAACGTGATTTCACCTATATAGATGACATTGTAGAAGGCGTAGTAAGAATCATTGAAAAATCACCACAACAAAGAATTGATGCTAATAAGTATTATAAAGTATATAATATTGGAAATAACAACTCAGTAAAATTATTAAACTTTATAAACGAAATAGAAGTAAACTTAGATAAAAAGGCTACTAAAGAGATGTTACCTATTCAGCCAGGTGATGTAGAACGTACATGGGCAGATGTTGATGAACTCATTAAAGATTACGATTATAGACCAAACACATCTATTAAACATGGAGTTAAATCATTTATAGATTGGTTTAAAGCCTATTACAAATAAAATAAAAGTATTTTAACGACAGATTTAGTTTCTATTAAAGATAGAGATTGAAGTTTATCGTAAAAACACGACGTTGATATAATAATTTAGAGAAATTAGAATTTTTCATACAAATTTGTCGACAAATTCATTTTAAACCTGAAAACACTAAAATTAATAGAGAGGCTTTTGAGTTATAAAATGTAAACAATAATAAAAACTAAAAAATTAACCCAAGTCATATAAACTTAAAACTATGAAAATAAATAAGATTTGTTGTATTGGTGCTGGATATGTTGGTGGACCAACTATGGCAGTAATAGCAAAGAAAAATCCAAATATTCAAGTAACAATTGTAGATATTAATGCTGAGCGAATTGCTGCTTGGAATGATAATGATGTTTCAAAATTACCAATATACGAACCTGGTTTAGCAGAAATAGTTGAAGAAACTAGAGGGAAAAACTTATTTTTCTCTACTGAAATAGATAAGGCTATTGATGAATCTGAAATGATTTTTATTTCTGTGAACACTCCAACTAAGACCTATGGAAAAGGTAAAGGAATGGCAGCAGATTTAAAATATGTTGAGCTTTGTGCAAGAAACATTGCTGAAGTTGCAAAGACAGATAAAATAGTTGTTGAAAAGTCTACATTACCAGTAAGAACAGCACAGGCTATAAAAAGCATTTTACACAATACAGGTAGTGATGTTAATTTCGAGATTTTATCTAATCCAGAATTTTTAGCTGAAGGAACTGCAATCCAAGATTTATTGAATCCGGATCGTGTTTTAATTGGTGGGGAATCAGAATCAGCAATAGAAAGTTTAGCCAATATTTACGGAAGTTGGGTGCCACAAGACAGAATATTAAGAACTAATGTTTGGTCTTCTGAGTTATCTAAACTAACTGCTAATGCATTTTTAGCACAACGTATCTCTTCTATTAATGCAATTTCAGAATTATGCGAGCATACTGAAGCTGATGTTAGTGAAGTAGCAAGAGCAATTGGTATGGATTCTAGAATTGGACCTAAGTTTTTAAATGCTTCAATTGGTTTTGGTGGTTCATGTTTTCAAAAAGATATTTTAAACCTTGTCTATATCGCCAGAAGTTATGGTTTAAATGCTGTAGCAGATTATTGGGAGCAAGTTATTATTCTAAATGACCATCAGAAAAGAAGATTTTCTGATAACTTAATTAGCACGTTATACAATACGGTTTCTGGTAAAAAAATCGCAATGTTAGGTTGGGCATTTAAAAAGGACACTAATGATACTAGAGAATCTGCTGCCATATATGTTGCTGATCATTTATTAAGTGAGCAAGCAAATATTGCTGTTTATGACCCTAAGGTATCAGGAAAGAAAACACAAGCAGATCTTAATTATTTAAATACAAGATCTGAAGAAGAAAACATGGAGCTTGTAAAATCGTATGATGATCCATATGAAGCAATCGAAGATGCACATGCCATTGCTATAATGACAGAATGGGACGAGTTTAAAACTTACGACTGGCAGAAAATATATGATAAAATGAAAAAACCAGCATTTATTTTTGATGGTAGAAATATCCTTAACAAAGATGAAATAACAAAAATTGGTTTTGAATACTCATCTATAGGAAAGTAATTTATAGATTAAATAATCAAAAAAAGCACTTCTAAAAAAATAGAAGTGCTTTTTTTTTGCTTTTAATTGTTATTATTCAACAATTAGTTTTTTAGATACTTCTCTATTAACATCAAATAATTTTATGTAATACATACCTGGTTGCAATGAACTTACATCTATTTGCGTAGTTGAAGAACTACTTAAATCATTATTTGTAATTCTGGTCTGATATATTAACTTTCCTGTTATATCATACATATAAATATTAGTAAGAATATTAGATCCTGTAAGTTTTACATTTACTACACTAGAAGAAGGATTAGGATATATTTCGAAATTAAAATCTTGTGGTTCTTCTCCTGGTATTTCAACAATATCTTCTTCACAATCTGTATCTACCTCTACAGTAACTGTATCTTCATCAAAATCTAGGGCATTAAACACTGTAACTGTATATTCAGTTGTTTCTGTTGGCGATACTTGTATGGTTTGCGTAGTTTCTCCAGTACTCCAAACATAATCATCACCTCCTGAAGCTGTTAAAATTGCAAATTCACCTGTACATATTGTTACATCTTCACCAGCATCTGCTACAACCTCTGGAATTACATTTACTGTAACTTGTTTTTCATCGTAACAATCGCCAATATAACCTTTAACTTCATAAGTAGTAGTTATTGACGGACTCACAGCGATGTTTGGCTGTGAAGCACCATTATTCCATTCATAAGAATTTGCTCCAGTAGCAGTTAAAGTTACAAAATCACCATCCATGATATCTACACTATCACCATTTGTAATAACAACATTTGGATTAGGATTCACATAGACTGTTACAGCATCTGTATCTTGTTGTGTACCTTGAGTTACTGTAACAGTATAAGTTGATGTAGATGTTGGACTTACAGTAATACTTTGAGTTGTATGTCCTGTGTTCCATAAATAACTATCTCCTTGGTTTGCAGTTAAAACAATTTCATAAGCATCATTTTGACAAACTTGCTTATCCTCACCAGCTGAAGCCTGAAATTGTTCTTCAACTGTTACTGTAACTTCTGCTTGTACAGAACATGAATTAGTCGTTCCTGTAACAGTATAAGTAGTAGTTTCTAATGGGTTTACTGTTATAGAACTCGATGTTTCACCTGTATCCCAAAGATAACTGTCAGCACCACTTACTATTAAAGTTGTACTTTCTCCTTCAACAATGGTAACATTTTCACTTACTGTAATATTTGGTGTCTCGTTTACAAATATTGTAACACTATCAGAATCCGAATTTCCAAAATCATCGGTGACAGTAACTGTATAAGTTGTTGTTTCTGTTGGACTAAAGGTTGGTGATGCACCTGTGCCACCAGTATTCCAAGTGTAAGTAACACCACCAGATGCATTTAATGTAACACTCTCGCCACTACAAATAGTAACATCATTACCTGCATTAGCTATAACCTCTGCAACTACCGTTACTGTAACTTCTGCTGTACTTTGACAACCATTAAGTGAAAAACCTGTTACAGTGTAAGTTGTTGTTTCTGCAGGACTAACAGAAATGGAATTTGATGTGTCTCCAGTATTCCATTGATATGAATCTGCACCCGAAGCTACAAGTGTTGTAGTATTCCCTGTTATTAAAACAATATCTTCACTCACTGAAACTTCAGGTGTTGTTAGTGTAAACACAGTAACTTCATCACTATCAGAACAGTTATTAGAAAATACTTCGACAGTATATGTCGTATCTATGTTTGGATTTACTGTAATTGTAGAAGTGGTTTCCCCATTACTCCATAAATAAGAATCACCACCTTCTGCGGTTAATGTTACAGACTCACCTTGACAAACCGTTTGATCTTCACCTGCATATGCAACTGGTATTGGGTTTACAGTTACTGTAATATCATCTGAATCTGAATTACCAAATACATCAGTAACTGTAACCGTATATGTTGTAGTCTCTATTGGTGTAAAAGTTGGTGATGCTCCTATATCACCGGTATTCCATGTATATGTAATACCTCCCGAAGCATTTAAAGTAACACTTTCGCCTAAACAAATAGTCATATCTTCACCTGCATTAGCATTCAATTCTTCCACAACAGTTACTAATATATCAATAGTGTTCTCACAACCATTTACTGAGTAACCAGTAACGGTATATGTTGTTGTTACACCTGGTGATACTATAATCGATGCTGTTGTTTCGCCAGTACTCCATGCATACGTATCTCCACCACTTGCAGTAAGCGTTACTGAGTTACCTGTCATTACAAATACATTTTGATCTGCTGTAATATTGGGAATATCATTAACAAATACGGTAACAGTATCTGTATCAGTATAACCATATGCATCTTCTGCGGTAACTGTATAAGTTGTAGTTGTAGTAGGATTAACCGTAAGTTCAGAACCTGTTTCTCCAGAATTCCATGTATAAGTTACACCTCCTGAAGCATTTAAAGTAATCGAATCACCATTACAAATTGTTACATCCTCACCAGCGTCTGCAATTATTTCTGGAATTACAGTAACTGTAACATTTAGAGATGTTGAACACCCATTAATACCAAGAGACGTAACAGTATAAGTGGTAGTCGAGGTTGGTGTAACATTTATTGATTCTGAAGTTTCACCTGTACTCCATTCGTAATTATCACCACCACTTGCAGAAAGTGTAATTGAATTTCCTTCAACTATTGCACTATCTTCTGTAACAGTAATATCTGGAGCTTCATTTACAAAAACTATAACACTATCTGCACTAGAACAATCATTTGAAATAACTTCTACACTATAAGTAGTTTCCACAAGCGGAGTCACTTCAATTGATTCAGTTGTTTCTCCAGTACTCCATAAATAAGATGTTCCTCCACTTGCTGTTAAAGTAATGGTTTCACCTTCACAAATAGTTTGGTCTTCACCAGCATTTGCATTTGGTAATGGATTAACAGTAACGGTAACACTTGCGTCTTCCGATTGACCAAAATCATCTGAAACTGTAACAGTATAAGTTGTGGTTAAATTTGGTGATACTTCAATAGATTCAGTTGTTTCTCCTGTATTCCAAAGGTAACCAGTTCCGCCACTTGCTGTAAGCGTAGTGCTTTCGCCTTCACAAATTTGTTGGTCGGTACCTGCGCTTGCTTGAAGCGCTTCAGGAAAAACCGTTATTTCGGATGAATCGCTATAACCTCCATCATGAGCCGTAAAAGTTATTGTAACAACTCCTACTGAAACTGGAGTTACTACACCACTAGAATCAACTGTTGCAATAGATTCATCGCTCGAACTCCATGTTCCTGATTGATTTGTAGTTTCGATAGGCGAAAATGTTGCGGCTAAAGCAATTGTTTCTGGTATTTGTATTTCTGCAGTCTCTGGAAATACATCTACGCCAGTTGCAAAAACTATAGTTTCGTCAGCAACATCTCTAATCCAAAACAAAACGAACCCATCATATATACCACCATTACTATTTTCAGATCTTACATATAATGCATATATATTGTTATCAGCAGTATCAACCGGATTCTCGTAATCTGGTGTTAAATTTAAAGTAAGTTGATTTCCTGAAATACTAAAACGCTGATAATCATCAACATTGTTCGCTGGTATACTGTAAGTATGTGTGGCGTTTGGATCTGGATCCGTTGTAATGAGAGTAGCAGTTGGATTCACTGTGTTTTCATCAAATTCAATCCAGTTTAAATGACCTGTCATTCCACCTTCAAATGTTATATTTGTAGGAACTATACTTCCATTAATAATTATAGTACTAGAAGCTGTAAAACTACCATCATTACTTGTAAACGTTATTATCGATGTACCTGGTGAAACTGCTGTTACTAATCCATTTGGATCTACTGTTGCATTAGTATTACTACTTGTCCACTCACCTGTTTGGTCGGTAGTATTTAATGGCATAAATTCAACATTTAATTGCACACTAGTATCTTCTGCTAAGGTAACTGTCGAAGGTGTAATCGAAACACTTTCTGCATTTACAATTTCGGCAGTTACATTGATAGGCACATTTAAAAATCCTCTATTACCGTCCGTATCTGTATGTTCTAATGTTACATTATATGTTCCTATAGTGTTTACATCCACAACATCTCCGCTAACGGTTGCAATACCACTACCATCTTCAACATCTGTCCAAGTTCCGGTTATTGCATTATATACACCACCAACTTCTATTGTGGTTGGATTAGTGTCTGTTCTAGTTATTTGCGGAATGTTAGTTCCAATTACGATATTATCAATTTGATTAATATACTCTTCTAACCATGTATAACCACTTGGTGCTATTTCATTATGTATGGTCGGAGTTCCTGTTAGCCCTTTAGAAATAAGCCACGCTTCTGGTATGTGCGGGTTACTTTGATAAAAATTATCAGGTCTTGTTTCACTTGGTATTGGATTACTTCCTCCTGGTAATAGAGCTTCTGCTCTTGCCAAATAATCACCAATATTGATTTGTGTTGAATTTGTAGATGCTCGCAGAATTAATTCAGTATCGATAGCATCTCTGTAGAATTGAATATTACCATTATTGTCAATGTAATGACACGCACCAACTGTATCAAATAACTCATCTTTTAAATCTTGCGAAGACAAAATAGAAACAGGTTCACCTAATAAAGGAAATTGCGGATATGTAAACCAACTTGGCTCTATCGTTTGTGATGAACCATCAGGATAATTTGTAAAGGCATTGTGCGCTGTACTAGGATCAGTATAATCGTAACCTGTAGCCTTTCCTTTAAGAACATCTGATGTTATATAATTATCATAGAAATGAAACTCAGGTTCAATATTATTATCGTTTATTTTATAAAGAACATTAGAACCACTAGTTCTACTATTAGTACCCGCTTGATAATAATTACCAATAATATTTGATCGAGTTTTTTGTGTACTAGGTTGCCCATTATATGCAGTACCTGTAAAACTAGATGTTCTATTTTGCCAGTTGTGTACAAAATTATTAATTATATCTGCTCTTACATTACCTGCTACATTAGGTGTTCTCCAACCACAATCTACCATTACATTTCTGTGATAACTAACTTTGGTTGGCATATTTCGTAGAGATTGATCACTGGTTATACCTTGCCCAATAATTCCTACTCTAGATGTATTACCTACTAAATTATTTTGAAAAGTAGCTCCGCTCAAAGGGTCATTTGCATTACCTCCATTTCCACCAATTGATTGTTCTAAACTAAAACCAGACGAACATCTATCAACTATAAATCCTTTTGTGTTACCCATTAAAAAGGCAGACTTACTATATTGATTATTTGGATCGGTATAATTATACCCACCTCTAAATTTCATACCTCTAATTATAACGTTTTTAGCATCAGTCATTCTAAACATTTGACCAATAATAGTAATACCACCTTCAGGTGCAGTAAATCCATTTATAGTTATACCTCCAGTATATTCACTACCCATACGAATAACGGACTGAAGTTTTATAACACCACTAACGTCAAAAACAATTGTTCTATCTAAAGCTCTATGATCGCGGTCTGTTAATGCCCATCTTAAAGAACCAGGTCCACTATCCGCGAGAGTTGTTACATGTAATACTACTCCACCTCTACCACCAGATGCATAAGCACCAGCACCTTTTGCACTGGGAAATGCTAATTGTTGAGCTTGTATTAATTGAAGAGGAAGTACTAATAAGCAAAAAAATAATATTTTATTAAAAGCATTTGTAGGTTTTGTAATGATTTTCATAAAAGGGTTAAAATTACGAGTTCTAAGGGATTACTCTGTTATCATTTGGGATTTAAATCTAAAAATATATTTGTAAATACAAGTTTAAAACCATTATTATTCGACTAATTGTATGTTTTTTGTAAGAAATTACTTTTAATACTGTGTACTGTAAAAATATATAAAAAAGCAAATAGTTTAAGAGTTTTAAAAAAAAGTTATCTACAAACTACTAAAAACTTAGACAAACAGACAATTACAGTTAATTACGGATAAAACTATAAAATGGATTATTCTATTTTATTTTTAACTTATCACAGTAAAATACTACATTTTTTATAGCTAAATGTGCAGAGTATATTTCAACTTTATTATTGAAAAAATAAATTAAATAAGGATTTAGAAATGTAAAGTGAATATTTAAGTTGTATTTCATCGATACTTTTAGAATTTATTAGAACTAACCATGAATTTAATCGTAAAAAACCTTTATTTGCCATGATTATTATTTATCGTTAAAAAAAATATTAATATTTGCTAAAATTGATAGTATCAAGCAAATAATTTCTAAAAAATCATTAGACTAAATTTGTATGGAAGTATAGTCGTTTTTAACATAAACACTAAATTCTATAAAACTATCTAAACCCAAATCGAGAAAATGAACATTTTAATTTCAATTATTATTCCTGTTTATAATGTTGAGACCTATTTAGATCGTTGCATTGAGTCTCTTATTAATCAAACCTATAAAAACCTTGAAATAATTTTAGTAAATGATGGCTCTAAGGATAATAGCGGTGCTATTTGCGATAAATATGCATTAAAAGATGATCGTATAAAAGTTTATCATATTGAAAATGGTGGCTCAAGTATTGCTAGAAATTATGGTTTAAAGAAAAGCAAGGGTGATTTTATAGGATTTGTAGATAGTGATGACTGGGTTAAACCCGAAATGTTTGAGCAGCTTATTGATTTTGCACTAAAAAATAATTTAAAGGTTATTGAAACTAGTTCTGTACACAATCATTTAGTAAAGGACAACTCTCATAATAACAATACCATTCTAGCTAAAATTGAAGATAAAAACACAGCGCTAAAGAGAATTATTAAAAACAAACGTTTTGCTGTATGGAGACGTATATATCATCGTTCTATCATTCAAGACCGATTTTTTATCGAAGGTATTTTACATCAAGATGTTTATTACACATTAGACATTATAAATGAAGTTTCTCAAATCGGCTTTTTTGAGAATGAGCATTATGTATATAATGTTCAAAATCCTACCAGCGTAATTAGAAGTGATTATTCAATTAAAAAATTAAACTCTATAGGTGCTGGAGAATATGTAGTTAAGAATACAACTCAATATAATAATGATGTCCAAGAACTAGCAAAACAATATATGTTTGAATTCTTAACATATCATTATGACGCCTTATATTTTAATGTAGATTTAGATAAAGATGGCGTACATCGAAGAAATATTAGAAATACAATAAAAAAATATCATAATAACAAAAACTTTAATTTTTACAGTTACTTAATAGTTATTTTACCACCTGCACTTTATAAATTATTCCTTTTTAGTAATAAAAAAAGAATTAAACTTCAGTCTAAAATCTCTCAAAAATTTAGAAATGTCTAGAGTAAGTCATGCAATAAAGAACATGAAATTTAGCATGTTCTTTTATGTTATCTTTTTAGTTCTACAATTTGTTTCAAGAAAATTATTTTTAGATAATTTAGGTGATGAATTTATGGGACTTTCTGGTACACTTAGGAGTTTTTTAAGTTTTTTAAATTTAGCTGAATTAGGAATTGGTGCGGCAGTTGGTTTTAGCTTATATAAACCAATTTTTAATAAAGACCACGGACGTATTAATGAGCTTATTAGCTTATTTGGTCATCTCTATAAGAAAATAGGATTGTTCATTTTAGTTGGCGGACTTATAATATCTGCATTTTTTCCTATAATTTTTGATACCCTTCAAGCTCCGTTATCCATTGTATATTATACCTTTTACACATTTTTATTTGGAATGTGCTTAAACTTTTTCTTTAATTTTCACATTATACTACTCCAAGCAGATCAAAAAGATTATGTGATTACCTCTAATTCACAATCCATTAATCTCGTTAAAATTCTTATACAGTGTATTGTTGTTTATTACTATCAAAGTATTTATGGTTGGATTACATTAGAATTGCTCTATTACATAGTTAATAGTTTTATTCTTAGAAAAAAAGTAAAACAAATTTATCCGTGGTTACACCTTAATCAAAAAACTACTAACTCAATACTTAAGACCAATCCTGAAATTATAAAGAAAGTTAAACAAATTTCATTTCATAAATTAGGAGCTTTTGTTACAGGCGGTACTGATAAAATACTGATTTTCAGTTTTATAAGTGTTGAGAGTGTTGCATTTTTTGCTAATTATGAGATGCTTTTTAGTAGATTATTACAGTTTGTTAACACAGCTTTTGCTGGTACAGCTGCAGGCATAGGTAATCTCGTCGCTGAGAATAATAAAGAAAATACTCATAAAGTATTTTGGGAGATGATGGCACTACGCTTTTATATTGGAGGTGTATCTGTAATAGTTCTCTATTTTGTTACCGAACCCTTTATTTTAGTGTGGCTAGGTGAAAAATATATTTTAAGTAAATATGTTCTTTTATTATTTCTCTTAAACATGTTTATTATGCAGATTAGAATACCTGTAGATCATTTTAAAGATGCCTATGGTCTTTATCAAGATGTTTGGGCACCAGTTGTTCAAAGTGTAATAAATCTAACTGCATCTATGATTTTACTACAGTATTTTGATTTAGCAGGTATATTAATGGGTACAACCATAGCCTTTTCAATCGTTATACTTATGTGGAGACCTTACTATTTATATAAACATGGCTTTAAATCAAGTATATGGGACTATTGGAAAGGCTTTTTGCTTTTGATATTGTCATTTATATTGCCATATTATATTTGCTACGAATTACATAAATATATTGACTTAGGAGAAGTCAATCTATTGAATTTAGTCCTTTATTCAATAAAAATATTAATACTTGTTGTTATCATCTACACGCCAATAATTTATTTTACAAGTGTAGGCTTTAGGAATGTTACTAAAAGATTATTAGGACTAATAAAACTAAAAAAATGAAAGTAGATTTTATTATATCATCTTTAGGAGGTGGCGGAGCAGAACGCGTTTTAGCGCTTATGGTAAATAGCTTGGCAAAAAATCCAAATAATGAGATTTCTGTTATTTCACTTTTTGAAGGAAAAGGAGGTTATGAACTCAACCCTAATGTAAAGCGAATAAAATTAAAACAAACTAACTATATTCCTAGCCATACTATTAGAAGTATTATTAACTTAAGCAGGCATTACAAAAACAAAAACAATAGACCAGATATCATTGTGTCCTTTGTAACTTTAACTAACTTAATAGCTATTATAGTTGCTAAATTATTTTCAATAAAAATCATCGCTCAAGAGCATAATTCTCATTTAAGATTTATGCAAGGTCGCGAACGGATTACCAATTTCACAAAAAAACATATTTATAAAAAGGCGGATATTATTACTGTATTGACATCTTTTGACATAGAATATTACGAAAGTTACGGTTCTAAAGTATATGTTATGCCAAACCCTTGCAGTTTTAAAGCAATTGAAACAAACTCTCATGAAAGAGAAAAGATCATTTTGGCCGCAGGCCATTTAAACCGCTACAATCACAAAGGGTTTGATAATTTAATAAAACTTATAGCTCCTATAGTTAAAACATATCCGGATTGGAAATTAAAAATTGCTGGAGCTGGTGATGAAGGATTAGCATATTTAAAGAAACTAGCCATTGAAAATGAAATTGAGGATAAGGTTATTTTTACAGGCTTTATTAATAATATTGCCGAAGTAATGAATGAATCTTCTATTTTTATATTATCATCTCGTTTTGAAGGATTACCAATGGTTTTACTAGAAGCGATGTCGCAAGGAATGGCATGTATTTCTTACAATTGTAAAACAGGACCTTCAGATATTATTGAAGATAATGTAAATGGTTTACTTATAGAAGACCAAAACATACCTCAAATGCAAAATGGTTTAAGAAAGCTTATAGAAAATGAGGATTTAAGAAAAAGACTTTCTAATGAAGGAATAAAGTCATTAGATAAATACCATATCTCTGAAATCACAAAGCGTTATGAGGCTTTATTTAATAGTATAGTTAATACAAATGAATAAACTTATTGTTTTCATATGTTTTTATTGGCCACTATTTAGTAGTTGCTTACAGCTTCAAGGCGTTGTATATAAAATAGGAGGTGAAACAATGTCTCAACTTTTTGCATATGCAAATCTTGGACTCATAGTAGCAGGCCTATTTTTATTTAGAAAAAATATCGAGACAACTTCTACTACAAACAGATTATGGTTTGTATATTATCTTATATATTATTGTTTTGGAATTCTTGCCACAGGATTAAGTGGATTTCAACCATCTCTAGCAGCATCACTTATACCTCTCATTTATTTCGTAGGTTTTTATTTTCTATTGAGTAACAGAGAGCAATTTGAAATGTTTTTTAAAGTCATTACATTTTCGTTTGTTGTATCTGCAATTATTACTGTTATTTTAATTAAACTTAACTATAGTCTCGGTTCTGGTGGTGTTTATGCCCGCGAATTAGATCGTGCTGAAGGACTTTATGGTGATGCAAATAATGCAGCATTAGCAAGTATAATTGCTTATATATTATTTGATAAATTCTTTATACCATGGAACTTTATTACTAAAGTTACTAAAATTTTAATCTTACTACTCTTATTCTATAGTGTATTTTTAACCTTCTCTACTACCGGACTATTTGTTTTTACAATCGTATTTTTTATTACTAATTATAAGTTCTTTACGGGTATAAGACTTATACTTCTTGGTGTCTTAATTGCAGTCTTTTATGTAGGGATTTTTGCACTGAAATCCGAGACAAAAAATTTAGATTTATCTAAAGCACAAATTGTAAAAATTGATAATATCATTAATGTATTAACCTTAAATTTAGATAAGGTGGATAATTCTGGAAGAGGTGATTTGGTACAAAATGTGATTCAATATATTTATGAAAATCCAATTTTAGGTAACGGTGTTGAGTTTTCGGGATATATGAGAGGTCATAACACATATGTTGGTATATGGGTGGATGCCGGTATTTTTACTTTTATATTATTTCTTTTTATTTTATTTTACTATTTCTTTAAAACCTTCACTTTAGAGAAACATCTTCGGTTTTTTGCAATGGCTATTTTAATTGTGCTTTACATTTTTATGGTAAGCTTGCAAAGTGTAATCAATCAACCCTATTTAATAGTATTATTTGTTTTCATAGGATATATGATAGATAATAATAGAATAAATGAAGGTCATCTAGATTTTTTCAAAAAACCAGATAAATAGAATATGAAAAAGCTATTCCTTTTTATTAAAAATAACAAAAAGAAGATACTAGTAGTTTGTATTATTGCACTTCTTGCTTTGTTTGTAGTTTACAAATACAAGGTGTCAACAATTGCAGCAGATGGTTGGTCTGATAAAGTTGAACCATATGACAATTATGAAAAAATTGATTTATCCATCAAAGAAACATTTTTAGATAAAGAAAATCAAATTACAACTAACCGTTACGAGCAATTGTTTAAATATTTTGCTTATGGAAATGTAAAATACCAATCGCCAGAAGGGGCTTTTATCTATTATCCAGGGGAAATTAGTTCTAGAGGAAGAACAATAAACGGTATTGAAGGATTTGCTAGATTTTTTCCTTTAGCAGCAGCATGGTTATCCTCAAATCATTCTGAAACTTTAGTCTTAAATGATGAAACCTACAGTATCACTAAAACAATAAAAAGAGGCTTATTAAATGGAACAAATCCTAAGCATAGCGAATATTGGGGTGATGTTAAAGATAAAAATCAACGTATTGTAGAAGCTGCTGATATTGCTTTAGCTTTATGGATATCTAAAGACCAAATATGGAGTACATTAACGACATCAGAAAAAGATAGAATTGTAAAGTGGTTAAACCTAAGTGTCAATAAAAAAATTGTTGACAATAATTGGAACCTCTTCCCTATTACAATAGTTAAAGCATTAGAAGCTTTAGGATATTCGGATGAAAACAATATTAATTTTATTAATAATTTGTATAAAAAATACAAAAGCAAACATTACTTAGGCGAAGGCTGGTTTGATGATCCTCCAAAAGGAATTGACTATTATAACGCATGGTCTATACACTACAGCCTATTTTGGCTAGACCAAATAGACCCAACATTCGACAGAGAATTTATAAGACAAAGCCATTCTGAATTCGTGAAATTCTACAAGCATCTTTTTAGTGAAAATGGTTTTCCTATAATGGGAAGAAGTGTTTGTTATAGATTAGCTGCACCTGCTCCTATTGTTACTTCCGCATTAATTGCCCCTGAAGAAATTTCAGCAGGAACTGCATTAAGAACCTTAGACTTAACATGGGCTCATTTTGTTAAAAATAACGCATTACAAAAAGGAAAACTAACTCAAGGCTATTATAATGATGATCATAGACTTTTAGACGGTTACAGCGGAGCTGGTAGCTGCTTATGGTCATTGCGGTCTTTAATTGTAGCATTTTATGTAGACAAGTATATTCCATTATTTAATGCGCAAGAAGATAAACTACCAATTGAAACTTCAGATTATAAAATTGCAAATGAAACTATCGGCTGGACTGTTATAGGTGATCAGTCTAATCAAAAAATATCATTACAAATAGAAAAAAATATTAATAATAAATCTTATAAGCTAAAAGACTATTCTTTTAATAATAGATTGAGAGAATTTTTATTGAAAAATCCTTATCGACCAAATAACAAAGATGCTCTATACAAGAATTATATCTACACAACCGAAAATGAGTTGTTTATAACTAAAGAATAAGCACCCTCTTTATTCAAAAATAAATACCCTATAATTGCATAAATTTATTGCGTTGATTATCAGATGATTTTCGTAAAAAGAAGTTAATATATAATGTTAGTTGAGGTTATTATAATACAATTCATAGAATAATTTTGATTATTACAATTAGTTATAACATATTTACCGCTCGAAGTTTTAAGGAATTAAAACTAAGACCCAAATTGTTAACCTAATATGTTTTTTAACTCCATAGATTTCTTTGTATTTCTTCCGATTGTATTCGGATTATACTGGCTTATTGGCAGTAAACGCATTAAAGAACAAAACTTTTTAATTGCTATTGCCAGTTATGTGTTTTATGGTTGGTGGGACTGGAGATTCTTATCTTTAATACTGTTTAGTACTTTAGTTGACTATACTATTGGTATATATTTAAATAAAACAGAAAAACTATCTAAAAGAAAGGTCTTACTATGGATCAGTATTGGTGTTAATCTTGGCTTTTTAGGGTTCTTTAAATATTACAATTTCTTTATTGATAGTTTAGTTGATTCTTTTACGTTTTTTGGTAAAGAACTAAATATCAATACGCTAAATATTATTCTACCTGTTGGAATTAGTTTTTATACGTTTCAGACTTTAAGCTACACAATAGATGTTTACAATAAAAAATTAAAGCCTACCAAAGATTTTGTTGGTTTTATGGCTTTTGTTAGCTTTTTCCCTCAATTAGTAGCTGGTCCTATAGAAAGAGCAACCAATTTATTACCACAGTTTTCTAAAGAACGTTCATTTAATTACGCCAATGCAGTTGATGGCTTACGCCAAGTGCTTTGGGGATTATTTAAAAAAATAGTAATTGCCGATAATTGTGCAAAATACGCCAATATTATATTTAATAATCATACAGAATATAACGGTAGTACGCTTTTATTAGGTGCATTTTTCTTTGCATTTCAGATTTATGGTGACTTTTCTGGTTATTCTGATATTGCAATTGGAATTTCTAGATTATTTGGTTTTAATTTAAAACGAAATTTTGCATTCCCTTACTTCTCAAGGGATATAGCAGAGTTTTGGAGGCGATGGCACATCTCGCTATCTACGTGGTTTAGAGACTATCTTTATATTCCACTTGGAGGTAGTAGAGGGGGTACAAAAATGAAAGTTAGAAATACATTTATAATTTTTGTTGTGAGTGGTTTTTGGCATGGTGCAAATTGGACCTTTATAATATGGGGTGCCCTTAATGCATTGTATTTTTTACCGTTATTATTAACTAATAAAAATAGAAAAAACACAGATTTAGTCGCTGAGGGTAAATACCTTCCAAGTATAAAAGAATTTGCTCAAATGACTTTAACATTTTTTCTAACATTATTAGCATGGGTGTTTTTTAGAGCTGATAGTGTTTCGCATGCTATTTCTTATTTGCAAAATTTGCTAACCTCTTCATTATTTTATAAAGTAGAAATATTTCCAAGTACAATACTTTTATTAGTTCTATTCTTTATTATAACCGAATGGTTTGGAAGAAGTGGCGAATATGCCATAGAAAAAATCGACTTTATAAAACGACCTATACGATGGGCTTTCTATATTACATTAATTATCTTAATGTTTAGCTTTACTGGTGAAGAACAACAATTCATATACTTCCAGTTTTAATTATGAAGAAATTCTTTAAAAATATAGTCCTCTTTCTTTTATTAACTATTTGTATAGGTGAAATTGTAGTGCGTTTAACTCATGTAAATTCTGATATTCCTCAACGAATTATAGATGTTGATGGTATTCAAAAATATTATCCAAACCAAGAAGGATATTGGAAAGGTGGAGACCATAAATGGAAAATAAATTCTATGGGATGGCCTGGTGAGCTTCCAGAAAGTTATGACAATCTTATAACCATTATAGGTGATTCGTATATAGAAAACTTTATGAACCCTAACGACTGCCATCAATCTTCATTTCTAAAAAAGGAAATGCCAAATCATAACTTTTTTGAAGCAGCAAGATCTGGTGTTACTTTAATTGAGTCTATGGAAATTAGCAAACAAATGGATACCTTAAAACCTGTTTTAACCCTAATTCATACAGGTGACGGTGATATATATGAAAGTATTAAAGAAATAAAAAGTTTAACTGATATAACTCAGTTAAATACTAATACGGAAGAAATAGTACAAGGCAAAATGAAATCACCTGGTTTAAAAAAAGTATTATACTCTTGTAAACTATTGTATTACTTATATAATAGGTTTCCTATTAATTTAAGTAATGAAACTCAAGAAGATTCTAAAAAGGTTAAAATAGAAATCAGCAAATTTAAAACTAACGAAACCAAAGTCAGGGTGCTCATTAATTACATAAAAAACAACTATCGTATAGATGATAAAGTCTTTGTATTTAAACCAAATAGTGATCATAATATAATTAACATTTTTAAATCTTTAGGGTTTAATACAATACTACTTGATCCATCTAATGATAAAAACTGGTCGTTTGATCATGATCCACATTGGACATGTTATGGCCATGAAAGAGTGTCCAAGCAAGTCTATAATAAACTAAAATTAAGGTATAATTTATAGCCACTTACGGTAGAACAATTAATATTGTTACAATGATACAGAGCAAAGAAGATTATAAATATTATCTAGATCAGGATAGAAAAGCCTTGCGTATTGGAAAAAATAATTTTTTAGGACGCATAGTTTCTTGTATTTCTCCTAATCTAATTTGGAAATTTCAAAAAACACTTCGAACCTTAGAATATTATGAGAATTGTAATAACAGAGGTTTATCCAAATTATATTATTTATACCTAAAATATAAATACAAAAATATTTCAGTAAAATTAGGTTTTTCTATACCACCAAATGTATTTGGACCAGGTTTAGCTATTGTACATTATGGTACTATAGTTATCAATGGTAATGCCAAAATTGGTGCCAATTGTAGAATGCATGCCTGTGTAAATATTGGTGCATCTGGAGGCGAAGATGAAGCACCAACATTAGGTGACAATGTCTATATAGCACCTGGCGCAAAAATTTATGGCAATATTACTATTGCAAGTAATACGGCTATAGGAGCTAATGCTGTTGTAAATAAATCTTTCGATAAAGAAAATACTGTTTTAGCCGGTATACCTGCAAAAGTTATTGGAGATGTTAACATTAAACAAATTATAAAGCATTTAAATAATTAGTATAATCTAATTAAGTTTTAGAAATGAAAAAATTACAAGATAGAGCTGGTAAAATTTATAGAAATTCAGACATTGGATATAATATAGTTAGACCTATTTATTTAATATATCAATTTATATTAAAATTTATGTCCGATAAGCATATTATAAAAAAGCAATTTAAAGCGCGCATGGGTTATAAGTTAGATTTAGAAAACCCTAAAACTTTAAATGAGAAAATGAATTGGCTTAAGCTCTATAACAGAAAGGATTTGCATACAATAGTTGCAGACAAATATAAAGTTAGAGACTATGTAGAAGAAAAAGTTGGTTCTAAATATTTAATTCCTTTAATCCTAGAAACAAAAGATTCCAATGATATAAGACCCGAAAATTTTCCAGAAAGCAATTTTATAATTAAGGCTAATCACAATAGTTCTGGCGGTCTAATTGTTAGAGATAAAACTAAAGTAGATTGGGAAGCAGCTCGTAAAAGATTTAAAAGAACTTTAAAAGAAAATTATTTTTACAGTTCTAGAGAATGGCAGTATAAAAATATTGAACCTCGCATAATTGCTGAAGAGTTACTAACATATGAAGACGGCAGTATACCCGAAGATTATAAATTTCATTGTTTTAATGGAAAACTAGCATTTATAATGATTGATTTCGATCGCTTTGGTGAATTAAGAACACGTAATCTTTATGATAAAGACTGGAATTTAATTCCATGTAACTGGGGAAGACCTTATGGTAAAGACCTAGAAAAGCCAGATAATCTAGAAGAAATGATTGCTGTAGTAGAGAAATTAGCTGAAGACTTTATTTATGTAAGAGTGGATCTTTATTTAGTAAAGGGAAAAATATATTTCGGTGAAATTACCTTCCATCACAACTCAGGACATCAAAAATTCATTCAAGAAGAATGGGATTATAAATTTGGAGAACTTTTAAAGATAAAAGAATTAGAGAATGAGAAGTAAAATATTTTTTATACTCCCTACCCTATTTGCAGGTGGAGCAGAACGCATTATGTCGTTTGTATCTCAAAATTTAGATAAAGAAAAATTTGATGTTACACTAATTGTAATAGGTAAAGAAAGTGAAAGCAAATTTAAGGTATCTGGTATTCCTGTTATCTTTTTAAATAAATCTAGAGTTCTAAACGGTTTTTTTGCTGTATGCAAAATAATACGAAAAGAAAAACCCCAAGTGGTATTGAGTAGTATCGCTCACCTTAACGTAATGATGGGTATAATTTCAGTGTTTATTCCAAAACCTAAATATGTTGGTCGCCAAGCTGGTGTTCCAGGCACACCCGTTAATTATAATAAACCAAGAAAACAGAATAAATCTTTAATCACCTTCTTTTTCGACTATCATAGCTACGGTTTTAAACAATTAGATTACTACATATGCCAATCAGCTGATATGAAAGAAAACTTAATACAGTTTCGTGGCATTGAAGAAGACAAGATTACAATTTTAAATAACCCTGTTACACAAATAGATATAATCAAAACGAGCCAATCAGATAGTAAAGTAAAAAAATATATAACTGTTGGTCGTTTAAGTGAAGCCAAAGGATTTGTGCGAGTACTGAGAGTCTTAAGTAAATTAAAATTTCCTTTTCATTATACCATAATTGGCGAAGGTAGTTATTACGATACAATTATAAATGAAATTGATAAATTGGGTATTAAAGAGAGTGTTACTCTAATAAACTATAGCGATAAGGTTGCAAACCATTTAGTGGAAAGTGATATGTTTTTGCAAGGATCTTTTTCAGAAGGATTCCCTAACGCATTATTAGAGAGTTGTGCCGTAGGAACACCTGTAATTGCATTTAAGGCACCTGGTGGAACAAAAGAAATAGTAGAAGACCAAGTAAATGGTTTTTTAGTCGATGATGAAGAGGAATTTCTTAAAAGACTAAATGATAAAAGAGAATGGAATCCTCAAGAAGTTAGAGAATCTGTTTACAAAAAATTTAATAAGAATAAAATCATTAAAGATTACGAAAATTTCTTTTACAAAATATTAGACTGATTTTAAATCATTTCTAAACGAAACAAAAATGAAAACAATTAAAAATATAGCCAAAAGCATATTAGATAAGAGTACTAGTTATGTTTACCATTACGAGCAAAACAAAGAAGCTAGTCAAATGCTGAAAATTGCTGAAACTGAAATGGGCAAACTTGAGCCAAATATCAGAAAAATGTGTGATGAATACGCTAATGATGTTTTTGGAAGCAAAATATATGCTCCTTGGCTTTATGCCTTTAGCGCTTATTCAAAAGAGTTTAAAGAAGGGTGGATCCCTGACAATTTTTACGGTGAACGTGTAGTACCAATTTTAAAAGGTGAATATGGTAAGATTTGCGACAGAAATGCGATTGTAAGCAAAATCTTAGAAGAGACCGATTCTTTAGATATTTGCTACTATATAAATCACTTATTCTTAAATCCAAATTATGAGATTCTAAATGAAGAAAAATTAAAAAACACCCTCTTCTCTGAAAATGAAAAAGTTGTTTTTAAAATTGAAAGTTCATTACAAGGAAAAGGTGTATACTTTTTTAACAAAAATAATTTTGATATTAATGCTATTAAAAAATTAGGCAATGGTGTTTTTCAAAAATATATACAACAGCATTCGTTTTTCTCTGAGTTTCACAATTCATCTGTTGCTACAATTCGTCTTACTTCAACTTGTGATGACGAAGGAAATTTTGATGTAAAAGCTGGCTATTTTAGATTTGCTCGTGGTAATGACACACATATTATTCACGATAAGCAAATGAGAATACCAATAGATATTAAAAATGGAAAATTATGTGATACCGCTTTTTTTCCAGACACTAAACCTACTAAACAACTACCAGACATCGATATTGATTTTGCTGGTAAAGTTTTACCTTCTTTTAACGATTGTATATCTGAAGTAAAAAAAATGCATAGCCGCGTCCCTTACATTAGATGTATAGGTTGGGATATTATAGTAGATAAAAATAACAAAGTGAAACTAATTGAGCTAAATGGTGGGCATAACGGAATCTCATTCAATGAGATGGTACAAGGACCATGTTTTAAAGGTTTAAATTGGGAAAGTTTAAGAAAGTAAATACATAAAGAGTGAGCAACCCCAAACAAAATATTAGTATTCTCACCTTATCATTAGGTAGTGGTGGTGCAGAAAAGGTAATTAGTTTATTATTAAAAGAATTAAAAAACGATTACAATGTTAGCCTAGTTCTTTTTTATAATGTTATTCATTTTCCTATTCCAGAAGAAGTAGATGTAATAATATTATCAGAAAAAGGTGCGAATAGACCTTATTATTTAAGGTTTTTTGACTTTATTACTTTTCTATTCAAGTACAAACGCTTTATCAAAAATAAAAATATTGATATAGCTGTTTCTTTTCTTGCTTTTCCAAATTTAATTAATGGAATTATAGCAATGCTTAACAAAAAAGTAAAAACAATTATAAGTGAGCGTGGCTTTCCTTCAGATAATACAACGAGTAAAATATCGCTTTTAATTTCAAAGGTGTTTTACCCTATTTTTTATAATAGATGTGATGCTTTATTCTCTAATTCAACTCATATAAACAAGGATTTAAAAGATAATTTCGGAATTAAAATTCCGATGAAAGTTATCTATAACCCAATTGAAATTCCTGCAAAAACAATTATACCAGAAACTTTAGATGAAAGTGGACAGTCACTAAACATTATTACTGCTGGCACATTAAATAAAAGAAAAAATCATATAATGATCCTTAGAGCTTTAAAAGATCTAAAAGCCAATGTTCAGTTAACAATTTTGGGAGGAGGTGAGTTAAAGGATTATTTAGAGGACCAAATCGCAGAATTTAATATAGAAAGCTATGCAGAGTTAGGTGGGAAAGTAAAAAATGTAAATGATTATTTTATAAAAAGTAATTGTTTTGTATTATCCTCTTTTACAGAAGGTTTTCCTAATGCCTTACTAGAAGCAATGGCTGTTGGTCTTCCATGTATTTCTGCAAATTGCCTATCTGGTCCATTAGAATTGCTAAATGAAAATGAAGATGTAGTTATTAATAATGGTGAGTTCTATATTGCTAAATATGGACTCTTAGTAAATAACGATGATCATCTTGGTTTACAAAAGGCCATAGAGTATTTTAGAGACAACCCAGAAGAAAGAGTAAAGTACGGTAGACTAAGCTTAAAAAGGTCTAAAGCCTACCAAATTGATAGTATTTATTCTATTTTTAACCAATTTTTACAAAAATAATCGACGCTATATGTGTGGAATAAACGGAATTATAAGTAACACAAACAAAGATAAAGAATCGCTTAAAAATCATTTGGCTAAGATGAACCAACTCATTTTTCATCGTGGTCCTGACGAAGATGGTTTTTATATTGATGCTTCAGAGTCGGCTTCTGTAGCAATGGCTATGCGTCGTTTATCTATAATCGATCTAAGTACAGGTAAACAACCAATGTACACAGATAACAATCAAATCGGTATTGTGTTTAATGGAGAAATCTATAACTATAGAATTTTAAAGCAACAATTAGAAAACTCTGGTGTTACATTTAAAACCACCAGCGATACAGAAGTTATTCTAAAACTCTATGAGCAAAAAGGAGTTGATGCTTTTAAAGAATTAGACGGTATGTTTGCTTTTAGCATACACGATAAGATTAAAAATAAAGTTTTTATTGCTAGAGACTTCTTTGGGGAAAAGCCTTTGTACTATACAAAAACTAAGACCGATTTTATTTATGGCTCAGAGTTAAAATCTATTGTAAGTTGTCTACCTAGCAAACCAAATATCTGTAAAGAAGGTATTAACCTTTATTTTAGATTAACCTATATACCAGCACCTTACTCAATTTACGAGGATATCCATAAGCTACCAAGTAATCACTATATAGACTATGATTTAAGTTCAGATACATTTTCTATTCATGAAATTGAAAAGCAAAAACCTATAGAAAAAATAGATATTTCTTTTGATGCAGCTAAAAAAGAAGTCTATAACAAAGTGATGGAAAGTGTTGAAAGCAGATCTATTGCTGATGTTTCTTTAGGAACATTTTTGTCTGGTGGTGTAGATTCATCAGTTGTAACTCATTGTTTAGCTGAAATTTCTGATGAAAAAATCGAAACCTTTTCTATAGGGTTTGAAAAGAAAACTTATGATGAAACGGACAAATCTCAAGTTGTAGCTAAACTTGTTAATAGTAATCATCATGAGTTTATAGTAAAAGAAGAAGATTTTAAAAATGGAATTGATAATATTCTTTTAAATTTTGATGAACCTTTTGCTGACTCCTCTGCCCTACCAACATATTTAGTTTCTAAACATGCAAGTGACTATGTTAAAGTTGCTTTAACTGGTGATGGTGGAGATGAAGTTTTTGGAGGTTATAACAAATACTACATGGGCAAACTTAACAATAAGTACACTTCTGTAGTACCAAAAGGTTTGCACAAACAAATACTTAAACTATCTAATGGACTGCTTAATACAAAGGATGATAATAGAGGGAAACGTTTTAAGCTAAATCGATTATTAAAAGCTTTTAATTATGATGGAAATCAATATTGGAACATCATCTCATTAGCATTTACCGATTATGAAAAAACACAACTATTAAAAGACAATAGTTTAATTGAAGACACTTTTGCAGAGTTTAAGTCAAGACTTAATCAACATAAACCTAAAAATCTTACCGATTTTAGAATGGTTGATAAAGATGTAAGTTTAGAAGGAGATATGCTCGTAAAAGTAGACAGAACAAGTATGCTAAGTTCATTAGAGTGTAGAGCTCCTTTTTTAAATAAAGCCATTTGGGATTTAACAAACTCACTTCCAGAAAATTATTTAATGAAAGGTTGGAATAAAAAATATATTCTAAAGGAAGCTTTTGCAGATAAATTTTCTCCAGGCTTTTTAGATAAATCTAAACAAGGATTTGGAGTACCTGTTGGCGATTGGCTAAGAGGTAGCTTAAAAGCTGAATTAGAATCTTACGTAGAACCAAAATTTATAGAATCTCAAAACCTTTTTAATATAGATTTTGTATCAGATTTAGTTAAAAAACATATCTCTGGTAAGGAAGACAAAAGTATGCAAGTTTGGTGTTTTTATACTTTTCAGAAATGGTATCTAAACACCTATTTAATGCTAAAATAGTGATGAAGAAAATAATACGTATAACTACTGTTCCTGTATCGCTTGGTACTTTATTAAAAGGTCAGCTTAAGTTTATGAGCAAACACTATGAAGTCATTGGTGTCTCTAGTGAAGGTGATGCGCTTAAGGAAGTAAATCACAATGAAGGTATAAAAACGATTCCGGTAAATATGACCAGAACCATTACACCTTTTAAAGACCTCAAAGCTTTGTTTCAATTATATAGAGTTTTCAAAAAAGAGAAGCCTCAGATTGTACATACCCACACACCAAAAGCTGGAACTGTTGGTATGTTAGCTGCAAGATTAGCAGGAGTACCACATAGATTACATACCATTGCTGGTATGCCATTACTAGAGGCTACAGGTATGAAGCGAAAAATTTTGAATTTGGTTGAAAAAATCACCTACTCTGGTGCCACGTTAGTATTACCCAACTCTTTTGCAATGAAAGACATAATTATTGAAGAAAAATTTTGTTCAGAAAAAAAGCTTAGAGTTATTGGTAATGGTAGTTCCAATGGTATTGACACAGATCATTATGATGTTAAAAAAGTTCCTTTAGAAAGTATTGAAAGCTTAAAACAACAACTCAATATTACACCACAAGATGTTGTGTTTTTATTTATCGGAAGAGTTGTAAAAGACAAAGGTATAAACGAGTTAGTTGAAGCATTTAACACAATATCTCAATCGCGTTCTAATGCTAAATTGATAATTGTAGGTGGTAAAGAGGCAGAATTAGACCCAATTGCACCTGCTACTGAAGCTATAATTGCTAGTAATAATAATATCCATGAAACTGGAGCTGTAAAAGATATTAGACCATATGTTGCCGTTAGTGATGTTCTTGCCTTTCCAAGTTACAGAGAAGGATTTCCGAATGTGGTTTTACAAGCAAGTTGTATGGAAAAACCTTGTATTGTAACTGACATAAACGGTTGTAACGAAATAATTTCTAACAATTATAACGGTCTCATCATTCCACCAAAAGACAGTGAAGCTTTAAGAAAGGCTATGATGACTTTATACGACAACCCAAATAAAATTAAAGAATTAGCTGTAAACGCTAGACCAAACATTATAAATAAGTACAAAAGAGAACTTATTTGGAAAGAATTACTAGAACTTTATAATAACCTAAACTAATGAAACTTTACCCAGACTTAATAAAACGTTTTTTCGATTTTTTTGCTGCCTTAGTTGGTTTATTAATTGTTTCTCCATTATTGCTAATATTAATAATTGTTCTTGCTATATCTAATAATGGAAAACCATTTTTTTATCAGCTACGATCTGGCAAAAATGGTAAGCTCTTTACTATTATAAAGCTAAAAACAATGAATGATAAAACTGATAGTGAAGGCAATCTTTTACCAGTTATGTATCGTATTACTAAAACAGGAGACTTTTGTAGAAAATATTCTTTAGACGAAATCCCTCAATTAATAAACATTTTAAAAGGAGATATGAGTTTAGTGGGGCCTCGCCCACTTTTACCAAAGTACTTACCACTTTATAATAAAACACAATTTAGAAGACATGAGGTAACTCCTGGCATTACAGGATGGGCTCAGGTTAATGGTAGAAATGCAATAAGTTGGGAACAAAAATTTGAGTACGATGTGCATTACGTAGACAATCAATCTTTTGCATTGGATTTAAAAATCATATTTATGACTATAGACAAAGTTATAAACAGAAAAGATGTAAATAATTCTGAAAATGATGATATGCCAATATTTACAGGTACAAAAGAATAATTGATTCTTTATTTTATCCTTTTATTGGTAATTAATATTTGTTAATGAAACCTAAGTTTTTCTCTAAGCATAACTTTTTTAAGTTTGCCATATTTACTATAATAATAGGGATTATTAGTTCTTATTTCAACTTTGGTGTCATCTCTGTTTTGTTTAGTGTAATAATGCCTGTTCTATTATTAATAAACTTAATAGCAGCTATTTATGGGATGCTTAAAAAAAGGTACTACTATATAATAGGGGTTATATGCTATTTTCTTTGTTATAATTTTTTCTTTCAATTTTCATATCACACCTATGACGAAGCTAAAAATTCCTTAAGCATAATGTCCTATAATGTGAGAGCTTTTAAACAACCTGTTTATGGAGATTCTAATCTTACTGCAATTACAGAAATTAAAAAGATTGTTGACTCACTAAAACCAGATATTTTATTATTACAAGAATCGGCTTATAAAGAAGGATCTAAGATAAAAGACTATCCATATGTATTTTTAGGCTACCGGAAAGATGTACAAAAAACACTCCTTACTATATATTCCAAATATCCAATAATTAATAAGGGGTTTATTGACTTTTCAAATACATATAACAACGCAATCTATGCCGATATAAAAATAAAGCAAGATACTGTTAGAATATACAACACCCATTTACAATCATTTTTTATTTCACCTTATATTATTGCACATAAATATAATGATTACGGTTATTTAAGTAATTTAAATAGTACAATTTCAAGGCAGATAGAACAAGCTAAACTTGTAAAAAATCATGCTTTAAAATCAACTAATAAAGTAATTATTTGTGGAGACTTCAATGCAACACCATATAGTCAACCATATAGAATACTTAAAAAAGGATTGAATGATTCTTATGTTAGTAAAGGGAATGGTTTTGGTGCCACTTATACACGATTGCACTATCCGCTTCGATTAGATTATTTTCTTTCAGACAAACAAATTGAAATACTTGATCACAAAAACTTTGATTTAAACTTATCAGATCATGAGCCTATTTACATAAAGTTTAAATTATAACAACAAAATTTTATTAAATATGCTTAAGTGATTTTACTAAGCTTTGATCATATATTATTGTAGGTTTATTCATAATATACTTTATCTCAAAACCACCTCAAATTATAAAAAACCAACCATTTAAGTATCAAAAATGAGATTAATATTTAATAACGTAAATATTTGCCTTTTATCGTTTTAATTTGGGCTGTCTCAATTTATTGATGCATATTTAACCAATATTTAGATCGTGTCCCAGATCCCTCTATAGACATGAAATTGAATAGTAATGCAAATTACTTAACAATTTTTGCTTATGAAACCTAAAATATGGTTATCATCACCACATATGAGTGGTAATGAACAATCTTACATAAAAGAAGCTTTCGATACCAATTGGGTGGCTCCATTAGGACCAAACGTTAATGGATTTGAAAGTGATTTACAATCGTATCTTAATGAAGACATACATGTGGCTGCTTTAGCTTCTGGAACGTCTGCATTACATTTAGGCCTTATTTTATTGGGCGTTAGTAATGGTGATGAAGTGATTTGCCAAAGTAAAACTTTTTCTGCTTCAGCAAATCCAATAGTGTATCAAGGTGCTACTCCTGTTTTTGTGGATAGTGAAAAGGATACATGGAATATATGCCCAGAGCAATTAGAAATCGCAATTAAAGATAGAATCTCTAAAGGTAAAACACCTAAAGCTATTATTGCGGTGCATTTATACGGTATGCCTTATAAGGTGGATGAAGTACATAATGTAGCCTCAAAATATAATATCCCTGTTTTAGAAGATAGTGCCGAATCATTAGGAAGTCATTATAAGAATCAAAACTGTGGAACTTTTGGTGATCTTTCTATACTGTCTTTTAATGGTAATAAAATTATAACAACATCTGGTGGTGGTGCTTTAGTCACTAAAACAAAAGAGCAAAAGGATAAAGCTGTTTTTTTAGCAACACAAGCTAGAGACAGTGCACCTCATTATCAGCATTCTCATATTGGTTACAATTATAGAATGTCTAATATTGTTGCAGGTATTGGTCGTGGCCAAATGACAATCTTAGATAGCCATGTAGCAAAACGTAGATCTAATCATGAGTTATATGTAAATGCATTTAAAAATATAGATAAAATAACATTTCTAAAAGAGCCTAATGGCTATTTTTCTAACCGTTGGTTATCTTGTATTCTGTTAGATTCTAAATCTACTCGCGAAGGTTTAAGACTAGCTCTAGAAAAAGAAAATATAGAATCAAGACCTTTATGGAAACCTATGCATCAACAACCAATTTTCAACGATGCGCCAAGTTATTTAAATGGAGTTTCAGACGATTTATTTGATAGAGGTCTATGTTTACCAAGTGGTTCAAACTTAACTGATATTGAATTAGATAGAGTAGTTTCTGCTATAAATACGTATTTTGCATTATGTTAATCAAATTTTTACATAATATATCAAAAAAATATGCGTCAAAATGGTTAGTCCTACTATTTGATATTGTTATCATTGTAGCTACATTTTTCTTAGCATATCTTATCCGTTATAATTTTAAAATTGATTTTGATTTTTGGATACTTATAGAGCAGATACCATATGTAATAGTGGCAGCAATCATAAGCTTTATAGCTGTTGGATCATACAAAAGTGTTGTAAGGTTTACAGGATTCAAGGATATTGTTAATATTATTATTGGTGCTAATATTTTAGCTACTATTCTTATTTGCTCAACTTTTTTAAGTAGAAAAGTAATTGATTCAGAAAGTCTATTCAATATTTCGGGCTCTATAATATATATTCATCTTTTACTCAATATTTTATTTTTAATTGGTGCTAAACTTTTTATTAAGTCAATGTATAATTACATAACTAATGATATTGAGACTATTACCAATGTATTAGTTTTTGGTGCTGGGAATTCCGGTATGCTTACCTATGATGCTATTAATAATGATACTAAAAATGGACTCAATATTGTAGGCTTTATTGATGATGACGAAAGAAAAAGAGGAAAAAAAATAAACTTACTCAAAGTTTATAACATAAAGGATATCAATGAGAAATTCCTTGCTAAGCATAGTATTGAAGAAGTTATTATTTCGATACAAAATATTGATCCTTCTCGATTATTACAAATAACAGGAAATCTTTTTGCTCTTGGATTAAAAGTTAAAATTGTACCTCCTGTTCAGAGTTGGATTGATGGCGACTTAAGTGCTGGGCAAATTAAAGAGGTAAAAATTGAAGACCTTTTAGGTAGAGACCCTATAAATATTAAAAATCCAGACTTAGAAGAACAATATGACAATAAGGTTATCTTAATTACAGGTGCTGCTGGATCAATAGGTAGTGAAATTTGTAGAAAAGTAAGCCTGTATAATTATAAAAAATTAATTCTTGTAGATAATGCAGAGTCTGCACTATATGATATACAACAAGAATTTAGACAACAAGGTTTAGCAAATATTGAAGCTATTGTTGCGGATGTACGTAATAAAACCAGAATAGACCAAATTTTTAACTTACATAAACCAAAAGTTGTGTTTCATGCAGCCGCATATAAACATGTTCCATTAATGGAAAACAATCCTTTTGAAGCTGTAAGTGTAAATATTGGTGGTACAAAAAATGTAGCTGATATTGCTGTAAAACATAGCGTAGATAAGTTTGTATTAATTTCTACTGACAAGGCTGTAAACCCAACAAATGTAATGGGCGCAACAAAAAGAATTGCAGAACTTTACGTATCTTGTCTTAAAGGAAAAGGTCATACTAAATTTATAACAACAAGATTTGGAAATGTACTAGGTTCTAATGGTTCTGTTATTCCTTTATTTAAAAAGCAAATAGACAAAGGAGGTCCACTGACTGTAACCCACAAAGACATTACTCGTTATTTTATGACCATACCTGAAGCGTGTCAACTCGTCTTAGAAGCAGCAGCTATGGGTAATGGTGGCGAAATTTTTGTATTTGATATGGGTGAACCTATTAAAATATTCAATCTTGCAAAAAACATGATAATTTTATCAGGTTTACGTTATCCAGAAGATATTGACATAAGCATTACTGGTCTTAGACCTGGTGAAAAAATTTATGAAGAACTTCTTGCTGACGGAGAAAACACTAAAAAAACATATCATGAAAAAATTATGATTGCAAAATCTAGACGAGTTGATATAGAAAAAACTGAAAATCATATTAATAAGTTAACTTCTATCAATTCATTAACTCAGCCTTTAGAAATTGTATCTTCTATTAAGTCATTAATACCAGAATATATTTCTAATAACTCAACTTTTGAAGTATTAGATTCAAAAAAATAACTAAATACATAACAACACCTATATAAAACATGAAAACTCGTTTTTTTTTAATCTCAATCTTAGCTGTATTTATGGCTACCTCATGTGCATCGCGTAAAAAAATAGTTTATTTTCAAGACGAACCGCTGAGTGAAGGCTTAGAAGCGTCTTCTCCTTCTCAATTGGTATATAAACCAGGTGATATCTTAACTATAAATATTTCTGCATTTGTACAAGAAACTGTAGCACCATTTAACCTAACTGTAGCTTCGAATAATGCAAATAACCCAAATGGTTTGCAAGGTAGTTTACAAATCCAACCTTATTTGGTTGATTACATGGGTAATATTGAGTTTCCAGTTTTAGGAACTATTAAAGTTTCTGGTTTAACACGTTTAGAACTTACAGCAATGCTAACTGAGCGCATTAAAGAATATGCAGAAGATCCTCTTGTTAATGTAAGATTATCTAATTTTACAATCACAGTACTAGGTGAAGTTTCTAATCCAGGTACATTTACTATAGAAGATGAGCAAATTACAATTGTTGAAGCTCTAGGACTTGCAAATGATTTAACCATTTTTGGTAAACGCCAAAATGTTCGTTTAATTAGAGATGTTAATGGTAAAAAGAAATTTGCCGAAATCGATTTAACGTCAATAAACACAGTTAACTCACCTGTATATTATCTTCAACAAAACGATGTCATTTATGTTGAGCCAAACAAGGCAAAAATTCGTTCGTCTACATATAATCAAAACAATGGTGTATTAATTTCTGCCATTGGTACGTTAACCACAATTTTAGCTATATTCTTAGTAAAATAAAAATCGTTTCAACACAATAATATGGAAAGCAAATCTAAATCTGCTAATAATGAATTAAAACAGCAACTGGAATTAATTTTATCCCATTGGAAAATAATTTCTCTTTGTTTAATAATTGCTGTTTCATTGGCCTATGTACAACTAAGATATGCTACCTATGAATATAATGCTAGCGCCACTATAAAAATTAAGGACGAAAAACAGTCTCAAAAATTACCAAGTTTAGAGGAAATAACCAGTAAAGGACTATTTGCAAACGGCTCTAATAAAATAATGGATGAGATTGAAGTTATTAAGTCTAGAGCATTAATGGCTAATGTCGTAAAAAAATTAAACTTAAATATTAAATATTTTACACAAGGTCAAATTAAAGAACAAGAGATATACAATAATCCGCCTATAGAGTTAAAATTCTTTGCTAGCGACTCTTTAATTCACAAAGTAGATACCACGTTGTATATAAAAATTGTATCTCCTACAAAGTATTTAATGTTTAAAGACGATGGAAAGTCTTTAATGGATAGAGACGAATCACAAGGCAAGCCTTATAACTTTGGTGATAAAATAAATACAGGCTTTGGTGGATTAGTAATAGTACCTAATGTAGGTAAGCACTCTCCTACTATTGGTAGTAACCTTAGAGTCTCATTAGTATCTGTAAGAAAGTTAGTTAATACGTACCAAAGAAGAATTAATGTTATAACTGAAACTGGATCAAGTGTTCTTAAATTAGAATTGAGCGATAATATTCCTGAAAGATCAATAGATATACTTAACGAAGTAATTAATGAATATAATAATGATGTAATATTAGATAAAGAATCTGTTATAAAGGTAACTTCAGAATTCATTGATAACAGACTAGAGGTTGTATCAAAAGAACTACAAGAGGTTGACTTTACCGCAGAACAACTTCAAAAAAAGAATAACCTTACAGCTTTGAGTTCGCAAGCTTCCTTATATTTGGAAAGTGAGAAAGCAACAAAAAATCAGATTAACACTACTGCAAATACGATACAGTTAATAGATTATTTACAAGACGAAATAAAGCAAAAGAATACGAGTTCAGATTTTTTACCACCAAATATTATTTCAGATCCCAACATATCTTTGGTTACAAAAAACCATAATGATTTAGTAGCTAAACGAAATAAAATTCTAAAAACTTCTAGTGAAAAGAACCCGGTTGTAATAAACTTAGACAACCAGATTAAAGCATTAAAAGCTAATCTAGAAAGTTCGTTAAATAATCTAAAAAAGTCAAGTGAAATAACTCTAGGAAGCCTAAATAGAGAAGGCGCAAGAATACGTGGACAACTTTATTCTGCACCAACAAAACAAAAACAGTTTAGAGATATTGAGCGTCAACAAGGAATTAAAGAATCTCTTTATCTTTATTTATTAGAAAAGCGAGAAGAATCTGCTATTAGATTAGGGATGTTTTCTCCAAATGCCAAAATTATTGATAAAGCGCATTCGTCGTATCTTCCAATAGCACCAAACAAAATGATGACGTTCTTAGGAGCAATATTATTCGGTTTAGCTATACCAATTGGTTCTATTTATTTATTGAGTTTTATTGATAATAAAATCCATAATAAAGATGATTTAATCAAAATTACAGATGTTCCATACATTGGTGATATTCCAAAATCTAGTAAGAAGTATAAGATTGTAAAGAAAACAGATTACTCTCCTAAAGCTGAGGCTTTTAGAATATTAAGATCTAATATAGATTTTATGTTAACTGAAGTAAAAGGAAATTCTAAAAAACTATTTATTACTTCCACTAAGGCACAAGAAGGTAAATCGCATACAAGTACAAATCTTGCTACCTCAATTTCTTTTTCAGAGAAGTCTGTGCTTTTAATTGAAACAGATATTAGAGTTCCTAAAATAATGGATTACCTAAGTCTTTCTGGCGAAAACCAAAAAGGATTAACTGATTATATTGCTGATAAGTCTATTAAACCTCAAGACATTGTTGTAAAACATAAAGACAATAAATTTCTAGACATTATTCCTTCTGGTTCTATACCACCAAACCCTTCAGAATTATTAATGAGTGATAGAGTTGCGGAACTTTTTGATTATTTTGATAAAAAATACGATTATATCATAGCAGATACCTCTGCTGTAGGTCTGGTGAGTGATACATTGCTTATTGCTAAGCATGCAGATATGTTTATTTATGTAGTAAGTGCCGATAATATAGACAAGAGACAATTAGTACACGTTTCACAACCTTTATTTGAAAGAGAAAGATTGCCGAAAATGTGCATGTTATTAAATGGCGTAAACACTAACAAAAGTGGATATGGCTATGGATATGGCTACGGTAACAATCCTCAAAAGAAAAAGAAGAAAAAACTTCTATAAATCATTTTCAAAATATTTCTAACAATTTAACCTGGAAAAAATGTCTTTATTAATGTTCCATAGTATTGGATGCGAAAAAGAGGACTGGTATCGTCGCTGGCTTTCTGTATCCTTAGATCATTTTGAAAATTTTTGTAAATACTTAGTTAAGCATAACTATGAGACCGTTTCTTTAGACCAATGGTTTGATAGCAAAAAAAACACATCTGCTAAAAAGCAAGTTGTAATCACTTTTGATGATGGCTATTTAGATAATTGGGTTTATGCCTATCCTATTTTAAAAAAATATAATTTAAAAGGAACCATATTTGTAAACCCAGAATTTATTGATGGATCTTTAGAAGCTCGATACAACTTAGAAGACGTATGGAACAATAAGATTGAGAGAAATAAATTAACACCTCTCGGATTTGTTAATTGGTCTGAGCTAAAAATAATGGATGCTTCTGGTGTAATGGACATACAGTCTCATAGCATGAGTCATAATTTTTACTATCAATCTAATACAATCAAAGATATTTACGAAGGTCAACCAAACTACGATTGGATGGCTTGGATTGAAAAACCCAATCGTAAACCATATTATAATACCGAAAAGCAAGACCATTTTACACCAAAAGGAACTCCAATTTTCGATTTTGGTAGAGCTTTAGCACTACGTCGTTATTTTCCTGATGAAGAATTATTAAAATATGCCGAAGAATTATATTCTAATAATAATGGTGATATAGATAAGACTTCAATTATTAAACAACTAAATGATAAACTTAGTCTTTATCCTGGTACTTATGAGTCTGATGAGGATATGGAAAAAAGATACCGTTATGAGATTTTTGAAAGTAAAAGGATCTTAGAAGAAAAGCTTAACAAAACGGTAGATTACTTCTGTTGGCCTGGCGGAGGCTATAATCAATTAAGTATAGATTTGTGTATAGAAGCGGGCTATAAAGCTTCTACAGCATCATTTAAAAATAAGCCATATGCAGAAGAGTATAAAGATTATAAGAAAATTAAGCGTGTGTCAATGACTTCTTTTATTTCAACACCAAAAGATAATTACTATGCCAAACGCTCTAACTTTCTTGTAAATTTATTTAAGTCTCACGAAGGAAAAATCATAAACAAAAACATTTACAGGGCAGAAAAATTATGGTTAATGATTTTAGAAAAATTACGTAAATAATTATAATTTTCGTCGCTTTTTTTCTGCTTTTAATAAAGATAACTCTCTATTAGTTTGGCCAGCAACAGACGTATTTTCCTCTGCCCTTCTAATTAAATAAGGCATCACATCTTTTACAGGCCCAAAAGGAATATACTTAGCAACATTGTAACCGGAAGCTGCTAAATTGAAACTTATATGATCGCTCATACCATATAATTGACCAAACCATACATTATTATCTTCCTTGGCAATATTGTATTTCTCCATAAGCTCCATGGCCAAATAGCAACTTGCTTCATTATGTGTGCCTATAAAAACTGAGATCTCGTTTAAGTTATCTAAAATATAACTCATAGAAGCATTGAAGTTATCATCTGTAGCTTTTTTGTTTTCGCAAATTGGTGAAGCATAGCCTTTTTCTTCAGCTCTATTACGCTCTTTTTCCATATACGCACCTCTTACTATCTTCATCCCTATCTTAAAGCCTTCTGCTTTTGCACGTTTATGTAATTGTTTTAAATACTCTAAACGATCCCAACGGTAAGTCTGCAAGGTATTATAAACAATAGTTACATCCTTATTGTAGCGACGCATCATATCTTCAACCAAGTCATCAGCAGCATCTTGCATCCAGCTTTCTTCACCATCAATTAAGACTTCTACATCTTTTTCTTTTGCTAATTTACAGACTGCATCAAAACGCGCTACTACTCTATCCCATTCATTTTGCTCACTTTCTGTAAAATCTAATCCTTCAGTTTTCTTTTGATATAAATGAAAGCGACCAAAACCGGTTGGTTTAAAAACCACAATTGGCATAGCTTCCTTTTCATCACAGAAGCGAATAATCTTCAATATTTTTTCAACAGCATTATCAAATTGTTCTTCTGTTTCTTTACCTTCTACTGAATAATCTAAAACAGAACTTACACCTTTAGTGTATAATTTATCTATAACGTGCAAACAATCTTCTTCATTAACTCCACCACAAAAATGATCAAAAACCGTAGAACGAATTAAACCTTCTACAGGCAATTTGGCTTTAAGAGCAAAATTAGTTGCCGCAGTACCAATTCGTACTAAAGGCTGCGAAGAAATCATTTTAAATAAAAAGTAGGCACGTTCTAATTCAGAATCAGATTTTAATGTAAATGCAGTGCCAGTATTTTCAAAGAGTGAGTGGTCTATCATTAACTAAATGGTTATAAATGCAAATATATTTATTCTTAGGTTTATTTTTTTCTAAAAAAAGGAAGTATTTTCACAGCATCAAAATTAGTTACTTTCTACAATGAATTCTATTTCGACAAAAAATGCAGTAGTGCACTTTAACGCTAGTGTTTACACAGAGCTAAATAATTATATTATAACCAAAAATCCATCTAAGATATTTATTTTAGTAGATACCAATACGCACGATTTATGCTTGCCTCAATTTTTAGAACGTTTAGAATCTGGAGATATAATTGTTGAAGTAATGGAAATGCCAAATGGTGAAGACCATAAAACCATAGATATATGCATGGGAGTTTGGGAGGCCTTATCTGAGTATAATGCAGATCGTAAAAGTTTATTAATTAATTTAGGAGGTGGTGTTGTTACTGATTTAGGTGGTTTTGTCGCTAGCACATACATGCGTGGCATTGCATATATAAACATACCAACTTCATTACTTGCTATGGTAGATGCATCTGTTGGAGGTAAGACAGGTGTTGATTTAGGTGCTTTAAAAAATCAGGTTGGTGTTATTAACGAAGGTGAAATGGTAGGAGTTGATACTTCGTTTTTAAATACTCTACCACAAAATGAAATGGTTTCTGGTTTTGCAGAAATGCTAAAACATGGATTAATTTATGATAAAGATTATTGGCATACTCTTACTCATCTTGAAAATTTAGACATATCTGATTTAGATAAATTAATCTATGATTCTGTCATCATAAAAAACAAAGTAGTTACCGATGATCCAACTGAACAAGGTTTAAGGAAGATTCTCAATTTCGGACACACACTTGGCCATGCTATTGAAAGTTATTTCTTAGAAAATGCCGATAAAACACCATTGCTTCATGGTGAAGCCATAGCTATTGGCATGCTAATGGAAGCCTTTATATCTAATAAAACATGCGATTTAGGTATAGAAGAATTGAATGTTATTTCAGAAGGTATTTTAAAAACCTTTGCCAAAGTCGATATAAACAAACAAGACCAAGAATTAATTATCAATTTGCTAAAGCATGATAAAAAGAATAGTCATGGAATTGTAAAATTTGTATTGCTCGATGCTATTGGAAAACCTAAAATAGATTGCGTAGTAAGCAATGAATTGATTTTAGAAGCGTTTGATTTTTATGCTGCGTTATAAATAGCGTTCTTTTATAACTTGGTTATGATGATTCTCGTGGCCAGTTAATATATATCCTAAAGCTCTCACAGAAAACGGGAAACCGCTCGCCTCTCCTGTTTCGTTTAATACCGCATTATCAAAACTACTATATAAAGCTATAGAGGCTAGCCTTACAGCCTTATATTCCTCTATAATGTTCTCTAAAGTTCGTGCACTAGCATTCGCAGAAATCACATAGTCATCTTGCTCATAACCCACTAAAGGAGTTTTATCTTGCCTAGCGATTCTCAATGCTCTATATGCAAAAATTCGTTCTGTATCTATAATGTGAAGCAAGACATCCTTAATGCTCCATTTTCCTTCAGCATAAGCATAATCATGTTTATTATGAGGAATGCTTAAATAAAATTCTACTACAGATTCTAAATTTTGCTTTAAGCCGTCAACAATATCAACGTTAACTGCTTTATCTATATAAGTTCTGTAATACGAATTATATTCTTCGGTTTTAAGTTGATTAGAAATCATATTTAAATTTAAAAAAAGCCCTAAGTTAATTAAACCAAGGGCTTCTGTTATAATTATCTAATTACTTACTAATCTAATTCATTAAATATAGTATGCATTAATCGTTTTTTATCATTAAGACTCTCTTCTAACGAAATCATAGTCTCAGTTCTGTAAACACCTTCAATATCATCTAACATAAAAATAATTTCTTTTGCATGCATTGTATCTTTTGCTCTAATTTTACAGAAAATATTAAATTTTCCAGTAGTGATATGCGCTACAGTTACATAAGGTATTTGGTTAATGCGCTCTAAAACAAATTTAGTTTGCGATGTGTTTTGAAGAAAAACACCAACATAAGCTATAAATGAATAACCTAGTTTTTTATAATCCAATGTTAAAGACGAACCTTTTATAATTCCTGCCTCTTCCATTTTCTTTACACGAACATGAACAGTACCTGCAGAAATCAATAATTTTTTTGCAATATCTGTAAATGGAATTCGCGTATTATCAATAAGCATATCCAAAATTTGGTGGTCAACTTCATCTAATTTAAACTTTGCCATATTTATATAATATTTATAATAACCGCAAAAATAGATGATTTTTATTGTTAATTATGCATTTTAATTGAATTATTTTAGATAAAAAGCCCTATTTTCTTATTATTCACTAAAACGAAATCGATTTCGTAACCCACTTTTAGCATCAAATTTTCACTTGCTTCCACTAAAGCTCCATCAGCATCAATTTCTTTATGACCGTAAAATTTATCTAATTTCGAAATTTCTTCAACTACAGGAACAAAGTCTATTTTTCCTCCATTTAAAACTTCATTATACTGTATGGCAATATCAGTCAGCTGATCGTTATCTTCTGATATCTTAGCATTTCTTATAATGATATCATAAAAAGATTTAGAATTTTCAGGAATTTTTAGATAATCTATATAATCTAATTCATCAACACCTTTAGATATATAACGCAACCCTTTTAACAATGAAATAAAGATATAACGCCTCACCTCTTCTCTGTTATAATCATTTGGGTAATGACCAGCTTCATATAAAATTGTAGGTATTCCAAAGTTTTGAAACGTATCTCCTACACAATTCAAATTAAAGCCATCATCATAGCGTCCAATTCCATTAGGTATTTCTTCTTGCAAAACACTATTTATTTTAGAAATAACTGCCATCGCAGTCTTTCTATTTTTAGTTAAAGAACGATTTTCATCTTGTGAAGGTGATAAAAAAGACAAGGTCGAAGAAACACCAGACATTTCAATACCGTAAATAGTACGCTGCCCATGAAGATTAAAACAATAATGAGGTTTAAAATTTTCGTAAACTTGACGTAATACTCTACTCTCTGGCTGAGATAAATCCTGTGCATCTCTATTTAAATCCACCTCGTTTGCATTTAACCGTGTATAGCGTTCAGCACCATCAGGATTTAAAATAGGAATAACTAGTAAAGTACATGATTCTAATATTGAGTTTGTAATCTTATTATTTGTTTCAAACAAATTAAAACAATCAAATAATGCTTTTGTTGTGGTTGATTCGTTACCATGCATCTGAGACCACAATAAAATTTTTGTAGATCCACTTCCAAATTTTAAACTATAAATAGGTCGATCCTCTACAGAATGACCAACCACCGAAATTAAAGATTTAGGAAATTTCTCAAGACATTTTTCAATGTGCGAATTGGTAATATAACGCCCAAATAATTCTGGCGTTTTTAATAAAGAATATAAACTATTAATCTGCTCTAATTGCATTACGTAATTTTATTGAGTTACAAATGTAATCATTTGATAATTTACAATTGTAAACACTTGTTTGTTCCAGTAATGTTACATTCGTATACAAATTTCGTCTTAATACCAACATATCTAAATATATAGATTGCAAATAATTTAATAATAATATTTTACACATATTAATTAATTTATTTTCAGTCAATTATAAGTATTGTTGAAAGTTTTAATTTAATAGTTCTTGTTAAATATTTAAACAATCCCGAAGAAATACAATACTAATGTTTACTTTTGTAACGTTTAAAAGATAGAAACAAAGTTTACAATGATAAACTCAGCTAAATTTACTGAAAGACTTCAAAAAGTCATCGATTATTATGGTGAAACAGCCTCTAGTTTTTCCGAAAAAATTGGTGTGCAACGCTCTAGTATTTCGCATATTCTTTCTGGTAGAAATAAGCCTAGTTTAGATTTTGTAATGAAGGTACTTCACACCTATCCTGAAGTAGAATTATATTGGTTAATGAATGGTAAAGGAGAATTTCCTAGTAAGCCAAAAATTTCTGAATCACCTAATTCTAATTTACCAAAACCAGAATTAAAGTCTAAAATTCAAAAATCGAATTCTGATTCTGAAATTGAAAAAATAGTCATCTTTTATAAGGATGGAACTTTTAAAAGTTTTAATCCCTAAAATTCACTTTACGATTCATTATCTTTGTACAAACATTTATAATGAAGCCCTTATATTTTCTTTTATTACTTCTATTCTTAACAAGTTGCTACAACATAGAGCGTAATTGTTCAGATTATAAAGTTGGTACATTTGAATTTAACTACACGATTGACGGTGTGGAAAAAACAGGGAAGTTTATGCGTACAGATTCACTAAATATAGATTATTACGAAGGCAAAGTTGACTCTTCTACAGTACGCTGGATAAATGATTGTGAATTTATTCTAAAAAAAATTAACCCTAATAGTATGTCTGAAAAAGAGGCTATACACATGAAAATACTTTCTACTACAAATAACTCTTATACCTTTGAATATAAGCTTGCTATTAAAAAGTCTAATAGCGAATTGCGCGTAGAAAAGGGTATTGCTAAAAAGATTAATTAATTTCTTATGCTAGATTTTCTACTGTCTTCGGATGCTATAATGGCTTTAATCACTTTAACGTTTTTAGAAATCATATTAGGTATAGATAATATTGTTTTTATATCTATAGCAGCTAACAAACTGCCAGAACATCAACGAAACAAGGCAACTAACATTGGACTTATACTAGCAATGGTTCAGCGTATAATATTACTTTTTTTCGTGTCATTTTTAGTTGGGTTAAGCGAACCTTTTTACACTTACACTTCTAGTTGGCTAAATATTGCTATAAGTTGGCAAGCTATTATATTATTTGCCGGTGGATTATTCTTAATTTATAAAAGTACTTCTGAAATTAGAGAAAAAGTTGAAAATCCATCTCACGACGAAGATGGTGTAAAATCTAAGGTTATAAAATCATTGTCTCAAGCAATTACTCAAATTTTGATTATAGACTTTATTTTCTCTGTAGATTCTATTTTAACTGCTGTTGGTATGACAAACGGATTGCATCCTAACAATAATTACACATTAATTCTAATGATTATCGCTGTAATAATCTCTATCGCAGTAATGATAGGTTTTGCAAACCCAATTAGAAAGTTTATTGACAAAAACCCAAGTATGCAAATCTTAGGTTTAGCATTTTTAATTTTAATTGGCTTTATGCTAATTACAGAAGCGGCTCACCTTTCGCATACAGAATTTTTCGGAAACACTGTTGGCGCTATACCTAAAGGATATCTGTACTTTGCAATTGCATTTTCTCTGTTTGTAGAATTTTTAAATCACAGAACAACTAAAAACAAAAATTAAAACAGACTCGCTTGACCTTTATCGTCAATACCTGAATCTTCATTTGAATCATCTTTAGATGTGGATTCTGTTTTCGATTCGTTTTCAGAGGCATTTTCAGTTTCAGAACTATTAGAAACCGTTTCCTCATCTACAACCTCCAACTCATCTGCATGCACTTCCTCTGGTGCCTCGTATGGTAATGAATCTAACAAGCTAATTTGGTTAATTTTATCTTTAGTTAACTGATTGCCTAATGCTGTAATTCCTTTAACTGCAATAAATTCCTCTAGGTTCACTTCCATGTTTGGTTTACGATCCTTACCACGTTCCTTGGTGAATTCTACATCAGCCATTGGTCTCCAGTCTGTAGAAACAATTTCTAGTTGCGAATTAGCATGGTCTGATATAAAGGTTTCCTCTTTACCTTCTTGCTCAATTACAAAACGCTTTACATAATACCGTTCCTTATCTCCATCGTAATAAATTGCTGAAATAGGTTTTTTAGGTATCCATTTTTCTAAAACAATCATATCACTATCAAAATGGGTAGTCAATTCTGGTATAATAGTTTTAACAACTCCAGATTGCGTTATAATTAATAATCGATCCTCACCCCTAAATTCGCCAATCAACTCACCTCTACCATCAACATTAAGGCGTTGAACTGTATCGTCGAACCAAATTTTACGTGGTTTTAAGGTAGAAACCCCTTTTTCTTTTAACTCAACTCGTTTTATAGAATATTTAGTTACTAAATTACCTTTTGACGATCTTCCTTTTATAAGAATATCGGCAAAATCTAAATCCCATTTCAACTTTTTAATACTACCTACCTGACGCAACATAATAGTTACAACTTCTGCTTCACCATTTGGGTTGGCAGAAAAATACCATAATGAAGATCCTTTAGTACCATTGGTTAAATCGTATTCGCGATCTCTAGTCATACTTGTTACCGCAAATCGTTTAACATAAGATGGCCCACTTTTACCATCGCGATAAATCATATTATAAACAGTACGCTTATCTTTTTTCTTAAATACAGCTACATGTATAATGTTTTTACCAATGAAAGTTTTAGAATCTACTTTAGTAACCATCATTTTACCGTCCTTGGTAAACACAATAATATCATCAATATCACTACAATCGCACACATATTCATCTCTCCTTAAAGACGTACCTATAAAACCTTCTTCTCTATTTACATAAAGTTTTGTGTTTCTAATAACGACCTTTGTAGCATCGACATCTTCGAAAACTCTTATCTCAGTTTTACGCTCTTTACCTTCACCATAATCTTTCTTTAATCTTTCAAAATATGCTATCGCATAGTCAATTAGGTTCGCTAAGTGATGTTTTACTTCAGCTATTTGATCTTCTAAAGCATCTATTTTTTGTTGTGCTTTATCTATATCAAATTTTGAAATACGTTTTATTCTAATCTCTGTTAATCGCGTAATATCGTCAACAGTTATAGCACGCTTTAAGTGTTTTATATGTGGCTGTAGACCTTTATCTATAGCATTGATAACACCATCCCAGGTTTCTTCTTCCTCAATATCACGATAGATTCTCTTTTCAATAAAAATTCGCTCTAAAGAAGCAAAATGCCATTGCTCCTCAAACTCACCAAGCTTAATTTCTAATTCACTTTTTAAAAGCTGAACCGTATTATCTGTTGAGCGACGTAACATCTCTGTTACACCAACGAAATAAGGCTTATTATCTTCAATAACACAACCTAATGGTGAAATTGATGTCTCACAACTAGTAAAAGCATATAAAGCATCGATTGTCTTATCTGGTGATAAGCCAGATGGTAAATGAATTAGTATCTCTACTTCAGCAGCAGTATTATCTTCAATCTTTTTTATCTTAATTTTCCCCTTATCATTGGCTTTAAGAATAGAATCGATAAGAGATGATGTCGTTGTACCAAAAGGAATTTCGGTAATAACTAAGCTATTTTTATCGCGTTGCGAAATCTTAGCTCTTACACGCACTTTACCTCCACGTAGTCCATCGTTATAATTGGTAAAATCAGCAATACCAGCAGTCGGAAAATCTGGTAAAATCGTAAAACGTTTGCCCTTAAGGTGCTTTACTGAAGCATCAATTAGTTCGATAAAATTATGTGGTAAAATTTTTGTTGATAGACCTACAGCAATCCCTTCCCCACCTTGCGCTAAAAGCAAAGGAAACATTACCGGTAAATTTATAGGTTCTTTTCTACGACCATCGTAAGAAGCTTGCCATTCTGTGATTTTTGGATTGTACACAACATCTAGAGCAAACTTAGATAATCGTGCCTCTATATATCTTGAAGCCGCTGCACGATCACCTGTTAAGATATTTCCCCAGTTTCCTTGGGTATCTATCAATAAGTCTTTTTGGCCAATTTGCACCATAGCATCCGCAATACTGGCATCACCATGCGGATGGTATTGCATGGTATGACCTACGATGTTTGCGACTTTATTATAACGTCCATCGTCAAGATCTTTCATAGAGTGCATAATACGTCGCTGCACAGGTTTAAAACCATCTTCTATTGCTGGTACTGCACGTTCTAGAATTACATAAGAAGCGTAATCTAAAAACCAGTCCTTATACATTCCGGTAACCTTGGTAATTGTTTCTTGGCTACCATTATCTTCATTCAACAAATCATCATGCTCTTCTATCATTGACCTTCTTTATGCTTTAAATTTTCTTTTAATATTCTTTTAAGCGATTGCTTTACGTACCTTAATTTCTTTCGTTTTAAAAGCGTAACATTAAAGCTCTCTTTTACTATTTTACCATTACTATGTTTTATAGAAACAACTAAAGTTTTATAAATTAAATAATTATGCGCTTTATAATTTACTAACTTTTCCTTCGCAAACTCTGCTCTATGCTGTCTGTAGTTAATGAAATCTGTTAGTATTAATCCTCTATTGGTAAGAATCAATTTTGGTCCATCACTATCATATTCAAAATATCTAGCCAAAAAATGAACAAGAACTACAACTACAAATAATGCTAAAAACACATACATTGAACTCACAGGAAAATCGTCGTACGTATTAAAAACTGTCGCTAATAAAATAGCAGCAACTAATAATATAAAATAGATGGAAATAATAGAATTTTTTACAGCTCTGTTATCCGTTCTCATACAGTATCTTCAACTATATCTAGTTCAACTTTTAGGTTATCTATTATAAATTCTTGGCGCGTCGGTGTGTTTTTACCCATATAGAAAGATAATAACTCTTCTATAGACATATCTTTATCTAACATTACTGGGTCTAAACGAATATCTTCACCAATAAAATGTACAAATTCATCTGGCGAAATCTCACCTAAACCTTTAAATCGAGTTATTTCTGGCTTTGGTTTTAGTTTTTCTATTGCTTCTCGTCTTTCATCTTCAGAATAACAATAAATCGTTTCTTTTTTATTTCTTACTCTAAATAAAGGTGTTTGCAAAATATACAAATGTCCTTCTTTTATCACTTCTGGAAAAAATTGCAAGAAAAATGTAATTAGCAATAAACGAATATGCATACCATCCACATCAGCATCAGTTGCAATTACCACATTATTATATCTTAAATCTTCTAGAGATTCTTCAATATTTAAAGCCGCCTGTAAAAGATTGAATTCTTCATTCTCATAAACAATCTTTTTACTTAAACCATAGCAGTTTAAAGGTTTACCTTTTAGGCTAAAAACTGCCTGAGTATTAACATCGCGCGATTTTGTAATACTACCAGATGCCGAATCACCCTCAGTGATAAACAACGTTGTATCTAAATAACCATCCTTTTTAGTATCACCAAAATGCACTCTACAATCGCGTAATTTTTTATTATGAAGACTTGCCTTTTTAGCTCTGTCTTTTGCTAATTTTCTAATGCCTGAAAGCTCTTTACGTTCTCGCTCTGCCTGAAGAATTTTACGTTGAATTTTCTCTGCTGTATCCGGGTTTTTATGTAAAAAGTTATCTAAGTACTTTTTAACAAAATCGTTGATGTAGGTTCTTACAGTTGGCAAATCACCACCCATATCTGTAGAACCAAGCTTTGTTTTGGTCTGACTCTCAAAAACTGGCTCCATCACTTTTATAGCAATGGCAGAAACTACTGATTTTCTAATATCTGAAGCATCATAGGTTTTTCCGTAAAACTCTCGTACAGTCTTTACTAATGCCTCTCTAAAAGCAGCTAAATGCGTACCTCCTTGTGTCGTATTTTGACCATTTACAAACGAATGATATTCCTCGCTGTATTGGGTTTTACTATGTGTTAATGCCACTTCTATATCATCACCTTTTAGATGAATGATAGGGTACAACAAATCTGACTCATTAATGTTTTCAGATAGTAAATCCTTTAATCCATTTTCACTAAAATACTTTTCACCATTAAAAACAATGGTTAATCCAGGATTAAGATACACATAGTTTTTAAGCATCTTAACGATATACTCGTTTCTATACTTATAGTTTTTAAAGATAATTTCATCTGGAATAAAACTAACCTTTGTTCCTTTTCTACGAGAAGTATCTTCTAATAATTCTTTATTGGTAAGATTTCCTTGTTCAAATTCTGCCGAAGCCGATTTACCATCTCTTGTAGATTCTACTCTAAAATAAGATGATAAAGCATTTACAGCTTTAGTACCAACACCATTTAAACCCACTGATTTCTTAAAGGCTTTAGAATCGTATTTACCTCCTGTATTCATTTTAGACACAACATCTACAACTTTACCAAGTGGAATACCACGACCATAATCGCGCACAATAACGCGCTCTCCTTGTACAGAAATCTCAATAGTTTTACCTGCTCCCATCACATACTCATCAATGGAGTTGTCGAGTACTTCCTTTAGTAAAATATAGATTCCATCGTCTGGCGAAGATCCATCACCTAACTTTCCAATATACATACCAGGTCGCATTCGGATATGTTCTTTCCAATCGAGTGAGCGTATATTATCTTCGGTATAGTTAGACTGTTCTGCCATAGAATTTAGGACGAATTTTTGTTGGAACGCTAATATAAGACTATACCGCAAAAAATGAAATACGGTTTACGTAAAGTAATTAACAATAAATGCCCAATATTGTTGAGAACATTAGATTTATTGATTATTACATTGAATTTAGTTTTAATATTGCTATAACTACTATTTTCTTCTGTTTTTTGAAATCAATAAAATCCCTAAAATAACAACTATAGTACCTATAATTTGAAGTAATGTAAGGCTTTCGTTTAAAAAGATAACTGCAAGGACAATTGTTGAAATAGGTCCAACACCTGCAATTACTGCAAAGTTTGATGAATCGATTAGTTTAATAGATATAGATACTAAAAATGAAGGAATTACAGTTGCAAAAACAGCAATACACAAACCTAACACATAAACTTGCCAAGGAAAATTAAAAATGTTCACTCTAGAGACTAATCCATAATGAATAAATACACAGACACAAGAGACTAACATGGCGTAGGCCGTAAATCTCATGACACCAAATTTAGGAATAAGCCATCCACTACCTACCAAATAAGATGCATAGGTAATGGCACTGAGCAGCACAAAAAAGCCACCATTATAGACATGATTTCCCGAAATAGACACCTCACTACCAAACGTAATCACAATACCAACATATGTAATTATAATAGCTAGTTTTTGCATCTTAGTTATTACCCTTTTAAGAAATAACTTATTAAATAATAGCACAATAGTAGGATAGATAAAAAGTATAATACGCTCTAAACTAGCTTTAATAAAGGTTAAACCAACAAAGTCAAAATAGCTCGCCAAATAATAACCTACAAACCCAAAAAATACAAGCCAGAGATAATCATTCTTTTTTACGTGCATACTTTTTTCGTGTCTATAAGCAAATGCAATTGCTATATAAAACGGAAATGCAAATAGCATACGTAATAACAAGACACTAAGTGCATCAACATTGTACTTATATGACAACTTCACCATTACGGCTTTAGAAGAAAATAATACAATACCCAATATACCTATGAGAATGCCTTTAATAAAGGTTTGTTTAGATACCATGTCATAAAATTAGAGTAATTACAATTAATGCATTCATCAAAATTTTATGAATTACAATGTTCAGCGTCTTAAATTAACATTTTAAAATAGTAAATCTATCCTACATTCAATGACTGAGGGTTCAACATATAAAAATATAATTCTATAAGCGCTTTTAAAGAAATAATTATAATTTAGATTTCGATTTTACAAATATGCCATAAACTGTCAATGAATACACCAACCTTAGAAAATAATCGCGTAAAACTCACATTACTCAACCTAAGCAATTACGCGCATTTAGGACAAATTGCTCAAGAAAAGGATTTAATCTATTACTCACCTTCCGATATTTCTGATCCAGAAAAATTGAGAGCTTATGTGCAAATTGCTATAGAGGGTTATGATAATAAAACCACATTACCTTTTATTATCTATGATAAAGAAAAACAAGCTTATGCTGGTGCCACACGATTTGGATTGATCAATTGGAAAAACAAAGTCTTACACATTGGTTGGACTTGGATAGGACACCATTTTCAGGGTACAGGATTAAATGCTAACATGAAGTTTTTAATGCTACAATATGCATTTGAAACCTTAGCGTTTGAAAAGGTTGAATTTAGAATTGACGAACGCAATAACAAATCGCGACGTGCTGTTGAGAAATTAGGCGCAACGCTCGAAGGCATTTTAAGAAAAGACACCCTTATGAATGATGGTTTTAGACGTAGTACTTGCTGTTATGGTATTTTGAAAGATGAGTGGGCAGAGATAAAAAAAAGCCTCCTAAATATTATAAAATAAAAAACGAAACGTCATTACGAGGACGTAGGACGTGGTAATCTCATTAATGGTAATTACTCCCTTTTATGAGATTGCCACAGCCAACAAAAAAGTCGGCTTCGCAATGACGGTTCAAAGTATGTTTTAGCTTGTCTGCTGTAGCGTTTTATTCTTTTCTTTCAAAATAGCTAATTGCTTTTCTAAAAAGGTAATCGCTTGCTCTGTTTTATAACTTGTTTTAGAGGCAAAGTCTTTTAAATCTTCTTTAAATTTATCCTTACCAGATGCCGCTGCTTTAGATAAATCGTCTTTTACTTCAGTGAAGTCATCAACAATTTGGTCTTTAATATCCTTTCCTTCTTTTTTAAGTTTATCTCTTGTAACACTGCCTTTTTCTGGCGCTAATAACACACCTGCGGCTACACCTATTATGGTTCCTAAAACTAAGGCTCCTTTTAACTGAATCATATCTTTTTCTTTTTTAATTAAACTTGGTTTTACTTATATGTAGTAAAATCTACTGTTTTGTTACAAACAAGTTGTGTGCCACATATTTAAAGAGGAAATTGATTTTATGCTTAACGATGATGTGTGCGTTTGGTTGCTCGGTTAAACAACTAATTTAGTAAACAAAAACGAACACGTGAAAATTCCATAGGAATTTTCTAAATAGGCAACGACCAAAGCATTTAATTATACTCGTTCTTAGCCTTTCGTTATTAATTTTCTTTAATAAGTTTAAAGTTTATTTAAGTGAGCTACCATTCCATTTTTCATAATAAATAAAGATGTAATTTCATTTAAACTATCTCTTACAAACTCTCCTTTAAGGTAAATATCAGTCTGACCAAATATCTTATCTGTTGTTTCAAAATAGAAATAATCCATATCTTCAAGATCTCCATTCATAATGCCCACTAGACCATTGTCTTGTATCTGAATTTTATAGTTTAAATCTGGAATTGGACCATCGTACCCATCATACTTTACAACCTTAAAAGTACCCGCATATTCATTTAGTTGTGCCGTTGTTAGATGAACTAAATTGTGTGGTATAAAATCGGGAAGCGGTTCATTACTTTCAACAAGTGCGTTAATTTGTTTGTATGCATTAATTGCGTTTTCTCTAAATATTGTAACATGGTATGCCAAGTTTGTCCAGCCAGCATTTTGGTATAGAGCTACATCATTTTTATAATAAGGGTCATTCAGGAAAAAATTAATCATCTCATCTTCTAATTGAGGCCGATCTAATCTATAATACCAATCTTTACTTTTGGCTAACTTGTCTATCACTCTATCTGTAATCAAGTCCAATCGCTTATCGAACTTGTCTATTTCGTATTTGTTATAAATATATATCTCGTGTAATGGTTCAATAACTGCTTTCAGTTTTTTTGGAACATTATCAACATTTTCTATGAGGTTGGTATATCCATTTGCATGAATTTTCATGTGGAAAGCGTCCATAATTGCAAATCTTAAAGCATTTCGATTTTCATTTTTATAATCATCATAGGTTAGTTTATCTGCTTTTACTAAGTTGATGATTGAATCTTGTGTTTTATAATAGGCAATTAGTTCGTCCGATTTTTGAATATCTAGTGCTAAATCATTTTGTACTTCTTTTAAAATAGAAACAATTTTATTTTCGGTTTTTCGCTGTTCGTTTTTATTATTTATTTGAAGCGCTATAAGAATACCAATAATAACAAGCACAATTTCGCCTATAGCGTACAGTATGTATTTGCTAAATTTATTTTCTGAGAGTAGTTGTTGTCTTATACGTCTGAAGAATTTAATCATGTTTAAGGATTTTAAATCTTCCGCAAGCAACTATTTCCGCCAAATGTCCGCAGGACATTCGATTTTGCATTGCAAAATTTTGTTTTGATAATCTAAAGAATTTTATCATTTAGTTAATGGTTGGTCTTAATGAAGGCTAACTTTAATGATATGAGTTAGTCGTTAAGCAAGTTAGTCGATTTAATGCAAAGTTTCAGTACATAGAACTATTTAATTATTAACAAGTTAGCATGATTGGAAAAATTAATTCCAAATGATACCTTTAGTTTTGCTTTAAGCTAATATTAAAGGTGAAAAATATTAATTTAATATTTGTAATAAAGCTGCTTTCTTATTCTGTAAATAGGCTTTTTCTTGCGAATTTGTTACTGAATATAGAGCCAAATCAATATAAATCAATGCTTCTTTTAAATTTTTAGTTTCAGCAAAATAATCTGCTTTGGCTGCAAAGTATAAATATGCTCGTTGCTCTAAATGCTCTGGTTGTAATTGTTTAAAATAGAAATCAGCAGTTTCATAATCTTTATTCTGTATACAAATAACTGCCATTGTTAATAAATGCGATGGCATGGGCTGTAATTGATGCAATGCCTGGTACCATTTTAAAATGGCATTCCAATTGGTGTCTTCAAAAGTTTTTGCTTTTAAATGTTCTGCAGCAATCGCTGCCTCAAAATGATAACATGAAAAATCTTCTGTCTCAACTGCTTTACTCATCATGGTGTTGCCAAGTTGTATAAATGGAAAGTGCCATAAAGCTCTATTTTGTTGTTTTAAATCCAATACTTCATTATCTACACTTGTTTTGGCTGGTAATCTTGCAGAATGGAAACACATTAAAGCAAACAAAGCATAACACTCTGGTGATCGTGTTTGCTTATATTTTAATAGTAATTTGCATAAACGCATGGCTTCACCGCATAAATCTTCTCTAATTAAATGCTCTTTATTATTAGAATGAAAACCTTCATTAAAAATAAGATACAAGACTTCCATTACACTTTCTAAACGCTCGTTTAATGTTTTTCCTTGAGGAATATAAAACTGTATATCTGATTTTTGAATGGCTTTACGAGCACGCATTAGACGTTTTTTAATCGTCTCTTCTTTTGTGAGCAAAGCTGAAGCAATTTCTTTGGTACTAAAACCAGAAACGGTTTTTAAGGCAAACGAAATTCGATCTCTTGGATCTAACTTAGGATGACAAGCTGTAAATATCATTCTGAGCTGTGCATCTTCAATTTCAGCATCTAAAAACAATTCGTTAATAGCAATAGCATCAGTGCCTTGGGTAATATTAGGAAGGTTATTTTTTTGAGCTTTTAGGGTTCTAAAAATATCTATAACTCTGTTTTTTGCGGCTTTTGTTAACCAAGCTTCCGGATGCTCTGGCTGTTGTTTTCGCCAAGATATGCTAGCTTTAATAAAGGTATCTTGTACCGCATCTTCAATAATATCTAAATTAGATAACCCAAAGATTCTGGTTAAAACAGAGACCATCTTTCCACTATGATGGCGAAACAGATGGTCTACTAGTTTATTTTCCATTAGTGTTCGTCAAAAACCATAATTTCACGAATTTCTACGGTGTTTCCTAAATCGTAATCTGGGAAATCTTGAGCTATCTCTTGTACGGCGTCAAAATCTTTGGCTTCAATTAAATAAAATCCACCAACAATTTCTTTTACTTCCGCAGATGTTAAATCCGTTACAGTTCTACTCTCTCCAACAATACGTCTAATTTGAGGTGTTAAAGCTTCGCCACCACGTAAAATACCTGCCTTTTCCATCTTACTTCCCCAAGCAAACCATTTTTCCATCCTGCCTTGCATATCTTCTGGAGATAATCCAAGATCAGTGTATTCTTTTCCAACGAAAATCATCATAAAATTTTTCATAATTTCTAATATTTTAAATGTTTATATCCTTAAGACGTTTCATAAAACATTAAAGGGGACAATTATTTTATATTTTTTTCTTTTTAAATATAGAGAATTATGATCATTAGAAACTGCACCTTTATCATTTCATCGTATAAATATGATATTCAATCGATTAATGAAGTGATATGTATATTAAAAGTATACTTTGCTCGCAACTAACCCTAACAAAATAATGAAAATTTTACTTACACTAATTGCTTTTGCAATTTTTAATTTCAGTTCTGCACAAGTTACTATAAGCGATGATGGCTTACATTTTTTAACAGGAGCAGCAATCTCTAGTGGAACTTACGCCTTAGTCTATTCCAAAACCAAAAATAAAAAGAAAGCCTTTTGGTATAGCCTCGGTCTTTCTACTTTAGCTGGTCTTTCTAAAGAAATATATGATGGCTACATAATAAGTGGGAAATTTGATGCAAGTGAAGCTATTGCCACCTCACTTGGTGGTTTAACCGCCAGCTATAGTTTTAATATTTTTACTGGTAAAAGGAGAAAAAAGAAAAAGACAGAAGAAGCAATTGCTGCACTTAGGTTGTAAGTTTTGCCACAATAGCTTTTACTGGAAGAATTGCCTTAGTATGCTCAATACTCGGACCTGCAACCCATACAGTTTTGTAAGTTGCTTTTTTTGCTGCTTTTTCTGTAGCTCTCATACCTATTGAAAAACGTATCATTTTAACCCATTTTTTGAGTTTACGATTTTTATTTAGCATATTTTCAATCCAAGTTGCCTTTGTTCCTATTTTTTGAACATAAGGAGTATTAATGACTGTGCATGGTGTACCCGAAATACGTTCTGTCATTATTATATCTTTTGCACCATAATCCACACAAGCTTGCTTATATTCTTCGGTAACGCCTGCTTCTACTGATGCAATAAATGGGCTACCCACAGAAACACCTTCTGCTCCGTAACTCAACATTTTATCTATATCTGCTTTACAACCAACGCCACCTGCTGAAATTACAGGAATACTTAGCTCTTTGTTTAATAAGCTTGTTAACTGCTCTGGTGTTAGGTTTCCTCTGTGTCCACCAGCTTCATTATTAACCGCAATGGCTGCATCTGCTCCGAGTTGTTCTACCTTTTTAGCAAATTTTAAATCGGTAACATCACAAAAAACCTTGATGCCTACAGCATGTGCTTGTCTTATGGTTTCTTCTGGACTTCCTAATGAGGTAATTATAAAATCACAACCTTCCTCGCATAGTACTTCTAATTGTCCTTTATATTTTACGTTAGACTTATTTACAATTAAATTAAACCCAAATGAACCTCCCTCTACTTTATTAGCTTTTAATTCTTTAATTGCGGCTCTTAACTCATCGAGCGTTCTATAGTTTAATGCAGGAATACAACCAGCAATACCTGCTTTCATAGCTTCTGTTACCATAGCAACATTAGAAACTAAAAACATTGGTGCTTGAATGATTGGGTATTTGATATTAAGAAGTTGCGTCAGTTGGGATGTCATAATTTGAAATTTGAATAGCAAATATAACACAAATATTATGCATGCATAATACTTTTATTCTAAAAATCTGTAGTAACCACATTTTAAATAAGCACCTTCAAGAAAACTAATTGGATGATCACTATCGTGCTTCGTTTTAAGAACAGTTTCAAAAAGTCTTGCTTGTGAATTTAAAACACGTTGATTTAAATCAAAGAAAGATTGGGCTAAAATTCTAGAAGAACATGATGCTAAAACCAAAAGTCCGTTTTTTGCAGTAAGCTGCTCACCTAGTTCCGCTAACTGTGCATATTTCTTTTTTGCTAAATCTATTTCTGATTGTTGTTTTGCAAAACTTGGAGGATCTATGACTACTACATCAAAAGTTTTCCCTTTTTCGATTAAAGCTTTCATTTCTTTAAATGCATCGCCAGAAATGGTTTTGTGCATTCCGGAATAATCATTCAACTTTCCATTTTCGCGAGCAATATCTAGTGCTTGTTTACTTATATCTAAACTGGTGACCTCTGTTGCACCATTAGCTAAAGCATGAACTGAAAATCCACCAGCATAAGAAAATACATCTAAAACCGATTTTCCCTTACTCAACTCACCTACTCGCTTTCTATTAGCTCTATGATCTAAGAAGTAACCTGTTTTATGACCTTTAATTACATTAGCACTGAAGTTAACTCCATGTTCTACAAACTGAACCACTTCGTTTTCTAAATCTCCATAAACAACTTCACCATCTTTTAATGAATGATTTTTACTGTTTTGTAACCCACGACTTAAACGAATTACAACTGTATTTGCTCTAGCAACTTGTTGCAGGCTCTTTAAAATAGATTCTAAGTATGGTAACCAAATTTCGGAATATAGTTTTACAACCAAAACCGAATCGTAAACATCTGCTATTAAGCCAGGAAAACCATCATTTTCACCAAATAATAGACGATAACTGTTTGTATTTGTTTGTAACAACTCATAACGTTTCTCAAAAGCCAATTCAATTTTATGATGAAAAAAAGCAGCATTTATTACAGCTTTAGTGTCGGCATTATGAATAATTTTTATTCTAATTGGTGAGTTAGCATCATATAATCCTAAACCCACAACTTTATTTTTATTCTTACTAAAAACTATGGCTAAATCGCCTGTTTTGGCATCGTCATTAATCTTTACTATACTATTAGAAAACACCCAAGGATGCCCCTTTACAACGAATTGCTCCCCTTTTGCGTTGAGCTTAACCGCTAAGCGTTTTGGGTTTTGGGTTGATTTTATTTGTTTTGTGAATTCCATATAACTTAGAAATGTTGCGAAAATACGAAACTAATCCTGCTGTCATTCCTATGAAGGCAGGAATCTAATTAATAAAGAAAAATATAAACTGGATTCCTGTCTTCGCAGGAATGAAAAAGAGTTAAAAACAAAAAAACGCAATCCAATTGAGGATTGCGTTTTTCTTTATATTCGAGATTCTGAAACAAGTTCAGAATGACAAATCACGATTATTTGACCTCTTCGAAGTCTACGTCTTCTACATTATCACCTTCAGCTTCTGGTTGACCTTGCGCTCCTGCTTCAGGACCTGCAGCTCCGCCTTGAGCTTCTGCTTGTGCTTTGTACATTTCTTCACTTGCTACTTTCCATGCTTCGTTGATTTTCTCTAAAGCTGGGTCGATAACAGCGATGTCTTTTGTCTCGTATGCTTTTTTCAATTCTTCAAGTGCATCTTCAATTGGCTTCTTCTTATCATCAGATAATTTATCACCAAATTCTTTCAGCTGACTTTCAGTTTGAAAAATCATAGCATCAGCACTATTCAACTTATCTGCTGTCTCTTTAGCTTTAGCATCTGCTTCCGCATTTGCTTCCGCTTCTTGCTTCATTTTAGCAATTTCTTCTTCTGTTAATCCTGAAGAAGCTTCAATTCTGATATCTTGTTTCTTACCAGTCGCTTTATCTTCTGCAGATACTTTTATGATACCATTGGCATCAATATCAAACGTTACTTCAATCTGAGGTGTTCCTCTTCTTGCTGGTGGAATGCCATCTAAGTGGAAACGACCTATCGTTTTGTTATCTGCTGCCATAGGACGCTCACCTTGTAATACGTGAATTTCTACCGATGGCTGATTATCTGCTGCTGTTGAGAATACTTGCGATTTCTTTGTTGGAATCGTAGTATTTGCTTCAATCAACTTCGTCATTACATTACCCATAGTTTCAATACCAAGAGATAATGGAGTGACGTCTAATAAAAGAACGTCTTTTACATCACCAGTTAATACACCACCTTGGATACCTGCTCCTAAAGAAACAACTTCATCAGGATTTACACCTTTACTTGGCGCTTTTCCGAAGAATTTTTCAACCGCTTCTTGTACTGCTGGAATACGTGTAGAACCACCTACTAAAATCACCTCGTCAATATCAGATTTAGATAAACCTGCTGCTTTCAGTGCCGTTTCACATGGTTCAATAGTACGTTTGATTAAATCATCTATTAATTGCTCAAATTTAGAACGTGTTAATGTACGTACTAAGTGTTTTGGTCCACTAGCTGTTGCCGTTACATAAGGCAAGTTAATTTCTGTTTGAGCAGAAGATGATAATTCTATCTTTGCTTTTTCAGCTGCTTCCTTAAGACGTTGTAATGCCATTGGGTCTTTACGTAAGTCCATATCTTCGTCCTTTATAAACTCTTCCGCTAACCAATCGATAATTCTCTCATCTACATCATCACCACCTAAGTGTGTATCACCATCTGTAGATAATACTTCGAAAACTCCGTCACCTAACTCAAGGATAGAAACATCATGCGTACCACCACCAAAATCGAAAACTACGATTTTTTGGTCTGTACCTTTTTTATCCATACCGTAAGCTAATGCTGCCGCAGTAGGCTCATTAATAATACGTTCTACTTTTAATCCTGCTATTTCGCCGGCTTCTTTTGTCGCCTGACGTTGTGCATCATTAAAATAAGCTGGTACAGTAATTACTGCTCTACTTACGTCTGACCCTAAATAATCTTCAGCAGTTTTCTTCATTTTTTGAAGAATCATAGCTGATAATTCTTGTGGAGTATATAAACGACCATCGATATCTACACGTGGAGTATCGTTGTCTCCTTTTACCACTTTATATGGTACACGTTCTGCCTCTTTCTTAGATTCAGAATACTTATTACCCATAAAACGTTTAATAGAATAAACTGTTTTTGTTGGGTTTGTTACTGCTTGTCTTTTTGCTGGATCACCAACCTTAATTTCTCCACCTTCTACAAAGGCGATAACCGAAGGTGTTGTTCTCTTACCTTCAGCGTTTGGGATTACAACTGGCTCGTTACCTTCCATTACAGAAACACAAGAGTTGGTTGTACCTAAATCAATTCCAATAATTTTACTCATAATTTATATGTGTGTTTTGTTGCGTTTTATTTTTTTAAACTCAATTATAATTAGTCAATGATTATGCCATGACAAAAAATGTGACATGATGTCAGATTTATTTTTTAAAAATTATTCGCACTAATTTCTACTTTGGTATTAGTTTTGATATCATTAAACAAATATTCATGTAGAAGTAACGTCATTGTAATAAGTACGTACATATATGAATAAAAAACAATCTTAAATCATTAAATCATGAAACGCATATTATCATTTATTACAGTATTTGCATTATTATTAACCGCTTGCGAAGGAGAACAAGGACCTCCGGGTTTCGATGGAGTTAATTTTGTTGGTCAATCTTTTGAAGGAACCGTAAACTTTATAAATCCAGATTATCAGGCAAGTTTAGAAATTCCTCTTAATATTGAATTAATTGAATCGGATATGGTTTTAACATACAGACTTGTAGGAATTGATAACGAGGGCTATGACATTTGGAGGCCGCTTCCAGAAATTGTCTACACTGACAATGGAAATGAGTTTCAATATACTTTTGATCATAATTTCGATTTTGTAGACCTATTCATATATGCACCTCCTACTTTTGACCGTAGTACATTACCAGAAGCTGATCGTATTGGTCAAACATTTAGAATTGTAGTATTACCTGTAGATCTAGTAAATAGCATTGACCTTGATGTTAATAATTTATCAGAGGTTATGCAATACGTAGAATAATTCTCAGAAAACTAAATAAATTCAAACAGTTTTGGTTATAAAAATCAAAGCTGTTTTTTTTATATCATCAATGCAAACAAAATGTATATTTGTTTAGACTAAATTGATTGTTTAAATGGAATGTATTTCTGTTTTTGATATGCTAAAAATTGGTGTAGGACCATCGAGTTCTCATACCTTAGGCCCTTGGCGAGCAGCAGAACGTTGGATAAAAGAGCTTAAAGCTAAAAACCGTTTTGAAAAGGTTGAAAAAATTACTGTTGATTTATACGGTTCGTTATCTCTAACAGGAAAAGGACACGCTACTGATTATGCTGTAATGCTAGGGTTAAGTGGTGCAGATCCTGAATATGTTCCTGTTGAAAGCATAGATAGTACAATAGCTACTATAAAAAGTACTAATACACTTCATTTTAATAAGGAAAAAGAGCTTCCTTTTAATTTTAAGGACGATATTATTTTTAACCGTAAGGTTTTACCATTTCATTCTAATGGCATGTCGTTTAGTGCTTTAATAAATGGCAGAAATTATAAATCTACCTACTACTCCATTGGTGGCGGATTTGTGGTACAAGAAGAACGTAAGATTTCTAAAGCTAACAAAATTATTTTCTACTGTACATTTCCTTATCCTGTATCATATGGTGAAGAACTACTTAAGTTTTGCCAACAATTAGACCTTCCTATTTCTGGTGTGGTTTTAGAGAATGAAAAATCCATACGTGATACAGATTCTATAGATTTTGAATTAAAACGCATATGGAACACCATGTTAGAATGCATGTACACAGGTTGCCACACAGAAGGCAACTTACCTGGTGGTCTTAACGTAAGAAGACGTGCCTATGATATGCACAAAAATTTAATTGGCGAAAATAAATACAACACACCACAAGAATGGCTTGAATCCATACGAAAAACTGAGGTGAAATTTCGCCAGATTTTAAAATGGGTAAGCTGTTTTGCATTAGCTGTAAACGAAGTTAATGCCTCTTTAGGCAGAGTGGTTACAGCACCTACTAATGGCAGTGCTGGTGTTATTCCTGCTGTATTAATGTATTACATGGTAATTGAAAACCACGAAGCCGATTTTGAGCATGTTAAAAAATTCCTTTTAGTTGCTGGTGAAATTGGCAGTATCTTTAAAAAAGGTGCCACAATTAGTGCTGCAATGGGAGGTTGTCAAGCGGAAATCGGTGTATCTTCTGCAATGGCCGCAGGAGCATTAACTGAATTATTAGGCGGAACTCCAGAGCAAGTTTTAGTTGCTGCAGAAATTGCTATGGAGCATCACTTAGGTTTAACCTGCGATCCTATTGGAGGTTTAGTACAAATACCTTGTATAGAGCGAAATTCTATGGGAGCCATAAAAGCTATAAATGCTGCAGAATTAGCTTTAGAAACAGATCCTAATAACGTAAAAGTGCCATTAGACAAAGTCGTTAATACCATGTGGGAAACGGCAAAAGATATGAATACGAAGTATAAAGAAACGTCTGAAGGTGGTTTGGCTGTTGGTGTTCATTTAACGGATTGTTAAGCCCTTCCTAACCTTCCCAAAGGGAAGGAACTCTTACTCTTATGTTTTTGTAATTTGGATTTTAGTTTTTGGAATTTTTATTACAGTTCTCTCTTCGTCTTGTATCCACTAAATAAATAATTTTCCATTTCTTATCGTCTTTTATTAGCTGAAAAGAATTAACACCACAATGACTAAATTTTCCTTGATACCAAAACTCGTAAGGTGTCCATGCATTGGCCATATTACCATCTACTTGAATACTAAAGTCTAATAGTTTTTCCTCAAAAGTTCTATCTTTAGGAATACTAGCAATGTTTTTCATGAATTTACCAAAGTCGTCTTCCTTTAATACAGTTTTACCATCTTTATTGGTTGATATAGATTGAAGTATAATTTTGTCTGTAACCATAGCTTTCAAGGCCGTTGTATCTTGCTTATGGAATGCGTCAAAAAAATCAACAATTACAGCTTTCACATTATCAGATTCAGATTTTTGGGCATTTAATATCATTGTAAACAATAAGCTAAAGATTAATAGTAAATGTTTCATATGTTTAAAGTTTATTAATGGTTAGTCTTTTGTGTCTTTAATTTCTTTCGACTTTTCATAATCGCTATATTCAATTTGATGATATTGATTTAAAAGCTTTATTTGGTCTTTATTATATTCTATATTGACATAAGAAGGATGAGTAGCATTACTTGGCAATAAACCTTGAATTATAGCATCTTTTTGCCTATCAACATAATTCAAATAGAGTCGAAAACATTCCTCAAGGTACATCTCTAAAGTATAAACGTTTTCAAAATCAGGTCTATTATAATCAATTGAATTTTGATCATTTTCACTAATTGGCTTTTCAAGTTCTATATCATTTTGATCAATTTTATTCAATTCATTAAAAGTAATATTAATCAAATCTTTATCGTCATGAACTTCAATAATTAAACCTGGCAATCCATGAAATTTCCATGGACCAGTTGCAATTGGTATGTCATATGTAAACCAAACCTCATAATTACGTCCTCTAAAATTTTCTGTTGTTGCCTTATAACACAAATAATTCCCAATAGTTTTAGTTTCTTTAGTAATCTGCCAATTAAAATTAATATCTTTTTCTCTTACTATACTTTCGTATAGCTCATAAGACAATTGCCTTGATGTCAACTCTCTATCATTAATTTTCAAGTAAAACTTAAGTCCAATTTCATCATAATTTCTAAAAAAAGATATACCATCAACTCTTCCTGTTCTATCTTTAACCATTTTACGAAAACCAGCAACACCTTCCAGTTTAACAGAATTATAAACAAAAAGACTTAGGCTGTCATTGAAATATAATTCAGCTTTATATGGAATGCCCTCTGAATAACTATTCAAATTAAGATCAAATGTATATGAAACTTTAGTCAACTTCTTATCATCTTGAGAGAAAACCAAAATAAAAAAAAACATAAAAACCAAAGTGACTATTTTTTTTAACATGCGAGTTTAATTTAGAAAATAATGTACAAAATAATATTTTATTCATTTGAAACATAATTATAACTGGCTATTACTCTATTTTATTATTTTTACAATCAACTAATAAAAACAACATGTCAGTAGCAAAAAAAGAATATAAAAGAATTACAGTAAAAAGTCTTGTAGATATGAAATCTAGAGGCGAAAAAATATCTATGCTTACTGCATATGACTACACGATGGCAAAAATTGTAGATGGTGCAGGTATCGATGTTATTTTAGTTGGTGATTCAGCAAGTAACGTTATGGCTGGTCATGAAACTACGTTGCCAATTACTTTAGACCAAATGATTTACCATGCCTCTTCTGTTGTAAGAGCCATTGAACGCTGTTTAGTTGTGGTAGATTTGCCTTTTGGAAGCTACCAAAGTGATCCTAAAGAAGCATTACGTTCTGCTATTAGAATTATGAAAGAATCTGGAGGACATGCTGTAAAAATGGAAGGTGGTAAAGAGGTAAAAGACTCTATAAAACGCATTTTACATGCTGGTATTCCGGTAATGGGTCATTTAGGTCTAACACCTCAATCTATCTATAAATTTGGAACCTACACAGTAAGGGCCAAAGAAGAACAAGAAGCCCAACAACTTAAAGAAGATGCGCTAATGCTAGAAAAAGCAGGCTGTTTTGGTATTGTATTAGAAAAAATACCAGCTGCTTTAGCTAAAGAAGTTGCCGAAAGTGTTTCTATACCTGTAATAGGAATTGGTGCAGGTAATGGTGTTGATGGACAAGTTTTAGTTACTCACGATATGATTGGTATGACGCATGAGTTTAATCCTCGTTTTTTAAGACGTTACATGAATTTATATGAAGAAATGACTAATGCTTTTACCCAATATGGTGAAGATGTTAAAGGTGGTGATTTTCCGAATGATAAAGAGCAGTATTAATATGAATTTTTAGATTTCTAGACTATTTAGATTTTTAGATTATGGCGCATAAATTTAAAGAGTTACAAATCTGGAAAAGAAGTCGATTACTCTGTTCTAAAATTTATGAGGTTACATCGAAATTTCCTGATTCTGAGAAATTTGGTTTGACAAATCAATTAAGAAGAGCTTCAGTTTCAATTCCATCTAATATAGCAGAGAGATCTTCTAGAAAATCTAAAAAAGATTTTTCGCGTTTTTTACAAATATCAATAGGTTCAGCATACGAAATAGAAACACAGTTATTAATTTCACACGATTTGAAATTTATTTCTGAAGACGAGCTTCAACCTTTTCTATCGGAATTAAACGAGATTATTAAAATGATTTCAAAATTCAAATCAACATTAAATTAAATAATCGAGCAACTCTAGCTATCTAATTATCTAACTATCTAACAAATCTAATTTGTCTAAAATATTATCTAATAAAAATAATCTTCAAGTTTTATACGAAGACAACCATATTATCGTAGTCAACAAACGAGCTGGAGATATTGTACAAGGTGATAAAACAGGTGATAAACCTTTAAGTGAAGTTGTAAAAGAATATATAGCTGAGAAATATAATAAACCTGGTAATGTTTATTTAGGTGTTGTTCATCGATTGGACAGACCAACAACAGGAATAGTATTATTCTCTAAAACCAGCAAAGCTTTACCACGACTTAACAAATTATTTGCTGAAAAGAAAGCTAAAAAGACGTATTGGGCTTTAGTAAAAAATCAGCCACCAAAAACTAATGATACACTCGTTAACTGGTTAAAGAAGAATCCTAAAAACAATAAATCTGCAGCTTTCTCTAAAGAGATTGAAGGCAGTAAAAAAGCAATTCTACATTACAACATCATTAAAAAGCTTGACAATTTTTACTTACTAGAAGTAGATTTAGAAACAGGTCGACATCACCAAATACGTACTCAATTGGCGTCTATTGGTTGCCCTATTAAAGGGGATCTAAAATATGGTTTTGACCGAAGTAACAAAGATGCTAGTATTAGTTTGCATGCAAGAACACTGCGCTTTATACATCCTGTAAAAAAGGAAGAACTTATTATAACTGCACCATTGCCAAATGATGTACTTTGGAATGCTTGTACCAGCTAAATAATTTTATAAGGATATTTTAATATGATTTTGGTACCTTTTTTAGGTTGAGACTCTAATTGATAGGTTGCCTTAATTAATTCAGCTCTTTTTTCCATATTTATTAATCCAGAACCTTTTTCAGCAGCATCTATATTAAAACCATTTCCATCGTCATTGACTTCAATTTTTAAATATTTCTCGTTATAAGCTAAGGTTAAATTCAGGGTTTCAGCTTCAGCATATTTTAAGGTATTTGAGAAAAACTCTTGAAGAATGCGAAACAATATAATTTCGTCTTTTTTATTTTCAAAATTAACCTTCTCTCCAGTTATTGATAAACTAGCTTCAATTAATCCGGTTTTATTTAAGCGTTCTACTTCATTTTTAACCGTTGCATCAAAACCCAAATTAAAAATAACGTCACTATTTAATGATTTAGACAAGGCTCTGACCTCTTCTAAAGTTGCTTTTAAAGCTTCTGACGCATTATTGACTTTATTTTTAGCCTCATCACCAACCACTTTTGCTGCCGCATTCATTTGCATTGTGGACATTACGAGCATTTGACCAATATTATCGTGTAACTCTCGCCCAACTTGTTTTAAGGTTTCTTCTTGTATTTCTTGTTGGGTTTTTATGAGTTCTTCATCAAACCTTTTCTGCTGTTCAACGTTTCTTAGTAAAAGTTGGTTTTTTCGCTTTTGATACACCATAAAGAAAAGAATAACTAAAATGCATACGACAATTATTACAACAATCATGTATATAATAAAATTCCGTTCTGCCTTTGTACTTATTATTCGCTCTCCGGCTTGCAAAATATCAATGCAGCCGACAGGGTGAAATAAAGAAAAAAGTTGAGTGTTAAGTATATTTTCCATTTAAAAAGAACATAATTCCAGTCTTCTAATACATTATAAACTTCAAAAAAATTCATTGGGATAATTATTAAAACCCAAATAAAAAATACAGTATTAAAATAAAAGTAAACTGATTTATAAAACAAAATTATCTTTTCAGATTTCAAAGTCTCAAAAAAGTAGATAACAATGCTTAATAAGATTATCCACAAACTAGATATGGTTATATATCTTTCATGACTGAATAAGTTTTCGAACCTAAACACAATATACAAGACAACTTGCAATGAATATAAATAAAAACCATATTTGAGAATTTTTTTAAATCGAATTGTTTTTACTACTCGGTAATTTAAATAAACCATTATAACTGACAGTCCTATCCACCAAAATATAGTGTACCACCAATAGTTACTCTCTATTAAAGTACCTTTAATTAAATGAAAATAACCTAATTTTTTAAGTATAGAAGGATAATCACCTATTGTATCTATGAAAAACGTATATACAAGAAAGTAAATTAAGTATTTAACATGAGTATGCTTATATTTTTTATATAAGATTACTCCAGTAAATGCTGCTATAAACTCAATTAAAGTTATAATATAACCATAATTAGATTTAAGAAATTCATCCATAATTTATTACTGAGGATAATTAGAACTAGGTGGAACACCATCATGCCCCAAATTTAATCCATCAGCTCCCTTAATATCGTTGCTTGGACCTTGGAAGATAGGCAATATATTTCCTTGAGATGTATTTAATTTACCTGTTGGTATTAAAAACATTGTGGTTAAACCTGCCTGCCCATTTATTGAAGGATGAGATCCTAGATACACACGCAAGCCATCCATTGAATAACCTAATTCACCTGCTTGATTCTCGGCATAATTAATATAACTTTGAATATCTTCTATAGACCACCAAGACGATCTATTATCCTTTATTTTAGTATCCTTAAACAAAGAATCATTTATAATTCTGTGCTTTATGTTAAAAGCTTTATCTAGAGCTATTGCTTCTTTTGGGGTAATAATTCCTTTAGGAGCACCAATTGGTGGCTGCTCCATTCCGACTCCATAATAATTGTAATATAAATACATAGCTAGAGCTCCTAAAATAATACCAAAGATGAGTGTTCCTAATTTTTTCATAATAAGCTGTTTAAATTAATATGTGTTTCAAAAAAATCTATTTTGAAATTCTTTTAATAAATTATTTATTGAGGATAATTAGCGTCAGGCGGTACACCATCATGCCCTAAATTTAAACCATTAGCGTTTGAAATATCATGACTATGACCATCTCCAATCTTATTACTTGCCGTCGGAACAATAAAGGATGTAGAATAACCAACTTTATCATTTACCGTTGGATATGCACCACAATAAATTCTTACTCCATCCATTTCATAACCTAATTCTTTAGCCTGTGCTTCTGCTAAATCTAAAAACGTTCTTAAATCTTTCAATGAATACCAAGAAGATCTATTGTCTGGTCGTTTTGTAATATTAGTGCTGATAAGCTTGCAACGTTCGGTGTATGCATCATTTAATTCTTTTGCCTGTTGCGGTGTAATTAAACCTTTTGGTTTACTCATTTTAGTTAGTTTTATAGATTAATGGATTAGTATAATTATACCAATTGAGGGTTAAGAGGAATTATAGGGAATTAAATTTAAAATTAGATAATTTATCGCAGACCACAAGGTTTTATGATAAATTTTCTTACGCAACTAGTCTTTTAGTCTGATTTTTAGGATGCTTCCTGTGCTTTTTTGACTTAAATTATTAATGGACTGCTCAGTAAGTTGGAGAATTCGAGGATAACCACCAGTGGTTTGGCAATCTCTCATTAATACAATTAACTGTCCTAAAGGAGTTAATTGCACAGTGCCTGGCAAAACTGGAGCCGTTAAAATAGGTTTTAAATAATTTTCAACTAATGGCAGTAATTGATAAGCCATTCTACTATTAAATTTTGAAACTTTTAGCTCTTTATTTAATATAGCATTCTTTTGCTCCAGAGACAACTTATCGAATTCTGGTCCTTTAAACACTTCTAGAAAATCATTTTCTAAAACAGAATCATTGAACTTCACATGAGCATTAAAACTAGGACTCACCTGATTATCAGCTAAATAATCTACAATATCATCTTTTTTTAAACGTACAGCACTAGTAATATTGGTATACATGCTTCTGCTGTTAAAAACTACTTTAGACTTAAAACCTTCTTTTATAGCTAAATAACATCTTAGCCCCTTTTCTACTCGCCCAAAACTTAGAATATCATTACTTTTAACTGTGATAATTGTATTCATTTCAATAGGTTTACCGTTCAGTTTTGGATTCATAAAGGCTCCAGAAATAACAATAGTTGTTGGTTTACATAATTGAAGTGTTGGGCCAACCATAGTAATTTCTAATGTAGCACAATCATCTGGGTTTCCTAATAACGCATTAGCAAAATGACTAGAGTATAAATCCATAGCACCAGAAACAGGAACACCATTAGATCGGTAGCCAAAACGTCCTTTATCTTGTATTGAAGTGAAAAAGCCAGGTTGTATAACTTTAATCATTGTAATAAAGAGTTTAAATCGAATGTTGACGAGCAAACACTTTCTTTAATTGAATTATAATCTGAAATACTAATTGGTTTGAACTGAATTTTATCTCCAGCTTTAATAAAACATGGAGTCTTGTTATTTGAATTAAACAAATCTATCGGTGAATTTCCAATAACATGCCAACCTCCAGGACTATCTTGCGGGTAAATACCGGTTTGCTTTCCACCAATAGCAACTGATCCTTTTTTTACACTGAGATTAGGCGTCGATTTTCTATCAAAAAATAATTTAGAATCTAGCCCTCCTAAGTATAAAAATCCAGGTAAAAAACCAATAAAATAAACCGTGTAAATTGTTTGAGAATGCAGCCTAATAATTTCTGAATTTGAAAGATATTTTGCTTTTGAAAATTGATCTAAATCTACTGCAAATTCACTATCATAACAAACTGGTATGTGCCAAGTTTTGTCAATAGAAATATCTAAGCCACTTAACCCAGAATATACGTCTCTAAGCCTTAATATTTCATCATTGACATTATCAATAGCTCTTTTATATATAATTAATATTGAGGAATATGTATTTATTACTTCAAGTAAATGTTTAATATGACTATTTTCAATTTTATTTTTAAAATTCAAAATGTTTTTTAATATATCTTCATTAATTAGCTCTGGCCATTCTATTAAAACAGAACACTCATTAAAGCGTGAATATTGAAGATGATACAACATAAAAATTAACGAATATAAATTTGATTATTACTCAATTCTTGGTGTAAATATTTTAAAATTTCAACAGCATTTTTTGTGTCACCATGAACACAAAATGTTGATGCTTTAATTGACACTTTTTCGCCAGTTATAACCATTACCTTTTGCGTCTTAAGAATATGCTTTACATGATTAAAAACACTTTCCTTTTTTAGGATTAAGGCGTTTTTATTTTGCCGACTGACCAATGACAAATCAGCATTATAATTTCTATCCGCAAAAGCTTCGTAAGTAACTTCGATATTTTCAAATTTTGCAACTTTAGCAATTACTGAATCATAAGGTGCATACAATTTTATAGGTAACTCAATACTTTTAATAACCTCAACAAGAACCTTAGCAGTTTTCTCATCTTTTGCCACCAAATTATACAGTGCTCCATGAGGCTTTATGTGATGAAGTAATTCGTTTTCTGAATGCAGCACATTTTGAAACATTCTAATTTGTTGCCTTAAACTAGAAAACAAATCGGCGGCAGTCATTTGCAATATCTCCCTTCCAAAGTTCTTTTTGTCTGGAAAAGAAGGATGTGCTCCAATTTTAACCTTATACTTTTTAGCTAACCTTACAACTGTAGTCATTGATTGCAAATCCCCTGCATGACCACCACAAGCAATATTACACGAAGATATAAATGGCATTATATCCACCTCATTTCCAACCCCTTCTCCGACATCTGCGTTAATATCTATTTGCATCTAGATTAATTTAAAGACACTTAAAATCCCTTTTACACCTAAAAAGATAGTGATTATTAAAATCATAATACCAAATATATTCTGAAGTTTAGAATTTTTATAATCGCCTAGAATTATAGATTTATTCATTACCCAAATTAAAAAGCCCGCAATAATTGGCAGTAACAAACCATTTGTTATTTGTGCAAATTTTATAATCTCTATTGACTTAAAACCTATGGTAGAAAATAAAACCCCTAAACCTAAAATAATAATCCAAACAGCTCTAAATCTACTTGATTTTAAATTAGAATCCCAACCTAAACAACCGCTTGCAACATAGGCTGCCGCTAAAGGTGCTGTTATGGCACTTGTAATTCCGGCTGCAAATAAACCTATAGACAAAAAATACTTTGCATAACTGCCAAAAAGAGGCTCTAATCCCTTTGCTAAATCTGATGCATTAGCAATCTCTCCACCATTAATTGAAGATGCAGAAATAATAATACTCATTGAGACGATTCCTCCCAACACTACAGCAATAATAGTATCCTTTCTAGCAAACCCTAAATCACTTTTATGTTTCCATTTAGTTTTTGCTAATGAAGCATGTAAAAACAAATTGTACGGTACAACTGTAGTCCCTACCAAACCAATAATTGTGAGAATACTATCTTTTGGAAATTTAGGCACAAAAACACTTTTTAATATTTCTGCAATATTTGGTTTAGTAATAATTGCTGTTAGCAAAAATGCCAAACTCATAATTACCACCATAAATATTAATACCTTTTCTAAAACCTTATAATTACCAATATAGAGCAAGACAAAAGCAAAAATGCCAATTATTAAGCTCAAAATATTAAGCTTTAAGCTACCTAATTCAATTATAGGATTACCAAAAATTGTTTGCATCCCTAAAGCTCCACCACTAATGTTTCCTGCTTCATAAGCTGCATTACCAACAACAATAGCACTTAATATTAAAATGATAGCTATCGTTTTTAATACTGGGCTTTTAATCTCACTTCTTATTATTTCAGACAAACCTTTTTGCGATACAATTCCTAAACGCGCTGCCATCTCTTGTAGAACGATGGTAGCAAATACAGACAATACCATTGCCCACAACAAAGCATAACCAAAATTAACACCTGCCAATGTACAGATTGTAACAGTGCCTGGCCCAATAAATGCAGCTGCAACCAATGGACCTGGTCCAATATTTTTAAAGAACTTTTTAATCATTCTTCAATAGAATTTAGCGCATAAATTGCAAAACTCCCAAGCCAATGTCCACCTTCGTAACTGTCACCAACTATACTAGGTAAAGAATAATTGATATGCTGATTAGCAACATTTTTAAGATGTGCATAAGCTGGTAAATTATTAGCAATGTAGTTAAGACTCCAAGCTCTTGAAAAGTTGACACCGTCTAAATGCACAAGTTTTCCATCAGATCTATCCGATACTTTACCGGTTTCCATAACAAATGTTTTGTCTTTTAATTGAGGTAAAAAATCAACTGCCCAAACTTTAAATTCATCTTTAGACAAAACACGTTTCATTAAAGCTGCTTCTTCTAAACATGGTGACAAAAAATCAAAACCACTTGGCTCCCAACTAATTGGACAAGATTTGTCATTTCCATAAAAATCTTTAGCACGTTGTTCTATTAAAGATTTTAATTCGGTATTACCAACAGTTACAGCATAATCATAAGCAAAACTTAACCCAAATGCTGTATTAGGATGCTCGCCTACTCTAATAGGATAATATAGTTTAGGTAAAAACTCTAAATATTTATCAACTATTAAATCTGTTAAAGGTTGAAGATTAGCTTCTAATTCTCTAGCCACCTTATTATCCCAAAAATGAAGTTCTTCCGCAAGTTTTAACAACCAAGCCCAACCATATGTTCGCTCAAAGGATTTATTGTGTACACCATCAAAATATAAGAGTTCTTGCTCTATGTTTTCTTTTGAAATACTATTAGTTAAAAAGTTAATTATTTCAACCTTCTTATCTAATTCCGGAAATTGACGTAATAAACTTACCAAGCTCCAATGTCCATGCACAGCAGAGTGCCAATCAAAACAGCCATAAAACGTAGGGTGTAATTCTTTTGGTGATTTTAAATCCTCATCACCTCCTAAGGTTTGCCCTAGTTTATTAGGGTATTCAGTACCAACACAAGCCAGAGGTAACTCTGCCAATCGATTGGCTTGTTCGAGGTTTAGAGTTGGTTTAGCAACTTTTTCTATTTGAGCTGTTGAAATTTCGGTTTTTTTATCCTTTTCAGAATTACAACTTAAATTAACAATACATAAGAAAAGAATTAGGTAGCGTGTTTTCATAGAAATCTAAATGAGTTAGAAGACTAATATATGAAATTCAAATTTTAACCTTAAAGCGCTACCTTGTTCAAAACATGATTTCTAAAAGTTATATCGCAGACCAAACAAAGCCCTAAATTGAGTGTTTTTAAAATCTTGGTTATTATTATCTATAGGTTTTTGAAAGTAGTTATAACTTGGTTCTAAAAAAAGATTTAGAGCATTAGATAACTTATAAGAAAGGTTAGAGTTTATCGTTGCACCAAAAATAGTTTTATTAACCCCTAAATTTTCACCAACCTGTTGGTTATCGAGGTATGCTCTATTATTTGTCAAAAAGTTGACATTTCCACCAAAACCAAACGATACATTATATTTTGATTCGTTTAATACACTATAAGACAACTCTAATGGCAATTGCACATAATCGAGTTGTTGCTGCAAACTTCCTTCACTTACGTTGTAAGGCGCAGAGGCAACATCAGTAAATGCTTCTAAATTATTAGAAATAAAAATTTCTTGATTACTTATAATGTTTCCTGTATCAATTGATAAAGAAGTATCTGAACTTGCAAATAAAATATTATCTATTTCTTGACCTAGCACATTCTTACCTATACCAGATTTTACAGATAACCTATTTGAAATAGCATAACCAACTTTTAAAGCATAAACAAAGTCATTTTGAGGTGTTGTATTAGACGAAGCACCTTGAATAGATGATTCTGATACTGTATTAGATAAACCACCTAAAACCTCTACCGACCATTGTGCACCTGGCACATCGAGGTTTATTGGGTCTCGCTCATCATCCTCCATAGCTAAAAGCTCTTCAGCCAAATTTAAAGAAGGTTTATCTATAAGTTTAGGTACCGAATTAATAGATGCTGTAGCTTTTTCATTTTTAAAGCTAACTAGACTTCTATTCTTCAATTTTAAAACATTAAAATCGTTTATAGCAATGTTATCTGTATTGTATTTTTCTAAATCGTGAGCATAGCCATTATGTTGCTTTATTTTTTCATCATTTTCAGACCCATTATTAACGATAATCGTGTTCTCTTTATCTTGCTTTAAAATTTCACTTGTTTCAGGTGATTGTTTCTGACTTGCTACACTTTGTGATGCTTCTTTGCTAGTATTTAGATGTTCTTGCACGGCGTTTTTGCCCACAGCTTCTTTGTCACCAACACTAACACCCTGTACTTCGTTATTATTTATTGAATCACTACCAGCTTTATGCTTTATATCTGTAACATCATAAATTGGCTCAGTATTTAAATCTAATGAACCGCTAAAAACAGAATAACCAAGAAACACCATTAAAACAGCAGCAGCTGAACCCCAAAGAAAGAAGAATCCTCTTCTATTCTTTTTTTCAGGATGAAGCCTAGCTTCAATATTATCCCATAATTCCTTGGGAGGCTCTTTTGAAAAAGCTTCTAAATCTCCATATATGTCTTTAATATCATCCTTCTTCATGACACCTTAATATTAAATTCCTCATTAATTTTTGCTCGTAACATGTTTTTAGCTCTACTTAATAGCGATTTTGATGTTCCTTCCGCCATTTTTAATTTATTAGCAATTGCTTTGTGGCTGTAGTTTTCAAAATAATAGAGATTAAAAACCATTCTATAGTTATCTGGTAATTGCTGAATATGTTTTAGCAATTCGTCTTTAGACAAAACAACACGATGATTAATAATTTCATCTTCTAGATCATTACTTAAATTAGAGTCTTCAATGGCAATGTATAACTGACGTTGTTTCTTCCTTAAAACTTCAAGGGCCTCATTAACAAAAATGCGTTTTGCCCAACCCTCGAAACTACCATCAAACTTAAATTGATTAATCTTTTGAAACAGAATTATGAAAGCATCCTGAAACACATCATCGGCCTCAGTTTTATTCCTCATATATTTTAGACAAATACCATACAGCACAGGCGAAAGCAACGTGTATAGTTCACGCTGCCCTTCCCTATCATTATTAACACATTTTTGTATGAGTATTCTAAGTTTTTTATCCAAATTAATCTACTCTGCATGCTTAAATTTAATTAAGCACTACTTAATTTATTTACAGCATAGCCATATATAGCGTCTAATTATTTATTAAAGCAATTTTTTCGTTCACCTTATCTATAAAATTATGTAGATAACTCGGCACATTGCTTTTAGTTTGATCGATTCTCCAACTTTTTAAAATTCCATTTTCAGAATATTGAATAAACAAGCCACCTCCATCTGCACAATCTGGACAACCAAAAACTGTTTCATTTTCATTAAGAAGTTGACTCGGAAAGAAATCTTCTATGTCTCTAACTTCTTCAAACAATTCATTTTCCAACTCAACAAACTCCATATTCTGCCCACTATAATCATCAATTGTATCTTCATATAGTGATTTCTCATTGAGTTTAAAAGTTTCAACACACCCTTCTCCTCCGCACATTCCGTAAAAATGGCCAAAAATCAGAAAGTTATCATCTGTAATATTTAATGCGTCATCATCGCTACTACAGGACAGTAAAATTCCAAATACTAATAATCCTAATGTTATTTTCTTCATCCCTATTATTATTTAAAATTGAATTGTGCTAATAAGTTCTAATTCAAAATCACCTACATAATTATATTGATGTATTACATTTTCACCTACAGCAATTAAATGAGATTGTAAAGGGATTATGTCCTTTGCGCTAGAGTTGTATGTATTTTCTAATACTATCTCGCTAGGATTTTGAGCATCAAAAACATTAATACCTTCATCATTGCAAACATATAATACCTCATCTTTAACTCCTAGACCATAAGGATTCGACAAAAAGTATGTAGAATATTCTGTAGGAGCACTAATGTCTGAAACGTCAATTACGTTAATTTGATCTTCTACAGCACCACAAGAATTACCACCTCTAACTGTAATATAAGCAGTAAAACCTTCTACAACAACCGGATCACAGCCTGTAGCATGCAAAAAAGATGACATATAAATAGGATTGAATTCATCTTCTAAACTAACGATATGCATACCGTTAGTAGCACCAATAAACAAGTTGTCTTTAAGTATATAAGTCGTCTCTAACTCACCGCCAAACCAAGATTGCATATAAGTTGTTGATGTTAAAGAAATATCATTATAGTCCGTAATATCAAACGTGTATAATCTATAATCATCTATAGTGTAAAGTGCATCATTAAAAATCTGAAATTTAGCGTAAGATCCACCAACACCTATATTATTAGCTAAAGCAGTATCTGTAAACATAAATATCTCAGTAGTCCAGTTATAAATATTCTCATTATCCTCAGCTACAACTCTTGGCATATTTACTGTTGTGTAATTGGCTATAAATTCATCATTATTTGATGGGTATATATCGGACTGATAATAGGAAATATCATCGGGAAATGTTGCATAGTATGTTAACATATCTTCTTCAACATTTAGTAGCTGAATAGATGACACACTACTAATATCAAAAACTACCAAATCCATGAAATTATCTGCATACAAAATATCGTTTTTCACAGATATATCATGCACACCTTCTAATTGAATAAATGCCAGATTTTGAGGACTTTCAGGGTTTTGATTATTAAATATGTGCACACCAGAATTTTGAGCTATATAAAATAGCAAATCATTATACACATATATTTTTCCATCTGAATTTGTTGATTTTGCACCAGTAACTGCAATTGAATTCCTTATTTCGGATTTAGATTTTATTACAGGAACTGTTACTGCAACGGAATCTATTATATCAACATCGTTGTCTTTGTCACAGTTTGTAAATTGCAAGCAAACCATAACAACTAATACTAAAGCGGAGATTTTGTTTTTCATAATTATTGTTTATTAATAAGATGAAAAAAAAGCAAAAGGTTGCAGTGGTTTGCAAAAAAATTATCCTAACCAGCCTTCGCGATCCAAACTACGGTATTGAATAGCCTCACTAATATGAGCTCCCAAAACATCTTTAGAGCCTTCTAAGTCTGCAATTGTTCTGGCTACTTTTAAAATTCTATCATAGGCTCTAGCAGATAAATTTAAACGCTCCATTGCAGACTTTAATAACTGTAAAGACGCTTCATCTAATTTACAAAATTTTCTAATTTGCTTCGTATTCATCTGTGCGTTGTAATGAATATTCTCTAACTCTTTAAAGCGCTCAGTTTGATTTTCTCTAGCCTTTGTAACTCGTTTTCTAATTTCTACAGAAGACTCACCTTTTCTGTCATCAGAAAGTTTTTCAAACGGTACTGGTGTCACTTCAATATGAATGTCTATACGATCTAAAAGAGGTCCAGAAATTTTTCCCATATACCGTTGCATCTCAGCAGGTGATGATGTTATAGGTGCATCTGGATCGTTAAAATAACCGCTCGGACTCGGATTCATACTCGCTACTAACATAAATGAACTTGGATACGTTACCGTAAATTTGGCTCTAGATATCGTAACTTCTCTATCTTCTAATGGTTGACGCATTACCTCTAAAACTTCGCGTTTAAATTCTGGTAATTCATCTAAAAAAAGTACTCCATTATGCGATAAGGATATTTCACCTGGTTGTGGATAGCTTCCACCACCTACGAGAGCTACATTTGAGATCGTATGATGTGGACTTCTAAAAGGTCGTTGTGCCATCAATCCTGCATGTGCTTTTACGCGACCAACTACCGAATGGATTTTAGTCGTTTCTAAAGCTTCATGCAATGTCATTGGTGGTAATATACTAGGCAAACGTTTTGCCAACATGGTTTTACCAGAACCTGGTGGACCAATGAGAATAATATTATGACCACCAGCAGCCGCAATTTCCATACAACGTTTTATACTTTCTTGTCCTTTGACGTCTGCAAAATCAAATTCTGGGAAATCGAGATTTTTGTAAAACTCTTCTCGTGTATTAATTATGGTTTGCTCTAAGGTTTCTCCTTTATCAAAATGATTAATCACTTGGGTGATATTATCTACACCATAGACTTTTAAGTCATCTACAATAGCAGCTTCTTTAGCATTTTGCATTGGCAAAATAAAACCCTTAAATCCTTCTTCTCTGGCTTTTACAGCTATTGGCAAAGCGCCTTTAATTGGCTGTAAGCTTCCATCTAAGGATAGTTCACCCATTATAAGGTAATCCTCTAAGTTTTCTGCTTTAATTTGGCTAGATGCAGCTAAAATACCGATGGCTAATGTTAAATCGTAAGCAGAACCTTCTTTACGTAAATCGGCAGGAGCCATGTTGATAGTGATCTTCTTCCCTGGAATTCTATAGTTGTTATTCTGAAGTGCAGCTGCTATCCGATAATTACTTTCTTTTATGGCATTATCTGGCAATCCTACTAAATGGTATCCAACACCTTTATCTACATTAACCTCAACAGTAATTGTTGAAGCCTCTACACCAAAAACGGCACTAGCGAAAACTTTTTTGAGCATAAATGATTAGTTTTCTTAAAAGTAGGAAAACGAAATACAATAAAAAAACCTTTCAAAATTAAATCTTGAAAGGTCTGCTTTTTTTTAATGAGATTCTTCGCTATGCTCAGAATGACATCTTAATTTTTAATAAACTTTTTGGTCACTTTAGAATTACCTGATTGAATTTCTATGAAGTAAACACCTTTTGAAAAAGTTGAAATATCTAAAATATAACTACTGGCGGAAATTTCAATTTCAGTAAGCATGCGTCCGTTTATATCAACTATAGCAACTTTATCAATCATCTGACTTGACGATAATTCTAGCTTTTCGCTCGCAGGATTAGGATATAACTGTAGATTATTAAAATTAAAACCATTAACACTCAAAGGTTCTACAATTTGAGTATTAACTGTATTGGTTACGATCGCAGGATTAAAATCAAAGTAAATATCCGCTACTCCACTAATAATATCACCAACTTGCACATTAGGTTTTGGTTTTATTTTAAAAGTAATAAACCCATGAGAATTTGGCTCATCGTTAGTACTATCTGGTAAATGAATATTATTGAACACAAAACTCACATCGGTTTGGTCCATAATTTCTACACGACCTGTATGACTTAAGCTTTCTATTTGCATAGTTGACCAATCTAGTTTGTTATCTAGCACATGATCTACCTTAACATTAATTGCACTTGCAGTTCCTGTATTCTGAAAACGAATTAAGTAATGCAAATACTTATCTGCATCTTCTATTAAGATTTCATCTCCTTCTAAAACTGTGATATCATTTGGGTCATAAGAACCAACAACTATTTGCTCAATCGTTAAGGTGTTATCTTCTTCAGTAATGTCTCCAGAAATTGGGCTTATAGAAACGGTCGTTAAAAGTTCATCATCGATATTAGTTGTTGGTGGCGGAAAGACATTAAAATCTAAATCAATGGTTTTGGTTTCAAAAGGGTTTAGATCTGTAAAATCAAAGGTTATTACATTCGCTGTTTGAGAACTTACCATTTCAGTAGCGCTTAAAAAATTTAGTTTTGAACCATCAAATTCAAAATTGACAGAACCACTTAATTGCGTTGTACCTACATTTTTATAAACGATGCGATACGAGGTATCAAAACCTGGTCTTGGCTCAAAAAATATTGGGTACGCACTAACATTTAAATCACTTATTGCGGCTACAGGCTCAATGCAAAAATTAATATTGTCTGAGTTTCCAAAACCTGTAAAGTCCGATTGAAAAGTCGTTGGATTAGCTTGATAATAATTAGGTAATTGTGCTGTAATCTGCGTATCTACAATTCCTTCTTCTTGAGTATATATTCTAAAAACACCGTTTTCTTGAGTGAAAGCAGCTTGAGATGAGGTACCATTTGTGGCCACTACCATAATTCCGCTTAATAAGGCATCATCTACTGTACAACCATCACCTAAAAGATCGAATCGTGCTGTACCACGAATTTGGTTACTTAAAGCGGCACCCATGTTATTGTACCAAAAAATTCGGTTACCTAAATTTGAAATAGAAACAATATCTATATTATTGTCTTGATTTATATCTGTTGGAAAAAGATCATAAGGACTATTCAAACTTGTAGAAATGACTTGTTGCGTGTTTTCAAAATCACCAAGTCCATCAGTGTTTTCGTACCATGCAATGACTCCTCCATTACCTTGTGCAGCAGATACAACATCCAAATCTCCATCATTATCAATATCAAAAACTCTAACATCCTTCGGATTATTAATAATTGTGGTTATCAACTTAATATCGCTAAATGTGCCTGCTCCATCTAAATTTTCGGACCAACCAACATAGTCTGTATCTGTTTTATCACCTGTATAAACAATATCATTATCTCCGTCGCCGTCGATATCTGCTATTTGAGTTGATACCGAATCAAAATAAAAATCCTCAATTTCTTGCCTAGTACCAAAATTACCTTGACCATCTAGATTTAAGAAATACAGCAATCTGTAACTTGAAGCTACTGAAATATCTAAATCTCCATCACCATCTAAATCACCAAAATCTATAGACCACATGGTAAAATTATTTATAGATTCTATTTCTTGTCGTACTGAAAAATTCCCTAATCCATCTGTATTTTCATACCACACCACTTTTCCTCTAGCAACACAAAAGATATCGATATCTCCATCGTTATCAATGTCTGAAGTAAATGCCTTACTCACACTATATAAATCATCTTCAATAACTTGAGCCTCACCAAAATTGCCTAAGCCATCGGTGTTTTCGTACCATACCACATCATCATCTAATGAAGAGGTTCCAATAACATCATTATCACCATCTCCATCAATATCAACAGCGACTACTGAGCCAGCACCATTTAAAGTTTCTGAAATTATTTTTTGTGTATTATAAAAATCTCCTTGTCCATCTTTATTTTCAAACCAAGCGATTTTATCATCCCAATGCGAAGCCGAAAGTATATCTTTATCTCCATCTCCATCTAAATCGGCAGCTGTAATAACTTTACCTCCAGAAACAGTTTTTGTAATGGTATAAGGCGAAAAATCACCTAAACCATCTGTATTTTCATACCATTTAATATTTTTATCGTCACTAGTTACGGTAACAAAATCTTGATCTCCATCTCCATCAAAATCTCTGATTTCTAAATCGCGCATGCCACCCAAATAACCATCAATACTCGTTTTAGCACTAAAATTACCTGAGCCTAAATTTTGAAACCAGAATGTTTCATTATCATCATTAGCTGCTACGATAATATCTAAATTTCCGTCACCATTAAAATCTGTAATTCGCATTTCGACAACAGCGTTTACTGTATCTGACAGCAATTGTTCTGGGCCAAACGTGCCAATACCATCCGTATTCTCGAACCAAACTACTTTATTCTCAGCAGAAATTGTAGCAGCAACATCTATATCTCCATCACCATCTAAATCTCCAGCACGTACTGATGAGACTGTTGCTGTTGTTGAGCTAATTGTAATTCTATTACTAAAGCTTCCTGAGCCTACTTCATTTTCGTACCATGAAACTCCTTGGGTGCCTCCATCAAAATTCCATGCGGACACAACATCTAAATCATCATCTCCATCCACATCGATAACTTGAAAATTTGGGAGACTAGACAAACTATTTTCAATATTTAAAGTACTTGCAAAAGTGCCTAAACCATCGGTATTTCTAGACCATTTAATTTTAGCGTCAGTATTAGAAGACCAAACAACATCTAAATCTCCATCTCCATCCATATCATGAGCACTGACTTCTTTAGCTTCATATGCTGATATGTATTGCCTAAATTCAAAATTAGCATTGCCATCTGTATTTTCGTACCAAATAACATGATCTCCACCAAAAGCAGCCGCTAATACATCTAAATCTCCATCATTATCTAAATCAGCTGCATGTGCAGACCAAGGGTTATCAATAGTTGTAGAGATTTCGTGCATTGCAAAATCTTTACCAATTCCATCTAAATTTTCTAACCACAACAATTTATCATCACTATACGTTGATGTCAACAAATCTATATCTCCGTCACCATCTAAATCTGCAGGAAAAACATCAAATGGCGTTAAAATAAATAACGACATGTCTATAACAGTATTTTCAGTAAAGTCTATTTGTGCTTTAGCACTTAGAACACATAATATTGAAAGTAAAGTAAGTAGTTTTGTTTTCATAGGCTTTGATGTAAGAATGGCAAATCTATATAATTATAATCCAGTAACAAATTCTAACGCGCGACTTTCGTTATAATAAACATTCCGTTTATCAATAAAGCCAACATGTCCTCCATATTTTGGCATTTCTAAAAAAAGATTAGGATTGTGTTTCGCTGCTTTTACAGGGTAACAACTTGGTGATAAAAACGAATCATTTAAGGCATTAATTATTAAAGAAGGTATTTTAATATTGGGTAAGAATTGTAGACAACTGGCTTTGTCGTAATAATCAAAAGCATCCTTAAATCCATGTGCTTTTGAGGTATAGACATGATCAAAATCAATTAAAGTTTTTATTGAATTAAAATCCGTAACCGTTATACTGTTAGGAAATTGAATTAGTTTAGGTTTTAATTTTTCTTTTAAATGACCTAAAAATCGAATCGCATAATGTTTGTTCTTTAAACTTAGTAATTTATCACAAGAGCCTTTAAGATCGCATGGTGTAGATATGGCTATTATTGCTTTAATTTCATCTGGCACATCGCTACGCTCACCAACATATTTTAATGCCATGTTTGCGCCCAAACTAATGCCTTTTATATAAATCTCTTTATATTTCTTTTTAGATAAGATATGCTTAACCACAATATCTAGATCTTCTGTTGCACCAGAATGATAGCTGCGATACAATAAGTTGGGCTCACCACTACAACCTCTAAAATTTACAGCACAGGCATCAATATCATTGTCATTGAACAACTTCGAAGTTCCAGTAATATATGGCCGTTGCGCATGTCCTTCTAAACCATGAAGTAGAATAACAACTCTATCACTCTTCTTTTGTGCATAGCTCCAATCTAAATCTAGAAAGTCAGAGTCTGGTAATGTAATCCGTTCTCTCGATTGCTCAATTCCATTAACTTTTCTAGCTAATCCAGAAAATACCGTTGACACAAAGCTTGTTTTAGCCCAAAACGGTGGTTTGTAATTAGATTGTACGATTGGCATTTAGTAATCAGTGGTTATTTTATGTCGTCACTTCGAGTGATACCGAAGTATCAGGAATTGTATCGAGAAGAAAACTAATTAGGTTCTTGATACAAAATTGCTACAAGCAATTTCACTCGAACTGACACAAATTTTATTGCTTAAGTACTGTAAACTCAATAGACGAATCATTAAACACTTTATGCGTCTGTGTTTTAAAATCCGATTCTTTTGCTTCAAAAATATTATCGACATAAGTCTGTGGATTAGCATCTATATACGGAAAGAATGTACTTTGTACTTGCACTTGAATTTTATGTCCTTTTTTAAAGGTGTGAAACACATCTTGCAACTTTAAATTCACCACAGTCTTTTTATTTGGCACAAATGGTTCAGGATTTGTCATACTATTTCTAAAACGACCTCTTAATACTTCACTGCGCACCATCATATGGTAATTACTCAGTTTTAAATGATCTTGAACATCGTCTGTGTTTTCAGTATCTGCAGGAAAGACATCAATAACTTTTACAATCCAATCGGCTGCTGTGCCTGTTGTAGATACATTAAGTTTTGCTAAAATGTCACCAGCAAGTGTTATATCATTTTCTAAAACTTCAGTTTCAAAGGTTAATACATCTGGTCGTCTCGATGCAAAACGCTGATCGTCTGTCATGAATTTTCTTGGCGTAAATCCAACTTTGATATCTTCAGTATATGGTACAGGCTTTTTAGGATTGCTAACAAAATCTGAAGTCGCAATCATACGATTCGCTTGTTGTGTTAAACGTTCAGATGGCTGCATAAAATAACTTTCTTTAGCAGTGTTTTTAGGTGGCCAAGTTTCAAAAGATTCCCATTGTTTTGTACCAGTATTAAACATGTGTGCTTCTGCTAACCCGGTTTCTCCATTGGCATCACCTTTTAAGAAGTGATTAAAAAATTTGGTCTCAATATTTTTTTGAAAATAATCTGATATACTATCTCCAAAATTAATATTACCAATGACCTGTCTATCCTTATTTCTTGCCCAATCTCCATGACTCCATGGTCCAAAAACCATTGTGTTATAATTTTCACTATTATTTTCTATACTCTTATAAGTATTAAATGGGCCGTATAAATCTTCAGCATCAAAAAAACCTCCAACAACCATTGTGGCTGGTTTTATATCCTTTAAATGTTGAATAATGCCTCTACTCTGCCAAAATTCATCATAAGTGACATGCTCTTTTAATTGCTCCATGAACACATTAGTACTATCGTAGAACTTGTTTAGTTTACTCAATGGCATATGATCTAAAAAGAATTGGTGCTGATCTTCAGTACCAATATCAGGAAACTCATACCAAGCTTCGGTTGTTGGTGTATCTTTCATATATCCAAAAACAGATGTTGCCCTCCAATAACTCAATAAATACGCACCATTATGTATAAAATCATCGAAAAAGAAATCACCAATACATGCTTGAGGAGATACCGCTTTTAACGCTGGATGTGAATCTAAAAGTGAATATGTAGCATAAAAACCAGGATATGAAATACCATAAGTACCAACATTTCCATTATTGTATTCTACATTATTGACCAACCATTCTATTGTATCGTAAGTATCACTTGCTTCATCAATTTGCTCACCTGTTTTATTTGGGATATAAGCACGCATATTATCGTAAACTCCTTCACTATTCCAACGACCTCTTACATCTTGATAGACCATAATATTACCTTCTTCCATGAGGTATTTATTAGGACCTATTTTGCTTTTAAATTCCGTTTCACCATATGGTCGGCAACTATAAGGTGTACGCATCATTAAAATAGGATATGTTTTAGTTGTATCCTTTGGAGTATAGATGGTGGTATGCAGATTAATACCATCTCGCATTTCTATCATCACCTCTCTTTTGGTATAGTTATCTTTTGCAAAAGTGTTTTCTCCTTCAGCTATCTCTGGTATATCTATAGCCTGATGCTTCGTGTCTTGGCAATTAAAAACTGTTAAAGTCACTAATGCAATGAGTAGAATCTTTTTTATCATAATAGGTTGGTTTATTAAAATTTAAAGATAGGTAAATTGAATATCAAAAATTGAAAGGTTTTAGAACCTTAACATTCTTTAAGAAAGTTCTACCGAAGTAAACTTAAAATCTGAACCATTAAACAAGCCTTTATCGCTCAATTTTAAAGACGGAATCACCAATAAAGCCATAAATGATAAACTCATATATGGAGCATGAAGCTTACTTCCTAAATCTTTTGCCATTTTATCTAGTTCGGAATATTGCTTGCCAATTGTTTCTGCGTTTTGATCACTCATTATACCAGCTACAGGAAGAGCTACTACCTTTTCTTCTGAATTTGAAACAGCACAAATACCACCTTCATTTTCAATAAGTAGATTTACAGCTTTACAAATGGCTTCATCAGATACGCCAACAACAATGATATTATGCGAATCGTGACCAACGGAACTTGCAATAGCACCTTCCTTTAGACCGTAGTTTTTAATGAATGCTATTGCTGGTTTATCATTCTGATAACGATTAACGACAGCCATTTTCAATACATCAGTTTCTGTGTTAGATACTAAATTACCATCTACAATTGTTGAATTTTCAATGATTTCGTTAGTCACCAACTCTCCATCTAAACATTCAATCACTCGAATTTGCTTTGAATTCGATTCGAATCTAAAATCTGAAACTTCTTTCTTAGTTGTATTGAAATTATTCAGGTTTTGAAATTCGACATGCTTTATTTTTGAAACTCCGTTATCGTAAACCAATTCACCATTGATATAGGTTTGAAGCGTTTTAAAGTCTTTTAAATCTTCAACTAGAATACAATCCGCGTCGTCACCAATGTTTAGCAATCCAACATCGAGATTATAATGTTTTACAGGATTGACACAAGCCGCTTGAAGCACCTTAAATACATCAATACCTTTCTCAACAGCTCTGGCACAGAGTTGATTAATATGACCTAACAACAGGTCATCTGGATGTTTGTCATCGCTACAGAACATCATGTTTTCGTAATGTTCTTCTAATAAATCTATAAGTGCATTAAAGTTTTTAGCTGCACTTCCTTCTCGGATAATGACCTTCATTCCTTTTTGTAATTTCTCTAAACCTTCTTCATAGGAAAAACATTCATGGTCCGTTGAAATTCCGGCAGCAATATATTTGGTTAAATCATCTCCTCGCAAGCCTGGAGCGTGTCCATCAATGGGTTTATTGAAATGTTTTGCCCAATCGAGTTTCTTTATAACCTCTTCATCATCATAAATAACTCCTGGATAATTCATCATTTCAGCCAAATATTTAATATCTGGATTTGCCATTAAGGTTTTAATGTCTTCCGAATCTATAATTGCTCCTGCAGATTCAAAACTTGTAGCAGGCACACAACTTGGTGCTCCAAAATTGAATTTAAAGGGTGTTTGCTTACCATTGTCAATCATAAATTCTACACCAGCAACTCCAAGGACGTTAGCAATTTCATGTGGATCTGAAACTGTAGAAACTGTTCCGTGTTCAACCGCAATTTTGGCGAATTCACTTGGCACCAACATTGAACTTTCAATATGAATGTGTGCATCTACAAAACCTGGCAGTATGTAATGGTTTTCTTCACTGTGTTTTTCTTCAATGGATTTAATCTTACCGTTTTCAATGGTGATTTCTCCTTTAAAGATTTTGCGGTTTTGTATATCTACTATGTTTCCTTTTAGTTTCAAATTCATAATTTATGTGTGGATTCCACATCACGTGCGGAATGACAGTTCTATTCAACTTCTATTTTAAGAATTTTTGTAGTCGCTTCAGTTACACAAAAACGATTATCGCTACGTTTACCAACTACCCAAACAATGTCGTTATTTGAGGTTAACAGCCAAGTATTTTCTTTTTCTACTAATGAAAGCTTTTCGTCTTTTAGGTATTTGCTAATCTTCTTTTTACCCTTCATTCCAGATGGATAGAAGTAGTCTCCTTCTTTCCTTAATCTTAATTCTAAGGGATATTTCAACTTATCTTTATCAACAAAAATTGTATTTTTTGATGATTCCTTGATGGTATCTGCTTCATCAAAAAACAAAATACCTATAGGTGTATTAATCGATTTAATATCTTCTGACACATCAAAAGATTCTTCGTTTTGCTCTGAATGACAATTGGTTAATATTAATACATCACGATGCTTTATTAAGCGATGTGAATTTGAAAATACCTGTTTTCCGGATTGCGCATCTAATAAATCAACAACATCATACCATTCTGTAAATCCGTAATCCTTGAACATCTCAAAAAGATATGCTTTTGGGTTATTCACTTTTTTAAACTCGGATACTTTATAAGTTATACCATTATCATCGATTTTAGTAATAGCGCGTTTTGCAACTGCATTTAGACTTTCTTCAACAATATCTGCTGTATCATTTAGATTTTCTAACGTGTTTTGAAAACTATCTAATAGTTGTGGATTAATTTCTTTTAAAATTGGCACAACCTCGTGCCTTAATTTATTTCTAAGATATTTTCGGGATGAATTGCTACTATCTTCTCTCCAAGATATATTTTGCTCCTTTGCATAGTGTTCAATCTGTTCTCTCGAAAAAGGTAATAAAGGTCTAACAATATTATCATTAAGCATAGGAATACCAGTTAATCCATTTAATCCTGTACCACGAGTAAAATTTATTAAAAACGTTTCGAGATTATCATCTGCGTGGTGTGCTGTTAAAATATAGTCGAACTTTAGTTGCTCTGCCAATTCAGCAAACCAATCGTAACGCAACTCACGTGCTGCCATTTGGATAGAGCGTTTGTTTTCATCTGCATATGCTTGTGTATCAAAATTTTGAATAAAGACTTCAACATCTAACTCTTCGGCAAGTTCTAATACAAATTCTTCGTCTGCATTGCTTTCTTCTCTACGAAGGTTAAAATTGCAATGTGCTAGAGCAAAGTTTAGACCTAATGTTTTGCAAAGATGTGCTAAAACCACACTATCTACTCCACCTGAAATGGCAATAATGAGCTTACTTTTTTCGAGAAAAGGAAGTTGTTTATTTATATGGTTCTTGAATTTATTTAGCACAATTCAAAGTTATTGAAATTAATACGATTAATTCTCCAAAACCTCACGCATGGCTTTAGCCTTTATTAAGCATTCTTCATATTCTTTTAAAGGATCACTTTTTGCAGTTATAGCACTACCTACAGAATAGGAAATATATTTTTTAGTTTCATTATACAATATACTTCTTATAATAACATTAAAATCAAAATCACCAATAGGAGTAAAATAACCAACAGAACCCGAATATAAACCACGTTTAGTCTCCTCTAAATCTTCAATGATTTTCATGGCCGAAATTTTTGGTGCTCCTGTCATACTTCCCATTGGAAAAGTCGTTTTAATAATCTCTACAGGATGCGTTTCTTCTTCGACTTTAGAAGAAATAGTAGAAATCATTTGATGCACTTGCAAAAACGAATAGACTTTACATAATTCCTCGACCTTCACACTTCCTTTTATGGCTGTCTGCGATAAATCGTTACGCACCAAATCTACTATCATTATGTTTTCACTTCTTTCTTTTTCATCTTTGGCCAAAGTTTCCGCCAATTTTAAATCTTCCTCTTTAAGATTTGATCGTTTTGCCGTTCCTTTTATGGGTTGTGAAATCACTTTAAACCCTTCTTTTTTTATGTACCGTTCTGGTGTTGCAGATAACAAATATTTATCTTCAATTTTTAAAAATGTCGCAAAAGGTGGTTTAGAAATTTCATTGAGTTTTCTAAAGGTCTCCAATGGATTAATTGTACTGTCTTCTGCATAAAATTCCTGACAAAAATTAGCTTCATAAATATCACCTCTTTGAATGTGTGCTAACATTTTATGAGCTTTTTCAAAGTATTCATCTTTGTGAATTCTCAGCTTTATTTTAATAGGATTCTGAAACTTCTCGGCGCAACCTTTACTGAGCGAAGTCGAAGTACATGAAGTAATAGCACTTATTAATTTAAAATCATCTTCAATCTCATCATCCACCATTTTTAAATATTGAATTTCTACTTCATTCCCTTTAATTAGAAATAGTTTTTTAGGTTGAAAAAAGTATAAATCAGGAAAATCTAATCCGTCAAAATTTTGAGACTTTAATTGTTCTGTGGTGTTTTTTAAATCGTATGTGAGATACCCGAAAATCCAATCTCTGGTGCTATTTTGATACTCTTTTAAACGCTCAAAAGCATTGGAATAATCCGTTTTTAAAACTGTAAAAGCATCAACAGCCAACACGGCATCATAACTACTATAAATATCCTTATGGCAGTTAGAATCGAGCCATACAACATCTTTAAATTGTTGACTCCATTGTAACAGTTGCTGCTTAAAATTCTCGGTGTCTTTGAGATTATAAAAAGTTGTTGTTCTCAATAGTAAAATTTAATCCTTGTAAAAATAATGAGAATAGTTTTGAATATCATCAAATTCGTATATTTCTAAAAAAAAACATAGATTCATGTACACTTTACTCAATGACTACCTTAAAATTAATATAAATACCGTTGGTGCAGAGCTTTGTGCTATTTCCGCAATTAAAAACAATAATGAATTTATGTGGCATGGAGACCCAAATATTTGGGGAAGTTATGCACCAAATTTATTTCCGATTATTGGAGCTATGAAAGATGATAGTTACATCTATAACAACCAATCCTATAAAATGACAAAACATGGTTTTGTAAGACATAATGATGAAATTGTTTTAAAAAGTCATTCCGATTCTGAGATTACATTTAAGCTAACATCTAATGACAGGTTATACAAAATATATCCTTTTCTATTCAAATATGAAATTTCTTATCAGTTAAACGATAATATTCTAACGATACATCATAAAATTGAAAACACAGATTCTAAACCGTTATTTTTTTCACTTGGTGGACATCCTGCTTTTACTTGCCCACTATATAAAGATGAAGACTACAGTGATTATTTTTTAGAATTTGAAAAATTAGAAGATAGTGAAACTTATTTACTTAATATGGAAAATGGTCTACTAACGGATAAAACAAAACCAATAATTGAGGATGGCAATAAAATTAAGCTTAACGAAAACATATTTAATAATGATGCGCTTATTTTTAAAGATTTAAAATCTAGAAAAGTTACTTTAAAGCATAAAGATAAAGGAAGGGTATTAAATATGACATACAAAGACTTTTCCTATTTAGGCATTTGGGCAAAACCAAATGCACCTTATGTTTGTATTGAACCTTGGCTAGGTATTGCAGACAACGAAAACACAAATCAGAAAATTGAAGAAAAGGAAGGAATTATTAGCCTAGAAGCTAACTCCATTTTTAAATCTAGTTATAGTATTGAAATAGACAAACAACATTTAAATAATAAGTAGATAATAAGTAGTAGCTTTGCAACTAAATTATACTAAGTGACTTTTAACGACTTAAACTTAAACACACCATTATATAACGCTTTAGACGATTTAGGCTTTGAAACTCCTACTCCAATCCAAGCGCAATCTTTTAATGTAGTAGCCTCTGGAAAAGATGTTGTAGGTATAGCGCAAACTGGTACAGGTAAAACGCTAGCCTACATGCTGCCTATATTAAGAAACCTTAAATACTCTAGACAAGATAATCCTAGAGTCTTAGTTTTGGTACCTACTCGAGAGTTGGTGGTACAAGTGGTTAGTGAAATCGAAAAATTTTCTAAATACATTAATAATCGTGTATTGGGAGTTTATGGTGGCACTAATATAAACACTCAAAAGCAAGCTGTGGCTCAAGGACAAGATATTATTGTTGCTACACCCGGAAGATTATATGACTTAGCTGTTAGTAGAGTTTTACAGTTAAAATCGATTCAGAAACTAGTGATTGACGAGGTAGATGTAATGCTAGATCTTGGATTTAGACATCAATTAATGAATATTTTTGACATCCTTCCTCCGCGTCGACAGAATATTATGTTTTCTGCCACCATGACCAAAGATGTAGATGAATTAATTACTGATTTTTTTATCAATCCTACTAAAATATCAATTGCAGTTTCTGGTACTCCGTTAGAAAACATAAAGCAACAGCGTTACAATGTTCCTAATTTTTACACCAAAGTTAATTTATTAGAATACTTACTTAAAAATACAGACGAGTTTTCAAAAGTTTTAATATTTGTGGCCTACAAACGTATGGCTGATCGATTATTTGATCAGTTAGAAGAGCTATTTCCTAATGAAGCCTGTGTTATCCATTCAAATAAAACGCAAAATTATCGATTACGTAGTATAGAACAATTTAGAGAAGGTGAACATCGGCTATTAGTGGCTACAGATGTTATGGCTCGTGGTCTAGACATAGATGATATTACTCATGTTATTAATTTTGACACCACTGATTATCCTGAAAATTATATGCACAGAATTGGTAGAACTGGTCGTGCTGAAAAAGAAGGACATACCATACTATTTTCTACTGAAGCAGAACAAGATGCTCGAATACGCATTGAAGAATTAATGCAAATACCTATAGAAACTCTAGAAATACCTGAAGAAGTTGAAATTTCTACTGAATTAATTGAAGAAGAGCGTCCACAAATAAAGGAACGTTACAATCCAATAAAACGTCGAGATGAAGACGCACCTGGACCAGCATTTCATGAGAAAAAAGAAAAAAATAAAAAAGAAAACCTTGGTGGATCTTACCAAAGAGAAATCGCTAAAAAGTATAAAAAGCCAAAAACTAGAGGAGATAAAAACTATAACAGGCGAAACAAAAAGAAATAAATTGATTAGCTGTTAGCACACAACATATATAAAAAAAACCACCTCATAAAAGAAGTGGTTTTTTATTTAAGTAATGTCTTTTATTTAATTGACATGCTTTTCTAAAAACTCAGCAACACCTTCGTGAGTTGCTTGCATTCCAGATTTTCCTTTATTCCAGTTTGCTGGACAAACTTCACCATTTTCCTCTACAAATTGTAAAGCATCAACCATACGTAACGCCTCATCAACGTTTCTACCTAATGGTAAATCATTAACAATTTGATGACGTACAATACCTTCCTTATCAATTAAGAATAGACCTCTATAAGCTACTAATTCTCCTTCAGCTTGTAGCATATCATTCTCATCATAAAAGTAATCACCAGCTAAAACATCATAATTCTTTGAAATTGTTTTATTAGTATCTGCAACTAATGGGTATGTAATACCTTTAATACCACCTTGGTTTTTCTCTAATTGCAACCATCCGAAATGAGATTGCTCTGTATCTGTAGAAACAGCAATAATTTCAGTATTTCTAGATTTAAATTCTTCTAACTTTTCTTGAAAAGCATGTAATTCTGTCGGACAAACAAATGTAAAATCTTTTGGGTAAAAGAATAAAACAACGTGTTTTTGTCCTATGAATTGATCTAAAGAAAAATCAGTTACAAATTCACGTCCATTTACAACTGCTTGTGCATTAAATTGAGGTGCTTTTTTTCCTACTAATACTGCCATTTTTTAATCTATTTTAATGTTAAATTTTTGAATTTGGCTGCAAAGATACATATCAATATAGGATTGACAATGAAGAATTATTTTAAAAATTTATTAAACGGTAGATTATGCTAATTTACCAGATAGCTGTCTAATTTTTATTCTAAACGCGGCAAATATTAGTGTTGTAAAAGGGCTTAACCAGTTAAAAATAGCATATATAAAATATTCACCAACACCAACGCCTAATACACCACTTTGGTATGCACCACAAGTGTTCCAAGGAATTAAAACAGAAGTTACAGTACCAGAATCTTCTAATGTTCTACTTAAATTTTCGGGTGCTAAGCCTTTATCTTCATAAGCTTTTTTAAACATTTTACCAGGTATAACAATAGCCAAATATTGATCTGAAGCTATAGCATTTAATCCCAAACAGCTAATGACAGTACTTGCAAACAAACCAAAAACAGTAGTAGCTATAGAAAGTAAAGCTTTTGTTATTCTTGCCAAGGCACCAATGCCATCCATAATTCCACCAAATATCATAGCGCAAACTATAAGAAAGATTGTCCATAACATTCCTTCCATTCCACCAGATGCAAACAAATCGTTTAATTTTTCATTATCTGTAGCAATTGCCGTATCTGTAAGAATTGAATTTGAGATGGCTGAAAAATTTGAGTCAGAAAGATTTTTCAATACTTCTGGCTGAAAAATAACAGCAAAAATAGCAGCCAAAACAACACCAGAAACTAAGGCTACTAAAGGTTTTGTTTTTAATAAAATTAAAGCAATTACTGCAGCTGGAACAAGAAATAACCAAGGTGTAATGTTAAATGCTTTATCTATTGATCCAAGTAGATTGCTAATATCTGCATTACCAGTCGGTTCAATTGAAGCACTAATAATTCCAAAGACAATTAATGTTATTACAATAGTTGGCACCGTAGTATATGCCATGTATTTTATGTGTGTAAATAAATCGGTACCTGCCATAGCAGGTGCTAAGTTAGTTGTATCACTAAGTGGAGACATTTTATCCCCAAAATAAGCACCCGAAATTACTGCTCCAGCAATCATACCTGGATTAATCCCTAAGGCTGTGCCAATACCCACTAAGGCTATACCAACAGTTGCTGAAGTTGTCCATGAACTTCCAGTTGCTATCGAAATTACAGCTGCAATGATAACAGAAGCAGGTAAAAATATCTCGGGACTTAAAACTTGTAATCCATAATACACCATTGCTGGTATAACACCACTTATAAGCCATGTACCTGCCAAAGCACCAACTAAAAACAATATCATTATAGGTACAAAAACACTTTTAAGGTTTTCCCATACCTCTTTCAACATTACAATAGGAGTAACTTTATTTAATAAACCTCCAACAAAAGCTACAAAACCACCAATTAATAAAATGTATTGGTTAGAATAACCACCGAACATTTCACCTTCTGCTCCAAAAATATTATATGCTAAAAGTCCCATTAGAATAACAACAGGTACAAGTGCTTCCCATATATTAAGTTCTTTGTTGTCAATAATTTTTTGGTCTTCTATGTTAATTTTAGATAAGTCGTCGTCTTGCATTTGTGCTAAGTTTAGTTATGTAATGTTACAATAATCTTGTTTTTATAGCAAATTAAGGGTATATCATTTTTTATTTGTTAAAAAAAAATGTCATTCATCGAAAATTAGTGACCACCATAAATAGCTGTGTGTCATACATATAATAAACATTTCGATTGTTGCAACCCTAAATCATTTTACATTTTGGAAACTTCAACTTTACAAACAGAGCTTAAAAAACAGTCTAACCAATTAAGAAGAAATCTAAAAACGTTAAATTATTTATTCATTTTAGAACTGAATTCTAATACAGAAAAAGATTCAAAGCGTTTGCTAGATATTCAAAACTTAAAAAGAAGTTTACAACGAGAAGTCATTAGAAATACCAGGCAGATAAATCTCTTTAAAACTCAAATTGAAAATAAACTAATCGCTTAAAATGTAAATTCACGGTGATAATTACAATTGTACTTATATTCTAAATATCTAATCAGTTATTCTAATCCTTTAATATACTTGTTATTTTAAAGCATGAATAGAAAAAATAAGGAATAAAGGAAATTACAAATATCATTTTTTGCCATTCTGAATTTATTTCAGAATCTACCTTAATTGCACAACTAAATTCTTGTGTAACTTTAGAATGACAAATTAAAGGTTTTTCTTAGGCCATTGTCGCTTCAAGAATACCCAACTCAACCATACAAGCATTCATCATTTGGTAGGTACGTTCAATATCAGCATCTAAACCAATCGAAAAACGAATTAAACCATCACTTAGACCCATTTCTACTTGTTCGTCTTCCGGAATTTCAGAAGAAGTAGAGCTACCTGGAGCGCTAAATAGTGTTTTATAAAATCCTAAACTTACAGCCAAATAACCAAGGTTACGTTCTTGCATCAATTCCATCAATGAATTGGCTTTATCTAAAGAACCTACATCAATAGTTAACATGCCACCATAACCATATTTATCGTTCATCATGGATTTAAACAATTTATGCGAAGGGTGAGATCTTAAACCAGGATACACCGTTTTTAAACCATCTTTCTCAAATTTGTCTGCTAAATAAGCGGCATTATAGCTATGTTGTTGCATTCTAATATGTAACGTTCTAAGGTTCTTTAAAACTGAAGCAGATCGTAAACTATCCATTGTAGAACCTAGTAACATGGCAGCTCCATCATTTACGTTTCTTAGATCATCTATTAATTCTTGATTTCCGCAAATTACACCACCAACCGTATCGGATGAGCCGTTTATAAACTTTGTTAAACTGTGTACAACAATATCAGCGCCCAACTTTATTGGTGAAATAGATAATGGTGAAAACGTATTATCAACAACCAATTTTAAGTTGTGCTTTTTTGCCAAAGCTGCTAAACCTCTAATATCTGCAACTTCGAGAAGAGGATTGCTTACAGACTCACAAAATAATACTTTAGTCTTTGGAGTAATTGCCGCTTCAACCGCATCTAGTTTAGTGATATCTACAAAGCTCGTTTCAATACCCATTCGAGGTGTAAAATTTTTAAGAAATGCATATGTACCTCCGTATATAGTTCTACTACTTACTACATGCTCGCTAGCACCACATAATTGAAGTAACACAGCTGTAATAGCACCCATACCAGAAGCTGTAACGGTTGCTGTTTCTGTACCTTCCATAGCAGCCAATGCTTCACCTAAATATAAATTTGATGGAGATGAATGACGCGAGTATAAATAACATCCATCTGCATTTCCTTCAAAAGTATCGAACATAGTTTTTGCTGATAAGAAAGTATAGGTAGATGAGTCTGAAATTGAAGGATTTACACCTCCGAATTCTCCGAAATATTGTAAATCTTGTATATTGTTTGCAGGTTTAAAAGCCATAATAATTTTATTTGATTAACTTTTCAAATTTCATAAATATTAGATTAATAATCAATAGTTATTACTATTTTTAGAAAATTAAACTAATTTTACGTATTATTATAGATTTATAATCTAAATATTTTATTCTCAAGTCATTTAAACAGAAAAAATATAATTATGGTTTACGACGAAATTGACAAGAAATTACTAGAATTGTTGCAGGCGGATAGTAAGCAAACCAATAAGGCCTTATCATATGCACTAGGATTATCGGTTACTGCGGTCTACGAACGTATAAAAAAACTTGAAAATAACGGAGTAATTAATAGATATGTAGCTCTTGTTGATAAAAAAAGTGTAGATAAGGATTTTGTGGTCTTTTGTAATATTAAGTTAATTCAGCACACACAAGATTATGTCGTAAAATTTGAAAGAGAAGTTGCAAAGCTCAATGAAGTACTAGAATGTTATCATATAAGTGGAGATTATGATTATCTTATCAAAGTTTTGGTAAAAGACATGGAAGAGTTTAGAGAATTTATGGTGAAAAAGCTCACTAAAATTGATCATATTGGTAGTACCTATAGTATGTTTATGATGAATGAAGTAAAACACACAACTGCAATAAAAATATAATATGCATAGCGTACAATACAGACTTATTGAATTTTTTATAGTGTTTATTGTAATACCGATAAGTTTTGTGTTGCAGTATCAGCTTTGGCTAAAACTAACGATTGGTCTCCTTGGCTTTATCTATGCGATTTATGTGCTTCTTAAAGTTGAAAACAATAAGTTTAAACTAAGAAAACATATTAATTGGAAACAATTTTGGCAAAGAACCACAATAAAACTACTTGTAATAATTGTTATTACTACTCTGTATGTATATTTAGTTGACCATAAGAATTTATTTGTTGTTATAAAATCAAAGCCATTATTTTGGCTAGCAATTTTATTTATATATTCTGTTTTTTCAGTATATCCACAAGAGTTAATTTACAGAACATTTTTCTTTCAGCGTTACCAATCCTTATTTAGAAGTAACACTTTATTTGTATTTGTAAACGCAGCTATGTTTTCCTTAGCGCATATATTTTTTAGAAACATTTTAGTTTCGATTTTCACTTTTGTAGGAGGTTTATTATTTGCAATAACATTTAAGAAAACAAAATCAACATTACTGGTGTCCATAGAGCATGCTTTATATGGGTGCTGGTTGTTTACAGTTGGCATGGGAGAAATGCTAGGGTTTCCTAATTAATTTTACACTATTTTTAGGTTATGAATTATTTAAAAATTAAAGAAATATATAGATTTATTTTTCAGTCTTACGATAAACCATTTTTACAAAAACACATCGAAAAAATTATTGAGATGGATACGTTTTTACCATATAGTTCAACCTTTTTTTGTATCACAAATACTCAAGATTTAAGCTTTGAATTCATCAGTAAAAATTACAAAGCATCCTTGGGATTAAATCCTAACGAATTAAAAGAGAATGGAATGCGATATTTCTGGAATAGAATTCATCCAGACGATGTAGATGCATGGTTAAAAGCCTTAAACAAATTAATGGAATTTACTTTAAATGAAATTCCTGTAGAAAAACGACAAGATGCGAGTTACACTTGGAACTTTAGATTTAAAAATGCACAAAATGTTTTCGTAAACATAGTACAAAACACTACTCCATTAATTTTTGATTCTGAAAACAAACCAATAATTGGTTTAGCACATTATACTGTTTTACATCCAGATGTAAAATTAGATATTACAGCTTCAGCTAAGTTATTAAATGATAAGCAAGAGTATGAGACCATTTATTTTGATAGCTTTTCACAAAAATTACTGCACGATGGTGTTACCAATAGAGAGCGTGATATCATACGTCTATTAATTTTAGACAAGTCAAGTAAAGAAATTTCAGAAAAACTAAACATTAGTCCGCACACAGTGGATACTCATAGACGCAATATTTTAAAAAAATTAGAAATATCATCCACAGGAGAACTCGTAGGAATTTTAAAATTAAATCCTCATTGGCTATAAAATACTCAAATTGAGTATTGTAAGATTGAAAGTAATTGTTCAATTTTGAATGCTATTAATTCTAAGGTATATAAGAAAAAGTGTCTATTTAAGAATTGTCATTGATTCTGGTAGGCACTTTTTTTACGCAATATATACAGATGCTCAATGTGATAGAACTTCGTTATATACAGTTTACCGAAAAACAGTCATAATGACCTTTGTTTTTCAATAGAGATGTTGCGTATATGTATGATTATTAATAGTTTGTAATGCTATTAATTAACACCTCTCTATTTTGAAACCGTATTCCGTTCTCTCAATTCTCACTTTATATTTATTATTTTCTTTAACGCTAAATGCTCAAATAAATTTTATAGAAGATACTACTGTACCTTTTGAAGGTATTACATTAGGCGATGCTGACTTTGCCGATATTGATAATGATGGAGATCAGGATCTATTTATTGTAGGCCAACAAGGAGGTACTATTATTGCTAAACTATATAGTAATGATGGATTAGGAAATTTTGCAGAAGTAATTGGTACTCCATTTATACCAGTATCAATGAGCTCAATATCTTTTGCAGATATTGATGAGGATAATGATCAAGATATTTTAATAACAGGAAAGCTAGCTTCAAATTTTTCCTCAACAGAGTTATATATTAACGATGGATCAGGAAATTTCACTTTGGCAGTTGGAAGCCCATTTGAAAATGTTCAATTTGGGAGGAGCGGAATTGCTGATGTAGATGGTGATAATGATTTAGATATTTTAATTACTGGTGGAAATGATTTTGGTAATGAGGTCAATAATCTATATATAAATGATGGTTCAGGTTTGTTTACTTTATCTGTGCAACCATTTATACCATTAGGTGGATATAGCGATGTTGCCTTTGCAGACATTGATGGTGATAATGATTTGGATGTTTTAATATCTGGGAACGATGGCACTATAGAGCAGTCCTATTTATATACAAATGATGGGTCAGGTAATTATACACAAATGATTGGAACTCCCTTTGAAGGGGTTTTAAACGCAGCTATTGGTTTTTCAGATATAAATAATGACGGTGACCAAGACATTTTAATTACTGGTTTTAACGGTAGTGGCAGTATTTCATACTTATATGAAAATGATGGTACAGGCTTATTTGCATTAACAGCTAATCAGCCATTACAAGCCGCAAGTGCAGGTGATGTTGAATTTGCTGATGTTGATGGCGATGGTAATATTGATTTAATAATTACAGATGGAACAGATTCAATATTATATTCAAATGATTGCTATGGTAACTTTACAGAAGTTATAGGAATGCCATTTGAAAGGGCTGCCAATGGTGTTGTAGCTTTTGCGGATGTAGAAGGAGATGGTGATCAAGACCTTTTAATTGCTGGAAATGGACTTTCAGGTCCTCGTACAAGTTTGTATGTTAATGAATCACTGCCACAACCCTCCGTTGGCGCCTTCATCACCACATGGGAAACCTCAACTGCCAACGAATCCATTACCATACCAACTACAGGACCAGGCTATAATTACAATATAGATTGGGGAGATGGAAATACCACAGTTGGTGCAACTGGAGATGCAAGTCATACTTATCTAGCTGCTGGTACATATCAAATTACAATTACGGGACTTTTTCCACGTATCTACTTTCATGGGGCAAGTTTAAACAATCAATATAATATTAAATCTATTGATCAATGGGGTTGTAACGCATGGGAAACTATGAGCTACGCTTTTTCTGGATGTCGATTTTTAGTGGTTAATGCTACAGATGTTCCAAACTTATCTAATGTTACTGATACATCATTCATGTTTTATCAAGCTAAGGATTTGGGTGGTGGCACAGGTAATTGGAACTGGGATACAAGCACAATTACTGATATGAGCTTAATGTTTTCAGGTGCTAACACATTTAATAAAGATATAGGAATTTGGGACACTAGTAATGTAATGGATATGCATAATTTGTTTCAGCAAGCTTGGAGTTTTAATCAGAATATTAATAGCTGGAATACTGCTATGGTTACTGATATGGGAGCCATGTTTTCAGAAGCAAGTGACTTTAACCAACCTTTAAACAATTGGGATACTTCCAGTGTCACTAATTTTGGTAGTATGTTCGATAGAGCGTTAGTCTTTAATCAAGATATTGGAAATTGGAATACAAGTCAAGCAATTAATTTCTCTAATATGTTTGGTGGTGCTATAGTCTTTAATCAGGATATTGGAGCATGGAACACCAGTAATGCAACCCATATGACTGATATGTTTTACAGTGCTGTTGAATTTGATCAAGATTTAGGGAATTGGAATGTTGAGAACGTTCTTTACGCTAATGGTATGTTTAATTTAGCTACATTATCCATTGCAAATTATGATAGTTTACTAATTGGTTGGAATGCTCAAAATTTACAGCCAGATGTTTGGTTTCATGGAGGTTTTAGTCAATATTGTGCTGGAGAAGCAGCAAGAACAAACATGATTTCAAGTGATAATTGGTATATACAAGATGGCGGTTTTGTAGGCTCAACAGTTGATGATTTAGCAGATCAAAATACGTCTGTAAGTTTTACGTTTCCTGTTATTACAGGAACAAATCTTTCTGGAAATGAGGCGTACTATACTGAACCAAATGGAACCGGAACAATGTACAATGCAGGAGATGTTATTAACTATGCAGACTTTGCTTCGTATCCTATTACACTTTATATATATGATAGTGTTAATGATGGTTGTGAATCTCAAGAAGATTTCGAATTAACCATTACAATTCCACCTCCATGTACCTCTTTAGATACCCCTTTAAACGGTTCGGTTGATGTATTAATAGGAACAAATTTAACGTGGAATCTGGTTTCAGAAGCAACAGGTTACCTGTTAACGGTTGGCACAACTTCTGGAGGAACTGATATTGTAAATGATTTAGATGTCGGTAATGTATTAACTTATGATTTACCAGCAGATTTACCAGAAAACACTGCAATTTATGTATCTATAATTCCATACAATGCAGATGGTAATGCTACAGGCTGTACAGAAGAGAGTTTTACAACCGAAAATATACTGTCTCCTCCAAATTGCACGAGTTTAAGTTCGCCGACTTCGGGTTCAATGAATATTGCAATTGATACAGATCTAACTTGGTCATCAGTTACAGAGGCAACAGGTTACCTATTAACGGTTGGCACAACCTCTGGCGGAACTGATATTGTAAATGATTTAGATGTTGGTAATGTATTGACTTATGATTTAGCAATTGACTTACCCGAGAACACAGTGATTTATGTTTCAGTAATTCCGTATAATGCGGATGGAGAGGCAATAGGCTGTACAGAAGAAAGTTTC